>JAFECB010000010.1 GCA_018242365.1 Pseudomonadota bacterium
GCGGCTCCGTGGGGCCCAACGCCCAGACGCGTCAGGTGCCGTACAGCGAGTACGTGGCCAACACTGAGGGCAATCCTGAAGCTGAGGTCAAGCGCATCGCTGCTGACATCAAGGAACGCATCGCCGGCCACGAGAAGCGTACCGGCGAAGACCGCTCGCAGCAGATCAACGAGCTGAAGGGCGAGCTGAGCGCCATGCGCGAGGCGTACAAGAAGGGTGGCGCCAAAGCCGCACTCGACCTGTACGAGGTGCTGGAGGTCTCGGATGCCAAGCAGGATGACGGCACGATCGCCTCGGACGAGGACATCGCCGCCTACGGCAAGCTGACCAAGGACCCGACCGCCAGCAAGACTCGCGTGACGTTCCAGCGCACCGACGGCACCAAGTTCACCCTGTCCGCCGAGTCCATGTGGAAGGCGCAAGGTGACAAGGAGGGTTCGGGCAAGGGCGAGAACGCCGACAAGCGCATGCGCCGGCTGTTCTCCGACGCTGTCGCCTCCGTGCTGGCCCGCGAGGATGTGGAGAAGCTGGTCACCACGCTCGACGGCGTGATGCTCGACCGCAAGTCCGAGAAGCTGGTCAAGCCCAAGCGCAACCGCGAGTACATGTACATGGTCCAGCACGCGCTGAACGAGGCGAGTGGCACTCTGAACGGTCTCAAGGACACTCTGACGAAAGTCACCGACGAGTTCACGGACCTCTTGTCCGAACAGGGCGAGGAGGCTGAGTCTCGCCGCGAAGAGATCAAGTCGGTGCTGCAGCAGAACATCGACCGTCAGCGACAGCGTCTCGACGAGTTGAAAGAGACCGGCGGCGGTGTGCCGGCGCAGGCCATCGTGCGCGAGAAGCTGCGCCTGTACCGTGACGCCCAGTCCGAGGTGAACAGCGTGGAGTTCGAGCACGGTGTCGAACAGGCCGACGAGAACCGCTCTGGCATGGCTGAGAACAAGCCGGGGATCTCCCGCCTGCGCGACGAGATGGACACGTCCAAGGGCGTTCGATTCGCCGAGGAAGACACCGGCAAGGCCGTCGGCTCGACGCGCGCGCCGAAGACCGGCACGGGGAAGAACGTGCCTCCCGGCAAACTGGAGGCCCTGCTCAATGCTGGGACCGCTGTGCTGCGCGACGGCGTCTACTTCATCACCGACGCCGACGCGACAAAGTACTTGGCTGGGACAGACAAACACGACCGCATTTACGTGAACGTCGGGAAGCTGCGGAAGTCCCCGAACGCCATGGTGGACTACCTCTCGTCCTCTGAGCCAAAACAGAAGATGTTGAAGCTGCTCGGCGTTTCTGCTGAGCAGTTGCAGGAGACTCTTGGCAACACTAAGCGCATCGCCGCGTTCCTCCGCGACCACGAGCGTAGCCACGTGGAGAACAACGATCGGGACGTCTACCCCAAGGGCGCTGATGGGAAGTTGGACCTCGACCACCCCACTTCAATTGCCATCGAGGCGCGCGCTACCTACGACGCGCTGACGGAGTCTGAGCGCGAGAAGCTCGGCATTGCTGCTCGGCCCAAAGCGCCAGCCAAAACGGCGCCAGCCAGCGAGTCTTTGCGGGCTGGCGTGAACGTCTCCATTGTGGAGGGCCCCATTCGCCCAAAAGCTGAGCCGGGCACGGCCGGGCCTCGCGTGATCCTTTCCGGCAAAAGCCCGTATTTGAAGAAGGATCAGGCTAAGAGCGACATGGCCAACAAGTTCATCGGGCGCGGTTCCGATGGCTCGTCGACCGCCTCATACGCGAAGAGCTGGGGTGCGAACGCCAACGTGGGTTCGTACGACAGTAGCGACAGGGTGTTTGTCAGCGTGAACGGCTCGCGTCCCGGCGCTCTGACTCCTAACTTCGCCGAGATCAAACGCGCGACGGACGCTGGCGCAACCATCATTGGCGATACCCCAAGCGACCGTGCGCGAGAGTACAACTCGGGTGAGCGTGCGGTTGCCGACTTCCTGCGTACTCAGGGATACGTTGAGAAGTCCCCCGGCGTGTGGGTACCCAACAACCGCCCAAAGGCTGAGCCGGGCATGGCCCGGCAATCCACGATGAAGCCCAAGCGTGGTCGGCCCGGCAAAATTGATCAGCAAGCGATCCTCGACGAGATCGCCCGCATTCGCGGCAAGGACGTGAAGGTGGCCTTCGCCAAGTTCGCGGACATCGGCGCGTCTGGCGAGTTCTCGATGAACAAGGACAAGACCAAGCGCCTGATCAAGATCGCCATCAACTCGTTGAACCCCATGAGCGTGGCGTGGCACGAGTCGCTGCACGACTTCATGGCTATGCTGGGCGGCTCTCAGGCTGAGCGCAAGCTCAAGGCTGACCTGCTCGACGCCGCCGAGGCGCCGCAGGTCATGGCCAAGCTGCGTGAGCTGCTGAAGGACCACCCCGACGCGCTCAAGCAGATCGAGACCGATCGTGAGGAGCGGCTGGCCTACATGTACCAGTTCTGGGCCGAGGGCGCGCTGCCTCTTGGCCAGACTGGCACGAACATCTTCTCGCGCGCGGTCACGTTCTTCCGCGAGATGCTCGGTGTGCTGAGCCAAGACCAGAAGATCGACCAGCTGTTCACAGCGCTGCACACCGGCAAGTTCGCCGAGCCCAGCCTCGTTGGGGCTGTGCTGGAGGACTTGAAGGCGCAGACGCTGAGCGACAAGGCCCGTGAGGTGTCTGGTCCGATCGGCGATGCCGCTGAGGCGATGTTCACCGGCGCGACGGACCGCCTGCGCAACACCAATGTCGACGCGCTGACGGAGCTGGCCGACCTGTTCCATCGCGAGCCGGGGCGTGAGAACTCTGGCGAGCTGCCCTTCCTGCAGCGCCGTGCGCAGCAGGTTGGCAAGCGCCTGAACAAGCTGCAGGACATCCTCAAGGACACCACGTCCGAAGAGCGTCGCCGCGCGCTGGAGAACATGCAGGCCATGAAGCCGGCCAGCACCCCTCTGGAGAAGGAACTGGCGGCGTACCTCAAGGAAATGCGCGACTACATGGTCGATCGGGGCGTCAAGCGCTTCGACACCAAGACGAAGAAGTGGACCGACCTCGGCAACGTGAAGGACTACTTCCCGCGTGTCTGGGACAAGGAGGCGATTCGCAACAACGAGGCAGAGTTCATCAACCTGATGGAGCAGTACATCGGCAAGGCGCAGGCCCGTGAGACGTTCAACGCTCTGGTGAACGGCGACGGCTCGCTGGAGCTGGCTGAAAACGAGCACACGCTGGGGTTCACGCCGTGGAACCCGTCGGTGCTCGACCGCCAGTTCACCTTCATCAACCCGTCCAACGCGGCGGCGTTCGCCAAGTTCCAGTCCAAGGACATGGCCGACATCATGACCTCGTACACCCAGCGCGCCGTACATCGCGCTGAGTACGCGCACACTTTCGGCAATGACGGCGAGGTGATCACGTCCAAGTTCCTTGAGGCTCAGAAACAAGGTGCCACGCAGGACGAGTTGGCCATGGCGCGCAAGGCCACCATGGCCATGGAGGGCACGCTGGGTTATGACTTCAACCCCCGACTCAAGGAGGTGATGAGCGGCATCGTGACCTACCAGAACATCGTCCTGCTGCCGCTGAGCCTGTTCTCGAACCTGATCGACCCGCTCGGCGTGGCCATGCGCTCGAACGACATGAAGGAGGCGTGGAAGGCCTTCACCTACGGGATGAAGGGCATCGCAGACCAGCTGCGCGGTGCTGGGGACGACGCGCAGACTGAAATGGCCCGCACTCTCGGGCTGATCGACGAGCAGAACATGCTGGAGGCCATGGGGCACGTGTACAACTCGATGCACATGAGCAGCTTCCTGAAGAACATCAACTCGAAATTCTTCCGCTACAACGGCATGGAGATGTGGAATCAGCGCATGCGGGTGGCCGCAATGATGGCTGCGCAGCGCTTCATCATTTCACATGCTGAAAACGTCGCTGCCCAGATTTCACATGGCGAAAATAAAAATGATAGCAGCAGCTACAAAAACCATAGCCAGCGGTATTTGGAGGAGCTTGGCATTGCAGAAAGTGACGTTTTTCAGCTCCAAGACGGCACTATTGCCCTCACAAAGGACCAATTACTGCAGGCTGGAGCCAAAAAATCGGAGGTATTGGACATCGAAAAGCGGATTCAGGCGGCTGTGTTCAAGTGGGTCGATGGGGCCGTTTTGCGCCCGAATGCAGCCCATCGGCCGGTCTGGGGGAGCGATCCGCGATATCAGTTGATCTTCCATCTGAAGCAGTTCACGTTCAGCTTCCACAACACGATCCTGCGTCGTGTCGGCGAAGAGTTGAAGCACGGGAACGTCGCCCCGGGATGGATCTTGATGTCGTACGTGCCATTCATGTTCCTCAGCGATGTGTTGAAGGGCTCACTCACCGGGACGCTCAACACCACTGCGGACCTGTACGACGTGGCTTCCCAGTCGATCGCACGCTCTGGGATCATGGGGACCGGGGTATTCGGGACAGACGCCATGGGTGATCTGGAACGGGGCAAGCTGCCGGGCACTTCGTTCCTCGGCCCTGCGTTCGACCACCTGATGACCCTTCTATCTGGTATCACTGGACACGCTGGTGTGGGCCAAGTCATGAACCGGTCAGTACCGTTCGCCAAGTACATCTGACCGCGAACCAAGCACGAAGCCCCGAGGAATCGGGGCTTCGTCGTTTCGTAAGTGTAAGGAGATCGTGATGCCTTGTGAAAGGCCCTAAGTACTTATCACTATTATATTTTTTCTTATTCCTTACGAACTTACATTTTTTCAGTTAAAAAACAATATAGGAAGGTATAAGTCAAGACATGAAGTGGTTCTAAGAAAGAGTTACCCCACCTCATTACGAAATTTTCGACATGGACACGCCCGCCCAAGTTGGTGACAATCTCCCCATCACGCCCGTTGACCTCGTGCAACAGCATGTGATATAACATAGTCTCCGCAGCCCCCTGAGAGGGGCTTTTTCAGCCTTCAAGGAAAACCGCCATGAACATCGCCGCCGACGCAGTCCTGCCTGTCTCTCTCCCAACCCCCCTCCAGTCGTTCATCCACAAGTCCCGCTACGCTCGCTGGCTCGATTCCGAGCAGCGCCGTGAAAACTGGCCTGAGACCGTCGATCGCTACGTCGACTTCTTCGCCAAGCGCTTCCCCGACCTGTACCCCGCCGCCCGTGTGAAGGCCGCCATCCAGTCGCTCCGCTGCATGCCCTCCATGCGCGCCCTGATGACCGCCGGCCCCGCCCTCGACAAGGACGAGATGGCCGGCTACAACTGCTCGTACATCGCCGTGGACAACGTCCGCGCCTTCGACGAAATCCTCTACGTCCTGATGTGCGGCACCGGCGTCGGCTTCAGCGTCGAGCGCCAGAGCATCAACCAGCTGCCCGAAGTCGCTGAGCAGTTCCACCCCTCCACCACCGTGATCACGGTCAAGGACAGCAAGATCGGCTGGGCCAGCGCCTTCCGCGAGATGGTCAGCCTGCTGTACGCAGGCCAGATCCCCCAGTGGGACGTCTCCAAGGTTCGCCCCGCTGGCGCGAAGCTGAAGACCTTCGGCGGCCGCGCCTCTGGCCCCAAGCCGCTGGTCGACCTGTTCAAGTTCTCCATCGCCCTGTTCAAGGGCGCTGCCGGCCGCAAGCTGAACTCCGTCGAGTGCCACGACCTCGTCTGCAAGATCGCTGACATCGTCGTGGTGGGCGGTGTGCGCCGCTCGGCCCTGATCTCCCTGTCCAACCTGTCTGACGACCGCATGCGTGTGGCCAAGTCGGGCAAGTGGTGGGAAACCGAACCCCAGCGTGCGCTGGCCAACAACTCTGCTGCTTACACGGAACGTCCCGACATGGAGATCTTCCTGAAGGAGTGGCAGTCCCTGATCGAGTCGAAGTCCGGTGAGCGCGGCATCTTCAATCGCGTGGCGGCGAAGAAGAAGGCTGCGGAGTCGGGCCGTCGCAACCCGGACTTCGACTTCGGTACCAACCCCTGCGGCGAGATCCTGCTGCGCAGCGCCGGGCTCTGTAACCTGACCGAGGTGGTCATCCGTGCCGGCGACACGCTCAAGGACCTGATGGAGAAGGTCGAGGTCGCCACCATCATGGGCACCTTCCAGTCCACCCTCAGCAAGTTCCGCTACGTGCGCAGCATCTGGCAGAAGAACCAAGAGGAAGAGCGCCTGCTGGGCGTGTCCATGACCGGCATCATGGACCACGAGGTGCTCTCGAAGGCCTCCAGCGAGGCCGCCAACTGGCTGGCCGACCTGCGTGCCCACGCCGTCAAGGTGAACGCTGAATGGGCGGCCAAGCTGGGCATCAACCAGTCGGTGGCCATCACCACCGTCAAGCCGTCCGGCACCGTCTCGCAGCTCGTGGACAGCGCCTCTGGCATCCACCCTCGCTACAGCGAGCACTACATCCGCACCGTCCGTGCCGACAAAAAAGACCCGCTGGCACAGTTCATGCGTGCGGAGGGCTTCCCCGTCGAAGACTGCGTGTTGAAGGGCGGCACCACCGACGTGTTCAGCTTCCCTGTGGAAGGCCCCAACCACGCCGTGTTCCGCAACGACATGACGGCCGTGGAGCAGCTGGACCACTACCTGATGTTTGCTACGAATTGGTGTGAGCACAACCCCTCGATCACCGTTTACGTCCGTGACCACGAGTGGTTGGCCGTCGGCGACTGGGTGTATCGCAACTTCGACAAGGTGGGTGGCGTCAGCTTCCTCCCATTCAGCGACCACACCTACCAACAGGCCCCGTATCAGGAATGCACCAAGGCTGAGTACGATGCTCTGGCTGCGAAGATGCCTACGTTCGATTGGGCCGGTTTGCAGCGCTTCGAGACGGAGGACCACACCGAGAACACGCAAACTTTGGCCTGTAGCGCGGGGTCTTGCGAATTGGTTTAGTTCTGCTAGACTCTAGGGATGCCAGAAAGCCACAAACACTATCGCGCATCCCGCTCTCTTCCAGATGGGCACCGCCAATGCACCAAGTGCTTGGCGGTGCTTCCGTTTGAACGGTTCCACAAACACGCTAGGTGCCATGGGGGGTACAACAGCGTATGCAAAGCCTGCCGCCGCCCCGTATCGGTAGCTCATCACGCTGCAACTCCGCACGAGGTGCGCATGTACCGTTCCGCAAAGGCGCGCGCCAAGGAGAAGGGTCGCGACTTCAACATCGAACTCAGTGACATAGTGATCCCCACTCTGTGCCCGGTGCTTGGCATTCCGATGGATCGCCCGAGCCTTGATCGCATCGACGGGACAAAGGGCTACGTGAAGGGCAACGTGCGGGTGATCTCTCATCGCGCCAACATGTTGAAGAACAACGCGACGATCGAAGAGCTTGAGTTGGTCCTGAAGGACCTGAAAGGAGAACGCTGATGAACGCGATCAAACTGTGGTGGGCTGAGTTCAAGATCCGATTCCACGACTGGTGGGAACGCAACATCTGCGGGCCCGACAAGTGGGGCGAGGACTGAGCAACAAACAACTCTGAAATAGTTTGGCGTCCCGCAGTGAAGCGGGAAAAGAAAAGAGCCCTTCTGGGCTCTTTTTGTTAAGAGATATTGAAGGTGATCACACCTTGCTGTGAGCGAACACCCACTCACCGTCTGCGTTTTCGGTCATGTCTGCGTAGATCGTCGGAAAGCGTTCTTTCAGCTGTCCAGCCACATCGGCCATTATGTAGCGGATCTCTTCCTCGGCGTGGACAGAGGTGCGCATCTCGATCACGTGGCGCCACGCACGGTGGTTCGCCGTCATGACGAGGTGGTTGGCCTGCCCGTTGCCGATGATGCGGCGGAAGGCGCTGGTGAGGCGCTTCTTCAGGCCGAAGTCGGTCATGTCCTCGATGCCAGTGATCTCGACCAGCTCGGCGATGTTCTCCTCCATCTCACACATAGCGCGATAGAAGACGGAAACAGCGTCCGGGAAGGCAACGATCTCCTTGGGCAGGAACATATCGACGTCGTTGCTGCGCACGTAGCGCCCAGACGTCTGGCTGAAAGCCGTGCCGGCGCGGTGGCGGACCAGCTCGTGCGTAACCACCCGGCTGACGTTGGTCAGGAAGAAGGTCACCGTTGAGTGCTCCAACACGCTGCCGTGCTTGTTGCCGATGATGCCGTCTTGGATGTACGCCGAGTTGGGGCGGCCACCGACCTTGGTCAGGTTCAGATTGAGGTTCTTGTCAAAGCTCATGTAGCACGACTTGCCGGCGAACTCGGTGAGCACGTCGGCGTCGGTGCCTCCATCGGAGGCCCAGCCATCCACACCGAGGTGCAGCAGGGCGTGGTCCATGGCGGCGTAGTCCACCTTGGTCTCGGCGATGAGGAAGGCCCTCGGAAAAACTAGCTTGCCCATTTCAGAACTCCTTGCCGTGCTTGTGAGCACGCGTTGCGTTGAACTTCATCTTCGCCTCGATGGCCTGCGCCACGCGCCAGCCACGGGCGTGGGCTTGGTCCATCATGCGAATGATGGCGTCGGCGAACTCAGCTTCTGCGGCCGAGAACTCAGGCACCTTGTCGTCCGGCGGGTTGCCGTGGCGCAGGCCTTCGACGGCTTCAGCCAGCTCGGTGACCACGAGCATGATCATTTCGCTGTCGTTGCGCTCGACGCCCGGTTCCCAGAAGCCCTTGGACTTGGCGTTGTGGTGGCTGTCGGCAGCGGTGCTGATCCAGCCACGCACGAACGGGCTCAGGCGACCGGGCACGGTGCTGCCGATCGTGTCGGCAGCGAACTGCAGGGCTTCAGCCAGCTGGAGGCGGTTCGCAGTGTCCGGGAACTCGGTGATGTGCGGGCCAGCGCCGTCGCCGTAGTCCACAGACATGCCGATGCC
>JAFECB010000011.1 GCA_018242365.1 Pseudomonadota bacterium
CAAGGGCCGATGTGTTCGAATACATCGAGCGACGCCATAACCCAAGGATGCGACGCAGAGTCATCAGACAAGATCAGAAGTTGTCAGCTCTTTCCAAACCGTCCGTGATTTCGGGGTAGAACCCATCTGAACTTCCTGCGTCCGAAGACCGCCTTGGAGCGCGCGATCCAGGATCTGGTCGCCACTTGGAACGGCCTTAAGTTGGGAGAAAGTGAGACGGAGCTGGAAAAGCAGCGGGTGCGGTTGGCTGCGGCCGAGGCCAAGCTGGCCACCAAGCCGACGAAGACCGCGGCCAACGAACAACGGATCGCTACCAACAAGATCAAGCAGATGGAACGCTGGATTGCTGACGCCAAGCGCACGAGCCACAAGCCGACGCAAGACGATCGTATCTTTCCTCTGTGGTATGCCCCGGTCCTCCTGGTGGAGGACGGCAAGCCCATCGTTCGACCGATGCGCTACCTGTGTCGGCCCCAAGGCATGGATCCCAGGACCGACTACACGAAGACGGGGCAGGTGTCGGGCAAGTACAACGCCCGAAGGGACAATCTTCAGAAGTTCTGGCGTCCACAGTTCGGGCACACCCATGCCCTTATGCTCGCCGAAACTTTCTACGAGAATGTGGACGACGGGCGAGGTGGATCCAAGGAGATCCACTTCCAACCCAGAACCGGCGAGACGATGTTCATCGCCTGTCTGTACTCCCACTGGACTGATCCCAGCGGGAAAGAACCTGACCTGTGGTCGTTCGCCGCCATTACCGACGAGCCTGAGCCCGAAGTGGCCGCGCAGGGCCACGACCGCACCGTCATCAACATCAAGCCAGAGCATGCAATCGCGTGGCTGACGCCTCAAGGTCGCTCAGACGAAGAGCTGTTCGCCATCTTCGACGACAAGCGCCATCCGTACTACGAGCTGGTCCAGGACGCCGCATGAATGATCTTCGCCTACAGGCGTTGTCCTACTACATGGCACGTACGAACAAATCGACTTCACATGCCGACTTTTGGACCGGTTGGGATGAGGTGGCGGTAGACCTGGCCTAACATGCTTAGGCCGAAGGCGTCACGCCTGAGCTGCGAGAGGCGTACGCGGAACTGTTGGCCGAAGCTGATGATCGAGGCTGGGCGGTGCCGTTGGAACAGTGTTAGCTCTGAGCGATCAGCGGAATGGACGCAAGCTCGCGCCTTAGACCTGCCGGATGGAATTTTGACAACAGGCAAGCGCGGCCGGCAGCCCCATCCTCCCAGACGGGGCGCGCAACGGGTGGATGTCCTGGCCAGATGGCTGGTCCCGTGCGTTGCCGACAGGGCCAGACTACGCAATGAGCCTTCTGCTCGCGATCAGGCAACTTCGTACCGTCGCGTCAGAAAATTCCGAAACCTGACTCCGACGGTTAGCGCTTGGCTGGCCGGCTCGGATTAGAAGTTTTTCCGAGCAGATGCCACTTCGTTGCGTCGCACGGATTCACGCCGGCGGATAGCAGAACGCTTGGGGCGGGAGATCGTGCCCGTTTTGCAGGTGGCCGATCACCGTCGCTATGCGACCCGTAGCGGTCGTTCGCCGTGCGGAACCCACCGACCGTCTTGCGGCGGCTTCTGTCATTGGAGATTGCGAACCAAACGTAGGGTCTTGGTTACATCCTCCGATACCAGCCGCAGGACAGAATCTAGGAGGTATACGCTATGCTAGCGCCGGTCTGGGGGCAGTGACAGTCGTTAGGGGGCAGGCATATGCGATTGAGCAAGGCGAGGGTCACCAATTACCGCGGCATCATCGATACTGGCTGGTTCGAGGTTGAGAAGAACAAGACCATCATGGTCGGCCCTAACGAGGCGGGGAAGACGGCCGTTTTACAAGCCCTTCAGCAGATCAACCCGCCGCCGGAAGTGCCGAAGTTCGACGCGCTGCGTGATTACCCACGCTCCAAGTACAACGACATCACTACCGGGCGGGTCGACCCTAAAACTGTAACTGTGGTGGAGGTCGAGTTTGAACTCGATGACGCAGACCGCTCGGCGATCCCACCGACTATGCACGGCGTGCGGTACACCTTCGGCAGGAGGTTGGACAACTCCGCGTGGCACACCCTGATTGATGCCCCCTCGCTGCCTACTTTCGGGGGCATTACCAAAGACTTGACTCGACTGTGTGCCCACATTGACCCACGCGCGGAAGCCAAGGCATCGGGAGGCTCGTCGCCGAGCGCAGACCTGGCCCTGATCACCAATGGGTGGACTACAACCACCACCATCGATGACGAGCGAGCATCTGCTCTGAAGTCGTGGTTGGACAAGTCTTTGCCCTTGGTTGACGAGACTAATGACAACGAGGAGAAACGATTCGACAGCCTTGTAGCAGCAGCGACAGCTCATCTCGATCGAGCGACAGCGCTTAAAGTACTCAATGAGCGAAAGCCAGTCTTTGTGCTGTTCAACAACTACTTCCGTGTCAGGCCACTAATTCAACTCGACCATCTGGCACAGAGATTGGCCAGTAATGTCCTCGATGACGATCAGTACGACTATGGCAACGTCTGTCTGCTAAAGCTTTTGGGCTTTACCGCGCAGGAGCTTTCAGACCTAGGAAAAACGTCACCACCCGCAGCGAACAATCCCATTGCCCTTCAGGACTACCGCGATCAGCTCGACAAGCGCACCTATCAACTAAATGCGGCCAGTGTGCAGCTAACTAATGAGATTCGATCGGTCTGGCGTCCACGGGAAGGTCGAGCAGAAGCAGACAAGTTGCGTATTCAGGCGGACGGACAGTACCTCAAGGTGGTAGTCGAGGACGAGCTTGGCGTTGACATTGAACTACATCAGCGCTCGGAAGGATTCCAGTGGCTGGTATCATTTTTTGTGGTGTTCTTCGCCGAAGCCGTCGGCAAGCACAAGAATGCCATTCTGTTGCTGGACGAGCCCGGCCTGTCTCTGCACGGACTTAAACAACGAGAGTTCCGCTCCACCCTTAGTCGGTTGTCCGAGAGCAACCAGACGATCTATACCACTCATTCCCCTTTCCTCGTCGGGCCCGATGAGTTGGCCTTGGTCCGCGTGGTCGAGATGCTTGATCGTACGGTCGGCACCAAGGTGCATACGACCGTGAGCTCAGGTGATCCGGCAGCGATTCTGCCGCTGCAAGAGGCTCTGGGATACGATCTGGCCCAGAGTTTGTTTACTCAAGAGCGCAACCTAGTGCTTGAGGGGTTGACCGACTATTGGTACGTCGACGCAACTGCGGCTCTGCTTCGCGCGGCCGACGTGGTCAGCCTGAACCAGAAAATCGCTTTGGTTCCGGCCGCAAGCGCGGGCAAGGTGGTGTATTACGCCACCATCCTCTACGCGCAGAACTTCAAGGTTGCAGCGCTCCTGGACTCTGATGCTGCCGGTGATCAAGCAGCACAGCAGGAGACACTGGTTCACACATTAGGTAACAAGAGCATCCTGCGAACCAAGGACGCGTATTCCGGGGTCGTTATCAAGCCAGAGATCGAGGACTTGCTGCGAGATACGCTTGTCAGCATCGCCAAGGACTCCTTGGCAATTGACGTAACTGTCGATGCTGCGGCCCAGCCCGCTCGTCCGATCATCGATATCCTCGAGTCCACTGGGATCGGTTTCTCGAAGTACAAGCTGGCAAAGGCGTACATTCGCTGGGCTCGCGACCATGCCGCCAGCGACCTAACAACGATCGAGCGAGACCAGTTCAAAATGTTGATTGAAAAAATCAACAAGGCCTTGAAGTAGCCGCTGCGGCAGCAAATGGCTGCTTCTAGGCTGGAACGGAACATAGGAGATTGCTGTTGCGCACAAGCCTTCTGTGTCTACCGACGTCCGGCCACTAGATGACGTCGAGCGGTGTTTCTAATCAAACTGGAATCATGAGCTTGAGCCGAATTCCACTGGCCGAGGTGTCAGGCGGTCAAAATTTAACGCTTTCCTCTGGGGCTTAAGTCGGTAACCTTTGGGTCGGCTTGCTTGGCCTTCAAAATCCGATTCTCCGCTAGCAGGACCTCATTGATAGATGCAAGCTTGCTCACTTGGGCCCGTAGGAGTCCATTTTCCCCGCGGAGGAGACGATTCTTTTCTTTTTCAGCATTGAGTTCGCTTTGCTTGGCATCGCGTTGGGCGCGACTGGAGCGGGCTTGAGCTGTTCTTATCGTCTCAGCAATGTCTGGGTAGTGGTTGTGTATCAGAGCAGGCGTCACGCCCGCTTCATGCGCCACGGTACTGATATTGACCTGGGTTGCATTCGTATGTGCGCGTCCTCTCTGGATGCGCGATATTGCAAGTTCTAGATCTTTTCGCCGCGCGTTAGCGGGCTTTCTTATCGTGTTCATGCGACCTGTGTCTCAGGATCAAAGCCAAGGGAAATCATCACGTCGCGACATCTCTCTAAATCTCTCTGTACGCGGGCCTGTCCGCTTGGCCCAATGTCATCGCACATAGCGAGCTCTTTCAGATCTGCGTATGTTTTTTGGTATAGGCGCGCGTGAATGCGACCGATCACGCTGTTGTCGCAGCTGACGCAGCGAGTTTTGTCAAAAGTATTGCCGATGCACTTTTTGTCATCTGCAGTGCACCATGCATGGCCATTGCTACGAATGGCGTGGCTTTCTGCCACCGACTTGATCATGGTTGCCCGATCCTTGAAGCAGGTGATTTCATCATCGCGGCCGCGCCATGCCATCAAGTTTTTTCCATATCCTCCGGCGAGGGGCTCTGTCGGTTTCAGCCACTGCTCAGCTAGCCCCAGTTTGATAGCTTCAAGTTCGCCTTGTATCTCCGCATACAACTCCATTTCCTGCGACTCGTTAAGCGCGTAGGCATCATTGGTCATATCTTGCGACCAGTGTTTGAAGTGTTCACGTAGATAGCGTAGGTCGCCGAACTGGCTTCGAGCAGCGTAGTTGGCGAATTTTCGGCGAAATTGGTGTGTCGAGAAAGTCCAGCCTATATTTCGGCGCTTTGCAAAATGGTTGAGCCGAATGTTCCAGTTTGCTAGAGTCGTTGTGCGAATAGGCTTATTGCGATAGTCGTGCGGCCCTACAAAAATAGCGCCGACGTGCCTCTGCGCTTCGCGAATCTCGGTGTCCTGCGGGTTTGCAGTCCGCAGTAGTTTTATTTCGTCCGCGAGTATAGCCTGATAAGGCAAGGCCCAGCGATCCATGACCCGCAGTGCCTCAACGGCTGCTTCAGGCACCATCCATTCGGTTTTACCCTCGTTTGTCTTTTCGCTATGACTTCGCATCCACCAATAGACCTTTTGTTCATCATCCGCAGTCTTGTAATAGGCTCCACCTTGTAGATTAGCCAATTCATGGTTACGGCAGCCTGATAAGCTGGCGATTACGATGTAGCAAGCCACCTGTAGCTCGCCCAGGTCTTGGGTGAGTTTGCTGAAGCCTCCTTCCCATTCGAGCGCTACGAGAGTCTCACTTCTCAAGCGCCAGATAGTGTCCTTGGACTTGCCCGCGACTTTAGTCACGGCCGCGTCTAGGGCATCGCGCACATCCAGCAGCGATTTCCCACGCTGCACAAGTGCATGAGCCTCCTGAAAAAGATAGGTGAACACATCATCTGGAATCAGAGGCGTGATATTTCGTCGTCGATGTCCGAAATTTTTATTTGAATGGCCTGACAGGATCGCGGCTGAACTTTCGGGCCAGGGGTGAGACGGCATAGGGGTTTTGGTGAATTGCGATAGTTCATGGACAAGTTCGACAATTTGTAAGTGGCGGGACAAGGTCGCGCTCGATGAAGTTTTTTCCTTCTTTCGCGCTCTCAAATTTTCCTTGCAAGCCTCCACATAATTTGCACAAACCGTCGGTGTCACTTCGGCTAAGTTCTTAATCTTAATACGGTCTAGATAATTCAAAAATGGGACCAGAAAAGTTAACGTGCTCCAAATCGTGTAGGGCTTCGGTCTAGGGCATCCTTCTCGGCCACGCCGCTGGTATCGGTACAGCAGTTCTTTGGCTACCGCCCGAAGCCTCGGTGGAACCTTATGGAAGTCAAGTTTCTTTTGGCATGCACTTAAGTTCGTCGCGCCCCCCGTAAGATGCCAAATGTCGTCACCGTACTGGCTTTTGATGACGTAGACACCGCCCACTTCCACGGTGCTGATGATGAGGCGATTACGTTCCTCGAAAGGCAGGGCGTGCACATTATCCGGCTGGGCGGCGAGGCGTGCATCAATCATTGGTGCGGCAGTAACGTTCAAGCGGCCCCCTGGGGTGTGTGACGGAACACATCGAGCGACGTGAGTGAGTCGTATCGCCAATAGGGGTGCGGGTCGTGCCGAGCGCGCTCCCGGGCAGCAGCTACAGCGCTGGGTTTGAAGATTTTCTTCTCTACGCCTACGGCGATAACGTCACGTTCGATGAGACGCGGGATATGGGCGTAATGCTTGCTCCATAGTTGCGCGTCCATGTGGTCGCGCTCCCTCAGTATTCGCCAATAGAAGCTAAATAGCTTGTAGAGATCATCGCCCGTGACCACGTAGTTGAGGCAGCGCAAGCAGTTCAGAAATTCGAAGCAGGTCTTTCCTTCCCGTTTGGGTGCGTACTGCCCGTTGGTCGGGTCAGAACATCTACCAGCTGGTGTGCGCTCCGTCGAGCCAAGGGTGCGATTCAGCAACTCCTGGGTCAGCGCTTCGCCCATAAATCTCCAGTTGCGTTGTGAATCCTCGTTTGGCGTCATGTAGTTGCGCCCAGCCACTTGGGGGGTGTTTCCAAGTGCGATCGCGGTGCTGCCCAGATCGCCGTCGAGAAGCTCAAAAATACGATTGGCAAACGTCTTTCGCAGGCGAGAAATATTAATTCTGAGGGGCTTGCCAGTTGCATCTGTGAGGTTGAAACTGTTAACCAGTTTGCGAATTGCTTTTGCGAGCGTTGTGTCCGTGAGCGAGACAATGCTGCCGAAGTATGCTGTTCTCCGAGATTGGCTTTGGTATAGCCAGACTCGATTTGTTAGTTGATTGGGTGCTGCTTTCCGTAGGGGGGTAGTGAGCTCAATGACGCGTTCAATAAGGCGTACGACATTCCACTTAACTGCCGGTGTTATCTCGATGGGGTTTTGATCTGTAGGTTCATTCCTCATGATGACCGTGCTGGCGTTATAGCCGCGCCGCTTCCATAGCACCAAGAATCGGGTGTTCTTCTTAGGGTGAGGGCGTAGGCAGTCTGGTGCCATTTCCAGCAGCGGCGTAGTGTTGCGGCCGGTGTGGAGAGCAACGATTAGCAGTGCATAGGCTAAGAGCTCACCTGTCACCTCCACGTCCTTGCGAAATATCGGCATTACCGCGGTCTTGACGGCTGCCGTGAAGGCCTGTCTCTCCTGTCGAGATAGTGGTTTTTCACCTTTTGTGTGCCTTGCGCTGTTGGGAAATGGGTTTCTGGGGAACGTCTGGGCATCACCCCTGGCAATTAATCGAACTAGACCGCGCTTTGCGAGGGCTCTAAGTGTCGTCTTGATTCCTCCATATAGTGCTCTCTGGGAGCCTATCGATAATTTTGATTGCGCAATGTGGAGGAGGTAGCCGTCGATTGTCTCTCTGTTTATGTCGGAGAGTTTATGTGGTCGCCTCGTTGCCTTGGTCCTGAGGGCGAGATACTGAAAAAATGAGGGCAAGCACTTATTCGCAATTCCGACCACTGATGCTGCTTCAATTTCGTGGTCCAGCTTAGATAGAAAGCGCTCGACTTGGCGCTGGCAAGCGTAGGTTATTTCGTCAATTCCAAGGCCGTAATAGGGCGCAAAGTCAAAAGAGCGGTAGTTGGTCGCGTTGTATCCAAAATTCACGACCGTTACCTGCGGCGGCACCGCTTCCGGGATAATGGGCGGCGGGACTTTGCCTTCCTGGCGATACTCGACTTTGGGCGCGATCAGGTCGGTCTTAGTGTGAGCCTTGCGCTTCCTCGCCATCACACCGTGTCCATCCATTCGTTGAGTTCGTCGTCGTACGCCAGTACCGCGTCTTCGACCAACTCATTGATCAGATGGAGATAGATCATTGTGGTGGAAAGTCGCTGGTGGCCGAGTTGGCGCTGCAAAAAAACCAGTGGCTCCACGGTATGTGCTTCGCGGTTCCTCTGCAGGGCGGCTAGGGTGTGAGTGGCATAGGTGTGACGAAGCATGTGCGGGTGAGACTTGATGCCGACATTGGCGGCTGCCCTACGCACCATGACCTCGATGTGTTTACCGTGATTGGCATAGGGTTGCCCGTTTTGTGTCAAGAAAAGGGGGTGCTCAGGCCTGGAGCTCCTTGGTCCAAGTTCGCCGCGTCTGAGAACGCTGTAGCGGTAGAGCTGTGCCATGAATCGGCGAGATACCCAGATGTCGCGTTGCCTGCTGCCCTTTGTTTTCATTCCAGTGCCGTCGTGAGGATCGAGTGTCACCATGACGTTCTTGCCGTTTCCATGCCTAGCGTCCGGATTAAAAACGTACGCAAGTGGAAATGTCGCAATCTCCTCGCGTCGAAGCCCCGTCTGGAGCGCAAACCGAATCATCATCCGGTGGTGCGGATTTTTGGTTGCGTCAAGGAGTGCCAGAAGCTGCTCCTTTCCCAAAAATTTCGGAAGTGACTTTTGGCTGCGTGGCATCACGTCACGTACCGCCTGTTGGGTTCCGAAATTATCGACGTGCGCCAGAAAACCCTTGTCCCTTCTTTGCACCACGCGTTCTTCTAGGCTATATGGGAGCCGATCTACCCAGCCCTCCCTTAAGGTGTAGTCGTAGAACTTGCAGATGTAGTGAAGGCGCTGTCGAACGGTGTTAAGAGCTAGGTTTATGTCTTTTAGGCAGTAGTCGCGATAAGCTGCTAGGAGGCTCTTCTCCTCGCCGCGATCGACATCCGACCATAGCAAGTCGTGCGCTTCAAGAAAGCCAAAATAGTCATAGAGAGCCCTTCCAGTGCTTATCCATGACTGTTCTGAGCCAATTGCGCCTCGTGTCAGGTAGTACCTGAGGTACTGGTTTGCTTCAATGGCGGACTCCATCGTGTCATAAAGCAAAATCGGGAATCCGGGGTGTGGTCGCCCCCGAATTGTGAAGTCTGAGGAGGCAATTATCAGATGCATAATCGTATGCTCACAAGGCGAGTATCTTCTCTCGTGCGTGCGGGTATATAGCTCCCGGTTTTACTTCGAACCTCATGAGCAACAGCAATTTAAATGCGGTGAGTAATATTTTACGGATGGCCCGAGGGGGGTCTCCAGGCTTACCTTGCCCCCTCGACATGATCTCGTCCCCAATCCGTCTTGCTGGCCCTGCTTGGCACGCTGATTACCCTGTGCGTACCCCAAGCAGTGTCAATTTTCAGCACTCTTGTAAGCTACTGTGGCACGACGAATCTCGCACCTAGGTTCATCAGCCTGCATTTCCTCGCAATCCGATAAGCCGAGTGGTGCCGCGCTCCTACCGGAGCCACTGAGCTTAGAGAGGTTAGAAGGGTAAGGATGCAACATCACGTCGCAAATATAACTAGCTGACCGCAATGTACTATTTTCCTTAACAACATGGGAGACCTAGATCATCGTTTCAACAAATTGCAGCAGGATGCCTTCCTGCCGCATATCGAGCGCGGCAGCATCCTGTTCGTCGGCGCCACCACCGAGAATCCCTCGTTCGAACTCAATTCCGCTCTGCTATCGCGTTGTCGCGTGCACGTGATGGAGGCGGTTGATGCGCAGGACATCACCTCGGCGCTGCGACGGGCATTGGATGATGGCGAACGTGGCTTGGGCGGTCGTGGTATCCGTGTTGATGAGATCGCCCTTGGCGAGATCGCGCATGCCGCCGATGGCGATGTCCGCCGTGCACTGACCTTGCTGGAAATCGCGGCAGACATCGCGGAAGGCGAGGGTGGGGAGATCGTCGAAGCCACGCTGCACCAGGTACTCGCGGATCGCAGTCGGCGCTTCGACAAGGGCGGAGAGCAGTTCTACGACCAGATCTCGGCCCTGCACAAATCGGTGCGCGGTAGCCATCCGGATGCCGCCTTGTATTGGCTGGTACGCATGCTCGATGGCGGCGCCGACCCGGCCTATCTTGCAAGGCGCATGACCCGCATGGCGGTAGAGGACGTCGGTCTCGCCGATCCGCGTGCGCTGCAAATGGCATTGGAGGCATGGGATGCCTACGAACGGCTCGGCAGCCCGGAAGGTGAGCTGGCGCTGGCGCAATTGGTTCTTTACCTGGCCAGCACCGCCAAATCGAATGCCGGCTACAAGGCACTTGGCGCGGCACGTCGCGATCTTGATGCGTTCGGCACCCAGCCCGTTCCGATGCACCTGCGCAATGCGCCGACCAAGCTGATGAAGGAACTCGGCTATGGCGACGGCTACCAATACGACCACGACGTTGCAGGCGGCGTTGCACTGGATCAGGCCGCGTTTCCCGAAGGCATGGGCGAGCGGGTCTACTACAAGCCGATGGCGCGCGGGCTGGAAATCAAGCTCAAGGAGAAACTCGACGGCTTGCGCGCGGCACGATCGCACGCACTCGCTGAACGCAGACGTCGAGCCGACAAGAACGACAACGAATAGCACCTCGTGTTGAGGCATACTGCGCAAACGGGAGATGGCATCCTCCCCGAACCGCCATTCTGGCTGATGATGCCTGCCAAGCCCGACCGGGCGGCAGGTGCGCGCTCCGGTGACCGATGAGGAGCGTGTGATGGCGATCTGGTGGCAACAACTGGCCTTGGTGATGTGCGGCGGTGCCGTCGGTTCGGCCGCCCGGTTCTGGTTGGGAGGCGCCTTGCTGCGCCGCTTGGGTGAAGGTTTTCCGTGGGGCACTTTGGCGGCCAATCTCCTGGGCTCGTTTGCCATCGGCTACCTTGCCGTTTTCCTCGAGGGGCGTGGTCAGCATGCGTTGTTCTTGCGCGCATTTCTCATCGTCGGCTTGCTCGGCGGATTGACCACGTATTCCTCGTTGATGCTGGAGTGCGTGCTGTTGGCCCGTTCTCCACGAAGTGCCATGGCCCTGGTGTATCTGGCGACCAGCCTGTCGCTTGGACTGATGCTGGTTTGGGTGGGGATGCGGGTGGCAGCACTGACCCGGAGTCCGTTTTGATTTCGCATAATGTCTATTATGTCAATTTGAGGATGGCATGACGGGGGTTACTCACCCTCAAAACCCGCGGCACACAGCCCTGACGGGCTCGTCCAGCCGACTCAGGTCTGCATAGGTCCTGTGCAGGCCCAGCCGCTCGAGTGCTGAACTGCGATGTTCTTTCGCTGCGCGGCATCGGTCGCTGGGGCTGCGCTGGTGTGATGTTCGATATGAAACACGAACAGCACGTCCCGGATTTCGCGAATACCGCCATCGGTGTGCATGGACAACGATAGGCGACGGGCTGGTATTGGCGGTATCAGCGACAGGATCAGGTTGAAATTCCTGCGCTCGATCCAGCCTGCTTCCGGCATCACATGCTTGCCCTTGGTAGCTGACGGTGCCGGCTGGGCCGATGCAGCGGTACAGCGTGTTGGCCATGCCGGAGAATGTTGGTAGAGCAAACAGCACTGCAAGCGCAAGTCGCGCCATCACCGTGATCCTGCTCATCCACGCGCTCCCGTCCGGCTTCATGAACGACAGCATCCACTTCGTACTGTCTGGTGTCGCTCGGCTGTTTGCGTGATTCGGGATCAGGAAATGCCGCGAACTTGCATCAGGACCTTCGCAAAATCAGTGGGCGCGTGTCGCGTTGTCATCCGCCAGATCATCGAGAATCGGGCACGTCGGGCGTTCATCGCCATGGCATTGGCGTGCCAGCGTCTCCAGGGTGCGCTGCATGGCCTGCAGTTCGCGGATTTTCGCGCCCAGTTCGGCGGCATGGGTGCGTGCCAGTTGCTTGACCTCGGCACTGGCGCGTTGCGGGTTGTCCCATAGCGCCAGCAAGGTGCGGATGCGCTCCATCGAGAATCCGAGTGTGCGGGCACGTTTGATGAAGCGCAGTCGGTGCAGTTCCGGATCGCCATACAGGCGGTAGTTGGCGAAGGTCCGCGGCGGCGGTGCGATCAGGCCGATGTCCTCGTAATGGCGAATCATCTTTGCCGATATGCCGGTCAACTCGGACGCTTGGCCGATGTTGTGCAAGCCCTGCTCAAGTGCATCGGCCAGTTCGGGACGAAGTGGTTTGCGAGTCATGGCGGAATTCCTCGTTTCAGTCGCGTGCACGCGGCGACCAGCGCCGCAGCAACAAGGCATTGGTGACGACGCTGACGCTGGACAGGGCCATCGCCGCGCCGGCGACCATGGGATCGAGCATTCCCAACGCTGCCAACGGAATTCCGATGACGTTGTAGATGAAGGCCCAGAACAGGTTCTGGTGGATCTTGCGCACCGTGCGCCGCGAAATGTCGATGGCATCGGCCACCAGTCGCGGATCCGGACGCATCAGGGTGATGCCGGCGGCATGCATGGCGACGTCGGTGCCACTGCCCATGGCGAAGCCGACGCTGGCCGCGGCCAAGGCCGGCGCATCGTTGAGGCCGTCGCCAACCATGCCGACCGGCCCCTGCCCTGACAATTCATGGATCAAGCGCAGCTTGTCATCCGGCAGCAATTCGGCGCGCACGTCGCTTGCATCCAGACCGACTTGCAAGGCAACCGAACGCGCAGCCGCGTGATTGTCACCCGACAACATCAGCACGCGGAGCCCCATCGCCTGCAGCGCGGCAATGGCCTGCGCGGACTGTGGTCGCAGGGCATCGCCAAAGGCGAACAAGCCAAGCAGACGCCATCCGGTACCGTCATTGCTGGCCAGCCACGACTGCGTCTGTCCGTCCCGCGCAGCAGTATCGGACAACGCTTGGGTGGTGCCCATGTCGATCCCGAGTTCGACCATCCAGCGCGCATGACCCAAGGCGAGCTGCACCTGCCCTCGCCGGCCTTGCACTCCGCGCCCCGCCACCGCCCGGATCTCACCGACATCGGCGGCAGCGACGCCGCGCGTGCGTGCCGCCGACAGTACCGCCTTCGCCAGCGGATGTTCGCTGCCTTGCTGCAGGCCGGCAGCGAACGCCAACAGATCGGCATCATCGCCATCGAGCGCATGCAATCGCATCAGCTCGGGCTTGCCAACGGTCAATGTGCCGGTCTTGTCGAACGCGATCGTGCGCAGTTGTCGGGTGGTCTCCAGCGCTTCCACATCCTTCACCAGGATGCCGGCACGCGCTGCCACACCGGTACCGGCCATCACCGCTGCCGGTGTGGCAAGGCCCAACGCACAGGGACAGGCGATTACCAGCACCGCCACCGCATTGAGCAAGGCTTGCGTCCAATCTCCGTTGATGAGGCCCCAGCCCAGCAGGGTGATCAAGGCGATCCCGATGACGACGGGCACGAAGATCGCACTGACCTTGTCGACGATGCGCTGGATCGGGGCTTTCCTGGCTTGCGCGTCCTCGACCATCCGCACGATCCTGGCCAGTACCGACTCGGCACCGATAGCCGTGGTCTGGACGACCAGCCTGCCCTCCCCGTTTACGGCACCGCCGGTGACTCGATCGCCGGGCGCTTTCGGCACCGGCAATGATTCGCCACTGAGCAGGGATTCGTCGCCATGGCTGCTTCCGTCGAGAATCACGCCATCGACCGGCACGCGCTCGCCGGGAAGTACGATCACGTGATCGTCCACGATTACTTTCGAGATCGGCACCTCGACCTCCACGCCGTCACGCAGCACCCGTGCGGTGGCCGGGCGTAACGCTTGCAATGCGCGGATGGCATCGCTGGCCTGGCGTTTGGCGCGTGCTTCCAACCATTTGCCGAGCAGGATCAGGGTGATGACCACCGTCGATGCTTCGAAATACAAGGGCGCTGCGTGGTGGCCGGTCGGTGCCAGCAGGTGATAGACGCTGAGGCCATACGCGGCGCTGGTACCCAAGGCCACCAGTTGGTCCATATTGCCGCTGCGCGCGCGCAGCGCGGCGAACCCGGCACGATAAAAACGCGCACCCAGCCAGAATTGCACGGGTGTGGCCAATACCCACTGCGCCCAGCCGGGCAGCGCCCAATGGACGCCGAAAGGCATCAACAACATCGGCGCGAGCAAGGGCAAGGACAGCAGTCCGGCCAACAGCAGGTGCCGGGTTTCGCGCGTCATACCCTCCGTTTGCGGTACAGGCGCTGCCGTTTCGACGTGCGCCGACGCACCATAGCCGGCGTGTTCGACGGCATGCACGAGCGACTGCATGGTGACGGCTGCATCGGTGGTGACCATGGCGGACTCGGTCGCCAGATTGACGTTGGCATCGACCACGCCTTCCACCTTGCGCAAGGCTTTCTCCACCCTGCCCGCGCAGGAGGCGCAGGTCATGCCGGAGATATCGAATCGGTACGTGGTGGGTTCGGCTTGCATGGGATTTGGCCTGTGGCGAGGATGGCGATCATCCTCATCCCTCCTATCATGGGAAGGTCAAGCGTGCCCATCATCGCTTGACCTTCCCACCGGGGCAAGCCTGACACTGGCGTCGCCCTAACCTAACAGGTGTTTCACCATGCTGTTGAACGTCGAAAACATGAGCTGCCAGCACTGTGTCAATTCCGTCACGCGTGCCTTGCAGTCGCTGGACGCGACCGCACGCGTCAGCGTGGACCTCGCAAGCAAGCAGGTGCATGCACAAGGGAACTTCAGCGCCGAAGCGGCGGTCGCTGCGCTGAAAGATGCGGACTATCCTGCCACCTTGCTCGACATCGACGGTTGACATGACTGCTACGCACGACCGTGATCGACGACGCTTGCTGCGCGGGATGGCGATGGGTGGTGCCGCGCTTGGCTTGGGCGGGTGGCAGCGACCACTGTGGGCGTTGACCGCGCCCGACCAGCCGACCGTGCTGACCGGCAATGCATTCGATCTTGCAATCGGGCGTTCACCCGTGAATTTCACCGGCAAGACCGTGCCTGCCTACACCGTCAACGGCAGCCTGCCCGGCCCGATCCTGCGCTTCCGCGAAGGTGATGACGTGCGCATCCGCGTGCGCAACACGCTGGCGGAGACCAGTTCGATCCATTGGCACGGCCTGCTGCTGCCGGCCAACATGGATGGCGTTCCCGGCATGAGTTTCGACGGCATCGCGCCTGGCGGCGAATACCTGTACCAGTTCAAGGCCAGGCAAAGTGGCACCTACTGGTATCACAGCCATTCGAGCCTGCAGGAGCAAGCCGGCCTGCTCGGCCCGATCATCATCGATCCGCTCGGGCCTGATCCGCTGGCCTGCGAACGCGACTACGTGGTGTTGCTGTCGGACTGGACCGATCTCGACCCGATGCACCTGTTCGCGCGCATGAAAAAGCGCAGCGACTACGACAATCTGCACCAGCCCACGGTTGGCGATTTCCTGCGCGACGCACGCGCGCATGGCTGGCGCGCGACGCTGGAAGATCGCATGGCCTGGGGCCGGATGCGGATGAATCCATCGGACCTGGCAGATGTCAGCGGGCGCACCTACACCTTCCTCGCCAATGGCCACACTGCAGCGCAGAACTGGACCGCGTTGTTCGCGCCAGGCGAACGCGTGCGCCTGCGCTTCATCAACGGTGCGGCGATGAGCTTTTTCGATGTGCGCATTCCCGGGCTCAAGCTGACCGTGGTTGCTGCCGACGGCCAGCCGATCCAGCCAGTGGAGATCGACGAGTTCCGAATCGCGCCCGCGGAAACCTACGACGTGATCGTGCAACCCGGCGATGCGGCCGCCTACACCGTGTTCGCGCAGGCCATGGACCGCAGTGGTTACACCCGCATCACCCTCGCCCCGCACATCGGCATGCAGGCGGCGATTCCGCCACTGGATGCGCGCCCGTTGCTGACCATGGCCGACATGGGCCATGGCGAGATGGCAGGCCATGCGATGGCCGATGGCATGAACATGGACATGACCGGAATGGAGATGTCGGGGATGGATCACGGCGGTCACGGCAGCGGCATGCAGGCGCATCCAGCCAGTGAAGCCGGCAATCCCGATGTCGATATGCAGACGATGTCGCCGACCGCACGGCTGGATGATCCGGGCATTGGTCTGCGCGATAACGGCCGTCGCGTGTTGCGCTATGCCGATCTGCGCAGCCTGCACGCACCGGCGGATGACCGCATGCCGAGTCGTGACATCGAATTGCATCTCACCGGCAACATGGAACGGTTCACCTGGGGCTTCGACGGCATTCGCTTTACCGACGCCGAACCGATCCGGTTGACCTATGGCGAGCGCGTGCGGCTGGTGCTGGTCAACGACACCATGATGGAGCACCCGATCCACCTGCATGGCATGTGGAGCGATGTGGAGGACGAGCACGGCCAGTTCCTGGTGCGCAAGCACACGGTCGCGATGCCGCCGGGGTCACGTCGCAGCGTGCGCGTGACCGCGGACGCGCTGGGCCGCTGGGCCTTCCACTGCCACATGCTGCTGCACATGGAAGCGGGGATGATGCGTGAAGTGCGGGTGGATGAATGAGCATGCGCGCCTTCATCGTCCTGCCATTGTTGCTGTCGACAGGCGCGGCATTCGCGCAGGACCATGCGCACGGTCATCCGCAGGCGCAACCGCAGGAGCACGGGATGTCCATGCCGCCTGCCATGCCGATGCAGGACTCGCGAACACCGCCGCCGGATGCCGATGCGCACCCGCATGACGAACATGCCCAATCCAATGGTGGTGCCCCTGCGGCGCAGTACCAGCCGCCTGCACTGACCGATGCGGACCGCGCCGCGGCGTTTCCCGAGCTTCACGCGCAGCATGATCAAGGCGATCCATTGGTGTGGATGGTGCAAGCCGACCGCTTCGAGTACGCGCAAGGCGATGCACTGGCATGGGACGGCAAGTCGTGGATCGGCCATGACCGCGGTCGCCTGTGGCTGCGCAGCGAAGGTGAGCGCAGTCACGGCAAGACCACCTCCAGCCTGGACGTGCTGTGGGGAACGCCAGCGAATGCGTGGTGGGATGTGCTCGCCGGCATGCGCCACGATCAGGGGCATGGGCCCAGTCGTGATTGGATCGCCGTGGGCGTGCAAGGGCTGGCACCGTACTGGTTCGAGGTGCAGGCCACGGCCTATCTGGGCAGTGGTGGCCGCAGCATGCTGGAGGCCGAGATCGAATACGAGCTGCTGCTGACCAATCGCCTGATCCTGCAGCCGCGTGCCGAAATGCGCCTGTACGGCCGTGATGACGTGGCACGTGGCGTGGGTGCGGGCTTGTCGGAGTCAGCGGCGGGCCTGCGACTGCGCTATGAAATCCGCCGCGAATTTGCGCCCTATGTCGGTTACGAATGGTCAAGCAAGCATGGCCGCACTGCCGACCTGATGCGGGCGGCGGGCGAACCGACCCACGACCAAGGCTGGGTTGCGGGGCTGCAATTCTGGTTTTGAACCCTGAACCGCGCTGCCGAATGACGCGCGACGACGCTTGCCTCAGCGCTTCTTGCGCACGTACAGCACCAGTGCATGATCCTCGATCACATAGCCGTGTTCGGCGGCGATCTTCTGCTGCAATTCCTCGATCACGTCGCTCTGGAATTCGATCACCTTGCCGGTTTCGACATCGACCATGTGGTCGTGGTGTTCGCCGCGATCCAGTTCATAGACGGCGGTGCCGCCCTCGAAATTGTGCTTGAGCACGAGCCCGGCGGATTCGAACTGGGTCAGCACGCGGTAGATGGTCGCCAGCCCGATCTCCTCGCCATCGGACAGCAACTGGCGGTAGATGTCCTCGGCGGTCATGTGGCGCGGCTTGGCGTGCTCCAGCAACTCCAGAATGCGCAGCCGCGGATGGGTGACCTTGAGTCCGGCTTTGCGAAGATCACGCGGCATCGATATCTCCTACGTTCGCCCTGAAAGCCACCTCGGGCAGTGTATCATCGGCGTTCCACCACTGCCCCACCCCGCCGATGCGCCACAAGCTGCTTCCCGTCCTCCTTGCGACCGTGTTGACGAGCGGCTGCAGCTATCTGTATCGACAGCCGGTGTTCCAGGGCAATCTGCTCGAACCCACGTCGGTGGAACAGCTGCAGGCCGGCATGGACCGCCAGCAGGTGCTTGCCCTGCTCGGCACCCCGTCCATCTCCGATCCGTTCCACCACGATCGCTGGGATTACACCGCGACCGAGCGCGTGGGCCGTCGCGACCAGACCCAGATCAAGAACCTGACGGTCTATTTCGACAACGACAAGGTGGTGCGCTGGGAAGGCGAGTATTTCCCGGAACGCGATGCCCAGCTGTCGCGCGATGTGATCCGCTACTACGGCCCGAACCTGCGCGACGACGACAAGAAACGCCGTCAGCAGTAATCCATCGCAACGCGTATCACGACTTTGCGGCCCGCCGACGCCGGGCCGCCATCGGATCCAGACGCAGGGCGCGCAGCAGTTCGATGCGATCGCCTTCGTGCAATGCCGTTGCTGGTGTGGCTGGCACGCTGAACACCGACATCGCGACGAATTCGTGGTCGAGGTTCCAGCCCGACGCGGCGAGCGCGTCAGCAACGCAGGCATCTGCCGCCAGTTCGACCTCGACGCGCGCGTGGCGATGCGGCCAGGCACGGATCAGTTGCACACGCATCAGTGCGTCCCTGCCTGATGATGCGTGCAAATCCGGCGTAATGCAGTCGAGATGGATGAACGTTCGCGTCGCGTGTGCAAATCCATGAAACAGTCCAATGCGTGCCGCAAGGCGGCTGGATCGGCGAGAATGCAGGCATGAGCAAGAAACCGGGCAAGGATAAGCCAAGCGACGGCACCATCGCGCAGAACAAGCGCGCCCGCCACGACTACCATTTCGAGGCGCATTTCGAGGCTGGCCTTGCCTTGCAAGGCTGGGAGCTGAAGGCGATCCGTGCCGGTCGCGCCAATATCGGCGATGCCTATGCGGTTGTCCTGCAGGGCGAGTTGTTCCTGATCGGCGCACAGATCACCCCGCTTATCCAGGCCTCGACCCATGTGGTTGCCAATGATCGGCGCACCCGCAAGCTGCTCCTGCACCGGCGCGAGATCGACCAGCTGATCGGCCGCATCCAGCGCGATGGCTACACCCTGATCCCGACCGCACTTTACTGGAAGGGCAACAAGGTGAAGGCCGACCTGGCGCTGGCCAAGGGCAAGCAGGCCCACGACAAGCGCGATGCGAGCAAGCAGCGTGATTGGGACCGCGAGAAGCAGCGCGTGATGCGTCGGCATAACCGCGACGCCTGAGTTTCAACCGCAAACGAAAAAGCCCGCTTGCGCGGGCTTTGATGTGGCGTCCCCACGGGGATTCGAACCCCGGTCGCATCCGTGAAAGGGATGTGTCCTAGGCCTCTAGACGATGGGGACAGGCCGGAAACTTTGCAGCGATGTGGTGGAGCCAGCCGGGATCGAACCGGCGACCTCCTGCATGCCATGCAGGCGCTCTCCCAGCTGAGCTATGGCCCCACGGGCTGGAAAGTCGGCTATTGTCCGGGCAAACCGCGGTGCGGTCAAGCACTGATTGCGGGAAATTTCTGGTTCGGTTTCGCGATGCGCCGCAGCGTCGCCACGCCATGCCCTTGCTCGGCCAGATATTGCAGCCATTTGCCGAGGAAGGTGTTCATCCGCAGGCGATGGTCGAGGATGCGGCGCGGCGGCGCGTCCATGCCGATCACGTCCTGCCAACGCCGCCCTGCGTAGCAATGGGTCGCTTCGAGTTGCCGGGTGTCGCGGTAGAGCCGCAGGCTGGCAGAAGGGTCCGGCAAGCCGGTGAGCGGATCGGTGAGCCCGTAGCTCATGCCCAGCTCGAGCGTGTAGGGATGGCGTTCGACGACCGCAAGATACAGCGCCGGGCCCTCCCCTGCCTGCGACTGATAGGTGCCGCAGGCAAGGTCCTGCGGTTCGAACAGACGCTGCAGGCGCAGGTGATTTTCCGAGTACAGCGCCATCAACCAACCCAAGCGACTGAGAGTCGGAACCGGACGCTGCTGGAGCAGGGCATTGCGCATGGATCGATCCTACACGCCATGCACGCATCGCGGCAGGATTGACGCGCGCGCGATCCGCGCCTAGTTTGGGGATTCCCCGAGCCGGTGTTTCGCGGTTTGCTGCGTCAGTACATCTCGCGATTGATGCCGAGGTATTCCATTACCCGGCTGGAGATTTCCTCGATCGACGCATGCGTGGTGCTGAGCAACTCCACGCCCTCGCGACGCAACAGCGCTTCCGCCTGCGCCACCTCACGCTTGCAGGTGTCGAGTTGTGCATAGCGTGAATCGGGGCGCCGTTCCTGGCGGATCTGGTGCAAGCGGATCGGGTCGATGGTCAGGCCGAACAGCTTCCGTCGGTACTGGCGCAACTTGTCCGGCAGGCGCTCGGCGTCGAGGTCGTCCGGCGTCAATGGATAGTTGGCGGCCTTCACCCCGTGCTGGAGCGCGAGATAGACGCAGGTGGGCGTCTTGCCCGCCCGTGACACCGCCACCAGGATCAGGTCGGCGTCGGAATAATCCAGCTTCACCCCGTCGTCGTGGGTCAACGCATAGTTCATCGCGTTGATGCGCTTGTGATAGGTCTCGAAATCGACCATGCCGTGGGCGCGCCCGATGAAAGCCGAGCGCGTTTGGCCCAGTTCTTTTTCCAATGGCGCGATGAAAGGTTCGAATACATCCAGCATCAATGCGCCGCTTTCGGCCAGCGCCCGATTCAACTCCGGCTCGACGCAGGAATTGACCACCACCGGACGCAGGCCACTGGCCTCTCCGGCCACGCGGATGCGGGCCGCGGCCTCGCGGGCCTTGTCCAGCGTGTCCACGAAGGGCAGGCGGTCGGTGGAAAAGCGCAGGCCCTCGAACTGGGTCAACAAACTGTGGCCGATGGTCTCGGCGGTGATGCCGGTGCCATCGGACACGTAGAACACGGGGCGAACGGGTGTCATCGGCATTCCTCGGCGGCGTGCAGGTTAAAATAGCGGACTTCCAGTGCCCCTGCCCCACGGAGCCCGCCTTGACCCGCAATGTCCTCTGGCTGCACGACCTGCGCCTGTCCGATCTCGCCCAGGTGGGCGGCAAGAATTCCTCGCTGGGTGAAATGATCGGCGAGCTGTCCGGTCTCGGCGTGTCGGTGCCGGGTGGGTTTGCCACCACCGCCGATGCGTTCAAGGCCTTCATCGCGCACAACACCTTGCATCAACGCATCTACGACAAGCTGGCGACCATTGATGTAGAGGACGTGCCGGCACTGACCAAGGCCGGTGCCGAAATCCGCGGCTGGGTGATCGACGCCCCGCTGCAACCCGATCTCGACGCCGACATCCGCACGGCCTACGCCAAGCTCTGCGCCGACAGCGGCGCGAATGACATCGCGGTGGCCGTGCGTTCCTCGGCCACTGCCGAAGACTTGCCGGATGCCAGCTTTGCCGGCCAGCAGGAAACCTTCCTCAATGTGACCGGTGCCGATGACGTGGTGCACAAGGTCAAGGAGGTGTTCGCCAGCCTCTACAACGACCGCGCGATTGCCTATCGCGTGCACCACGGTTTTGCCCACGAGGACGTGTTCCTCTCCGCCGGCATCCAGCTGATGGTGCGCTCGGACGTCGGCGCGTCGGGCGTGCTGTTCACCCTCGATACCGAATCCGGCTTCCGCGACGTGGTGTTCGTCACCGCCAGTTTCGGCCTCGGCGAGATGGTGGTGCAAGGTGCGGTCAATCCGGACGAGTTCTACGTCTACAAGCCCACCCTGCAACAGGGCAAACCGGCGATCCTGCGTCGCAGCCTCGGCAGCAAGCAGTTGCGCATGGTGTATTCCGACGTACCCGGCGAACGCGTGCGCACCGAAGCAACCCCCGCCGCGCTGCGCAACACGTTTTCCATCACCGATGCCGATGTCGAGGAACTGGCGCGGCAGTCGCTGGTGATCGAACAGCACTACGACCGCCCGATGGACATCGAATGGGGCAAGGACGGCAACACCGGCAAGCTCTACATCCTGCAAGCGCGTCCGGAAACGGTGAAGTCGCGTGCGCATGCCACCCAGATCGAGCGCTACGCCCTGCAGCAGCGCGGTGACGTGCTGAGCGAAGGCCGCGCCATCGGCAGCAAGATCGGTTCCGGTGTCGCCCGCGTGGTGCGTTCGCTGGACGACATGGTCCGCGTGCAGCCCGGCGATGTACTGGTGGCCGACATGACCGACCCCGACTGGGAGCCGGTGATGAAGCGCTCTGCTGCCATCGTCACCAACCGTGGCGGTCGCACCTGCCACGCCGCGATCATCGCCCGTGAACTTGGCGTGCCGGCGGTGGTCGGCACCGGCAACGCGCTGGACACCATCCAGGACGGCGACCCGGTGACCGTGAGTTGCGCCGAGGGCGATACCGGCTACATTTACGCTGGCGCCCTGCCCTTCGAGCGCACCACGACGGACCTGGGCAACATGCCGCCGGCACCGCTGAAGATCATGATGAACGTGGCCAATCCGGAGCGCGCCTTCGACTTCGGCATGCTGCCCAATGCCGGCATTGGCCTGGCGCGGCTGGAGATGATCATCGCCAGCCACATCGGCATCCATCCCAATGCACTGCTGGAATACGACCGCCAGGACGCCGCCACCAAGGCCAGGATCGATGCCCGCATCGCTGGCTACGCCTCGCCGGTGGAGTTCTACGTCGAGCGCCTGAAGGAAGGCATCGCCACGATTGCAGCATCGGTAGCGCCCAAGCCGGTGATCGTGCGCCTGTCCGACTTCAAGTCGAACGAATACGCCAACCTGCTTGGCGGCAGCAAGTACGAACCGCACGAAGAAAACCCGATGATCGGGTTCCGTGGCGCCTCGCGCTATGTCGACCCGAGCTTCAAGGCGGCCTTCGCACTGGAATGCCAAGCTGTGAAGAAGGTGCGCGAGACGATGGGCCTGGACAACGTCTGGGTGATGATCCCGTTCGTCCGCACGCTGGAGGAAGGCCGCAAGGTGATCGAGGTCCTGCGCGAGAACGATCTCGTCCAGGGCGAGCATGGGCTGAAGGTCATCATGATGTGCGAAATCCCGTCCAATGCCCTGCTGGCGGACGAATTCCTCGACATCTTCGACGGCTTTTCCATCGGCTCCAACGACATGACCCAGCTCACGCTCGGGCTGGATCGCGACAGCGCGATCGTTGCAGGTCTGTTTGACGAGCGCGATCCGGCGGTGAAGAAGATGCTGGCCATGGCGATCCAATCCGCGCGCGCCAAGGGCAAGTACGTCGGCATCTGCGGCCAGGGCCCGTCCGACCATCCGGATCTGGCGCTGTGGCTGATGGAACAAGGCATCGAATCGGTGTCATTGAACCCGGACACCGTGGTCGATACCTGGTTGGCATTGGCGAAGGCCAAGCACTGAGCCAACCGCAGACGGCAGGCCGCAGACTCCGCCGCAAATGCGGTTGCGGCCGGCGGACTTCGCCATGTACATCAGCCGATCCGCATGGCTGACCGACACGCCAAGTCAGTCTTTAGCCTCGGCGAGGATGGCGGGAATGCAGTATCGAACCTTCCCAACCGGGAAGGTTCCACGCCGCGCCTGCTGTCGGCTAACATCGCGCCGTGATCCCCGCCCTGCGTCGCCGCCGTTTGCGCACCCGCATCGCCCTGTTGGCGGTGCTGCTGTTGCTGTGGTCGCAGACGGCGCTGGCATGGCACGCCGCCTGCCTTGCGCCGGTCGCACACGCTGCCGACACTGCCGCGCCGATGACCATGGCACCGATGGCCGACCATGGCTCTGCCTGTCATGAACAGGCCCCGCCCGCGCCGGAAATGCCGTTGTGCGCCTCGCACTGCGATCAGAGCGTGCCCAGCCCGGACACCGCCCGCATCCCGGCGCTGCCCGCGCTGCCTGCACTGGTGCCAGCCCCGATGCTGTCACTGCGGGTGGATCCGGTCATCCAGATGCATCGGCTGGACCTGCCGCCCCCCGTTCCCTGGCATCGGCCCACGCCGCACCCTGCAGCCCTGCTGCTGATTTGATCAACGATCCCTGCCGGTGGTGAGGATGCCTGCGCATCCTCCCTGCCCGCTCGTGCCTGTGCGCGCCCGTCAGGCGGCGCGCCTTCCTGGCCTAGCAGAGATCGCCCATGACTCCGTACTTCCGCTCGGGCGCCAAGCGCTCCGATCGCTACCACAGCCGCCGCTGCGGACTGCTGCTCGCGGCCCTGCTGCTGTTTCCACCCGTGCATGCCCAGCAGGCGCAGGAGCCCGTCCCCGGCGCCGACCTGGCCTCCATCCGCAGCTGGGTGCTCACGCACAATCCGGAGCTGCGCGCGCAGCAGGCGGAGGTTGAGGCGGCCCGTGCGCGGGTGCTGCCCGCAGGCAGCCTGCCCAACCCCACGGCGGCCGTCAGCCTGCAGGGGCTGGGCGCTTCCGGCCCCCGACTGACCAGCTTCCAGCTGCGCCAGCCGCTCCCGCTCTGGGGCAAGCGGCCGTTGGCGCGTGCGGTCGCGGAGCAGCAGGCGCAGGCACAGGACGCCAGCCGCGATGCCACCGCGCTGGATCTGCTGGCGCAAGCCGAATCCGCCTATGTGCGCTACTGGCACGCGGCGCAGGCGCGGCAGCTGCTCGACGGCCAGATCGCGCTGCTGGAGAACGTCGAAGAGATCGCCGGGGTGCGCTACGCGCTGGGCATGGCGCCGCAGCAGGACGCGATCCGCGCGCAGGTGGCGCGCAGCGACGCGCTGGGGCGCCGGATCGCGCTCGAACAGGCCGGTGAGGAGGCCGCCGTCCTGTTGAACCTCACCATGGGACGCAGCCCGCTGGCAAACCTGCAAAGTCCGCAGGGCCCACCGCAGCTGCCGGTGGCCAGCGTCACCCTCGCGGCGGCGACGCAGCGACTCGATCGCGGCCAGCATCCGGCCCTGCGCGCCGCGCAGGCGCAGCTGGCGGCCGCGCAGGACACCTTGCGCCTTCGCCAGCGCGAGTACTGGCCCGATGTCAGCCTGGGCATTGGCGCGATGCAACGCGGCCATCGTTTCGACGGCATCGAGTTGATGCTGGAAGTCGAACTGCCGCTGCAGCGGCGCGCGCTGGCCGCCCGCGAACGCGAGGCGCAGGCGCTCGAAGACGCCCAGCAAGCGCGCGTCGAGGCGCAGCAAACCCGGCTGGCAGCGCAGCTCGGGCTGGCGTGGTCGCAGTGGCGCAGCGACCAGCGCCAGCGCGAACTGCTGGAGTCCACCCGCATTCCTCAGGCCGAGGCGAACTTCCATTCCGCGCTGGCGAGTTATCAGGTCGGCGAAGTGGACTTCAATGCCCTGCTCGACGCCCTGAGCCAATGGCAGGAGGCCAAGCTGGCCCGCCTCGATGCCCAACGTGACGAACTGCTGGCCGCCGCCGCCGTGCGCGCCATCGAAGGAGAGGCTCCATGAACCGCCAATACCTCATCTGGACGGCTGTCGCCGTTCTCATCGCACTGGGCGCCGGTTTCGGCATCGGTCGCAGAACGACGCCGGGCCACGCCACGGCGAATGCCCCGGTGACCTCCCGGGAAACGCGGCGCCCGCTGTACTACCGCAACCCGATGGGTCTGCCCGACACCTCGCCGGTGCCGAAAAAAGATGCGATGGGGATGGACTACCTCCCGGTCTACGCCGATGACGAGGCGGCGACGGCGCCGGGCGTGGTCGCGCTGGCTCCGGAACGGATCCAGGCCCTGGGGGTGCGCACTGAGCCGGTGCGGCGCCAGTCGTTGGACGAGAGTCTGCGCACCAGTGGCACGGTCCAGGTCGACGAAACCCGGCAGTTTTCCATCGCGCCGCGCTTCGACGGCTGGGTGGAGCGCCTGCAGGCCAACCAGACCGGAATGGCGGTTCGGCGCGGGCAAGCTCTGCTCCACGTCTACAGCCCGCAGCTGCTGGCCGCGCAGGAGGACTACCGCGTCGCCGCGGCGGCCTTGCGCAATCTGGAGGCCGCTGATCCGTCCAGCGCGCAGGCGATGCGACGCCTGCGCGATGCCGCCGTGTTGCGCTTGCGCCACTACGGCATCGATCCCGGGCAGCTGCAGCACCTCGCCCATTTGTCACCGGGCAATCTCGCAATCACCGCGCCCGCCGATGGCGTGATCCTCGACAAACCCATCGTCGAAGGCGCGCGCTTCGTCGCCGGCGACACCATCCTGCGCCTGGCCGACCTGTCCGTGGTCTGGGTGACGGTCAACGTGCCGGCTTCGCAAATCGACGCGGTACGGCTGGGCCAGGATGCCGAGTTCACCACGCCGGCGCTGCCGGGCCGGCGTTTCAGCGGCCGGGTCGGCTTCCTCCAGCCCACGCTGGATACCACCACCCGCAGCCTGGGCGTGCGGGTGGTGCTGCCGAATCCGGACGGCCAACTGCGCCCGGGCCTGTATGGGCAGGTGATCCTGGCCGGCGCGGACGGGATGGCCGTGCTGACGATCCCGCGTTCGGCGCTGATCGACAGCGGCACCCGCCAAACCGTGCTGGTGCAGGTGGCGGAAGGACGGTTTGCCCCGCGCTCCGTCGTCATCGGCCGGCGCAGCGAGGACCGGATCGAGGTCAGCTCCGGCCTGGCGGAAGGCGAGCGCGTGGTCGTCGAGGGCAATTTCCTGATCGATTCCGAAAGCAACCTGCGCGCGGCGCTGGCCAATTTGGCAAGCGCAGCCGGCGACGACGGGAAGGCCGCCACCGATCCGGCGGCGGCGTCGACAGCCTCGCCCGCACTCCCTCCGCCGCAGGCCGGGCACGCCGGACACGACAGCCACACCATGCCACCGCCAGCGCGCGCACGTCCGCCCGTAGCGCACCCCACGCCGAGGCCGGACCGCGCCCATCCGCCCGCGGATCACGACATGTCGCAGATGGAGCACTGACATGCTCGCTCGCCTGATCGCATGGTCGATGCGCAACGCCTGGCTGGTGCTGGGGCTGGCCGTGGCGCTGGCAGCGGGCGGTCTGTACGCGCTGCGGCAGACCCCGCTCGACGCTCTGCCGGACCTGTCCGACGTGCAGGTCATCGTCCACGTCGACGCCCCCGGGCAGGCACCGCAGGTGGTTGAAGACCAGATCACCTACCCGTTGGCATCGGCCATGCTGGCCGTGCCCAGGGCCAAGGTGGTGCGCGGGTTTTCCAACTTCGGCGCGTCCTTCGTCTACGTGATCTTCGAAGACGGCACCGATCTGTACTGGGCGCGCTCGCGGGTGCTCGAGGCGCTGGCCGCGGCCGCGGATCAACTGCCGGCGGGCGTGACGCCCACCCTCGGGCCGGACGCCACCGGCGTGGGTTGGGTCTACCAGTACGTGCTGGAAAGCGATCGCCATTCCCTCGAACAATTGCGCACCCTGCAGGACTGGTCCTTGCGCTATCCGCTGACCGCTGCCCAGGGCGTGGCCGAAGTCGCCAGCCTCGGCGGCTTCGTGCGCCAGTATTCGGTGACGGTGGATCCGGTGAAGCTGCGCGAATACGGCATCCCGCTTGCGCGCGTGAACGCGGTGATCGCGGCCGGCAACCGCGACGTCGGCGGGCGCACGCTGGAACTGTCGGAAACCGAATACATGCTGCGCGGCCGCGGCTACCTGCGCGGGATCGCGGATCTGGAAAACCTCGTGCTGAAAGCCGACGCGGGAACGCCGGTGCTGATCCGCGACGTGGCCCGGGTCGAACTGGTTCCGGATGAACGCCGTGGCATCGCCGAACTGGATGGCAAGGGCGAGGCGGTGGGCGGAATCGTGATCGCCCGCCAGGGCGAAAACGCGCGGGCGGTCATCGAAAGCGTCAAGACGAAACTGGCCGAACTCCGCGCCGCGCTGCCGGAAGGCGTGCAGATCCGCAGCGTGTACGACCGTTCGCAGCTGATCGAGCGCGCCATCGGCACCCTGCGTTCCACCCTGCTGGAAGAATGCCTGATCGTGGCGCTGGTGTGCATGCTGTTCCTGTTCCACGTGCGCAGCGCGCTGGTGGCCATCGTGATGCTGCCGCTGGGGGTGCTGGTGGCCTTCATCGCCATGCGCCTGCTCGGCATCAGCTCCAACATCATGAGTCTGGGCGGGATCGCGATTGCCATCGGCGCGATGGTGGACGCAGCGATCGTGATGATCGAAAACGCCCACAAGCACCTCGAACGCGACGGCGCCAGCGGCAAACCGCGCCTGCAGATCCTGATCGACGCCTGCCGCGAGGTCGGCCCGGCGCTGTTCTTCAGCCTGCTGATCATCACCGTGTCATTCCTGCCGGTATTCGCACTGGAGGCGCAGGAAGGCCGTCTGTTCAAGCCGCTGGCCTACACCAAGACCTTCGCCATGGCCGGCGCGGCGCTGCTGTCGGTCACCCTGGTACCGGCGCTGATGCTGCTGTTCGTGCGCGGCAGGATCGTGCCCGAAACTGAAAACCCGGTGAACCGGCTGCTGCTGCGGCTTTACCGGCCGATCATCCTGTGGGTCTTGCGGCATCGTTGGCCGACCCTGCTGGCGGCCGGCGCGCTGCTGCTGCTCTCGCTGTGGCCGGCGGCGCGCCTGGGCAGCGAATTCATGCCCACCTTGCACGAAGGCACCCTGCTCTACATGCCTACCACGCTGCCGGGCCTGTCGGTGACCCAGGCGCAGCGCCTGCTGCAACAGCAGGACCGCATCCTCCGGGCATTCCCGGAAGTGGCGTCCGTGTTCGGCAAGGCCGGCCGCGCCGAGACCGCCACCGACCCGGCGCCGCTGGAAATGTTCGAAACCACCATCACCCTCAAACCCGAGGACCAGTGGCGGCCGGGAATGACGGTGGATGCGCTGGTTGCGGAGATGGACCGGGCGCTGCAATTCCCGGGCGTGGCCAATTCCTGGACGATGCCGATCAAGGCGCGCACCGACATGCTTTCCACCGGCATCCGCACGCCGATCGGGATCAAGGTGCTCGGCAACGACCTCGGCGAGATCGAACGGGTGGCGCGCCAGGTCGAAGCCGCGGTGCGCCGGGTCCCAGGCACCACCAGCGCCTACGCCGAACGTCTGTCCGGCGGCTACTACATCGACGTGCAGCCGGACTTGGCGCAGCTGGCGCGCTACGGCGTGGGCGTGGGCGAGGTCCAGGACGTGATCGCCAGCGCACTGGGCGGTGCGCGCATCACCACGCTGTTGCAGGGCCGCGAGCGCTTCGGCGTGATCGTGCGCTATCCGCGCGAACTGCGTGACACGCCCGAACGGATCGCGAACCAGGTGCTGGTCGCCACCCCCGACGGCGCCCAGGTGCCGCTGGGCGAGCTGGCCACACTCAAGGTCCACATGGGTCCGCCGTCGATCCGCAGTGAAAATGCCCAGCTGGCGGCCTATGTGTACGTGGACACGCGCAATTCGGACCTCGGCGACTACGTGCAGCGGGCGCAGCGCGCCGTGGCCGGTTCGGTGCAACTGCCTGCGGGCGTCCACCTGGAATGGAGTGGCCAATACGAGAACATGCAACGGGCGCAGGCGCGGATGCAGGTCGTCGTCCCGGTGACCCTGGCCCTGATCTTCCTGCTGCTGTACCTGAATTTCCGCCGTGTCACCGAATCGCTGATCGTGATGCTGTCGGTGCCGTTCGCCCTGATCGGCGGCATCTGGCTGCTGTGGCTGCTGGACTACCAGCTGTCGGTCGCGGTGGCGGTTGGGTTCATCGCGCTGGCCGGTGTGGCCGCGGAAACCGGGGTGGTGATGCTGCTCTACCTCGACCAAGCGCTGCGGGAAATCCAGGCGCGACGCCAGAGCGACGGCCTTCGGCCGAGCCATGACGACCTGCAACAGGCCATCATCACCGGCGCGGTGGAGCGGGTGCGCCCGAAAATGATGACCGTGGTGGCGATCATGGCCGGGCTGCTGCCGATCATGTGGAGCCACGGCACCGGCGCCGAGGTGATGCGCCGGATCGCTGCGCCGATGGTCGGGGGCATGGTGTCTTCCACCCTGCTCACCCTGGTGGTGATTCCGGTCATTTATGCCTGGGTGAAGGAGCGCCAGCTGTCCCGCCGGCAATGATGCCCCCGCCGTGACGAGTCGCTCAACCACACACCCGATTGCGCCCCGCGGCCTTGGCCATGTACAGCAGTCGGTCGGCCTGACTGACCATCTTCTCGTGGTGGCTGATGCCGGTGCGGTCCACGACACCGGCGCTGATGGTCAGGCGTGCGCCCGGCGCGTAACTGCTGCAGTCGATGGTTTCCACCGCCAGTCGCAGCTGGTCGCAAAGCAGCATGGCCTCGCGCAGCGGCGTGTCCGGCAGCAGCACGGCGAACTCTTCGCCGCCCCAACGCGCCACGGTGCCCTTGTGGCCTACGCCGTCGCGCAAGGCGTGCGCAATCGCCACCAGGGCGCGGTCCCCGGCTTCGTGGGAATAGTGGTCGTTGATCTGCTTGAACAGGTCCACGTCGAACAGGGCAAAACTGAGCGGGCGATTCCCGGCGACCGCGCCGGCGAAGGTCGCGGCGAGGATCTCGTCCATGTTGCGACGATTGCTGACTTGGGTCAGCGAGTCTTCCAATGCCATTCGCTGGAAAGCCAGCGACTGTGCGCGCAGTCGGTCAAGCAAGGATGATTTTTCCTGGTCGGCCACGCGCAGTTGCTGTGCATTTTCGCGGAGGTCGCGGGTGCGTTGCTCGATGACGTGCTCCAGCTCGATGGCACGCTTGCTCAAGCTGCGGACTCGCCATCGCACCAGCAGCAACAGCAGCAGGATCGTCCCCAGTATCGCGGGAATGACGATTTCCGGCCGCTGCCACAGCAAAGGCTCGATTTCGATATCCAGTCGCGTGGTTGCGGCGCTCCAGTCCTGGCCCAGCCCAGGTGCCGACACTGCGACATCGAACCGATATGTGCCAGGCCCGAGGTTGGTGAATTGCACCGAACGGCGATCACCGCTTTCGACCCAGTTGCTGTCCACGCCGTGCAACCAATGCCGGTAACGCAGGAAGCGCGGGATCAGGAAGCTGATCGCGGCATATCGGAATTCCAGCTTGCGCGTGCCGGGCGGCAGTTGCAGTGGCCCTTTGGCCGGAAGGTCGATGACCAGGTCATCGGCGAGGACTTGTTCCAGCACCGCGGGTGGCAAGGCCGGACGACGGTTGCGCAATTCGGCAGGATTGACGGTGGCCGCACCATCTGCAGTCGCCACCCAGAGATTTCCGGCCGCATCCAGCAAGGCCGATGGGCTGGAGCCGCCGTTGCATTGGGCACTGGCAAGCCCATCCGCTTCACCGAAATGATCGGCGGAAACATGCGCGAGCTTGCCATCCAGCGCAGCTTCGACCTGGGTGCGGGCAATCCGCAATACGCCGCGATTGCTGCTCAACCAGAACGCGCCGTGATGATCATCGACGACGCTGAAAAACGTATCCAGCGGCAAGCCCTGCTGCATCCCCAGCGAACGCATCAGCCCGTCGCGCCAACGGACCAGGCCACGATCCGTGGCGATCCACAGCGTGCCATCGGTGTCTTCCGAGAACGCAAATGCATCCTTGGCATCATTCACTGCGCGCAGGTCGAGGATGCTGAATCGCCCGTTGCGATAAACGGCCGCGCCATCGGAGGTGCCGATCCACAGGCTGCCATCGCGGGCCAGGTGCAAGGCGGTGATGAAATCCCGTGGCAGCCCGGTGGCTTGGGTGAACAGTCGATATTGGCCTTCCCGCCACTGCACGAGACCACGCGTGGTGCCGATCCAGAGGCTGCCATCGGCCTGTTCGGCAATTGCACGAATCTGATCGCTGCCCGGCATGCCGTGGGCGTTGTTGAACTGCGCCACGATCTTGCCGTCGCGCATGCGCAGCAGACCATTGTTGTAGGTACCAACCAACAGGCTGCCGTCATGGCTCGGCAGCAGGCTGAGTATCGAGTCGCCCGGCAGACCATCGGCCTTGGTGTAACTGGCGAGCACCTGACCGTCGCGCAGCAGGTTCAATCCGCGTCCGGTACCGATCCACACGCCGCCGCCCGTTGCCGGGGCAAGCGTGCGCACATAGCTGTCGCTCAAGCCCTGCTCGCGGCCCCAACTGGTGAACGGCGTATCGGCAAGATGCAGCAGCCCGGCATTGGTGCCAGCCCAGATGGTGCCTTCCCGATCAACGAGTAGCGAGGCGATGCGGTTGTTCGGCAATTCACTGACGCTGGTGAAGTGTTCCAGCCGATCCGATGAAAGGCGATACAGGCCGTTATTGGTGGTACCGATCCATGCATTTCCCGAGGCGTCCATTGCCAGGCTCGGCACACTGTCCTTCGGCAGTTGGTCGGACAGTGGTTCGAAGCGGCCACTGTTGCCGACGCGCCGATACGCGCCGTTCTCGGTACCCACCAGCAGGACGCCGGAGGCGGTCATCGCCAGATGCACGATCGCCCCTTCCGGCAGGCCGGCTGCACGACCGAAGAACGTGCTTCCGCGATCGTCGATGCGCGCCAATCCGTGCGAGGTTGCCACCCAGACACTGCCGTCGCGATCCTCCTCCAGGCTGTACAGGATGTCGCTGGGCAATGCGCCATTGGCGGCATCCAGTCGCGTGTACCTGCCGTGATCGACGCGGGTGATGCCGTGGCTGTCGCTGGCCACCCACAGGCGTCCTCGCCGATCGATCAGCGCGTCCATCACGCCGTTTTCGACCAGACCATCGGCCTGCTGCAGGGTTTGCCAATGGTCGCCGCGTTTGATCGTGACCCCGCCACGCGACGTGCCGATGATCAACGCCCCGTCGGCCGCCACCCGCAACGCGCGAACACCGTTGTCTTTCAGTGCGGGCGTATTACCGCGGTTGTAGACCTCGAAATCGAGGCCGTCGTAGCGCACCACACCTTCCCAGGTGCCCAGCCACAGATAACCATCGGGGGTCTGCGCCATCGCATTGACCTGGTTGTGCGGCAGGCCTTGCCGGGTCGTCCAGACTTCGCGATAGAAGGTCGAGATGGGCTTGGCGGGCGCGGCCTCGGCACGGGTGGCGGCTGCAGCCAGTGCGGCAGGCATCGTGCCGAACAGAGACGCAATCGAGAGCAGGACCGCCAATGCGATCCTTGCCGTGAACCCGTGAGCCCCCCTGCCCATGCGTTTCGATGCGTCCTTCAGTTCGGCGGCAGTCCCGCCAGTGGTCCCATGTCCTTGCGGTAGTAGCGCAATTCTTCGATGGAATCGCGCACGTCGCTCAGCGCCGTGTGTGCGGATGATTTGTGGAAACCGCCGTGAACCGACGGAGCCCAGCGACGCGCCAGTTCCTTGATCGTGCTGACGTCGAGGTTGCGGTAGTGGAAATAAGCCTCAAGCGACGGCATCAGCCGTGCCATGAAGCGCCGGTCCTGGCAGATCGAATTGCCGCACATCGGCGAAGCGTTGACCGGAACCCATTCCTTCAGGAAGGCCAGCGTGCGTGCTTCCGCATCAGCCAGCGGCACGCCCTCTTCCAGCACGCGCCGCCACAGCCCGGACTTGCCATGCTGGTTGCGATTCCAGTCGTCCATGGCCTCCAGCGTGGCCAACGGATGCGCGATGGCCAGCTCCGGACCTTCCGCGAGGATTTCGAGTTGGCCGTCGGTGACGACGGTGGCGATTTCGAGGATGCCGTCAGTCTGGGTATCCAGCCCGGTCATCTCGAGGTCGATCCAGATCAGGCGATCCTTGGCAACATCCGTGTTCATGGCATGACGTATGGGGAGTCGGCTTCATCATACTCAGATACCGCAAGGGTGCCACCGGCACAGGAAAGCACGATGCACGCGCGGCTGGCGTCATTGATGCTCAAGCACAAATCCTGTTGCGGCCGCCACGCTTGGCCTCGTACAGCAAGGCATCGGCGCGCGCGACCAGGGCTTCGACACGCTGCGCATCGCCCAGTTCGGCCACCCCGCCACTGACGCTCAGCCGCAAGCCGGGGGCATAGGCACTGCAGTCGATCGCCTCGACACGTTGGCGCATTGCCTCGCACAGCGCATGCGCCCGCTCCAGCGGGATACGCTCGAACAGGACCCCGAACTCCTCGCCACCCCAACGTGCAAGCGTCCCCGCCCCGGCGATGCCTTCACACAGCGCCTTGGCGACGGCGATCAGCGCCTGATCGCCCACCGCGTGCGAATAGCGGTCATTGATCTGCTTGAAGTGGTCGATGTCGAACAGGGCGAAACACAGGTTGCGTTGCCCGCGCAGGGCACGTTCGAAGGCTTGCTGCAATTGCGTGTCCAGGCTGCGCCGATTGCCGACGCCGGTCAGCGCATCCTCAAGGGCCATGCGCTCGAACGCGACCGATTGCTGCTGCAATTTTTCGACCAGCCTGGATTTTTCCTCGTCCGACTCACGCAAGCGCTCGGCATGCCGTTGCAGATCCGCGGTGCGCTGACCGACCAGGGCTTCCAGTTGGCCGGCACGTCGATGCAGGTGGGCGGTGCGCCAGCGGACCAGCGTCCACAACGCCAGCAAGCCCAGGATCGTGGCCATGGCCAGGACCCACGGGCGCTGCCAGAGTTGCGGTTCGATCTCGATGTCTATCGTCGTGCCTGCCGGACTCCAGCCCTGCCCCAGCCCGGGTGCGGAGACACCGACTTCAAAGCGATACTGACCCGGACGCAGGTTGGTGTATTGCACGATGCGCTGGGTGCCGCGTTCGATCCAGTTGCCATCGACACCGTGCAGGCGCTGCCGGTAACGCAGGAAGCGCGGCATCAGGAAACTGATGGCCGCATAGCGGAATTCCAGCTTGTCGGTGCCGGCCGGGAGTTGCAGCTTGGTGCCAGGCACGAACGGCTTGCCATTGACCCGGATCTGCTCCAGCACCACGGGCGGCAGGGGACGACGGAAGGCGTGCAAGCTGGCAGGCGACGCCACCGCGGCACCACGCGCAGTCGCCACCCAGATCCGGCCATGACTGTCGCGGATCGCAGCCGGCCCGGAACCGCCATTGCACTGGGCGCTGACCATGCCGTCGGCTTCGCCGAGGTGGTCGTATTCGAGCAGGCGTCGGCGGCCATCGAGTACCGCATCGGCATCGGCCTTGGCGACCCGCAACACGCCGCGGTTGGAGGTCAGCCAGTAATAGCCGAGGCCGTCATCGACCACGGCGAACAAGGTATCGACCGGCAAGCCATTGGCGATCCCCAAGCCCGTCAGTCGGCCTTGTCGATAGCGGACAAGTCCGCGATCAGTGGCCATCCACAAACTGCCATCGGCGTCTTCGCTGAATCCGAACACATCCTTCGCGCCGTTGGTCCTGTCCAGGTCGAGAACGTGAACCTGATCGCCGACGATCCGTGCAGCACCGTTTGAGGTACCAACCCAGAGACTGCCATCGCGGGCCAGATGCAGGGACAGGATGAACTCGCGCGGCAGGCCCTCGCGCAGGCCGAAGTGCGTGTAGCTGCCCGCCTGCCAGCGCACCAAGCCACGATTGGTCCCGAACCAGAGCGCGCCGTCCGCCGACTCCACCAAGGCGCGCACTTGATTGCTGCCCGGCATGCCATTCGCGGCGTTGTAGCGGTCCACGACCTTGCCGTCCCGCAGCCGCATCACCCCATCGGTGTAAGTACCGACCAGCAGGCTGCCGTCGCGTGTTTGCAGCAGACTGAGGATTGAATCGCTCGGCAATCCGCTCTCGGTGGTGTAGCGGGCAACGACATGGTTGTCCTGCCACAGGTTGAGGCCACGCCCGGTGCCGATCCAGACATCACCATCGCGGCCTTCGTAGACCGTGCGCACATAATCGTCACTCAGGCCCTGATCGAGATTCCAGGTGCTGAACGGCGCATCGCTCAAGCGCAGCAGGCCGGCATTGGTGCCAGCCCAGATGCTGCCTTCGCGATCAACCAGCAGGGACGGCACGCGGTTGTTGGGCAGACCACGCTGACTGGTGAAGCGATCCAACCCCTCGGTCGAAAGCCGCAAGAGGCCGTTGTTGACGGTGCCGATCCAGAGGTTGCCTGCATGGTCCTGGGCCAGACTCGGTACGCCATCGACGGGCAGCAGGGGTGACAGCGGTTCGAAGCGCACAGCACCGGGCAGCCGTCGATACGCGCCGCGCTCAGTCCCCACCAGCAGCACCTTGGAGCGGGTTTCCATCACCACGAAGATCGGGGCATCCGGCAAACCCGAGTCCTTGGGGATCACCTGCATCCGTCCATCACGGAACTGCACCAGGCCCGCCGAGGTCGCCGCCCAGACGCTGCCGTCTATGGCCACCAGCAAGCCGTACACCACATCACTGGGCAGGCCGTTGCCGGTATGGAATCGGGTCGCCTTGCCGTGGTCCAGCAGGCTGATGCCTTCGTTTTCGGTCGCCACCCACAGGCGACCGGCGTGATCGAGCACGGCGTCCAGAATTTCGTCCTGGGCCAGGCCCTCGCGCGTGCCATAGGTTGTCCAGCGGTTCCCGCGCAGGACCGTGACTCCCCCACGCGATGTACCGATGACCACGGTGCCGTCGGCCGTCGATGACAGGGAACGGATGGCGTTGTCGCGCAGCGCAGGCGTGTTGCCGCGATCAAAGGTCTGGAACTCCAGCCCGTTGTAACGCACCAGCCCGTCCCAGGTCCCCAGCCAGAGATAGCCGTCGGGTGTCTGGGTGATGCTGTTGACCTGGTTGTGCGGCAGGCCTTCGCGGGTGGTCCAGGTTTCCCGATAGAACGCCGAGATGGGTTTTTCGACCGCATGAGCCGAAAGCGACAGCAGGCAAGACAGAACCAGCAGCAGATGCATGCGCATCCACTCCATGCTCCACACTCTGGCCGCAGGCACCCCGTGCATTCCCCAATGCTCCCTGCCATGCCGCGAAACGGCGACCGAACACCTGTGGCCGCTGCAAGAACTAACGCAATTCCCCGCTGAACCCGTCCACCAGCATCATACCCGGATGCAACCGTACCTTGCATGTGGACGTGGTGGCAGCCGTGCGCAGATTTCGCCGTTTCCCTCTCAAATCGCTGGCGGGTCTTGCTTTCCTGACGAACGTTTGTCGCGAAAATAGCTGCTGAGCATCGATCCACAGTCGTCGGCCAGCACCCCACCTGCAACCTCGACACGGTGGTTGTGGCGCGGATCAGCCAGCAGGTCGAACACACTGCCGGCGGCACCAGTCTTGGGATCGAACGCACCGAACACCACCCGCGCGATGCGGGCATGGACCATGGCCATCGCACACATCGCGCAAGGCTCCAGGGTGACATACAAGGTGCAGCCGATCAGCCGATGGTTGCCGACGGCCTGCCCCGCCCGCCGCAGTGCCACGATCTCGGCGTGGGCAGAAGGATCGTGGTCGCTGATGTTGCGATTCCAGCCTTCGCCGATGACCTTGCCGTCGGCATCGACCACCAGCGCACCGACCGGAATTTCGTCGTCCTCCTCGCGGGCGCGTTCGGCCAGCGCCATGGCGTGTCGCATCCAGTGTTCGTCGGACGACGACATCACTCCCACTCGATCGTTGCCGGCGGCTTGCCGGAAATGTCGTAGACCACGCGCGAGACGCCGCGCAGTTCATTGATGATGCGGTTGCTGACGGTGCCGAGGAAGTCATACGGCAGCTGCGCCCAGTGCGCGGTCATGAAGTCGATGGTCTCGACCGCGCGCAGAGCAATCACCCATTCGTAGGCGCGGGCATCGCCGACTACGCCCACCGATTTCACCGGCAGGAACACCGCGAAGGCTTGCGAAGTCTTGTCGTACAAATCGGCCTTGCGCAATTCGTCGATGAAGATCGCATCGGCCTTGGCTAACAATTCTGCGTACTCGGGCTTCACTTCACCCAAAATCCGCACGCCCAAGCCCGGCCCCGGGAACGGGTGGCGATAGACCATTTCACGCGGCAGGCCAAGCGCCACGCCCAGCCGACGCACCTCATCCTTGAACAACTCGCGCAGCGGCTCGACCAGCCCCAGCTTCATGTCCTCGGGCAGGCCACCGACGTTGTGGTGGCTCTTGATCACATGGGCCTTGCCGGTCTTGCTGCCGGCCGATTCGATCACGTCGGGGTAGATCGTGCCCTGCGCCAGCCATTTGGCGTTCTTCAGCTTGGCCGATTCTTCATCGAATATTTCGATGAACAACCCGCCGATGATCTTGCGCTTGGCCTCCGGGTCGGCCACGCCCTCCAGCGCCTTGAAATAGCGCTCGGCGGCGTTGACGCGCACCACTTTTACCCCCATGTTCTGGGCGAACATGGCCATCACTGCGTCGCCTTCCTGGAAACGCAGCAGCCCGGTATCGACGAACACGCAGGTCAGCTTGTCGCCGATCGCCTTGTGCAACAGCGCAGCCACCACCGAGGAATCCACACCACCGGACAGGCCGAGGATGACCTCGTCGGAACCCACTTGCGCACGCACGCGGGTGATCTGGTCGTCGATGATATTGGCCGCCGTCCACAGGGTTTGGCAGCCGCAGATATCCACCGCGAAGCGGCGCAGCAGGGCTTCCCCCGCAGCGGTATGGGTGACCTCTGGATGGAACTGCACGCCGTAGATTTTCTTCGCGTCATCGGCGAAGGCGGCGATGCCGAGGCGGTCGGTCTTGGCGGTGACGGCGAAGCCTTCTGGTGCGCGAGCGACATGATCGCCATGACTCATCCACACATTGCGCAGCGCCGGCGTGGTGGCTACCGCCGCCAGCAACGCATCATTGCCGATGATATCGAGCGCAGCGTGGCCGAACTCGCGCTGATTGCCGGCCTCGGTCGCGCCGCCCAACTGCACGGCGAGCGTCTGCATGCCGTAGCAGATGCCGAGGATCGGCACGCCGGCATCGAACACTTGCTGCGGCGCGGCCGGGCAGTTGGCTTCGGTGGTCGATTCCGGGCCACCGGACAAGATAATGCCCTTGGCACCAAACGCGGCGATCTCGGCCGGGTCATGATCCCAGGCCCAGATTTCGCAATACACGCCGATCTCGCGGATGCGACGGGCGATCAGCTGGGTGTACTGCGCGCCGAAATCAAGGATCAGGAGTTTGTCGGTGTGGATGTTGGTCATGCTTTCCTCCCCTCTCCCTCCGGAAGAGGGGGTGCGGGTACGGTTCATCGAGATGCCCGGTGAAAGCGAACCCTCACCCGGCGCTACGCGCCACCCTCTTCCGGAGGGAGAGGGAAACACATCACCCTGCCCTGTAATTCGGTGGTTCCTTGGTGATCTGCACGTCATGGACGTGGCTTTCGCGCTGCCCCGCCCCGGTCACCTTCACGAACGACGGCTTGCTGCGCATGTCTTCAATCGTGGCGCAGCCGACATAGCCCATGGTGGCGCGCAGGCCGCCCATCAACTGGTGGACCACGCCCGACAACGGGCCGCGCACCGGCACCCGGCCTTCGATGCCTTCCGGCACCAATTTGTCGGCGTCGGCGGCGTCCTGGAAATAGCGGTCTTTGCTGCCCTTCTCCATCGCCCCCAGACTGCCCATGCCACGATAGCTCTTGTAGCTGCGGCCCTGGAACAATTCGATCTCACCCGGGCTTTCCTCGGTACCGGCAAACAGCCCGCCGATCATCACGCTGGAGGCACCTGCCGCCAACGCCTTGCCGATGTCGCCGGAATAGCGGATGCCGCCGTCGGCGATCAACGGGATACGATCCTGCAGGGCGGTGGCGATCATGTCGATCGCGGTGATCTGCGGCACGCCCACGCCCGCAACAATCCGCGTCGTGCAGATCGAACCGGGGCCGACGCCGACCTTGACCGCGTCCGCACCGGCATCCATCAGCGCCAGTGCCGCATCGCCGGTGACGATATTGCCGCCGATCACCTGCACCTGCGGGTAGGTTTTCTTGACCCAGGCCACGCGCTCGATCACGCCCTGGGAATGGCCGTGCGCGGTATCGACCACGATCACGTCCACGCCAGCGGCCACCAGCGCTTCCACGCGGGCTTCGGTATCGCCACCGACACCGACCGCGGCGCCGACAAGCAGGCGCTCATGCGCGTCATAGGCGGCGTTCGGGTTGTCGGACTTCTTCTGGATGTCCTTGACGGTGATCAGGCCGCGCAAGGCAAATTCGTCGTTGACCACCAGCACCTTTTCGATCCGGTGCTTGTGCAGCAGGCCCATCACTTCGTCGTCGCTGGCACCTTCCTTGACGGTGACCAGACGATCCTTCTTGGTCATCACATGGCGCACCGGATCGTCGAGTTTCTTCTCGAAACGCATGTCGCGGCCAGTGACGATGCCGACCAGATGGCCGGATTCGTCCACCACCGGCACACCGGAAATATTGCGGGCGCGGGTCAGCTTGAGCACTTCACCGATGCTGGTGTCGGGGCTGACGGTGAACGGCTCGCGAATGACCCCGGCTTCGAAATTCTTGACCCAGGCCACCTGTTGCGCCTGCGCTTGCGCGGTCATGTTCTTGTGCAGGATCGAGATGCCGCCGAGCTGCGCCATCGCCACCGCGAGTCGCGCCTCGCTGACGGTGTCCATCGCCGCAGATGCCAATGGCAGGCGAATGCGCAGATTGCGGGTGAGGCGTGTTTCCAGCGACACATCCTTGGGCAGGACGGCGGAATGCGCGGGGACGAGGGAAACGTCGTCGTACGTCAGTGCTTCAGCCAGGATGCGGAGCATCGGCGGTCCCATGAGGAGTGGGGAAGCCAGTCATTGTAACCGGTTTTGCGGTTCACTTCCCCGGATTCACGCTCTTGATCAGACCAATCAATACGTTCGCCCCAAGCCTCAGCTCTGCGCGCGATCCGCCAACTCCGCTGCTTCCAGCGTGTTCTGCATCAAGGTGGCCACGGTCATCGGTCCGACCCCGCCCGGCACGGGTGTAATCCAGCTCGCCCGCTTGGCTGCGGCCTCATAACCCACGTCGCCGATCAGGCGCCCGTCGTCCAATCGATTGATGCCGACATCAATCACCACCGCGCCCGGTTTCACCCATTCGCCGGGAATCAGGCCCGGCCTGCCCACCGCCACCACCAGGATGTCGGCCTCGCCGACGTGGCGCTTGAGGACTTCCGGTGGCGTGAATTTGTGGCAGCTGGTCACGGTGCAGCCGGCGATCAGCAGCTCCTGCCCCATCGGCCGGCCGACGTGGTTGGAGACGCCCACAATCGTCGCACTCTGTCCGCGTACCGGCCGGTCGGTCCACGCCAACAATGTGGTGATCCCGCGTGGTGTGCACGGGCGCAGGCCGAATTGGCGCAGCGCCAGATGGCCCACGTTCTGCGGATGAAAGCCGTCCACGTCCTTGTCGGGATGGATGCGCTCGATCAGCGCGGTTGCATCGGAGATGTCCGGCAGGGGCAATTGCACGAGGATGCCGTGGACGCGCGGATCGGCATTGAGCTGGTCGATCAAGGCCAGCAGTTCGGCTTCACTGGTGCCGGCGGGCAGGTCGTGATCGAAGGCCTGGATACCGACCTTGTCGGCCGCGCGGCGTTTGTTGCGCACATAACTCTGGCTGGCCGGATTGTTGCCGACCAGGACGACCGCCAGCCCCGGCCGCGACTTGCCAGCGGCGACGCGGGCATCGACCTGGGTTTTCAGGGCCGACAGCAATTCGTCGGCAATGCGTTTTCCATCGAGAATTCGGGCGCTCATCCGGCTCGCGTCGGCTGCTGGCAAGGCGGCATTATCGCGCAGGCGGAGGGCGACCATGGCATCTTCCGGCACGGTGACGGCGGCCGCGAAGCGGTGTAGGTTAATGCCTGCAACACCCAGCGCGCGGGATCCGGTCGAAACCGCGCCGGGGCAACCGGTTGGCTGCCCCCTGTTCCAAGACGTCGGCCACCAGCAGCAGGCAGTCCGAGGTGCGTATGGCAATGGGGATCCAGGGTCTCTGCCCGAAGTGCGGCAAGCGGGTGTTGCACGTCAATATCGAACACATCGTGGGTGTCGTCGAAGGCACCAGCAAGGCGCGATGCCTCAGCTATACCTGCATCCACTGCAACACCGTGCTGGGCGTGCAGGTCGATCACCGCGCCAAGATTCGCTCGCGCAGCAAGCCGGAAGCACCTGCAGCGGGTTGATGGCTAGTCGGAGCCTTGGACCGGCTCGGCGGCCGGTTCCGAGTTTGTCGGCGGCGTGGTCATTGTGGGTGACGTCGTGCCGGGTGCCGGGCAGCGCGGCACGCCCGAGCCCAGCACGCAATTGACGCAGCAACTCGGTGCCGGCTGCGGCAGGCTGTTTTGCTGCGGCAGATATCCGGGTGGCGTGACCGGGCCGATCTGCGCCAGCGCATCCTGTGACTTGAGCTTGAGCACCACCGCCCAGTCCTGGCGGTTGAAACTGCAGGCCGCTTGCTGATCCGGCGCACAGACGGTGGTGTCGGTGCCGCGTTGCGGCAGACCCCAAACCTGGCCTTCAGCGTTGATGTCGAGCACACGCATGGTCACCGCCTGCTGCACATTGCCACCGATGGTGTAGGCATGGCCGCCATCGGTGCCCACCACGAAATCGCAATGCATCGGCAGGCCCGCGGCGCCGCCGCGATCAATCATGGCCGCAAGCCCACTCATGCCATACAGACGGCTGGATCGCACATAGCAGATCATGTCGCCGGTGGCGAGGCGTGCCGACCTTGGATCGACGAAGTCATACGGGCTGCGTGCGGGATTGGCGCGAGCGGCCCGCACATAATCGAAATGGCTGGCAGACGAGGTGAAGCCGGGGACTCCGGCGCGCTCCGCCACCCAGCTGATGAAGGCCGCCGACCACGGCGTGTCGATGACGAAGCCCCGGCAACTCAGTCCCGCACGTGAGCCATCGCCTGCCGCATCGTCGCAATCCAGTGCGCCGGGGCGCTGTGCGACCGTGCGCAACAGGCCGCTGGACTGCCAGTAGTACGCGACCCGACGCCACGGCGAGGTGCCATCCGCAAGTCCACTGCTTTCGGCCTCGTAGGTGCTGGCACTGGCCAGGCGGCCCTGGCTGTCGATGAAGGGCTGCTTCCAGCGCAGGTTCTCGGCGCAGGCAATCGCCGCGATGCGCGTGGCGACCTGCGGATCGGATTGCTGTTGGGCCAGCGCGGGACAGGGATCCCCTGCCCATGCCGAGCCCGCCAGCAACAACAAGCAGGCGGCCACGCAGCGACGAACCAGCGCATGATTCAGCATCGGCAACAGTCCCATGTACGGATCAAGAGCGACCCCTTCATAGGCAAGCGGATTCCGTGGCGCAGACAGGACACCCGGGATCGGCTTGAATCCGCAGTTCATGGAAACGCATCGAGCGAGCATCGAACTGCAGCAGGCGTCCGGCCAGTGATTCCCCGATGCCGAGCACGAGTTTGACGACTTCCGTAGCCTGCAGCATGCCGATGACGCCCGGCAGCACACCGAGCACGCCGGCGTCCGAACAATTCGGCACCGCGTCCGCTGGCGGCGGCTGCGGATACAGGCAGCGATAGCAGGGCGACTGCCCACGCTGGCGACCGGCATCGAAGACCGAGACCTGGCCGTCGAAGCGTTGCACGGCGCCATAGACCAGTGGCTTGCCGAGCCGCACGCAAGCGTCGCTGAGCAGATAGCGGGTCGGGAAATTGTCGCTGCCGTCGACCACCACATCGATGCCGGCGAGCATGCGCTCGACGTTGTCGGCATCGACTTGCTCCAGGATCGGCTCGACACGGGTGCGCGGATTGAGCGCGCGGATCGCAATTGCCGCAGACCCGACCTTGGCCATGCCGATACGCGCATCTGTGTGCAGGATCTGGCGTTGCAGATTGCTGCGATCGACGACATCGGCATCGGCGATTCGCAGCGTGCCGATGCCCGCTGCCGCCAGGTACATTGCTGCGGGCGAGCCCAGCCCCCCGGCACCGACGATCAGCACGCTGGCGCGTTCGAGCTTGTGCTGCCCTTCCAGGCCCACGTCGGGCAAGCGCAACTGGCGTGAATAGCGTTCGCCGAAATCGGTGTCGAGCCCGCAGCGACCCATCGGCAAGCCGGCCGACTGCCATGCCTCGGTGCCACCGCTGACCGATTCGATAGCGTGATAACCAAGCGCCATCAGTGCCGATGCGCAATTCGCGGAGCGCGCCCCGGTCTGGCACAACAGCAAGACCGGCGTGACGTGCGCCGGAATATGCCGCGCAGGATCGTGCAGCAATGTCGCCTGATCGACGCCGATGGCGCCGTCGGCCATCCCCAGCGCGCGCTCATCCGGACTGCGCACATCGATCAACAGGACGCCCTGCTGTTGGCGCAGGCGAGCTTGGGCGGGGGCAATTGCTGACGGCGGCTGCTTCATCATTCCAGACAAACCCACAAGCCGGTTGGCCCGCGGTCCATCATCCACGATATGCAGCGCTCCTGGCCACCTGGTGAGCCAAGCAATTGCTTATCGGTGCGCCCGCAAGGCCCTGAGCCTAGCCATGAACCACGCCTGGCTGGTGACCGCCGGTGACTGTCCGCAGCGCACCAGGTAGGGCTGTCCCGACATGCTGCTCTTGCTGGCTGCGAGCGCGATGAAGGTTTCGGCAGAGGTGATCTTCCCGTGTTCGAGCAGGTAGTCATATTTCCGGTGCAGATGCGCGCTGGCCTGTGCTGCGTCATACCAGCTGTCGTTCCTGGAGAATTGGCAGCCTGACGTCTCCAGCGCAGTGAACAGTTGCCGAATCTCGAGGCCTGCATTCGCCGGAAGCGATTGCGCTTCTGCCTGCCATGCCAGCAACAGGCCAGCTGCAAGGGCCCAGTTCCGCAGCGTTGCTTTCATCCACCTGCACTCCTGTTCAATCGACGTCGTATCCAGCCTGCTGCAGATCCGTCGGGGTATTGAGGTTGCCGAAACGCAGATCGTGCATGTCGACGACCGGCAACTGCATTGTCTGCTGCAGTCCCTGAACCGAGTACTGGCCTGCGGCAATCGCCCTGGCGAGCGCCGTGCGCAGTCCAGCCACGTCGTACAGCGCCACCAGCGGCTGCAGTCCATCACCATCGCGGGCCACCGCACCCTGCCCCAAGGCAGCGGCGAGGGTGTCGAGCACGCGCGTGTCGCAGTCCAGCACGTCCACCGGCAGGGTGAACAACCAAGGGGTCTCGCACTTGGCGGCCAGCGCGTCCAGGCCGGCGATCGGACCGAGGTCCGCATGCCGATCCGCAACCGCCACCAGCGCGTGCGCGGCGTAGTGCTCCATCCCGCGATTGGCACTGACCAGCACCCGCCCGCAGCGATGTGCGAGACACGCGATGATGCGCAACACCTGCGGCTGACCACGGCCACGCAACCACGCCTTGTCCAGCCCACCCAACCGGGTAGCGCGGCCACCTGCCAACACCCCCAAGGTCACCGTTTCCGGCGCAAGCTGCATGTTTATTCGCTGCGTTTGCGATGACGAATCAGGCGCTGGCGACGTTCGACCTGACGCTCGCTGGGGGCATTGTGGCGGCCGGCAAACGGATTGCTGTTTTCCTTCAACACCAACCGCACTGGCGTACCGACCAGTTTGAAGCGCTTGCGGAAGAAGTTTTCCAGATAGCGCAGGTACGACTGCTGCAGGGATTTCAGGCGGGTGCCGTGGATCACGAAAGTCGGCGGGCAATCGCCGCCGGGATGCGCGAAGCGCAGTTTCGGTGCGTGTCCACGCGCCATCGGTGGCGGATTGGCGGTCACCGCCGCCTCCACCGCGCGGGTGACTTCCGAGGTCGAGAACTCGCGCGTGGCGGAATGCTGGGCGCGATGGATCGCCTTGAACAATTCACGCAGCCCCGAGCCGTGCAAGGCGGAGATATGCACGGTTTCGGCCCAATCGACGAACACCAGCTTGCGCGAGGCCATGGCGTCGGCTTGCTTGCGTTCGTAGTCCGTGCGCCCGTCCCATTTGTTGATCGCCACCACCAATGCACGCCCGGCATCCAGGATCGCGCCGAGCACGGTCGCGTCCTGATCGGTGACACCCTCGCTGGCATCGAGCATCAACACCGCGACCTGGCATTGCTCGATCGCCTGCAGGGTCTTGAGTGCGGAAAACTTTTCGACGACCTCATCGACGCGGGCACGGCGTCGCAGGCCGGCGGTATCGATCAATCGGTACAGGCGACCGTCGCGTTCCAGGTCCACTGAAATCGAATCGCGGGTGGTGCCTGGCACCTCGGAGGCGATCATGCGTTCTTCGCCGAGGATGCGGTTGACCAAGGTTGACTTGCCGACGTTCGGACGCCCGACGAAGGCAATCCTGACCCGCTTGGGATCGTCGTCCAGCGTCTCCGCCACGCCGGCATCCGGCAGGCGCTTGAGCGCTTCTGCCAGCATCACGTCCAGTCCGGTGCGGTGCGCCGAGGACACCGGCAGCATGCAGTCGAAGCCGTAGCGGGTGAATTCGGTCAGCGCGGCTTGCACCTCGATGCCATCGGTCTTGTTGACGACCAGCAGCACGGGCTTTGACAGCGAGCGCAGCCACTTGGCCAGATCGTCATCGAGGCTGGAGCGGCCTTCCCGTCCATCAACCACGAACAAGATCAAATCGCACTCGGCGGCAGCGGCGCGCGATTGGCGCGCAGTGGCGCCGGCCAGTCCGGCGTCTTCACCTGCGATGCCGCCGGTATCCACGATCACGAACGGCCGCCCTTCGATCAGGCGGCAGACGCCGTAATTGCGATCCCGGGTCACGCCCGGCTGGTCATGCACCAGCGCATCACGCGAGCGGGTCAGGGCATTGAACAGGGTCGACTTGCCCACATTGGGTTGTCCGACCAGCGCGACCAGCGGAAGCATCGTTTCAAGGTCCTCCGTCGCGCAACACGCCGAGCCGTGGAGACGGCCGGCGTGCCTGCGTCATGGCTGCAGCGAGAACGCCGCCAGGTTGCCGTCGTTGCTCTGGACGACGACTATTCCGTCTGCGACGACCGGTTTGCCGGTGACCGCGCCGCCGATCTTGCTGCGCGCCGCGAATGCGCCATCGCTCAGGCGCAGCCAGTGGATGACGCCATCAAGATCACCGACCACCGCGTAGTCGCCCTGCACCGTGGGTGCGCTGACATTGCGGTTGAGCAAGGCGGTCTGCTGCCACAGGCTGCCGCCGGTGTTCTTGTCGAGGCCACTGACATAGCCGTTGCGCTCGGTCACGACGATTGCCGAATTGCTCATGCCGAGGCCGCGAGCACCGCCATGCTCACTGTCCCACATGACCTGGCCGCTGGGACCGGCAATGGCGACGGTGTGGTTCTTGTAGCTGGTCGCATACAGGGTGGTGCCGTCCAGCACCGGCTCGCCGTCGACGTCCGCCATCCGCTCCAGTTCGCTGCGGCCATCGGGCTCCGCCACCGGCATGGTCCACAGCAGGCTGCCATCGCTGGAACGCAGCGCGGTGAGTTTGCCGTTGTCGCCACCGAAGAACACCAAGCCGGGACCCAGAGTGAGGCTGGAGGAGCCGCGCACAGTCAACGGTGGTACGTCGCTTTCGTAGAACCAGCGACGCTCACCGGTCGTCTCATCGAATGCGGAAACGCGGCCGTCGTTGGAATGCACGAAGACCATGCCGGCGCCAATCACCGGTGCCGACAGCACTTCGTTGGCGACCTTGGCGGTCCACTTCTGTGCGCCGGTCTCGGCGTCGATCGCGATGACGTCGCCTTTCAGGCTGCCCACCACCACCAGGCCATCGCCCACGCCCGGCCCGCCACTCAGCGGCAAGTCCGAAGCGAAGGTCCACAGCGAGCGTCCGCTGGAGAGTTCCAGCGCATGCACGCCACCGGTGACGGCTGCGGCATAGACCTTGCCGTTTTCGATGACCGGATGCTGGCCGATGCCGAGGTCTTTTTCGCCCTTGCCCACATTCGCGGCCCAGATCTGGTGCACGGTCAGGGTTGGGGTGATGTTCTCCAGCTTGGCTGGCGTGCCGATCTTGTCGGTCTTGCCGGGCAACAAGCCCTTGATCGTCGAGCAACCGGACAGCGTGGCGATCGCGATTGCAGTGGCAGCAAGGAGCTGCAGCGCACGGGTTGGGGCCAGCTTCATCAGCGCGTGTCCTCGGAGTGCGGCGGCGTGCCGCCGGCCTCGATCAGTTTGAGGGTGATCATGCGGTGCTGCGGATCGCCGACATCGACCAAGCCCAGGGCCTTGCGATAGGCGTCCTGCGCAGCGGTGAGGTTGCCGAGTGCGAACTGGGCATCGCCGCGGGTATCCAGCATGGCCGGGTCGTGTTCGTCCTTCAGCAAGGCCAGTGCGTCATTGGGCTTGCCGGCGTCGATCAGCAGGCGCGCAAGGCGCTGCTGCACGATCGGCGCGAGGTCCGGATCGGGCGTACGCAAGTCACGCAGGGTCTTGATCGCATCGTCGCGTTTGCCTGCATCCACCTGGGCGCGGGCCAGTTCCAGCGCAGCCAAGGTGCCCAGCGTGGGGCTGTTCTTGTCCAAACCCGAGATCAAGGCCTTGCCATTGTCCGCCGGGATATGGCCCTGGGCGAGCGCATCGGCCGATTGCGAATAGCTTTCACTGACCGCCATCCGTTGCTGCAACTGGCTCGCCTTCCACCACTGCCAGCCGTAGATGGCGCCAAGGCCCAGCGCAATGCCGGCGACGATGCCGATGCCGTTGTGTTGTAGCCAGTTGCGAACGCGTTCGCTTTGTTCGTGCTCGTCAACGAGCAGGTCATCAATTGCCATGCTGCCTCTCGCCCGCCGTCCGGGGCGGGTGGTTGGTCATTTCAAAATTGCCGGTCGATACTGCCCCGGTCGCGTCAATCCGTCGCCACCAGTGAGCCGTCGGAGGATACCGCAAAGCGGGCAATGCCCGCGCGTCCGGAGAGATCCACGCGCTGGCCGGCACTCTCCAGATCCACGTTGGCCACATTGCCGATCGTCAGGCCACGTACCTGCGCCAGCGGGAACCGACGCTCACTTCCGTCTGGCAGCAAGGCCTTTTCCAGCGACGCACCATTGCTGCCGACGACCTCCAGCCAGGTCTCGCCGTGCGTCGTCAGCACGATTTCCGCGGCTGCCGGTGCCGCTGTCACCTCACCCACCGGAGCCATCGAGGCCACCAGGGTGCGCGGTGCAGCATTCGCAGACGCGGCACCGTCTCGCATTGATGGGGTCGTATCCAACGCGGCCACGCCTTCGCTGCCACTGCCCAAGTGTTGCCGGGTGGCCACCCAAGCCGGGATTGCCAGCGACAGCGTCAGCACGATGTAGATCAGGCGACGGCCGATCTGCTCGGCCCACCACTGGAACTTCGGCGTATGTGCGCGGCTGACCAGACGGGTCGGCTCGACCGGGCCGACATCCAGTGCATCCATCATCGGCGCGGTGGTCAGGCCCAGCAGCCGCGAATAACTGCGCACCTGGCCGCGCACGAACACCGGCGCACCCAATCGCGACCAATCCTCGGCTTCCAGCGAGCGCACCACGCGTGCCGGCATGCGCAGGCGGCTGGCCACGTCCTCGATGCTGAGCCCTGCCGCCATGCGCGCCGTACGCAGGCGTTCGCCGCATCCGGCGAGGGCAGCATGGTCCTGATCGTGGTACGAATTCGATGTCATTGCGTGGAAGGCGCGGTCGGGGTGCCGGGGGGAGTCGCCTGCAAACGGGAAAGATAACGCGAAGCGGCCGCGTTGTCGCCCAATTTCTGCTCGATTTCTGCCGCCAAGCGTAATCCGACGGCATCACCCGGGGTCAGGGCCAGCCAGCGCTCGGCGAATGCACGTGCATCCATGTAATGGGCTCGGGCGAATTCGAGCTTGGCCATGCCAGCCAAGGCCTGCAATTGATTGGGATCCATCCCCAGCGCCGCACGCCAATAGGTTTCCGCACGATCGGGTTGGGTCGCCTGCTGCGCGCAATCGCCAGCATTCGTCAACGCGACCACCGGGGTGGCGTAGGCAGGATTGCCCAGCGCGCGCTCGAACCATGCCAGCGAATCGGCGGCACGCCCATTCGCGCACAGCCACTTGCCGTAGTTGTTGGCATAGGACGGGTTCTGCGGCCCGGCAACGGTGGCCGCTTCGTAATACTTGCCGGCATCGGCGGGCTTGCCGCGTGCTTCGGCAATCAGGCCCAGCAAGGTGTTGGCATCGCCTGCCGAACCGGGAATGCGCAGCACCTTGTCGAGCAGGCGCTCGGCTTGATCGTATTCGTGGCGTTCGTACAGATCCGTGGCCGAAGACAGCAGCACATAAGGATCTTCACTCTGCTGGCCGCGCTTGCCGGAGACGTCGTACGTCGGTGCGATCTGGGTGCGATCACGGATGGTGGCGTACGGGCGGACGATGGACAGGCGTTCCAGCTGGCTGCACCCGGCCAGCACGGTGCAGCCCACCAAGACAAGCACGAACACGCTGGATTCACGCCGCACCGTGCACCTCCCTGGCTTGTTGTTGCTTGCGGATCTTGGCAGAACGCGGGGTCCGGTCGAACACCTGGCCCTTGAGCTGGCCGCAGGCCGCATCGATGTCATCGCCGCGGGTGCGCCGCACCGGCGCGATCATGCCGGCGTTGTTGAGCAGTTTCTGGAACGCGCGGATGGCGTCCTCGCTCGGGCGTTTGAACTGGGTGCCGGGGAACGGGTTGAAGGGAATCAGGTTGATCTTCGCCGCGCCCTTCATCTGCACCCGGCGGTCGAAGTCCTGCAGCAGCTTCACCAAGGCGCGGGCATGTTCCAGCTGGTCGTTGACGCCCTGCATCAGGGTGTACTCGAAGGTCACCGATTCGCCCTTCTTGCGCAGCGCGTAGCGCACGCAGGCATCGATCAGGGTCGCCAGCGGGTACTTCTTGTTGATCGGCATCAACTCGGTACGCAAGTCGTCGAACGGCGCATGCAGCGAGACCGCCAGCGACACGTCGGACTCCTGCGCCAGCCGGTCGATCTGCGGCACCATCCCTGCAGTGGACAAGGTGACGCGCTTGTTGGCGAGGCCGTAGCCGTAATCGTCGCGCATGATGCTCATCGCGCGGACGACGTTGTCGAAATTGGCCAGCGGCTCGCCCATGCCCATCATCACCACATTGGTGAGCTTGCGCTGCTGGTGCGGCACGTTGCCGAGTGCGCGCGCCGCCACCCACACCTGGCCGATGATCTCGGCGGTGGTCAGGTTGCGGTTGAAACCCTGCGCGCCGGTGGAACAGAACCCGCAGTTGAGTGCGCAGCCCACCTGCGAGGACACGCACAGGGTGCCGCGTCCCTTGTCTGGGATGTATACGGTTTCGATGGCATTCTTGGCGTCCATGCCGAGCAGCCACTTGCGGGTGTCATCCAGCGAGGTCTTTTCGAAGATGACCTGCGGCGCATGCACCACCGCACGCTCCTCCAGCTTGGCGCGCAGCGCCTTGCCGAGGTCGGTCATCTCGGCGAATTCGGTGACGTGGCGATGATGGATCCACTTCATCACCTGGTGCGCGCGGAAGGTCTTTTCGCCCAACTCCTGCTCGAAGAAGCGTTCGAGGCGGCTGCGGTCGAAGTCGAAGATATTGGTGCGTGAATCGGGAGACGGGAGACGGGAGACGGGAGACACCGCATCCGTTGGCTGGATTTGTGATTCGTCGTTCACGTCGCCCATCTCCCTCTTCCCGTCTCCCCGCAGTTCAGCGCGCGTAGACGTCAGTGGCCGGGAAGAAGTAGGCGATTTCGATCGCGGCGTTCTCCAGCGAATCCGAACCGTGCACGGCATTGGCGTCGATGCTGTCGGCGAAATCCGCGCGGATGGTGCCGGCGGCCGCATCCTTCGGGTTGGTGGCACCCATCAGCTCGCGGTTCTTCAGTACCGCGCCCTCGCCTTCCAGCACCTGCACCATCACCGGGCCGGAAATCATGAAGTTGACCAGCGCCGGAAAGAACGGACGCTCGCGGTGCACCGCATAGAAGCCTTCGGCCTCCTGCTTGGAGAGGTGCTTCATCTTGGCGGCCACGACCTTCAGGCCAGCCTTCTCGAAACGGGCGTAGATCTCGCCGATCACGTTCTTGGCGACGGCATCGGGCTTGACGATAGAAAGGGTGCGCTCCAGCGCCATGGTGGTTCTCCGGTAATGCGGGCGTCCGTGCCGGAGACCCCGAGGATAACAGAAAAACCCGCGTCCGGACGCGGGTTTGGCGAATATGCCTGCCGACGATTCTAACCTGTGGGACGACAATTCCCAAGTGATTTCATGCGCCTGACATCTGTTTCAGCGCGACGCCTCGCACAACCTTCACTCCAGCAAAAGCATGCTTGTCCGGCGGACGCCTCGTCGCTGCGACAAGCCACACTGCATTGACCAAACGCCAGCGTACGGGTACGCTCAAACAAGCGTTTGATTCAGGGCCTGCAATGACCACCCACCACTTCTCCACCAAGGATCGAATTCTGTCTGCAGCCGAGACGCTGTTCGCCCAGCAGGGCTTCACCGCCACCTCGCTGCGTCAGGTGACCAGCCGCGCCGACGTCAATATCGCGGCGGTCAATTACCACTTCGGCAGCAAGGAAAACCTCGTCAACGAGGTGTTCCGCCGGCGCATGGACCAGATGAGCGAGGAGCGACTGGCCGGCCTCAAGGCGGCCTGTCGCGACGCCCCCGGCCAGCTCGAACCGGTGCTGGCCGCCTTCGTCGAACCGGCACTAGCGATGGCGCAGGATCGTCATGGCGGCGCGGATTTCGTGCGTGTCATCGCCCGCGCCTATGCCGAGAGCAATGCCGGCCTGCGCAAGTTCCTGTCCGACCGCTATGGCCACGTCCTGCGCGAGTTCGCCAAGGTAATTGCCGGCTGCGTGCCTGGCTTGGGCAAGGAAGACCTGTATTGGCGGCTGGATTTCCTGGCCGGTTCGTTGGTCTATGCCATGTCCGACTTCGGCCTGATCAAGCGCCCTGCCGGCACCTCCGAATCCAGCCACCGCCAACGGGCGGCGGCCGCCCTGATCCGCTTTGCATCGGCCGGATTCAAGGCAAACGACTGATTGATTTTCAAGGAGATAGAGAACATGTTTGATAAATTGCATGTGCGCCGGGTCGCGGTACTGGGCGCTGGCGTCATGGGCGCGCAGATCGCGGCACACCTGACCAATGCCGGCGTGGATACCGTGCTTTTCGACCTGCCGGCCAAGGTCGGCCCGGCCGACGGCATCGTGCTGAAGGCCATCGCCAACCTCGGCAAGTTGTCGCCCGCACCGCTGGCGAGCAAGGCACTGGCAACCGCGATCACGCCTGCCAACTACGACAGCGGGCTCGACCAGCTCAGGGGCTGCGATCTGGTCATCGAGGCGATTGCCGAGAGGATGGACTGGAAGCAGGACCTGTACCGCAAGATCGCCCCGTTCGTGCCCGCCCATGCAGTGCTGGCTTCGAACACATCCGGCCTTGGAATCAACAAGTTGGCCGAAGTACTTCCAGAAGAACTTCGCCATCGTTTCTGCGGTGTGCACTTCTTCAACCCGCCCCGCTACATGCATCTGGCCGAACTGATCCCGGCCAAGGCCACCGACCCGCGCGTGCTGGAGGGGCTGGAAACCTTCCTCGTCACCACCCTGGGCAAGGGCGTGGTCTACGCCAAGGACACCCCGAATTTCATCGGCAACCGCATCGGCGTGTTCTCGATCCTGTCGGTGATCCACCACACCCACCAGTTCGGGCTGGGCTTCGATGAGGTCGATGCGTTGACCGGCCCCCTGCTCGGCCGCCCGAAATCGGCGACTTACCGCACCTCGGACGTGGTCGGGCTGGACACCATGGCCCACGTCATCCAGACCATGGCTGACACTTTGGCCGACGATCCCTGGCATGGCTATTTCCAGACGCCGGATTGGCTGCAGGCACTGATCGGCAAGGGTGCCCTGGGCCAGAAGACCGGAGCCGGCATCTTCCGCAAAGTCGGCAAGGACATCGTCGTGCTTGATCTTGAAAAGCAGGACTATCGCCCTGCTGATCGCGTTGCCGCACCGGAGGTGGTCGAAATCCTCAAACTGCGCAACCCGGCGGAGAAATTTGCCAAGCTGCGCGAATGCGCGCATCCGCAGGCGCAATTCCTGTGGGCCTGCTTCCGCGACCTGTTCCATTACAGCGCCTTCCACCTCGCCGATATCGCCGACACCGCCCGCGACGTGGATCTGGCGATCCGTTGGGGCTACGGCTGGGCACAGGGCCCGTTCGAAACCTGGCAGTCCGCCGGCTGGCAGCAGATCGCCCAGTGGGTCGGTGAGGACATCGCCGCCGGCAAAGCGATGAGTCCTGCTGCGCTGCCGGCCTGGGCCACCGATGGTCGCAGCGGCGTGCATGCGGCCGAAGGCAGCTACAGCCCCGCCAGCAACACCGTCAAGCCGCGCTCTGCCCTGCCCGTCTATCGCCGCCAACGCTTCCCGGACCCGGTGTTGGGCGAGCGGTTCCCGGCTGGCGAAACCGTGTTCGAAAACGACGGCCTGCGGATGTGGCATGACGGCGACGACATCGCCGTGGTCAGCTTCAAGACCAAGCTGAACACCGTCTCCGATGCGGTCATAGACGGCATGCAGGAGGCCATCACCCGCGCCGAGCACGACTTCGCCGGGCTCGTGGTCTGGCAGCCGAAGGAACCGTTCTCCGCCGGTGCTGACCTCGCCGGTGCGCTGGGCGCGCTGCAAGCCGGCAAGCTCGCCGAGTTCGAAGCGATGGTGGCCGGCTTCCAGGCCACCAGCCAGCGCCTCAAGTATTCGCTGGTGCCGGTGGTGGCCGCGGTGCGCGGGCTGGCGCTGGGCGGCGGTTGCGAATTCCAGATGCACAGCAGCAAGACCGTGGCCCATCTGGAAAGCTACATCGGGCTGGTCGAAGCCGGCGTCGGCCTGTTGCCGGCCGGCGGTGGACTGAAGGAATTCGCGGTGCGTGCCGCCGCTGCAGCAGGCCCGGGCGGTGACGTGTTCGCCGAGCTGAAGAAGGTGTTCGAAACCGTTGCGATGGCCAAGGTCTCGACCTCGGCGCGCAATGCGCAGGAGCTGGGCCTGATGCGGGCCGGCGACAAGGTCGTGTTCAACGCCTTCGAGCTGCTGCACATCGCCAAGGCCGAGGCCCGCGGCATGGCCGAGGCCGGCTATCGTCCGCCGCTGCCGGCGCGCGCGATCCCGGTGGCGGGTGACGTCGGCATCGCCACCTTCAAGATGCTGCTGGTCAACATGCTGGAAGGCCGCTTCATCAGCCCCTACGACTACGAGATCGCCGAGCGCATCGCCACCATCCTGTGCGGCGGCAATCTGGATCGCGGCGCATTGGTGGACGAGGACTGGCTGCTCAAGCTGGAGCGCCGGCACTTCGTCGAACTGGCGCAGCAGGAGAAAACCCAGGCGCGCATCGCGCACATGCTGAAGACCGGCAAGCCGTTGCGCAACTAATGATGGAAAAGATCGGGCATCCTGCCGCGACTTTTCCGGCGCGGGTGAAAGGCGCGACTTTCACCCGCTTGCGCGGCATCGCATGCGATGCCGCGGCGGCACATCCCTGTGCCGCCCACACCTCAAACATCGGAGTCAACCCATGAGCAAGCAAATCCAGGACGCCTACATCTGCGCCGCCACCCGCACCCCCGTCGGCAAGGCACCCAAGGGCGTGTTCCACAACACCCGTCCCGACGACATGCTCGCCTTCGTGCTGCGCTCCGTGTTGGCACAGGCACCCGGCGTGGACGCCAGCAGGATCGGCGATGTGATCATCGGCTGCGCGATGCCCGAGGCCGAGCAAGGCATGAACGTGGCGCGGATCGGCCTGCTGCTGGCAGGCCTTCCGAATTCCGTGCCCGGCCAGACCATCAACCGTTTCTGCTCCTCGGGCTTGCAGGCGGTGGCGCTGGCCGCCAATGAAATTCGCTTGGGCAACGCCGAGCTGATGCTGGCCGGCGGCACCGAATCGATGTCGATGGTGCCGATGATGGGGCACAAGGTGGCGATGGCACCGTCAGTGTTTGCCAACGACCATGTCAATATCGCCTACGGTATGGGCATCACCGCCGAAAAGGTGGCCGAGGAATGGAAAATCTCGCGCGAAGCACAGGACACTTTCGCACTGGCCTCGCATCAGAAAGCGCTGGCCGCGCAGGCCGCCGGTGAGTTCCGCGATGAAATCAGTCCCTACGAAGTCGTCAGCCATCAGCCTGACCTGGCCGGCAACACCATTCGCCTGAAACAGCTGCGGGTCGAAAACGATGAAGGCCCGCGCGCCGACACCTCGCTGGACGTGCTGGCCAAGCTGCGCCCGGTGTTCCGCAACGGCCAGTTCGGCGGCACCGTCACCGCTGGCAATTCCTCGCAGATGAGCGACGGCGCCGGCGCGGTGCTGCTGGCCTCCGAGCAGGCGATCAAGGACTATGGGTTGACCCCGCTGGCGCGCTTTGTCAGCTTCAGCGTGGCCGGCGTGCGTCCTGAGGTGATGGGCATCGGCCCGATCGCGGCGATCCCGAAGGCGTTGGAACAGGCCGGAATGACCCAGGATCAACTCGACTGGATCGAGCTCAACGAAGCCTTCGCCGCGCAGTCGCTGGCGGTGATCCACGACTGCAAGCTCGATCCGACCAAGGTCAACCCGCTGGGCGGAGCAATCGCCTTGGGTCACCCGCTCGGCGCGACCGGCGCGGTGCGCACCGCCACCCTCGTCCACGGCCTGCGCCGGCGCAAGCAGAAGTACGGCATGGTGACGATGTGCATCGGCACCGGCATGGGCGCGGCGGGGATTTTCGAGGCGCTGTAACGCGCACTACCCCGTTGGAGCGCACCGCAGGGGCGCGATTTGCGGCATTGCCGTCGCGCCCCGATGGTGCGCTCCCACAGGTTTCTCGGGTCAGCTCTCTTTCACGCCCATTTCATCCAGCGCGCTGCGCATCAGGTGTTGCGCGGCGTCGCTGAGTTTTTCGTTGTCCAGCGCAAACCGGATCGTCGCTTCGATCAGGCCGAGATGGGTGCCACAGTCGAAACGGGTGCCGCGGAAGCGGAATGCATCCACTTGCTCGCTGTCGAGCAGGGCCGCAATCGCATCAGTGAGCTGGATCTCGCCGCCGGCACCGCGCGGCGTGGTTTCCAGCAAGTCGAAAATTCGTGGCGACAGCACATAGCGCCCCACCACCGCCAGCGTGCTCGGTGCAACATCCGGTGACGGCTTTTCGACGATCTCGGTGATGCGACCAGCTTGGCCATCGAAGGCATCGGTGGCGACGATGCCGTAGCTGGCGGTCTGCGCACGCGGCACGTCCTGCACTGCCACCGCGCTGCCACCCGTGCGCTCGGCATGTGCGGCCATCTGCTGCAATGCGCCTTCGCCACGACTCCAGATCAGATCATCCGGCAGCAGTACGGCGAATGGCTCGTCACCGACGACGGGTTTCGCGCACAGCACGGCATGGCCGAGCCCCAGCGCCTCGGCCTGGGTCACGAACACCGCACGCACGCCTTCCGGCAGCACGTTGCGGATCAGGTCGAGCTGGTCCTGCTTGCCGGATTTTTCCAGCTTCTGTTCAAGCTCGTAGGCCTTGTCGAAATAGTCCGCCACCGCGTGCTTGTAGCGATTGGTGACGAAGATCAGGGTGTCGCAGCCGGCAGCGATGGCTTCATCCACGGCGTACTGGATCAGCGGCCGATCGACGATCGGCAGCATTTCCTTGGGAACGGTCTTGGTGGCGGGCAGGAAGCGCGTGCCGAGCCCGGCGACGGGGAACACGGCTTTGCGGATGCGGGTGGTCGGAGTGGGATTGGTCATCCAGCCATTCTACGAAAGCCGGGCACGAATAGTCGCGGACTCACACCACCGAATAATTCAACAGCGGCTTGACCGTGCCCCATTCCTTGCAGCTCGGGCACTGCCAATGGTGGCTGCGTGCACCGAAGCCGCAGCGATTGCAGCGATAGCTCGGATTGCGCGCCAGCAGTTGCTCGGTGACGTGTTTGAGATCGGACAGCGTGGCCGCGGCATCGGCACCGCTGGCCAGACTCAGGTCGATCAAGGCCGCCTCGCCCCGTACCGAGGGACGATCCTTGAGCTGGTCGGCGAGGAACCGGCGCGCCGCCGCACTACCCTCGTCGGCCTCGATCATCCTTGTGAGCGCCAGCACCGGCGCGATTCCGCGGTAGTGCTCGCACATGCCGGACAGGAAGGCGCGGGCACCGCTGCGCTCGCCGACCTTCGCGTAGTTTTCCAGCAGGCCGGGCAGGATCACCGGCAGGAAATCAGGATCGTGCTGGGCGGCGCGTTCGAACGCCCGGATCGCACTCAGCGCGTTGCCGGCGTCGGCCTCCAGCTTGCCTTCGATCAGGCCCGCACGCACCGCGGTGGGATCGGCCGCATAGGCGCGCAGGATCGCCTGCCGCGCGGCGTCCAGATCGCCATTGGCACGATGACGTTCGGCCAATTCGCATTCGAACTGGCCGATCAATTTGCCCATCGGCTGCCCGCTGGCCGCCTCGAAACGGCTGGCGTTTTCGATGGCGTGCTCCCAGTCACGTTCCGACTGGTAGATCCCGATCAGGTGACGGAAGGCTTGCGGTGCCTGCTTGTCCAGTTGGGTCAAGTCGTTGAATACGGTTTCGGCGCGGTCCAGCAAGCCGGCGCGCATGTAATCCTCTCCCAGTGCGGAGAGCGCCTGCACGCGCTGCGCATCGCTCAGGTCCTGCCGCTGCGCCAGCGCCACGTGCAACTTGATCGCACGATCCACCTCGCCGCGCCGGCGGAACAGATGGCCCAGTGCGATCTGGGTCTCGAACGTGTCACGGTCCAGTTCGGCGACGTGCAGGAACAGCTCGATTGCCTTGTCCGGCTGTTCGTCGAGCAGGTAATTCAGGCCGCGGAAATAGGTGGTGGAGAGCTTGCTGACCTGATTGCCGCCGTGTTGCTCGCCGCCGCGACGACCGAGCACCCAGCCGAACAGGCCCGCGAGCGGGACGAAGATCACCAGCCAGATCCATTGATCGAGGAAACTCACGCCCTGTCCCTTTGCATGTACTGCCCTGATTCGAATACGAGGTCGTGTCGGTAGCGCATCCGCCTTCCTGCAAGCTTAAGGCAACGCTGAGTTGTCAGCGTTGCTTGCCGACCATGGAGGGTCGGCCGCGGATCGATCACTGAAGTGATTGATACGCGTGAGCCGCTTCCGGGCATGTACCGGAAGCGGCGTGTGCTGACAAGTCCAGGGGGGACTTTTCAGCATTGCCTTGACGAACCCGCCGCATGATCGCGCAACCAGCAGGCGTCCAACTGTACGGCTGTCTGAAAACAAGACGGGCCGGAAGTTCCGGCCCGTTCTGCATCACCTGAGGATCAATCCGCTTCCTGCAACGGTGCCACGTCCGACACCCGTTCACGCAACTCCTTGCCGGGTTTGAAATGCGGCACGTAGCGGCCAGGCAGTGCCACCGTCTCGCCGGTACGCGGATTGCGGCCGCTGCGCGGTGGGCGGAAGTGCAACGAGAAACTGCCGAACCCGCGAATCTCGATGCGCTGGCCGGTCGCCAGTGCGCCGCCCATCATCTGCAGCAACGTGCGCACCGACAGGTCGACGTCGTCGAGCTTCAGGTGCGGCTGGCGACGTGCCAGCAATTCGATGAGTTCGGATTTGGTCATGTGCTCTTTGTCGTCGTCGAAAGAGCGACCGCGCCGGCTATCGCCGAAACGCGGTCGCCGGTTTCCGGACTCAGTCGGCGCGGCTGTTCAGCTGCTCGCGCAGCAGCGCTCCCAGCTTGGTGGTGCCGCTGGCGGCCTCGGCATTGGCCTTGTTGTACTCGGTCATGGCTTCGGCGGCCTCGGCGGCATCCTTGTCCTTGATCGACAGCTGCAGGCTGCGGCCCTTGCGGTCCATGCCGACGAACTTGGCCTCGACTTCCTGACCCACCTTGAGCACCTGGCTGGCGTCCTCGATGCGGTCGTGGCTGATGTCGCGCACCGAGACATAGCCCTCGACGCCTTCGCCAAGATCAATGGTCGCGCCCTTGGCATCCACTTCCTTGACCGTGCCAGCCACCTTGCTGCCCTTCGCATGCGCGGCCATGAACTGGCCCAGCGGGTCCTGTTCCATCTGCTTGACGCCGAGGCTGATGCGCTCGCGCTCCGGATCGACCGCCAGCACAACGGCTTCCAGCGTGTCGCCCTTCTTGTAGTTGCGGGCGATTTCCTCGCCGGTGGAGTTCCAGCTCATGTCGGACAGGTGGATCAGGCCATCGATGCCGCCGTCCAGGCCGATGAAGATGCCGAAATCGGTGATCGACTTGATCTGGCCGGACACCTTGTCGTTCTTCTTGTGGATGGCCGCGAAGGTTTCCCACGGATTGCTGGTGACCTGCTTGATGCCGAGCGAAATGCGACGACGCTCTTCGTCCACGTCCAGCACCATGACCTCGACCTCGTCACCGACCTGCACCACCTTGGCCGGATTGACGTTCTTGTTGGTCCAGTCCATTTCGGAGACGTGCACCAGGCCTTCGACGCCCGGCTCGATCTCGACGAACGCGCCGTAATCGGTGACGTTGCTGACCTTGCCGAACACGCGGCTGTTGGACGGATAGCGACGCGCGATGTTGTCCCACGGATCCTCGCCCATCTGCTTCAGGCCGAGCGACACGCGGTTGCGCTCGCGGTCGTACTTGAGCACGCGGACGTCGAGTTCCTGGCCGACTTCGACCACTTCGGACGGATGACGCACGCGCTTCCACGCCATGTCGGTGATGTGCAGCAGGCCGTCGATGCCGCCGAGGTCGACGAACGCGCCGTAGTCGGTGAGGTTCTTGACCACGCCCTTGAGCACCGCGCCTTCGACCAGCTTCTCGAGCAGCTGCTCGCGCTCTTCCGAATGCTCGGTCTCGACCACCGCACGGCGGGAGACGACCACGTTGTTGCGCTTGCGATCGAGCTTGATGAGCTTGAACTCCAGCTCCTTGCCTTCGAGGTAGGCCGGATCGCGCACCGGGCGCACATCGACCAGCGAACCGGGCAGGAAGGCGCGCACGTCCTTGATGTCGACGGTGAAGCCGCCCTTCACCTTGCCGCTGATGCGGCCGACGATCGTGGCATTGGCTTCCAGTGCTTCTTCCAGCTCATCCCACACCATGGCCTTCTTGGCCTTGTCGCGGGAGACCATGGTTTCGCCATAGCCATTCTCGATGGATTCGAGGGCGACCTTGACTTCATCGCCGATGCCGACATCGATTTCGCCGGCGTCGTTGCGGAACTGTTCGATCGGGACGATGCCCTCGGACTTCAGGCCGGTGTTGATGACGACCACGTCGTTGCGGACGTCGACCACGATGCCCTTGACGATGGCACCGGGCTTGAGCTTGGCGAAGTTGACCTGGCTGTTTTCGAACAGTTCTGCGAAGGATTCGGTGACTGCGGAGTTCATTGAAAATCTCGAGTGGATACACAGGTTGCACGCAGGTGCGCGCAACCCACCTTGGGTCTGGCGTCGGCGCGACTGCGCCTTGCCATGTGTGATGGAAGGACACCGCGGGCCGGGATGGCCTGCGGAACGGTTCTGCTGCGCAAGACGCGTCGTTCGTCAGCGATGCGGGCCGGACACGAGTTCCAGCACGCGTGCAACCACGACCTCGACGGCCAACCCGGTGGTGTCGATGACAACGGCATCCGGGGCTGGCCGCAGCGGCGCGACCGCGCGATTGGCATCGCGGGCGTCACGGGCGACGATCTCTTGCAGCAGACCGCCAATTGTGACGGAAACCCCTTTGTCTTTCAACTGTTTATAGCGCCTTTCCGCACGCTCCTCGGCGCTCGCGGTCAGGAACACCTTGTGCGCCGCCTGCGGGAAGATCACCGTGCCCATGTCACGGCCATCGGCAACCAGCCCGGGCGGCTGGCGGAACGCGCGCTGGCGCTCGGTCAGCGCGGAGCGCACCTCGGGGATCGCGGCTATGGCCGAAGCCGCCGCACCGGCGGTTTCGGTGCGCAGCTCGTCGGTGGCGTCGATCCCGTTCACCAGGACGCGAGGCTCGCCTTCCGCAGAGTCGCGGAACCCGACCTCGGTGGCATGGGTGCAGCGCACCAGCGCCGCCACGTCGGAAAGATCCAGTGAAGACCAGCCGGCGGCGACCGCGACCGCGCGGTACAGCGCGCCGGAATCGAGGTAGTGCCAGCCCAGGCGGGCCGCGACCAGCCGGCTGATGGTGCCCTTGCCGGAACCGGAGGGGCCGTCGATGGTCATCACGTCGACGTCGGGATTCGCTGCAGTGGTCTCATCCATGCGCTTTAGTATCGCCGATGCAAGCACCGATGCGTCACGGCCACCAGGTATCGTTGCACGCTGAACGGAAAACCGGTTAGAATGCGCGGCTTGCTCGTTGTTTTCCATCCGATCCATTCGCTTATCTGCCGAGGTTTGTCATGAAGGTCCTGTCCTCCCTGAAGTCGGCGAAGACCCGTCACCGCGACTGCAAGGTCGTTCGCCGTCGCGGCAAGGTCTTCGTGATCTGCAAGTCCAATCCCCGTTTCAAGGCGCGCCAGCGCTGAGATTCGTGCGCGATTGACGTGCAACGAGAGCCGCCGCAGGGCGGCTCTTTTCGTTACGGGATGCCGTGCCCGCTGCACGCCGGACCAAACCCGGGTGCAGGCCGCGGCGTTTTCGCCATAGAATCAGCGACCATCACCGCGTTGGAGCACGTCGATGAAGCATCTGCTGTGCAAGACCTCCCTGGCCGTCGCCCTGCTCGGCATGTTCGGCGTCGCCAGCGCCGATACCCTGCTGATCCAGCGCGTGCAGCAGGAAACCGCCAACATGCCCAAGCGCGGCGCGACCGCGGCGCAGGTGCAGGCACGCTTCGGCGCGCCCAGCCAGCAATTGACGCCGCAAGGCGGACAACGCCGCGCCTGGCCGACCATCACCCGCTGGGTTTATCCGGCCTTCACCGTGTATTTCCAGCACGGCCACGTGATCGACGCGGTGGCCAATCAGGCGACGGCGGACGAAATCGGCCCGAAGCCGGCCAAATAAGCGGCGATGCCCACCTCTGATGCGCGTTTCCCCGCCGAGTGGGAGCCCCAATCGGCGGTCCTGATCGCGTGGCCGCATGACGGTACCGACTGGGCTGCCCGCCTGGCCGAGGTGGAAACCACCTATGTCGCGCTGGTAGCCGCCATCACGCGTTTCCAGCCTGTCGTCATCGTCGTGGCCGACGCCACACTGCAGGCACATGCAACCGCTCGTCTGGATGACGCTGGCGTGGACGTGGCGCGGGTTCGTTTCGTCATCGCTCCCTACGATGACACCTGGCTACGAGATAGCGGACCGGTGACGCTTGTGTCCACGACCGGGCATCCCGCGTTCACCCTGCTCGATTTCCGCTTCACCGGCTGGGGTGGGAAGTTCGAAGCTGGCGCTGACGATCGCCTGATCGAACGTCTGAACAACTTGAATCTGTTTCTCACTAGTTCAGTGCAATCGATTGATTTTGCATTGGAAGGTGGTGCCATCGAGACCGATGGTGACGGCACCCTACTCACCACCTGGCAGTGCCTGCACGAGCGCCACCCGGAAGCCAGCCGTGAGGAATTGACCGCCAAGCTGTCCGGCTGGTTGCGGCAGGATCGGGTACTGTGGCTGGACCACGGCGCGCTGGAAGGCGACGATACCGACGCCCATATCGACACCCTCGCCCGCTTCGCCGCGCCCGACGCCATCGTGTTCCAGGCCTGCGACGACCCGGACGATTCGCACTTTGCCGACCTGCGCGCCATGGCCGCCGAGATCGCCGCGCTGCGCACCCGCGACGGCCAACCCTATCGCCTGTTTCCGCTGCCGTGGGCACGCCCTGTGCTGGACGAAGGGCGTCGTCTGGCCGCCAGTTACGCTAATTTCCTGATCGTGAACGGTGCCGTGCTGATGCCAGCCTATGGCGACCCCGCGGACACTGCCGCCGCTGCGGTATTGGCGCAGGCGTTTCCCGACCGCGAAGTCGTGCAAGTCCCCTGCCGCCCGCTGATCTGGCAGAACGGCAGCCTGCATTGCATCACCATGCAGCTGCCGCAGGGGCTGGTTGAGTCCGATTTTTAAGGATTGAGCTACAGGCTTGAGCTTGCCGTAGCAACGTAAGTGGACTAGACTAAACCAAGTCCAAGTGGGGCCTGCACCATGTCCGCCATTCCTGCCATCAACATCCACGAAGCCAAAACCCACCTGTCACGGCTGGTGGAGCAGGTGGCTGCGGGCCAGGAATTCACCATCGCCAAGGCCGGCAAGCCGATGGCGCGGTTGGTGCCACTGGAAGCGGCCATTCGGCCAAAGACGCTGGGACTGCTGGCGGGCAAACTGGGCATTGCCGATGATTTCGACGCGCCGCTGCCCGACGCCTTCTGGCATGGCATGCGCTGACCATGCGCCTGCTGCTGGATACCCATGTCCTGCTGTGGGCGCTGCACGATCCGGCCCGGCTGGGCCGGAAGACCCGCGCGCTGATCGAACGCTCGCAGACGTTGGTCAGTGTGGCCTCGCTGTGGGAAATCAGCATCAAGGCCGCGCTCGGCAAACTCAAGGCCAGCCCGCACGAGGTGCTGGACGCGATCGAACCGTCCGGCTTCGACCTACTCCCCATCCAGCCCGCGCATGCGGTGGAAGTGTTCACCCTGGGCACCCGGCACGGTGACCCCTTTGATCGCCTGCTGATCGCGCAGGCCCAAGCCGAACGGCTTAACCTGCTCACCTTCGATACCACACTGCGCAGCTTCGGCCCCTGCGTGCGCTGCGTGGAATGATCGACAAGACTCGCGGATACTTTGCTCGATGAATCCGAAAACTCTCCCCGTTGCACTGGTGCAGGAGCGCAACCACGGTTCGGCCGAGACCAATCTCGCCCTGATCGAATCACGGGTTGCAGAAGCGGCCAGGGCGGGCGCCAAGCTCGTCCTGCTGCAGGAACTGCACAACGGCGCGTATTTCTGCCAGCACGAATCCGTTGCCGAGTTCGATCAGGCCGAGAGCATCCCCGGTCCCAGCACGGCGCGGTTGTCCGCGCTGGCGAAGCAACATGGCGTGGTGCTGGTGTCCTCGTTGTTCGAAAAACGCGCGGCGGGGCTGTATCACAACACCGCTGTGGTGTTCGATGCCGATGGCAGCATCGCCGGCAAGTATCGCAAGATGCACATCCCGGACGATCCGGGCTTCTACGAGAAGTTTTATTTCACCCCCGGCGATCTGGGCTTTACCCCGATCCAGACCTCGGTGGGCAAGCTCGGCGTGCTGGTGTGCTGGGACCAGTGGTATCCGGAAGCGGCGCGGTTGATGGCGCTGGCCGGTGCGGAACTGCTGCTCTACCCCACCGCGATTGGCTGGGATCCGGACGATACACAAGCGGAAAAGACCCGCCAGCGCGATGCCTGGGTGCTGTCCCATCGCGGCCATGCGGTGGCCAATGGCTTGCCGGTACTTTCGTGCAATCGCGTTGGTCATGAGGCTTCACCGCTGGGGGCTTCCGGCATTGATTTCTGGGGCAACTCCCTTGTCCTTGGCCCGCAGGGCGAAGTGCTGGCCGAGGCTGGCGGCGATGCCACGCTGTTGCTGGCCGAAGTGGACCTTGCTCGCAGCGAGCAAGTGCGTCGGATCTGGCCGTTCCTGCGCGACCGCCGCATCGATGCCTATGGCGATCTGGTGAAGCGCTACCGTGATTGAATCCACCCACGAAGACGCGGCGGCAGTCGCCGTCACCGATTCGCCCATCGCCGAGCAACCCCTTGTCGAAATCGAACGTGATGGCGTCCACTACACTCTGCTGGGCACTGCGCACGTGTCCAAGACCAGCGTGGAGGCGGTGCTGACCGCGATCGACAGCGGGCAATTCGACGCCATCGCGGTCGAACTGGACCCGCAGCGACTGAAGGCACTGACCCAGCCCGACACCCTGGCCGAGCTCGATCTGGTCAAGGTCATCCGCGAGCGCAAGGTTGCGCCGTTTGCCGCCAACCTCGCGCTGGCCGCCTACCAGCGCCGGCTGGCCGAACAGATGGGGATCGAGCCGGGCGCGGAACTCAAGGCCGCTGCTGTCGAAGCACAGGCCCGCGGCCTGCCGTTGCAATTGATCGACCGCGACGTCGGCATCACCTTCCGCCGCATCCTGCAGGGGCTGGGCTGGTGGGATCGGATGAAGCTGGTCAGCGGCGTCGGTGCCAGCCTGTTCTCCACCGATGAGGTGGCCGAGGAAGACATCGAGCGGCTGAAGGAGGGCGACATGCTCGAATCGAGCTTCGGCGAATTCGCGCAGCAGACGCCGACCCTGTTCGCCACCCTGATCGACGAGCGCGACCAGTACATGGCGGCGCGCCTGCGCCAGCGCGAGGACGGTGCCAAGCGGGTATTGGCGGTGGTCGGTGCCGGGCATCTCAAGGGCATGGCGCGTTACGTCGGTGAAAGCCAGGAAGCACCCGAGGCCGTTACCGAGCGTCTGATCGAACTGCGCCAGCGTCGCAGGATTCCATGGATCACCTTGATCCTGCTGACCCTGATCTTCGGCGGCATCGCCTGGGGCTACCTGCACGGTGGCGTCCAGCTGGGCCGCGACCTGCTGTTGCAGTGGGTGGCCTGGACCTGCGGGCTGACCGCGCTGGGCGCGCTGCTGGCCGGCGCACGGCCGTTGGCCATTCTCATCGGCACCCTGGTCGCCCCGTTCAAACCGTTCCGCCCCGGCCTGCCCTCGGGCATGTTCAGCGCCTTGGTGGATTTGCGCGCCCGCAAACCCGCCTATCCCGATTTCCTTGCCCTGCGTGACGACGCCCAGACCCTGCGCGGCTGGTATCGCAACAGCGTCACCCGAGTACTGCTGGTGTTCCTGCTCACCAACCTCGGCACCGTGGCCGGCGAGTGGATGGCCGGCGCGGCGATCGTGCGCAAGCTGATGGGCTGATTCTGTGGGCTGATTCTGGTCAGCCCACGCGTGGCCAACGCCACGCCAGCCATGCGATGGCCCCGCACAGGGCGATTTCAATGCTGCTGTAGGCCAGATAGAACCACCAGGTGCCTGGCATGGTCAGTGCGACGAAAATGGCATAGAACACGGCCAGCCCGAGGTTGAGCCAACGGGTCAGGCGCACCGGCAACGCCAGCGTCAACAGCACCATCAGCCCCGGGATGGCCAGCAGCAAGGAGACGAACAACAGCGAGCCTTGGCTGGCCTGCCCGAGCGGCCCTGCGCCTTCCAGCATGTGCTGGAGCTTGCCGGGCTTGTACAGGCCGAAGTAGTCGCCGTAGAGATAGCAGAAGGTCAGGCTGGCCCAGAGTGCGGACAGCTTCAGCCGCAACGGCAGCGGCGGATCAACCAGTGTGTTCGATGCGCGGGTCATCACGTGCCATTCCGACGATCAGGCATTGGCGAGTTGCCGCGCATCGATGCGCCCCGTGCCTGCACCAAAGCCCAGCAACCACAGGCAGGTCCCGATCTCGCCCAAGGCCGCAGGCAGACGCACATATCGGCTCAACGCGGAGTCCGCGTAGCCCGGCAGCAAGCCGCCGAAGACGTGCACGATGTAGCCCAGACCGCCCAGCAGGAGCAGCACGCCCAACAGCCGTGGCAAGCGGCGAGAACGCAGCACCAGCCAACCCAATGGCAACAGCCACAGGCCCCAGAACAGGCTGGCGATGCGCAGGCCGAATCCATATCGCGCCATGCTCTCTGCGTATGCAGCGGCATTTGCATCAGTGGCCGTTTGCAGCAGCGACAGCGCTTCCATGCGATGTGTCAACGCGCCCAGCCCGATCGGCACGCTGACAGCCGCAAACGCCACCATCAGCGCGGCAAGCGGCCTGTCCACATCGCCAAGCACGCGGTACAAGGCCAGGGGCAGCAACAGGAAGGCGACCTGCATGAGCAGGAACGCCGCGATCCCGGCGCGGAACAGGCCTGCACGCGCGGACGCCTCGGTGAGCGTCGTGCCCACCAGCGCAGGCACGTAGGCCAGACAGAACATCCCGCTCAGTACGACCACCAGATACAGAACTCCTGTGATCCGGCCGTTGTGCCGAAGCTGGCGAGTGTCCGGGGTCATGTCACCGCCAGTGCGCGCCGCTGCGCCTTGCTCAGCCTTGCCCTGGCGATGATGCGTGCGGTGCCGCTGCGCAGGTCATCGAGCAGTGCGTAGATGGTCGGCAGGAACAGCAGGGTGACGACGGTGGAGAACGCCAGCCCACCGGCGATCGCACGCGCCATCGGGTTGTACGGCGGGCCGTCGCCGGCCACCTGGGTATGCGAGATCGCGATCGGGATCATCGCGAGGATCGCGGTACCCATCGTCATCATGATCGGCCGCAGGCGCTCGCGGCTGCCTTCGACCAGCGCATCGATCCGTGCGAGGCCACGCCGGCGCAGGTTGTTGATGTGCTCGATCATCACGATGCCGTTGTTCACTACCACGCCCATCAGCACCAGGATGCCGATGAAGGCCATGATGTTGAATTGGGTGCCGGTCAGCCACAGGCACCAGAACACACCGAGGATCGAGAAGCCGACGCTGCTCATGATCGCCATCGGGAACAGCAGCGACTCGAACACCGAGGCCATCACGATGAACATCAATGCCAGCGCGATGAAGACATTGGTGAACATCTGCTTGTTCATGTCCATGTTCATGCCGAAGCCGCCACCCTCGAAGGTGTAACTGTAGCCGGGCGGCATCTCGATGCCCTTCAGGGTGTCCTCGATGTCCTTGCGCGCCTGCTCCATGCTGGCGCCCGGCGCGAGGCTGGCCTGTATCTTGAGCATGGTCTGCCGGTTCATGCGCTGGATGGTGCCGGCCGAGGGCGTCAGGCCGACATCCACCATCGCCAGCAGCGGCACGCTGCGGCCATCCGGCGCGCGCACGGTAAACGATTGCAGGTCCTCCGGGCCGTAGTTCTCGGCATTCTTGAAGCGGACGTTGACCGGAATCTCGACCTCGTCGCGCTGGAAATCGCGCAATGACGAGCCGCGCAGCGCCATGCCGATGAACTGCGCCACCTGCTGCGCGCTGAAGCCATAGGCGGCCGCGCGCTCGCGATTGACGTGCACGGTCATCTCGCTGCCGGAATCGCCGGTGTCCACGCGCACGTCGCGCAAGCCACGGCTGCGGGACAGGATCGGCATGATGTCGTGGGCCAGGTCGACCAGTACCTTGGTCGAATCGCCGGTCAGGCTGAACGAAATCTCCTGGTCGGAACCACCGCCCATGCCGCCCTGCCGGCCCATGCCGATGTTGGCGCGCGCGGATTTCGGCAGGTCCTTGCGAATCTGTTCCTGGATCCTGTCGGCCACTTCGGGATCCTCGGTGGCAAGTTCGACCTGGGTGAAGGCCCAACCCTGCTCCGCGTAGCGCGAGTAGACCTGCTTGACATCGAAGCGGCGACGGTTGGCATTGACGTAGCGCTCGACCTCGGCGATCACCTGCCCCATCTGCTCCTTGGAATACGAACCGTTCCACTGGTAGAAGATGCGCACCTTGGTCGGGTCGTCATCGTTGCCGCTGTCGCCCTTGCCCAGCTTCATCGGGATGATGCTCACCGCGACAATCAAGAGGATGCCGAGCACGCTCAGGCCACGATGATGCAAGGTCCACCGCAACAGGCTGGCGTAGCGGTCCTGCAGGCGGGTCAGGAACGGGGATTTCAATGCAGGCGGGGTGCGCAACTTCGCCGAGATCATCGGGATCAGGCTGATCGCAACCAGCCACGACGCCAGCAGCGACACCGAGATGGTCACCGCCATCTGGCCGAGGAAGATGGTCAGCATGTTCTTGGTGCCGAACATCATCGGCAGGAACACGATGCAATGGCACAAGGTGCCGGCCGAAAGGGCAATCGCGACGTGGCGGGTGCCGATCACCGAGGCCAGGCGCGGCTGGCCGGGGTATTTCTCGCGTTCCTGGTAGATGCTTTCGACCACCACCACGGCGTTGTCGACCAGCATGCCCACCGCCAGCAACAGGCCCATCATCGACAGGATGTTGAGGGTGATCCCGGCGAAGTACATGAAGCCCAGGGTCATGATGAAGCAGATCGGGATCGCCAGGGTCACCATCAGGGTCGATGGCCAGTGGCGCAGGAAGAAATACAGCACCGCCACCGACAGCAACAGGCCGATCACCCCCGCTTCCGCCAGTGCCGTCAAGGAACTGACCACCTGCTTGCCCTGGTCGTCGTCGACCTGGATGGTGATCCCGCGCATCGCCGGATCACGGCGCAGCGCGTCGATCTCGGCCTCGACCACGCGCGAGATGTCGACGAGGTTGGCCGAGCGCTCCTTGTAGATGTCGACGCCGACGCTGGGCCGCCCATCGATCTGGCGGACATAGGTCATCCGCTGCGACTGCATGCCGACGTCGGCGATGTCGCCCAGACGCACCCCGCGCGCATTGATCGGCAGGTCGCGCAGTTGCGCCAGATTCACCATCTCGCCCTTGGGCTGGATCCGCAGGCGCCGGCCGTTGTCGGTGATGATGCCGCTGGACACCGAGAAGTTGGCGGCCTGCAGGCGGCTGACCAATTCGTTCAGCACGACACCGTTGGCGGTCAGTCGGTCCGGGTCGATGGCGACCACGACTTCCTGTTCCGGCACACCTTCCACCTCGATCCGCGCCACGCCGGGCAGGCGTTCGAGTCGTCGCTTGATGGTCTGGTCGATCAACTCCCCGCGCGCAGTCAGGTCTTCCTGGCTGGTCAGGCGCAGGCTGACCGCCGGATCGTCGCTGGTGCTCCAGCGGCGCACGAAATAGCGACGGAAATCATCCGGCAACTGGTCGCGGATGGCATCGATGCGCTCGCGTGCTTCCGAGGCGGCCACCGCGACGTTGCGGCTCCAGTCGCTGAACTGCACGAACACCCCGCCGCCATCGGCCGACGCATTGGCGTTCATCGACTTGATGCCGGACATCGTCGCCAACGATTCTTCCACTGGCTTGACGAGATTCTGCTCGACTTCCTCCGGGGTCGAGCCCGAATACGGCAACTGCACGAAGAAAAACGGCGGGCTGGCCTCGGGCATCGATTCCAGCGGCAGCCGGAACGCGGCGATCAGGCCGATCACCACCAGCGAGACGAAGATCATGATCGTCGTCACCGGGCGTTTGATCGAGAATTCGGTGATATTCATGCCGGCGCGCTCACCCGTTCGTCCCGCCGAGCGGATCGTGCTCGTGCGAAAGCACATCGGCGACGGCGTTGGCATCGCTGCGGGCGCGCCGGCCGCGTTCGGCATACCAGCCATCCGGCTTGCGATCGAGCAGGTCGTACACCACCGGAATCACCACCAGGGTCAACAAGGTGGAGACCAGCAGGCCGCCGATCACGGTGTAGGCCATCGGGCTGCGCACTTCAGCACCATCGCCGGGCAAAACGGCCATCGGCAGGAAACCGAACACCGCGCACAGGGTGGTCATCATGATCGGGCGCAGGCGCGAGCGGGCACCTTCGATCAGTGCCTGGCGCTTGGCCACGCCTTCCTCGCGTAGCTGGTTGACCTTGTCGATCAGGATGATCGCGTTCTTCACCACCAGCCCGACCAGCAGGATCAGACCGATGAACACCACCACCGAGACCGGCGAACGGGTCAGCACCAGCGCGCCGAACGCGCCCACCAGCGCCAGCGGGATGGTGAACAGGATGACGAAGGGGTGCAGCAGCGATTCGAACTGCGAGGCCATCACCAGATAGACCATGAACACCGCCAGCGCGAACGCGAACAGCAGCGAGCGCAGTGAATCCGACAGCTCCTGGCCCTGGCCGCCGATGCGGATGGCGATGTCCACGCCCAGCGGGTTCTGCGCCACCATCGATTCGACTTCCGCCACCGCGGTGCCGAGGTCGATGTCACGCAGGTTGGCCGAGACCACCGCCACCCGGCGATGGTCGACGCGATGGATCTCGCTCGGGCCGGAGGTCGAGATCACCCGCGCCACCGAATCCAGTTCCACCGGCGCGCCCTTGCCGGGATTGACGATCAGGTGGCGGATATCGTCCACCGAGGCACGATCGGACTGCCGCACCCGCACCAGCACGTCGATCTTGCGATCGCGGAAGCTGTAACGGGTGGCCACTTCACCGGCGACCTTCTTGGTCACCGCATCGGCGATCTGGCGCGTGGTAAGGCCCAACGCGGCAGCGCGCTGCGGATCGAACAGGATCTGGATTTCCGGGAAGCCCTGCTCCACCGTCGACTTGACGTCGGCATAGTGCGAATTGGCGCGCAGCATCGCGGCCAGCTTGTTGCCGGCCGTGCGGATCGCATCGAGGTCATTGCCCTCGACTTCGATTTCCAGCGGTGCCGACAGGCTGAACAATTCCGGCCTGGCGAAGTTCACCTGCACGCCCGGATGCGCACGCATGCTGTCGCGCAGTGCTTCGGTCAGCGGCCCTTCGGCCTTGTTGCTGGTCATCACCACGTCGAGCTTGCCGATGTTCTCGCCGCTTTCGGTGGGGCTGGCATCCAGCCGGGTGCCGGTGCCCGACACGCCGTACAGCACGCGCACGCCGGGGTCATGCGCGTGGCCGGCTTCGATCTGCCGGATCAGGGCATCGGTGCGAGCAATCGGCGTGCCGGGTGGCAGCTTGGCAGTCATCTCGAAGCGGTCCTGCGCCAGCTGCGGGATCAGGTCGGTGCCGAGGAAGGGCATCACCGCGAGGGTGGCCGCAAAGGCGACGCCGGCCACCAGCAAGACCGACTTGGGTCGGCCCAATGCGGACGGCAGGATCTTCAGGTAGCGGTTCTCGGCGCGGCCGTAAAGCGCCATCCACAGGTCGCTGGCTGTGCGCATGACCGGGCCGACGATGGCGCCGATTCCGCGCCAGACGCGCACGATCATCCACACCACGCCGAAGAACACGTAGCGGATCAATGCGCCGACACCGCGACCGGTATACATCGCCGGCTTCTGCCACGCCTTGTCGGTCTGCCAGCGCGGATGCGCGGGTTCTTCCGGGAAACCCATCGGCGCGCGGCCCTTGAGCGAACTGAGCATCGGCACCAGGGTCATCGCCACCACCAGCGACACCGCCACCGCAATCGCCACGGTCAACGCCTGGTCGCGGAACAGCTGGCCGGCAATTCCCTGCACGAACACCAGCGGCAGGAACACTGCAATCGTGGTCAGGGTCGAGGCCATCACCGCCATCCCGACCTCGCGGGTGCCGGCAATCGTTGCATCCAGCACACCCAGCCCGCGCTCGCGCGCCTTGGCGATGGATTCCAGCACCACGATGGAGTCATCGACCACGAGGCCGGTGGCGAGCGCCAACCCGCCCAGCGACATCACGTTCAGGCTCAAATCCAGCCGGCCCATGAAGAAGAAGGTGGCGATGATCGACACCGGCAACGACAGGCTGATGACGAAGGTGCTCCAGCCGTCGCGCAGGAACAGGAAGATGATCAGGATGGACAACACGCCGCCGATCACGCCGTCCCACTTGACGTCTTTCACCGCATTGCGGATGAAGATCGACTGATCTTCAATCGTGGTCAGCTCGACCCCGCGTGGCAGGTGGGCGCGGATGTCCGCGAGCTTGGCCTCCAGCGCATCGGCGGTGGCCACGGTATTGGCGTCGCCTTCCTTGTAGATCGCCAGTTCGACCGCTTCACGGCCGTTCATGCGGATGATGGTTTCGCGTTCCTTGTAGCCCTGCCGCACGGTGGCCACATCGCCAAGCCGCAGCGCCTGCCCGCCGCCTGCGGCGGAGCCGCCTGTGGATTGCTGCGACAGGGCCGCCATCACGCTGGCATTGCCGCTGGCCGCCGCCACCCGCATCGCCTGCTGCGCGCCGCTGTTGTCGGCTGCCGCGGCCTGCGTGGTCAACAGCATGTTGCGGATTTCATCGACATTGGCGAACTGGTTGACGGTCCGCACCAGATAGCGCTGCGAACCTTCCTCGAGCCGGCCGCCGGAAATGTTGACGTTCTCCTGCTGCAGGCGCGAGATCACGCTGTCGATGCTCAGGCCCAGCTGGGCCAACCGGCCCTGGTCGATATCGACCTGGACCTCATCCTCGAGGCCGCCGCCGACCTTGACCGCCGCCACCCCGGTGACCGGTTCCAATCGGCGCTTGAGATCTTCGTCGGCGTAGCGGCGCAGCTCGCCGAGACGACGCAGTTCATCCTCACTGGAACCGGCCTGCGATGTCGACAGCGCCAGTCGCATGATCGGCTGGGTGGACGGGTTGAAGCGCAACAGCACCGGCGGCTTGGCGTCGAGCGGGAATTGCAGCGATTCCATCTTGTCGCGCACGTCGAGGCTGGCCTGCTCCATGTCGGTGCCCCAGGCGAACTCGAGCACCACATCGCTCTGGCCGGTGCGGGAAATGGATTTCAGCCGGCGCAAGCCCTTGACCACGCCAAGTGCTTCTTCCGCAGGTTGCGAAATCAGGGTCTCGACCTCGGCCGGTGCCGCGCCCGGATAGTCGGTGCGTACGGTCAAGGTGGGATAACTCAAATCCGGCAGCAGGTTGACCTTCAACGCATTCAGCGCGAGCAGGCCGAACAGCACCAGGGTGACGGTCATCATCGCCACCGTCACCCGCCGACGGGTGGCGAATTCGACCAGACTGAAGCCACGGCCCGGCGTCGCCAATGGATCGTGGCCCGGTCCTTGCCCCGACGGATTCGCGCCCTGACTCATTGCGCGGCCTGCGCCGACGCCGGCGTGCTGCTCGCCGCAGCAGGCGTCGCGGCCAGCACCTTGACCGCGCTGCCGTCCCGCAATGCCGCCTTGCCCGCAACCACCACCCGATCACCATCCTTCAGGCCGGCGCGCACTTCCACCCACGGGCCATCGTCATAGCCCAGTTGCACCGCCACCCGCACGGCCTTGCCATTGCGCACGACGAACACCGCCGGATCGCCTTCATCTTCGAGCAGCGCCTCGCGCGGGATCACCCGGGCATCGGCACGCTGGTCGTAGCGGATCCGCAGGCGCCCGAACATGCCGGGTTGCAAGGCGGTGTCACCGCCGAACGCCAGCACCACCCGGAAGGTGCCGCTGCCGGCATCGACGACCGGCGACACCCGATCCACGGTGCCGGTGAAGGTCCGTCCCGGCAAGGCATCGACCGACAGATCGACCGGCTGGCCCGGCTTGATCTTCTCGATCTCGCGCTCGGGCACGTTGAGGGTGGCTTCCAGACGCGAGGTATCGACGATGGTGAAGATCGGCGAATTGATCTGCACGAAATTGCCGGGCTTGATGTCGCGCGAGGCCACCACCCCGGAAATCGGCGCGACCACGTTGCCGTAGGACAGTTCCAGTTGCGCCATCCGCAGCTGGTCACGGGCGTTGGCGAGATCGAAGCGCAGTTGGTCGACGTCATTGGCGCTGACCATCTTCTGCTCGGCAAGCTGCAGCGAGCGCCGGTAGTTGGCTTCCAGCTTGTTGACCTGCGAAGACGCCTGCGACACCTGCAGCGAGGCGCGATCACGGTCGATTCGCACCAGGGTCTGCCCGGCAGTCACGTGCTGACCGATGTCCACCAGCACCTGCAACGCAATCCCCGAGGTCTTGGACACCACCTGCGCCTGCCCGCGTGCGTCCAGCGGCGCGGTGCCTGAATAGCTGGCGGCGATGGTCTTGCGCGTCACCGGCGCCACTTCCACCGGCACCGCTTCGGCGGCGGCATTGGCCGCGCCGTCCTTGCCGTCGCCGGGGCCGCCCGCCTTCATCTTGCAGCCCGCCAGTCCCAGCGCCAGCGCCAGTGCCACCGTCATCCAGGCAGCGCCCCGCCAGCCGCGCGCAAATTCCATCTCGTGCATCGGTATCGACCAGTAATTAGTGTTGTAGTCAAGTATGTCACCTAAAAGACCGTTTGCATCCGCCGAAGGTCATGCTTTGGTGGAAAAGTCCGGCCTCTGAATCTTCCGAGCTTGCACCTCGCCCCTGTTGCGGGTGGCGCGCAGTCCTCGATCCGAGCCGATGCTCAAGCCCTGCGCATGCACTCACAACGATGTCTTGCCTGCGGTTCGGTCATGACTGGATGGACGCGGCAGCGCGCATCGCTATACTTGCAGGATCGTGCGCCGCGTCGCCGGGGCGCGCCTCCAAAGCCTGGGGAAACCACACTGATGATCCGCCCGTTGTCGATCGTTGCGAGCCTTGCCGTCCTGGTGGCGGCGTTTTCCGCCATCGCCCAGAACCCACCGACCGCGCCTGCCGCCACGCCGGCACCGGCGGCTGCAGCTCCCGCTCCGGCTGCTGCGGCACCTGCCCCCGCCGCTGCTGCGCCGGCACCTGCCGCCGCGCCCGCCGCAGGCCCCGGCGACATCGCCCGTGGCCGCAGCCTGACCTACACGTGCCAGGGCTGCCACGGCCTGACCGGCTACAAGAACGCCTACCCGACCTACCACGTGCCGAAGATCGGCGGCCAGTCGCAGACCTATCTGCGCAATGCCCTGAACGAATACCGCAACGGCAATCGCAAGCACCCGACGATGCAGGCCCAGGCAGAGAGCTTCTCCGAGCAGGACATCAACGACATCGTCGCCTACCTCTCCAGCCTGAAGTGAGCCCCGCCATGACCAAGCTTTCCATGACCGTGCTCGCGCTTGCCTGCGCCCTCGCCCTGTCGGCCTGCGGCTCCGAAGGTGGGGCGGAACACGTGGTCGAACACGAAAATGCCACCGTCCCGGCGCGCCTGCCGGCCGGCAACATCGAGGCCGGCCGCATGCTCGCCACCAAGGGCGCCGGCAGCACCGCCGCCTGTGTGTCCTGCCACGGCGCCGAGGGCAATGCCCCGCTGGCCGACATATATCCGAAGATCGGTGGCCAGTACACCGACTACGTCGCCCACGCCCTGCAGGCCTACCGCGACGGCGCCCGCGCCGGCGCCACCGCCGACGTGATGGCCGCGCAGGCCAAGGGCCTGACCGACCAGCAGATCGCCGACCTCGCCGCCTACTTCGGCAGCGTGCCGACGCATCTGCGCGATCTGCACGACGCGCACTGAGCCTGGATCATGCACATGCGCCCTTGCCGACACATCACGAGGCCGGGCGCATGGGTGACGCTTTCCCACGGCGAAGGTCAGCGCCCGTACCCGCTTGGTGAGCGTTCATGCGCCGCCTGCTGAGTGCGCTGCTGGCGGTTGGTGCTGGCTTTGGCCTGTGGTACCTGTTCGACGGGGTCTGGGGCGTCGAACCCTGGGATGGCGGAGGCTTCAAGTTCTACCTCGTGATCCTGGCGATGACTGGTGCGTTCTGCACGCTGCTCGCCTACCCACGCCGACTGTTCGACGCCCTGCTCTGGACCGCCCTGTTCGTGCTGGGCGAGCTGCTGTTCATGCTGACCGACACCAGCCGCATGAACCTGTGGCCGCTGGCCCTGATCGCCTTCACGGTGCTGAGCTTCCCGGTGCTGTTCGCAGCCATCGCGGTACAACTGCTGCTGAAGAAATACGTCCGTTGATCGCGATCATGGCGGCAGGCCAGGCGTGAGCGCAGACTGCGGCGGATAGCAAACGGCAACCTTCGGCAGCCATGGGCAGACGCATCGCCATCGACCTCAATCCGACACCCGACATCGTGATCGATGGCGGGCCGATTGCCGAGGCACTGGGCCTCGATACGGCCACGTTTTTCCGCCTGCTGGAAACCCGCAAGATCGACCAACTCTGCGAACGCGGCATCGACGAAGATGCCGGCCTGTATCGCGCCAGCTACTACTACGGGCGCAAGCGCGTGCGGGTGGTGGTGGATCGCGAGGGCCGCCAGCAGGGTGAATTGGAAATCCGCGAACGTGAACCGGGGCAAGGCTGATCAAGGCCGCGTTGCCCGACCACGATTGCTCGATAGGCATATTCAAATTCGGATTGACCGGGCTGCTCCCGGATTTGGCATAGTCACGACCTTTCCCGACTTCCTGCCGCCATGTCCCGCCTGCTTGTATTCCAGCACGTCGCCGCCGAACCCCTGGGGACGCTGGATCCCCTGATCCGACGCCGCGGCCATCGCATCCGCTTCAAGAACTTCGAGCGTCACCCGGATGCCCAGCTCAATACCGAGCGCTATCACGGGCTGGTGGTATTGGGTGGCCCGATGAATGTCGATGAGCATCCACAGCGCACGCATCTGCGCAATGAAATGCTGGCGATCGAAGCGATGCTGAAGCAGGGAAAGCCGGTGCTGGGCATCTGCCTGGGCGCGCAGTTGCTGGCGCATGTGCTGGGCGCGGCAGTGCCGCGCAATCCGGTCAAGGAGATTGGCTGGTACCCGCTGCACAAGACCGCCGCTGGCAGCCAGGACCCGGTGCTGGCCCCGCTGGACGACACCACCCCGGTGTTCCAGTGGCATGGCTGTCGTTTCGACATTCCGCAGGGTGCGGCGCATCTGGCACGCAGCAACGACTGCGAACAACAAGCGTTCCGCTACGGTGACAATGCCTACGGCTTCCAGTTCCATCTGGAAATGGACGAACGCCTGATCGAACGCTGGCTGGCCAACCCGGCCTACCGCGAGGAACTGCAGGCTGCCGGCCTTCCGCACGACGGTCATGCCGACCGCGAGCAGGCCATCCGCGCCCACACCCGCCAGCACATCGCCACGATGCATGCGCAAGCCGATGCCGTGTTCAACAACTTCCTCGACCTGGTCGGCCGGCCGCAGCGCCGCCATACCCTGCCCTCGCGCGAGTGGGTGTGAACCAGTGCGGCTGGCCTGATCGAGCAGACTCGACGACTCAAAAAAAGGCCCGGCTCTGCAGGCGTTGCGCCTGTCGGGAGTCGGGCCTTGTCTACCGGAGCGATTCTTCGCGTCGCCTTGCACGGCGCGCAGTTTTTCTTCGGCGTGTTGAGCCTACGCCAGGCAATGTTAGAAATCGGCTAAGCGGTGCGCATTCAGGGTTGCCGTTCGTCAGGTCGCCGCATTCATTTCATGTCGTCACGCGCCCATGGCCACCAGCCACGCCCGGTGCGTGCATAGCGATCTGCCGCCTGCTCGAAACGGTTGCGTTCGCTGACCGCGCCACCCGACAGCAGGTACAGCGGCAGGAGCAGCAGGCCAAGCACCATGTACTGGTAGACATGGGCGCGCTCGTGGTCGGCCAGGACGATTGTCGGCTCATCCACCAGCCCGGCGCGGCAGGCGTAGGTACGGCAGGGACAGGCCAGATCGGGGCCGGTGTGCAGGATGACGTTGCCCAGCGTGATCGCCCCGCCCGGCCCCCACGGGAAGCACTGGAACACCAGTGCCAGATCGCCGGTGCGCAGTGCGGGCCGCGCGCCGAACGCCATCGCGATGAGCCCCGCCACCAGCCCCGACAGAGATATTGGCAACGCCCACAGCAGACCCAGCGTCAGCAGCAGGCCGCGCATCAGGGGTTGCCGTGGCATGCGATCCCAAGCCACCGACGCCTCCGGTCAGGTTCAGCTGCGCTTGCGCAGCCAATCGTGGATGGTCTGCGGCACTTCGCGCTGGGCGCGGCTGGAGACATAGATACCGATGTGTCCACCCTTGAATGCCAGTTCGGTGTAGTCATCGCTGCCGACCAGGTCACGCAGCGCACGCGAGGCATCGGGTGGCACCAGGTGGTCCTGCTCGGCGTAGATGTTGAGCACCGGCATGTCGATCTCGCCCAGATGGACGTCCTTGCTGCCGATCCGCGGCGGGGTTTCGCCCATGAAGCGGTTCTGCTGGAAGAACTGCTTGCTGAACTCGCGGAATGCCTCGCCGGCCTGGTCGGGTGAGTCGAAAATCCACTTCTCCATCCGCAGGAAATCCTCCATCGCCTTCCTGTCGTCGAGGATGTCCGCCATGCCGACGTATTTCTGCGCGAACAGCCGCCACGGCTTGAGCATCAGGTAGGTGAAATTCATCATGTCGGCTGGCACGTTGCCGAGCGTATCCACCAGCAGGTCGACGTCGATCTCGCGGTTCCAGTTCGACAGCATGTTGTCCGGGGTGTGGAAATCCACCGGCGTCACCATGGTGATCAGGTTCCGGATATTGTCCGGATGCAGCGCCGCATAACACAGCGAGAACGCGCCGCCCTGGCAGATGCCGAGCAGGTTGATCGACGGCAATCCATGCGCCTTGCGCAGATGGTCCACCGCGCCGCCGATGAAGCGCTCGATGTAGTCCTCCAGCGTCAGGTAGCGATCGGAACGGTCCGGGTAGCCCCAGTCGATGACATAGACGTCTTCGCCGCGTTCCAGCAGGCCCCTGACCAGTGACTTGTCTTCCTGCAGATCGACCATGTAAGGACGATTGACCAGTGCATAGCTGATCAGGATCGGTACCTGCGCGGTTGGCCGGCGCTCACCCTTGAAGCGGTACAGCACGACCTTGCCATCGCGCCAGACTTCCTCGCGCGGAGTGACGCCGAAATCGACCTCGTCCATCTCGTGCAGGGTGCGGACGCCGGCGGTGAGTTTGCGCTGCAGGCGCGTCGCCTCTTCGGCCAGTACATCGGGAGTGATGTTCAGCGGTCCGTACATGTCAGCGCTTCCTTGCGGCAGGCTTGCCGCGCTTGGGGGTCTTGCTCACCTTGGCCGGTGCCTTCGCCTTGGCCGACTTGCGCCGGGCCGGGGCTGCTGCCTTGGCGGCGGGTTTCGGTGCTGCCTTCTTCGCCGGTCGCTTTGCCGCAGGCTTGGCGGATTCCGCAGCATTCGACGCCGATGGTGATGATGTGCCCGCATCGCGAGTGGCCGCACGCAGGGCGCGCTCGAGTTCGGCGATCTTGCGATAGGCACCATCCATCTCGCTGCGCACGGGTTGCCCGCAGGCACGCGCGGCTTGTTCCATCAACACCTGCGCCGCACCGCGCACCTGCATCTGCGCATTGGCGAGTTCGCCGAAGGCATGTCGATACTCCTTCGACAGCGCCGCTTCGGCCCAGGCGTCTTCGGCCGCATCCACCCACAGATCAAACAAGGCGCGCACGTTGCCGATCTGGCGGCCGGGCTCTTCGTGTTCGGCCAATTTCGACTCGAACCGCGACAGCGACGCCTGCGACACCTTGGCCAGCAAGGCGTTGTAGGCACGCTGCGCGGCTTGCAGACGCAGCTGCGCCTTGCCCAGCGCCTGCATGCGTTCCTGATGCTCGCGGGTGAAGCCGAACGCCGGCATGCCCAACGTGGAGGCCGCCTGATGACGCAGGCCATCCAGCCACGGGGCTGCAGCCTCTCCCCAGCGCGCCAGATTCTCCAGCCCCGGGCCTTGCAGGCCTTGCATCAACCCATCGAAGGGATGGCCACCGGCGAATGCGGAGCGCCACGCCTCGGCAACATCATGCGCGCTGTGGTCACGCTCGCTGAACTGCGCCGCCACCTGCTGCATGCGTCCGTACCAGTCGCCGCATTGGCTGCGAAAGCGTTCCAGCACATCGCCGAACCCACCCTGCCATCCCGCCTGTCGCGTCCACAGGCCGAGGGCATCGTCCAGCCCTTGCTTGCCGGGATCGAAGCCGAAGCCTGCCGTGCCGTCGCGCAGGGCATCGGCCCACATGCCCCAGTAGCGTTGTGCCAATGCAGCGGGATCCTTGGGATAGTCAGCCATGCGTCCTCCGTGTTTGCACGCATGCTAGCAATGCCTCGCACAGGCTGCCATCACGGGCAGTGAACTGCGCCCGCATTCAAGGCTTTGGAATGCGCAGGGTCTTGCTGATCATCAGCGAACCGGAGAGCGCGTATATCAGCACCAACGGGTGGAACTGCCATGGGCCAAGTTCAAGCATGCCAAGCCACAGCTCGGTGTCGAGGTGCTCCTGCTGGGCCGCAAGTGCCAACAGGCCGACAATCAGCACGCTGGTCGGGATCGGCGTGCCCTCGAAATACTTCACCTTGTCGCCGCCATCCGACAGTGATTCTGCGGTGACGTTGTAACGCGCCAGCCGGCTGACCCCGCAGCCGACGAAATAGCTCAGCACCAGCCAGTCCCAGCCGCCTTGCAGGCCACAGGCATAGCCCAGCGCCGCCGGTGCCACCCCGAAACTGATGACGTCGGCAAGTGAGTCCAATTCACGCCCCAGCGTCGAGGCCACCTTGCGCCAGCGTGCAATGCGTCCATCGAGCACATCAAAGATGAACGCCAGCGGGATCATCGCCATGCCGCTGAAAAGATCCTGCATCTGCTCGTATTGCAGGAAGCGCATGGCGAAGAAAATTGCGAAGCTGCCGCAACAGGCATTGCCCAGCGTGAACCAATCCGCCAACCGGAACTCGCGCAGCATCGAAAAATGGCGTTGCTTCATGGGCACTCCAACCTGACGACGGCAGAGTGCCAGAGCCGAAGTGGTGCCTGCAATCAGTGCGGGATCGTGAGGTTCTCCGCCGCCAGCGGCTTGCCCATCCGTGGCACGGTGGAGATCACTGCGGAGTCCGGCAGGCGGCCCTTGCCGTCCAGACTGGCATCGACACGATCCAGCGCGGAATAGACATATGGCAGCAGCGGCAGATAGGCGGCAGCCAGGTGCGGCAGTCCGAGGAACGCATCGAAATGCTGGGCGTTCTTCACTTGCCAATAGCGCACATCACGCCCCGCTGCATGCGTCATCGCCACATACGGCAAGCTGGAAAATGCCTGTGGGACCAAGCCATCGTCGGTGCCATGGATGACGATCACCGGCAGGCCTGCACGCGGCGGTGCGGCGCGGGTTTCCTCGATGCCCTTGCGCACCCGCCGCCCGGCATCGCTGTCGTCAGTCCAAAGCGCGCGCAGGCATCGCATCCCGGTGATGCCAGCATCCACCATCGGATGCGGATCGACGATCACGACGCCATTCCCCGGCGGGATGCCGGCACTGTCCGACCACAGCGCCGCACGCTCGTCGGGTGTCAGTGGACGAGCAATCGGCACCGGTGGTGCAGGTTGGCCCGGAATCGGCCCCATACCGGAATACCAATAGCCGCACGGGTGGCCATCGTGGGGATAGCGGCCATAGGCCGAAGCGTAGGCCACGTCTATCGCACGCCAGAGGTCGAAGGCGACGGCGATCGAACCGGCACGCAGTGCCGCATCGGTCCAGCCGGAGGCATGCAGAGCGTCCAATGCCTCCTGCTGGCGCGCCTCGGGCGTTGCTCCCTTCAGCACACCCAAGCGCGCCAGTTCGTTGCAGCGTGACTGGTCGATCGGTTGGCTCGGGATGCCGAGTTTCGGCAAGGCGCAGCCCATCAACAGTGCGGCCTCGGTGGTGTAGTCATACAGACTCCGCGCGCCGTTGCCGACTGCGTAGATATTGGGCTCGCCCGCCACCACCGCATCCAGCCACGGCTCGGGGTCTTCGGCTGCGCGCAGCACCGCGCCACCGCCGTTGGAAATGCCGACCGCTATCACCCGGGTGTTGGCGAAGGTGAACCGGGTGGCGTTCGGGAATTGTGCGTTGAGGGTGTCGAGTGCGAATTGGGCCGCCTGCTTGACGTGCCGTCCCCAGTCCGCCTCGGGGTTGTCCTGCGAATGTGCGTGCTTGAAGGCTACACCGTGGCCCTTGGCCGGTTCGGGCGTGAACGCGATCCCGTCTGCGGGTGCGGCCACCTGTCCGGCAGCGTCGAAGCCCAGTCCGGCATCGATGTCGAAATAGTCCGAGCCGGTGCCCTTGTCGGTATAGACCACGGCGCAACCGCGCGGCAGGCCCCAGGCTCCGGCGACCGCAATCGCGCCATACACCCCGCGGGAGCCGGAGGACGGTGCCACCAGCAGGCAGCGCTTGCGTGTGTCGAAGTTGTCCGGCAACTGCAACAACACGCGATGCGGCTGATGGGCTCCGGGCAGCGTTGCAAACGCACTGAATTCACGGCCGGGCACATTGGCGACACTGCCGTACAACTCGCCATAGCCGCCGCCGGGGGCCAAGTCGGCGATCCCGCGCCAATTGCTCCACAGCGCACGTCGGCGCAACTCGTCCGCGGTCGGATGGGCGGGGTCGGCGAACGGTGGCGGCGCCATCGCGCGCAAGCCTTGCAAGCCCAGCCCTGCGGTCAGCAGATCGTCTTGCCCGCGATGCGTGCTGCTGCGTTGTTGCGAGAACATCGGGTGGGTGCCTCCTCGTGCAGGCAAGCTCAGGACGCTGCCAAGCAGCAGGACGGACGCCATCAGGACGCTGTGCCGAATCGTGTTCATGGCCTGAACCTTACCGCCGATGGGCCTTGAATGCGTCGTACTTTCGTACTACGAGGCATCGGAATTTTCCTGTTAGCGTAGCGACTCCCTCATCTACCCGAGTATCACCACGGCATGTCGACCGATCGATTCCTGCAAGGCCGCAGCGCCTTGGTGAGCGGCAGCACCTCCGGCATCGGACTGGCGGTTGCCTGCCGTTTGGCTGCCGCGGGTGCGCTGGTGGCCGTGCATGGATTGGGCACGGCCGAGCAGATCGCCGCCGCCGTCGCGGCTGTGAACGCGGCAGGAGGAGGCGAGGCGCGTCATTTTGGCGGCGACCTGCGCGATCCTGCCGCCATCGAACAGCTGATGGCCGAGGTGGCGGCGTGGTCCGCAGGTGGCCCCGACATCCTCGTCAACAATGCCGGCATCCAGCACACCGCCGCGCTGCAGGAGATGCCGGCGGAACGCTGGGATGCCATCCTCGCGATCAATCTCAGCTCGGCCTTCCACAGCATGCGCCACGCCCTGCCGGCAATGGCGGCTCGCGGCTTCGGACGGGTTATCAACATCGCCTCGGTGCATGGCCTGGTGGCATCGAAGCAGAAGGCGCCCTACGTCGCCAGCAAGTTCGGGCTGGTCGGCATGAGCAAGGTGGCGGCGCTGGAATACGCCGCGCTGGGCAATCGCGTGTCCGGTGGCATCACCGTGAATTGCATCTGCCCGGGCTGGGTCGAAACGCCGCTGATCGAGCCGCAGATCGAAGCACGCCGTGATGGCGGCAGCCGCGACGATGGCGTGCGTGCCCTGCTGGCGGAAAAGCAGCCCAGCCTGCGGATGTCGCTGCCTGACGAGATCGCCGAGCTCGCGCTGTTCCTGTGTCGGCGCGAAGCACACAACCTGACTGGTGCCGCCATCCCGGTGGACGGCGGCTGGACCGCGCAATAATCCAGCCATGGCATCCCTGCTGATCGCCGACGACCATCCACTGTTCCGCGCTGCGCTCAAGCAGGCCGCTCGCGATGCACTGGGCGAGGTCGAACTGTTCGAGAGCGATACGCTGAATGCCGTGCTGGCCTTGCTCGATGCCCAGCCACAGGTCGATCTGGTCCTGCTCGACCTGCACATGCCGGGCAACCATGGTCTGGCGGGTCTTGCCGCAGTGCGTGCGCAGTTTCCCGGGGTGGCGGTGATCGTGGTCTCGGCCAATGACGATCCGCGCGTGGTGCGACGCGCACTCGACCACGGTGCCGCCGGCTACCTGCCGAAGAGTGCGGGCCTGGATGAGTTACGCGATGCCATCCGCAGCGTTTTGGCCTGCGAAACCTGGCTGCCATCGCCGCTGCGCGCCAGCGTTGCCCGCGCCCAGAGCGCACCCGGCGACGCCGACCTTGCTTCGCGCCTGGCCAGCCTGTCACCACAGCAGTTCCGTGTACTTGCGCTGGTCGCCGAAGGCCTGCTCAACAAGCAGATTGCAGACCGCCTCGACATCCAGGAGCGCACCGTCAAGGCGCACCTGACCGCCATCTTCGAACGCCTCGGCGTGCGCAACCGCACCCAGGCCAGCGTCGTCCTGCGCGAACTGGAACTGTCCGATCCGGCGCGCCGGATCGACGCCTGCTAACCCGCTGCAGAGCGCACCGAAGCAGCGCGACCATTCATTCAAAAATCCTGCAGGAGCGCACCGCAGGGGCGCGACTGCTCTTCCAGGAGTTTGGTCGCGCCCCTGCGGTGCGCTCCTACGGAAGATGCACAACGAGGCGCACAAAGACGGGCGGCTTACATCGAAGCGCCGTCGATCACGAAACGATATTTCACGTCACTGGCCAGCATCCGCGAATAGGCCGCATCGATCTCCTGCGCCCTCACCTGCTCGATCTCCGCCACGATGCCGTGTTGCGCACAGAAATCCAGCATCTCCTGGGTTTCGGCAAGACCGCCGATCAGGGAACCCGCGATGTTCTTGCGACCAAAGATCAGCGGAATGACTGCAGGGCTGGGATGCGGACTGGCCGGTACGCCGACCAGGCACAAGGTGGCATCCCGCTTGAGCAGCACGGTGTAGGCATCCAGCACATGCGGTGCCGCGACCGTGTTCAGGATGAAATCGAAACTGCCCAGATGCGCCTGCATCTGCGCTGAATCGCGCGAGTTCACCACCTCGTCGGCACCCAGTGCCCGCGCCTCGTCCAACTTGGATTCGCTGGTCGTGAAGGCGACCACATGCGCACCCATGGCATGCGCGATCTTGATGCCCATGTGGCCGAGGCCACCGATGCCGACGATGCCGACCTTCTTGCCCGGCCCGGCCTGCCAGTGCCGCAGCGGAGAATACGTGGTGATGCCGGCGCACAGCAGCGGTGCCACCGCGGCCAGTTGCGCCTGTGGATGGCGGATATGCAGCACGAAACCTTCATCCACCACGATCCGCTGCGAATAACCGCCCAAGGTATGCCCCGGCGCATCCGCGCAAGGGCTGTTGTAGGTGCCGGTCCAGCCGCGTTCGCAGTACTGCTCCAGCCCTTCCGCGCAGGAGCCGCATTGCCCGCAGCTATTGACCAGGCAACCCACGCCGACGGTATCGCCAACCTTGAAGCCCGTCACCTCGCCACCCACGGCACTGACATGCCCGACGATCTCGTGCCCCGGCACGCAGGGATACACCGTCCCCGGCCATTCCGAACGCGCCATGTGCAGGTCCGAGTGGCAGATCCCGCAATGCGCGATATCGATCTGCACATCACGCGGCCCCGGCGCACGCCGCTCGATATCCATGCCCTGGAACGACTGATCTGCAGCAGTGACACCGTAAGCGCGCGTGGACATGGTTCGATCTCCGTCGGGATTCGGCAGGATACACATTCCCGACGACCGCATGACGATGCCCCTGTCGCCCACTGCATGCGACAATTGCCACTTCCGGAAGTGTGGCCGAGCGGTTTAAGGCACTGGTCTTGCTCGCGGAGGCAGGACGCCGGAGCGAACAGCGGCGCAGCCGCTGGCCCGCAGGGCGAGGCGCAGGATGCGCCGAGTCAAACCGCCGTGCGAAAATACGCCTATACGGAAGCGTGGCCGAGTGGTTTAAGGCAGCGGTCTTGAAAACCGCCGTGGTAGCGATACCACCGTGGGTTCGAATCCCACCGCTTCCGCCAAATCGCAACAAGCTCGAACGTGAGTTCGACAAATCGGCAGGATTGCCGATTTGGACAGCCGGAGGCTGCCCCGCGCCCAGCGCGGGGTGAGGCCCACGGATGGGCCGAATCCATCTCACCGCTTCCGCCATCTCACCGCTTCCGCAATCTCACGACCTCCGCACTGCGCCTTTCTTCCCGGCGTGCGCTTTGCGCTCCAGACACGCCGGATCGCTGCATTCCAGGCGTGCCGACTCCAGCAGCGGTGGCAGTTTCTGCGCCAGGAAGTCGATGAACACCCGCACCGCTGGCAGCATGCCGCGACGCGAGGCAAACACCGCGTGCGCGATCCCCTGCGGCAGCCGCCACTGCGGCAGCACCACTTCCAGCCTGCCGCTGCGCACGGCGTCGGCGCACACGGTTTCCGGCAGCAAGGTAATGCCGATGCCGCCTTCGGCCAGCGCCAGCATCATCGGAAAATCAAATCCACTGATGCGCGGCTGCAGTTCGAAGCGGCGCAGTTCGCCGTCCGGCCCTTGCAGCTCCCAGCGTTGTCGCGCGTCCTCTTCGGTGACGCTGAGGGTGACGTGTTCTGCCAGCTCCTCCGGCGCAGATGGGCGGCCGGCGCGATCCAGGTAGGCAGGGCTCGCCACCAGCAGTTCCTGGATCTGGCCGAAGCTGCGCATCACCAGACTGCCATCCTCATCGAGTTTGCTGCGCACGCGGATGGCGACATCCACACTCTCGTTGATCACATCCACGCGGCGGTTGCTGACGATCAGTTGCAGGCGCACCTTGGGATGCAGGGCCATGAACTCCGGCAGCAGCTTGGGAAATTGTTGCTGCGCCATCGACACCGGCACGCTGACCCGGACCACACCGCGAGGTTCGGCGCTGAGCCTGTCGACGACTTCGCGGGCGGCCTGGGCCTCGGCCAGCATCGATTGGGCGTGCCGATGCACGCTCATGCCGACATCCGTGACGGCGAACCTGCGCGTCGAGCGCTGCAGCAGACGCACCCCGAGCTCGCCCTCGAGCGCACTCACGCGCCGGCTCAGGCGCGATTTCGGAATCCCCAGCGCCCGCGATGCCGGGGCAAAGCCGCCGTGATCCACCACCGAGGCAAAGTAGTAGAGGTCATTGAGGTTCTGCATCGACGCGACCCTGATTCTGCAACAATCCTGTGGATTCGATCACGAATCAGCGCAAATCCGCAACGGACACAGGTCATGGCCGCCACAATCACGCTGCCGACTCCTGGACTTGGACGACGCCCCCCTTTCGATCTCGCCATGTCCGGAACGCGCCCCGTACCACGCATCCCCTCTTGAGCCATTACTCCAACCGGAACCCGACCATGCGCGCTGCCCTCCTCGTTCCCGCGATTTCCACCTGCCTGCTGCTGGCGGCCTGCGGCAAGCAGCCCGATGCCACCGCGCCGACGTCGCCACCGCCGAGCGCTACGCCGAGCGCACCACCAGCGCCGGTCACCGCTGACACGGCAAGCGGGAAGTCCGGGGCTGGGCAGGATTCGGAATCGGAAAAGAGTGAATCCACATCGGCGTCCGCCTTCGATCTCGACGCCGCCCGCGGACGCATCGACCTCGCCAACCAGACCTTCGGCGACCGCTATCGCAAGGACGATGCCTCCTGGTACGCCAGCCGCTACACCAAGGATGCCTGCGTGATGCCGCCGAACGAGACCACCATCTGCGGCCGCGACGCCATCCGCGGCTATTTCTACTACGGCGGTGCCAATCGCGACATCGACATTTCGGTCAAATCCACCGACATCTACGGCGGTGCCGACGCGGTGATCGAAGAAGGCAACTACGACATCCCCAACCCCAAGGGCGGGTACTTCGACCGCGGCAAATTCGTCGGAATCTGGAAGCTGGAAGACGGCACCTGGAAGCTGTACCGCGAAATCTGGACCAGCAGCCTGCCACGCAAGCGTTGACTCAGGCGATCCGAGCGGCCCCGCCCATGTAAGGCCGCAACACCTCCGGAACGTCGATGCTGCCATCGGCGTTCTGGTAGTTCTCCATCACCGCGATCAGGGCGCGGCCGACGGCCACGCCAGAGCCGTTGAGCGTATGCACCAACTCGGGCTTTCCGGTCGCGGGATTGCGCCAGCGCGCCTGCATCCGGCGGGCCTGGAAGTCACCACAGTTCGAGCAGGATGAAATTTCGCGATAGGTCTGCTGCGAAGGCAGCCAGACTTCCAGATCGAAGGTCTTGGTCGCGCCAAAGCCCATGTCGCCGCTGCACAGCAGCATCCGACGATACGGCAGGCCGAGTTGTTCCAGCACGGTTTCGGCGCAACGAGTCATGCGCTGATGCTCGGCATCGCTTTCATCGGGCTTGGCGATGCTCACCAGTTCCACCTTCTCGAACTGGTGCTGGCGGATCATGCCGCGCGTGTCGCGTCCAGCCGCACCGGCTTCGGCGCGGAAGCACAGCGAATGCGCGGTCATCCGCAGCGGCAGCCGCTCGGCATCCAGAATCTCGTCGCGGGCGATGTTGGTCAGCGGCACTTCACTGGTCGGGATCAGGTAGCGCTTGTGCTCGCCCAGCAGGGTCGAGAACAAGTCCTCCTCGAACTTCGGCAACTGCCCGGTGCCGCGCATCGAATCGGCGTTGACCAGCAACGGCACGTTGGTTTCCTCGTAGCCGTGCGCGCCGCTGTGCAGGTCCAGCATGAACTGCGCCAGCGCCCGGTGCAGGCGCGCCAGCTGCCCGCGCAACACGGTGAAGCGCGAACCGGACAGCTTGGCCGCAGTCTCGCCATCCAGCCAGCCATGGCGCGCGCCGAGTTCGACGTGATCCTTCACTTCGAAATCGAAGCTGCGCGGCGTGCCCCAGCGGTGCTGTTCGACATTGCCGGTCTCGTCACTGCCGGCCGGCACCGAAGCATCCGGCAGATTGGGAATGCCGAGCGCGATCGCTTCCAGTTCACCGCGAATGCGCTCCAACTCGCCTTCCGACGCCTTCAGCTCCTCACCGAAGCTCGCCACTTCGGCCATCACCGCCGCCACGTCCTCACCCTTCGCCTTCAGCATGCCGATCTGCTTGCTGCGGATATTGCGCAGGTTCTGCAATTCCTGGGTGCGCACCTGGATACGCTTGCGGTCGGCTTCCAGCGCTTCCAGCCGCGCCACGTCGAGGTCGAAGCCACGGCTGTCGCGCAGGCGTTGGGCGAGGTCAGGGGCTTGGTTGCGGAGCAGCGCAGGATCGAGCATTGCAGTCAGGGATCGCATGGAAAGACGGCCATTATCGCCGAGGCAGGTCATCTGCGTGCAGCGAAGGCCGACTCCACTCCCGACTCGCTGCTTGTGCGAAAATCCGGCCATGTCCGAACTCGACGCTCCGCCCGCCGCCCCGAAACGGTGGAGCCTGCCCAGATTGCTCGCACTGGCTTTCGCGGCCGGTCTGGTGCTGTTCGTGATCGTCTGGCTGTCCTCCCGCCACGATTACGATTTCTATACCCCGACCGGTGCCACCACCGAAACGGACCCGAACGCCACCCTGCCCGCGCCGATCGCCCCGGACCTGGCCAGCGGCGGCGCCAGCGGCCTGCAAGTCGATCCGAACACCAGCACCACGCCACCGCCGGCGCAGCCTCCCAGCCTCGACGAACGCGCGCCACCGCCCATTGCCCAGCCCGTTCCCACTCCGACCACCACGGCCCCGGCCGCGTCCAACAGCGATCGCCCGCAACCCCTGCCGCTGGCCACGCGGCCACCGCGCTACCCGCAGGAGGAAATGCGGCACGGCGTCGGCGGCACGGTCCGCGTGCGGGTGCAAGTCGCCACCGATGGCAGCGTGCAGGACAGCGAGATCGAAACCAGCAGCGGCAACCGCAACCTCGACCGCGCCGCGCTGGAAGCCACCAACCGTTGGACCTTCCAACCCGCCATCCACAATGGCCAGCCGGTACCGTCCAAGGTGGTGGTGCCGATCGAGTTCAAGCCCTGACCGGCACCGGATTGACTCAAGTACAGCCTCAGCCCTGAATCCCACCCTTGGTCAATGCGGTCGGGTCCAGCAGCTTGCGCAGTTGCTTTTCGGTCAGGCCGCTGTCTTCCAGCGCCACGTCCAGCACCGGGCGGTTTTCGGCGTAGGCGCGCTTGGCGATCTTCGCGGCTTTCTCGTAGCCGATCACCGGGTTGAGCGCGGTGACGAGGATGGGGTTGCGATCCAGCGCCTCGGCCACCTTGTCCTTGCGGATCTTGAGGGTGGCGATGGCGTTGTCGGCCAGTTCGCGCATGGAATGGGCCAGCAGGCCGATGGCTTCGTCGAGGTTGCAGGCCAGCAGCGGCAGCATCACGTTGAGCTGGAAGTTGCCGCTCTGCCCGGCCACGGTATTGGCCTGGTGCAGGCCCATCACCTGCGCGCAGACCATGCACAGGGCTTCCGGGATCACCGGATTGACCTTGCCCGGCATGATCGAACTGCCCGGCTGCAGGGCCTTGAGTTCGATTTCGCCGAGACCGGCCAGCGGGCCGGAATTCATCCAGCGCAGGTCATTGCCGATCTTCATCAGCGCCACCGCCAGCGCGCTGAACTGGCCGGACAATTCGACCAGGTCATCATGCGCAGCCAGGCCTTCGAACAGGTTTGCCGCCTGTTCGAACTTGGTGTCGGTCATGCCGGTCAGCGCCTTGGCCACGCCCTTGCCGAACTTGGGATGGGCGTTGATGCCGGTGCCAATGGCAGTACCGCCGATCGGCAGCCGGCGCACGCGCTTGAGGCTGTCTTCGATGCGTCCTTGCGCAGAAGCGAGCTGGGCCGACCACGCGCCGAATTCCTGCGCGAAGGTCAGCGGCATCGCGTCCATCAGGTGGGTGCGGCCGGTCTTGACGGTACCGCCGATGGCCTTGACCTGCTGGTCGATGGTGTGGCGCAGGTGCACCAGCGCCGGCAACAGGGCATCGACGGTTTCCACCACCGCCATCACCCGCAGGCTGCTGGGGATGGTGTCGTTGCTGCTCTGGCCGAGGTTGACGTGGTCGTTGGGATGCACCTTGGCACCCTTGGCTAGGTGCGCGATCACCTCGTTGACATTCATGTTGGTCGAGGTGCCCGAGCCGGTCTGGTAGCGGTCGATCGGGAACTGGTCGGCATGCTGGCCTCCGGCGATTGCCTGCGCGGCCTTGATGATCGCCTGCGTGCGCTCGGCATCGAGCACGCCAAGCCCGTGGTTGACCTCGGCGGCAGCCGCCTTCAGCCGGGCGTGGGCGCGGATGAACGCCGCTGGCATCGGCCGCCCGGAGATATGGAAATTGTCCTTCGCACGCTGGGTCTGCGCGCCCCACAGCGCGCTGGCGGGCACCTGCAAATCGCCCATGCTGTCGTGCTCGATGCGAAAACCCTTGCGGGCCTTGCTGGCGCCTGCGTTCGCTGCGGTCTTGCTGGCCTTGGCCATGATCTGGATGCTCCGTGGGGAAATCGGCGCGGAAGGATACCGCCTCCGCCGGGTAGAATTGTACGTTTCCGTACCCGACTACGCCCATGGCCGATTCGTTGACTGCCCTGTCCCCGCTCGATGGCCGCTATGCCGGCAAAGTCGATGCGCTGCGCCCGATCTTCAGCGAATACGGTTTGATTCGCGCCCGCGTGCAGGTCGAGATCGAATGGCTGCTGGCGCTGGCTGCCGAGCCGGGCATCCCCGAACTGGCGCCGTTCTCGGGCGCTGCCGCGGCTCGCCTGCGGGCGCTGGCCGACGGTTTCTCGGTAGAACATGCCGCCCGCGTCAAGATGATCGAGGCGACCACCAACCACGACGTCAAGGCCGTCGAATACTTCATCAAGGAAAAATTGAAGGACGATCCGGAATTGGGACCGGCGCTGGAATTCGTCCACTTCGCCTGCACCAGCGAGGACATCAACAACCTCAGCTATGCCTTGATGCTGAGTCAGGCGCGGCACGACGTGCTGCTGCCAAAACTCGATGCCATCATCGAGAAACTGCGCAGCATGGCGCACGACCACGCCGCCCAGCCGATGCTGTCGCGCACCCACGGCCAAACTGCCTCACCCACCACACTGGGCAAGGAACTGGCGAATGTGGTGGCGCGCTTGCAGCGCCAAGGCGCGGTGATGGCCGGGCTGCCCATGCCGGGCAAGATCAATGGTGCCGTCGGCAATTACAACGCGCATAGCGTGGCGTACCCGGAAATGGACTGGCCCGCGTTCTCGCGCCGCTTCGTCGAATCGCTGGGGCTGACCTGGCAGCCCTACACCACCCAGATCGAACCGCACGACGGCATCGCCGAACTCAGCGATGTCAACAAACGCATCAACACCATCCTGATCGATCTCTGCCGCGATATCTGGGGTTACATCTCGCAGGGCTATTTCAAGCAAGTGGTCAAAGCCGGGGAAGTGGGCTCAAGCGCGATGCCACACAAGGTCAATCCGATCGATTTCGAGAATGCTGAAGGCAACTTCGGCATCGCCAATGCGCTGTTCGAACACTTCGCCGCCAAGCTGCCGATTTCGCGTTGGCAGCGTGACCTCACCGACTCCACCGTGTTGCGCGCACTGGGCACCGCGTTTGGCCACCAGTTGATCGGCTTCGATGCCCTGCAACGCGGCCTGAACAAAGTACTGATGAATGCCGAACGCCTGGACGCCGACCTCGACGCCAGCTGGGAAGTGCTGGCCGAAGCCGTACAGACCGTGATGCGTCGCCACGGTCTACCCAATCCGTACGAGCAACTCAAAGCCCTCACCCGTGGGCAAGCCATCACTGCCGATTCGATGCGCAGCTTCATCGAAACACTTGCGCTGCCGACGGAGGCCAAAGCCCGCCTGCTGGCGATGACCCCGGGCAGCTATACCGGGCTTGCCGAACGACTGGCACGCGAGATCTGAGCCATGCGCGTCCTGCCGCCCCTGCTGGTCTGCCTGCTGCCGCTGGCGGCCTGCCAGCCCGCGCCGAGGGTGGCAGCCAGGCCCGCTGTCGCGGCCGCCCCATCGGAAACCGTCCCCGCCTGCCCCGCGAACGCGACGGTGATGGACGGCTGGGACGAGCGCGCACCGCCACGGCGGATCTTCGGCAACACCTTTTACATCGGCACCTGCGGAATCACTTCAATTCTGATCGCCGGCAACCAAGGCGTGATCGTGATCGACGGCGCCACCGAGAAAGCGGCAGTGCCGATCGAGGCCAATATCCGTGCGCTTGGCTTCAAGCTCGGCGACGTCCGCTATCTGCTCAATACCCACGAACACAGCGACCACGCCGGCGGTCTGGCGCAGTTGCAGCGCGATACCGGCGCACCGCTGCTGGCACGCGCGGTGGCGGCAACGACATTGCGAAGTGGCAAGGGCAATCCCGACGATCCGCAGTTCGAAGACATGCACCCCTACCCGCCGGTGGCGGACGTGCGGGTCATCGCGGATGGGCACGTCGTGCAATTGGGCGACCTGCACCTGACCGCACATGCCACACCCGGCCACGCCCCGGGCGGTACCAGCTGGACGTGGCGCAGCTGCGAGGGCACGCATTGCGTGGACATTGTTTATGCGGACAGTTTCAGCACGCCCACCGATGCACACCACCGACGCAGCGACGACCCGGCAGCCATCGCCGCGTTCCGCCGCAGCCTCGACCTGGTGGCGTCCCTGCCCTGCGACATCCTGCTGACGCCGCATCCACTGCGCAGCAACCTGCCTGCCCGACTGGGCGGCCAAGCCCCATTGATCAACCCGAATGCGTGCAAGGCCTATGCCGAGGAAGGTCGCGCCGGGCTGGATGCGCGGATCGCAGAAGAGCAACGAGGGAAGTCGCCATGAGTGACGCAAGCAACGACGGCAACCCGCTTTCCAGCGATCCCGTCCGCATCAGCGACCAGGCCACCGCGGTCGAGATGACCGCGCGCATCATCGCCGATGCCCGCCGCCGGGTCTGGATCCGCAGCCTCGACCTCGATCCCTGGCTGTTCGACCACGCCGACGTGCTCGACGCCCTGCGCGGCTTTGCTATCCACGATCATGATGTGCAAGTCCTGATCCTGCTGCATGACCACGCCGCGCCGCAGGCGGCGCAGGCCAAACTGCTCGATCTCGCCCAGCGCCTGCCCAGCGTGTTCCAGTTCCGCGAAGTGGACGATCCGGCCTACCGCGAGGACCGCTCGGCGATGGTGGCGGGCGATGCCGGCGGCTATTACTTCCGCGCGGAGGGCGACCGCTTCGAAGGCTCGGCCTGTCTGGCGTCGCGCGCACGCGTCCGCCAGCTCAAGGAGCGCTTCGACGAAGTCTGGGAGCGTTCGCGGGTGATTTCCGAATACCGCGCACTGGGGATCTGACCCGATCACCCGCCTTCGTCGGCGACCATCGGCGCCGGACGCGTGATATCGACATCGCATTCAGTTTGATCCGGCTTATAATTCGCGTTCTTTGCTTGCCTGCGTCCGAGTCCGGCCGCTGGCGCGCGCCCCGGCCCGCGCCGGTCCGGGATTCCTACCCCATCGAAGGTTGCCAGCCACGCCGTGGACAGTCTCCTCAAGCAGTTCGCCCAAACCTCGCAGCTCGGCGCCAATGGCGCGTTCATCGAAGACCTCTACGAGCAGTATCTGGTGGCACCCGACAGCGTCGGTTCCGGGTGGAAGGCATATTTCGATGGCCTGAAAGGCCGTGAAGTCGGCGACATTCCGCATTCTGCGGTGATCGAACAGATCAGCGAGGCAGCCCGCGAGGCGGCGCGTGGCGTGGTTGTAAGCGCCACTGGTGGCAGTGACGAACGCGAGCGCCACGTCGGTCGCCTGATCACCGCCTATCGTTCGCGCGGCCACCTTGGCGCGAAGCTCGACCCGCTGGGGATGACCCCGCCGCTCAACCCGCCCGATCTCGATCTCGCCTTCCACCAGTTGTCGGATCGTGACCTCGACAGCGAGTTCAGCACCGGCGGCGTCGGTGGCCAATCACGGATGAAGTTGCGTGATCTCTACGCCCGCCTGCGTGCCACCTATGCTGGCAGCATCGGGGCCGAGTTCATGCATATCACCGACAGCGACCAGCGTCGCTGGCTGTACGAGCGGCTGGAAGCCGCCGCTGGCAATTACGGCCGCAGCGCGGACGACAAGCGCCGTATCCTCGAACGCCTGACCGCCGCCGAAGGCCTGGAACGCTATCTGCACACCAAGTACGTCGGCCAAAAGCGCTTCTCGCTGGAGGGTGGCGACTCGCTGATCCCGCTGCTGGATGTCACCATCCGTCGCGCCGGCGAGGCGGGAGTCAAGGACGTGGTGCTCGGCATGGCCCATCGCGGCCGCCTCAATGTGCTGGTCAATACCCTCGGCAAGCCGCCGCGCAAGTTGTTCGACGAGTTCGAAGGCAAGTTCGACCAGCCACGCGATGGCGACCACGCCCACACTGGCGACGTGAAATACCACATGGGCTTCTCCGCCGATGTCGCCACCCCGGGCGGCCCGGTGCACCTCGCACTGGCGTTCAACCCCTCGCATCTGGAAATCGTCAATCCAGTGGTCGCCGGCAGCGTGCGCTCGCGCCAGCATCGTCGTGGCGATAGCCAGCGCAACCAGGTGTTGCCGATCCTGATCCACGGCGACGCCGCATTCGCTGGCCAGGGCGTCGGCATGGAGCTGTTGCAGATGTCGCAGGCACGCGGCTTCCGTGTAGGCGGCAGCGTGCATGTGGTGGTCAACAACCAGGTCGGCTTTACCACCAGCGCCGCCGAGGATGCGCGTTCGACGTTCTACTGCACCGATGTCGCCAAGATGGTCGGCGCGCCGGTGCTGCACGTGAACGGCGATGATCCCGAGGCCGTGGCCTTCGTCGCCGAGCTGGCCTTCGATTTCCGCCAGACCTTCGGCATCGACGTGGTGATCGACCTGGTCTGCTACCGCCGCCACGGCCACAACGAGGCCGACGAGCCGGCCGCCACCCAGCCGCTGATGTACCAGACCATCCGCGCGATGAAGACCACCCGCGAGTTGTATGCCGACAAGCTGGCCGCCGATGGCAGCGTGGCCGCAGTCGATGCACAGGCACTGGTCGATGGCTATCGCAACAAGCTCGATGCCGGCGATGTCACCACCGAAGTGGTGCAGGTGCAGCCCGATACGCTGGCGGTGGATTGGTCGCCCTACCTCACCGGCAAATTGTCCGATGCAGTCGATACCCGCGTGCCGCGCAAGGCGCTGGACATGCTGGCATCGAAGATCAACGCGATCCCGGACACGGTCAAGCTGCATCCGCGTGTCGCCAAGATTTACGATGATCGCCGCAGGATGGCCACCGGCGAACAAGCGGGCGACTGGGGCTTTGCCGAAAACCTCGCCTACGCCACCTTGCTGGCGGAAGGCTACCGTCTGCGTCTGGTCGGCCAGGATTGCGGCCGCGGCACCTTCTTCCATCGCCACGCGATCCTGCACGACCAGAACACCGACCACTACTACCTGCCGCTGCGCGAGCTGGTGTCGAACAAGGAAGACGTCACCATCATCGATTCGCTACTGAGCGAAGAAGCGGTGATGGCATTCGAATACGGTTACGCCACCGCCGATCCGATGACCCTCGACATCTGGGAAGGCCAGTTCGGCGATTTCGCCAATGGCGCGCAGGTGGTCATCGACCAGTTCGTGGCCGCCGGCGAAGCCAAGTGGGACCGTCTTTGCGGGCTGGCCCTGTATCTGCCGCACGGCTATGAGGGGCAAGGCCCCGAGCACAGCTCGGCGCGACTGGAGCGCTTCCTGCAACTGTGCGCACTCGACAACATGGTGGTGTGCGCGCCGACCACGCCGGCGCAGGATTTCCACATGATCCGCCGGCAGATGCGCCAGGCCACGCGCAAGCCGCTGGTGGTGATGACGCCGAAGTCCCTGCTGCGCCACAAGCTGGCGGTGTCCACGCTCGAAGAGCTGGCCGACGGCAGCTTCCAGCGCCTGATCCCGGACAGCACCGCCACCGCCAGGAAGGTGCGCCGGGTGGTGGTCTGCGCCGGCAAGGTCTATTACGACCTGCTGGAAGCCGCGCAGGCGCAGGGCATCCAGGATGTCGCGCTGGTCCGCGTCGAACAGCTGTATCCGTTCCCGCGACCGGAGCTGGCCGCCGAACTCAAGCGCTTCGCCACCGCTGCCGAAGTGATCTGGTGCCAGGAAGAGCCGCTCAACCAGGGCGCGTGGTACCAGATCCAGCATCACCTGCGTGCCTGCTTGCAACCCAAGCAGGTGCTGGATTACGCCGGCCGCCCACGTTCGCCCTCGCCGGCTGCCGGCCACATGGCCGAGCATGTCGCGGAGTTGAAGCAACTACTCGCCGACGCATTGACCAATCCGCTCGACGGCATCGTCGATTCCGATTGAATCCCGCTCGAATTTTCACAAGTACCACCACAGGACGCCCTCATGGCCATCGAAGTCAAAGTCCCGGTTCTTCCCGAATCTGTTTCCGACGCCACCATCGCCGCCTGGCACAAGAAGGCCGGTGACGCGGTCAAGCGCGACGAAAACCTGCTCGACCTCGAAACCGACAAGGTGGTGCTGGAAGTGCCCTCGCCGGTCGATGGCGTGCTGAAGGAAATCAAGTTCGCCGAAGGCAGCACCGTCAACAGTCAGCAGGTGATCGCGCTGATCGAGGAAGGCTCCGTGGCCGCTGTCGCACCGGTCGCCGCCGACGCACCGAAGGCTGCTGCCGCTGTACCCGCCGCACCTGCCAAGGCCGCTGCATCGCCCGCACCTGTCGCCGCCGATGCATTGCCGCCGGGCGCGCGTTTCACCGCCGTCACCAGCAATGTGAATCCCGCTGACGTGGCCGGCACCGGCCGCCACGGCATGGTGACCAAGGAAGACATCGTCAACTACGCCAGCGGCAAGACCGCCGGCGTGAGTGGCGGTGCCCGCCCGGAAGAACGTGTGCCGATGACCCGCATGCGCGCCCGCATCGCCGAACGCCTGATGCAGTCGAAGAACTCCATCGCGATGCTGACCTCGTTCAACGAGGTCAACCTGGCCAAGGTCATGCAGATGCGCAAGGAGCTGGGCGAAGCCTTCGAGAAGGCCAATGGCATCAAGCTCGGCTTCATGAGCTTCTTCGCCAAGGCCGCCGCCAATGCATTGCAGAAGTACCCGGTGGTCAATGCCTCGGTCGATGGCAACGACATCATCTATCACGGCTACGCCGACATCTCGGTGGCGGTGTCCACCGACAAGGGCCTGGTCACGCCGGTGCTGCGCAATGTCGAGCGCATGAGCTTTGCCGACATCGAAAAGGGCATCGCCGGTTACGCCAAGGCCGCGCGCGAAGGCGGCCTCAAGCTCGAGGACCTGCAGGGCGGCACCTTCACGATTACCAATGGCGGCACCTTCGGCTCGCTGATGTCCACCCCGATCGTCAACCCGCCGCAGTCCGCCATCCTCGGCATGCACACCATCAAGGAGCGTGCCATCGTCGAGAACGGCCAGGTCATCGCCGCGCCGATGATGTACATCGCAATCAGTTACGACCACCGCATCATCGACGGCAAGGACGCGGTGCTGTTCCTGGTCGACATCAAGAACCAGCTGGAAAATCCGCATCGGATGCTGCTGGGAATGTGATTGCTTTCAAGCCCCTCTCCCACCGGGAGAGGGGTTGGGGTGAGGGTACGCCGAAGCGACGACCCTCAAACCACGACCGTTCAATCCGTTCGAGCTTCACGCTACACCGACCCTCATCCGCCCTTCGGGCACCTTCTCCCGGAGGGAGAAGGGAAAAGCAGGAACTTCGCAATGACTGAGCAGCAGAACTTCGACGTCGTCGTCATCGGTGCCGGCCCGGCCGGCTACCACGCCGCGATCCGCGCCGCGCAACTGGGCCTGAAGACCGCCTGCATCGACGCCGCGCTGGGCAAGGACGGCAAGCCCGCCCTCGGCGGCACCTGCCTGCGCGTGGGCTGCATCCCGTCCAAGGCGCTGCTGGATTCCTCGCGCCAGTTCTGGAACATGGGCCATATCTTCGACCAGCACGGCATCAGCTTCGACAAGCCCGCGATCGACGTCCAGAAAATGGTCGCCCGCAAGGACGCCATCGTGAAGCAGTTCACCGGCGGGATTGCCGCGCTGTTCAAGGCCAACAAGATCACCGCGTTTTACGGCTTCGGCCAGCTGCAACCGGGCAATGTGGTCAGCGTCAAGCAACATGACGGCAGCACCGTTGCACTGAAAGGCACCAACGTCATCATCGCCGCCGGTTCGGACTCCATTGAATTGCCGTTCGCCAAGTTCGGCGAGCACATCGTCGACAACGTGGGCGCGCTGGATTTCGACAAGACGCCCAAGCGCCTCGGCATCATCGGCGCCGGCGTGATCGGGCTGGAGCTGGGCAGCGTGTGGAACCGGCTGGGCAGCGAGGTGGTCATCCTCGAAGGCCTGCCGAGCTTCCTGCCGGCCGCCGATGCCGAAGTCGCCAAGCTCGCCGCACGCGAGTTCAAGAAGCAGGGCCTCGATATCCGTCTCGGCTGCAAGGTCGGCGGCACCGAGGTCAAGAAGGACGGCGTGCATGTGGCCTACACCGATGCCAAGGGTGAAGCGCAGTCGCTGGTGGTCGACAAGCTCATGGTCTGCGTCGGCCGCCGCGCCGCCAGCAAGGGCTTGCTGGCCGACGGTACCGGCGTGCAGCTCAACGAACGCGGCCAAGTGGTGGTGGATGAGCATTGCCACACCGGCGTTGATGGCGTGTGGGCGATCGGCGACTGCGTGCGCGGGCCGATGCTGGCACACAAGGGCTTCGAGGAAGGAATTGCCGTTGCCGAACTGATCGCCGGCCTGCCCGGCCACGTCAATTTCGACACCATTCCCTACGTCATCTACACCGAGCCGGAACTGGCCTGGGTCGGCAAGACCGAAGAGCAACTCAAGGCCGAAGGCGTGCCGTACAAGGCCGGCAGCTTCCCATTCGCCGCCGTCGGCCGCGCGGTGGCGATGGCCGAACCGGCGGGCTTCGTCAAAGTACTGGCGCATGCCGAAACCGACACCATCCTCGGCATGCACCTGATCGGCGCCAACGTCTCCGAACTGGTCCACGAAGGCGTGCTGGCGATGGAGTTCAAGGGCAGCGCCGACGACCTCGCCCGCATCTGCCACGCGCATCCGTCGATGTCGGAAGCCGTGCATGACGCTGCTATGGCGGTGCACAAGCGGGCGATCCACAAGGCGAACTAGCTGAGAGACGGGAGACGGGAGAGCGAAGTCAGCGTGCTCGTCTTCAGTTTCGTCATGACACACAACGCCGGGGAAACCCGGCGTTTGTGTTTCAACTCATTCCTCACAACCCCAGCCGCATCCCCTCGCGAGCCACATGGAAGCCCGCCTGCTCCACCGCGCGTGACTGCGGGCTGTCCACGCGCAGCAGCGGGTTGCTGTGGTTCATGTGGATGAAATAGATCTTGCCGCGTTCGCTGGCGGGCATGTCCGCGAGCAGGGCCGTGGTGTGGGTCACCAGCGGATGCGGGATTTCATCCATGTTGCGCCCGGGCAATTCGTCCATGCTGTAGAAAGTCGCATCGACCAAGGCGTAGTCCACCGTTTTCAGCACCTCGCGCAAGCTGCGTCCCCATTTTTCCCAGCGATCGATGTCGGGAATGAACAGCGCCGACTTGCTCGGTCCGCGGATGACGAAGCCCACGGTTTCCGAAAATTCGTCCCGATGCGGCACCCGCAGCGGCGTGACCGTGATCCCGCCGAGAAGCGGCGTGGCCTGCCCGTCCTCCAGCGGCTGCAAGGCGATGTTGTGCAGGGCCACCAGCTGACTCCACGGGCCGTTGTCGGACAGGAACGCGCGCATCCTCGGCATCGCGTAGACCGGCACGTCCTTCGCACCCATCACCTCGCGACCGAAATACATCAGGCCGGCGTAGTGGCCGATATGGGCATGGGTCAGGAACACGCCGCCGAAGGTGTAGCGCGTATCCGGCGCTTCGACTTCAAGCTTGTAGAACTGCTCGGGAAAATTCGGTGTGGCATCGAACAGGTATTTGCGCGATGCAGCAGGCACGATCAGCCCCAAGGATGCGGTCGGATGGCGCAGTTCGGGATGCTCCCAACCGGGCATGCAGTGCGGCTTGAAGCAGCCGGCTTGCGGGTAGCCGCCGTCCTGCGCGGTGCCGAGGACGTACAGATAGGGTGAATCTGGATGCTGTTCCAACGTCGCACCGGCAGTCGCTGGCGATGCACCGCCGGCAAGACCACTGAACACCAGCAGGGCCAGCGGCAACCACAGGGCCTGCATTCTCGTGACGACCGCCATGGCAACTCCCGTTCGCTTGCGCTGATCACCGCCATCCTAACGCCGGCAACCCGTCACCCTGCACCCGCGCCGACACGGAGCCGATGGCACAATGGCAGGATGAAATCGATCTGCGTCTATTGCGGCTCCAATGCCGGCAACGACCCTGCCTACGCCGCCCTCGCCCACGACTTGGGTACGCGCCTCGCTCGCGACGGCATCGCGCTGGTCTATGGCGGTGGCAATGTCGGCCTGATGGGAGTCGTGGCCGATGCCGTGCTGGCGGGCGGTGGCGAAGTGATCGGGGTGATCCCGCAGCAATTGGTGGATTGGGAAGTGGCGCACAAGGGCGTCACCCGGCTGGAAGTGGTCGACTCCATGCATACCCGCAAGGCGCGGATGTTCGAGCTGGCCGATGGCTTCATCGCCCTGCCCGGTGGCTTCGGCACGCTCGACGAGATGTTCGAAATGCTGACCTGGCGCCAGCTCGGCCTTGGCAAGAAGCCCTGCGCTTTTCTCGATGTCGGCGGCTTCTGGCAGCCGCTGATGGTGATGCTGGACAGCATGGTGCGCGAACGCTTCCTGCACGCCGACCAGCGCAACGACCTTTGGCATGGTCAGGACATCGACGGCCTGCTCGCCTGGATGCACGACTATGTGCCTGCGCAGGCCGACAAATGGCTGGACGAGAAGCGCCGTAGCCAACTGAAGCTGACCTCGGAGGAGGTATGAACCTGCCGGCGAGCTTCCGCGCCTTCCGCATCCACAATGACGCAGCGGGCTATCGCAGCGGGATCGAATCGATCACCCGCGATGACCTCAATCCCGGCGAAGTCGTCATCAAGACGGCCTGTTCCTCGGTCAACTACAAGGACGCCCTCGCCGGCACCGGCAAGGGCAAGATCCTGCGCCAGTTTCCGCTGGTCGGCGGGATCGACATTGCCGGCCACGTCGTGGCTTCAACCGATGCAAAGTTCAAGGAAGGCGACGCGGTGCTGGTCACCGGCAGCGGCCTGTCGGAAACCCGCGATGGCGGTTACGCGGAATACGCGCGGCTGGATGCCCGCTGGGTGATTCCCCTGCCCGCCGGCCTGAGCCTGCGCGAAGCGATGATCCTGGGCACCGCCGGCTTCACCGCCGCGCTCGGACTGCTGCGGATGGAGGACAATCGGCAATCGCCCGACCTCGGCCCGCTGGCCGTCACTGGCGCCACCGGCGGGGTCGGTTCACTGGCGGTGGCGATCTACAGCCAGGCCGGCTACGAGGTCCACGCGATCAGTGGCAAGCCCGAGCAGGCCAACTACCTGAAAGCGCTGGGCGCGACCGAGGTACTGGGACGTGAGGCGCTTTCTACAACCCGGCCAATGGACTCCGCCCGCTTCGGTGGCGGTCTCGACAACGTCGGCGGTCCGATGCTGGCCGCCCTGCTGGCGCACACGGCCGCCTACGGCAATGTCGCCAGCTGCGGGCTGGCCGCCTCGCCCGATCTGCACGCCACGGTGATGCCCTTCATCATCCGCGGGGTCTCCCTGCTTGGCGTGGCCTCGGCCGGCACCGCACGCGACATCCGCGAAGAAATCTGGCGGCGGCTGGCCGGGCCGTGGAAACCGCGCCAGCTCGACACCATCTGCACCCGTGAAGCCACGCTGGACGACCTTCCAGCGGTGTTTTCCAGCCTTTTGTCGGGACACGCACTCGGCAGGACGCTGGTTCGCATCGGCGATGCGGCCTGATCGCTTGCACGCGCAATCGCGTTGGCTACAATTCAATCGTACTCACGGGGACTTCCATGGCTCGCATCCTGATTGTTGACGATTCGCCCTCCCAGCTGATGAGCATCCGTCGCGTGGTCGAGAAACTCGGCCACGATGCGCTCACCGCCGAAGATGGAGCGGCCGGCGTCGAAGCCGCCAAGCGCGAGATTCCTGATCTGGTGCTGATGGACGTGGTGATGCCGAACCTCAACGGCTTCCAGGCCACCCGCTCGATCACCCGCGAGCCGACCACGCGCCACATCCCGGTGATCCTGGTCACCACCAAGGATCAGGACACCGACCGCGTCTGGGGCATGCGTCAAGGCGCCAAGGCCTATATCACCAAGCCGTTCAGTGAAGCCGAGTTGTCGGCGCTGATCGCGCAGTACCTCGGTGGCCCCAGCGCCGCCTGAGGCAGCTCGCCTGCGGCTGCGCCGCAAGCGATTCGTCTGATTCAAACCACCGACGACCGCGTTTTCGCGGTCGCCATGCTCAGTCCCGTCGCCAATCGTCGCCGAACGCATCCCGCATCGCCGTGTAGGCGCTGCGCTGCGCACTGGTGTGCGCTTTCGGGGCGAGGATTTCCAATTCCACGATCTGGTCGCCCTGCACGCCGCCCGCCGTCGGCAGGCCACGGCCGCGCAGGCGCAACTTGCGACCCGATTCGGAGTCAGCAGGAATCTTCAATTCCACCGCGCCGCCCAAGGTCGGCACGTTCAAGGTCGCGCCCAACGCCGCTTCCCACGGCGCTACCGGCAGGATGTGGATGATGTTGCGGCCATCCACATCGAACTGTGGATCGGCGGCATATTCGATTTCCAGCAGCAGGTCGCGCCCGCCATTGCCCTGCTTGGCCAGCCGGATCACCTGACCCGGCTTCACGCCCTCGGGCACGCGCACGTCCAAGGTGCGGCCATTGACGCTGATGCGCACGCTGCCACCGGCATAGACGGTCTGCAACGGCACCGCCAGCCTGGCGCGGGTATCGCCGGCCTGCGGCCCGCCACGCGCGTCCCCACCACCCCGTCGACGGTTGCCGAACAGGTTCTCGAAGAAATCCGAGAACCCGCCACCGGCACCGCCACCGGCGAAGATTTCATCGAAATTGGGCTGCCCACCCGGCGCACGCCCGTAGCCGAAACCACCCGGCGGTGGACGCACCTGATCGCCGGAGCGATAGCCACCGGCGCGCAACTGGTCGTAGGCCGCGCGTTTCTGTGGATCGCGCAGAGCCTCGTAGGCTTCATTGATCGCCTTGAAGCGCTCCTCGGCACCTTTTTCCTTGCTGACATCCGGATGGTATTTGCGCGCCAAGCGTCGGTAGGCGGTCTTGATCTCCGCCTCGCCTGCGCCCGGTTCGACCCCGAGGATGGTGTAGTAATCCTTGAATTCCATTGCCTGCCCTTTGCGAACGACCGGCATGCGCCGCTCGCCCTGCAATTCGAATGATCCACGTCGTGTATGGCGGCCATTTTACGGCAGCAGGCGATGGCGACAGGGATACCGGTGCGTTGCGATGCGCGCATCGTCGCGTGTTGTCGATTCGGCACGGCAATGCCGTACCTGTGCCACCATGCATCAATCAGCCCTCGACCCATGAGCGTCCGCATGCATATCCAGCCGGGTGATCGCATCCCCGAAGCGATCCTGCAATACATCGACGATGGCGTGCGCAAGATCGATACCGTGGAACTGTTCGCGGATCGAAAAATGGTGCTGTTCGCGGTACCCGGTGCATTCACGCCGACCTGCTCGCAGCGCCACCTGCCCGGCTTCGTCGAGCATTTCGACGCGTTCCGCGAGCGCGGCATCGAGGTGGCCTGCATGGCGGTCAACGATCCCTTCGTGATGCAGGCCTGGGGCCAGAGTCAAGACGTGCCGGCCGGACTGCGGATGCTCGCCGACGGCAATGCCGACTTCACCCGCGCACTGGGCATGAGCTTCGATGCCAGCGGTTACGGCATGGGCATCCGCAGCAAGCGCTTCGCGTTGTTTGCCGACAACGGTATCGTGCGTGCGGTGTGGATTGAGGCACCGGGCGAGTTCCGGGTCTCCGCGGCCGAGAACGTGTTAGCGCAATTGCCCGCTTGAGGCAGGCGTGGCGGCGGGCGCTGCGCAGCTCGCACATGGCTGCGGCTGAGGTTCCAGGATCGCGAACTTCAAGCTGTCCCACGCCCCGCTGTCGGCCAGTGCGGTCAGTTCATGCCGTCCGGGTGTGCTGAACACCTGCAGGAACGGATGCCCACCTTCGCTTTCGGCGAACCAACGCCCATCCAGCAGCCATTGCACCCGCCCGCTGGTGCCCAATGCACGCAGGCTGACCCGCACGCCATCGGTCTGCCCGGGTGCGGCAGCCAATTGGCTGTCTGCATTGATGCCCTGGATACGCAGGGTTTCCAGCGCGCTGCGACCATCGTCTGCGCAATCGGCGGCGAGCGGCGGCAAGGACGACTGCGCGCGCCATTCCGCCGGCAACCACGGGCCCAGCAAGGCCGGCCAACGCGCGATCTGTGCCTGGCGCACGGTATGCGCCGCGGTGCACGCCGCCGACAAGCGCTGGCCGGTGGTCGCGTCCACCTCGAAGCGCTCGATGCCGGTGCTCCAGCGGCGTGCATCGCGTTCCGGGAAGGTCGGCGGGACCACGCCGTCCAGCGTCCACGCTTGCATGCGCTTCTTGCACAACTCCGCCGGCTGCGCATCCGCGGCGATGCCCAGTGGCCAGCACACGTCCACCTGCGCCACGCTGGCCGGGGCCGGCGCGTCGCGTGCATCGTTCGGCCCGCGCGGCAGACTATCCACGACTTCAAACAACAAGGGCAAGGCCGTGACTGCGCCGTACTGGCCCGGCAACGGCGTGCCATCCGGTCGGCCCACCCACACGCCCACCGTGTAACGCGGCGTGGTGCCCAGCGCCCAGGCGTCGCGGTAACCGAAGCTGGTGCCAGTCTTCCACGCCACCCGTGCACGCCGGCCGGTCTGGAACATGCCTTCCGGATCGCCAGGGCGGGCCGTGCCGGCGAGGATGTCGTGGATGATCCACGCTGCACCCGGCGACAGCACGCGGCGATCGATGTGGGGTGCATCCGGCGTGTAGCGCACCCGCCCGGCAATGCCGCCGCGCTGCAAGGCCGAGAACGCACCGACCAGATCCTCCAGCCTTGTGCCGGTGCCGCCGAGAATCAGGCTGAGATTGGGCGGCGCACCCAGCGGGAATTGCAGGCGGATGCCGGCGTGTTCCAGCCGCGCGGCGAATCTCGCCGGACCGATCCGATCCAGCAGGTCCACCGCCGGCACATTCAACGACAGACGCAAGGCCTCGGCTGCACCGATCGGGCCGTGGAACTCGGTGTCGAAATTGCTGGGTCGATAGCCACCAAACGACTGCGGCGCATCCACCAGCAGGCTTTCCGAATGGATCAAGCCTGCATCCAGCGCCATGCCGTAGAGGAAGGGCTTGAGCGTCGATCCGGGCGAACGCAATGCGCGCACCATGTCGACATGGCCCAGTCGCTCGCGATCACCGAATTCGACCGAGCCGACATAGGCACGCGCCTCCATGCTGGCGTTGTCCACCACCAGCAAGGCCGCCGAGGTGCGCGGTGGCAGCGACGAGAAATACGCCTCGACACGCTCTTCCAGCGCGCGTTGCAGCGCCGGATCAATGGTGGTGACGATGCGCCGCGCCCGCGGCAGCTGCGCGTGCAGGCGCTGCGCCAGCAGGGCCGCGCTCAGCGGCGTGCGCAAGCGACGTGCAACCACGGTTTCGACACGCGCGTCCTGCACCTGTTCGCGCGTCCAGATACCGAGCTGGGCCATGCGTTTCAGCAATTTGTCGCGCGCGGCCTGCGCGGCTTCCGGATTGCGATCCGGCCGCAAGCGACTGGGTGATTGCGGCAACACCGCGAGCAAGCCCGCCTCGGCATGTGACAGTTTTCCCGCCGCCTTGCCCAGATAGGCCCAGCTGGCGGCTTCGACGCCTTCGATCGCGCCACCGAATGGTGCCCTTTCGAGATAGATCGTCAGGATCTCGCGCTTGGACAGATGCGCTTCCAGCTGCAGGGCGCGCAGGATCTGCCGCAGCTTGCCAGCGATGCTGCGGGTACCCGAGGCGTGGAGTTTCGGATCGACGATGCGTGCAACCTGCATGGTCAGGGTCGAGCCACCGGAGACGATCCTGCGCCCTGCCACCAGCTGCGCGCTCGCACGCAGCATCGCCACCGGATTGATGCCCGGGTGGTACCAGAACCAGCGATCTTCGTAGCCCAGCAGGGCCTGCAGGTACAGCGGCGAGACCTGTTCCGGCGTGGCCGGATAGCGCCACACGCCATTGCCATCGGCAAAGGCGCGCAGCGGCGTGCCATCGCGCGCCACCACCACGGTGGACAGGTCGCGGCGACCCGGTAACGGCAGCGGGAAGGCGAGGTCGAGCACCAGCAGCAAGGCCAGCATCGCCGCCATCCCCCAGCGCAGCCACGGCAGCAAGGCGCGCAGCCTGCGCACATGCACCAACACTAGCGGCTTGCTCGTGACCACGAACGCGCCAACGCTTGCTTCAGGCCCATCCGTACTCGCGCGCACGCCTGCCCGATGCAGGTGCCCGGCGAGGCCAGGCCCCGCCACGCAAGCGCTTCATCGCGCCGATCCCGCTCACGGCTCCACCACGGTGATGCTGGCCGGCAACGCGCGTCCGACGCCGCGTAGCTGCGGTCGATACATGTCCTCGACCAGCGGCGGCGGCACGGTGTAGACACCCGGGGTGACCGCACGCACCAGATAGAAGACATGCGAGGTCGAACCTGCATCGAGCTTGAGCGCGGCCACGTAGCGATCCTCGCGGAACTCCTCGTGGCTGATGTCGGCGGAACCTGCGCGACTGTCGAGGTCGATGCCATCGATGGACACGCCGGACCACTGCTCGTCACCGCCGAGGTTCATGTTCTCGATCTCGAGGCCGGCCGGCAGCAGGTCGGTGAGCAAGGCATTGCGGGTGGTCTCGTTGGAGGTGATCGACACGCGCACGATGAGCGTTTCGCCTTCCTTGAGCGGTCGCGGCGTCCACGGCTTGCCATCGGTAGTGAACAACGCCCGCTCCACCTTGATATTGCTGGCATCCGGCGCCGGCGCACTGCGCGGGACGCCGGCGACGTCGAGGCTGGCAAAGAACGGCGGCTGGCCCTGCGGCAGGAAGCGCAGGCCGCTGGCAAGGGTTGCGTAGTCGAAATCACGCGCGAAGCTGCGTGCCGCTGCAATCACCTCGGGCTTGCCGCCACTGGTCAGGGTGCCCGACACCTCGCGGGTCTGGTTCGCCAGCAGGGCCTTGCCCAGCCGTGCCAAGGCGATCTGTTCCTGTGTGCTGAGCCAGAACCATGGCGTGCTGCGCCGCGCGTCCAGTTCGCGGCCGAGGTCAATCACGCGTGCGTCATAGGCCGCCTTCGGATAGCCGCGCTCATGGGTCAACGCGATCATCAGCGCCATGTCGCGCAGCGGGCTGCCGTAATCGCCGACCCAGCCGGTGTGGGTGGGCTTGAACGCGAAGCCTTCGGCAATCGCCCGGTCGCCACGCACGCGGTCGCCCTGCATCGACAGCGCCAGGCCGAGGTGCACCAACGGCAAGCCGCGCATGGTCTTGCCACGGTCGTTGTCGTACAGCCCGCGCAGCGTGCCCAGCGGTGCCCGATTGACCCGTGCCAATACATAGCCGGCATAGGCCTTGTAGGCGAACTTGAGGTACTCGCGGTCGTCGCGTCCGTAGAACTGGACGCTGTCGGTCAGCAGGTCTTCACTGAGCCGCTGCAAGGACTTCTGCAGGACCGCATCGGGGATGGCGAAACCGGCGTCGCGGGCATCCAGCAGGAATTCGGCGACATAGGGCGTGATCAACGGATCGACGTCGTCGTCGTTGCCGCCCCACATCGAGAAGTGCCCGTTCGACACCTGCATCGCCGACAGCCTGCCGAATGCGCCATCCATGCGCGCACGTCGCTGCACGGCATCGAGGCCGGAGACACCGAAGCCGCGTGCGGTCGCCGCATCCAGCTCCAGTGCCGCATAGCCCTTGCTGGTGGTTTGCTCGGCGCAGCCATAGGGATAGTCCAACGCCCCCTTGAGCGCACTGCCAAACGGGATCGGCGGCAAGGCGCTGACCTGCATCCGCGCCCGCACCGAACCCGGCAGCAGGCCATCGGCAATGCCACCATCGAGGCTGACCGCATCGCCGGCGCGCAGGGCCAGGGTGCGCGAGCGCATCACCGACGGCCACGCCGGCCGCACCGGCAGGTCATAGCTGCGATCCACCTTGAAGCCATTGCCCTCGACGCGGACCCGCACCTTGGCGGTACCGAAGCCCTCCTGCGCAGACAGCGGGAAGCTCAGCGTCGATTTGGCCTGCGGGGCGAGGTTGAGCGAACGACTACCGCCCTCGATCCGTGCCGGGCCGATGCCGTCGATCATGACGTTGAAGCTGCCAGCCTTGCCGGTGTAATTGCTCACATCCAGCGTCACCGTGCCACGGTCGCCCGGTGCCATCACCCGCGGCATGCTGGCTTCGGCGACGATCGGCGCGCGCACCAGCACTTCGGAATCGCGATTGCCGTACTGGTTATCCGAATAGACCAGGGCGGACACGCGCAAGGTGCCATTGAAATCCGGTGCTTGCAGGTTGACCCGTGCCACGCCACGCGCATCCAGTTGCACCGGCCCGGAGAACAAGTCCACGGTCTGCACGCGCGAGGTCGGTCTGCGCGCTTGTGGCAGCGCCGCCAGCGCCATGTCGCCACCGAAGCGGATGCGCGCGGTGCCGCCTTCGTAACTTTCGATCACCCGACCGTAGATGTCATACGCATCCACGCCAAGCCGACGCTGAGCGAAGAAATGTGCGTTCGCATCGGGCACCGGGTAACGGGTGATATTGAGAATGCCGACATCGACCGCCGACAACGTGGCCCAGGCGCGCTTGCCGGCCAGCTGCGGTGCCGAGATCGCCACCTGCAAGGGTTCGCCCGGACGCACCTGCGGCTTGGCGGTCAGCGCGACCGCCACTCGGCGGTTGCTGCGATCCATCGGCACGAACACCTCGCCGACCGCGCGGCTCGGGGTGATCTTGCTGGCGGCACTGCCGCCACGGAACACCAGCGCGGTGATGTAGACATCGTGGCGCTCCCAATCCTGAGTGACCGGGATTTCGACCACGGTGCCAGCCTTCACCTCGAGCGATCGCACGAACAGCATGTGGTCGGTTTCGACCATCACCAGGCCCTGGCCGGAATGCGGCGGGGTCAGGGTGAGCTTGAGCGTGTCGCCGGCGTGGTAGGCGGTGCGATCCAGCGCCAGCTTGATCTTGTCCGGACGCGCATCGAGGCCACGATTCTCGTCGTCCCAGCCCCAACCGGCCTGGAAGGGATAGCGCATGGTCAGCCTGGTCTCGGGGTCATAGACATCGACCCGGTAATCGCCCCACTCCACCGGAAAATCAAAGCGGGTGGCCGTGGCTCCGGCATCCATGGTGCGGGTTTCGACGTTCTCGAAGCGGCGGGTGAAGTCGTAATTCCAGCCGCCATCGTCGTTGTGGGTCCAGTGGTACTGGCGGCGCTCGCGCACCAGGGTCACTTTCAGGCCCTTGACCGGTCGCGGCTGGCCATTGCTGGCAAAGCGCATCAACTCGAAACCCGCGCGGGTATTGGCGCCGGCACCATCGGCATCGTCGAACAGCGGGCGCACGCCGACCAGCGCGTCTGCCGGCCACAGCGTGCGCACCACGCTGCGATTGATGGTGCGTCCGCCCGATTCATACAGACTGCCGGCGAGCACGACCTTCACCGGCGTGTTGCCCTTCACTTCCTCGGGCAGCGCGACGTCTTCACGCAGTTCGCCACGCGCATCGAGCTTGGTGTCGATGGCATCGCTGGGATCCTTCGGCAGCGCCACGGTGGGATCGCCGAAGAACCAGCCACGTCCCTGGGTCGAGCCGGGTCGATCCAGCGGATGCTGGTCCACCGCCACCGCCAGCTTGGCGGTGAAGCGGTTGCCGTCGGCGGGCGCACCGTAGAGATAGGCGCCCTTGGCAACCAATTGAAGCGGCTGGCCCGGGCGCAGCAAGGGCGCAGTGGCGTCGAGGTCGAGCTTCATCCTTTCCGGCAGGAATTCCTCGATACGCAGCTGCATGCCCTGCACCGCATCCTTGCTGGCAGGATCGGTACGGAACTCGACCTGCCAACGCCCGGTCGGGGCCTCGGCCGGGATCGCACGCTCGAAGCGGAAGTAACCACCGGCCTGCGGATCGATTCGCGATTCAACGAAGGTCTTGCCGTCTGGTTGCTTCAGGCGCACATACAGCGACTGCGGCTTGCCGCCCTTGCCAGCCACCGGGCGTCCGTCGAAATCGCGCAACAGCGCAGAGACACGCACGGTTTCGCCGGGGCGATACAGGTCGCGACCGGACCACGCGAATACATCGAACCAGGCCTGCGCGCGTCCGGCGACCGCAAATTCGGACAGGTCCAGCGCCGGCTGATTGAAGCCGAGGATCGACATGTCCTTGCCGCGCCTGGCGACGATGACGTGGCCCGCATCCAGGGTGTAATTCAGAAGTGCATTGCCGTTGCCGTCGGTGCTGCCCTTGAAGATCGGCTCGCCTCGGTCATTGAGAATCCTCAGCTCGACCCCGGTGATCCCCGAACCATCGTTGAGCGATGCGGTGTGAACGAACAGCTTGTCCTTGTAGGCGCGCACATGCAGGCCGATGTCGCTCACGGTGAAATAGGCGACGTCGTATTCGCCCCGGAACGTGCCGGTCCGCTTCATCACCGCGAAATACAGGCCGGGTTGCTGCAACTCGGTGATGTCCTGCACCGGCAAATAGGTCAATGAGCGTTCGTTGGGCTTGCCACCGAGCACGAAGCGGTTGACGTAGACCGGATCGGCCATCTGGTTGATCGGTATCCGGCTGTCCTTGTCGTCGGCGTCGTAGCCGGTCGGATCCAGATCCCAACTGTCGAAATGGCCTCCGCGCCGATAGGTGGCGAGGAAGCGCGGCAAGGCGGATTCGCGGACGCGCAGGAATTCGACATCGACTTCATCGACGTTCACCGAGACCACCGGCAGCCCGCGTGATTCGCGGGCCGGCAACACGCTGCCCTGCGAGGCAAACCCGACCGCAGGCGCCAGTTGCCCGGTATAGACCTTCAGCTCCTGATCCTTGCCGAGGGTGGCACCGTCGGCCGCGGCCAAGGTACCCGAGATCCGCACCGTATAGGTCTTGTTGGCCTCGGCATAGGGAAAGCGCAGTTTCTTGCCGTCGTCGCTGAGCACCCAGCTGCTGCTGTCGTCGTCACTGCCCTTGGCGTCGATGGTCAGCAGCTGGTCGAAGTTCTGGGTGCCAACCAGCGGGCGAGTGAATTCGAGGGTGACGGCGAGGCCATCCGGACGCTGTTCGGGATAGGCACGGGCGACCACGAAGCCGGTGAGTGCCGCGCGCTGCGCGACGATGGCTTCACCGCCCGCCGTCGGCAATTGGCCGCTGGTGTTGCGCTTGCAGGCGGGGAGCCCGACGACGAGCAGCAGAACCGCCAACAGCATCGCTGCAACGCGCAGCGTCCCCATCCCTACACGCTTCATCGCGGCCCCATCCTGTGTTGGCTCTTCGCGAGTATAGGACGCGAAAAGTCACTGCAACCGGACGCGACGACGAGTCCCCCGTCAATGGGGGATCAGCAAGCAGACAGGTTTGATTCGCGCGATGGCGATATTGCCGTCGCAGGCATTACGTCAGCCGTGGATCAAACGATGTTGTGGCCGAAGCAGTAGCCCGGTTCGGCCGATTCGACCTGATGGCTGCACCGACCAAGCCATCATCCCGGCTTTCGCCGGGATGACACGCAGAAACGTCCAAGCCCCGTCTTGAACCTATGGCGTCACACTGACATCGGCGCTACCAGCTTCGTCCTCGTCCAGCGAGGCATCCAGCCGTTCAACCGCTTGCAGTTTCTCGCCCTCGCCCAGCCGCATCAGGGTCACGCCCTGGGTATTGCGGCCCACTTGCGAAATCGCGGAGGCGGGCGTGCGCACCAGGGTGCCGCCATCGGAGATGAGCAGGACATCGTGATGGTCGGACAGCTGGATCGCGCCGACCAGCGCGCCGTTGCGCTCGCTGGTCTTCATCGCGATCACGCCCTGGGTGCCGCGGCCCTTGCGCGGGAACTCGTCGAGCACGGTGCGCTTGCCGTAGCCGTTCTCGCTGGCGGTCAGGATGTCGCCCTCGCCCTCGAGCACGATCAGGCTGACCACGCTTTCGCCGTCGGCCAGCTTCATCCCGCGCACGCCGGTGGCAGTGCGACCCATCGGCCGCACGGTCTCGCCGGCAAAGCGCACGGCCTTGCCATTGCTGGCGAACAGCATGATGTCGCGGGTGCCGTCCGACAGCTCGGCATTGACCAGGGCATCGCCTTCGGCGAGGTTGATCGCGATCTTGCCGCGCTGCAGCTGGTAGGCATATTCGGTCAGCGGGGTCTTCTTCACCGTACCGTTTTTGGTGGCGAAGAACACGAACTTGCCTTCCTCGTATTCGCGCACCGGCTGCACCGCCTGCACCTTCTCGCCGGCTTCCAGCGGGATCCAGTTGACGATCGGCCGGCCCAGCGCATTCGGCCCGGCTTCCGGGATCTGGTGCACCGGCAGCCAGAACACCCGCCCGCTGCTGGTGAAGGTCAGCAGGGTGTCGTGGGTATTGACCAGCCAGAGTTGCTCGATGAAATCCTCATCACGCGTCGCCGCCGCATTGCGGCCGCGGCCGCCACGGCGCTGGGCGCGATAGCTGGTGGCCGGCTGGCGCTTGACGTAACCCGCGTGCGAGAGGGTCACCACCACGTCTTCCGGCGCGATCAGGTCGAGGATGTCGAGGTCTTCCTCCGAGGCACGGATCTCGCTGCGGCGTTCATCGCCAAACTCCGCCTTGAGCGCACGCAGTTCGGTACGGATGACTTCCAGCAGCACCTCGGCATCCTCGAGGATGCGGATCAGACCGGCGATCTCCTCCAGCAACTGGCGGTATTCGTCGGTCAGCTTGTCCTGCTCCAGCCCGGTCAGGCGATGCAGGCGCATTTCGAGGATTTGCTGGGCCTGGGTGTCGGTGAGTTGGTAACCACCCTCGACCAGGCCAACTCCCTCCGGCAATCCCTCCGGACGGCTTGCCTCCGCGCCGGCAGCAGCCAGCAGACTGCCGACCAGGCCCGGCGGCCAGGTGCGCGCCAGCATGCGCTCCTTGGCGACCTGCGGGTTTTCCGAAGTCTTGATCAGCTCGATCATCGCGTCGATGTTGGCCAGCGCGACGGTCAGGCCTTCCAGCACATGGGCGCGGGCACGCGCCTTGCGCAATTCGAAGATAGTGCGGCGGGTGACCACTTCGCGGCGGTGGCGCACGAAGGCTTCGAGGAACTGTTTCAGGTTCAGCAACTTCGGGCGGCCATCGACCAGCGCCACCATGTTGATCCCGAACACCGACTCCATCTGGGTCTGCTGGTAGAGGTTGTTGAGCACCACCTCCGCCGACTCGCCACGCTTGATCTCGATGTAGATCCGCATGCCGTCCTTGTCGGACTCATCGCGGCGCTCGCCGATGCCCTCGATCTTCTTGTCCTTGACCAGCTCGGCGATCTTCTCGATCAACCGCGCCTTGTTCACCTGATAGGGGATTTCGGTGACGATGATGGCTTCGCGGCCGTTGTCGGCCACTTCAATCTCGGTCCTGGCGCGCATCCGCACCCGGCCACGGCCGGTGCGATAGGCCAACTGGATGCCGGCGGTGCCATTGATGATGCCGCCGGTGGGGAAATCCGGGCCCGGGATGTAGGCCATCAGGCTGTCGATGTCGATCTGCGGATCGTCGATCAGCGCCAGCAGTGCATCCACCACCTCGCCGAGGTTGTGCGGCGGGATATTGGTGGCCATGCCGACGGCAATACCGGCCGAACCATTGACCAGCAGGTTCGGCACCCGGGTCGGCATGACCGTGGGCTCGAGCTCCTTCTCGTCGTAATTGGGCTGGAAATCGACCGTTTCCTTGTCGATGTCGGCCATCAGCTCGTGGGTGAGCTTGGACATCCGCGCTTCGGTGTAACGCATCGCCGCGGCGTTGTCACCGTCGATCGAACCGAAGTTGCCCTGCCCGTCCACCAGCAGGTAGCGCAGCGAGAACGGCTGCGCCATGCGCACCAGAGTGTCGTACACCGACTGGTCGCCGTGCGGATGGTATTTACCGATCACGTCACCGACGATGCGCGCGGATTTGTAATAGGGCTTGTTGCTGTGCGCGCCCAGCTCGTTCATCGCGAACAGCACGCGCCGATGCACCGGCTTGAGACCGTCACGGACATCGGGGAGTGCACGGCCGACGATCACGCTCATCGCGTAATCGAGGTAGCTGCGGCGCATCTCGTCTTCGAGCTTGACCGGGATGATTTCCTGCGCGAGATCGCCCATCGTGCGTCCGTTTTCCTGTTGCCGCCCAACACGCAGGCGGGGACTGCGAAAAGCAAGTCCGCATGCGGGTTACGCGGGGGTTCCTGAGTTGCGGAATTGTACCATTCCGGGCCGTTCAAAGCACCCGGAAGGACGCCTGCGAGCCTTGCGCTTTCAGCCGCCGTGGAACTGGCGCATGCGATCCGCATCGGGGCGTTCGAGCACGCCCTGTTCGGTGACGATGGCGTCGATCAACCCGTGCGGCGTGACGTCGAACACCGGGTTCCACGCGCGCACGCCTTCGGCCACCGTGCGCTCGCCACGGGCACTGAGCAGCTCGGCCGGATCGCGTTCCTCGATCTCGATCTGATCGCCGTCGCTGGTCGCAATGTCGACCGTGGACGAGGGCGCCACCACCATGAACTTCACCCCATAGTGGCGCGCCACGATGGCGAGCTGGCAGGTGCCGATCTTGTTGGCAACATCGCCATTGGCGCAGATCCGGTCCGCGCCGACCACCACCCACTGCACCGCCCCGCTGCGCAGCAGGTGCGCGGCCGCGGAATCGGCGATCAGGGTGGCATCAATGTCATCCTGCTGCAGCTCCCACACGGTCAGGCGTGCGCCCTGATTCCATGGCCGGGTTTCGGTGGCGAACACGCGCGTGATGCGGCCCTCGGCCACGCCGGCGCGGATCACGCCAAGCGCAGTGCCGAAGCCGGCCGTGGCCAGCGAGCCGGTATTGCAATGGGTCAGCACACCGCTGCCGGGGGCAATCAGTGCGGCACCCAGACTGCCCATGCGGCGATTGGCGGCGAGGTCTTCGGCTTCGATTGCCCCTGCTTCCCGTTCCAGCACCTGCTGCCAATCACCACCTGCCGACGCCAGTACACGCCGCATCCGCGCCAAGGCCCAGGCCAGGTTGACGGCTGTCGGGCGCGATGCGTTCAGCCGTTGCAGGGCCGGTTCCAGCTGTTGCAGCGCCTCTGTGCCTGATGCTGCCTGCACGTCACGTGCGGCCAACACCACGCCCCAGGCCGCGGCGATCCCGATTGCCGGCGCACCACGCACCACCAGATCATGGATGGCTCCGGCCACGGCATCGCTGCCGTTGAATGCGCGATATTCCTGCTTGAACGGCAACACGCGCTGATCAAGCAATTCCAGTGCCACGCCGGTCCAGCGCAGCGGGCGCACATGGTCGTAGCGGTCGTAATCGATGTTGGTCGCGGTCATCGCACCATTTCAACACGAAGCGCCCGGCCATTGGAGACCGGGCGCTTCGACATACTTCGGTGCAGACTGGCGGTCAGTAGCTGCGGAACTCCGCGCGGCAGCCGTTCGAGACCCAGATGCCAACCCGGCCGTAGCCCCAGCTGCGACCCTGGATGCACGGCGCGTTCGACAATTGGCGGATCAGCTGGACACCGGAGCGCACATTGGCCGGGCATTCCTGGGTGCGCCCATTGTTCGATTCGCAGCGGAACACGCGTCCGCCATAGCCGGAATTGTCCCAGCCCGAACCGCCCCAATCGCCGCGGCCACTGGCGAAATCGCCGCGGCAGCCACGCGCCACCCAGATGCTGTTGCGGTCCGCACCCCAGCTGCTGCCCTCGATGCAGGGTGCATTGGAAATCTGCCGGATCAGCCTGGGCGTGCCACGGCCGTACACGGCGCAACGGTTGTAACGCCCGTCGTTCGATTCGCAGCGCACCACGTTGCGGTCGTCGCGATCGCCATAATCACCGCCATGTCCGCCGCCGTATCCAGACACCCGGAAATCGGCGCGGCAGCCTTGTGCCACCCAGACACCTCCGCGTGTCTCGCCCCAGGATCGGCCCTCGATGCAGGGGGCATCGGAAATCTGGCGTTCGAGCCTGACCCGACCACCACCGGTCGCGCACTCTCGGCTGCGGCCATCGATCGACTCGCAGCGAACAATGCCGCCATTGCCCCGATAGCCATCGTAGTACTGCGCCGAGGCGGAAGCGGATGCGAACAGGCCGATCCCCGCGAGTGCGGCAATGGCGGAAAGCGAAGCGAGCGTGGTTTGCATGAATCGACCCTCCCAAGTTGATCCGGATACGGGCCGTTTCGGGGCGACCCAAGCCTTGCCGGCGCATTCTGCCGACCTTCGCAGCAGGATTGCCGCTGCGACGGTTTCGTTGTGCCATCCCGATGCCGAAAAATCAAATCCCCGACCACCAGGCCTTTGGCGCCGATTCAGGCGCGGGCGAAGGCGAAGGCCAGCACATCCGCGATGCGCTGCGTCCCCAGCATCGCCATCAATAGCCGGTCCACGCCCAAGGCCACGCCAGCACAATCCGGCAGCCCGTGCTGAAGGCCCGCGAGCAAGGCGTTATCCATCGGGACAGCAGGCAAGCCGCGCTGCACACGCACACTGGCATCGCGCACGAAGCGTGTCCGCTGCTCCAACGGGTCGCATAGTTCGTGATACCCATTGGCCAGTTCCAGCGGCCCGAGGTACAGCTCGAAGCGTTCGGCGACCGGCGGATCGTCGTTGCGGATACGTGCCAGCGCGGCCTGCGAGGCCGGCCAGTCGTGCACGGCCAGCAGTTGATCGGTGTCGAAGAACGGCTGCAGGCGATGGGTCATCAACAGGTCAAGCCAGTCATCGCGACTGAGGTCCTCGTCTGCGATCTGCACCTCGCCCAGTGCATTGCGCAGGGTATCGAGATCTGCGGTGAATGGGTCAAGCTGGAGCTGTTGCCGATACAGCTCGCGAAAGGTGGTCACACGGACGGCGGCCTCACGCCCGACCAGCGCCAGCGCAGCGCACACGAGTTCGACCGTCTCATCGAGCAGTCGCAGATGGTCCCAGCCGACGCGATACCACTCCAGCATGGTGAATTCCGGGTTGTGACGCCCACCAGCCTCGCCATCGCGGAACACCCGCCCCAATTCGTAGCAATCGCCGATTCCCGCCGCCAGCAGGCGCTTGAGCGCGAATTCGGGCGAGGTGCGCAACCAGCGCGTGCGCGGCGCGCCGTCGGTGCGTCCGGAAAACTCCAGCGAGAACGAGGCGATGTTCGGTTCTGTATTGCCAGCCAGCGACAGCACTGGCGTTTCCACTTCCAGCACATTGCGGGCGTGGAAGAATTCGCGCACCAGCCGATTGAGCCAGGCGCGCAGGCGCAGGGCATCGCGACTTGCCGAAGGTGTCCACACCGCATCTTCGGCGATGTCATCGCGCCAACCCGGACCGGGCTGGAAGCGGTTCATGCGTGTGCGGCCAGGAAGGTCAGCAAGCGCGCCTCGTCCCAAACCTCGACGCCGAGTTCCTCGGCCTTGGTCAATTTGGAACCCGCCTCACTGCCCGCAACCACGAACGAGGTTTTCTTCGACACGCTGCCCGCCGTTTTCGCGCCCAGGGCTTCGAGCTTTTCCTTGGCGATGTCGCGCCCCATCGAGGCCAGGGTGCCGGTCAGCACCACGGTCTTGCCATCCAGCGGCCGTGCAACGGCTTCAACCTGCGCGGGCAAGCGATCACGCAGGTCTTGCTGTGCCTGCGCGCAGCGCAACAGCAACTTTGCGTTGGCCGGATTCTCCAGCCAATCGACCAATGCCGATGCGGTATCCGCAGGCAATCCGGACGTGATCAATGCGTGTGTGGGCGCATCCAGCAAGGCCTGCGCATCGGCAAATGCCGTGCCCATTTGGGTGGCACGCAACGCGGTGAGCTTCGGGATCTCCAGATCGGTGAGCAGGCTCGCCAAGTCCAGCCCTTCGCGCAGGATCACCTTTGGCGGATGCGTGTCACCGATGCGCACACCCCTCTCCAGCAGGCGGTCGATCACCTGCTGGTTTCCGGGCTGGTCGAGGAAATGGCCGATCGCGCGCGCCACTTCACCACCGATATCGGGCACGCGCTTGAACAGTGGCCACGGCAGATGACGAATCAACGCCAGATCGCCGAACCACTGCGCCAAGGCCTTGGCGGTACTTTCGCCGACATGCTCGATGCCGAGCGCGAACAGGAAGCGCGCCAGGGTGGTGTCGCGGCTGTGGTCGATCGCTGCGATCAGGTTGTCCGCCCACTTGCTCGCGACCTTGCCGGCCTTGACCGTGTCCGGCGTGCTCCCGTCACGCTCATCGGCACGACGCTTCATTTCCAGCAGGTCATCCAGTGTCAGCCGATACAGGTCGGAGACATCCTGCAGGTAGCCGAATTCGGACAGCGATTCGATATGGCGCTCGCCCAGCCCGTCGATGTCCATTGCCCGCCGCGAGGCGAAGTGGAATACCGCCTGCACCCGCTGCGCCGGGCAGCTCAAACCGGCCGAGCAGCGCCACACCGCCGCGCCTTCCTCGCGTACCACCTCTGCACCGCAGACCGGGCATGTGGCCGGCATCCGCCACGGCTGCGTACCCGGCGGACGCTGGTCCGGCACTACCTGCACTACTTCCGGGATGACGTCGCCGGCGCGGCGCACGATCACGGTATCGCCATTGCGCACATCCAGTCGCGCCACATGGTCGGCGTTGTGCAACGTGGCGCGGGTGACGGTGACGCCGCCAACTTGCACCGGCCGCATCAAGGCCCAGGGCGTGACCGCGCCGGTGCGGCCGACGCTGGTTTCGATGGATTCCAGCAAGGTGGCCTGTTCCTGCGCCGGGAACTTGTGCGCGATCGCCCAGCGCGGCGCGCGCGCGACGAAGCCCAACGCGCGCTGGCCGGCGTAGTCGTCGAGCTTGTAGACCACGCCATCGATGTCGAATGGCAGATCGTCGCGCGCGGCACCGATTCGTCGGTAGTAGCCCAACAGACCCTCCACGCCCTGCACCACACCTGCCAGATCGCTGACCGGGAAGCCCCAATCACGCAACCTCGCCAGCGTGGCCGAATGGGTGTCTGCAAGCGCCTCGCCACTCACCTCGCCGATGCCATAGGCGTAGAAACTCAACGGTCGCTGCGCAGTGACAGCAGGATCCAGCTGCCGCAACGAGCCCGCCGCGCCATTGCGTGGATTGGCCAGCACCTTGCCGTCGTGCAGGCGGGCATGTTCGTTCCAGCGCTCGAAATCGGCCCGCGCCATGTAGACCTCGCCGCGCACTTCCAGCACCTGCGGCCAGCCCTCTCCCTGCAGATGCCTGGGGATGACGGCGATCGTGCGCAGATTGGCGGTGACATCCTCGCCGGTGCTGCCGTCACCACGGGTCGCGCCCTGCACGAACACGCCATCCTCGTAGCGCAGGCTGATCGCCAAGCCGTCGAACTTCGGCTCGACCGAGAACACCAGATCGCGTCGATCCAACCCTTCCTCGATCCGACGCACGAAATCACGTACTTCCTTGTCGGCATCGATGCCCGGTTGGGGCTCCGGATCGCTGAAGGCATTGCCCAGCGACAGCATCGGCACCGCGTGCTGCACCGGGGCAAAGCGGCCGGATGGAGCAGAACCCACTTTACGCGTCGGCGAATCGGCATCCACCGATTCGGGATGCTCGCGCTCCAGCGCTTCGAGTTCACGCACCAGCGCGTCGTACTGCGCATCGGTGATGTCCGGCGCGTCTTCTTCGTGATAACGCCGGTTGGCGTCAGCGATGCGGCGACGGAGTTCGGTGATGCGTTCGGCAGCGACGGTTTGCATCCCGAGAGTTTACGGCCCACTCCTGAAGAAACGGGCCGATTGCATCACCAGCGCGTCGGCTTGCCCAGCGGCGGTACCGCATGCTGGCGATCATAGCCACGCAATTCTTCGCGAATGTGCTGGATGCGTTGACGGCCCAGCGCATTGCGCTCCTGATCCAGCACCACGCCATCCAGCAGGCCGGCCATGCGCTGCGCCGCCGGCTCCATGGTTTCCCACGCATCCAGCGCCGCGACCGGTGCCGGCAAGGTCAGGAAGAAAGCCAGCGCCGGGGTTTCCAGTTCGGCCATCTGCGACAGGTCGAAGCTGCCGGGCTTGATGATGTTTGCCACGCTGAAAATCGGACCGGCATCCGGGCGACCATCGACAAGACGGTGGTAAACGCCCATGTAACCGTAGGTGAGACCAGCCTTCTCCGCTGCCACCATGATGTCCTGCCCGCGCAGCAGGTTGCCGGCCTTGGCCGCCACGTACAGCGCCACGATCTTGTCGTAATTTTCGTTGACGCGACGACCTGGCTCCTCTGCAGGTGCCTGATCCGGCAACGGCAATTCGGACTGCTGGGCGGGGGCCTTGCCCCAACTGTCGGCCAATTGGTCGCCCAGCGAAGGCTCTTGCCGATCACCGGCATCACCGCCATTGCGGCGTGCCTCGCGAAGGTCGCGCGCGCCCTTGTGGCCGCGGCCGAAATAGATGATCGCACCCAGCAACACCGCCATCGCCACCGCGATGCCGACGCGCAACAGGAACAGTTCGGACTCAGACATCCTTCCCAATCCTCCTCGAATACGTGCTCATACCGCGCCCGCCAGACGCGCGGCTTCCGCAAGGTCCACCGACACCAGTCGTGACACGCCGGGCTCGCGCATGGTCACGCCCGAGAGCTGCTTGGCGGCTTCCATGGTGGCCTTGTTGTGGGTCACGAACAGGAACTGTACCGCCTCGCTCATCTCGCTGACCATCGCGGTGAAGCGACCGACATTGGCCTCGTCCAGCGGCGCATCGACTTCGTCGAGCAGGCAGAACGGGGCCGGATTGAGGCGGAAGATCGAGAACACCAGCGCCACCGCAGTCATCGCCTTCTCGCCACCGGAGAGCAACGAAATATTGGACACGCGCTTGCCGGGCGGCCGCGCCATGATGGTGACACCGGTATCCAGCAGATCCTCGCCGGTGAGTTCCAGATAGGCATGGCCGCCACCGAACAGGCGCGGATAGAGTTCCTGGATACCGCTGTTGACGCGATCGAAGGTGTCCTTGAAGCGGCTGCGGGTTTCGCGGTCGATCTTGCGGATCGCGTCTTCCAGCGTCTCCAGCGCCGCGGTCAAATCCGCGTTTTGCGCATCCAGATAGTCCTTGCGCTTGGCGGCCTCGGCGTGCTCGGCGATCGCGGCGAGGTTCACCGGCTCAAGCCGGCGCAACTTGCCGTCCAGCTCCTGCACCGCCTGTTCCCACGCAGCGGGGACGGCATCCTCGGGAATCTCCGCCAGCACGGTCTCCATCGTGTATCCGGCAGCCGCGATGGCGGCGCTGAATTGGTCGGCCTTCAATGCCAACGCCTGTTGCTCCAGCCGACGCTGGCCGATCGCCTCACGCTGTTCCAGCGCCTGCGCATCGCAGTGCTGGCGCTGTTGTTCCTGTGTGCGCAATTCGCCATCGATCTCGTCCAGCGCGGCCCGCGCCAGCGCCAACGCCTGATCGGCCTGCACACGCGCACCCAGCGCCGCTTGGCGGTCGCCTTCCAGCGTGCCGGCCTGGGTGCCGCCATCGACCAATTGGCTGGCCAGGTCTTCCAGCCGGGTGCCGAGTTGGCCGCGCTGGCTGTCCATCCGTTGCAGTGCTTGCACCAGTGCCTGCATCTGCGCGCGCTGGGTTTCCAGCGACAGCGCCAAGGCATAGGCTGCCTCGCGTGACTGGCGTGCGGCTTCGCGCGCACTTTCGCGTCCAGCGACCAGGGTCTGGCGCTCCGTGTCGAAAGCAACCCGCACCGATTCCAGCTCACCCATGCGGCCCACTGCCGCATCCAGCCGCAGCCGCGCCGCGCCCACCGCGGTGTGATGCTCCTGCAAGCCGGCATCGAGTTGCGCGTGCTCGGCATCGATCCGCTCGATTCGGGTGCGAGCACCGTCAAGCCGACCCTGCGCACTCTGCAAGCGGCCCGAGGATTCCGACAGGCCACGGTGGGCGATGTAGAGCTGGCGCTGGGCGTCCTCGCGCTGCAGCTCCGCCTCGCGCAGCGCATCGCGCAGGCGCGCCAGCTCCGCTTCCAGTTCCGCTTCACGCGTCGCGTCGGCATCGACCGATTGCCGCAGGTTGCGGATGTCCTTCTCACGCAGCAGCACGCCCTGACGCGAGGCATCCGCGTGCGACGCCTGCGCCCAACCAGCACCCAACCGTTCGCCGCTGCGGGTGATTGCGCAATCGCCAGCCGGGATACGGCTGAGCAGGTCGCGTGCCTGCGCAAGATCTTCGGCCACGTGCACCCGCGCGAGCATTTGCCGGATCGCGCCCGGCCCGCGCACCTTGATCGCCAGCGACGTGTCCGGACAGGCAGCTTCGCCACCCTCGGCGACCAGCGCCACGCGTCCCTCGCCCAAGTCCGACAAGGCATCGATCAAACTGGAATCGAAGTTGCCGTCCACTGCTGCCACCACCGCAGCTTCGATCCACTGACCGAGCGCGGCTTCAACCGCCACTTCCCAGCCGGCCTCGACTTCCAGCCGTTCGCCGACCCGCGCCGCATCGCCCAGCCCGTGCGCCTGCAGCCAACGTGCGCCGGCCCCGGCTTCCTGCCCAAGCGCCGCCGCTTGCAGGGTTTCCAGCGAGGCCAGACGGCCGCGCGCCGCCTGCACGCGCTTGCGCAACTCGGCCTGTTCGCCCTGCAATTGCCGTTGCCGTTCCTGCACTTGCGCACTGCTGGCGCGGCCGCTTTCAACCTGCGCGGTCAGTGTCTGCACCGTGGTTTTGCCAGTGGCACATTCGGCTTCAAGTGCCGACAGTGCTGCAGCCAGCGCCTCCAGATCCAGACCGCCGCGCTCATCGCCCAGCTTCTGGATGCGATTGCCGGCGTCGAGGATCTGGCGATCCAGATGTTCGATGCGGGTGCGCTCCACGTCGGCGGACCGCGCGGCCTCCGCCTGTTCGCGTGCATGCGCGTCGCGGCGCTGCTGCCAATCGGCCAATTCGGTTTCGCTCGCCCGCAGCGCCTGCTGGCGCGCATGGTCTTCGCCCTGCAGCTGTTCCAGGCGCGGTGCGGCCTCGTCCACCGCGGACCGCAACTGCCCCAGACGCAGGTTGTCGCTGTCAATCTGTCCGCCCAGTTCATCCAGCGCACTGCCGGCTTCATCGCGGGCGCGTTGCAGACGCGTGGCCAGCTCTTTCTGGTGTGCGATCTGCTGTTCGATCCGGGCCAACGCGCTGCTGGCCTCGTAAACCGCAGCCTGCGCCTGATTCAGCGCATCGCTGGCCCCTTCACGTTGTGCGCGACCTGTTTCCAAGGCAGCTTCGGCGCGACGCTGCCCGGCGACCAGTTCCTCCAACCGCGTCTCATCGCGCAACAAGCCTGCGCGCAAGGCCTGCAACTGTGCATCCAGGGTGCGGAATTCCAGCGCCCGCCATTGCGCATCCTTTTCACGACGGCGTTCCTGCAAGGCGGTGTACTGCTCGGCTTGCTTGGCCTGCCGCGACAGGTGCTGCAGTTGCTTGTCGACTTCGTCGCGCAGGTCGGTCAGGCGATCAAGGTTTTCGCGGGTGTGGCGAATGCGGGTCTCGGTTTCCTTGCGGCGTTCCTTGTACTTGGAAATGCCGGCGGCTTCTTCCAGATAGACGCGCAATTCCTCCGGGCGTGCGTCGATCACCTGCGAGATCATGCCCTGCTCGATGATCGAGTAGCTGCGTGGACCCAGGCCGGTGCCGAGGAACAGGTCGGTGATGTCGCGCCGGCGGCATTTGCCGCCATTGAGGTAATAGCTGCTCTGGCCGTCGCGGCCGACCGTGCGCTTGACCGAGATCTCGTTGAACGCCGCGTACTCGCCGGTGATCGCGTGGTCGGCGTTGTCGAAGATCAGCTCCACCGAGGCCTGCGACACCGGTTTGCGCGCGCTGCTGCCGGAGAAGATCACGTCGGTCAGCGAATCACCGCGCAGGCGGCTGGCGGCCGATTCGCCCATGACCCAACGGATCGCATCGATGATGTTGGACTTGCCGCAACCGTTGGGACCGACGATGCCGGTCATATTGGTCGGCAGATGCAGGGTGGTCGGGTCGACGAACGATTTGAAGCCGGACAGCTTGATGGTGGACAGGCGCATGCGGCGGTCGCGAACCTTCGCGACACCCGCGGTGTCGCATGATATTTCAGCTTAAATGATTACCGTAACTCGTTGTTTCAACGTGGTTGTTGAGGACAACACCAGCCCGGATGATCGAGGAGTATAGCGACCCTCAGCCCGCCTCGTCCGGCGTCTGCGCTTGAATCGAGAGGGCATGGATATCGGTCTGCAGCAGCTCGCCGAGCGCGGCGTACACCAGCCGATGCCGCGCTGCCGGAAACTTGCCTTCGAAGGCCGCACTGACGATGGCGACGCTGAAATGTCCCTGCCCGCCACGGCTGCCGGCATGGCCGGCGTGGCGATGGCTGTCATCGACGATATCGAGGCAGACGGGTGCCAATGCCGCTTCGAGCAAGGCCCGCATGCGCGCGATCCGACCCGGGTTCAGGCGCGGGATGTCGGCTTCGGTCCAACCTTCGTTCACGGCAACACCTTGCAGAACGGGCGCACGTCCACGCGCTGATAGACGCCCGCAGCGCAATACGAATCGGCATCGGCCCAGGCACGCGCATCCTCCAGCGAGGCGAACTGGGCGATGACCACGCTGCCCTGGAAGCCCGCCGGACCCGGATCCTCGGCATCGATGGCCGGGCAAGGCCCGGCCAGCAACAGGCGGCCTTCATCGCGAAGCGCAACCAAGCGCGCCAGATGTTCGGCACGTGCCGCCTTCCGCCGCGCCAACACGTCCGGACCGTCATAGCCTTCGATCACGTACCACATCGACTGACTCCATGAATCGTTGCCGGCCATTGTAACGACGCCCAGTGGACAGCCCGGCACCGAATGCGTAGGCTAGCTTGTACGTTTCCCGCCCGGTCTTGCGGGCGTGCGCCGTTCGGCCACTGGCCGCAGGTGCCCGCCGACCCGGCGAATGCATGCCATCGATCCGTTGACGGGGCCCACCGGCCGCGCCGTCAGCGCGTGGCGAAGACAGCAACCCAGGCCCATCCGGGCCTTTGCGTAGCAGGCGTGGCCCGGAGGGGGCCGCCAACCGATGACACCTGAAACCCGCAGCGACACCGTGGCCGCGGCCAACAACGGCACCAGCAATGCCCCGCCCCAGCAGCAGGAAATGCCGCTGGCGGTGGTGCTCGGCCAGCCTTTGTCGGAAATCCCGAAGGATCTGTACATCCCGCCGGATGCGCTGGAAATCATCCTCGAAGCCTTCGAAGGCCCGCTCGACCTGCTGCTTTACCTGATCCGCCGGCAGAACCTGGACATCCTCGACATTCCTGTTGCCGAGATCACTCGCCAGTACGTCGATTACATCCAGGCGATGCACGAGCTGCGTTTCGAACTGGCTGCCGAATACCTGGTGATGGCCGCGATCCTGGCCGAGATCAAATCGCGGATGCTGTTGCCGCGCCCGGCCGGGACCGAGGGCGACGAAGAAGACCCGCGCGCCGATCTGGTGCGCCGTCTGCAGGAATACGAACGCTACCGCAAGGCCTCCGAAGACCTCGACACGCTGCCGCGGCAGGAGCGCGACACGGCTGTCGTGTCCGCCTTCGTGCCGGATCGTGCAGTGGTGCGGCTGCCACCGCAGGTGGACATCCGCGAGATGCTGCTGGCCCTGCACGAAGTCCTGCAGCGCGCCGAACTGTTCACCCAGCACGCCATCCGCCGCGACGCCCTGAGCGTGCGCCAGCGCATGGGTGAATTGCTGGAACGCCTGTCCGATGGCGCATTCCACCGCTTCGAAACCCTGTTCACGCCGGAAGAAGGCCGTCTGGGCGTGGTGGTCACCTTCCTCGGCTTGCTGACCCTCGCCAAGGAACAGCTGATCGACGTCGTGCAGGAGCAGGCTGGCGACGAAGGCACTGCGCTCGCACCGATCTACGTCAAGTCGCTGGCCTCGGACGACGCAACGGCGTCGATGGATGATCTCGTCAGCGAGTTCGACGACGACGCTGGCGGTACGGAGACAGTGACATGACCGCAATTGACCACGATACCCGCACAGCCGGGCGATGCCCGCCACGACCACAAGGCCCGTGCGCATGACAGATATTGATCCAAGCCTCGTCACCCGCATCGTCGAAGCGGCGCTGCTGGCGGCCAACCAGCCGCTTGCCCTGGTCCAGCTCAAAGGCCTGTTCCCGCTCGACGAACCGGCCCCGGACGGCAGCGTGGAAGCGGCGCTGCTGGAATTGCAGTCCGCCTGCGCGGGTCGCGGCGTGGAACTGGTGGAGGTCGCCTCGGGTTGGCGCTATCAGGTCCAGGCCGACGTGCACCCCTGGGTGGCGCGCCTGTGGACCGAGCGCCAGACCAAATACAGCCGCGCCACCCTCGAAGTGCTGGCCCTGATCGCCTACCGGCAGCCGATCACCCGCGGCGAGATCGAGCAGATCCGCGGCGTGACCACCAACAGCAACATCATCCGAACGTTGGAAGAACGCGACTGGATCCGCGTCGTCGGCCACCGCGACGTGCCCGGCAAGCCCGAGTTGCTGGCGACCACCCGCGGCTTCCTCGATTACTTCGGATTGAAGCGGCTGGACGAATTGCCGCCGCTTTCGGAACTCAAGGACTTCAGCGAGCTGGAGCCGCAACTGCCGATTGCCGGCATGACCCTGCCAACTGAAGCGGGGTCAGAAAACGATTCCGACAATCCACCTGAAACCGACGACAACCCCGGGGCAGAAATGGTCTCTGACCCCGTTTCGAACGACGACAACCAACGAGACGACGCGACTGCCGCATCGTCGGAGCAGAGCGATCATGAGCACGAATGACACCCCCCGCCGCCCACTGAGCCTGAAGGGCAAACCCGACGCCGCCGCGCGCATCGAAGAACGCCTGCACAAGGTGCTGGCACAGGCCGGCCTAGGCTCGCGCCGCGCACTGGAGCAGCGCATCGCCGACGGCAAGGTCATCGTCAATGGCGAGCCGGCGCGCACCGGCATGAGCGTGACCGGCGGCGACAAGATCGAGATCGACGGCAAGACGTTCGTTGCCAGTGCCTTGACCGACGCCGCGCGCGTGCTGATGTACAACAAACCGGAAGGCGAAATCACCACGCGTGAAGACCCGGAAGGTCGCCCGACCATCTTCGACACCCTGCCGGTGCTGAAGGGTGCGCGCTGGATCGCGATCGGCCGACTCGACATCAACACCACCGGCCTGTTGCTGCTCACCACCGACGGCGAGCTGGCCAACGCGATGATGCATCCCTCGCACGAGATCGAGCGCGAATACGTCTGCCGCGTGCGTGCACCGGAAGGCGAAGAGAACGTCAGCGACAAATTGGTGGATCGCCTCGCCCGCGGCGTCGCGCTGGAAGACGGGCCGGCGAAGTTCGACGAGATCGAGCGCATCGGCGGCTCCAACATGCCGGAAGAAAGCCGCCACGACTGGTTCCGCGTGCTGCTGAAGGAAGGCCGCAACCGTGAAGTGCGCCGGCTGTGGGAGTCGCAGGGCTGCCAGGTGTCGCGCCTGAAGCGCATCCGCCATGGCGAGGTGCGGCTGCCGCAACCGCTGCTGCGCGGGCACACTCAGGAATTGCCACAGGCCGAGGTCGATGCCCTGCGCAAGTCGCTGGGGCTGGACGACGGCGCGCCCTCGGCACTGACCCTGATGCCGGTGCTCGGCCAGCGCAAGGCCAACAAGACCGTGGTCGCCGGCGGTGCGCGCGGGCATGGTTATGTCGGTGGCCACAATACCGCCGATGAAGGACGCGAACTGCGTCGTTTCGACAATATGCGCGAGGATCGGGGTCGTCGCGGTGGTCGCAAACCCAGCGGCGGCCTGACCGTCAGCGGCGAGCAAGCCGCCAACCAGGCCAACAAGCGCCTGAAGGTCAAGGGCCCGCGCCAGCCCGGCCAGCGGATGAAGCCCGGCGAACAGCGCGCTGAGAACCCGGCCGCGATGCGGACCTGGTATGTGCCCGATGGCGTGGATACCGGGCCCAGCGGGCACCGAAATCCAGGAGGCCGTGGCCCGAAGAAATTCACCCCACGCGGCGGCGCAGGCGCGCCAGCAGGCGATGCCCGCCCACCGCGTCCCGCACGTCCGTATGGCCATCCCGGCAATGCGCCCTACTTCCCCTCCGACCACGCACAAGGTGGCGGCGGTGCCTATGCCGGCACGCCGCGTCCGGGTTCGCCGCGCGGCCCGCGTCCGGGCGGTGGTGGTCCGCGTCCGAATGGTGGCGCCCCCTATGGTGCTGGCGGCCCGCGTCCGGGTGGCGCACCACGTCCCGCAGGTGCACGCCCGAGTGGTCCGCGCCCCAATGGTGGCCCGCGTCCCGGCGGCGCACGTCCGCAAGGTGCAGGGCCGCGCGGACCGCGTGGCCCGCGCGGCGGCGCACGCTGAAGCATTGCCACGACATCAGGAGTCTTGAGATGCCCGTTTCCCTGCTGACTACGCTGCTATTGGCCGCCCAGACCGCGACCCCAGCCGCGCCCACCGATGTGCAGCCGATCCCCTACGCGGATGCCAAGCGCCACGCCGACGCCGATGAAGCCAGCGTGACCGGCCAAACGCACGCGGACATGCTGGCGCGGCAAAGCGCCCTGCTCGATGCCGGGATCGCCGCCTGCGCACGCGACGACCTGCGCGATGACTTCACGCCCTTCACCATCGTGCTGATGCTGTCGAAGGCCGGCACGGTGCAGCAGACCTGGCGCCAGGGCACGTCACCGCTCGGGATCTGCATCCAGCGCTACGTGCGCGACAAGACGGTGTTCACGCCGCCACGCGAGGGCTTCTTCATGTCGCTGGAAGTGACGTTCACGAAATAAGCGGCAAGCACGCAATCGCCCCGATCCGAATGGGTCGGGGCGGCGTGATGGTCATCGAGCCGCCGTGCCGAAAGGCACGGCTGCTTCAGTCTCCCTCAGCCCAAGGCCGCCAGCGCCGCAGCGTAGTCCGGCTCTTCCGCGATCTCCGGTACCAGCTGCGCGTGCAGCACCTTGTCGTGCTCGTCGAGCACCACCACCGCGCGTGCCGCCAGCCCGGCCAGCGGGCCGCTGTCGAGCGAGACGCCGTAGTCCTGCAGGAATTCGCGGCCGCGCATGGTCGAGAGCATCTTGACGTTGGACAGGCCTTCGGCACCGCAGAAGCGGCCCTGCGCGAATGGCAGATCGGCGGAAATGCACAGCACCACAGTGTTATCGAGGCCGGATGCATCGCGGTTGAAATGGCGCACCGAGGTCGCGCACACGCCGGTGTCCACGCTCGGGAAGATATTCAGCAACTTGCGCTTGCCGGCAAAATCGCCCAAGCCTTTCTCGCTCAGATCGCCGGCCACCAGGGTGAACGCCGGGGCCTGCTGGCCCACCTGCGGAAACGGGCCACCGACCTGCACCGGGTTGCCGTGAAAGGTCACGTTCGACATCGTCTCGCTCCTTGATCGAATGGATTGACTGCTTGATCGTGCATGACGGCGCGTGATGCCGGCGTCATCGAACTCGCAAGGGAACCTGATGAACTCGGGTTTCGCCAGCCATGTACGGTTGGCCACGAATCAAGCATGCAAAGGACTGATTCGTTCCAGGACTCACGGTACCGCCTCGGTCCACAGTGGCGTCCCGAACTTTGCGCAGACCAGAGCCTCGGCACGTGCCAGCTCATCGGCACTCAGCACGTCGTCGTGCAGCCCATAGGCGTAACGAAAGGTGTCGATCATCCGCGTGATGATGTCCTCGCGCGGCAGGCCGGTCTGGCTGCGCAAGGGGTCGACCCGCTTGTTGGCGCTCTGGGTCGCCTTGTCCGACAGTTTTTCGCGGCTGATCCGCAGCACCTGCAGCATCTTGGTACTGTCGATGTCGTAGGCCATGGTGACGTGGTGCAGCACCGCCTTGCCGCGCCGCATCTGCGCGGCACCGGCGATCTTTCCACCTTTGGATGTGATGTCGTTGAGTGGCTGGTACCAGGCCTCGATGCCGAGCGAACGCAGGGCGTCGAGTACCCAACTGTCCATGAAGGCGTAGGACTGTTCGAACGACAAGCCCGCGACCAGGGATTCCGGTGCCGACAGCGAATAGGTGATGGTATTGCCGGGCTCGATGAACATCGCACCACCACCGGTGGCACGGCGCACGATTTCAATTCCGTGGCGACGCGCAGCGACCAGGTCGACCTCATTGCGCAGGGACTGGAAACGCCCGATGGCCACCGCTGACGATGCCCATTCCCATACACGCAGGGTCGGCGCACGACGACCGGCCGCGACCTCGTCGGTGATCACTTCATCCAGCGCCATGTGCAGCGCCGGGGACTGTGGTCCGCCGTGGATCAACTGCCAATTGTGGTCGATCCACTGCGTCCTCATGCGACGGCCCCTGCATTGATCGCGCGGCGCACCGCCACCGCCACCGCTTCGGCGCTGATGCCGAACATGCGCGTGTCTGTCGGCAAACCAGCCGTCACCGCAGCCGCCAGCGCATCGTCTGTCGCATTGGCCGGCAGTCCTCGCAGTGAGGCATCCATCGTGGCCAGGGCTGCATCCGGTTCGAGGAAGAAATCGCCACTGATCGCCACATCAGTCAGCACGCCGGCGGTGACGACGACATCCGCCACCACCAACTTGCCACCCGGCATCTTGTATTCGCCATGACCCTGCATCCGGACATTCTATGCGCTTGCACCCGTCGCGGCCTTGACTCCGGGCAAAGCTCCTGCATTCCACCGATTTGACAAACGGCATCGACCTGTTTGCATCATTGTCCGCGGCCGCGCTTGGCGGCCGTCGTCGTTTCCGGAGAGTACCGTGGAATTCCGCACCATCATCGAACCGTTCCGCATCCAGTCGGTCGCC
>JAFECB010000012.1 GCA_018242365.1 Pseudomonadota bacterium
CGATGGTGCCACCGCCAATCGGGGGTGGCGACACAGTGAAATCGGAAGCGAGCAGGGTACTAGCCATTAGCCGCCGCCTCCATCGCCTGTACCTGACCCCTCATCTGGCTCCAGCGGGATCGGTTCGATCGGGAACTGCTGATCGTCCGGGCACTGAATGACCGTACTGGTGAACTTCAAGACGGTGCACCGAACAGCGCTCACTGGCTACCTCACAGACTGTTTGCGTTCTGGACAGCCTCTGCCGCTGGAGCAGAACGGTTATCCAACGGTAGATTCGGCGTACCTGATTGTTGCACCAAGGCTGGGTTAGGCGCAATGCCCCCGCCCGCATCGGTGGCCTTTGCGTCTCCGCTGTCGAAGTCTGGGAGGATGCCGTCCGTTGGGATGCCCTTGGCTTGGAATAGCGAGTACAGCAAGCGCAAGACCGCTGCTTGCGGGATCATCGGCTGGCCGTTTGGCCCCGGTGCCTGCGTCAACGGTACGATGGACTGGAGCGCCCACTGCAGACCGTCGGCTTGTGCCTCGCGCTCCATCACCCCAGACACCCCACGCGCGTAGGCATGCACGTCACCCTTGATAGAAGGGTCGGGGTTGAACATCAGATTCCAGTCGACATAAGACTGCACCACAGGCTCGACGATGCGGCGCTCCAATTCACGGAGAGCGTCCTTGATGACCTTGGAGGACTGGTTCATCACCAGCGACAGGCCACCGGCCGTGCGCCCAATCGTGCCCAGCCCCTGCGTCGAGCCGAAAGCGACACGTGAGATACCGAGAATCTCGTAGCCAAGGGCCAGAAATTTGTCGAGTACCCCCATTAGCTCAGGCGCATGGGAGTTCACGTCGTGGAAGTGGTACGCCGTCGTGGATGCAGTGCCCCGCCCTGCCTGCACCAGCCGGAGCTGGTTGGCATACAAAATACGCGGGTCGTCGTTGTCGGCAACACGGCTCACGTCTACCTCACCGATCACACCAGACGCCAGCGCCATGTTGCGCACGAGCGCGCGAACCGTCGCCGTGCACACACGCTGCACATCCTCTAGGATCAACGTCGGACACCGCCCGTGCATCTGCCCCGGAAGCGCCGCATAGCTCGCCACGTGAAAAGGCCGTGCGCCAATCGGGTCTGGGTTCAGCGCGATCTTGTACGGGATAGACGCTACGCACCAAATCTCGGACTCATACCACTTGCGCGGGTCATCCACGTCGATACCGAACTCGACGAGGATTTCACCCTTGATCTTCCCGTAGAAACCAATGGTGTCGTAGGTGCCATCGCAGATAGGTGCTACTTCGACCTCATTCGGCACCTGCTCTTCTTGCACCGGTGACGCCTCACCACCACTCTCGTATGGCTCTTTGTGTCCGTCCGGGTACTGCTCAATGATGTAGTTGATGAGATCAAGATCGTACGTCGGGGATGTGGCGAGGTCGATTAGTTCATCTGCCCCAATGTTGCGGCGCTCGATGACGTACTCCGCTTCGGCAACAGACGGTGCTCCCGGTGACCAGTAGAAATCGAACGGGCTTACATTCTCGACTGCCCTGACTTCGGTGCGCTCGACAGTAAGCTGCCGCCCGCTCCAGCGCTTCACGGCCTTGATACGCAGGCTTGGTGCCTTGATGACCGCATACGGGTACGTGCAGTAGTTCATCAGGAAATCGCTGAACGCTGCGCTCCAGCCACCTTCCTCGATGTCGTCAGACACCACCCGCTCCATCGCCCGCGCACGCTTTGATGCTTCGCGGTTCATCAGGAGGATCGCAGTATTACGCGCACGCTCGAATATTTGTTCTGGATCATCCCCCGGCAGATGTGCCATAAGCTCTGGCATCACCCGCTCGATATTCGCCGCCAGTCGTTCTTCAACGTCACTTGGCAAATCTGGAACTGGCGTCGCAGCTACCGTAAAGGGCTTCTCATCTGTAGATGCCAACACATCTGCGATCAACCCTTTCACGCCGAGCACGATCGGTTGCACGATGTTGAGGTTCACGTCGACGCCGTCAGCGTCAGCCTCCACGAACCCGTCATTCAACCTGACGCACTTCGACAGCACGTCGAAAAGCTCGCGTCGCGCGTCGCGCGCACGCTCGAATCGCTCACTGACATACTTGCCGAGCTGCTCTGCCAGCTTGCGCTTCTTCGCTTTGAGGGCCATTGGCTGCTCAGTTCTTCTGGTTGGATCGCGTCGGTGGGGACTTTGCGCACCCCTTCGACCCGCACCGCTGCTGCATGTTCATGCCCGCCTCCGGAATTGTGGCGCAGACAGCATACTTGGCGCTCAATACAGGGTCAACGTACTGCCCGACTGGCTGCTGCAAGCCGTTCTGCCCGCACGTACGCCTCCATCCCGATCATTGGGTTGCGCCCCATGAGTTCCTCGCGCCGAATCCCGAGCACCCCAGACGGCTGCAAGCCGAGGGAAGCGATCGCTTTCAGCGCCTCGATAATGACATCGGCGTGGGCTGAGGCGAGAGCAGCTACCTGCGCGTCCTGCGCTGGTGTGTCACCGCCGGGGTAGACCGCTTCACCGTCAACGGCGAGTTGCTGGGCGGTATTGACGAAGGCCACCGCTTGGTTCATGCGCTCGTTGTATGTTTGGGCCTGCTGCAGATTGCGCCCTTCCAGCCGCGCACCCTCGCGCTCCAACATCTTCCGCGTATCTTTGTCGAATCGCATGTCGTGCTCCTAGGCCCAGCGCTTGGTCAGTTTCGGTAGATTATGCACCGCTTTTTTCTGGGCAAGATAGTCACCAGAATTGAGTAATGCCGCGTATTGAATTGCATCTTGCAGGTCTGACACCCAATTGATATGCGATTTCGTCGGTGTATCACGCACAGCATCAGGGTCACCGCGCGCAACCTGCTCGTAGATATACGAGCGCATGAAGCCCTCGATGATGAATGTGCAGTTGTCGGTGACCTGCAAAAGTGGAAAGCCCATGCTATCGAGCCGTGTGAGCATCGTCGCCACGGCGTTCACGCGCGGCAGCACGAGGTTCGTGCCGGGATTCTCGATGGGGACGCCCATCTCCCACAGCACCTCATATGGCGATGACTCCAGCCCTTGACCACCTGATTCACCGGCAGGGTCGCCCGTCGCCCACTCGATCTTGCTCGCCCGCCAGTCCCGCTTGAGGCGCGGCACCACCTTCTCGCGCATCAACGTCTCGACCGCCATGTCCTCGCCCATCAACTCATCGACGATCAGCAGCCGCCCTGTCGCGTGGCGGACGTAAATAGTGCACACCGGCGTGCGCCCGAAATCGAAGGACAGTCCGATTGGTGTGCCTGCCGGGATGCGGATGGACTCTCGCGGCACAACGTGGAGCGCACGCCGGAACTGCGGGTACACCAGCTTGCCGCGTTTCAGTGGGGCGTAGTCCCCCTCGACGTATGCCGTGATCTTGGCCGGGTCCGGGTCAGACAACATGGCGAAGTAGTACCCATACCCGCCCGGCAAGTTCTGCACGTTCTCCGCTGCTGGATTGGGTGTCCACTTCCCGTCCGGATTTGTCGGGCGCAGCAGTGCCGGAGGCTGGGCGAACACATGCAGGAATGGGCGTGGGGGGGCATTCGGCGTGTGCTTTGCCATCTCGGCCGCGATCTCATCCAGTAGCTCAGCGTTCTCGCCTAGCTCCCACTGATGTAGCCAGTGGTTCTCAATCGGGCCATTGGTTGTTCCCAACACACCAACCCATGATGGCGTGCCAAGCTGGTTTGACGGGTATCGCCCAATACGCCGGATGATGGCGTGTACTACCCGCTCAGGCACCTCAGACAACTCGTCGATGAACGCCGCAGTCCACTCACCACCGAGCAGGCGATTCATCGCCTCCTCACCCTCCAGCGACAAGAACTCGAACACGGTGTCTACCTTCGTCCCGTCCGGTAGCGCGAACTTCCCAGTGATCGTCGGCGGAATGGATGCCCGTGCCTCAAACAACGGGCCAAGCGTTTTGCGCGCTGACTCCATCGTGTTCGATACCAGCACCTGATACGTGTTTCGCCCCACAAGGAACTTGGTATACCTGACGCCGTCAGCTGCTGGTGCCTGTGCCACCGCTTGCCGCAGTAGTTCAACGAATGCCCAGCTCGTCTTCGCTGCACCAGCTGGCCCGCGCACGAACCGCACGTAGGCGCTCGACAACGATGCCGCGTGCAGTGTCGGGTACTGCGTGAGGTCGAAGTTGATACTGCGTGTCGTGGTATCAGTCATGGTGCTCGATTACTCGATTGACCGGCTGTGGCAGTGACGCTGTCGGTGCTGCTGCTAGTGCAGCTCCTAGATTCAGCTGCAGCACCACGCCTGTGCCTGCTGCCACCTTCTCCTGTTTGGGC
>JAFECB010000013.1 GCA_018242365.1 Pseudomonadota bacterium
AGCGTTCACTCTGAGCCAGGATCAAACTCTTCACTTGAAGTTTTCGGGAATTGCTTCCCTATGCTTTGAGTGCAGAGATCGCCCAACTCCATTACTCGCTGTACGTGTCTACGCCATCGCTGACGTATACGAATACTTTTGAATTGATGGTGTTGATCGAACGTCTGCCAATTGGACAACTGTCCACTACCAGACGCCCGCACAAGTCACCTGCGCACACTGTCAAAGATCAGTGGATTTGGCCTCAGCGCCGCATCCATCCTCGAAACCGTTCAGCCCGAGGGAGCCGCCCATCATACACGGGTTTTGACACCTGTCAACGCCCGTCGTGCGACTTTTTTCCTGCCCCGCCAACTCACCGATCTTGCCGACACGTCTGCGGGGCGCGCATTGTCACCACTTCATCAACGCTTGGGAAGTCTTGACGGCTTGCGCCGTTCGTGAGCGCAAGCGCTAGCGCGAACTTCGACCATCCATCCCGCGGGTGATCAGGCGGCCGCCACCAGCCGCACCCGCGCGAAGTTGCGCTTGCCCACCGCCAGCACACCCTCGAAGCCCGGCGCGAACACCCGCGCCGCATCTTCGAAGACTTCGCCATCGACACGCACGGCGCGCTCCTTCAGCTTGCGATTGGCCTCGCCATTGGAGGGCGTGATGCCCGCAGCCGTCAGCAAGGCCGCAATGCGCAAACCTTCCGCAGGCACCGCCACATCATTGAGCGGCAGTTGCGACAGATCGCCTTCGCCACGCACCGCCGCATGCCAGCCAGCGATGGCCTGCTCGGCCTGCGCCGCATCATGGAAACGCGCCGCAAGCTCTCGTGCCAGACGCAGCTTGATGTCGCGCGGATTCATGCCCGCCTCGACGTCGCCACGCAGGCGCGCAGCCTCGTCGATGCCGATCTCGAAGCTGAGCAAGTCGATCCAGCGCCACATCAACGCGTCGCCGATCTTCATGGTCTTGGTGACGATGTCGATGGCTGGCTCATTGATGCCGATGTAGTTGCCCAGCGACTTGCTCATCTTGTTGACGCCATCCAGGCCCTCCAGCAACGGCATGGTCAGCACGATCTGTGGCGACTGGCCGTGATGCTCCTGCAAGCCGCGTCCCATCAACAGGTTGAACTTCTGGTCGGTGCCGCCGAGTTCGACGTCGCATTTGAGCGCGACCGAGTCGTAGCCCTGCACCAGCGGATACAGGAACTCATGGATGGCGATGGACTGCTGCGCCGCGTAGCGCTTGGCGAAATCGTCGCGCTCGAGCATCCGCGCCACCGTGTGCTGGCCGGCCAGCTTGATCATGTCGGCGGCACTCATCGCGCCGAACCACTCGCTGTTGAAACGCACTTCGGTGCGCTCGCGATCCAGCACCTTGAACACCTGCTCGGAATACGTCTGCGCATTGGCCAGCACGTCCTCGCGGGTGAGTGGCTTGCGTGTGACATTCTTGCCGGTGGGGTCGCCAATCATCCCGGTGAAGTCGCCAATCAAGAAGATGACCTGGTGCCCGAGATCCTGGAACTGGCGCATCTTGTTGAGCAGGACCGTGTGGCCCAAATGCAGGTCGGGCGCGGTGGGATCGAAGCCAGCCTTGACCCGCAGCGGGCGACCAAGCTGCAGGCGCGCGGCAAGCTCGTCGCGCTTGAGAATTTCATCGCTGCCGCGGGCGATCAGGTCCAGGGCTTGTTGCATGTCCGACACGAACAGGGCACTCCAGCGGCACGATGCCGCATTCAGAAACCAGGGGCGTAACGTTAACGCAACGTTAAACAGGACACGATCAAAAATTTCTGCCGATTCAACGGGTTGACGCACCTTTTCAACGCGACTATGGTAGTTCGATGTGGCGCCGCCCGATCGCGCCGGGAATGAATCATATGACGGATTCGAACCGCAGCGCCGTGCGCCGGATGAATCTGGAACGCGCACGCGTCAACGCCGACCGTCCCGTTTCGACTCTGATCTCCAACGCCTTCCGCGGTCGCTGGACCCGCCGCCACTGGGCGCAGGCCAGCGTGTTGACCACGATGGCCGCACTCCTGGTGGCGATCGTTCCCGGCTTTTCGCAATTGCTCGGCGCACCCGTCAATACCGCGACCCAGCGCATGACGCTGGCACTGACCCTGCCCAAGCCGACCCAATCGGCCGCCAACAGCGATCGCTGGCAAACGGTGCAACTCAAGCCCGGGCAAACCTTGAGCGGGGTGTTCGAGGAACTTGGCATTCCTTACAGCCAGCTTGCGCGGGTGATGCAACATCCGCGTATCCAACCGACTCTACGCCGGCTGCGTCCGGGCACGATACTGAGCTTCAACCTGCCGGCCGATGGCAGTGTGCGGGCGATGCGGCTGGAAGCCGGGCCGGGCGTCGGTGATACTCCAGTGGAACTGGAATTCGGTGCCGACGCGGTGCGCGAGCGCGCGGTACCGGTGGAAGTCACCACCCGCACCGTGGTCCTGACCGGCGAGGTCGGCGATTCGCTGTTCACCTCGGCTCGCAAGCTGGGCCTCGGCAGCAGCCAGCTCAACCAGCTCACCGACGAGATGTTCAAGTACGACATCGACTTCGATTCCGACCTCGATGAACACGACCGCTTCAGCGTGGTGGTGGACCAGACCTGGAAGAACGGCCAACTGGTCAACACCGGGCCGGTGCTGGCGGCGGCATTCACCGTCGATGGCCGGGTCAAGAGCGCGTTCCGCTTCCTGCGCGACGGCAAGCCCGAATACTTCACGCCCGACGGCCGCTCGCTCAAGCGTCCCTTCATCCGCATGCCGATTCCATACGCACGGATCACCTCCGGCTTCGGCATGCGCAATCATCCGATCCTCGGTCGGATGCGTGCGCACCAAGGCATCGACTACGCAGCCGCCAGCGGCACCCCGATCATGGCGGCGGGTAATGCCCGCGTGGCCTTCGTCGGCCGCAAAGGCGGCTACGGCAACGCGGTGATCCTCGACCATGGCGGCGGCAAGACCACGCTGTACGGCCACATGTCGCGCTTCGCCAATATCCACGTTGGCCAGAGCGTCGCCCAAGGCGCGGTGATCGGCTATGTCGGCATGACCGGCCTCGCGACCGGGCCGCACCTGCATTACGAATTCCGTATCAACGGCGTGCACGTCAACCCGCAGAAGATGACCCTGCCACCGCCGGCACCGCTCAGCGGCACTGATTTGGTGGCCTTCCGCAGCGAAACCCGGCACGCGCTGGACAAGATCCGCGAGATGGAAGACGTGGTGTTCCAACTCGACGATGGCAGCCGGGTTGCCGATGCAGCGCCGGCGCAGGCCGCGCCGACCACACAACCGGGAACCGTGGCCTCGGCGCAAGCACCCGCGACGAAGCCGACTCGCGCGCCGGCGCGCCGGCGCGGCTGAGCATCCCCGGCAGGCAATGCGATACTGCAGCGCATGACCGCTGCTGCTGACGATTGCCTCTTCCTCGGCCTGATGTCCGGCACCAGCGTCGATGGCATCGATGCGGGGCTGGTGCGGTTCCATGGCGACGGGGCGCAGGCGCGGCCAGAACTGGTGTTCGGGCGCACCTATCCCTGGCAGGAGACGATGCGCACTCGCCTGGTCGTCCTGGGCCAGCGTGCCGCGGCGCTGACGCTGGAGGCGATCGGCGAACTGGAAACCGCGATTGGCTTGGCATTTGCGAACGCGGCACGGATGGCGCTGCAAGACAGCGGCTTTGCACCTGCCGCAGTGACGGCGATCGGCGCGCATGGGCAGACTCTGGCGCACCGTCCGACTGGCGCATTGCCGTTCACCCTGCAACTGGGCGATGCCAACCTGATCGCAGAGCACACCGGGATTGCCGTTATTGCCGATTTCCGTCGCCGCGACGTCGCTGCAGGTGGCCACGGCGCGCCCTTGGTGCCGGCCTTCCATGCCGCCATCCTGCGCGATGCGGGCGAGCAGCGCGCAGTGCTCAATCTCGGCGGCATTGCCAACTTCACCCTGCTGCCCGCGCAGGGGCCGGTGCGCGGCTTCGATACCGGTCCGGCGAATGCCCTGCTGGATGCTTGGTGCCTGCGCCATACCGGCCAACCATTTGATGCGGGCGGCGCGTTCGCGGCGCAGGGTCACGTAAATTCCGCCCTGTTGGCGCGCCTGCTTGGCGAGCCTTGGTTCGACCTGCCGCCACCGAAATCGACCGGCCGCGACCAGTTCCATCTGGAGTGGGTAGAGGCCGCGCTGACCGGTGCTGAGGCTCCGGCCGACATTCAGGCCACCCTGCTGGCACTCACCGCACGCAGCGTGGCCGACGCGTTGGCGCGCACCCAACCCGATACCCGGCGCGTGATCGTGTGCGGCGGCGGCGTGCATAACCCGGTGTTGCTGGCTGCGCTGGCCGAAGCGATGCCGGAGGCCGTGGTTGAATCCAGCGCCGTGCACGGGCTGAATCCGGATTTCGTCGAGGCGATGGCCTTCGCCTGGCTGGCACGCGAGCACTTGGCCGGTCGTCCCGGCAATCTACCCACCGTCACCGGCGCAGCGGGGCCGCGTGTGCTGGGCGCGCTTTATCCCGCCTGAGTCACCGCCGATTGGCGTGCAAGGTTCTCGACGCGCATCCGCTGCGCCAACCACAGGCACATCAACAATGCCGGCAGCCCGGCCAGCGCGGTGCCGAGGAAGAACAGCGCATAGCCTTCGATCAGGCCATGCCCAACCGCCAGTTGCTCGACCACGACCCCGGAAAATCCCTTCAACATCTTGCCCAACAAGGCATAGAACGAACTGAGCAACGCGTACTGGGTTGCCGTATAGCCAATGCTGGTCAAGCTGGACATGTAGGTCACCAGCGCCGCGCCCGCAAACCCCGTAGAAAAGCCGTCGATCGCCATGGCGGTCACATAGACGGTCGGATCGCCGTGAGTCCAAGCCACCCACGTGAACGCAACGTTCGAGCCTGGGCCGAGAATGGCTCCCGCCAGCAGGGTAGGCACGAAGCCGAAACGCACCGCGCCGAGGCCAGCGGCGGCAATCCCGAGCAGGGTTGCGACCAACCCCACGGACGCGCGGACTTCGCCGACGAACACCTTGTCGATACCAACATCGGCATAGAATGGATTATTCATCGGCCCCATCACGAAATCCGGCAGGCGATATAGGCTGATCGCCGCCAGCATCAGTAGCGCCCAGCGTCCGTGCGTACGAAAGAAAGCGACGAACGGCCCCAGCACTGCGTCGAACAGGCCGGAGACCGTCCATAGCGATGCGCCCCCGACGACTGGTTGCTTACTCCTGACAGTTGGCTCGCGCGCCAGCAGCAGGGCGGCCAGCATGCCCACGCCCATCAAAAGCGCCATCACCCCGTACGACGGCGCCCAGCCGACGTGCGCCGCCAGAATCAGAATCAGCGCATCGGTCACCAGCAGCGCACCGCGGTAGCCGAACTGGACGCCGGAGGTCAGCAGCCCCAGTTCCTCGGCATCCTGAGCGATCTCGATTCGCCAGGCATCTATGACGATGTCCTGGGTCGCTGAGGCAAACGCCGCACCCAGCGCCAACACCCCAAATGCCACCAGTCCACCCTCCGGCTTGACGATAGCCATGCCGGCCAGACCCACTGCCACCACCATCTGTGACAGCACCATCCAGCCTCGCCGATGACCTAGCCGTCCCAATAGGGGGACGTTTGTCTTGTCAATCAGCGGTGCCCACAGAAATTTCAGACTGTAAGCCAAGCCGACCCAAGACAGGAAGCCGATTGCCGACAGGTCGCTGCCGCCTTCGCGCATCCAGTAGCCCATGGTATTTCCGACCAAGTACAGCGGCAGCCCGGAAGAAAAGCCGAGCAGCAGAATCGCCAGCACCTTGGGCTGGCGCAACGCGCGAAGGACATCGCCAAAACTGCGTTTGTGCGGGGTCCCGGCGCTCATTCGGCGTACTCCACCAGCAAGGGTGCGTGATCGGAGAATTTCGGCTCGGGGAAGATCTCGGCGCTGCGGATGCCGGCGGCAATTCCGGGCGTGCAGATTTGATAGTCGATCCGCCAACCGACGTTGTTGGCGCGCGCACCGCCGCGCTGCGACCACCACGAATACTCCACCGCATCGGGCTTGGCGACGCGGAAGGCATCCTTCCAGCCGCGTTCGGGCGAAGTGATCAAGCCATCGTGGCGATCGTCGGCAATCAAGCCACTGAGCCAGGCGCGCTCGTGCGGCAGGCAACCCGAATTCTTCTGGTTGCCGGTCCAGTTCTTGATGTCATTTTTCGCCCGCACGATGTTCCAGTCGCCGCACAACACGTATTCGCGGCCGCTGGTCAACCAACTGTCCATGATCGGCTTCAACCAATCCATCACCGCTTCCTTGAAGCCTTGTCGCTCCTCGCCCGAGCTACCCGAGGGAATGTAGAAACTCACCACCGACAGATTGCCGAAGCGCGCCTCGATGTAGCGCCCCTCGTCATCGAATGGTGCCCAGCCCAGCGATGTGCGCACCTCGTCCGGCTCACGCCGGCTGTAGATCGCAACCCCGCTGTAGCCTTTTTTTTGCGCATCCTTGAACCAGCGTTGGTAGCCGACGGGCCGGAACGCGGCATCATCGAGCTGGGCCTCTTGCGCCTTGGTTTCCTGCAAGCACATCACATCGGCGTCCTGCTGCGCGTACCAGTCGAAGTAACCCTTGCTGGCTGCTGATCGCAGGCCGTTGGCGTTGAAGCTGAGGATGCGCATGGGGACGGGATTGGGGACCTGAAAGAATCAGCGCTCAAGGATAAGCGCAACCGGGGCGTGCATGCGCTACGCTTTTGTTCATCCCAAAATCCATGCCACCGATCCGATGACCGTTGACCATCGAAGGCGCTTCCTGCAACTCGCTCTGGACGCCGAGGCCTTGCGCTTTGGCGAGTTCACCCTGAAGTCGGGACGCACCAGTCCGTATTTCTTCAATGCCGGTCGCTTCGACTCGGGCATGGCACTGGCTGGCCTTGCGGCTTGCTATGCGGATGCTGTGGAGGCGGCCGCGCTCGACTTCGACCTGCTGTTCGGCCCGGCCTACAAGGGCATCCCGCTGGCCACCGCGTTGGCTTGCGAATTCGCCCGCCGTGGCCGCGATTTGCCGGTGGCGTTCAATCGCAAGGAGGCCAAGGCGCACGGCGAAGGCGGCAGCTTGATCGGCGCGCCAATCGATGGGCGGCGGGTGCTGATCGTGGACGACGTGATCACCGCCGGCACCGCCATCCGCGAAGCCTTGGACATCATCCACGCGGCCGGGGGCACGCCGGCCGGGATCGTGATCGCACTCGACCGCCAGGAACGCGTGCGCGAGGAAGCCGCCGAATCGGCCGCGCAGTCGGTGGCGCGCGAGCAGTGCATTCCGGTGATTGCGGTGGCCGGGCTTTCTGACTTGCTTGCCTTCGTCGGCGGGCGCAGCGAATTCGGCGTCCATCACGACGCCCTGCTCGCCTACCGCGCACGCTACGGGATTGCCTGATAGGCTTGCGCCGCAAGGAGACGCCCATGTCACGCATTGCCTCCAAGACTGCCGCCCTGACCGTGCTGACGTTGGCCTGCGTCGGCAGCGCCACCGCGCAAACTCCACCGGCGAAGAAGATCTATTGCTGGGACGAAGGCGGGCGCAGGGTCTGCGGCGACGCGTTGCCGGCCTCGGCTGCCAACAGCGCGCGTGTCGAATACAGCGCACGAACTGGCCTCGCCACCGGCGAGGTCGGGCGCGCCTTGACCGCCTCCGAACGCGCAGAAGCAGTCGCGGCTGCAAAGCTTGCCGAACAGCGCGCACTGGAGGCCAAGGCGCAGGAACGTCGCGATCTGGCGATGGTCGAGTCCTACCGGACGGAAAATGACTTGCGCCAAGCCTATGGCGAGCGCACTGGGCTGCTGGACGAATCGATCACCTCCAGCAAGCTCGGCATCTCGAACCTGCGCCTGAGCCTGATTTCCCTGTTGCACCAAGCCGGTGACAAGGAGCTGGCCGGCACACCGGTGCCGGCGACCTTGACCGCCTCGATCCGTGACCAGCATGCGGAATTGCTGCACCAGCAGCAGGTGTTGATCAGCCAGCAGGCCGATCGTGCCTCGCTGGAGTCGGAGATGCAGGACACCCTGCGCCGCTATCGGGAATCGCGTGCACAAATGGATGCCGCCAACGCGGACGGCACCGCACCCGCACCCACGCCTGCGACACCCCCGGCGGCGACGCCTCCTGCACCCGCAGCCGCCGCCAAACCCGCGACGCGCTGAGCGACCTCGCGGCACCCACGCCGCAGGTCAGAACGGCAGCTGCAGTCCCGGCTCCAGCGCCAGCAGGTGCTTGGAGAACACGCCCTGGATACGCGCCAGCGCGTCGCCATTGTCGGCATCGAAGCGCATGACCAGCACCGGCGTGGTATTGGACGCACGCACCAACCCCCAGCCGTCCGGCCAATCCACGCGCACGCCGTCGATGCTGGTCATCCGGCCACCGTCGAACGAGGCCGAGATGCGCAGACGATCGACGAATTCGTGCGGATCCATCTCGTCCAGCAATTCGACCTTGATCTCCGGCGTTGACACGCCATCGGGCAGGGCGGCGAACACGTCTTCCACCGGCTGGCCCTGCACGTCGAGGATTTCCAGCAGGCGCGCGGCCGAATAGATGCCATCGTCGAAGCCGAACCAGCGCTCGGCGAAGAAGAAATGCCCGCTCATTTCGCCAGCCAGCGCGGCGTCGGTCTCGCGCATCTTCGCCTTGATCAGCGAATGCCCGGTCTTCCACATCAACGGGCTGCCACCATGGCGCAGGATCTGCCCCGGCAGGCGCGCGGTGCATTTGACGTCATAGACGATCACCGCACCCGGGTTGCGCTCCAGCACGTCGGCCGCGAACAGCATCAGCAGCCGGTCCGGATAGATGATCTTGCCGGCCTTGGTGACCACGCCGAGGCGGTCGCCATCGCCATCGAAGGCGAGGCCGAGATCCGCGTCGAGCTTCTGCACCATCTGGATCAGGGCTTCGAGGTTGCGCGGCTCGCTCGGGTCAGGATGGTGATTCGGGAAATCACCGTCGATGTCGCAGAACAACGGGTTGACCTCGGCACCGATGGCCTCCAGCACTTGCGGGCCGATCTCGCCGGCCACGCCATTGCCGGCATCGACCACGACTTTCAGCGGCCGCCCGATCTGGATGTCGCCGGCAATCCGCTGTACGTAGTCGTGGCTGATGTCACGGGTGTCGAGCATGCCCTGCGCCGGCGCCTCCAGTAGCCGATCCTCGGCAATACGCGCGTGCAGATCCTTGATCGCTGCGCCGGCGAGGGTTTCGCCGCCGACGACGATCTTGAAACCGTTGTAATCGGGCGGATTGTGGCTGCCTGTAATCGCCACGCCGCAGCCCGTGCGCAGGTGGTAGCAGCCGAAATACACCACCGGGGTCGGCACCATGCCAATGTCAATCACATTGCGGCCAGCCTTGCGCAAGCCGTCGATCAGGCCTTGCGCCAGATCCGGCCCGGACAGGCGGCCATCGCGACCGACCACGATCGAATCCAGCCCCTGTTCGGCCATGCTGGAGCCGATGGCCTGGCCGATCAGTTCGGCCACCCCGCGATCCAGCGAATGCCCGATCACGCCACGGATGTCGTAGGCACGGAAGATGCGATGGTCGATCACCACCGGCGGCTTGTCCTTGTCCGGCCGCGGCTCGTCCTTCATGCGCTCTTTCAGTGTGCGCTCCTTCGGTGCATGTTCATCGACCGGCACTTCCGGCTGCAATTCGGCCAGTGTCGGACCGGCCTCGAATTCGACCTGACCGCCCATCGCCAGCAATTTCGGTCGCAACAGCAACATCAATGCGGCAGCGAGACCGGCCAGGATGAGGCCGAGTACCACCCCGCCGACACCACTCAAATTGAATGGCACCGGTGTGTCGTTCGGCGTGCCGGCCACGATGCGCATATCACTGTCAGGGATCTTGACCGCCAAGGCCTCCGCCTCGCCGCTCAGCGAGGTGTCGCCACGTTCGATCACGCTCTGCGAATCCTGCCGCAATGCCAGATAGGCGCCGCCGGGCATCGAGGGCGCTTCCACCGTGCCGGACATGACATCCAGCGGCATTTCGACATAGACGACCATAGGTGCGGGGCCGCGCACCGGCACCGCCAGCGCCAAGCGCTGGGCAACGCCGGAGCGCACGATCCGCGCGCTGACCTTGCCGCTGGACAGCGCCGCTTCGGCGGCAGCAATGGTGCCGAAGCCGCTGCGCGGCAGGGCTGCATACAACGCATCGAGATTGGCCGGCCAGACTTCGGCGCGGGTCAGCGCAGACCAGCTTTGGCGGAGCAGCTTGCCGGCTTCCGGGCTGCCTGCCGCCAACGCCGCCTTGAATTCCTCCGAGGCCAGTTGTTTGGTCAACGCACGCCGCTGCTCGTCGAGCTTGCGACCGAGGGTGAGGGAGGCTTCATCGCGCGCCGCTTCGAGTGCATGCAATCGGCTGCCGTCACGCAGGCGCAGCACACCCGCGACCAGGCACCAGATCGCCAGGATTGCAATCAGGCCCGCCAGCCACGGCATCGCCCGCGCAGTCTGCAGCGGGTCGAATTCGAGCTTGGGCTTTTCGTCGCCCGCGTGGTCCTTCTTGCCTTTTCTCTCCAAGCCCAGCATCGCCATCGACGTCCCCCTTCAGCGCACGCCAGTATGGCCGAAGCCGCCCTGTCCGCGTGCACTCTCCTCGAAAGAATCCACCACCCGCAGTTCGGCCTGGACCACCGGCAGCAGCACCAGCTGGGCGATCCGGTCACCGGGCTGGATGGTGAACGCCTCCTGTCCGCGATTCCACAGGCTGACCATCAGCGGCCCCTGGTAATCGGCATCGATCAGGCCGGTGCCGTTGCCCAGCACGATGCCGTGCTTGTGACCCAGCCCGGAGCGCGGCAGCAGCACCGCACACAGGCGGGGATCACCGATGTGGATGGCAAGCCCGGTGGGGACCAGCGCGGTGGCCCCTGGCGCGAGTTCCAGCGCGGCATCCAGCGCCGCACGCAGGTCCATGCCGGCGCTGTGCGCGGTGGCATGCGCCGGCAACGGCCATTCGCTGCCATTGCGGGCATCCAGCACCTTGACCTGCAAGGTGTGCGTCGTCATGCCTCGGCTCCATGCAGGCGTTGGCCGATCAGGTCCAGCAATTGTCCCGCCAACGCGCTCTTGGTCGCCGGACCCAACGGCCGGTCACCTGCCGCATCAATCACCAGCAATGCATTGTCATCGCTCTCGAAGCCGCAACCCGGCAGCCCCACCTGGTTCGCACAAATCATGTCCAGCCCCTTGCGCTCGAGCTTGCCGCGCGCGTAGGCGGCGACGTCATTGGTTTCCGCGGCGAAACCCACCACCAGGTCTGGCCGCTGCGCGAGCGCCGCGACCTCGGCCAGGATGTCACGGGTCTTGACCAATTCCAGCAGCAGCACGTCTTGCCCCGGCTGTTTCTTGAGCTTGCGATCCAGGGCCGCGCGCGGGGTGAAATCCGCCACCGCCGCCGCACCGATGTAGACATCGCAAGGCATCGCATCCATCACCGCCTGATGCATCTGCGCAGCGCTGCGCACGTTGACCCGCCGCACGCCGTCCGGCGTGGACAGATGCACCGGCCCTGCCACCAATACCACCTCGGCACCACGACGCGCCGCCTCGCCGGCAATCGCGAAACCCATCTTGCCGCTGCTTCTGTTGCCGAGGAAACGCGCCGGATCGATGTCCTCGAAGGTCGGCCCGGCGCTGATCACGATGCGCCTGCCTGCCAATGCCCCGCTCATGCCCATGCCTCCAGCGCAGCCAGAATCTGCACAGGCTCGGCCATCCGCCCCGGCCCGGACTCGCCTTCCGCCAGCGGGCCGTCGTTCGGCCCGATCATGCGCACACCACGCGCCGACAAGGTGGCGACATTCGCCTGGGTGGCCGGATGCAGCCACATGCGATGGTTCATCGCCGGTGCGACCAGCAATGGCGCTTGCGTGGCCAGACACAGGGTGGACACCAGATCGTCGGCCAGGCCATGCGCCAGTTTCGCCAGCATGTTGGCGGTGGCCGGCGCGATCACGACGTATTGCGCCCAAGCCGCCAACTCCAGATGCCCCATCGCGGCCTCGGCCTGGGCATCCCATAGCGACGTCCGCACCGGACGATGCGACAGCGCCTGAAAGGTCTGCGCACCGACAAAGCGCTGGGCAGCCTCGGTCATCACCACCTGAACATCGGCACCGACATCGCGCAGACGCCGCACCAGCTCGGCCGATTTGTACGCAGCGATCCCGCCGCACACGCACAGCAGCACGCGGTGACCGTCATTGGGAAAACGCGGAGCTTGCATCGGGCCAATCCCTGACCACTTTCCAGTTCGGCAGCTTACCCGAAGCCGAGGCAAACCCTGCTATCCCGTTCGCCATGGCTCGCTCATGCTGGCCCCATGCACATCCGTGACTGGCCCATCTCCGAACGTCCCCGTGAAAAGCTGCTGGCCCGCGGCCCCGGCCACCTGTCCGATGCGGAACTGCTGGCGCTGTTCCTGGGCTCCGGTACCGCCGGACTGGACGCCGTCGGTAGCGCCCGCACGCTGCTGGCGGCGTGCGGCGGGCTGAGGCGGTTGCTCGATCTCGACGCCCGCGCAATGACCCGGCTGCGCGGGGTCGGCCCCGCCCGTGCCTGCCTGCTCGCTGCCGCGCTGGAATTGGGCCAGCGGCATCTGGCGGCGCAGCTGGAACGCGGTGCGGCCCTGGGCGAGCCACACGCCGCCGGGCGTTACTTCGCCCAGCGCCTGCGCAGCCTCGGGCACGAAGCCTTCGCCGTGTTGTATCTGGACACCCGCCATCGCGCACTGGGCTTCGAGGAGCTGTTCCGGGGCGGCATCGACGGTGCCGAAGTCCATCCGCGCATCATCGTCCAGCGTGCTCTGGCGCACGGGGCGGCGGCGGCCATGGTCGGCCATAACCACCCCAGCGGAAACCCGCAGCCCAGCGCCGCCGACCGGGCCGTGACCACCCGGATCAAACAGGCGCTGGCCTTGGTCGACATTCGCCTGCTCGACCACTTCGTGATCGGTGACGGCCCGCCCACGTCGATGGCGGAGCTTGGCATGGTGTGATCGCGTCGATGTTGCCGACCTCGCAACCGCGCCTCGACGATCCCGCCCGGCGCCGACCAAGTCCGCGCTGCCGCTCGCGTACAATGGCCGATTGATGAACTGCCGCCCCCACGCCCAGTGACTATCCAGCTCCGCGAACTGATTTCCGCCTTGATCGAACAGGGCCTGTCCGCCCTGCGCACTGCCGGCGCGCTGCCCACCGATGGCGCCATCCCCGCCTACGCCATCGAGCGCCCCAAGGAGCGCGCGCACGGGGATTTCTCCACCAATGTGGCGATGCTGCTGGCCAGGCAAGCGCGCACCAATCCGCGTGCATTGGCACAGCAACTGGTCGATGCGCTGCCTGCATCGAACGCCATCGCCAAGGTCGAGATCGCCGGGCCCGGCTTCATCAATCTGCATCTCACCCCTGCCGCATGGCAGCAACAGGTGCGGGATATCCACGTCGCAGGCACTGCATTCGGTCGCAACATCAACGGCAAGGGCGTCACCGTGGGCGTCGAATACGTTTCGGCCAACCCCACCGGCCCGCTGCATGTCGGCCACGGCCGGGCTGGCGTCATCGGCGACTGCATCGCGCGCGTGCTCGCAGCCAATGGCTGGAACGTCAAGCGCGAGTTCTACTACAACGATGCCGGCGTGCAGATCAACAATCTCGCCATCTCCACCCAGGCCCGCGCCAAGGGAGTGAAACCAGGCGATGCCGACTGGCCAGCCGATGCCTACAACGGTGACTACATCGCCGATGTCGCCGCCGCCTACCTGCGTGGCGATTCGGTGGAAGTCGAAGGCCAGATCGTCACCGGCAGGAATGACGCCGGTGACCTCGATGCCATCCGCCAGTTCGCGGTGGCCTACCTGCGCCGTGAACAGAATGAAGACCTGGCCGCATTCGGGGTCAGCTTCGATCGCTATTTCCTCGAATCCTCGCTGTATGCCGATGGCAAGGTCGAGGAAACCGTCGCGGCGCTGATCGTCAAGGGCCACACCTACGAAGAAGGCGGCGCGCTGTGGCTGCGTACGACCGACTTTGGCGATGACAAAGACCGGGTGATGCGCAAGTCCGATGGCACCTACACCTACTTCGTGCCGGATGTGGCCTACCACCTCAGCAAATGGCAGCGCGGTTACCAGCGCGCCGTTACCGAGCTGGGTGCCGATCACCACGGCTCGCTGGCCCGCGTGAAAGCCGGCCTGCAGGCGCTGGACTGCGGCATCCCGGCCGGTTATCCGGATTACGTGCTGCACCAGATGGTGACGGTGATGCGCGGCGGCGAAGAGGTCAAGCTGTCCAAGCGCGCCGGTTCGTATCTCACCCTGCGTGACCTGATCGACGAAGCGGGCCGCGACGCCACCCGCTGGTTCCTGATCGCGCGCAAGCCGGATTCGCAACTGACCTTCGACATCGACCTGGCGCGTTCGCAAAGCAACGACAACCCGGTGTTCTACGTACAGTACGCCCACGCCCGCATATGCAGCCTGCTGCGGCAAGCCGGCGAGAAGGGCTATGCCTTCGATGCCGCCAATGGCAATGCGCAGCTGCACCTGCTGGACGATGTGCCTGCGCAGGATCTGATGCGCGAACTATCGCGATACCCCGAAGTCGTCGAGGCCGCAGGCGCGACCCTGGAGGCGCACCTGATCGCGCAATACCTGCGCGAACTCGCCAATGCCTTCCACACCTGGTATCACGCCTCGCCGGTGCTGGTGGCGGATGCCACACTGCGTGATGCTCGCTTGACCTTGGCCCTGGCCACTCGCCAAGTGCTCGCCAATGGCTTGGACCTGCTGGGCGTTTCCGCACCGGAGAGCATGTGATGGCAGCACGACGCGGAAAGTCACAAGCGCGACGCAATCAATCCAATGGCCTGCCCGGCTGGGCCTGGCTGGTGATCGGTGTCGTCCTGACGTTGTTGGTGGTGGTGCTGGCGATGCGCTACCTGAAGCCATCCTCCAGCGACAGCTTCCTGCGCGTCGGCCCGACGCCGAATCCGAACGCCCAGCCCGCGCCCGCGCACGGCGATGCGATTGCACCGGATGTCGCATCGGACGCGCCGAAAGCTGCCACCGACGCTCCGAAACCGACGCGCTACGACTTCTACACCCTGCTTCCCGGCGAAGGCGTGCAGATGACCGATGCCGAATTGGCCGCCAGCGCCAAGGCGGAGGCCGATGCCCGCGCCAGGGAAGCCCAGCGCGATGCCGCCACCGCGACGGCGGCAACCGCCGCGACAGGCTCTGCCCTGCCCACGCCCCTCGACGACGCAGCCGCCACCGCCACCACCCCCACGCCAGCGGCAACACGCGAACCTGCGACGGATGCTGCCAATGCGGGCAACGACAGCAGCGCGCGATACCTTCTGCAAGCCGGGGCGTTCGGCGCATCCGGTGATGCCGAATCACTCAAGGCCAGGATCGCCATGCTGGGCCTGAGTGCCCGCGTGGAATCGGCGCAGATCGGCGACAAGACCGTCTATCGCGTGCGCATGGGGCCCTACGGCACCGCGTCGGAATTGGCCAGCGCCAAGGCCAAGCTGGCCGGCGGCGGCTTGCCGGCGATGGCGATCAAAGCGAAGTAACACGGCAACATCGCGGCGACACCTGCATGTCAGGCGCATGATGACTGTCACTGGCGGTGAACCTGCGACAGCGCGAGACTGTCGCCGACGTCACTCGCAGGACCGCCCATGTCGATCATCCCGTTCTACTACGCCTTGATCGCCATCTGGGTCGGGAGTGAAATCTGGCTCAGCCTTCGCCGCCGATCGGCGGCGGGTGCCAAGCGCGAGGATCAAGGCAGCCTGGCGTACCTGTGGTGGACGATCTGCATCAGCATCTTCGCCGGCGTCTTCGTCTCGTATCTGCACTTGCTGCCGTTTCCTGCCGCGCTACGTCCGGCATTGTTCCTGGCCGGCATGGCCTTGATTGTCCTCGGCCTGCTGTTTCGCTGGTGGTCGATCCGCGTACTGGGGCGTTTCTTTACCGTCGATGTCGCTACTGGCGAGGACCAAACCATCATCCACAGCGGCCCTTATCGCTGGTTGCGGCACCCGTCCTACACCGGTGCCCTGACCAGCTTCCTGGGCATGGCCTTGTGTCAGGGTGATGGCGTATCGATGCTGGTGCTCTTCGTTCCCGTGCTTGCCGCCTTCCTGCACCGTATCCGCATCGAAGAACGCGTGCTGGCACAGGCATTTCCCGACAACTATCCGGCCTATGCACGCGACACCGCCCGCCTGCTGCCGGGGATCTGGTGATCCAGCCCCTGCTCCAGACACCTGAGCGCTACGTGGATCTGGCTTTTTCGTCCATGCATCCCCGCATTCGCGGGGATGGCGCAGCAGAATCAGCTTGATCAGCAACTGCACTAAACTGCGCGAATGAACAACGCGCTCACCCGTACCGCCCTCATTACCGGCGCCACCGCAGGCTTCGGCCGCGCTGCTGCGCGCACCTTCATCGACAACGGCTGGCAAGTCATCGCCAGCGGCCGTCGCGCCGAGAGGTTGGCCGAACTGCAAGCCGAACTAGGCGAGGCGTTGCACACCGCCTGCTTTGACATTCGCGATGAAAACGCCATGCGCGCCGCGCTTTCCACACTACCGGAACGCTTCCGCGGCATCGATTTGCTGGTCAACAACGCCGGGCTGGCGCAGGGAACAAAGCCCGCGCAAGACGCGCTGCTGTCCGACTGGAAGACCATGATCGACACCAATGTGACCGCGCTGGTGACATTGACCCACGCGCTGTTGCCAACGTTGATCGCACGCAAGGGCGCGATCATCAATATCAGCTCCACCGCCGCCACCTATCCCTACACCGGCGGCAATGCCTACGGTGGCAGCAAGGCTTTCGTCAGCCAGTTCTCGCTGGGCCTGCGCGCCGACCTGCACGGCACCGGCGTGCGCGTCACCGCGATCGAACCGGGCATGGCCGAAACCGAATTTACCGTGGTGCGCACCCACGGCGACCAAGCCGCGTCGGACAAGCTCTACGCCGGTGCCCAGCCGATGACGGCCGAGGACATCGCCAACACCATTTTCTGGGTTGCAAGCCAGCCGCCGCACCTGAACATCAACCGGATCGAACTGATGCCGACCTCGCAGTCGTTTGCGGGGTTTCAGGTCCATCGCGGCGGCTGAGGCCAGCGCCCACGACGCGGCTTACTGCGGCGTATCGTCCAGATAGGTATACGCCGTCAGCCCCGCTTCCAGCGCCGCCTTCAGCTGCTCGCCCTGCTCGGCGGACAACTGCGCGGCATCGACCTTGGCGGCGTATTCGCGGCGCAGCTCGTCGAGCTTGTAGCCGACGTAATCCAGCATCACGTCGGTAGTGTCGCCACGCCGCTGCTGGCTGATCGCCACCTCACCACCCACGCAACGCACCTCGATCGCATCGGTGTCGCCGAACAGGTTGTGGATGTCGCCGAGGATTTCCTGATAGGCACCGACAAGGAAGAAGCCCAGCCGGTACTGCTCACCCTGGCGCAGGGCGTGCAAGGGCAGCGAGCTGTCGAGGTCTTCATTCTCGACGTAGGTGTCGATCTTGCCGTCGGAGTCGCAGGTCAGGTCGGCGATGATGCCGCGCCGGCTCGGTGCTTCATCGAGCCGTTCGATCGGCACGATCGGGAACACCTGGTCGATTGCCCACACGTCCGGCATCGATTCGAACACGCTGAAATTGACGAAGTACTTGTCGACCAGCCGCTCGTTGAGTTCATCGAGCAGGTCGCGGTGGCTCTTTTCGTCATACGTCAGTCTCGCCTTGACCGCATGGGCAATCGCGTAGAACAGGTCATCGATGCGCGCACGCTGGACCAGATCAAGCTGACCCAGCGTGTACAAACTCAAGCCCTCCGCATGCGCTTGCGAGGCTTCGTGGAACACCTCCACCGCCGGCCGCTGCGCCATTTCGGAATGCAGCTCACGCAGTTGCCGTACCGGCGTGGATTCGTCGGCATGCGGATCCGGCACCCGCCCTTCCGGCGCCTGCTCCACTTCGCTGACATTGGCCACCAGCACCGCATGGTGGGCGGTCATCGCGCGCCCGCACTCGGTGAGGATGCGCGGCGGCGGCAGGCCTTCGCTGGCACAGGCCTCGGCCAGTGGCTGCACGATGCTGGAGGCGTAATGGTGGATGCCGTAATTGACCGAGTTGTAGCTGCGCGAGCGGGTGCCTTCGTAATCGATGCCGAGGCCGCCACCGACATCGACGTGGCTGATCTTCGCGCCCAATTGCGACAGCTCGACGAAATAACGGGTGGCCTCGCGCATGCCGGCGGCGATGTCGCGCACATTGGAAATCTGGCTGCCCATGTGGAAATGCAGCAATTGCAGGCAATCGCCCATGCCGGAATCGCGAAGCTCCTTCCACAGGGTCAGCAACTGGCGCGGATCGAGACCGAACTTGGCCTTGTCGCCACCGCTGTTCTGCCACTTGCCTGCCCCCAGCGACGCCAGCCGCATGCGTACGCCCAGCCCCGGCTTGATGCCGAGCGCGGCCGCTTCTTCCAGCGCCACTTTCAGTTCGGAGGGCTTCTCGATGACGATGTAGGTTTCCAGCCCCAGCTTGCGCCCGATCAGCGCCAGCCGGATGTACTCACGATCCTTGTAACCATTGCAGACGATGGTGCCGCCCGGCCGGCTGAGCGCCAGCACCGCCATCAATTCCGGCTTGCTGCCGGCTTCCAGCCCGAAGCCTTCACCGTGGTGGCTGGCCAGGGTGCCCGCCACGCCGGCGTGCTGGTTGACCTTGATCGGGTAGATCGCGGTGTAGCCGCCGGGGTAATCCCAATCGCGCTGCGCCTGCGCGAAGGCCACCTGCAGCTTGCGCAGGCGATCGCCCAACACGTCGGGGAAGCGCACCAGCATCGGCAGCTTCGCACCTTGCGCCTGCGCGGTCTCGATGACCGTCGACAAGGCGACTTCCGGGCCCGCCGCGCCTTTCGGCCGCACCACCATGCGGCCATGGCCATCGACGTCGAAATAACCATCCGACCAATGCGGAATCGAATAGGTCTTGCGGGCGAGGTCGGTCGACCAATGGGACATGGCAGGCATCCGGATAGGCACAATCAGGCCCGCATTCTACTAGCGGTACAATGCGCGCCGTTTCAAGCCCCTCTCCCGCCGGGAGAGGGGTTGGGGTGAGGGTTCGGCGTCCGCAAGCCGCCGAATACCGCACCGGACCCTCATCCGCCCTCCGGGCACCTTCTCCCGGATGGAGAAGGCAGAACAAGGAACCACCACCATGACTGAGCCGACCTGGCTGCACGAACACTTCGACACGTCCGGCTCGTCAATCGGTTTTCGGGTGACGCGCAAGCTGGACGAAGTGCAGTCGCCGTTCCAGAAGATCGAGATCTTCGAATCGACCGACTGGGGCAATGTCATGCTGATCGACGGCGCGATGATGCTGACCAGCCGCGACAATTTCCTCTACCACGAAATGATGTCGCACCCGGCGCTGTTCACCCATGCCGCTCCCAGGCGCGTGGTGATCATCGGCGGCGGCGATTGCGGCACCTTGCGTGAAGTGCTGCGGCATCCGGGCGTCGAGAAGGCCGTCCAGTGCGACATCGACGAACAGGTGACGCGGATGGCCGAGAGATATTTCCCGGAACTGTGCGAATCCAACAACGACCCCCGCGCCGAGCTGCTGTGGGACGACGGCATCGCCTACATGGCCAACTGCGCGCCGGACAGCGTGGACATCGTGATCGTCGATTCCACCGATCCGGTCGGCCCGGCCGAGGGCCTGTTCAACAAGGCATTCTTCGAAAGCTGCCATCGCGCCCTGAAGGCCGACGGCATCCTCGTCCAGCAGAGCGAATCGCCGCTGGTGCTGCTGGACCTGATCAAGGCCATGCGCGTGGAAATGGGCAAGGCCGGCTTCCACAGCTTCCAGACCCTGCCGTTCCCGCAGCCCTGCTATCCGACCGGCTGGTGGAGTTGCACGATGGCGAAGAAGGCAGCGGGTGCCGATTTCGGCTTCCGCGAGGCCGACGCACGCGACAAGCGCTTCGACACGCGCTATTACTCCGCAGAGCTGCACAAGGGCGCACAGGCACTGCCGCCGTTTGTCGCAAAGGCACTTTCCGAATAAGCGACGGCCGTCGCAGGGCTGACGGGGCAAAAGGATTACCATCAGGCCGCGTCGGTCGTCACCGGCACCGGGAGGTTGATGAGATCCGATCGGCCACACGTGAAGCTGATCCTGCTGCTGGCCCTATGGGTTTCGGCAGCCGTGGCCGCGCCTGCATCGACACCGGAGACCCAACCAGCGCCCACCCGGGCGGAGCAGTTCGACCGGGTGCTGGCGCGCGTGATCGGGCCAAGCTCGATGGACTCGACCTTCGAGGCCTATGGCTCCAACCTTGAACAACTGCACGCCCTGTTGCCGGCGGGCGACGTCCAGCGCGACGTGCAATTCCGTTCCGTCTACTGCTCCAGCGACAAGTGGACGGACCTGCGCAAGGGCCTGGCCTACGCCGACGATGCCCAGCGCCGCGCACTGGCCATCCACGATCTGGCATCGCAGGCGCGCGCCCAGTTCTGCCGGGTCAGCTTCGTGCAGTCGCTGGAAGGCACCCGCAAGGCGCTGGCCGATGCCGACAAGATGGTGGCGATGCTGCAGGGCTCACCGGAACGGCAGCTGCTTGGCGAGGGTTTGATGCTGCGCGGCGAACTGCTCTCGCAGCTGGGCGAGCAAGCCAAGGCCTTGCTGGATTTCCAGCGTGCCCGCGCCAGCTTCCGCGATTCCGGGATCGATCACGAGGTCGATGCGCTGATGCTGGACATCGCGATCACCTATCGCCGCATCGGTGATTGGCCGCAGGCCGAACAGTACTTCACCAGCTCGTTGGCGCAGATGGAGGATCGCGGCAACTGGGAGCGCGTGTCCACCAACCTGATGCAGCTCGGCTACCTGTACGACGAATCGGGTAACGCAGCGCGGGCCAAGACCTCCTTCGAACGCGCCGCCGCAGTCTCCGACGAACACCACGACAACCTCGGCGTTGCCATCGCCCAGGTGGGGCTGGCATCGACCCAGGTTTCACTCGGCGAGTACGACGACGCACTGGCCTCTCTGACGGCGGCCCGTACGCACTTCGACGCGGAACGCAATCACGACAACGACGACATGCTGCTGCTGGTCACCGGGCGGGCGCTGGCCGGCAAGGGCAAGCATGAAGAAGCACTCGCCAACTACCAGCGCGCCCTGCCGTTGATCCAGCACGACGGCAATCAGCGCTACCTCGCCTTGCTGTACCGGGCGAGATCGGCCAGCAAGGAAGCGCTGGGCCAACAAGCAGACGCGTTGACCGACTACAAGCGCTACAGCGACTTGCAATCGCAATTGCAGGGCAAGATGCGTTTCGAGCAGAGCCGCCTGCTGCAATACGAATACGAGATCCGACGTCGCGATTTCGAGAACCGTCGCCTGCGCGCGGAAGCGACCTCGCGCCTGCAACAGGTCAAGGCCCTCGAAAGCGTCCGCCGCTGGCAACGGCTGGCGATCCTGTTTGGCGCATTGCTGGTCACCTTGCTGATCTGGCTGGCCATCCGCCAATGGCGCAAATCACGCGCCTTGCGCACCCTGGCGATGACCGACCCATTGACCGGCGTCGCCACTCGCCGCGCAATCGAATCGCTGATCGACCAGAAGCTGGCGCGCGCCGTGCACAGCGAGCATCCGCTGTGCGTGTTGATGCTCGACCTCGACCATTTCAAGGCGATCAACGACCGCTACGGCCATCCCGCCGGTGATCGCGTCCTGCAACGCCTCACCGCCGTCTGGACCCACCTGCTGCGAGTGAATGACCGCCTCGGACGGGTTGGCGGCGAGGAGTTCCTGATCCTGTGCCCGGATGTCCACCTCGAACAAGCACGCGCCGTCGCCGACCGCCTGCTGGAAGCCACCCGCGCGCAGACATTCCCCGACATCGATGCCAGCTTGATCGTTGCCGTGAGCATCGGCGTGGTCGAAGCCAGCCTGGGCGAATCCCGTGACGCGCTGGTCGCCCGTGTAGACGCAGCGTTGTATCGGGCCAAGCACAATGGCCGCGACCGGGTGGAATCCTGACAACGCCGTAATGCCCATCGCGGCATTGCCCCGCGCATAATTGCGCACCGCCCCCGATAACGCACTCATGCCGACGTTCTGGATCCGCTTCTATCAGCGCCAATGCCTGCTGCTTGTCGTCACCGGCCTGATCATCGCCTTCCTGTTCAAGGGCAACCACCTCGACCTGCTGCTGGCCGATCCGTTCTACAGTTTCGATGACTACCTGTGGCCCTACCGCGAGGCGTGGTGGGCCAAGACCCTGGTCCACAGCTGGTTCAAGGGTGTGCTGATCCTCGCCGCGATCGGTTTCCTGTGGACGGCATGGCGACACCGCCGTGCGGCTGATCGCCTGCGCTGGCGTTTCATCGCCGCCTCGATCATCGGCGTGCCCCTCATCGTCAGCCTGTGGAAACGCCGCAGCCCGATGCACTGCCCCTGGGACATCGACCGCTACGGCGGTTATGCACCGTATTTCGATTTGCTGTCCTCATTCACCACCCATCCGGAACGGCCCGGACATTGCTTCCCGGCAGGATTCGTCTCCACCGCTGGTTGGTTGCTGGCGTTTGCCCTGCTCCGCTACCCGGAGAATCCCCGCTTCAGTCGCTACGCCGGTGGTGGCGCGGTTGTGATGTGCCTGTTCTTCGGCCTGGTCCAGCAAATGCGCGGCGCGCATCTGATGTCGCATGTCTTGTGGACAATCTGGCTGAGCTGGGCAATCGTGCTTGCACTGCACGCCATGCTTGGCACATGGCGACAGCCGCCTTCGCCGACTACCTGAACCCTTCGGAATCTCGCACGACGCGTTGCCAATTCGCACCCCTGCGGTGTGCTCCCACAAGTGCAGCGATCCTACAGCGCGTCGCCGTCCAGCTCGCCGGTGCGGATCCGCACCGCCCGCTCCAGGTCCCAGACGAACAGCTTGCCATCGCCGATCTTGCCGGTGCCGGCTGATTTCAGGATCGCCTCGGTGACGGCCTCGACCTGATCATCGGTCACCGCGATCTCCAGTTTGATCTTGGGCAGGAAATCGACCACATACTCGGCACCGCGGTACAGCTCGGTATGGCCTTTCTGGCGACCGAAACCCTTGACCTCGGTGGCAGTGATCCCGGCCACGCCAACCTCGGCCAGCGCCTCGCGCACGTCATCGAGCTTGAACGGCTTGATCACCGCCATCACCATCTTCATCGCAGCATCTCCCAAGGCAGGGCGCAGCATACCGCGCGCGGGTAAATTCCCGACGACAATACCCGGATTTTCCTGACCACCGGTTGCTGATTCCACCGAGTGCCGATATGCACGTGGACGCGCATGCTGGCCCTGCCACTGGAGGCCGCCATGAATGCGTTACGGATGATCGACCTGCACCAACTCGATGAGCTCGCGCGCCGGCTCGCCAACCTCGTCCCGCCGCCCCAGCACGACGGACGCGACGCGCTGCGCGAGAATTTCAAGATCGTCCTGCGCGATACCCTCGGCAGCCTGGGGCTGGTCAGTCGCACCGAATTCGAGCTGCAGCGGGTACAGCTTGCACTCACGCGCGACCGGCTTACGGCGCTGGAAGCACAGTGGGGAACGTGGCGACGCCGCACGACGCACGACGTCCCCCGGCCGTGAGGCAGGCCCCATGAACCTTGCGGTCGTGCACAGCCGCGCGCGGATCGGCGTCGAAGCACCTTCGGTGCGGGTCGAGGTCCATCTCGGCGGCGGCTTGCCGGCGATGTCGATCGTGGGACTGCCGGAAGCCGCGGTGCGCGAGGCCAAGGATCGCGTGCGTGCGGCGATCCAATGCGCCCAATTCGACTTTCCCGCACGCCGGATCACCATCAACCTGGCCCCGGCCGACCTGCCCAAGGATGGCGCGCGCTTCGACCTGGCGATCGCACTGGGCATCCTCGCCGCCAGCGGCCAGTTGTCGACGGAAGCACTGGAGGGATGGGAATTCCTCGGCGAGCTGGCACTCACCGGTGCGCTGCGTGGCTGTGACGGCGCCTTGCCCGCCGCGCTCGCGGCAGGAGCCAATGGCCACCGCCTGATCGTCCCGCCCGATATCGGCGCGGAGGCCGCGCTGGCCTCCGGTGTCGAGGTGCGTTGTGCACGCACCTTGCTGGAGGTCTGCGCAGCCCTTGAAGACCGCATCACCTTGCCGCTGGCCACGCCGCAGGCTTGCATGCCAGCGCAAGCAGCCGATCTGGCCGATGTGCGTGGGCAGCCACGGGCAAGACGTGCACTGGAAATTGCCGCTGCGGGTGGCCACCATCTGCTGTTGATCGGCCCGCCCGGCAGCGGCAAGACCCTGCTCGCTTCCCGACTTGCCGGCATCCTGCCCGAGCTGTCCGAAACCGAGGCACTGGAAGCCGCCAGCATTGCCTCGACCAGTGGCCACGGGCTCGACCTCACGCGCTGGCGACAACGGCCGTTTCGCGCCCCGCACCATACGGCCAGCGCGGTGGCGCTGGTCGGTGGCGGTGCCGATCCGCGCCCTGGCGAGATCTCGCTCGCCCACCTCGGCGTGCTGTTCCTCGACGAATTGCCGGAATGGAGTCGGCATGCCCTTGAGGTGCTGCGCGAACCCCTGGAATCGGGCACCGTCGGCATTTCGCGGGCGGCACGCCATTGCGATTTCCCGGCACGCTTCCAATTGGTCGCGGCGATGAATCCCTGCCCCTGTGGCTGGGCCGGCGACCCCTCGGGGCGATGTCGATGCAGCGCGGACGCCATTCAGCGGTATTGCGCACGCATTTCCGGACCACTGATGGAGCGGATCGACCTGCATGTCGATGTGCCACGCCTGTCACCCAGCCTGCTGCGTACGGATGCTGCAGCGGGAGAGCCCAGCATCAACGTCCGCCAGCGTGTCGCCGCCGCCCGCGCGCGCCAACACGCCCGCGACGGTCGACCCAATGCAAGGCTGGACCAAGGGCAAACCAATGCCGCTTGCCGCTTGCAACCTCGCGACAGCCTGCTGCTGGAACGCGCCGTTGATGCCCTGCAGCTTTCGGCGCGCTCCCTGCACCGGATTCTGCGCGTGGCCAGGACCATCGCCGATCTTGATGGCAGTGACAGCATCGACACCGACCACCTCACCGAAGCGATTGGCTATCGCAGGTTGGAGCGCGGCATCGGCCAGCGGGCGGCGTGATGACCGGGGAACCTCCATCCACTCAGAAGTTCCCGCCAGCCATGAATGGCTGGCCACGCATCAATCATGCAAGTGATTGCTCGTGTGAGCCGAGTTCGGGCCCTGACCGGACTCGGCGCGGGCTGACACCTCCGGGATGGCGTTGTTCAGACCATCCCTGCGCGCGGCCAGACCTTGTGGTTCGGATCCAGTTCGTAGGTCGCCATCGCCTGCGCACGCACACCGAATCCGCAGACCGCCAGTGGCCCATCGACCACACCGTCCAGTCCGAACGCACGCTCGATATCGACCTCATTGATCGCGGCCGTGACGAAGCTGCCCAATCCCTCTTGCGTGGCACAAAGTTGCAGGGTCTGCGACAAATGGCCGACATCGAGAATACAGACGCGGTAGGCCTTGGGATGGTTGCGGTATTTCCAGAAATTGCGCCCGTAGCGCGGCGCCAGCACGCACAGTACGGGAGCTTCCGCGAACCAGTGCTGGCCGGCCACCGCGGTCTTCGCAAAGTCTGCAAGCGCAACTCCGTCGGGCATCGGCAATGTCTCCAGCGCATGCGCCCCGCCGTGATAGTGATAAAGGCCCGGCACCAACCCCTCGACGCGCTGGACAATCAGGTAGCACTCGGTCGGATGCAGGGCACCACCGGAAGGACTGGTGCGCTTGATGACATCGAAGTCATCCGCCGCGTGCATGGCCGCGCGCATGCCGAAGGTTCGGGCCAATACCCGTGCCAGCACGTCCAGCGACAACAATGCCCGGGTGTCGAAATTGCGGCAGGTCGCACGGGCGTCGAGCAACGCATCGAAGGTGTCGGGCGGTGCCGCTGGCAGGCCGATGCGCGCATGCGCCTCGCCGCGTTCCAGCAGGGCCGGCGGCGGCGCGCCGTGCTTGTCGCGCAGCCCTTCGGCGGTATCCACGCCCGCATCGATCACACCTTGCGCGCTGTCCACGCCTTGCCAGCGTGACGCCACATGCCAGACCGCCGCAAGCCCATGCCAATGCAGGTCGCGGCATCGTTCATCGGCTTCGCGCTGGGCCACCCATGGCTTGGTGCTGCCGATCAGCAGACCGGACTTCAACAGGCGGCGCAAATTCGCTGCGCCATGCCATTCCCGCAGCGGCATCTCCGCCACCCAATCCAATGGGCTTAGCTCGCCCAACAGCAGCAGCGCATCGGCATCCACCACCACTGGTGCAGGCAAGTGCGGCGCGTGTGCGAACCACTGCAACTGGCTGTGAATTCCGGTGCCGCCGGCAAGCAGATTCTCAAGGTCGAAGTGCGCCACCTCACGCGACTCCAGCCACAGCACCGCACATCGCCGAACCCGCATCGTCCGCACTCCCCTTGCCGTCACGTCACCGAAAGCGTAGCGTCGGCGCGGGCTTTCACCAACCCGGGCATGGCCCATCCGAATCTTTCACATGGGGAAACGACGCATGGCGACCAAGAAAGGCCCGGCTCCGGCACCGCTGGATCCGAAAGTGCAAAAGAAGCTGCTCGACCTGCTGTCCACCGACAACGAATTCCGTCGGCTGTTCAAGAAGGACGCCCATGCCGCATTGGTGAAAGCCGGCTGGAAGGCCCCCGCAGGTAGCGAGAGTACGGCCGCGGTTTCGGGCGGTGCCTGCCTGCAGATGAAGCCGGGGGATCGCATCGCACCGAAGGCGAAGATCATCCGCGAGCGCGCCAAGATGGCCGGGGGCGATCCGCCGCCGCCGTTCCGCTTCGATTGTCCGGCCGCGTTCAAGGCCTGAGGTTTCGCGGCGGAGCGCTTGATCCCGCGATCCTCGGCTGCCTGGCACCTTCGGGCAGTCGAGGGTCGCATCACCACATTACCTGCTCCTCGCGGCCTCCAGAGGCGGCGATCACCACGCCTGACACCCAAGCGTCAGCTGCGCGCCGGTCGCATCCGCATGCCAGCGGCACGGCACAGCGACACCACAAGACGCCCGATCAGTGCGTCTGCGCGGCGAGTCCTGATGCCAGTGTGCGATCCCGGATCGCCTCACCCGATACCGCCACGTTGAAGAATCCCAGCACATTGCTGCTGGTGTCTTCGGTGAAGACCCTGCCGCGGTGGGTCGCCAGCCACAGTTGCTGCGCATCGGCGACCACCGGATTCCCCGCAGCGCGCGCAGCGCGCATCAATCCCCAATGCACAGCCACCAGGGCCGTATCGTGCCTGACCAAAGGGGCAAGGCGGGCGACTGCCAATTGGGGCTTGCCGGACAATCGCTCCTGCTCGGCCAGCACGACCTGCTGCAGCTGCGCCACGGTTGGATAGTCGCGAATGATCGGGCTGCCTTCCGTGCTTCGGAGCGCCTGCGCCACGCCCGCCGCATCATTGCGATAGCCGGCCAGCAATCCAAGGTAAAGGCGCATCTCCGGAATGAACGCAGGGAAGACCCCGTCCACCTGGTCGCCAGTTTTGGCTGCCAGTGCAAGAACCTCCCTCACCTTGATCTCGGCACCTGGCTGCCTTGCCAGCATCGCGACGCTGGCAACACCCAGCCGGGCACTCAATGACCACAGCGGATCCCCGGCGGCATCGTATCGAGGCACCAGCGCTTCCGCGGCACGCTCTGCATCGACCCACCGACCCGTATCGATTGCCGACAGCAATGCGTCGTCAGCCGACTCCTCGCCATGTGCCTTCGCGTCGGCACGCCGCAGGTTGTCGGCTTGGGCATGCAACCCACGGATGTCGAGCGCGCGAGCATAGTAGCCCGACATCACGGTAAAGCCCGCCTGCTTCGCCGCCTGGAATTCCCGCAAGGCGGCATCGTATTTTTCCTGCCCGAGCAGGTAAATGCCCAGGCTGTAATTGGATGATGCAAAGCGATCGTTCTGGGGCTTCAACGTCTGTCGAACGAGGGTTTCGGCCATCCTGAAATCGTTGTTCAGATGCCATTGGCTGGTGGCAAAGCGTCCGATCAGGCGGAAATCGTCCGGGTACAGGGCTAGGTATTCCTGCATCTTGCGCAGATAGATGGCAGGCGTGCCGTACTGCAACAGCATCAGCTCGAGACCGAATTTTTCCTGCGGCGACAGACGCCTCGGCAGGGCCAGTGCCTTGCGCCATTCGTCCCGCGCCGCCGAAATCTGTCCTCGCGAGGCATACAGTCGCCCCATGTCCGCATGCGCGAGTGCAAACTGCGGATCCAGCTGCAAGGCCCGTTGATAGAGGCCCAATGCCTGATTGGTGTCGCGCATCGCCGTGGCACGCGCAACCGCCAGCGCTTTCAGCGCATCTAGGCTGGGGGTGGCGACATCGGGCAACGGGGCAGAATTCTTCTGCACGTTCTGCAATGCCTCACCGAGGCTGGCTCGCAACTGGTCGGTCACCTTGTCGATGGAATCCAGTGCCGAATCCGTCCCGCGACCATCCGCCATCACCGCATAGACGGTGGTCTGGGTGACCGGGTCGATGACTTCGGCACTGACCCGCAACCGCCCGCCCACTTCCGACACCGTCGGCAACAGCAAGGCCCGGGCGCCGTCGCGCTGGGCGATCTCCGAACCGATGGCCCGATCCACCGGCACGTCCTCGCGCTTCTGCATGTTCAGAAGCGTATCCCGCATCTTCAGGTCGCTGAGGACGTTGACGTAATGCGATTGTTCAAGGCTGATGCGGAAGGCCTGGTCCAACGCATCGTCCAGACGCGGGTCACCGGTCAGGTTGCGCAAGTCGCCGACGACCACCCAGTCGCGCTCGTTGAAGGCAATGGCTGGCTTGGGCTGCAGCAGGAACCAGCCCCCCACCGCGAACAGGGCCAGCAGGGCGACTTCGGTGGCCAGTGCCGCCGGTCGCCGCCACAGGGGGATGTCGCGCCACGCCTTCGGCGTGTGTGCGGGCATCCGCAGGGGAGCCAAGCCCGGCTCGCCGACCTCGCACACTTCCTGCGCTTCCGGTACGCCCTTGAATCGCCAGCGGCCATAGGCTTTCCAGACCAGCGTGTCGCCGCGCTCGCCGAGTTCGCGCGCAGCGCGGTGCGCCAGCGGTTCGGCGGTCGCCGACAGCAGGATCTGTCCCGGTCTTGCCAGGTTCATCAACCGTGCCGCCAAGGGTTTGGCGAGGCCCTCGACCTCAAGCGATTTGGCGCCCTGCCGCACCGCCTCGGCATCGTTTTCCCACAGCAGCACCTCGCCGACGTGCAGGCCGGCGCGGGCCTGCAAGGCCTGGGTGAGCTGCAGTTGCTGGCCCAGGTCACGCAGGCCACGCATGTAATCGAGGGCGAAACCGAGGCCATCGATCGGCCGTTCGAAGATCAGCAACAGGCCATCACTGCGATCGATCAGGCGGCCACGCCAACGCTGCTGCAACTCCAGCACGATGCGGTCATGGGCACGGAACAGGTCTGCCGCCGGCGCATCGCCGAGACGCTCGACCAGATGGGTGGAGTCCACCATGTCGGTGAACAACAGTGTCCGGACCTGCGGCGCGGCATTCGCCTGCACGGCTGGGCTCAATCCAGCCACTCGATGCAGTCACCGCCTGCGCGCTTGGCCCGATACAAGGCCTTGTCCGCGCGTGAGTACCAGTGCTCCCAGCGCCCGTCGCCGCCATTGCCGTCGATCATGCAAGCGCCAATGCTGAGCGTGGTCATCTGGGGTTGCTGGCTGTGCGTGCGAACCAGCATGCGTGCACTTTCGACGATGTAGCCGGTGATTCGTGCAGCCTCTTCGCGACCGGGATCGCGCAGCAGCAGGCAGAACTCGTCGCCGCCCAGCCGGCAAGCGATGTCGTTGGCACCGGCCACCGCCCGCAACAGGTTGGCCATGCTCTGCAGGACGCGATCACCGGCCAGATGCCCGTAACTATCGTTGATCATCTTGAAGCGATCGCAGTCCAGCAGGATCAGGACATGGCCAGCCAGGCTGCCTTCGGCGATGCAACGTTCCAGATGGAGAGCGAACCCGCGACGATTGGTCAGCCCGGTCAGCTCATCGGTGCGTGCCAGCGCTTCGGTTTGGTCCAGCAGGCTGGTGGTCGAACGCAGGCTGTCCAGCGCCCCCTGCAATTCCCGATTGCGATGCCGCAGGCGGGCGATCAGGGCCTGTTCGTTCAGCACCACACGCATGATGGCCCGGCGCAGGAATTGCGCCAGCAATTGCGGATCGCGCTTGGCCAGCACTTCGAATTCGTCGTGGCCCAATTCCAGCAGTTCGCTATTCTCGGTGACGATGGCATCGGCACTGCGCAGGTGATCGCCGATCAACAGGCCCAGCTCGCCGAAGAACGCACGCGGCTCCAGCGTCTTGCCGACCAGATCGTCACCGAAGTCGAGGGCAACCCCACCGTTCGACACCACGTACATGGCATCTCCGGCATCACCGCGACGGAACAGCCATTGACCGGCGTTGACCCGGCGCGTCCTGCCGACCTGTGCGAACAGGGCGTACTCGTCGGCATCCAGTGCCGAAGCACTGGGTTCGCCGCCAGCACGATCCCTCACGAAGTTCGCCAACGCCGCCACGCCATCCCCCGCAGGCTATCCAGCCTGTCCAATGCCCGAAATATAGCACCGCTCCGGCAAGAATAGGGTAGCCCCGAAAGCACCCTCGCCGCGTGCGCCGGCGAGGGCGGCGGCGGCCGTCAGGCAGCGGCGCGCGTACCGTGGAATTGCTCTTCCTCGGTGCTGCCCTTGAGCGCCACCGTGGAGCTCTGCCCGCCCTGGATGGTCTGGGTCACGGCATCGAAGTAGCCGGTGCCGACCTCGCGCTGGTGCTTGACCGCGGTGAAGCCGCGCTCGGCGGCGGCGAATTCCTTTTCCTGCAGCTCGACGAAGGCGCTCATCTGGTTGCGGGCATAGCCGTGGGCCAGCTCGAACATGCCGTAATTGAGCGCGTGGAAGCCGGCCAGGGTGATGAACTGGAATTTGTAGCCCATCGCGCCCAGCTCGCGCTGGAACTTGGCGATGGTGGCGTCGTCGAGGTTCTTCTTCCAGTTGAACGACGGCGAACAGTTGTAGGCCAGCAATTTGCCAGGGAACTTGCGATGGATCGCCTCGGCGAACTGGCGCGCGAATTCCAGATCCGGCTTGCCGGTCTCGCACCACACCAGATCGGCGTACGGCGCATAGGCGAGGCCACGGCTGATCGCCTGCTGCAGGCCCTTGTGGGTCTTGTAGAAGCCCTCGACGGTGCGCTCGCCGGTGCAGAACGGCTTGTCGTTGTCGTCCACGTCCGAGGTCAACAGGTCGGCGGCCTCGGCATCGGTGCGCGCGACGATCATGGTCGGCACGCCGCAGACGTCGGCGGCAAGGCGCGCTGCGGTGAGTTTCTCGACCGCTTCGCGGGTCGGCACCAGCACCTTGCCGCCCATGTGCCCGCACTTCTTGACGCTGGCCAGCTGATCCTCGAAATGCACGCCGGCGGCACCTGCCTCGATCATCGCCTTCATCAACTCGAAGGCATTGAGCACGCCGCCGAAGCCGGCCTCTGCATCGGCCACGATCGGCTGCAGGTAGTCGATGCTGTTGTCGCCCTCGGCATGGTTGAGCTGGTCGGCGCGCAGCAACGCGTTGTTGATGCGCTTGACCACCAAGGGCACCGAATTGGCCGGATACAGCGACTGGTCGGGATACATTTCGCCGGCGACATTGGCATCGGCCGCCACCTGCCAGCCCGACAGGTAGATCGCCTTCAGCCCGGCCTTGACCTGCTGCATGGCCTGGTTGCCGGTCATCGCGCCCAGCGCGTTGACGAAGTCCTCGCGGTGCAGCGACTTCCACAGCTTCTCGGCACCCAGACGCGCCAGCGAATGCTCGATGTGCACGGTGCCGCGCAGGCGCACCACGTCCTCGGCGGAATAGCTGCGGGTGACGCCGGCCCAGCGGGTGTTGTTGGCCCAGTCGAGATTGATCTGTTCGGCGGTCGGAAGCGGGTTCTTCATGGTCGTCCTCGTGGCGGTCAGGAATTGAATGGGAAAGCGGAATCAGTCGATGCGTTCGTAGGCGGGCAGGGTCAGGAAATCAGCAAGATCGTCGGCATGGGTGAGGCGGTCGAGCAGGCCGATCGCCTCGCCCACATGGCCGGCGCCGGGCAGGTCGGGAATCCGCGCCAACCGGCTCGGCAATCCAATCAAGGTGCGATCGAGCAGGACAAAATCGACCGGCGTGCCGTCATCCAGCGCCAGCGGCTCGCCGCCGGCATCGGCAAAATGCAGCCACTGCCACAGCTGGGCGCGGGCGATCTCGGCCGTCGCCGCGTCCTCCATCAGGTGGTGGATCGGCACGCAGCCGTTGCCGTCCAGCCACGCCGCCAGATAGCGCACGCAGACCTCGACGTTGTTCTCGAAGCCGGCCCGCGTGATCGTCCCCGACACCGGCGCGATCAGGTCATCGCGACTCACCTCCACGTCCTCGCGCAGGACGTGCTTCTGGTTCGGGCTGCGCATGCGCGCATCGAAGATCTCCCTGGCCAGCGGAATCAGCGCCGGATGCGCGACCCAGGTGCCGTCATGGCCGGCAGTCACCTCGCGCAGCTTGTCGGCCTGCACTTTCTCCAGCGCGGCATCGTTGGCCGCCGGATCGCCGCTGATCGGGATCTGCGCGGCCATCCCGCCCATCGCGTGGGCGCCGCGGCGGTGGCAGGTCTTGATCAGCAGTTCGGAATAGTTGCGCAGGAACGGCCGGGTCATGCCGACCTGCCCACGTTCCGGGAACACGTGATCACGATGGCGACGGAAGGTCTTGATGCAGGAAAAGATGTAATCCCAGCGCCCGCAATTGAGACCGACGATGCGGTCCTTCAGCGCGTGCAGGATCTCGTCCATCTCGAATGCGGCCGGCAGGGTCTCGATCAGCACCGTCACCTTGATCTGGCCGTGTGGCAGGCCGAGGGATTGCTCGATGAAGGCCAGCGCCTGCTCCCACAGCGCGGCTTCTTCCATCGACTGCAATTTCGGCAGGTACAGATACGGGCCGCGATCCTTCCCCGCGAGCGTGGCTGCGTTGTGGAACAGGAACAGGCCGACATCGAACAGCGATGCCGACATGCGCACGCCATCCACGAGGACGTACTTCTCGTCCAGGTGCCAGCCGCGCGGCCGCACGATCAGCACCGCCCGCTCGGCTTCGGGCTTCAGCACATAGTGCTTGCCGGTCTCGGCGGTAAACGCCAGGGTTCCCGCCACCGCCGCCTGCAATGCCTGCTGGCCTTCGATCAGATTGGCCCAGGTCGGGCTGGTGCTGTCCTCGAAATCGGCCATGAAGCAGTTCGCGCCCGAGTTCAGCGCATTGATCACCATCTTCGGGTCAACCGGCCCGGTGATCTCGACCCGCCGGTCCTGCAGCGCGGCCGGGGTCGCAGCCACCGTCCAATCGCCGGCGCGGATCGCGGCCGTGTCGGCGCGGAAGTCCGGCAGGGCACCGGCATCGAAGGCGGCTTGACGGACTTGGCGCGCCGCCAAGCGGGCTTGGCGCGCCGCCTCGAACTGCCGATGGAGGTCCGCCAACAGTTCCAATGCCGTCGGCGTCAGGAGCAGGTCCTGTCCCGGGTGCTGGCGGGTGACTTCCACGCCCGTTTCCACGCGTTTTTGCAGCACTGCCGACATCGATCACTCCATTCGAGGCTGGGTGGTCACCATCCGCCGCCGTCTGGTATTTGACAAACCAGATTTATCAATGCAAAACATCAATTTTCTAAATACTTAAATGAAATCAATGGCCGACTCCACGTCTTCAGCGCTGCGCTTCGCGTACAAGGGCTCCCGCTTGAAGCCCTTGCGGGCGTTCTGCCAGATCGCCCGGCTCGGCTCGATCTCACGCGCCGCCGAAGCGCTCTACCTCAGCCAGCCCGCAGTCTCGCTGCAATTGCAGGCACTGGAACGCGAACTGGGCGCCCGACTGCTGGAGCGCAGCGGGCGCAGGCTGACCCTGTCGCGCGAAGGCGAACTGCTCTACGACATGGCGCGGCCGCTGGTGGAAGGCCTGGACAACCTCGCCGCGAGTTTCCGCGAGCAGGTGCGCGGCCTCGATGCCGGCGAGCTGCATGTCGCCGCCGGCAGTTCCACCATCCTCTACCTGCTGCCGCAGTTCGTGGAGGCATTCCGCAAGACGTTCCCGGACGTGCGGCTGAGTCTGCACAACGTCACCGGTGCCAGCGGACTGGACCTGTTGCGCAATGACGGCGTGGACCTGGCGGTGGGCTCGATGCTGGATGTCCCGGCGGATCTCGCCTACACCCCGGTCTACCGCTTCGAGCCGATGTTGATCACGCCACCCGACCACCCGCTGGCCAGCAAGCGCGAGCTTAGTCTCGACGACCTTTCGCCCTACGGCCTGATCCTGCCGCCCAAGCGCCTGACCACCTACCGGCTGGTGGACCTGGTGTTCCAGCAGAACCGCGTGCCCTACACCGTCGCACTGGAAGTCGGCGGCTGGGAAGTGATCAAGCAATACGTCGCGATGGGCCTTGGCATCAGCATCGTCACCGCAATCTGCCTGACCGAGGCCGACCGCCAGCGCCTCGCCGCGCGCTCGCTGGCGCGCTGGTTCCCGTCACGCAGTTACGGCATCGTCATGCGCAAGGGCAAATACCTGAGCACGCAGGCGCGCGCCTTCATCGACCTGATCCACCCGCAGGCGCTTGCGCCACGGCAATACGACGAAACCGGGCATTCGGAGCGCTGAGCAGATGCGCACTCAATCGCCCAGCAAATTCCCGATCAAAGCAGCATGGCGGCCTGCCTGCAGTGGCCGACGCAGGCGACTGGAAACCACAATGGCGCAGGCCTCGTCGACCGCGGTGTCGAACACGTCATTGACGATGACGTAATCGAACTCGTCGTAGTGCCGCATTTCTTCGCGCGCAGCCGCGAGCCTGCGTTGGATCACTGCCTCGGAATCCTGCGCGCGCTTGCGCATGCGCTCTTCCAGCGCCGCCTTCGACGGCGGCAGGATGAAAATGCTGAGCGCGTCGGGCACCTTGGCGCGTACCTGACGGGCACCCTGCCAGTCGATCTCCAGCAGCACGTCGACGCCTTGGGCAAGCAACGGTTCCACCGCCTGTCGCGCCGTGCCTTTCCAGTCACCATGCACATTGGCATGCTCGAAGAAATCACCGGCGGCGATCATCGATTCGAACGTCTGCGCGCCGACGAAGTGATAGTCGCGCCCATCGATTTCGGCCGGACGAGGCTGACGTGAGGTGTAGGACACCGACAGGCGCAGCCCGGGATCACGCGCCAGCAGCGCCCGCACGATGCTGGATTTTCCGGCACCGGAGGGCGCAGCGATGATGTAGAGGGTTCCGCGCATGTGGGAGTCGCTGGGAGACGGGAGATGGGAGACGGGAGATGGGAGACGGGAGATGGGAGACGGGAGATGGGAGACGGGAGATGGGAGACGGGAGATGGGAGACGGGAGACGGGAGATGGGAGATGGGAGATGGGAGATGGGAGATGGGAGATGGGAGATGGGAGATGGGAGATGGGAGATGGGAGGTTTGTCTGCTTCACTCCCGTCTCCCTTCTCCCATCTCCCCGCTACTCGATATTCTGGATCTGTTCGCGGATCTGGTCGATCAGCACTTTCAGCTCGACCGCGGCGTTGCTGGTGCGCGCGTCCACCGATTTGCTGCCGAGGGTATTTGCTTCGCGGTTGAACTCCTGCAGGAGGAAATCCAGACGCCGGCCGACCGGCTCCTTGCCACCCTTCAAGATGCGGCGCAGTTCGGTCAGGTGACTGCCGAGACGATCCAGCTCCTCGTCGACATCGAGCTTCTGCAGCCAAAGCACCAGCTCCTGTTCCAGCCGCCCGGGGTCCAGCGCCGTTCCGAGATCCGCCAGCCTCGCTTCCAGCTTTTGACGTTGGCCAGCGCGTATCTGCGGCACCAGCGTGCGCACATCGGCGACGATCTGCTCAATGGCATCAGCGCGTTCACCGATGACTATCGCCAGCTTGCCGCCCTCGCGCTCGCGTGCGGCGGTGAAATCCTCCAGCACCGCATCGAGCACCGCCAGGGTCTCGCGCTGCAAGGCCTCGCCATCGATGCCACGCGACTGCAACACGCCGGGGAATTGCAACAGTTCGGCGAAGCCCACCTGCATCTGCGGGAACCGCGAACCCAGCCGCGCGGCCAGCGCACCCAGCCGATCCACCAGCGCCTCGTCGACCTGCAGGGCGTCATCGACTGTCGAGGCACGCAGGCGCAAGACCAGATCGAGCTTGCCGCGCGACACTCGCGCCGCCACCCGTTCACGCAGCTGCGGTTCGAACGCCCGCAGTTCCTCGGGCAGGCGCAGGCCCAGTTCGAGGAAACGATGGTTCACCGCGCGCAGCTCACCGGAGAGCACGCCCCATTCGGTAGCGCGATCAAAGGCGGCGTAGGCGGTCATGCTGCGGATCATGCGAAGTCCGGGGCCGTCGGGAGGTGAATGGTAATCTAGCGCCCCGCTGTCTGCCGATTCGTCCCATGTCCTTCGCCCGTCCCAGCGGTCGCACTGCCGACCAACTGCGCACCGTCTCCATCCAGCGCGGTTACACCCGCCACGCCGAAGGTTCGGTGCTGGTGAGCTTCGGTGATACCCGCGTGCTGTGCACCGCCAGCGTCGAGAACAAGGTGCCGGCGTTCATGCGCGGCAAGGGCGAGGGCTGGGTGACCGCCGAATACGGCATGCTGCCGCGCGCCACCCATACCCGCAGCGACCGCGAGGCGGCACGCGGCAAGCAGGGCGGGCGCACGCTGGAAATCCAGCGCCTGATCGGGCGCAGCCTGCGCGCTTGCGTGGATCGCGCCCTGCTGGGCGAGCGCACCATCACCCTCGACTGCGACGTGCTGCAGGCCGACGGCGGCACCCGCACCGCGGCGATCACCGGCGCCTACGTGGCAATGGCAGATGCGGTCCAAGGGCTGATCGACCGTCGCGAGATCAAGCTGCCCAGCAGCGGCCGCTCGCCGATTTTCGGCGCGGTCTCGGCCATCTCGGTCGGCATCTATCAGGGCACGCCGGTACTCGACCTCGACTATGCCGAAGACAGTCAGTGCGACACCGACATGAACGTGGTGATGAATGACGGCGGCGGCTTCATCGAGTTGCAGGGCACCGCCGAAGGCCATGCGTTCCGCCGCGACGAGCTCGATGCCTTGCTGGCACTGGCGCAAACCGGTTGCACTGCATTGTTCGCTGCGCAGCGGGCGGCGTTGACCCTGTAGGAGCGCACCGAAGGGGCGCGATTCCGAAAACCGCTAAGCGCCATCGCGCCCCTGCGGTGCGCTCCTACGGTAACGATAGAACCATCGCATGAAACTGGTCCTGGCCTCCTCCAACCAAGGCAAGCTCACCGAACTGCGCGAACTGCTGGGCGAGGGATTCACCTTGCATGCGCAATCCGAATTCGACATCCGCGACGCCGAGGAAACCGGTGCGAGCTTCATCGAGAACGCCATCCTCAAGGCCCGCCATGCCGCGCGCGCCAGTGGCCTGCCGGCCTTGGCCGACGACTCCGGCCTGTGCGTGGACGCTCTCGACGGCGCGCCGGGCCTGTATTCCGCCCGCTACGCCGGCCGCCACGGCGACAGCGCCGCGAATATCGACAAGCTGCTGCGCGATCTCGATTCGACCCCGGATGACGCTCGCAGCGCCCGATTCGTCTGCGTGCTGGCCCTGCTGCGCCACGCCGATGACCCGATGCCGCTGATCGCCCAAGGCGTGTGGGAAGGCCGCATCCTGCGCACGCGCCACGGCGAGGGTGGATTCGGTTACGACCCGGTGTTCTTCTCCCCGACGCACGGCTGCAGCGCGGCGGAATTGCCGGCGGCGGTCAAGAATCGGGATTCCCATCGCGGGATTGCACTGGCGCAATTGCGCGCCAGACTTTCGTAGGCGCACCTTCAGGGGCGCGATGGCGGTGTGTGATCGGTCGCGCCCCTGCGGTGCGCTTGTGTCTTGATTTTCCCCTACGGTGTCGGTGAGAGCGGAGTGCGGGATGCCGTTGGTGCGCAGTGCCGATAAGCACGAGTAGGAGCAAGGGCACCCGCACTCCACCGCCAGAGC
>JAFECB010000014.1 GCA_018242365.1 Pseudomonadota bacterium
ACAGCACTGTGGTCCCACCCGATCCCATCCCGAACTCGGAAGTGAAACGCAGCCGCGCCGATGGTAGTGTGCATCCGCATGCAAGAGTAGGTCATCGCCAGGGCCTTTTTTGAAAGCAAACCCCCAGCTCTTTGAGCTGGGGGTTTGTCTTTGGGGCCGTGCATCTGATCCAGCTAGCCCGTTGCTGTGCGCCGCGCAGCGGCGGACTGCAACAGGTCATCGCCAGGGCCTTATCCCAAACCCCCGATCAGGAAACTGGTCGGGGGTTTTCTTTGGCCGAATCCTCAGCGCCGATAGATCCAATGACGTGACAGCAGGAAGCCAACGCCCGCAGTCAGCAGGTCTACCGCCGGCTTGAGCACTTGTGCGCTCCGAAGGTCTGCAAGTGCTGCCACCGATGCGACTCCGGTGGTGTTGATGGCGGTAAGCACAATCCACATCGCGGCAAACCGGAGCGCTGCGCGGCGACCGGCAGTGTGGCCTTCCCCGACGAACGTCCATCGACCGTTGAGCCCGAAACCCAATAGCGCGCCGCAGATACGCCCGATGATGTTGGCTGGCGCTATCGGCAGCAGCCACTGGCTGAGCGCCAGCACCAATGCATATTCCAGGGTCCACTGCAGCAGGCCGCTGATGGCATACCGGCTCAGGTGGCGTGAAAGGCTCATCCTGTGCATTGTCGCCGAAGCAGTCGCCTTGCCGCGACCGGTAGAATTGCATCGAATCACGAGGACATCCCATGGCACAAGCGCTCCACGTCATCATCCTGGCCGCTGGCGAAGGCAAGCGCATGCGCTCGGCCTTGCCCAAGGTGCTGCAACGCATCGCCGGGCAGCCGATGCTCGCCCATGTGCTGGATGCAGCGCGTGCACTGGCCCCGGCTGGCATCCACATCGTCTATGGACATGGCGGTGATGCGGTGCGCGCAGCGTTTGCCGACCATTTCGGGTTGCAGTGGGCGCATCAGGCGCAGCAGTTGGGAACCGGCCATGCGGTGATGCAGGCGATGCCGACCATCCGCGAGGGTGCCCGCGTGCTGGTGCTGTATGGCGACGTGCCGCTGGTCACGCCGGAAACCTTGCGCAAGCTTTTGGGAAGCACGCGCAGCCTGGCCGTGCTCGCCGCGGAGTTGGACGACCCGACCGGTTACGGACGGATCGTGCGCAATTCCGAAGGCCATGTGGCGGCCATCGTCGAACAGCGCGATGCCGATGAAGACCAGCGCCGGATCCGGCTGGTGAACACCGGCATGATCGTGGCCGATGCCGCCTCACTACGGCGCTGGCTGTCCGGGGTGCGCGCCGACAATGCGCAGGGCGAAATCTATCTGACCGACGTGTTTGCCGCCGCCGCGCACGAGTTTGCCGCCGCCGAAGTCGTGCTGATCGACGATCCGATCGAAGCCGAAGGCGCGAACGATCCATGGCAGCTGGCCCAGCTGGAGCGTGCGTATCAGTCGCGCCAGGCCAGGTTGCTGTGCGCCGCCGGCGCGCGTCTCGCCGATCCGGCGCGGCTCGATGTGCGCGGCAGCGTGAGCGTGGGCCGGGATGTCGAGATCGACGTCGACGTGGTATTCGAGGGCGAAGTGACCCTGGGCGATGGCGTGCGCATCGGGCCGTTCTGCCGGATCCGGGATTCGGTCATTGGTTCCGGCACCGAAGTGCGCGCGCATTGCGACATCGAAGGCGCCAATGTCGATGGTGCGGCGCAGATCGGCCCGTTCGCACGACTGCGCCCCGGCACCGTACTGGCCGATGGCGTGCATATCGGCAATTTCGTCGAGACCAAGAAAGCCGTGCTGGGCGAAGGCAGCAAGGCCAACCATCTGAGTTACCTGGGGGATGCGGTGGTCGGCGCGGGCGTGAACATCGGCGCCGGCACCATCACCTGCAACTACGACGGGGTGAACAAGTCCACCACGACCATTGAAGATGGTGCTTTCATCGGCTCCAACAGCGCCTTGGTGGCACCGGTCACGATTGGCGAAGGTGCGACTATCGGTGCGGGCTCGGTGATCGGCAAGGATGCACCGGCCGGCAAGCTGACGCTGACGCGCTCACGCCAGGAAACGCTGGATGACTGGACACGGCCGATCAAGAAAATCCCATGAATCCGGCAAAGGTGCGACGGGAAGCGGTCCGCGCCCTGACCGACCTGCCCAATATCGGCCCCGCCTGCGCGAAGGATTTGCGGTTGCTCGGGATCGAGCACCCAGAGCAACTGGTCGGGCGCGATGCCTGGGACATGTACGAAGTACTGTGCCGTCTGACCGGCGTCCGCCATGATCCCTGCGTGATCGACGTGTTCCTGTCGATCGTCGATTTCATGCAGGGTAGCGAGGCTCGACCGTGGTGGCATTACACCGATCAGCGCAAGTCACGCCGTGCAGGCGGCGAACTTGGGTGATGCCTGATCCATGGATGCATTATCTAGGCGGTCGGATGGCTCAGGCTTGGGCGAATCAGGAAAGCCGATTGGTGGGTTCACTCGGGGAGTGAAGTTCGTCAAACTTCGCTTTCGTGGCGTTCGGCTTTTCTCCAGCGGCTGCCGGGTAGAGGGCAATGAACGCGAACAGGACGAGGTGCACGGCGGCCGAGATCCAGCGGCCCTCGACGGGATCTGCCATGGTCGTTTGCCAGGCCTGCGACAGCAGCGAATTGCTCAGATTCCAGCCCCAGTGCAGCCCGACCGCAGCCCACAGTGATTGCATGCGCCATGCGGCGGCGGCGTAGGCCAGCCCCAGGCAGAACAGGCGGATTTGCTCGCTGATTCCCCAGTCGAGCCGCCAGAGATGGTTGGCGGTGTACAGCACCGCAGAGGCGATGACATACGTCCAGAATCCCAAGGGACGTGGCGTGAATCGCAGCAGGAAACCGCGGGTGAGGATGTCCTCGGCGATGGATGGAATGAAGGTGGTGACCAGACCGATGGCGATGACGGTGAGCGAAAGGGGAACCGCCGGCACGAATTGCTCGACGCCCAGGCCGAGCGCAATGGCTTCGGCCGCCAGCTTGGCGATGACGGCAAGCAGGAGGGCGCTGGCCAGGAGCGGCAGCCAGTGTGTGGCCACCAGCCCATAAGCGCGAAACCCGCTGCCATCGATCCAGCGGCCAACCGGCCAGGCAAGCACCAAGGTCAGGAGCATCAGCGCAGGCCCCAGGGGGCTTGTGGGCGCAAAGACGGTCTGCAGTCCTTCCGAAGCCTGATAGACGGCGAACAGCAACAGGAATCCAATGGCAAGGCGCTTGTTCATCGGCGGCACTCCGGCAAGGGCAGTGAAAACGAACTCATCGGTCGGGCAGCACCATCGACACACACAGCCCACCGCCTTCGCGGTTGAGCAGGGCGATGCGGCCGCCGTGGGCTTCGACGATTTCCCGCGCCAGCGCCAGCCCCAGTCCGGTGCCGTGGCGTTTTGTGGAATAGAACGGCAGCAGGGCATTGGCCAGCACCGCGGCGTTCATGCCGCTGCCGCGATCCTGCACTTCGATACGCCAGCCTTCCGACATGCGGCGTACCGACAGCCTGACCTGCTCCGGCGGGCCGCCGGATTCATGCGCGTTCTTCAGCAGGTTGATCAGCGCCTGCTCCAGCTGTGCAGCATCGAAATGCGCCACGCCATTTGCAGGGTGCACATCAGCGACGCATTCGACCTGCGTTTGCAGTTGCGCGACGAAGCGCGACCACTCCACTGCGGCGGCGCGCGGTGCGGGCAACTTGGCGAAACGCGCATAGTCGCGGATGAAGCCTTCCAGGTGGCGGGCGCGTTCTTCGATGGTGGCCAATGCTTCGGGCAGGCGCTCATGCTGGCCGCGGCGCAGCAGTTCGGTGCCGGAATGCGCCAGCGAAGCAATCGGTGCCAGCGAGTTGTTGAGTTCGTGGCTGATGACGCGGATGACCTTCTTCCAGGTCTGCACTTCCTGTCGGCGCAACTCGGCGGTCAATTGCCGCAGCAGCAACAATTCGTGCAAGCGGCCGTTGAGGCGGAAGCTGCGTCGCGACAGGTGGAAGATGTCCTCGTCATCCTCGCGGCCGACGGTGAACATGCCGTCACCGCCGCGTTCGAACGCTTCGCGTACCGCCGGTTCGGCATGTTCCAGCACCGTATCGAACGCCTGGCCTTCCAGACGCCGGCCACCACCCAGCATGCGACGGGCGGCGAGATTGCCCAGCACCACGCGGCGGTTGGGGTCGATCAAGACCATCGATACCGGGGTGTTTTGCACCATGGTGTCGAGCAGCAGTTCGCGTTGCACCAATCCCAGCCGTTGCTCGCGCAGTGCGTCGCCCAGGGCATTGTGGGAGGCGACCAGTTCGGCAAGGTCGGCAGCCCCGCTCCAACGCAGGCCGAAGCTGAAATCGCCATCGCGGTAGCTCGCCACGGTACCGGCGAGCGCGCGGAACAGGGCGCGCATCGGTTTCAATACGCGCAGGATCGTGATGCCCACGACACCGCCGATGCAGGCAGCGGCAATCACGGCGGCAGCCCAAGCCGGCAGCCAGGTGGACAGCATGGCGGTGGCGGTGGCCGTGGCCGCGATGCCGATCACCGCAAGGGCGATCATCCAGGCCGCAATCGGCAGGGCGCGGAGGACGCGCATCAGTCGCGGGCTATGCCGAGGCGATCAAGCCGACGGTACAGCGCTTGCCGTGAGAGCCCGAGTTCGGCGGCCGCCTGCGCAAGCACGCCACCACTGCGTGCCAAGGCTGCTTCGATCGTTGCGCGGTCGGGCTCGTCGGCCGCGGGCGCCGCAGCATTCGCAGGCGCCGGGGGAAGGGCCAGGTCACCTGCGCCCACGAGTTCACCCCGCGCCAGCAGCGCGGCACGCTGCATCACGTTGCGCAATTCGCGCACATTGCCCGGCCACGGATGGCGTTGCAGGGCGCGCTCCGCATCCTCGCCCAAGCGTTTTCCGGCAGGCAGGAAATGGCGGGCCAAGGGCAGGATGTCGCGCGGGCGGGCGTTCAACGGCGGAATGCGCAGTTCGATGCCGTTGAGTCGATAGAACAAATCCTCGCGGAATTTTCCTTCCGCGATCAAGCCGGCAAGATCGGCATTGGTGGCGCTGACGATGCGCACCTTCACGCTGCGTTCGCGGTTGCTGCCCAGTCGCTCGAAGCGACCGGTTTCCAGAACGCGCAGCAGCTTCACTTGCCCGGCCAGCGGCAGGGTGCCGATTTCATCGAGGAACAAGGTGCCGCCATCGGCGGCTTCGAACTTGCCTTCGCGCGGCTTGTTGGCGCCGGTGTAGGCACCCGCATCGGCCCCGAACAATTCGGCTTCGATCAAGTCACTCGGCAGCGCGCCACAGTTGAGCGCCACGAACGGGCCTGACTTCACTGCGCTGTTGAAATGCAGGATCTCGGCAAAGCGTTCCTTGCCGGCGCCATTGGGGCCGGTGATCAGCACCGGGATATCGGCGCGCGCGACCTGGCAGGCCAGGCTGAGCACGGTTTCGCTGGCAGGATCGGCAAACACCAGGCCGCGCAGGTCGTAGTCACGTTCCAGCGCGCTGCGGCGTTGCCTGCTGCCGGCGCGGGTTTGCGCCAGTTCGTGCCGCGCTTCGCCCAGCTCCAGCAGGTTGTTGACCGTGGCCATCAACTTGCGGTCATCCCACGGTTTGGCGAGGTAATCGGCAGCGCCGGCCTTGATCAATTCGACCGCCGCTTCCAGATGCGTCCACGCGGTCAGCAGGATCACCGGCAAGTCCGGGTGCTGCTCACGGATGCGATGAAAGAGCGCCACGCCCTCGTCGCCGGAGGTGGTGTCGGCGACGAAATTCATGTCCTGCACGACCAGGGCCACGGCCTCCTGCGCCAGCAGGGCCAGGCCCTGTTCCGGTGACTCCGCGCGCAGGCAACGGATGTCGTGCAGGGAAAACAGCACTTCCAGGGCAGTGCCGACCGCCGGGTTGTCATCGATGACGAGGATCGTGGGCATGGGCGGATTGTAGGGTGTCGATCAGGCCGAACGGGTGGCGATGGCCGGTGGCACCGAGGCTGCGCGACGGGCGGGCCCGAACACCGCGACCTGCCCCAGCAGCCAGAGAGTGAGCGCACCGATCGGCAAGTAGAACAGCGGCAGGCGAGGCAGCTCGTATTTGCTCATCAGCAACTGGTTGAGCGCGAATGCCAGCAACATGCCCAGCGCGATCCCGATCCCGGCGAGCAGGAAATTCTCGGTCTGGAAATAACGCAGGATCTGGCCCTTGCTGGCACCCAATGCGCGACGGATGCCAATCTGCTTGGTGCGCTGCTGCACCCAGAAGCTGGCGAGGCCGACGATGCCCAGCGCGGTGATGAGCAGCAAGCCGACGCAGACCGCGCCCAGCAGCCAGGCCATCGAACGCGGGGCCTGGTAGAACTCATTGCGCAGCTCTTCGAAACTCTTGCTGTTCTTGTCGAGGATGATGCGATTGTTGTCCTGTGCACGCAGCACCGCGATCGCTGCCTTCAGTACCTCGTCGCGACGGCCAGGCTCGGTACGGATGACGTAGTTGCCGCCCACGTTGTAATGCGTGCGGATCGGCAGCACCATCGAGTATTCGCGGGCGGACGGTCCGCCCTGCATGCTGGGGCGGACGAAATGGTCCAGCACCCCGACGATGCGGGTAGGCGATTTGCCACCGGTGTAAATGGGCTTGCCGATCACGTTCGCAGGCGATACGCCGGGGAAGAGTTTCTCCGCCATCTTCCGGGTGATGATCACGGAGGGGACGGCAGAGTCTTCGCCTGCCTTTTGCACCTGATCGTAGTCGAGGTACTCATCGGCATTGAAGCCGCGGCCGGCGATCAGGGTGGGGCCGAAAGTACTCATGAAGTGCTCTTCCGCCATGTACATCGTGGCATTGAGCGTGGATTGCTCCTGATCCGGCGTCACGTTCACACCGCTGTTCCAGGACGAATTCCAGAACGGCACCTGGTTGACGATGGTGGCGTCCTTGACGCCCGGGATCGCGCGTAACGCCGCGAGGTCAGTGCGGGTCCTGGCAACGGCATCGGGGTCATTGCCGATGGCGGTGATTTGCACGCGCACCAATTCCTTTTCGGCGATGCCGCTGGGCTCGCGGATCTGCGAGAGGCGGTCACCGATCATGAACAACGCGTTGCAGATGATCCCGCAAGTCAATGCGATTTCGAGCACGATCAAGGCAGCGGCGGTCTTGTGTCGCGCCAGTGTGGACAGGATGGGGCGGATTTCCATGGAGGGACTCCGGTGGTTTAACCCCTCTCCCTCCGGGAGAGGGGTTGGGGTGAGGGTTCGGGATGGACGGGGAAGTGCAGCTTCATGGGCTACGACGAACCCTCATCCGGCCCTGCGGGCCACCTTCTCCCGGGGGAGAAGGGAACTTCACGATTACTGCGACTTCAACTGGATCGCAGGCGTCACTTGCATCGCCCGCCAAGCCGGCAACAGGCCCGCCAGCAGACTGGCGGCGATGGCCAGCACGAAAGTGACCAGCAACATGCCGACATCAAGCTGAGCCAGCTTGGCGTAACTGGCCGGTTGCAGGCGCACCGCCCACAGGCCCAGCAGGGACAGCCCCAAGCCAACCACGCCACCTGCCAGGCCAATCATTCCGGCCTCGACCAGGCATTGCTTGAAGATTTCCATGCGCGACGCACCCAGTGCGCGGCGCACACCGATTTCGCCGCTGCGGCGCAGGAACTTGGCCAGCAGCAGGCCCACGGTATTGACCAGACACACGAGCAGGAAGCCGAAGCCGAGCCAGAGCTGCAGCACGACATCGCTGGGCACCACCTTGTTGAAGGTCAGCCACTCCATGACCTTGCGCAGGCGAATGTTGGTGGGCCGTTCGTATCGCCCGGCCTTGCGTTGCTGTTCGGAATAGTTGGTCAAATAATCGCGATAGGCCTGGGCCTTTGCCGGCGTATCGAGCTGAACCCAGTACTGGATCCACACGCAGGGCGCGTTGAGGCCGGTGGGGTCGTCGCCGCTGTCGCTCCAGCAGTCGAGGCTGCCGTTTCGGCCCATCTTCAGGTCGCGCGACGTGGAGAAGGGCAGGAAGACATCTTCGCGGTCGCCGTAGGTGTCCTGATTCATGTCATAGAACGCCGGGGTCGGTTTCCAGTCGTCGAGGACGCCGACGATGGTGAAATCGCTTTGGTCCAGTCGCAGGGTCTTGCCCACGCTGTTGACGCCGTTGAACAGGCGCTGGTTGAGCGACTTCGAGATCACCGTCACCCTTGCGTGCGCAGCGTCCTCCTTGGCAGACCAGCCATTGCCGTACAGGAAGGGCACGTCGAACATCGGGAAGAAGTCGGCGCTGGCGTAGCGCGAGTCACTCAGGAACGGCACCAGCCCGGCGCGCCCTGGCGTCACCGAAACGCTGCCGCCGGTCATCAACGCCTGCTTGTCGCCTCGGTGTTCGCGCAGCAATTCCTCGGCATCGAACCGGGTCAGCTGGGCCGAGGGTTCGTCGCCAGGCTGGTAGCCGCGTTTTGACTGCGGATCCAGTTGGACGTAGTACAGTTGGCCGCTCTTGCCGGGGATCGGATCACCCGACAGCACGTGGAACACCGTCAGCGTGGTCATGCACGCACCGATACCCAGCGCGATGGCGAGCACCATCAGTGCAGTCAGTGCCTTGTTGCGCTTGAAACTGCGCAGGGCGAGGTTGAGGTAGTAGCCGAACATGGATGGCTCCTGTGTTTCCTTCTCTCATCGGGAGAAGGTGGCGCAACGTACCGGATGAGCGTTTGGTGGGGCGGAGTCTCGGCGCGTGCCGAACCCTCACCCCAACCCCTCTCCCGGGGGGAGAGGGGCTTTCAAAGTGAAGCGGTTTCGGCGTGTGCGGCGCGGGCGAGTACAGGGGCCACGCTGAGATCGGTGGCCATGCCATCGACGATGTGCACGTTGCGTTGTGCGCGCGCGGCCAGTTCCGGGTCGTGGGTCACCATGACGATGGTCGTACCTTGCTGGTTGATGTCTTCCAGCAGTTCCAGCACGCTGCGCGCCATTTGGCTGTCGAGGTTGCCGGTAGGCTCGTCGGCCAGCAGCAGGCGCGGGCTGCCGGCAAGCGCGCGCGCAATCGCGGCGCGTTGCTGTTGGCCGCCGGACAATTCCGCCGGGTAGTGCTTGATCCGCGAACCCAGTCCGACCAGTCCGAGCGCATCCTCGATCCGCAGCTTGCGTTCGGCGGCCGGCATGCCGCGATAGCGCAGCGGCACGTCGCAGTTGTCGAACAGGTTGAGATCCGGGATCAGGTTGAAGCCCTGGAAGATGAAGCCGATCTTTTCGTTGCGCAGCTTGCTGCGGGCGTTGTCGGAGAGGCCTTTGACGTCGACGCCATCGAGGCTGTAATCGCCACCGGTGAATTCCTCGAGCAGGCCGGCGATATTGAGGAAGGTGGTCTTGCCGGAACCCGAGGGGCCAGTGACGGCGACGAATTCGCCATCGGCCACGTGCAGGTCCAGCGAGCGCAGGGCGTGGGTTTCCACCAGTTCGGTGCGATAGACCTTGGTGACTTGGCGCATGTGCAACATGGGGGAGTTCCTTGGGCGTGGAAGGGATCAGCGAACGCGGAATGCGTCCGAACGGGAGGCGCTGGGCAAGTAGCCCTGGCTGTCGCGACGGCTGCGGTGCAGCGTGTTGGCGGCCGCGGGCGTGGCGCCGCGCAGGGCATTGAAGTCGAGCAGTTGGGAGAGACGCGGTGGCACGGCGTCGGCCAGTTGCTGCGGGGTCCAGAGAAAACGGGGCGAGTGCGAGAAAGTCATGTTCATGGCGTGTGTTCCTTCAGTTGCCGGAGATGCGGACGCGGTCCGCGTTGTCGAACTGATCGGTGCCGGAGACCACGATGCGGTCGCCGGCCTTCAGTCCGGAGAGGATTTCGACGGCGGACAGGCTGGTCGCGCCAATTCGGATCGGGCGACGGACCGCGCTGCTGCCGTCGACAACGTAGGCAAAGCGGCCGCCATCCTGTTCCACGAAGGGACCGCGTTCGACCATCAGCACGTTGTTGCGGGTGTCCATCACGATCCGCACCGACAGGCGCTGGTTCTGGCGCAGGCCGGGCGGCTGCTTGCCCTGTGCAAAACGCACGCGTGCGGTCACTTCGCCATTCACCACTTCGGGGGAAACGGCGGAAATTTCGCCGGCGTACTGTACGTCGTTGGTGCCGATCTGCGCCGGCATGCCGATGCCAAGGTCGCGGGCGAAACTTTCCGGCACCTTGATCTCGACCTCGAAGCGGCTCAGATCGACCACACTGAGCACCGGCCCGTTGGCAGTGACGCTGGTGCCCTGCGGCACCTGCACCTGGCCGACCTGGCCATCGAAGGGCGCACGCAACGTCAGCGCATCGACCTGGCGTTGCGCCTCTTCCACCACCGCGCGCTGGCGCTGCGCCTGCAGTTGCTTGTTGCGTGCATCGAGTCCGGCACCCGCGCCCTGCAACTGGGCATCGCGCTGCGCCGCAGCCAGACCGATGTCGGCCTTCTTCAGCATGTCCTGCGCGCGCGCCAGGTCGTTCTGCGCCACCGCACCACCTGCATAGGCACGCTGGTAGCGTTCCAGATCGCGCATCGCCGCGGTGCGGTCGATTTCAGCTTGATCGCGAGCACGCTGCGCATTGGCGCGGGTGATCTGCGCATCCAGCACCGCGCGGCTGGCCTCGGCCTCGAGGCTGGCGAGGGTGGATTCTTCCTGCACCAGTTTGCTGCGCAGCTCCGGACTGTCGATCACGGCAAGTTCCTGGCCCTTGGTCACCTTGTCGCCGGCGACGATGGACAGGTGGACGATGCCGGGGGCGATTGCATAGAGGGTGGGGCTGTTGGAGGCGATGACCCGGCCATCGGCATTGATGTCGCGCACCAGATCGCCACGGGTGACTTCGGCGATGCGGATGCGCGAACCATCGAACGAATGCGCGCCACCCAGCCAGCCCGAGGCCACCCAACCGGCCAGCGCCAGCACGACCACGCCACCGCTCGCCACGGCGATGCGTGTGCGCAGGTTGCGGGCGGGCGCTTGGGTGAGGACCTGATCCTGCCCCGCGGTATCGCGGATGCGGCGGCGGTCGTTGCTCGGCGTGGGGTTGGTCGGGGTTTCCATGCCCTCTTCGCTGCAATATCCATGCCAACTGCAACACATTGATTTTTCGTTGATTGTTATATGCCGTCCGGTGTCCGCACGCTGGCAGCGGATGTCCGGGCGGACGTGCTGGCCAGGAAATTCAGTCCGGCCGTGAGGCGGATGAGGGCGGTTGGCCGATCGAGCAACGCTTGCTCAGCCTTGCCTTAAACTGCGCACTTCCCTCAGGAGCCATGCCGCATGTGCGGAATCGTCGGTGCCATTGCCAACCGTGATGTCGTCCCCTTGCTGGTCGACGGCCTGAAACGGCTGGAGTACCGCGGTTACGATTCGGCCGGGATCGCGGTGGTGGAGGGCGCGTGCACCCGCCGCGTGCGTCGTACCGGACGGGTCGCCGAGATGGAGGCGGCGGCGCAGGCCGAAGGTGTGCATGCCACGCTCGGGATCGGCCATACCCGCTGGGCCACCCACGGCGGCGTCACCGAATCCAACGCCCATCCGCACATCAGCCACGGTGAGCTGGCGCTGGTCCACAACGGCATCATCGAAAATCATGAGCAGCAGCGCGCCCGCTTGCAGGCGCTGGGCTACGTGTTCGAATCGCAGACCGATACCGAAGTCGTCGCCCATCTGATCCATCATTACCGCGCGCAGGGCGGGAGCCTGCTGCAAGCCTTGCAGCGCGCGGTGAAGGAATTGCACGGAGCGTATGCGCTGGCGGTGATCGACAAACGCGATCCCGAGGTGATGGTCGCGGCGCGGATGGGCTGCCCGTTGTTGGTCGGGCTGGGTGAGGATGAGAATTTCGTCGCCTCGGATGTCTCGGCGATTGTTTCGGCGACGCGGCGGGTGATCTTCCTCGAGGAGGGCGATACTGCCGAACTGACCCGCGATGGCGTGCACGTGTTCGATGCAACCGATGCGCCCATCGAACGCCAGGTCCACCTGTCCGACGTGTCGCTGGCCTCGCTGGAGCTGGGCCCGTACAGCCACTTCATGCAAAAGGAGATCCACGAGCAGCCACGGGCCATCTCCGACACCCTGGAAGGCATCGTGGCGGCCGGTGGCTTCGATCCGGCGCTGTTCGGTGCGGATGCGAAGCAGCTGTTGGCGGATGTCGACTCGGTCCAGATCCTCGCCTGCGGCACCAGCTACTACGCGGGACTGGTCGCGCGCTACTGGATCGAGGCTTGCGCCGGGATTCCCTGCGCGGTCGATATCGCCAGCGAATATCGCTACCGCGAAGTCGTCGCCAACCCGCGCCAGCTCATCGTCACCATTTCGCAGTCCGGTGAGACCCTGGACACGATGGAGGCGCTGAAGCACGCCAAGCAGCGCGGCCACGACAAGACCCTGTCGATCTGCAACGTGCCGGAGAGTGCAATCCCGCGCGCCAGCCGGCTGTTGTTCCTGACCCGTGCCGGCGCCGAAATCGGAGTCGCCTCGACCAAGGCCTTCACCACCCAGCTGGTGGCGCTGTTCGCGCTTGCTGGCGTGCTCGGCAAGCTGCGCGGACGCATCGGTGGCGAACGCGAAGCCGCGCTGCTGGATGAACTGCGCCACCTGCCGGGCAGTGTGCAACACGCACTCAACCTCGAGCCGCAGATTGCGGCCTGGGCCGAACGCTTCGCACCGCGTGAACATGCGCTCTTCCTAGGCCGCGGACTGCATTATCCAATTGCTCTGGAAGGCGCTCTCAAGCTGAAAGAGATTTCCTACATCCACGCCGAAGGCTATCCGGCCGGCGAGCTCAAGCACGGCCCGCTGGCGCTGGTGGACGAGGCCATGCCGGTGGTGGTGATCGCCCCCGACGATGCCCTGCTGGAAAAGGTGAAATCCAACATCCAGGAAGTGCGCGCGCGTGGTGGCCAGATGTTCGTGTTCACCGATGCCGACAGCAGCTTCGGCGCCAGCGACGCCGTCCACGTGATCCGCACCCCGCGCCACATCGGCGAACTTTCACCGATCGTGCACGCCATCCCGGTGCAACTGCTGGCCTACCATGTCGCGCTGGCGCGCGGCACCGATGTCGACAAGCCGCGCAACCTGGCCAAGTCGGTGACGGTGGAGTAGGTGTGTTTGCGTGGCTATCCGCTGCGTTGTCGGAACACGTAATTCGACACCGCCAGCATGATCATCGGCGGCACTGCGTAGGCGATGCGGAAATCGAAGTGGTAGATGCCGGCCAGCTTGGTCACCACTTGCTGCAGCAGCCAGAAACCCAGTGCAAAAACAATTCCGATGAAGATGCGCTTGCCGTAACCGCCGCTGCGCAGTGAGCCGAAGGCAAAAGGCGCGGCGGCCAGGCACAGGGCCAGCACGTTCAGCGGGTAGAACCAGCGGCCCCAGTAGATCCGCTCGTATTGACTCGAATCCAGGCCGTTGCGCTTGCGGTAGTCAATGCTGGTGCGTAGCTGCGCGCTGTCGAGGTTGCCGGGGCGGGTCACGCTGGCGGCAAGGATCGACTCGCTGAGGCGCGAATTCCAGCGCTCGCTGGCGACCTTGGTCCGTTGCACCGATTTTCCGTCGAAGCGGATGCGGTCGACGTCATGCAGGACCCAATGGTCGCCACGGTGCTCGGCCGTGCTGGCATTGGCGATCGAGCGCAGCTGGCCGTCGTCGGCGAATTCGAACAGTCGCACCCCGCGCAGTTCCAGCCACTGGTCGCCGCCGCGTTGTTTCTGTTCACCACCGTGCGCACTCAGGAACATGTCGCCTTCGCGCGCCCACAGGCCGTCGTAGCGGGACACCACCATGTCGCTGTGGCGGATCGAGCGGATCGCCTGCGCGCGCTGGCTGGCCCACGGCCACAGGGTTTCGCCATTGACCACCATCAGCAGGGTGAACACGGCCAGCACCAGCGCCACTGAAACGCTCAGGCGCGCACGCGACAGGCCGAGCGCGCGCAGCGCGGTCAATTCGGAGGTCGCCGCCAATTCGCCCAGCCCGAGCAGCGAGCCGATCACCGCCGCGGTCGGGAACAGGTCGTAGGCGTGGCCCGGCAGGCCCAGCGCCGCGACCGCGATCGCGTGGTTGATGGTGTAGGAACCCTTGCCGATGTTGCCGATGTCGTCGGCAAAGGTCAGCACCACGGTGAGGCCGATCAAGACGCCCCAAGTCATCAGGATGCTGATCGAAACGATGCGTGCGATGTAGCTGTCGTGCAGTCGCGGCCAGTGTTTCATCGGCTTCGCCTCGGCCAGAAAGTACGTCCATCGCGGACATAGGCCCAGGACCCGAGGGCGAGCAGGGGCAGCAACAGCCACCACAGGCCCAGCGCCGCCGGAATTGCGCCATCCGCCAGCCACTGTTCGCCGAGGATGGCCATGAAGATGCCGACCAGATAGGCGAGGAATGCCAGCAGCAGCGCGCCATGGCGCGATTGCCGTGGCGAGCTGCGTCCCAGCGGAATGGCCATCAGCGCGAACGCCAGTGCCAGCAGAGCCGGGGCGAAACGCCAGTGCAACTCGGCCTTCGCTGCACGTGCCGGCATCCGCAGCAGGTCCAGGGTCGAACGGTACTGCGGTTCGTTCAACTGGCTCGGCGGATCGGCCTCGGGCAGTTCGACTTCATTGCGACCGTAGCGCATCAGCCGGAAATCGAGCTGATTGCCGCTGGCGGGGCCTTCCACGCGGAAGCCATCGACCAGCGCCAGCACGCGCGCACCGTGGTCGCGGTAAAGCTCGCCGGCGCGCGCCGTCGCCACGTCCATGCGGTCGCCACGCTCGCGGTAGATGAAGATGCGCTGCAGCTTGGTCCCGTCGGTCGACATCACGCCGACATAGGCCACGCCGCCGTTGGACATCGGCGTGAATCGGCCCGGTTCCAGTCCGGCGACCAGCAGGTTCTTATTGGCCTCCTGCACCATCGATTTGGCCATCCAGTTCGCCCAGGGCCCCAGCCACAGCGCGCAGGCGGCGATGAAGGCCACCACCGGCAGGGTCACGATCAGCAGCGGCCGCAGCAGGCGTCGCGGGCCCACGCCGACCGCCGCCAGCACCGGCATCTCCGAGTCACGGTAGAGGCGGCCGGTTGCCAGCAGGATGCCCAGCAACAGGGCCAAGGGCAGGATCAGCGGCAGATAGCCCAACAACCGCAGCCCCAACTGCGAAAGCAGCAGCGCCGGCGGCACCTTGCCCAGCGCCATCTCGCCGATCAGATCGGCGAACACACCACCGAGGCTGACGATGATCAGGATCAGCAGCGACGCCAGCGTGGCGCGCGCAAATTCACTGCTGAGGTAGCGGTCCAGCTTCGGCATCGGGCCGGGTTGCCTTAGAATCAGGAGTTTGCCGCGCCAATTGCTACAGCAGGCCGCGGCTGCGCATTGTAAGCGCTCCAGTGTGCCGCGTTCCGTCCAGCGGGCGTCAGCGCACTCGACATGTCTTGTCCCATTCACACTCCAACGTCGAACCAAACCCTTCATGAGCCTCGAATTCAGCCTGAATCCCCATGCCCCGATCACCGCCCAGGTCGATTGCCTGATTGTCGGCGTGTTCGCCGATGGAAGCCTGAGCCCCGCTGGCAGGGCCGTGGACGCCGCCAGCAACGGCCGCCTGCAGGCCCTGATCACGCGTGGCGATGTGTCAGGCAAGACCGGCAAGACCGCGCTACTGCACGATCTGGCCGGGGTCAGCGCGCAGCGCGTGCTGGTGGTCGGGCTGGGCGATGCCGATCAGTTCGGTGCCCCGCAATATCTGAAGGCGGTGGCCGATGCCGCGCGCATGTTGAAATCCGGTCCGGTGGCCAGTGCTCTGTTCACGCTCAGTGAAGTGGCGGTCAAGGAACGTGATGCCGCTTGGGCTATTCGCCAGGCCGTGATTGCCAGCGACCATGCCTGCTACCGCTATACCGCCACCTTCGGCGCGAAAAACAGCAAGCGTGACGACAAGGGCCTGACGCGTCTTGACGTCACCGGCAGCGATGCCGCTGCACTGGCGCAGGGCGTGGCGATTGCCGAAGGCGTGCAGTTCACCCGCGAGCTGGGCAACCTGCCGCCGAATGTCTGCACCCCGGCTTACATGGCAGAGCAGGCGCAGGCCTTTGCCACTGGCAAGGCCAAGGTCAGCTGCGAGGTTTTGGACGATGCGGCGATGGAGGCGCTCGGCATGGGTTCGCTGCTGGCGGTGGCGCGCGGCAGTGCGCAGCGCCCGCGCCTGATCGTGCTGAAGTACAGCAATGCTGGCGATGCCAAGCCTTATGTATTGGTGGGCAAGGGCATCACCTTCGATACCGGTGGCGTGAACCTGAAAACGCAGGGCGGCATCGAGGAAATGAAGTACGACATGTGCGGCGCCGGCAGCGTGCTCGGCACCTTTGTCGCCGCGGTCGGCATGCAGCTGCCGGTGAATCTGGTGTGCATTGCCGCCGCCGTGGAAAACGCCATCGACGGCAATGCTTATCGTCCCTCGGATGTCATCACCTCGATGTCCGGCAAGACCATTGAAGTGGGCAATACCGATGCCGAAGGCCGCCTGATCCTGTGTGATGCCCTCACCTATGCGCAGCGTTTCGAGCCGGCCGCGCTCATCAATGTGGCCACGCTCACCGGTGCCTGCATGGTGGCGCTGGGCAAATACGCTACCGGCGTCATGACCAAGTCCAGCCACGATCTGGCGCGCGAACTGATCGATGCCGGCGAAACCGCATTCGATCGCGGCTGGCAGCTGCCACTGTGGCAGGAGTACCAATCGATGCTGGATTCGGCGTTTGCCGATGTCTACAACATTGGTGGCCGCTGGGCGGGCGCGATCACCGCAGGCTGCTTCCTGTCGCGCTTCACCGACGGCCAGCGCTGGGTGCATCTGGACATCGCAGGCTCGGCATCGGATGACGGCAAGATGGGTATGGCGACCGGTCGCCCGGTCGGCATGCTGAGCCAGTGGCTGCTGGACCGCATTGGCTGACGCCCTTGCAGGAGCGCACCGCAGGGGCGCGATCCTTATCCACATATCCTTGAAAAAGCATTCGCGCCCCTGCGGTGCGCTCCTACAGACTTCATCCCAATGCCCCGTGCCGATTTCTACCTGATCGACAAGCCGCGTTTCCGCGCGCAGCCCCTGCTGCTCGTGTGCGAATTGGTGAAAAAGGCCTATGCCGCCGGGCTACCGACCCTGGTCCTGGCACGCGATCAAACACAGGCCGAGGCACTGGATGATTTGCTGTGGTCGTTCGACCCGGACGAGTACCTGCCGCACCAGATCGCCGGCCAGGACGAGGATGAGGACGAAGCGCCCATTCTCATCACCACGCCCGACGCCGATGTGCCCGCGCGCCCGCTGCTGATCAACCTGCGCGATGCCGCGCCTGCCGGCCAGTTCGACCGCGTGCTGGAAGTGGTGCCCGCCGATCCGGCCGCCCGCGGCTCGCTGCGCGAGCGCTGGAAGCACTACAAATCGCTCGGTTTCGAGCTCAAAAAATTCGACATGTGACCCCGTACCGATGACCATCCTCGACTCCGGCTTCAATCCTTCCGCCTTCGAATCCCGGCTGTACGCGCAGTGGGAAAGCAGTGGCGCATTTGCGCCGCAGGGCGACGGCCCGGCCTACAGCATCCTGCTGCCACCGCCGAACGTCACCGGCACCCTGCACATGGGCCACGCCTTCCAGCACACCCTGATGGACGCGTTGGTGCGCTACCACCGCATGCGCGGCTACCGCACGCTGTGGCAGATGGGCACCGACCATGCCGGTATCGCCACCGAGATGGTGGTATCGCGCAATCTGGCGCTGGAAGGCAAGGGTGAAACCCGCGACTCGCTGGGGCGCGAAAAATTCATCGAGAAAGTGTGGGAATGGAAACAGCATTCCGGTAGCACCATCGAGCGCCAGATGCGTCGCCTTGGCGCCTCCGGCGACTGGTCGCGCAGCGTGTTCACCATGGACCCGATGCCCTCCGCCGCGATCACCGAGGCCTTCGTCCGCCTGCACGAGCAAGGCCTGATCTACCGCGGCAAGCGCTTGGTCAACTGGGACCCGGTGCTGAAAACCGCGATCTCCGATCTGGAAGTGGTCAGCGAAGAAGAAAACGGCCACCTGTGGGAAATCCGCTACCCGCTGGCCGATGGCGTGAGCTATGAACACGTCGAAGTCGATGCCGACGGCATCGAGACCCTGCGCGAAACCCGCGACTATCTGGTGGTGGCCACCACCCGCCCGGAAACCATGCTCGGCGATACCGCGGCGATGGTGCACCCGGAAGACCCGCGTTATCTGGCATTGCACGGCAAGTGCGTGGATCTACCACTGACCGGCCGTCGCATCCCGATCATCACCGACGATTACGTCGAACGCGGCTTCGGTACCGGTGTGGTCAAGGTCACTCCGGCGCATGATTTCAACGACTATGCGGTGGGCCAGCGGCATGGCCTTCCGATGATCAATATCTTCACCGACACCGCCAAGGTGCTCGACGACGATTTCATCCCGGCCGCCTACCGCGGCCTCGACCGTTTCGAGGCGCGCAAAGTCATCGTCGCCGATCTGGACGCGGCTGACCTGCTGGTCGCGGTCAAGCCGCATAAATTGATGGTGCCGCGCGGCGACCGCAGCGGCCAGGTGATCGAGCCGTACCTCACCGACCAGTGGTTCGTGAAGATGGACACGCTGGGCCAGCGCGGGCTGGAGTTGGTGGAGAGCGGCGCCGTCAAATTCGTGCCGCCGAACTGGATCAACACCTACCGCCACTGGATGGAAAACCTGCAGGACTGGTGCATCAGCCGCCAGCTGTGGTGGGGCCACCGCATCCCGGCGTGGTTCGACGCGGCGGGCAAGGTCTACGTGGGCCGTGATGAGGCCGAGGTGCGCGAGAAATACGCGCTGGGCGATGCCGCGCTGACCCAGGATTCCGACGTGCTGGAAACCTGGTTCTCCTCGGCGATGTTCCCGTTCAGCACCCAGGGCTGGCCGGATGCGCAGGCGATGGCCGAGCGCGGCTTCGATGCCTACCTGCCGTCCAGCGTGCTGGTGACGGGCTTTGACATCATCTTCTTCTGGGTGGCGCGGATGGTGATGATGACCGACCACTTCACCGGACAGGTGCCGTTCCGCGATGTCTACATCACCGGTCTGGTGCGTGACAAGGACGGGCAGAAGATGTCGAAATCGAAGGGCAATGTGCTCGACCCGATCGACATCATCGATGGCATCAGCATTGACGATCTGGTCGCCAAGCGCGTGCACGGCCTGATGCAGCCGAAGATGGCGGAGAAGATCGAAAAAGCCACCCGCAAGGATTACCCGAACGGCATCAATGCCCACGGTGCCGATGCCCTGCGCTTCACCATGGCCGCACTGGCCGGCCCCGGCCGCGACATCAAGTTCGACCTGGCCCGCGCCGAGGGCTACAAGAACTTCTGCAACAAGCTGTGGAATGCGACGCGGTTTGCGCTGATGAATGTGGAAGGCTTTTCCCTTCTCCCTCCGGGAGATTTGCCCCCCTCTCCCACCGGGAGAGGGGTCGGGGGTGAGGGTACGCCCACCGACGAACCCTCATCCGGCGCTGCGCGCCACCTTCTCCCGGAGGGAGAAGGAAACCACCCCGTCACCGACGCCGAAAAGTGGATCCTCGCCCAGCTCGACCGTGTGAGCGCAGAAGCGGCCGAACACTTCGCCAGCTACCGCTTCGACCTGCTCGCGCAATGCCTTTACGAATTCACTTGGAACCAGTTCTGTGACTGGTTCGTGGAGCTGGCCAAGCCCGCCTTGCAAGGGGATGACAGCGCAGCCGCCAATAGCACCCGCCACACCCTGCTGCACGTGCTGGACACACTGCTGCGCCTGCTGCACCCGCTGATTCCGTTTGTCACCGAACAGCTGTGGCAGGAAGTTGCGCCGCGCCTCGGCAAGTCCGGCAGCCTGATGCTGCAGGCTTACCCGCAGGCGGGCGATGTGGCCGCTTACGCGCAGGCCGAAGCCGATATCGAATGGCTGAAGGCCATGGTCAGCGCGGTGCGCCGCATCCGCAGCGAACTGGGTGTGTCCCCCGCCAAGCAGGTGAGCCTGCTGCTGCGCGGCGGCAGTGCCGTTGATGCCGCGCGCGCCACCCGCCTGGATGCCCAGCTGCGCTTCCTGTGCAAATTGGAACGCATCGACACGCTTACTGGCGAGCCACCCGCAGCGGCACCGGCGGTGGTGGGTGAGCTGCAGCTTTTCGTGCCGCTGGAAGGCTTGGTCGATCTGGACGCCGAACGCACGCGCCTGGACAAGGAGATCACCAAGATCGCCGCCGAAAAGGACAAGAGCGAAGCCAAGCTGGCCAAGTTCGGGGCGGGCGTTCCCGAAGTCGTGGTGGTGCAAGAGCGCACGCGTTTGGCCGACTGGAGTACCAAGCTGGAAGCGTTGACCGCGCAGCGGGCACGCTTGGGCTGAACCCGGTCCGATAGCGTGGCAGCGATTGCCAAGACTGCTGCCGGGTGTCACCTTTAGGGCTGTGCTGACAAGTCCCTCCTGGACTTGTCAGCACGCGCTGCTTCCGGTACGTGCCCGGAAGCGGCTCACGCGGATCAATCACTTCCGTGATCGATCCGCGGCCGACCCTCCGTGGTCGGCAAGCAACGCGGATAAAATCAGCGTTGCCTTGGGCGGATGGACCTGTCCGGCAATCCACGCCGCACAGGGAAGGTAGCTCGTACGCAGGACAACGGCGCCTAGGGGGACGTCATTGACATGCAGGACATCGACACCCGTGGCTCGCCATCCGGCCTGGCCGCCGACGCGTACCGGCTGTTGCTGGACGAGGTCGGCGCCTTCGTCTACACCGCCGACCTTCACGGTCGCTATACCTATGCCAACCGGCTGGTGCTGGGGATGCTGGGACACCCGCTGGACGATGTGATCGGCAAGACCTTCGCCGAGGTCTTCGGTGCGCCCGGGCTGGATGACGCACTGGACGAAACCGATCGCCGCGTCATGCGCGACGGCGAAACCGTCGCCCGCGAGGAAACCCACGAACTCCCGGACGGCTCGACGCGCACGTTCTGGTCGATCAAGAAGCCCCTGCGTGATGGCGAGGGTCGCATCACCGGCCTGCTCGGCATCTCCTACGACATCACCGAAAAAGTGCAACTGGAAGTGCGGCTGCGCGAGCAGAAGACCATGCTCGATGCCGTGCTCGACAACATCGACGCGCTGGTCTACATCAAGGATGCCAGCCGCCACTTCCAGTACGCCAACCAGCGGGTCGCGTCGATGTTCGGCCTTCCGGTCGAACAGATCGTCGGCCGGCTGGACAGCGAACTGATGCCGCCCGAGATCGCCGACCGGTTCTGGGCGATCGACCAGCAGATCATGGCCTCCGGACAGTCGCTTGCCAGCGAGGAGACCCTCACCGACGCCCAAGGCGAGCTTCGCCATTACTGGAGCGTGGTCGTGCCCTGGACCAATGCCGCAGGCAGCCCGGCGGTGATCGGCATGAGCACCGACATCACCGCCTTGCACGAGCTGAAGGAAGAATTGCAGCGGCAAGCCCGCACCGACAGCCTCACCGGATGCGCCAATCGACGCTGGTTCTTCGAGTTGGCAGAGATCGAGGTCGCCCGCAGTCGGCAAGACGGCTCGCCGCTCAGTCTGATCGCCATCGACCTCGACCATTTCAAGCAGATCAACGACAGTTACGGTCATCCGGTGGGCGATCTCGTGCTGCAGGATTTCGTCGGCTGCTGCCGCAATATCCTCCGCACGACCGACATCTTCGCCCGCACCGGGGGCGAGGAATTCTGCATCCTGCTCCCCGATACATCCCTGCATGCCGCTGGCGAGATCGCCGAGCGCATCCGCACGATGACACTGGCTTGCCAGCCCGTGGTCTCCCACCCGGGGCTGCGGATCAGTGCCAGCTTCGGCGCGTCGGCCCTGGCGTCATCGGATGCCGATTTCCACGCCCTGTTCGCCCGTGCCGACCATGCGCTGTACGACGCCAAGGAGCAGGGGCGAAATCGTACCGTCATGCTGCCCCCGATCTGAGCTCGGGCGGGCATTTGCGCGGAATTCTCATTTGGCGCTATATATGCCGGATTGACGCCCATTCGGGGGCGTCTGGTTCAGGCCCTCAGGATTCCGGTGAACACCGCCCGCCACGCTGTCATCGCCAGACATGCCCACAGCAAGCGCCTTGCCTTGGCGGCGGACATCGTTGCCTGCGGGGAGTCGCGGATGCGCGAGACCTTATCGGCCCTGTCCACGCTCAAGGCTGCGGGGCAGCGCAAGCGGGCTGCACGCGTCGCCCGTCGGTTTGCGGCCTGAACACGTCATGGCGACACGCCCCACCGCCTCCGCATTGAAGAAACGCCATCGCGAAGTCCGCGATGGGCAGCCCGCCAACTGGCGCATCCGCATCCATCGTGCAATCAGCTGGCTGCAGCGGGCCGAACGCGAGCATGACGACACCGATGCACGATTCCTGTTCCTGTGGATTGCGCTGAACGCCGCTTACGCCCGCGAGTTCGGATTCGAACAAAGCGAACGCGATCAGGCGCGCCAGTTCATTGATCGGCTGGTGCGTCACGACGGCGAAGGTCGGCTGCAGCAGATGTTGTTCGAGCAATTCTCCGGCCCGATTCGCACCCTGCTGGACAACCGTTTCGTGTTCGAACCGTTCTGGCGTGCGCTGCGCGAACACGATGCCAGCAATGGCTGGGAGCGCCAGTTCGACAGTGCCCGCAAACTCGCCATGCGCGCACTGATGACGCGTCAGACAGGCGTGGTGCTGTCGATCATCGCTGATCGCCTGTACGTCCTGCGCAACCAGCTCATGCACGGTGGCGCCACCTGGAACAGCGCCGCCAACCGCCAGCAACTGCACGATGCGGTGGCCATCCTGGCCGCGATGGTGCCGGAAATCATCGGCCTGATGATCGACCATCCGGAGCCGGACCAGTCCGGAATCACCTTCCCGATGCTGGATGCGTTGGCTTGAGTGCGGGCCGTCAGTAGCCGCGTCGATCCGGCATCCAGTCGGGTTCGGATGTTCATGAAAAAGCCCGCATCAATGGCGGGCTTTTGTCGTCTAACATGTTGTTCTTATGAGAAGATCTGGTGGCTATGGGTGGAATCGAACCACCGACCTCGGGATTATGAGTCTCGCGCTCTAACCGTCTGAGCTACATAGCCATTCGAGCCGGGCATTGTCCCGTGTCCTGGCGCGTGCGTCAATTGTCGTGTCGGTGGCTTGCGGCCAACCGTGACCAATGGCACAGTCGGAGCCAGTGCATTTCTGGAGTCCGCATCGTGATCGATCCGGACGGTTTTCGCCCCAATGTGGGCATCGTGCTCATGCACGAGGATGGCCGGGTGTTCTGGGCACGCCGCGTGCGCCGGGATGGTTGGCAGTTCCCGCAGGGCGGGATCAATACCGACGAAACGCCGCTCGAGGCGATGTATCGCGAGCTGCATGAGGAGACCGGGCTGCAGGCGGCCCAGGTCGAGGTGCTCGGGGCTACGCCAGGCTGGCTGCGCTATCGGTTGCCGCCACACGCGATCCGCCACCGCGAGCGTCTGGTCTGCATCGGCCAGAAGCAGGTCTGGTTCCTGTTGCGATTCCGTGGCGAGGAGGCGGATTTTCGGCTCGACCTGACCGATTCGCCCGAGTTCGACGATTGGCGCTGGGTCGATTTCTGGTATCCGCAGGAGCATGTCGTCCCCTTCAAGCGCGGTGTCTACACCCGCGCACTGGCTCACTTGGCGCCGCTGGCGCGGGCGGTGGCAGGGGATGGCGCAGTCCCGGTGCCGGTGGGAGGCGACCGCCCTGCGGCCTCGCGTTACGTCCGGAGAGGCTGAGCATCGGAGGGCAGGGGGGCAATCTGAATGGGAGTTGACCGTTCGTCGGGAAATTGTTGCGGCGCAACATCGGCAGGAATATGCTGCACCGCACAAACCGGCAAACCCTGTCGGCCAAGTCAACTACACAGGAGCCAGCCATGTACGACTACAACGAAACCTTCACCAAGTCGGCCAGCCAGTTCGCGGACGTCGCCGCCAACGTCAACCGTCTTGCCCTCGAGAACGCCGAGAAGGTGTTCGGCCTGCACTTCGCGGCCGTCGAGACCAATATCAATGCGGCTTTCGCCTTCGCCAACGAGTTGGTGGGCGTGCGTGACGCCGACGGCCTGAAGGCCGCCCTGCCGAAGGGCATCCAGATCGCCCGCACCAATGCCGAGCGCAGCTTCGGCGCCGCCCAGGAAGCCTTCGCCGACACCGTGAAGACCTCCGAGGCGATCGGTGCGCTGGCCAAGGCCCAGTTCGAGCAGGCCAGCTCGCAGGTCAAGGCGGAAGTCGCCAAGGCCACCAAGGCCGCCTCGAAGTCGGGCAAGTAAGCACTTCATCGCGACCGCAACGACCGGCCGCGCAGGTGAAACCCGAAGCCCGGCAGCCTCTGTGCTGCCGGGCTTTTTCGTGGGTGATGGAAATGCTTGCCGGGCATCGCGACCCATGACTTGCTGCACTGGTGGGTTCACTATGCGTGATAGAATGGAACGATTGTCATTGTCGATTCCAGTCGAGGCCGACCGCGATGCCTGTAACCACCAACGCTTCCAAGCCCAACGCAGCCATGCGCTGGACCCTGATGCTGGTCGGCGTCATCGTCGTGTTCGGCGGCGTGTTCCTGATCAAGGCGATCTTCGCCAAGGGCACCAACGACTTCTTCGACCACATGGCACAGCCAGCGGTCACGATTTCCGCGACGGCGGCGAAGCAGGACCGCTGGAGCAGCACCGATGCCGCGGTCGGCACCGTCGCGGCGATCAACGGCATCGACGTGACCGCCGAATCCGGCGGCGTGGTGCGTTCGATCGAATTCAAGGCCGGCCAGCCGGTGCAGGCCGGAGCAATCCTCGTGCGCCTCAATACCGCCAACGAGGATGCCGTGCTCAAGGCGCTGGAAAGTTCGGCACAGTTGGCGCAGGTGCAGGCGCAGCGCTGGCAGGCGCTGGGGCGTGACAAGATGGTGTCGGTGGATGATGTGCAGACCCGCACCACGGCTGCCGCCAATGCGCGTGCGCAGGTCGAGGCGCAACGGGCACTGATCGCGCAGAAGACCGTGCGCGCGCCGTTCTCCGGGGTGCTCGGCATCCGTCGGGTCAATCTTGGTCAATTCATTTCGCCCGGCACTGCGGTGGTCAGCCTGCAGCAGCTGGACCCGATCTTCGTCAACTTCAGCCTGCCCGAGCAGATGATCGGCAAGATCAGCCAAGGCACGCCGATGCACGCCAGTGTCGATGCCCTGCCCGGCCAGAATTTCACCGGCACGATCACCGCGGTGGATCCGCAAGTCGACCCCGCCACCCACAATTTCACCGTCCAGGCCACCCTGCCCAATCCCGGCGGTGCGCTGCGCCCGGGCACGTTCGCACGGGTCGGTTTCGACCTCGGCGTCGAGCGCGACGTGGTGGTGATCCCGCAGACCGCGGTCAGCTTCAATCCCTACGGCAATGCCGTATTCGTGATCACCAAGATGTCGCGCAAGGCCGGTGAAACCGATCCCCAGGGCAAGCCGCTGACGGGCGACAAGTTCGTCGTGACCCAGCGCTTCATCAAGACTGGCGCGACCCGTGGCGACCTGATCGAGGTCAGCGAAGGGTTGAAGCCCGGCGAGCAGGTGGTGACCTCCGGCTTGCTCAAGCTGCGCAACGGCAGCGAGGTGATCATCGACAACACCGTCCAGCCCAGCGCCGACGCCCAGCCTGCAGTGCAGAACAGGTGATCGCATCCAGGGCAACCGCCGGCGCGATGCGCTTGGCCTACTGCACGCATCGCGCCGGAGACCGCGCATGAAATTCACCGACATCTTCATCCGCAAGCCGGTGCTGGCCATGGTGGTCAGCCTGTTCATCCTGCTGTTCGGGCTGCGCGCCTTCAGCGAACTGAACGTGCGCAAGTACCCGGAGATGCGCAATGCGGTGGTGAGCGTGAATACCACCTACTTCGGCGCCGATGCCGACCTGATCCAGGGCTTCATCACCACCCCGCTGGAGTCCGCGATCGCCAGTGCCGATGGCATCGACTACATGACCTCGAACAGCGCGGCCGGGATGAGCAGCATCCAGGCCTACATCCGGCTGGACAAGGATCCCAACGAGGTGCTGACGCAGATCTCGGCCAAGGTCAACAAGCTGCGCGGACAATTGCCGCCGCAATCGGAAGACCCGGTGATCGACCTCCAGCAGGGCGAGCAGATCGCGGCGATGTACGTCTCGTTCTCCAGCAACACCCTGAGCAACAACCAGCTCACCGACTACCTGACCCGCGTGGTCCAGCCCAAGCTGGTGACCGTACCCGGCGTGCAGCGCGCCGACATTCTCGGTTCCGGCACCTTCGCCATGCGCGTCTGGCTCAAGCCGGAGAAAATGGCGGCGCTGAAGGTGACCGCCAGCGACGTCAGCCAGGCACTGCAATCCAACAACGTGCTGGCCGCGGTGGGTTCGACCAAGGGCCACATGGTCGCGATCGACATGACCGCACGCACCGACCTGCGCAGCCCCGAGGAATTCCGCCAACTGGTGATCCGCGAGCAGGACGGCGCGATCGTGCGGCTGGGCGACGTCGCCGATGTCGCCCTCGGCTCGGAAAGCTACAGCACCTCGGTGCGCGTCAATGGCGGCGCCTCGGCCACCTTCATGGGCATCTACGTTGCCCCCGATGCCAACTCGCTCGACGTCATCCGCGCGGTCCGCAAGACCTGGGACAACGACATCGTGCCGCAGCTCCCGCAGGGCGTCGAAGCGACCATTCCGTATGACAGCACCAAGGCGATCCAGGACGCGATCAGCGAAGTGATCCACACGCTCGTCGAGGCGCTGGTCATCGTGATCGTGGTGATCTACCTGTTCCTCGGTTCGCTGCGCAGCGTGCTGATCCCCGCCATCACCATCCCGCTGTCGCTGATCGGCGGGCTGTTCCTGATGCTGCTGATGGGCTTCACCATCAACCTGCTGACCCTGTTGGCAATGGTGCTTGCAATCGGGATAGTCGTGGACGACGCGATCATCGTGCTCGAGAACATCCACCGCCACATCGAAGAAGGCATGCGTCCGTTCGATGCAGCGATCCAGGGCGCGCGCGAGCTGGCCTGGCCGGTGGTGGCGATGACCACCACCCTGATCGCGGTGTACCTGCCGATCGGCTTCCAGGGCGGCATGACCGGCGTGCTGTTCACCGAATTCGCCTTCAGCCTCGCCGGCTCGGTGCTGCTGTCGGGGGTGATCGCGCTGACCCTGACCCCGATGATGAGCTCGCGCATCCTGCGGGCGCATGATCCCGACCACCCCAAGGGCAAGTTCGAGCTGTGGCTGGACACCCGTTTCGAGAAGCTGCATCACGGCTACCAGCGCAAGTTGCACGGGGCGCTGGAAACCAAGTCGGTGATCGCCGCGTTCGGCCTGATCGTGCTGGCCAGCTGCGCCTTCCTGTACATGGGCGCGCCGAAGGAACCGGCACCGATGGAGGACGAAGGCTTCATCTTCTCGGTCGCCTCGGCCGACCCGACCGCCACCCTCGATTATGTCGAGCGCTTCACCAGCCAGATCGACAATATCGTCAAGGGCGCGCCCGAGATCGAGGGCTCGTTCCTGTTCAATGGTGGTTTCGGCGGTGGTGGCGGCGGTGCCAGCCCCAGCGCCATGGCCGGCTTCGTGCTGAAGCCGTGGAGCCAGCGCTCGCGTTCGACCAACCAGGTCCTGCAACAAACCCTGCAGCCGGGATTCGACAAGATCGCCGGGCTCAAGGTGTTCGCGATGGTGCCGCCGTCCTTGCCTAGTGCGGGCGGAGGCGGGGGCGGCGGCGAATTCATCATCGGCGGCGTCGGCAACCTCGACCAGCTCGCCGGGCTGGCTGATCGCATCGTCCAGCGTGCGATGGAGAGCAAGCGCTTCATCTTCCTCGACAAGGACCTGAAGCTCGACAAGCCACGCATCGAGGTCCACGTCGACCGCGACAAGGCCGCCATGCTCGGGATCGACATGCGAACCCTGGCCACCGACATGTCCTCGATGCTGGCGGGCGGTTACAGCAACCTGTTCTCGATGCAGAACCGCTCGTATCGGGTGATCCCGCAGGTGCAGCGCAGCGACCGCCTGAACGCCCATGACCTCGAGAACTACTACACCCGTACCCGCGACGGACGGCTGATCCCGCTGTCCACCATCGTGACCCTGAGCGAGAGCACCCAGCCGCAATCACTCAAGCGCTTCCAGCAGCTCAACGCGGTGTCGATCATGTTCGCCCCACGCCCCGGCGTGACCAAGGGCGAGGCGCTCGCCATCCTCGACCAGGCCGCAAAGGACATCCTGCCGCAAGGCTACAGCGTGGACTACGCCGGTGAATCGCGGCAATTCAAGCAGGAAGGCTCGGCGATGCTGATGACGCTGGCACTGGCCTTGATCGTGATCTTCCTGGTGCTGTCGGCGCAGTTCGAATCGTTCCGCGATGCACTGATCATGCTGCTGACGGTGCCGATGGCGATCTGCGGCGCGTTGCTGTCGCTGAACGTGCTGGCGCTGCTGGCGCAGATCCTGCAGATGAAGGGGATAGAAGCGTTCCCCGGCATGAGCATCAACATCTACACTCAGGTGGGTTTGGTGACCCTGGTCGGCGTGATCTCCAAGCACGGCATCCTGATCGTGGAGTTCGCCAACAAGCTGCAGGAGCAGGGCCTGTCCAAGCGCGAAGCGATCGAACAGGCCACCGGCATCCGCCTGCGCCCGGTGCTGATGACCACCGCCGCACTGGTGTTCGCGATGATCCCGCTATTGCTGGCGAAAGGCCCGGGCGCGGCCTCACGCTTCTCGATGGGTGTGGTGATCGCCTCCGGCATGACCATCGGCACGCTGTTCACCCTGTTCGTGCTGCCGGCGTTCTACCTGTTCCTCGCCCGCGACCATGCGCATGCCCGCGAGAAGGCCGGCGAGGTGCCGCTGGATACCCCCGAGCCCGCCAACGCCACGTAGGCGCACCGAAGGGTTGCGACGAGAGGCATGGAGGATGCGCGCAGGTAGGTCGCACCCCTGCGGTGTGCTCCTGCAGGGGGCGTGATTGGTGTGGGAGCGCACCGAGGCCACAGGCCGAGGGGCGCGACCCGATACCTTGCGGAAACAGCAATCGCGCCTCTCGGCCTGCGGCCTCGATGCGCTCCTACGGGAGTTGGGCGACTCGCAAATGCCCCGCCATTGCCGCCGGCTCCGCATTTGGCATATGCGGCAACACGCCCCAGCAGGGCGCCAGCAAGCGCGCCTGCAACATCTTCAAGTTATCCTCGACCCGCGCCATCGCCGGATCGACATGCGAGCCGATCCAGCCCGCCAGCGTCGCGCCGTCGGCTTCAATGGCACGCGCACTGAGCAAGGCGTGATTGAGGCAGCCCAGCCGCAGCCCCACCACCAGCACCACCGGCAACTCCAGCGCACGCACCAGATCCACCTGCATCAGGCTGGAGGACAGCGGCGCGGCCCAACCGCCCACGCCTTCGACCACCACCGCATCGGCCTGTGCCGCCAGGCGCGCATGTGCATCGAGGATCGGCGGCAGCGTGACTTCAGTGCCGGCATCACGCGAGGCCAGCTCCGGCGCCAGCGGGTGCTCCAGCGCGAAGGGATTGATGTCGGCATAGGCCACCTCGACTGCGCTCGCTTGCTGCAACGCCAGCGCATCGTCGTTCTTCCATCCGCCGTCAAGCCACGTGCAGCCACTGGCCACCGGCTTCATGCCCACCGCGCGCATGCCTTGTCCACGCAGCGCATGCAGCAGTGCGCAACTGGCAAACGTCTTGCCGATGCCGGTGTCGGTGCCGGTCACATAGACATCAGGCCGCATCCGTGCGCCCTTGTTCCAGCGCCACCAACGCCGATGACCGCTTGCCGCCGTAATAGCCCATGGCGGCGCCCATCGCCGCGTAGACGAACATCGGCAGGCTGGCAACGAGAACACCGAGCATTTGAAGGCTTTCCAGTCGGGCTTGCGGCACCGCAAGCAGCATCAGGCTCATGCACAGGCTGATGGCGGCCGCGAGGGTGCGGATGCGATCGAAACCGAGGTCGGTGATCGCGAGATGGCGCTCGCGGGCATCGAGTTCGAGTGCGTCGGCATTGTGCAGGGCGTGCCGGTTCAAGCGCCACATCAGCCAGGACAACAGCCCGTAGCCCGCGCCGTAGATCATGAACACGGTTTGCAGATCGAGCAGCCAATGCGCCTTGTCGAGGCTGATCTCACTGGGGAGCCAGCCACCGGTCAGCATCGCCAGGCCACTGGAAATCACCATCCGCAGCGGATAGACCCAGACCAGCACGACCATCAGGAAAGCGAGGCTCAGCACCGTCGACTTGCGATCTTCCAGGCCATAGCGCCGGCTCCAGAGGTTGTGCGCCTGCCAGAACTGCACCAGCAGGATGAAGCAGAGCACGAAGCTCGGCACCTTGCGCATGGCTTCGCGCAATTCGGCCGCGCTGTCGGGCAGCTGGTTGTAGAAGATCACCAGCATCGTCATCGAAAACGCAAATGCTGCATCGACGAAGGTTTCCAGACGGCTGACTTCCTGTCCACGCAGGCGGAAGCCGTTATCGGTCGGCAAGCTAGACAAATCCATGCGGGCAGATTCACTCGACATCCGGTGATGGTAATCCGATGGCGTCGCATTGCTACACTGGACCCATGAGCTTCACCAGCCAGGCCCTGAACGGCAGCAAGCCGGAGCAATACGCCCAACTCCTGCAGCAAGCGCACGCCTTGCTGCACGGCGAGCGCGACCGCATCGCCAATGCCGCCAATCTGTCGGCGCTGGTGTATCACGCGCTGCCCGATCTCAACTGGGTCGGGTTCTATTTCTTCGATGGCAGCGAACTGGTGGTCGGTCCCTTCCAGGGCCTGCCTGCCTGCGTGCGCATCCCGCTGCACAAGGGTGTGTGCGGGGCCGCGGCGCGCAGCAGGCAAACCCAGCGCGTCGAGGATGTCGATGCGTTCCCCGGTCACGTCGCCTGCGATTCGGCCAGCCGTTCGGAATTGGTGGTGCCGCTGTACGCAGATGATGTGCTGATCGGCGTCTTCGACCTCGACAGCCCTCTGCTTGCCCGCTTCGATGCCGACGACCAGCACGGACTGGAAGCGATCGCGGCCTGTTTCATGGAGTCCTTGCGATGAATGGAAAGCTGCGCAACATCGGCCCGAAGTCGGCGGCGTGGCTACGCCAGGTGGGCTTGCGCAGTCGCGAGGATCTTGCCGCGATCGGTGCCGCCGCGGCCTTCGTGAAGGTACGCCGTGCCGGCTTCAAGCCCAGCTTGAACCTGCTTTACTCCCTCGAAGGTGCGCTGCTCGATTGCCACTGGCAGGAGGTGCCGGAAGCGCGTCGCAGCGAACTTTCCCGGGTCGTCGAGGACGCACTGGCAGCCCTGCCACCGCCGCGGGGTCGCCCGGCCGCCGCGCCAGTGCATGTGACGCATCACGAGGAAGCCGCGATGCCCGCGCCCAGCCTGTTCGATGACGAGCGCGGCACAACCAGCGAAGGCTGATCCACGCTGCTGCGCAAAACCGTTACAATGACAGCGCTTCAGGTGATCCCATGGCGATAGCCCGCCGCGGGATTGAAACGGGAAGCCGGTGACGACGCGCCTCGTGCGCATCCATTCCGGCGCTGCCCCCGCAACGGTAAGCGAGACAAGCTCGACAACGGCCACTGTGCAGTGCACGGGAAGGCGTCGAGCGGGAACGTCGAATGGCGTTCCGCCCGCGAGCCCGGAGACCGGCCCGAAGCACATCTGGTTGCGATGCGGTGGGCATCGCGCGAGTCCGCGCATGCCGTCGTTTTGCCTGCCTGCGTCGATCCGCCGACTTCGCCCGCTTCGTGACCGCCTTCCCCACCCAAGGCGCGCGGGCGTGCGCGCCGGAGATCGCACAATGCACCACGCTTCCACGATTCGCTTGACTGCCCTTGCCGCCGCCTGCCTTGCCTGCAGCAGCGTCACCGCACAAGAACATGACCCCACCGCGCTGGACCCGGTCGTCGTCACCGCCACCCGTACCGCCACCACGGTCGATGCCTCGCTGGCCGCGGTCGAGGTGATTGATCGCGGGCAAATCGACGCAAGCGGCGCGTATTCGCTTCCTGACCTGCTGCGTGGCCGCGCCGGCATCACCATCATCAACCAGGGCGGCCCCGGCAAGCTGAGCACCCTGAACCTGCGCGGCACCGAATCCGATCACACCCTGTTCCTGGTCGATGGCGTGCGGATCGGCTCGACCACCGCGGGTTTTCCCGCATTGCAGGACATCCCGCTGGACCAGATCGAGCGCATCGAGATCGTGCGCGGGCCACGCTCATCGCTGTACGGTGCCGATGCTATCGGTGGTGTGATCCAGATCTTCACCCGTCGCGGCAACCGTCAGGGCATCCATGGTCACGCTCGTCTTGCCGCGGGCAGCCACGGCCTGCGTGAAGCTTCGGGCGGCATCGACATTCGCGGTGCGCGCGGGGGCATTGGTCTCGATCTTGCCCACCAATCGACCGACGGCATCAATGCCTGTTCCGGTACCTACGACCCCAATACCTGGATCGGTGCCGGTTGCTTCATCGTGCCCGGTACCCATCTCGACCGCGACGGCTATCGCAACAACAGTTTCACCCTACGGGCCGATTTCGCGCCGAACGCGCAATGGCAGTTCGATGCGCGCGCCTTCCGCGCCACCGGCCACAACGATTACGACGGCGATTACGTCGATAACTCCGACATCGTGCAGCAGGTCATCGGCGGGCATGCGCGCTGGTCGCCCACGTCCGACCTGCAAATCGCGCTGACGATCGGTCGCAATATCGATGATTCGAGCAACTACCTCGCTCACGCCTTCGTCAACCGCTACCGCAGCAGCCGCAGCAGCGCCAGCCTGCAGGGCGATTTCACCGTCGCCAGCGGGCAGGTGCTGACCGCAGGCTTCGATTGGCAGCGTGACGGCGCCAACGTGGTCGATCCGTGGTCGCCGTTCGCGCGCACGCGCGGCAATCGTGCCGTGTTCGCCCAGTACCAAGGCAACTTCGGCGCGCAGGATTGGCAGCTGAGCCTGCGCCACGACGACAACGATCAATTCGGTGGGCATGCCACCGGCGGCATTGCCTGGGGCTACGACATCGGCAATGGTTGGCGCGTCACCGCCAGCCACGCCACCGCATTCAAGGCCCCCAGTTTCAACGAGTTGTACTACCCGGGTTTCAGCAATCCGTTGCTGCGCCCGGAAGACTCGCGCAGCAGCGAGCTGTCATTGGCACGCAGCGGCGAGGGCTGGCATGTGCAGGCCAACGCCTACGTCACCCGCATCCACGATCTGATCGCATGGGACAGCAGCCTGAACGCGCCCGGAAATGTCGATGCCGCGCGCATCCGCGGGTTGGAACTGACCGGCCAACTGCACCTTGGCGCGTGGACCGCAAGCGGCCAGATCGGTTGGCTGGATGCCCGCAACACCAGTGCCGGTTTCCTGCACGGGCTTCGGCTTGCACGACGCCCGCGTCACAGCGCCCGACTTGATCTCGATCGCGCGATTGGTGATTGGCGCGTCGGCATCACCGTGATCGGTGAGTCCTCGCGTTGGGACGATGTGGCCAATACCCTGCGTGTCGGCGGTTACGGCACCCTCGATGCGCGCGTGCAGTGGCGCTTCGCACCCGGCTGGACCTTGCAAGCCAACGTCGACAACGCCTTCGACAAGCGCTACGAAACCAGCGCCTGGTACAACCAGCCCGGCCGCACCTTCGCCCTCAGCTTGCGCTGGCAGCCCGACTGAGCGAGCCCATCACCTTCGGCAATGCCCGACAAGGAGGTTGGGCACCCGGTCACATTTTCGTAAATCTCCACGCACGCACACTCTCGGAGTGTGCAAGCATCCGGCGCATGAATGCGCGTGCCAACACTTGCGAGGATCTGCGTGACCTCGCCGAACAGGCGACGGGGCAGGCCTATGCCCCGTATTCGCGCCTGCACGTGGGTGCCGCATTGCGCTCGGTGAGCGGCTGGACCTATACCGGCAGCAATGTCGAGAACGCCGCCTTCCCGATCGGCATGTGCGCCGAGCGCGCGGCCATCGCAGCGGCGGTGCAGGCGGAAGGCTGCAATTTTCGACTGGAAGCAATCGCCGTCGCGGCCGTCTCCGCCGAGGACGGCAGCATCCTGCCCATCGCCCCCTGCGGCGCCTGCCGGCAGGCATTGGTGGAGTTCGGCCCCGATGCCGAAGTGAGCTTCCGGCAACCGGATGGCAGCTGGCTGGACGTCAGCGCTGATGCATTGCTGCCTTATCGCTTCGTCATGCCGGCGCGGTGATCGACGACTCCAGTACCGAGATCAAGCGTTCCTGATCAAATCCGCCGCGCGTTCGGCGATCATGATCGTCGGCGCATTGGTATTGCCGCTGGGCAGGCTGGGCATCACCGAGGCGTCGATCACCCGCAGGCCGCTGACGCCGTGCACGCGCAGCTGCGGATCGACCACCGCGCCCGCGTCGCTGCCCATCTTGCAGGTGCCGACCGGGTGGTAGACGGTTTCCGCGCGGCTGCGCACGAAGTCGATGAACTCGGACTCTGTACGCGGAGCCTGCGCGGGGAAGATCGAGGTTCCGCGATAGGGATCGAACGCCTTCTGGCCGAAGATCTCCAGCGACAGTTTGGCGCATTCGACCATCACCTTGAGGTCGAAGCCGTCCGGATCGCCGAGGTAATTGGGGTCGATGATGGGCTTGTCGCTGGCGTGGTTGCTGGCCAGCTGCACGCTGCCGCGGCTGTGCGGGCGCAGGAAACAGGCGTGCATCGTGTAGCCATCGCCGGGCAGGCGGTGGCGGCCGTGGTCGTCGATCATCGCCGGGATGAAATGCAGCTGGATGTCGGCGCGCGCGTCGGTGGCCAGTGGCGAACGGTAGAAGCCGGCACCTTCGGCAATATTGCTGGTGCCGGGGCCGCGATGGCCGCGCAGGAAATAGTCGAAGGCGGTCTTGGCCTCGCTGGCGCGGTCATAGCTGATCGGCTGGGTGCAGTGCTGCAAGGTGGTGACGTCCAGATGGTCTTGCAGGTTCTGGCCCACGCCCGGCGCATCGTGGATCACCTCGATGTCGAGTCGGCGCAGCGCATCGGCCGGGCCGATCCCGGACAGCATCAACAATTGCGGGGAATTGATCGCGCCGCCGCACAGCAGCAGCTCGCGGCTGGCTTCGAAGTGTTCGAGCTGGCCCTTGCGCGAGCACGTCACGCCGCGGGCGCGCGTGCCGTCGAAGGTGAGTTGGTGTGCGGTGACACGCGGAAGGATGGTCAGGTTGGGGCGCGGCCTGGCGGGGTTGAGATAGGCCACTGCGGTCGAGCAACGGGCGCCGTCACGCTGGGTGACCTGATAGAGGCCGACACCTTCCTGCGTGCTGCCGTTGAAATCCGGGTTGAAGGCCAAGCCCGCCTGCTGGCCGGCTTCGATGTAGACCCGGGTGAGCGGGTTGACGTGGCGCAGATCGGACACCGTCAACGGGCCATCGCTGCCGTGGAAGGCATCACCGCCACGGGTATTGCCCTCGGCCTTCTTGAAGTAGGGCAGGACGTTGTCCCAGTGCCACCCCTCCGCACCGTTGGCAGCCCATCCGTCGTAGTCTGTGGCCACGCCACGGATGTAGCACATTGCATTGATCGAGCTGGAGCCGCCCAGCAGCTTGCCGCGCGGGCACCACAGCCTGCGGCCGCCGAGCTGCGGCTGCGGTGTGGTCTCGTAATCCCAGTTGATCGATTTCAGCCCAGCGATCTTGGCGAGGCCCGCCGGCATGTGCACGAAGGGATGCCAGTCGTGACCGCCGGCTTCCAGCAGCAGGACCTTGACCTTGGGGTCTTCACTGAGGCGGTTGGCGAGCACGCAGCCGGCCGAGCCGGCGCCGATGATGATGTAGTCGTATGCGCTCGCCAATGCCGTTGCCTGTGCCTCGTGGGTCCGCATCCGAAACTAGGCGCTGCGGTTAGAGCAAATGCTCGGCTGCGCGTTGGTGCTGGCGCCAGCGGTCGGCTGCGGTTACCGTTGCGCATCGCCGTACCCGCACCGACATCAGGATGAGCCAACCCGCAGCCGCCAGCGGACGTCTCGAACGCTTCCGCGCCGCGCTGGGCGAATCGCCGCAGCTGCTGTGGTCGTTCCTGTATTTCTTCTGCCTGCTAAGCGGTTACTACGTTCTGCGGCCGGTGCGCGACGCGATGGGTGCATCCAGTGATGTCGCTGCGGTGTTCCCGCCAGTGCTGATCGGGTTCTTCGCCGAGCGCGGCATCCCGCTGAAGGAACTGGTGCTGCAGGTATTGTCCACCTGCACCTTCCTGCTGATCCTGCTCGCGCAGCCGCTGTACGGCGCACTGGTGAGCCGATTCCCACGCAGGGTGTTCCTGCCGGCGTTGTTCGGCTTCTTCATCACCTGCCTGCTCGGGTTCTACATCCTGTTCCACAGCGACATCGCCGGGCGCGGGATGGTGTTCTTCCTGTGGGTGACGGTGTTCAACGTGTTCTCCGTCTCGGTGTTCTGGGCGTTCATGGCCGATGTGTTCAGCAGTACCGACGCGCGCAAGTACTACGGCTACATCGGTGCGGCCGGCACGATTGGCGCCTTTACCGGGCCGATCATCACCCGCACGCTGGCCGAGCAGGTCGGCCTTGCCAACCTGATGCTGGTCTCGGCGGGCTTCCTCGCCCTGTGCATGCTGTGCATCCTGCGCCTGCGTCGCTGGGCGGTTCTGCGCGAGGTCAAATCGGGCCGTGACAATGAAAGCGCGATGGGCGGCGACATCCTCGCCGGGCTCAAGCTGATCGCGAAGGAGCCGCTGCTGCGCTGGCTGGCGGTAATGGTGTTCCTCGGCGTGGGCGTGGGCCAGTTGCTCTACAACCAGCAGGCGGAGATCGCGCGCACCGCGTTCTCGACGGCCGAGGCACGCACCGCCTATTACGCTGGCATAGACATTGCGGTGAACGTGCTGACTTTGGTTGTGCAGTTGCTGTTCACCCGGGCCCTGCTCTCGCGGTACGGCCTGCTGCCGGTGCTGATGGTCCCGATGGTGGTGCTGTTGCTCGGCTTCGCCGTGTTGACCGCCTCGCCGTTGCCGATTGTCGTTGGCATCGTGCAGGTGGTGACCCGCTCCAACGAGTTCTCGCTGCTGAAGCCCGGCCGTGAAACCATCTACACCCGGGTGGACAGGCAATGGCGCTACAAGGCGGGGGCGGCGATCGACACGGCGTTCTATCGCGGCGGTGAAATCAGCTTCTCGTGGATCTACAAGGCGCTGTCGATGTTCGGCGCGCACGTGGTCTTCGGGGTTGGCCTGATCGTGGCCGGGTTGATGACCACCAGCGTCTGGCGCTTGCTGCGCGAAGAGAGGAAGCTGCCGGAAGAACCCATGCAACGGGAGCCGGGATGATGTCGATGCTCGCACAGGCACTGATCGCCGTGGTTGCGCTGCTGCACCTGTTTTTCCTGGTGCTGGAAATGTTCCTGTGGACAAAGCCGCTGGGCTTGAAGGTCTTCCGCAACACGCCGGAGAAGGCCGAGATCAGCCGCGTGCTGGCGGCCAATCAGGGCCTTTACAACGGCTTCCTTGCTGCGGGCCTGGGGTACGGATTGGCGACCGGTTCGCGCGAATTCGCGCTGTTCTTCCTCGGCTGCGTGGTGATCGCGGCGCTGTACGGTGCGTGGAGCGTCAACAAGCGGATCTTCTTCGTCCAAGGCGTGCCGGCACTGGCCGCACTGGCGGCCTTGCTGTGGGCATGATCAGCGCCTCGGCGTGATCCACATGGCAATGCTGGCGCGGAACACCGCTTCACCCGCCACGTTCTCCACCACCACGTCGAACGGCAGGTCGTAGCCGTCCTCCGACTCGCGTGGCGGAAACGCCGGGGTGGCGGTGGCGCGCATCGTGCCCGCGGCCTTCTTCAGGTATTCCACGGTCATGCCCTTGGGGATCCAGCGCATCGAGGGCGGAATGCTGACGTCGCAGGTCAAGCCACTGGCGAATTCGGCCAGATTGCACAGCGCGATCGCGTGGACGGTGCCGATATGGTTGGTGACCGCGCGCCGATGGCGCAGGGTGGCGATGCCGCGTCCCGGCTCCAGCAGCACGATCCGCGGCGCGATCCCCGAAAAGTACGGCGCCTTCAGGCACACCAGCCGCGAGAACAGCCAGCGCCCCGCCGGCCAGCCGGACAGGCGCTGGTACAGGGCAAGCACCGTCGGCATGGTTCAGGCGACCGCGCGCTGTTCGCTGCGGGAATGCAGGTCGTAATAGCCCGCCGAGCGCAGTTCGTGCGGGTCGAAATCATCAACCGTGATGGTATCCAGGGTCAGCGTGCGCAATTCTTCCAGTTGCTGGCGCTCATCCGCCGTGATCCAGCCCTCGCGCACGCCTTCATCGAGCTGGGAAGCAAAATCCAGCGCCTCGATGTCCTTGGTCTTGAGCGCCTTGAGGAACTTGCGCTCCACCGGCTCGGCGGCGATGGCCTTCTCCAGATAGCTGTTGATGCGGCCGCCCGGGTTGTGTGCGCCGGGGGTGAGGAAGACGCCCTGCGCCAGCCGCTCGCGGGCTTCGTTGGGATTCATCAAGAGGCTGGCCACACGCCGGCACAAGCGGTCGCCCGGCGCCACCGCGCGGCGGCCAAACGGGAACACCAGCGGCCACAGCAGCCAGCCCAGTGGCTTGATCGGGAAGTTGCGCAGCGCCTGCGACAACGCCAATTCGATTTCATACGCGCTGTTGTGGAAGGCCCAGGCCAGCAGCGGCTTGTCGGCTTCCGGGCAGCCCTCATCGTGGTGGCGCTTGAGCACCGCGCCCATCATGTACAAATGGCTGAGCACGTCGCCGAGCCGGCCCGACAGCGATTCCTTGAACTTCAATCGCCCGCCCAGCGCGCCCAGCGATACATCGGTCAGCAGGGCGAGGTTTGCTGCATAGCGATTGAGCTTGCGGAAGAACTTGCGGGTGTAGTCATCGCCGGCCACCGCTTGCAGGCGCGATCCGGTCAGGCCGAACCACAGCGAGCGCACCGCATTGGAAATCGCGCCGCCGATGTGCGGGTAGATCGCCGCGTCCAGCGCGTCCAGTCCGGCTTTGGCGTCGGGATCCTGCGCCGCCCGCATTTCCTTGAGGATGTACGGATGGCAGAGGATCGAGCCTTGGCCGAAGATCAGCAGGCTGCGGGTCATGATGTTGGCACCTTCGACCGTAATTGCTATTGGCGCGGCCTGCCAGGAGCGTCCGGCGAAGTTGTGCGGGCCCAGGATAATGCCCTTGCCGCCGATCACGTCCATCGTGTCCTTGGCGATGTCACGCGCCGCCGTGGTGCAGTGGTATTTGGCAATGGCGGAGGGCACCGACGGCACATCGCCGCGATCCACCGCCGCGGCGGTGGCCTGCGACAGCGCGCTGATCGCATAGGCCTTGCCGCCGATCCGCGCCAGCGCTTCTTCGACGCCCTCGAAGCGGCCCACCGACAGCCCGAACTGCTTGCGGATGCGCGCATAGGCACCCGTCACCACCGCCCCCGACTTGGCACCGCCGCTGGCGGTGGAGGGCAGGGTGATCGAACGCCCGACCGCGAGGCATTCGTTGAGCATGTTCCAGCCCTTGCCGGCCATGTCGAGGCCGCCGATCAGCTGGCTCAGCGGAATGAAGACTTCCTTGCCGTGGATCGGGCCGTTCTGGAACGGCGAGTTCAGCGGGAAATGACGACGGCCGACTTCGACCCCCGGCGTCTCGGCTGGCAGCAGGGCGAGGGTGATCCCGATGTCGCGGGTGTCGCCCAGCAAGCCATCCGGGTCGTACATGCGGAACGCCAGCCCAATCAGGCTCGCGACCGGGGCGAGGGTGATGTAGCGCTTGTCGAAGGTGAGCTTCAGGCCCAGCACGTTGGCGCCGTTCCACTGGCCCTTGCAGACGATGCCGAAATCGGGAATCGAGGTGGCATCGGAACCGGCGAACGGGCCGGTCAGGCCGAAGCAGGGCACGTCCTGGCCGCAGGCGAGCCGCGGCAGGTAATAGTCCTTCTGTTCTTTCGTGCCGTAACGATGGATCAGCTCGCCCGGGCCCAGCGAATTGGGCACGCCGACGGTGGCGCTGGCCACCGAACTGATCGAGGCGACCTTCTGGATCACCTTGTGATGGGCCAGCGCGGAGAAGCCCAGCCCGCCGTATTCCTTCGGAATGATCATCCCGAAGAAACGCTGCTTTTTCATGTAGTCCCAGACCTCGGGCGAGAGGTCGGCGCGGACGTGGGTGATGTCCCAGTCGTCGATCATCGTGCACAGGGTTTCGACCGGGCCATCGAGGAAGGCCTGCTCTTCGGCGGACAGCTGTGGCTTGGGATGGGCCAGCAGCTTGCGCCAGTCGGGCTTGCCGGAGAACAGATCGCCCTCGAAGCCGACCGAGCCGGTCTCCAGCGCGATCTTCTCGGTCTGCGACAGCGGCGGCAGCGCCTTGCGCAGGAATTTCAGCGCCGGGGCGGAGAGCAGCGGCTTGCGGATGGCCGGGATCAGCAGGGGCATGGCGACCAAGGTCACGCAACCGGCCACGAATCCGATGACCAGATGGTTGGCACCCAGTAGCCAGCACCCGACCAGCAGGGTGGCGGTCAGTGCGACCCAGAGGGCGAGACGCAGGCGGTGGTAGGCGGAAAAGGCCGAGGCCAAAAGAACCGCGAGGATCGGCAGGGAAACGCTCAAGAACGGGCTCATGTCGTGGCTCCGGGATGGCGGCGGGCCGCGGGGCTGCGTTGCGTGTCGCCGCCCCCGCCACTACCATACTTTGAAGTATGTGATTCCAGTGCAAACTTCTATCGCACTCGAATCGAGCAAACGCTCAGACATACTATCCGGCGCACAACCGTATGGATCCGACACCGCGATGACCGAGACCGCACTCCGCACCCCGCGCTTGAACGTGGACGACTGGACCCGGGAAGCCCTCGACCAGATCGCCGAGGCGGGTGTGTCCGCGGTGGCGGTGGAGCCGCTGGCGCGTCGGCTCGGGGTGACCAAGGGCAGCTTCTACTGGCACTTTCCTTCGCGCGATGCGCTGCTGCAGGCGGCGCTGGAGCGCTGGGAACGCGATGAGCAGGCGGCCTACGGCGCGCTGGAATCGATCGGCAACGCCGCCGAGCGCCTGCGCACCCTGTTCAACCTGATCAGCTTCCACACCAAGACCCACGTCATCTATTCCGAACTGCTCAAGGCGGCCGAACACCCGGCGATCCGCGCCGTGCTCGACAACGTGCTGGAGCGGCGGGTCGGTTTCCTGTTCGCCTCGTTCCGCCAGGCCGGCTTGAACGAGCGTGATGCACTGCGGCGGGCGCGGATGACCTACGCGGTGTACGTTGGCTTCCTGCAGCTGGAGTTGCCCAAGTTCCGCCAGCGCGAACAGAGCGAAGATTTTGCCGCCTACATCGACCACATCATGGCGACGCTGATTCCGCGCAGTTGAACCGCTTGCGCGTCGCGTCCAATTCGAATCCACATCCAGCGCCCGTCCGGGCGGAGGCAAGAAGCATGTCCGTTGTATCCGAGTCCAAACCGACCGTCACCGGTACGCCAGCCACGCTCGCAGCGTTGCGCGATTGGGTGGCGGAGGTCGCCGCGCTGACCCGTCCCGACACCATCCACTGGTGCGACGGCAGCGACGCGGAGAGCGCGGTACTCGATGCGCAGATGCAAGCCGATGGAACCCTCATTCCGCTCAATCCCGACACCCATCCGAATTGCCGATTGCATCGTTCGAATCCCGAGGACGTGGCGCGGGTCGAACACCTGACCTTCATCTGCACGCCCGAGCGCGACGATGCCGGCCCCAACAACCACTGGATGGCACCAGGCGAAGCACACGCGAAGATCGATGCACTGTTCGAAGGCTGCATGGTCGGGCGCACGCTGTACGTGATTCCCTATTGCATGGGCCCGATCGATTCGCCGCTGGCGCGTTGCGGGGTGGAGATCACCGATTCGCCCTACGTCGTTGCGAACATGCGGATCATGACCCGGATGGGCGCACCGGCGCTGGCGCGGATCGAGCGCGAAGGCGCCGAGCGAGCCGCGCGCGGCGAGCGGACAAGCACGTTCGTGAAAGGCCTGCACTCGACTGGCGAACTGGATCCGAACCGCCGCTTCATCATGCATTTCCCCGAGGAGTTGACGATCAAGTCCTACGGCTCGGGCTACGGCGGCAACGCCCTGCTCGGCAAGAAGTGTCACGCCCTGCGCATCGCCTCGTATCAAGCGCGCAGCGAAGGCTGGCTGGCCGAACACATGCTGATCCTCGGCGTCGAGAATCCGCAAGGCGTCACCCGTTACATCGCTGCCGCGTTCCCGTCGGCCTGCGGCAAGACCAATCTCGCCATGCTGATCCCGCCCGAAGGTTACTTGCAGGCTGGATGGAAGATCTGGACCGTGGGTGATGACATCTGCTGGATGCGGCCTGGCGACGATGGCCAGCTGTATGCGATCAATCCCGAGGCCGGCTTCTTTGGCGTCGCGCCCGGCACCTCGAAGAAGTCGAACCCCAACGCACTGGCGACGATCCAGTCCAACACCCTCTTCACCAATGTCGGCGTGACCGCCGACAACCAGCCATGGTGGGAAGGCATCGACAACGGCCAGACGCCGGTGACCGACTGGCAGGGCCAGCCGTATGACGCAAACGTGCGCCCGGCCGCGCATCCCAACTCGCGCTTCACCGTCAGCGCGCGCCAGTGTCCGAGCTATTCGCCGATGACCGAAGACCCGAGGGGCGTACCGATCAGCGCAATTGTCTTCGGTGGCCGTCGCGCCTCGCTGGTGCCGTTGGTGTTCGAAGCGAGGGACTGGACGCACGGCGTGCTGGTCGGCGCGTCGATGGGCTCGGAAACCACTGCGGCGGCCACCGGCGCGGTCGGCGTACTACGCCGCGATCCGATGGCGATGAAGCCGTTCTGCGGCTACAACTTCGCCGACTACTTCGGCCACTGGCTGTCCTTCGACAAGCCCGGCGCGCAGCTGCCCAAAGTCTTCCACGTCAACTGGTTCCGCAAGGGTAGCGACGGCAAGTTCCTGTGGCCCGGCTTCGGCGACAACCTGCGCGTGCTGGAGTGGATGCTGGCGCGTGTGGAAGGCAAGGCAGGGGCGGTCGAAACCCCGATCGGCCTGTTGCCGGTTGAAGCGGAGATGGACCTGGCCGGCATCACCCTGTCGGAGGAGGCCCGCAGCAAACTGCTGGGCTTCGACCGCGCCGGCTGGCAGGCCGAATTCGCCGGCATCGGCGAGTATCTGGCCAGCTACGGCGAGCGCTTGCCGCCGGCGCTCGCCGCCGAACAGCAGCAGATCGCGGCAGAGCTGGGGGGCTGAGGCCGTCACCATTTGGTCGCGCCTCTTCGATGCGCTCCTACAGGGACGAACTGTAGGAGCGCACCGTCAGGGGCGCGACAGGCCCCAGCGAAGCACCCCCCGCAGGAGCGCACCGCAGGGGCGCGACAGGCCGCAGCAACGGTCGAGGCACCACCGAAACCCGCAAACCCTGCTGGCGCGATGTGCGACGCGCAGCACATGAGCCCAACCTGAATACGCAAAGAAAATTGTGAATACGCCCTGAGGGGCTTGTTAAAGAAATGTTGTCTGGTCTATAGTCGGCATGTCAGGCCGTCTCAGGTCGGGCGTACTGGTACACCTTTTCTAGTCAATCCGTCCCTATGGGGGTTACAAAAATGGCTTCTAATTTTTCCAAAGGCCTGAAGCGGAGCGCGCTTGCCGTTGCTCTGGGTCTGTGCTTCGTTGGTGGCGTGCAGGCGCAAAGCACGTCGGGTGACATCGCCGGCAACGTGCCTGCGGCCAGCGGCGGCAAGGTCACCGTGACCAGCGCCACCACCGGCGTCGTCCGCGAATACCCCGTCGATGCGAATGGCCGTTTCCGCATTCCTTCGCTGCCGATCGGCAAGTATGACCTGAAGTTGTCCGACGGTTCGGTCGCCCACGTCAACGTGGTGGCCGGTCAGACCACCAACGCGAACTTTGCCGCCGCCGGTGCAACCGATTCCGGCGCCACCCAGCTGGGTGCGGTGACGGTGCTCGGTGGTTCGATCAACGCGATCGACCTGGGCAGCACGGAAACCCGCACCACCTTCGTGGCCGAGCAGCTGAACACCCTGCCGGTTGCGCGTGACGTCACCAGCGTGTCGCTGCTGACCCCAGGTACGGCGCAGAGCTCGAACTACTTCGGCAACGCCTCCTTCGGTGGTGCCTCGGCGGCCGAGAACAGCTACTACATCAACGGCTTCAACGTCACCAACCTGTACGACAGCCTGTCGTTCTCGGAAGTGCCGTTCCAGGCCATCGACCAGCTGGACGTGCAGACCGGTGGTTACGGCGCCCGTTACGGCTTCTCGACCGGTGGCGTGACCAGCGTCAACGTCAAGCGCGGCACCAACGAGTTCAAGGGTGGCATCAGCTACACCTGGACTCCGAACTCGCTGCGCGAGAATCCCGATCCGGTGGCGCTGAACAACGGCACCATCTGGCGCAGCTACGACCAGAACAACTCCAGCAACAGCACGCTGAGCATCTGGGCCGGTGGTCCGATCGTCAAGGACAAGCTGTTCTTCTTCGCCTTGATGTCCTACAGCAAGTCCGATTCGTCGACCTTCGGTGCCCGCGGTAGCGGCTATTCCGGTGGTCCGTCCACGCCGTACACCAGCTCGAAGAACACCTCGTACAGCGAATACCACTCGACCCAGCCGTACTGGCTGCTCAAGCTCGATTGGTACCTGAACGACAGCAACCACATCGAGTACACCGGGTTCGATAACACCCGCAAGACCTCGTACGCCAACTATCGTGCGACGTACAGCAGCACCGCCATGGATGCCACGCTGACGCCGACCACCTTCACCGGCAACGAGTACCTCGAGAACGGCGGCCACACCGACATCCTGAAGTGGACCAGCTACCTCACCGACAGCCTGACCATGAGCCTGCAGTGGGGCCGCATGGACAACACCAATTCGGATTACACCGTGGCTCCGAGTGGCGTTGCCAACTACTACTACGGTAACGTCAACCAGGCCCCGTCCTGCCCGTACGTGATCGACTACCGCAATGCCGCGCCGATCTTCGGCGGCCTGCTCGGTGGCACCTGCGCCACGGCCTCGTCGGTGGACATCACCGGTGGTTTCAACCGTCGTACCGGTGGCCGCGTCGACTTCGAATGGCAGTTGGGCAATCACCGCCTGGCCTTCGGCTACAGCATGGAAAACTGGAAGTCCCGCCAGGGCACGATCCAGGACGTCCAGTACTTCGGTGAGGCGTACAACATCCTCGGATCGAACGCCGCCCCCGGTACTCAAAACACGATCATCATCGATCGCATCTACTTCGCGACCGGCGGCAACGTGACGATCAACCAGCGCTCCTGGTACCTCGAGGACAACTGGAACATCACCGACAACTTCATGCTCTACATGGGCATTCGCAACGACTCGTTCAACAACAAGAACAGCAACGGCGCCAGCTTCGTCAAGCAGAGCAACATCTGGCAGCCGCGCTTCGGCTTCACCTGGGACATCCTGGGCAATGGCGACAGCAAGCTGTACGGCACCGTCGGTCGCTACTCGCTGCCGATCGCGGCCAACGTCTCGCTGCGTGCCGCCTCGGCCTCGTACTACACCGAGAAGCTGTACCTGTGGGATGGCACCTTCAATCCGGCCAATGGTGCGCCGGGCCTGGGCGCGTTCTACCAGGGCGGTTCGTACAACGCGGTGTACAACGGCGAAGACGGCTCCGTGCCGGATCCGGCTGCGGTCGCTTCGAAGGGCCTGAAGCCGTACATGCAGGATGAGTTCATCCTCGGCTACCAGCAGCTGATCCACTCCTCGAATTCGTTCCTGGACGGCTGGCAGCTGGGCGTGAAGGCGACCCATCGCCGCATCGTCAACGCGATCGACGACACCTGTGATGTCCGCGCCGTCTACAACGCCGCCGTTGCTGCCGGTTACAGCGTCTCCAACTGGGCCAACCAGTGGACCTCGCCGGGCGGTATCCCGGGCTGCTACCTGTACAACCCGGGTGAAGACCTGAACATCACCCTGGACGTGAACGTGGATGGCCACATCCGCAACATCATCGTCCCGGCGGCGAACCTGGGCCCGAAGGCTGAGCGTAATTACACCTCGTTCACCCTGAGCGCGGAAAAGAGCACCGACAAGTGGTCGATCAACGCGTCCTACACCTGGTCCAAGCTGCACGGCAACCTGGAAGGACTGGTCAAGAGCACCAATGGCCAGGATGACACCGGCACGACCTCCGACTTCGACTTCAAGGAGATCATGTACGGCGCCACCGGTGACCTGTTCAACGACCACCGCCACAGCTTCAAGATCTATGGCAGCTACAAGTTCAGCCCGGAATGGGAAATGGGCTTCAACCTGCTGGCGCAGTCGGGTTCGCCGGTCTCCTGCCTGGGCGGCGGTATGGGCACCTTCGGTACCCAGTACGGCTATACGGGCGTGTTCCACTCCTGCAACCCGGCCAACCCGAACCAGATCGATCCGCTGGGCTCGAAGGGCCGTACGCCGTGGAACGTGGTGTTCAGCCCGAACGTGATCTACCGCCCGAGCCAGCTGCCTGGCCTGAGCGTGCAGATGAGCGTGATCAACCTGTTCAACCGCGTCGTGTCCCTGCAGGACTACGAAACCGTCTATGGCCAGACCGCCGGCGGTGCGTATCGTAACTACTACAACTTCGGCCAGCCGAAGTTCATGAGCACCCCGCGTTACGTGCGGTTCCAGGTGCAGTACGATTTCTGATCGTAAGGTACCTTTGCTCCACCCCGATGCCGGCGCGAAAGCGCCGGCATCTTTTTTGGGAGAGCACCCAGAATTCGTTGGCATCGTGTCCGCTTATTCGTATCGTGCCTGCTGGGGGTGTGCACGTTGGAGTTGTGAATGTCGATGCGAGTCCACGATTGTCTGTGTTCAAGCCTTGCATCACGGAAATGAGGGATAATCAAAAAATCAAGCATCGAATGACGCATTGCTGATGGCGCTACAACACGGGGAGCAAACGCGGCTGTTGGCCTTGGCCGAGAGCCATGCACGAAACAAGCAATATGGCAGCGCATTGGACGCTTGCCACAAGGTTCTTGCCGAAGATGCGACGCATCCACATGCGAACCTGCTGCTGGATGCTGTTTACATGGCGATGGGACGTTACCGTCAGGCGAGGGACGCTGTTCTGACTGCGGCCTCAGCCGCCACGATCGAGCTGGCCTGGATCGTCCCCGTGATTGCGCGGCTTCGCGATTTTTGCGAGCACGCAGCCGTCGAGCGCGTCTTTGCTCATTTGCCAGGCACGCATGCCATTCCAACGGGCACCCTGCTGCCGTTGTCGGCGGAGGCAAGCCAGCATGGGGATGGTGAATTGGCCAATGTCCTGCTCGAGGAGACGCTGCGCCGCGAGCCGGAGCATCCGGTGGTCTTGCAGGCGGCAGGCTCGCTACGCATGGTGCAGGGCAGGATCGAAGAGGCAGAGTCGTTGCTGTTGAAATCACTGGCCTTGCGCCCGGATTCGCCGGCCGCTTACTGGATGCTGTCGAAGCTGAAGCGCTGGACGCCGGAATCCAATCATGTCGCCCGGATACGCGGGTGGCTGGGGCGCACAGGGAGTCGAGATGCGGCGTCCACGTCCATCCTGCAACTGGCACTGCACAAGGAGCTGGATGACCTCAAGGCGTTCGATCAGGCTTGGGATGCGCTGGAGCAAGCATGCGCAATCAAGCGCTCGGCCTTGCACTATTCCAGCGCGGACTCGATCGCGCTCGTCGATGCGCTGATCGAGATGGACGCGGCGATCACTCCCGGAACAAGCACGGAATCCCATGCCGTGACGCCGATCTTCATCGTCGGCATGCATCGGTCCGGTACCACGTTGATGGAGCAATTGATTGCGAACCATTCGGAAGTTCATTCCGCCGGCGAGATCAACGACTTCCCGGTTGCCATGCGCTGGGCCACCGATACACTCGCTACAGGACCCATGAGCCTGGAGATCGTACGCAAGGCTGCTGGGACGGACTACCGGGAAGTGGGGCGACACTACATGGTCAATGCGTCTTGGCGGGTGCGCGGGAAGCGCTTTCAAACCGACAAGCTCCCCGCCAACTTTCTCAACATCGGGTGCATCCTGCAGGCCTTGCCAGAAGCAAGGATCATCCATCTGTCACGCGATCCGATGGAGACCTGTTTTTCCAACTTGCGCGAGTGGTTCTCAGGGATCAACGAATATTCGTACCGGCAGGATGAGCTGGCGGACTACTTCCTGCAATACCGGCGATTGATGGGGCACTGGAAGGCGAAGTTCGGGGATCGCATCCTCGACGTCGACTACGCGGGCTTGCTCGAAGACCCCGAAGCCGTGATGCGGGATGTGGCGGATTACTGCGGGCTCGACTACCGCAGTGAAATGAGCGATCCACGCAACAACAGGAGCGTCGTGGCGACGGCGAGCGTGGTGCAGGTGCGTGCAGGGATCAAGCGCGAAGCGCAGCCAAAATGGCGGCCTTATGCGGAAAAGCTGCGTCCGATGCGTGATCGCTTGCGTGCGGGCGGCGTGCGGGTGGACGACTGAGCTTGCGGGCGTGTGTGTTGGCGAGGAGTGGCTGTGAAACCGACGTGCAGGTTCAGTTGATCGCTGAGCCTAGAGCCTCAGAGATCCTGCTGATACCGGACATAAGGCACCGTGCCCTCGTCCGTGGGATCCGCGTCGGCGGAGAACGGATTCTTGCCTTGGGTGACCACGTGGTCCGCGCCGACGGTCAGCTGTCCGTTCCATGGCGTGCGCCAGGTCAGACCGAGGCCGAGGCCTTTCCAGACTTCACTCTGGCCGGGAACATTGACCACCCGACCGACGATATTGGCGCTGAAGTTGCCGTAACCGCCGCCAATGCTGACGCTGCGGCTGTTCCACTGGTCGGCGAGCTGCGGCACCGCCGAGGCGGGAACCAGCCGGGCGCGGGCGACGGTGCCGCCGACGCTGACAAAGCCTTCGCGGCTGATGGCGCGTTCGGCGAACAGTGAGAAGTCGTTCTGGCTGTAACGCGCGCCGCCAATCTGACCGGGTGCCACCCAGGACGGCACCACGTCACGACCATTGCTGAAGCTCATGCCGACGCGGTTGTTGCCGCGAATCAAGCTGGCGCTGGCGGTCGCCCTGCGGCTCAGGGCCATGCCGGGGCGGCCGGGCTCGAGTGCGGCCAGCACGCAATTGCTGGCCAGCTGCCCCATCGCCGGCGCAATGCCGCTCTTGCGGTCGCACAGCAGTGCCAGTGAATCACCGGATTGCAGGCCGTAGGTGGCTTCCAAGGTGGTGTTGCCGAAGTGCCAACGTGCCGCCGAACCGACGCCGGTCGTGGCAGGCTCCAGCAGCAACACGGCCTCCAGCTTGCCGCTGTCCTTGTTCAGGACCGGCACGACCTTGGCCCCGTTGCGGGCTGCCGACTGCGCATGCACGGCGCTGCTGGCGAAGGCCAGAGCGAGCGTTGCAGCGGCAAGTGGCAGGAAACGCAGGGACATGCTGGAGTATCGACTCGCGCGAACGCACGAAGTTCCAATTCGGCAGGGGTCCGATTGTACTGGTTTTATGATTCTTTAACAAGTCATCGGTGCTGCCAACGACATATTGGCTGGAACGGGCGGGGTGCGCCCGATGACCGGTGCGCCTGACAAGGGCTGCGGTCGGACCTGCTCACTGCAGGCTGGATCGAGGCGGTAGGGTCACGACCTCGCGTGCGAACAAACGGGCTATCTCGTCCGCATCGAAAGCATAGTGCTGCCCGCAGAATTCGCAGTCGACGGCTGCCTCGCCGCCGCCTGCCTCCACGGCGGCGGCTGCTTCCTCTCGACCAAGCGTCACCAGCACCTCGGCCACCCGGTCGCGCGAGCAGGAGCAGGCAAATCGAAGTGCCGCCCCGCCAAGTAACTGCGGTGCTTCTTCATGAAACAGGCGGTGCACGACTTCGCGCGGGGGCAGATTCAGCAGTTCCTCGGTGCGCAGGGTATCCAGCAAGGCGGATGCGCGCCGGTAGCCGTCCTCGTCCAGGGCGACATCGATCTCGCCGTGGGGAAGCTGCTGAAGCAGGATGCCGGCCGCAGAATCGGCGTCGCAAGCCAGGTGCAGGCGGGTGGGAAGCTGCTCGGATTGCTGGAAGTAGGCTTCCAGGGCCTGTTCCAGGCTAGCCGATTCGGGCTGCACCAGGCCCTGGTAGCGCATCGGCTCACGCCCGCCGAGACCGGGGTTTTCAATCGTGATGGCCAGTAGTGCGTCCTCGCCGAGCATGCGCAGGTCTTGCGGCAGTTCGCCTGCATTTTCGCGCAGGCGGACGATGCCACGCAGGGTCCCGGCGGCGGTGCATTCGGCGAACAGGGTCGTGATCGGGCTGCCGCGGAGCTGAATCGATAACCGACCTTCGATCTTGACGTGTCCGCCGAGCAGGGCCGCCGCGGTACAGGCCTGACCGAGCAAGCCGGCACTGGCGGAATCCGCTGCCCCGTGGCTGGCGAGCGTGCGCCAACTGGCGCCCAGCCGCACCGCGATGCCGCGGATGCCGGCAGCGGGCAGCAGGAAGCGCAACAGGGTGTCGTCGACGGTATCCATGTCGACGCCATTCTAGTGCAGGATGGGGAACTGCCTTCGGGGCTCGGTGGCACGGGTTTGCGGCGATACCGCTGTGTCCGCGAAAATACGCGGACGGATCGCGGCAACGGGCAGGCGTGGCATGGCGGAAGGCAAGTGGAAAAGTCGGCTGCGCGGTTTCTGGTGGAAACTGCCGCTGCTGTTCGTCGTGTTCAGCGTCTTGCAGGTGCTGGCCTTGCGCTTTGTCGATCCGCCGATGTCGGCCTTCATGGCCGAACGCTGGCTGGGTGAGGCCGTCACCGGACATCCGGGCTTTCGTATCTCGCAGGACTGGCGCGATCTGCGTGCGATATCGCCGAACCTGCCGGTGGCGCTGGTCGCCGCCGAGGATCAGAATTTTGCCACCCATCATGGTTTCGACTTCGATGCGATCGAACGCGCCCAAGCGCACAACGAACGCATGACGGCGCGCGCCGAGCGACGCGGAACCCCGGTGAAACGGTTGCGCGGCGCCAGCACGATCAGCCAGCAGACCGCCAAGAACCTGTTCCTGTGGCAGGGCGTCGGCCCGACCCGCTGGCTGCGCAAAGGGCTGGAGGTCTGGTACACCGCATTGATCGAGGCGTTGTGGCCGAAATGGCGAATCCTCGAGGTGTACGCCAATGTCGCCGAATTCGGTGATGGCGTGTACGGGGCGCAGGCGGCCTCGCGGCGTTTCTTCGGAAAGGACGCATCGCAGTTGACCCCCTCGGAAGCGGCGCGATTGGCGGCGGTGCTGCCCAGCCCGCGGCGCTACAACGCGGCGGCCCCCGGACCCTTTGTGCAACGCCGTGCAGCCTCCATCCAGCGACAGATGCGCATGATCGGCGGCGTCGGCTACCTGCGCGCACTGGACTGAACACGCCACTGGCATACTCCGCGCATGCCCGAGATCGCGCCAGACGACCGCTGCCTGACCTTGGTGATCGCCGCCTTCGACGAGGCAGAGGCGCTGCCGCGACTGCTGCCGCGGATCACCACCGCGCTCGATGCGGCACAGGGCGAGGGCCTGCAGGCACGCGCCTTGTTCGTCGACGACGGCAGCCGCGATGGAACCTGGGCACTGCTGCAGGCCTGCGCACGGGACGATTCACGCGTGGCGCTGTTGCGGCTGTCGCGCAATTTCGGCAAGGAAGCGGCGCTGACGGCTGGGCTGGATCGGGTCGAACGCGGCGCGGCACTCATCCTCGACGCCGACGGCCAGGATCCGCCGGAACTGTGGCCGCAATTCGTGGCGAAGTGGCGCGAAGGCTTCGATGACATTTACGGCATGCGCGTCGCGCGGCCCGGCGAGGGCGTGTTCAAGCGCGCCAGCGCGCATGGGTTCTATCGCCTGATCGGGCTGCTGTCGCGCACGCCGGTGCCGAGGGATGCCGGTGACTTCCGCTTGCTTTCGCCACGCGCGCTCGCCGCCCTGCGCAGCCTGCGCGAACGTCACCGCTTCATGAAGGGGCTGTTCGGCTGGATCGGTTACAACCGCATCCCCATTCCCTATGAGCGCGGCCCACGCGTCGCGGGGCGCAGCAAATTCAATGTCTGGCGGCTGTGGAATTTCGCCCTCGAAGGCATCACCGGGTTTTCCACTGCGCCGTTGCGGCTGGCGACGTATCTCGGCTTCGCCACCGCCGCGCTGGCCTTTGGTTATGGCGGCTGGGTGATCGCCAAGGCCTTGCTCTGGGGCGACCCGGTGGCCGGCTGGCCGTCGCTGATGGCGGTGATCCTGTTCCTCGGTGGCGTGCAGTTGATGGCACTCGGGACCATCGGCGAATACCTGGGCCGGATGTACGAGGAATCCAAGCAGCGCCCCTTGTATTTGATCGACACGTGGCAGCCGGCAAACGCGCTATCCTCGGTTCGCCACTCGGGGATGGCGGACGGCCAGGAGGTATGACATGCGTACGGTAAGGCAGTTGCTTGAAGGCAAGTCGGCGGACGTGTTTTCGATCAGTCCGGACGCGGCGGTGATCGATGCGATCCGGATGATGGCCGAGCGCCGGGTCGGCGCGTTGCTGGTGATGGAAGGCGCGCGACTTGCCGGCATCATTTCCGAGCGCGACTACGCCCGCAAGGTGGTGCTGCAGGGGCGCTCGTCGAAGGACACGCCGGTACGCGACATCATGACGTCGCAAGTGGTGACGGTGACGCCGTCCGACAGCACGGATCGCTGCATGGAGCTGGTGACCAACAGCCGCATCCGCCACCTGCCGGTGCTCGACGGCGATCAGGTGGTCGGCGTGCTGTCGATCGGCGATCTGGTGAAGGCGGTGATGGAGATGCAGCGGCAGGATATCGACCAGTTGCAGCGGTACATCGCGTCGTAGGAGCGGATGTGCGGGTGTTCCTGCGCTTGCTAAAATGGCGCGGGCTTACTTCCGGCGCATCATGATCATCTCGCACCAGCATCGCTTCATCTTTGCCGCCGTGCCCAAGACCGGCACCCATTCGGTGCGGCAGGCGCTGCGCGAGCACTTGAGCGAGGACGACATCGAGCAGGTCGGCTTGTTCGTCAACAAGCGCTTTCCGTATGAGGATCTGGCCGCGATTCGTCATGGGCATTTGTCGCTTCGGCAGGTCCGCCCCTATCTGGGTGAGCAGGCATTCGATTCCTATTTCAAGTTCGCGTTCGTGCGCAATCCCTTCGAGCGATTCGTGTCCTACTGTGCCTTCATGACCCGCGACCTTGGCAGTTTCGCGCATTCACCGCAGGCGGTCATGGAGCATTTCCTGTTTCGTGCTCCGCCGGAGCAGCACATCCTGTTCCAGCCACAGGCCTCGGTTCTGTTGGATGAAGATGGTCGGACCCTGCTGGCCGACATGGTCGGTCGGGTTGAGGACATGCAGGCGTCGTATGACGCGATTGCCGCACGGATCGGCATTTCTTCGCGCACGCTGGACCGGGTCAACGGCAGCAAGCATGGCGATTACAGGCAGTACTACACGCCAGCGCTGGTGGATGCCGTGGCCCAGCGCTATGCGCTGGACATCGAGTTGTTCGGCTATCACTTCTGATCGGATCATATGAGCGCCATTCCCCGTCCCGCGGCCAACCCACGCAAGACGACTTCGGTACGCCACTTGGGCATGGTGGATATCGACAACTTGCGCAATGGCGTCCTGGCGATTCCAGAGTCGGTCTGGGATGCCGAGAATGCCGACAAGCCGAACAAGTTCGAAGCGCTGGACAAGACCCGCCATATCGTCTTCCGATTCGTCGACAGCACCCGCGATTGGCGTGGCTCGCACGACCGCCCTGCATGGAAGCAATGGCGCGATTTGCTGGAGCCGGTGCTGGCGCAGGCCGTGCGCACGTATGGATACGCCCATGGCGTGTTCCCGCGGGTCATGTTGGCGCGAATGGCGCCGGGCGGCGTGATCCTGCCGCATATCGATGCCAACCCGGCGGCGAAATGGCCGCACAAGATCCACGTGCCGCTGGTGACCAATGACGGGGTGGTGTTCTTCTGCGGCGGCAGCGAGCGGCATTTCCCGGTCGGCGAGGCTGTGGAGGTGAGCAATCTCGGACCACACTGGGTGCGCAACGATGGTGATACCGATCGCATCCACTTGATATTCGAGTACTACGATGCCGAGCAGCCGGAGCCGGATTGGCTGGCGCCGATGCTGGAAGCGGATGCCTTGCGCCAGCGCGGGTGACGCGCACTGCGGGTGCAGTGGCGCTGGCGGGTTACGACATGCAAGCGTGCCCTGTGATCAGGGCTGGCGCACGGCGATCTTCCCGATCAGGGCCACGACGCCATCCATGAAGTACGTGCCATTGCGCAACACCATCGCCTTGACTTCCGGCGGGATGGCATCGAAGAAGCGTTGCCTTGCGTCCAGATAAAGCGGAATGCCATTGCCCGAATCGCCGTGCTGTACCCACAGGCTGCGCCAGGCCTTGAAGAAAGTTGCGGACAACTGCCGTGCGGTGTGTGTCAGCGGGGAGGACGGGTCGGCCTCATCGAGCAGCCCGTTCAAGCGGTAGTGGATTTCCCATGGCGACATCACCAATGGGATGTTGTAGCGCTCGCTTGTCAGCTGGAGTGGTGCGCCGCCAGTGGCAATGGCACGGCATTGCCAGCCGTCGATGGGGGCATCGTGATAACGGCCCTTGTCGACGAGAGTCCAGAAATCCGGGCCGCCAACGGTATCCACGACGAGGTGGATACGTGACTGGCTGGCATCATTTTCCACGCGGTGCTTGCGCCAAGTGTCAAAAATCCAGCACTCGCCCGCGGCCATGTTGATGGTGATGCCATCGCATTCGAAACGTACCGTTGGCTGAGTGACGATCGGAACATGCACACGGACCCGATCCGTCCAGTAATAGCCTTGGTCGACGTGCGGGGTAACCTCCGCCTGTCCGGCCAGTCGCATCAGGCGCGTGCGTCCGGCGACTGCGCCCAGGCTCGCGATGGTCTTGAAGAGGTAGGGGCAACGCAGCAATTCAGGTGTCGGGCTCATCTCCCCGATGAAGGACTCGTTGGCGGGGTCTCCGCCTGCAGCCAACAAGGGCAGCATCGAATTGCCGGGAAATTTCTGGGGATGGTCCCGCCACACCGACTCACCCAGGGCATCCACTTCAGCGGCCAATACGCTGGCTTCGAACAGCAGGGGCAATTGGATGAACGGGGCCTGGAGTTTCATAGGGCGATCATTGTCGAAAGCACGGTGGGGTGCAAGAAATGCGAATGAGCAAGTGCGGTGGTGTCATCGGCTTGCGGCAGCAGACATCGCATGCTCACGCGTTGCCAGGAACTCGACCGACGGTGCACGTTCCTGCGCAAGCTGCAGGTTGACCCGGCTGGGTGCGAGGTAGACCAGTTCACCGGTAGCGTCGATGGCGAGGTTCATCGCGTTCTTCTCGCGGAATTCTTCCAGCTTCCTGGCGTCGTCGCAGCGGATCCAGCGCGCGGTGGAGACCTGCACCGGTTCGAACACTGCTTCCACGCCGTATTCGTCCTTCAGGCGGTACGCCGCCACGTCGAACTGCAGCACGCCGACCGCACCGAGGATCAGGTCATTGCTCATCATCGGCTTGAAGAACTGGGTGGCGCCTTCTTCGGACAACTGCGCGAGACCCTTCTGCAATTGCTTGAGCTTGAGCGGGTCGCGCAGGCGGGCGCGGCGGAACAGTTCCGGGGCAAACGAGGGAATGCCGGTGAAGCCGAGCGCTTCGCCTTCGCTGAAGGTATCGCCAATCGAGATCGTGCCGTGGTTGTGGATGCCGATCACGTCGCCGGGGAAGGCCGATTCGGCGATCTCGCGGTCGCTGGCCATGAAGGTGAGCGCGTTCGCCAGCTTGACCTCCTTGCCACTGCGGACGTGGAAGGCTTTCATGCCGGCGCTGAACTTGCCCGAGCAAACGCGCATGAAGGCCACGCGGTCGCGGTGCATCGGGTCCATGTTGGCCTGGATCTTGAACACGAAGCCGGTGAGTTTGTTCTCGCTTGCCGCCACGTCGCGGCTGGTGGTGGCGCGCGCGCGCGGCGGCGGCGCATGTTCGACGAAGAAATCCAGCAGAGGCTGCACGCCGAAGTTGTTGACGCCGGAGCCGAAGAACACCGGGGATTGCTGGCCGGCCAGGTACGCCTCCTGATCGAACGGATGACTGGCGCCCTGCACCAGTTCCAGTTGCTCGCGCACTTCGTCCAGCAATTCGGAGCCGATGGCGGCAGCGACACCCGGATCATCCAGCGAGGCGAAGATGGTCGAATCCTGCCGCGTGAAGTTGCGGCCGGGTTCGTACAGGTGCACCTCGCCGGACACCAGGTGCACCACGCCCTTCAGGCGGCTGCCCATGCCGATCGGCCAGGTCACGGGCGCGCACTGGATGCCGAGCACCGATTCGATCTCGTCCAGCAGCTCGATCGGGTCCTTGCCCTCGCGGTCGAGCTTGTTGACGAAGGTCATGATCGGGGTATCGCGCAGGCGGCATACCTCCATCAACTTGATCGTGCGCTCTTCCACGCCCTTGGCGACGTCGATCACCATCAAGGCCGAGTCCACCGCGGTGAGCACGCGGTAGGTGTCCTCGCCGAAGTCGGCGTGGCCGGGGGTGTCCAGCAGGTTGACGATGCGGCCCTCGTACGGGAACTGCATCACCGAACTGGTGACCGAAATGCCGCGCTCCTTTTCCAGCGCCATCCAGTCGGAGGTGGCGTGGCGCGCGGCCTTGCGGCCCTTGACCGAACCGGCCATCTGGATCGCACCGCCGAACAGGAGGAGTTTCTCCGTCAGCGTGGTCTTGCCGGCGTCGGGGTGGGAAATGATGGCGAAGGTGCGACGGCGCGCAGCTTCTGAGGCGACTTCTGACATTGCACGATTATACCGGCGCGGGCAGGATGGCCGGGACGAAACCCGTGAGGAGCACCATGCACGACGACCCCACGCAGGCATTGGACGAGGACGCACAACGGGCCGCCGGCCTGCCGGAATCGATCGGACCGTATCGGGTGACTGGTCTGCTGGGCGAAGGCGCGATGGGGCGGGTCTACCTCGGCCGCGAAACCCATCCGGCGCGCGAGGTGGCGATCAAGGTGGTACGCGGGATTTCCTCGTCCGCGCTGGATCGCTTCCGCCGCGAAATCACCATCCTCGGCCAGCTCGAACATCCCGGCATCGTTCGACTCTATGCTGCCGGCGAGGACACGGTCGGCGGATTGCCCTCGCCGTGGTTCGCGCTGGAGTACGTGCGCGGGCCGGACCTTCGCGGCTATCTGGAACGCGAACAGCCGGACCTGCGGGCGCGGATCGGATTGCTGGTCAAGCTGGCGCAGGCGGTGGACTACGCGCATCGGCGCGGGATCATCCACCGCGACCTGAAGCCGTCGAACATCCTGGTCGACGAACACGGCCAGCCGAAGATCCTCGATTTCGGCATCGCCCGTCTGCAGGACGAGGCCGAGGCCGGCATGACCCGCGCCGGCCAGGTGATGGGCTCGCTGCCGTACATGGCGCCGGAGCAATTGGAAGGGCATGCCAACGAAGCCGACGCCCGCAGCGACGTGTATGCGCTGGGCGCGATCGGCTACGAATTGTTGGCGGGCCGGTTGCCGCATCCGGGGCTGTCGACCTCCTCGCTGATCGAGGCGCTGATGATCGTGCGCCGCGAGGAGCCGACGCCGCTGGGCCGGATCAACCGCGCCGCGCGTGGCGATCTCAGCCTGGTGGTGATGAAGGCGCTGGCGTCGGAGCCGTCACAGCGCTACGACAGCGCGGCAGCGCTGGCCGACGATCTGGAAGCAGTGCTGGCCTCGCGTCCGATCAAGGCCAGGGCACCGACCTGGAGCTACCGCAGCGGACGCTTCATCCGCCGCAACCGTGCCCTGAGTGCGGCGGTGGCGGTGATCTTCATCTCGTTGGTGACGGCGACCGTGATCAGCACGCTGTCGGCACGACGCGCGCAGGCGGCACTGGCCGAATCGCAGGCGCGGGCGCAGCAGCTGGCGGCGGTGAACGGCTTCCTCAACACCATGCTGCAATCCGCCGACCCCGACGAAGGCGAGAGCTCCGACATCAGCCTGCGTGAATGGCTGCAAGCCACCGATCGTGATTTCGAGAGTCAGGGCAGCCAACTGCCGCCTGAGGTGCGGCAAATTCTGGCCACCACCATTGGCGGCGCCTTGATGCACATGGGCGAGTCGGAGCGCGCCTATCAGCGCTTCAAGCAGGCGCATGCACTGTCGCTGCGGCGCAATGGCCCGAATGCAGCGGAAACCCTGAGCGCGGCAGCCAACGAGGCGCTGGCGCGTGGTGGCATCGGTCAGGTCGATGCTGGGGAGGCCGAGCTGAGGCGGATTTTTGCCATCGCGAAAACCCGGAACAATGCCAAGCTGCAGGTCGAAGTCGGCACCGCTTTGGTGACCTTGCTGGGCAACGCGCAACGTCCCGAGGATGCGCGGACAATCTCCGGCTCCATCTACGAATTGGCCCGCAAGACCCAGGGGGCAAATTCGCCGGATACGCTGGCGGCTCTGCATAATCACGCATCGACGGTGTTTGCCAGTGGCGATGCGGCTGCCGCCGAGCCGCTGGCGCGGCAAGCTTGGCAGGGCCGCAGCAAGCGCTTCGGTGCCGAACACCCACTGACCCTGTACAGCTACAACCTGCTGGGTGCCGTCCAGCAGCAGCTTGGCCATACCAAGGAGGCGGAAACCATCACCCGCGCGGTGCTGGCCGCGCGCCGCAAGAGCTTGGGCAATACTCATCCGTCCACGTTGACCACGCTCAACAATCTGGTGGTGATCCTGGTCCAGCAAGGCCGCTTGCAGGAGGTCGAGCCCTTGCTGAATGAGCTGGTCAGTTCCACCCGCGAACGGCTCGGTCCCGATGCTTCCCTGACCTTGGGAGCCGAACACAATCGTGCCTATGTCCTGGAAGATCTCGGCAAGCTGGACGAATCCGAAGCGCAGTTGCGCGATCTGCTGGTGGCATTGGATGGCAAGCACAATCCACTGCTGCTGATCGCACGCAACGACTTGGCCCTGTTGCTGTCCCGCCGCGGCCGTTACGACGAGGCCATTGCACTGATGCGCACGGTGCTGGCCGATGGGCCGGCCCTGCTGGGTGCGGCGGACAATCCGATGATGGCCATTTATCGCAGCAATTACGGCCGTGTGCTTGGCCGTGCCGGCAGGCGCGAGGACGCGTTGGCGGCGTTTGCCGCTGCCCAGCCACTATTGGATGCCAAGCTGGGGCCCGATCACGAACGCAGCAAACGCAATCGCGCGTTTGCCGAAACGGTGCGTGCCGGTGGCAGGCTCGAGTGAGCTGTCGTGGCGAAGCAAATCGATAGCGGTGATATGCTCCGCGACCGTTTTCGACAACCAAGGATATGGAATGAAGAAGGTCGTATTGCTTGCGATGTTGGTGTTCGCGTCGTCCATGATGGAGGCCTCAGCAAGCACCCCGGTGACGGAAAGCGTGTCCGCTGATTTCTGGAATTGGCTGACGTCGTTGTTTGTGGACGCTGGTGATGCGAGTTACATCGTCAAGGCCGATGGAACAATTTACGACTGTTAGTTGGCAGTGCGCTGACAACGCTGCGAATCACCTGACCAGCGCATCCCCGATGCATGGGCAAGCGCCACACCCTGCATCCGAAACGGAATCGACAGCAAGTGCAGGCTGCGATTGACCTGTACCACGAAGTGCAGGTGCGGGGCGCTGCTGTAGCCGGTATTGCCGGAGCTGCCGATGCGCTGGCCGGCATCGACGTGCTGGCCGGGCACCACCTGCGCGCCGTCGGGCGCGAGGTGGCCGTACAGGGCCATGCTGCCGTCGTCGTGCAGGATGCGGATGAAATTGGCGCGGGTCGCGAAACGCGCATCATCGGTGCCGTGCGCGGTGTAGCTGGTTTCCACTTGCAGCACGGTCCCGCCGCGGGCCGCCAGCACGGGCGTACCCTCCGGTGCGGCGAAATCCAGCGCGTAGCGGTTCTCGTCATCGTCGTGGCTGAAGGCACCATCGAAGCCTTGGTCGATCCGTGGCGTGGCTTGTTGCAGCGGCAACAGGTAGAGCACGTCGCGCGGTTTGGCATTGCTGCTGCCGGGGATGCCGAGCAGGCGCAGCCGCATCCAGCCTTCGCGCCCACGCGGGGGCTGCAGGCGCGTCACCAGGACGCTCGCGCCGGCGGCGACGCTGGCACGTGCCGGTAGTGCGGGCAGCGCCTGCAAGCGTTCGCCATCCGACACATCCAGCCGCACCTCGATCGGACCGGGCAACAGGTTGTCCGCGTAGGCGAGGTAGTCACCGTCACCGGGGACGATGCGCAGGCGGGCCACGGCGTCGCGCGTGGTCGTGGCGGGCGGCGCGTCCAGTGCGGAAGCCGACAGGGTGGCACACAGGAGCAGGCCGAGGGCGAGGCGGGGCGGGCGCATGCCAGCAGTATGCCGCAGCGGCGCAGATGACTTTTGGTTATATCATCGCTTCATACGCATAAAGCGATTGACAATCGATATGTGCGTGGTCACACTGGCTGTATCCATCAAGACCGACGGAGGGGCAGGCCCTTTGATGTCGGGGCAACCGGAAGGCCGCTGGGCGGCCATCGAGGTGCCAATTCCTGCGGGGGCCTTGTGCTTGCCGAAAGATGGGTGCGATCTCCGACAGCAGAGATTGCTCCTGCGTTTCGGCCTCGCTGCAGTGCTTCGGTCTTGCTGGACCCATCCGCACCGGAGCTTGCCGTGAACCTTGCCGAACGCATCGACGCCTCCAGCCAACCCCTTCCCCGGGCTGCGGGCGCGATGCGTCCGGTGCGGATTTCCGAGGTCGAAGTGCGACGCGGTGGCGTGGATGCCGTATTGGCCACCCGCCACGCCGGCACCCGGCGGCTGCGCCTGAATTACGAACTGGTTGGCCCGGAAGCTGCGCCGGTGGTATTCGTCGCCGGTGGCATTTCCGCGCATCGACACGTCGCCGCCAATGCGCTGGAAGCCGAGCCGGGTTGGGTGCAGGGCCTGCTGGATCCGGGGCGTACACTGGATCCGTCCTGCCTGCGCGTGCTGGCCTTCGATTACGTGGGCAGCGACGGCAGCATCGATGCGCCGATCGACACCGCCGATCAGGCCGATGCCGTCGCCTTGCTGCTGGATGCACTCGGCATCGATACGCTGGCCAGTTGGGTCGGCTATTCCTATGGTGCACTGGTGGGCTTGCAGTTGGCTGTGCGGCATGCGCATCGCTTGCGGCGGCTGGTGGCGGTCAGCGGTGCCCATCGCGCGCATCCCTATGCGGCGGCCTGGCGCGCGCTGCAACGCAAGGCGGTGGCGCTGGGTCGTTTGCAGTGCATGGACGCGCAGGGGCTGTCGCTGGCCCGGCAATTCGCGATGTTGAGCTATCGCACGCCGGAGGAATTCGGCGAGCGCTTCGATGCGAGTCCGGAAATCTGCAATGGGCAGGTGCGGGTGGCGGCCGAAGACTATCTCGACGCCGCCGGCGCTCGATTCGTCGAGCGTTTCGATGCGACCGCATGGCTGCGCTTGTCGGAATCGATCGACCTGCATCGGGTAGATCCTTCGCAAATTGGCGTGCCGACCACGGTGGTGGCGGTCGAAGGCGACCGGCTGGTGCCGATGGCCGATGCCGTGGCCCTGATCGAAGGCCTGGGCACGCGCGGGCGCTTGCGGGTGCTGCGTTCACCCTATGGGCATGACGCCTTCCTGAAAGAGATTGATCGCGTGGACGCACTGCTGGCGACCGAATTGTTCGGGCCGGGTGGTGATGTTCATTTCAAGGCACATTCGAATGAAATCTCCGGAGCTGTGGCATGAGTACGAGTGATGATCCAGTGTCATCGGCAGACTGTCGTGCGGTGACCCGCGCGGTACGCGCCGGCATCGATCGCGACACCGCCTTCGGCGCGGTGACGCCGCCGCTGGTGCTGTCGTCGAATTTCAGTTTCGAAGGCTTCGGCAAGAAGCGGACCTACGACTACACCCGCAGCGGTAATCCGACCCGCGACCTGCTTGGCGAAGCCTTGGCCGAATTGGAAGGCGGCGCCGGCGGCGTGGTGACCGCCACCGGGATGGGCGCGATTGCGGTAGTGGTCAACGCGCTGCTGGCACCCGGCGAGCGCGTGCTGGTGCCGCACGATTGCTATGGCGGTAGCTGGCGCCTGTTCAACGCCTTGTCTTCGAAGGGCGCGTTCGAGAAAGTCACCTGCGACCTGACCGATCCACAGGCCTTTGCCGAAGCGCTGCACAGCAAGCCGAAACTGGTGTGGGTGGAGACGCCTTCCAACCCGCTGCTGCGCATCACCGACTTGCGCCACGTGATCGATGCCGCGCATGCCGCCGGTGCGCTGGTGGTGGTGGACAACACCTTCCTGTCGCCGGCACTGCAACGGCCGATTGCCGATTTCGGTGCCGATCTGGTGGTGCATTCGACAACCAAATACATCAACGGCCACAGCGATGTGGTCGGCGGTGCGGTGATCGCGCGCGATGCCGCCGTGCACGAACAGTTGGCATGGTGGGCCAACTGCCTGGGCCTGACCGGTTCGCCCTTCGACAGTTTCCTGACCCTGCGCGGCCTGCGCACGCTGGATGCGCGCTTGCGCGTGCATCAGGAAAACGCAGTGGTGGTCACCGAAGTATTGGTTGGCCATCCCGTGGTGCGTGCGGTCCACTATCCCGGCCTGCTGTCGCACCCGGGGCACGCCTTGGCAGCGCGCCAGCAGCGTGGTTTCGGCGCGATGTTGAGTGTCGAGTTGGAAGGCGGCGAAGCGGCGGTGCGTGCCTTCGTCGAGGGCCTGCGTTATTTCACCTTGGCCGAATCGCTGGGTGGCGTGGAGAGCCTGGTCGCGCATCCGGCGACCATGACCCATGCGGCGATGACCGCCGAGGCGCGCGCGCAGGCCGGGATTCCGGATGGTTTGTTGCGGCTGTCGGTCGGGATCGAGCATGCCGATGATCTGGCCGATGACCTGCGTGCTGCCTTGGCGCGTGCACAGGCCGCCATCGACCAATCCGTGCGGGACGTGGCGTGAGCGCGAAGGTGGCGACGCTGCGCCGTGAACGCACGGCACCGGCACGCGTGGCCTTGCTCGGCACCGGCACCGTCGGCAGTGCCGCCTGGGCGCGGCTGGCGCGCTGGCAGGGAACGCCACAAGGCGAACGCCTGCGCCTGGTCCACGCCGCCAATTCGCGCTTCGCGCTTGCCGACCCGGAAGGTATTGCCGGCAAGGCCGGTGAGCTGCTGCTGCGCAACGCGCCGCAGGCTTCGGCACTGGATGCCGTTGACGTGGCCCTGTCCGGTGCCGGCACCCGCATCGTGATCGATGCCACCGCTTCCGAGCGGGTGGCCGAATGGCATGCGCATTGGCTGGTGCGCGGCATCCATGTAGTGACCGCCTGCAAGCTCGGGCAGGGCACTTCGCTCGCGCGTTGGCGGGCGATCCAGGAGGCGCGCCGCGCCGGTGATGCCGACTATGGCGACAGTGCGACCGTGGGGGCAGGCTTGCCATTGCTGCATGCCATTCGGCGACTGCGTGCAGGTGGCGACAGCATCCATGCGATCGCCGGCCTGCTATCCGGCTCGCTGGGCTGGTTGCTCAACTCCTATGATGGCTTGCGCCCGTTTTCCGGCTTTGTCCGCCAGGCACAGGAGGCGGGCTATACCGAGCCGGACCCGCGCGAGGACCTGTCCGGCGAGGATGTGCGGCGCAAACTGCTGATCCTTGCGCGTGCTGCCGGCCATCCACTGGAATCCGAGTCCGTGCAGGTGGAGCCACTGATGCCGACTGAGCTGTCGGCACTGCCGCGTGCGGACGTGGACGCGGCACTGCCCTTGCTGGATGCGCCGCTGCGTGATCGTTTTGCCGCGGCGTACAAGAATGGCGAGAAGCTGCGCTTCGTCGGGCGGCTGCAGACCGGAGGCCTTGCCACGGTGGGGCTGGAGGCGCTCGCTGCCGGTCATCCACTTGTTGGTGGCAGTGGTGCCGATAACCGGGTGGCGATCTGGTCGGACCGCTATCGCGACCAGCCACTGGTGATCCAGGGACCGGGTGCAGGGGCCGAGGTGACCGCGGCAGCATTGCTGGATGATGCGCTGGCAATCCAGGCGGCACGTTCGCAGGATTGATTGTCGATACGATTGATCAATCGGATGTCGCGAAAAATTCCGCGATCGGTTGCGGGCGCTGGAAGTAGTAGCCCTGCGCGTAGTCCACCCCGATCGTTTGCAGCAGTTCGAGCTGCTGTTCGGTTTCCACCTGCTCACCTACGGCACGCATGCCGAGCAGGTGGGCAATTTCGGTGATCGAGCGGACCACGGCTTCGGACAGGCCGGGCTGGTCGATGCCGCGGATGAAGCTGCCGTCGATCTTGAGATAGTCCACCTTCAGGTTGCGCAGGTAACTGAAGGAACAGAAGCCGGTGCCGAAATCGTCAAGCGCGAAGCGACAGCCGAGATCGCGCATCTGTGCGATGAAGCGGCAGGTGCGGGTCATGTCGCGCACCACGCTGGTTTCGGTGATCTCGATGCACAGCTGGTGCGCACCCAGGGCGCTGCGGCGAAGGCGGCTGGCGAGATACGTGCCGAAATCCTCGTCAGCGAGTGTCGCTGCTCCGAGGTTGATATTGCACTGACGGATTTGGCCGGCTGCGGCTGGATTCTTTTCGAGCCAGTCCAGCAGGCGACCAAGGATGGCGCGATCCAGGCGCAGTCCTAGCTGATAACGCTCCGCGGCGGCGATCAATTCTGCCGGGGGACGCAGCTTGTCCTCGCGGTCTCGCCAGCGCATCAACAGCTCGAAATGGCCCTGCATCGGCTGCGGGGTGCGCAGGTTGACCACCGGCTGGCACCAAAGCTCGAAGCGACCCTCATCGAGCACCTCGCGCGCAATCAAGGCGCTGCGCATCTGACGGGTGCGCAGCTCCAGGCTTTCGGCGTTCGACTCGGTCAGCAGCAGCCGATTGCCGCCTTGTTCCTTGGCCTCGTGGCAGGCGGTATCGGCTTGCGACAGCAGTTCATCGTAAGCCGCGTGCGGTGCCTGGCTGGTTGCAATCCCGATGCTGGCGCTGGTGCCGAGGTTCTGGCCCTGCCATGCCACCCGCGCAGCTTCGATCGAGGCCAATAGTCGGCTGCAGCGGACCTTGGCGGTGGCGCCGTCGAGCGCGGTGAGGACGGTGAATTCGTCGCCACTGGTATGCGCGATCAGGTCACCTTCATCGAATTCGGCCCGGACCAGGGCCGCGATGTGGCGCAACATCTCGTCACCGGCCGCGTGGCTGGCCGACTCGTTGATCATCTTGAAGTTGTCGAGGTCGATATAGACCAGACTCAGATGCGGTTCGTTCTGCGCCAGTCGCGCACGCGCGCGCTCCTCGAACGTGGCGCGGTTGAGCAGGGCGGTCGGCAGGTCCAGGGTCGCGCGGATACGCAGCGCTTCCATCGCGATCACCCGCTCGCGCAGGGCCGAGGCCATCAGGATCGGGATGATCGAGTTCACCACCAGCGCGCCCATCATCAGGCTGGTGTCGTGCAGGCTCTCGGGACGCGGAAAGCCGAACAGTCCCAGTCCCAGCGTCAGGCCCATCAACAGGGTGACGGCCATGGTCGCGGTGGTGGTGAGCAAAGGCGAGTAGCGCGCGGCCGACCACAGCAGCAGTGCCATCGGCAAGACCGAAATCGACAGCGGGTACATGCTGCCCCTGTCGACCATCGCGATCCCGCCTGCGAGGACCAGGATCAGGGCCGTCAGCCACAGGAGCTGTTCGCGCAGATTATGGTTGTAGGCGGTATCGGCACCGGGATGGCTGCCGCGTGCACCGAGGAAGAGCAGGAGATTGGGCGTGACCGAGGTGATGCCCAGCAGGTCCCCCAGCGCCCACTGCAGGTAGGCGCGTGGCAACGCACCGGCTTCCAGCATGCCGGCGTGCAGCATGCCCAGGGAGCCGATACCGGCGCTGAGCAGGCACAACAGGATGCCGCCGCGCAGCAGCAGCAGGCCATCCTTCATGCGGAACTGCAGGCTTGGCCGTTGATTGATCACGTAACTGCTGGCGATCAGGGTGGCGATGAAGTTGGCGCCCACCGAATACGGCAGAAAACCCAACGGCACCTTCACCAAGGTCATGTGCAGCAACAGCTGGGCGATCAGGACCGACACCGAATAGCGCAGGCCGTAACGCAGCACGAAGGCAAAGCCAATGCCCGATGCCGGCCAGAACAGGGTCACATCGGCGGGCGTGCGCAGATAAAACAGGGTGATCGCCGCGCCGGCGAAGTACAGGCCGGTCAGCAGCGCGCCGCGGTACATCCCCTGCAATGCCCCTTGCATGGAGCCAGTCTAGACTGGATGCGGCAATAATTGGCAACGAATATTGCTGGCCTGCCTCAGCACTCGATCACGTTCACCGCCAGCCCGCCGCGGCTGGTTTCCTTGTATTTGTCCTGCATGTCGCGACCGGTGTCGCGCATGGTCTTGATCACCTTGTCCAGCGACACCTTGTGGCTGCCGTCGCCGCGCAGCGCCATCCGGCTGGCGTTGATGGCCTTGACCGAGCCCATCGCATTGCGTTCGATGCAGGGAATCTGCACCAGCCCGCCGATCGGGTCGCAGGTCAGGCCGAGATTGTGTTCCATGCCGATCTCGGCGGCATTCTCGACCTGCCCGGGTGTGCCACCGAGTGCGGCGGTCAGGCCGGCGGCAGCCATCGAGCAGGCCACGCCGACCTCGCCCTGGCAGCCGACTTCAGCACCCGACAGAGAGGCGTTCTCCTTGTACAGGATGCCGACTGCGGCGGCGGTGAGCAGGAAGCTGAAGATGCCGTCCTCGCGTGCGGCGGCGTCTTTTTCGCTGGCGCAGAAGCGCTCGTAATAATGGCCGACCGCGGGCAGGATGCCGGCGGCACCATTGGTCGGCGCGGTGACCACGCGGCCACCGGCGGCGTTCTCCTCGTTGACGGCGAGCGCGTACAGATTGACCCAGTCGAGCACGGTCAACGGGTCGCGCATCGCCGCTTCCGGACGGCTCGACAATTCGGCATGCAAGGCCGGCGCGCGGCGGGCGACGTGCAGGCCGCCGGGGAGGGTGCCGCTGGCGCGAATGCCGCGCGCCACGCAGTCCTGCATCGCCTTCCAGATTTCACGCAGGCCGGCGCGGATCTCGTCCTCGCTGCGCCACACTTTTTCGTTTTCGAACATCAACTGTGCGATGGACAGCCCGCTGCGCCTGCATTCGGCCAGTAGTTCGTTGCCGTTGTTGAACGGATGCGGCAATGGCGTGGTATCGGCGACGATGCGGTCTTCCGCCGCTTCGTCGGCATTGACCACGAAGCCGCCACCCACCGAGTAGTAGTCGCGGGTCGCGATCTCGTTGCCGTCAGTATCGAAGGCGGTGAAGCGCATGCCATTGGTGTGGAACGGCAGCTTCTGTCGCTTGTTCATGATCAAATCGCGCTTCTCGTCGAACGCGATCACGCGGCCACCGCCGAGATGGATCACCTTCTCGCCACGGATGCGTTCCAGAGCGGCAGGAATGATGTCGGGATCGATCTTGTTCGGCCAATGCCCTTCCAGCCCCATCAGTACGGCCTTGTCGGTGCCGTGGCCGCGGCCGGTCAGGGCCAGCGAACCGAACACTTCAGCGCGGATGCGGTCGGTGCGATCCAGCGCGCCTTTTTCCACCAGCCAATTGCTGACGAAGCGCGCAGCGGCGCGCATCGGGCCGACCGTGTGCGAGGAGCTGGGACCGATGCCGATCTTGTAGAGGTCGAAGGTGGAGACGGCCATGGGCATGTATCCGAACGGGGCGTTTATTCTAGGGCGACGGGCGTGACCGTGGTGGACGCAGACGTATGGACCTGATCCTGTATCAACGCGATGACTGTCATCTGTGCGATCAGGCGCTGGCGGTACTCGCGCAAGCACGCGCGCCGGAATTTTCCTCGGTCTTCCTCGACGATGTGCCTGAGCTTGAAGTCCGCTACGGCAAACGCGTGCCGGTCCTGCGCGATGATGCGCGCGATGCCGAACTGGACTGGCCGTTTGACGAGGCGCAGGTACAGGCGTTCTGCGGCGCTTAGCGAGCACTTGCGGCCGTTGGATTGGCGGCGGGATTGCCATCCTCGCTGCCAAGCAACTCCGCTTCGATCCGCAGGTCGACAAAATCCCCGGTCAGGGATTTCAACCGGCTCATGCCGTACTCGCTGCGCTTGAGTCTGGCCGTTGCGGAAAACCCGAGTGTGCGACGTAACGGTGGCAGCGATACGCGGTCGCTGCGGTTCAGGGTGATATCCATGCAGAGCGGTCGGGTGACGCCGTGCAGGGTCAGGTTGCCGCAGGCGCGTCCGTGGTTGCCTTCGATGCGGCTGAGATGATCCACCACCAGGCGGGCTTGCGGGTAACGTTGCACGTCCAGAAAGCGCGGTGCCAGAAACGACGCGGGCCAACCGGAGTCGCCCATGTCCAGCCGATCCATCGGCACCTGGACATCGAGGCGCGCGCTTTGCCAGTTGTCCGGATCGAATCGGAGTTCGCCGGTGCTGCCCGATATGGTGCCGACGACGTGCGAGAAGCCGGCGCGGGCGATGTGGAATTCCACGCGGGTATGCGCAGGGTCGATCGTCCAGCGCTGCGGTTCGACGGCCATGACCTGCGTGGAGCAAACCAATGCCAGCAGTGCGGCAATCTCTGGAGCGCGGTGCGGCAGGAAGGGCATGTCGCCGATTTTATGCCCAGCCAGGAACGCGGCGCGTGCTTGCATCTGCGGCGCTGCGTTGCCAGCATCGCGGGAAGGGAGGGGTGATGTCGCGACGATGCCTGATTCTGCTGTTGCTGTGGCTGGTGGCCGTGTGCGCCAGCGCGGGCGTGCCGCAACGTCCGCGCTTCCGCATCGTCGGGCCGCCGCAGGGGCTGCCATCGACCGATATCAAGGCGCTCGCGCATGATCGCGATGGCTATGTGTGGATCGGCACCGCCGACGGACTGGCGCGCTACGACGGCGTCGGCATGCGGATCTGGCGCAACGATCCCGAGCAGATTGACGGCTTGCCAGGCAACAATGTGCAGGCCTTGCTGGTGGATGCGAATGATCGGGTCTGGGTGGCAGTGGAAGGCGCGGGTGTCAGCGTGCTGGATGCCACGCGAAGGCGTTTCTCGCGCATCCACATGCAGACCCATCCGCTGCTGGCGAGTGATGACATCTGGACGATGGCGAGGCAGGGCGATGCCATCTGGTTGGGTACCTTTGGCGGCGGCGTCACCCGGATCGACGCGCGCGGCCAGTTGCGGACCTGGCGCAAAGGCAAGGATGGCTTGCCCTCCGATACCGTGCTGTCGCTCGTCGTCGATGCACGTGGTGTGCTGTGGGTGGGCACCACGGCTGGGCTGGCACGATTGGAGAGCGAGCACTTCGTGCCGGTGCCGTTGCCGGGCGAGGAGGGTGCGCAGCTGATCTATTCGCTGGCGATGCAGAACGACGGCCTGTGGGTGGGCGGTGCCCAGGGCGTGTGGCAGCAGGTTGATGGGCACTGGGCGCAGCCTGCCTGGTCGCCGATGTTCGAACGGCCGAATGCGATGCTGTCGATGGTCACGCCGCGCGCAGGCGAGCATTGGATCGGCAGCCAGCGCGGGCTGTGGCATCAGCAAGGCACCGCGCCACCGGAGCCGGTGCCGCTGGGTGCGCCCGAGATTCCGCGCATGATCAGTAGCCTGTTGGGCGAGCCGGGAGGCGGCCTGTGGACGCCGATCCTCGGCCGTGGCCTCGGCCACCTGCGCTCGGATTGGCGGCGGCTCGCCGAGTTGCGCGGCAGCGAGGATGGCTTGCAGGGCGCGATGTACCGGGCCTTGGGCAAGTCCGCGGATGGCGGTGTCTGGATGGGCGGGTTGGGTGGCCGGGTCGAGCACATGGACGCGCGTGGGCAGGTGGCACCCTTGACCGAGGAGGCGCTGGATCGCCTGCGCAACGTCAAGCCGGTCGCCATTGCCGAGGATCATGCGCAACGCCTGTGGCTGGCGCATCGCAATGGCTTGATCCGGATCGGGCGTGATGGCGCGATCGATGAATGGACCGCGGACGATACCGCCGATGCGGTGCCTGCCGGGCAAATCGGTTGGTTGCAGTTTGCCGACGATGGAACGCAATGGCTGGCAGCGCCCGGCGGCGGGGTGCAGCAGCGCGATCCTGACACCGGCCATGTGCTGCTGGACCTTTCGGCTGGCGCGGCGAGCGGGCTGGGCGATGCCGATATCGAAGCGATGGTGCTGGGGCCTTCGAACGCACCTTGGCTGGCCGGTGCAAACGGCGTTCTGCGGTTCGATCCTGATCGAAAGCATTTCATGGCCGTGTCCGACATGGGCAATGCACGCGCCTTCGCGCTGGCGTTTGATGGCCCGGATCGTGTGTGGCTGCAACGCCTGGCCGGGCTGGAGGAGTATCGGCGGGAAGGCGATGGCTGGCGTCGCGTTTCCAGCGTTGATGCCCATGCCGGGATGCCGGCGGTGGCGGCCGCGGCCATGGTCGTCGATGCGGCGCATCGGGTCTGGCTGACCACATCGCGCGGGCTGTATCGCTGGGATCCGCTGCATCGAAACCTGTGGCATCCCGGAGCGCAGGACGAGGCCAGCAGCGAGGAATATCTGGAACGTGCAGCGGTGTTGCGCGACGACGGCGTGCTGGTGGCGGCGACCGCGGATGGTGGCCTGCGCCTGATCGATACGCGCATGCCGGACGCCGCGCCGCTGAGGCCTGTGTTGCGTTTCGACGCGGTGGCAGTGCGCCGCAATGGTGGCTGGCAGGAGCTGCCACTGCACACCGGACTGACGCTTGCCGCCAGTGATCGTGAGCTGCGCATCCGCGCCCGCCTGCTGGCTTTCGATGATCCCTCCGGCAATCGCTATTGGTCGTATCTGGATGGCTTCGACCGTGCCTGGGTGGCGCTGGGCAGTGCCGGTGAGCGCGTGTTCACTGCGCTGCCACCCGGCCACTACCGGGTGCGGGTGCGTGCGCGCGACGCCGCCGGCAATGTCGCCAGCGAGCAGCAGCTGGCCTTCATCGTGCCGCCGCCGTGGTGGCGAAGCACTTGGGCGCTGCTCGCCTATGTGCTGGTGGTGCTGACGTTGTTTGCGTTGCTGGCGTGGGCGTACCGGGTGCGCTTGCAACGGCAGCATGCGTGGCAGCTGGCCGAACACAAGCGCGACCTCGCCGAGCAGGCCTCGGAGGCGAAGTCGCGCTTCCTTGCCACGCTGGGGCACGAAGTGCGCACGCCGATGACCGGCGTGCTGGGGATGGCCGAATTGCTGCAATCGACGCCACTCGATCCACGCCAGCGCGGCCATGTCGATGCCATCCATCGTGCCGGCGGACATTTGCTGCGTCTGGTCAACGATGCGCTCGACCTCGCCCGCATCGAAGCCGGCAAGCTGGAGCTGAACACCGTCGATTTCGACCTGCGTTCCTTGCTGGATGAAGTGACGGCCTTGATGGCGCCGGTGGCCGAGCGCAAGGGACTGCGCTTCGATACGGTGATCGAGCGCGACTTGCCGCTTGCACTGCACGGCGACCGTACCCGCGTGCAGCAGATCCTGCTCAACCTGCTGGGCAATGCGATCAAGTTCACCGAGCACGGCGAAGTCAGGCTTGAGGCCGGCGTGCGCATGCCGCAAGGCATCCGATTTGCGGTCATCGATACCGGCCCGGGCTTGAGTGCAGAACAGCAAGCCCGCCTGTTCCGTCGATTCGAGCAGGGCGAGGGCGCACGCACGGCCGCTCGTTATGGCGGCAGCGGCTTGGGGCTTGCGATCTCGCAGGAGCTGGCCGCGGCGATGGGCGGCAGGATCGAGGTCGAGAGTGCGCTGGGCAAGGGCACGCGATTCATCGTCGAGCTGCCGCTGGATCGCGCCATGACGGCGCATCGCGCAGACCCGGCGGCATCGATGGAACGCAGCGTGGCAGTGGAGTCCTTGCACTTGCTGCTGGTCGAAGATGATCCGATCGTGGCTGAGGTCTTGCTAGGCCTGTTGCGCGAACGCGGCCATGCGGTGACGCATGCCGCGCATGGATTGGCGGCACTGTCGGAAGCTGCGCTGCAACGCTTCGACGCGGCCCTGCTCGATCTCGACCTGCCGGGGCTGGATGGCCTGACCCTGGCGCAGATGTTGCGCACCCAAGGCTTCACCGCACCGTTGCTGGCGGTCACCGCGCGATCAGATGGCGAAGCCGAAGCGCAGGCGTATGCGGCCGGCTTCGCTACCTTCCTGCGCAAGCCGGTCAGTGGCGAGCAGTTGGCGGACGCGTTGCGATTGATTCTGCGGCGCTGATGCTTGCCAGCGTCGTCGCTCCGGACTCAATGCGTGCTGCCGTGCTCAACATCCAGAAGGAAATCGACCAAGCCGTGCATGTAAGTGGCTTGGTCGTCATACATCGCCCAATGGCTGCCGTTCGGGCAGTACAGGTAGCGGCCATGCGGGATCAGGCCGGCCATCTTTTCCATCCACGCCGGATCCATGGTGTCGTACTTCGCGCCGATCACCAGGGTCGGTACGCCGATGCGATGCAAGTCTGCGGTGCGATCCCAATGTTCGAGAATGCCGCTGGCTCCCATTTCGCTGGGTCCTTGCATCGGCACATAGACCTTCTTGTTGATTCTCATGAATGAGCGCAGCACCGGGTCCGGCCATTGCACCATCGGCCTGCGCAGGGCGTGGGCCTCGTAGAACGGCGTCAGCAGTTCTTCGTAGCGCGGGTCGTCAAACTTCTTCGCGGCCTCCAGCGCCAGGATCTCGCGCAGCGCGGCCGGGTCCATCTGCGGCATCAGTACCTTGTGCGCATAGGCGTTGTACGCCGGGATGCTGGACATCATGTTGGAGATGACCAGGCACTTCAGGTGCTGCGGGTATTTCAGCGCGTACTCCATCGCGAGGATGCCGCCCCAGGAATGGCCGAGCAGGCAGAAGTTGTCCTTGTCCAGGCCCAAGGCCTGACGCACCTGTTCCACTTCCTCGACGTAGTGCTCGATGCTCAGGAACGGCGTCATGTCCGCCGGCTGGTCGCTGTTGGTCGAGCCCAACTGGTCGTAGTAGTAGTACTCGATGCCGGCCGCGGGCAGGAAGCTGTCCATGGCCTCGAAATACTGGTGGTCGGCACCGGGGCCGCCGTGCAGCAGCAACACCTTCAATTTCGGGTTATTGCCGACGCGCTTGGTCCAGACCCGGAAATCACCGGAAGGCGTGTGGATCGGGATCATCCGCGATCCGCCGGTCCAGACATCGCTGCGGCCGGTGCTGTCGAAATAATTCGACGGCGGCGTTTGCGGTTGGGTCGCGAGAACGGGCAGAGCCAGGCAGCCTGCCAACAGCAAGGTGACGAGACGACGCATCGATCGACTCCCTCCCGAGGACAGGACGAGCTTACTCCCGTATCACGCCGGCCGGTTGCAAGCGGCCGGGTCTCAGCGCGCGCTGTAGCGATGCACCTCGTCCACCAGTGCGGCGACGTGTTCGGGATCCATGTCCGGCGACATGCCGTGGCCGAGGTTGAATACATGACCTTCGCGAGAGCCGCCGTTGCCGTTGCGGTAGCTGTCCAGCACCGCACGCACCTGCGACCGCAGCGCGTCGGAGCTGCCGTACAACATCGCCGGATCGAGATTGCCCTGCAGCGCCACCTTGCCCTGCGTGCGGCGCGCGGCATCTTCCAGGGTCACCGTCCAGTCCACGCCGACGCCTTCTGCACCACTCTCGGCCAGCGCTTCCAGATGCGCGGCATTGCCCTTGCCGAACAGGATCAGTGGCGTGTCGCCGCGCTTGAGTTCGTGCGCGATCCGGGTCAGGTAGGGCAGCGAGAATTCGCGGTACATCGAAGGCGACAGCGTGCCGCCCCAGGTGTCGAAGACCTGCAAGACTTGCGCACCCGCGGCGTGTTGCGCCGACAGGTAGGCGATCACCGCATCGGTGACCACGCCCAAGAGCGTATGCATTGCGGCCGGGTCATTGATGGCGAGCGCCTTGACCTTGCCCCATTCCTTGCTGCCGCCGCCTTCGACCATGTAGCAGGCGATCGTCCACGGGCTGCCGGAAAAGCCGATCAGGGGCACGCTGCCGTCGAGTTCGCGGCGGATCATGCGCACCGCGTCCATCACGTAGCGCAGCTCGGTTTCCATGTCCGGCACGGCGAGCTTGTCGATGTCGCCGGAGCTGCGCACCGGGCGTTCGAATTTCGGGCCTTCGCCATCGACGAAATACAGCCCGAGGCCCATCGCATTGGGCACGGTGAGGATGTCGGAAAACAGGATTGCCGCGTCCAGCGGGAAGCGCCGCAACGGTTGCAGGGTCACTTCGCAGGCCAGTTCCGGGGTCATCGCCATGCCGAGGAAGCTGCCCGCGGTCTTGCGGGTGGCGCGGTATTCCGGCAGGTAGCGGCCGGCCTGGCGCATCAGCCAGACGGGGGTGCAGTCCACGGGTTCGCGGCGCAAGGCGCGCAGCAAGCGATCATTCTTCAAGGTCACGGTGTACTCCAGTCAGCGGGGCGCATCGGCGCCCTGCGCGAACATCAATTGGAAGCCTTTCTTCAACTGCGCGTCGCGTTCCTTTTCCAGTGCCAGCATGGCCGTGGCCTGGTCGTGGAACAGCGCCTTGCGCAGGGTGCTGCGGCCGCCGGTCTGGCCAGTCTCGCGCAGCAATTCCCAGCCCCCCAGCAGGTCAGGCTGGAGTTGGAGTTGGACGAAACGCGGGGCTTCGCGGCCGTCGGGGCGTTGTTGCAGCAAAAGGCGCATGGGGCTGCATTGTAAGGTGGCGCGATGTTCGCCGCTGGCGGCGAATGGGCTTCGGCGTCATGATCGACGTCCACGATGGGAGGACGAGCCATGAAACGCGTCACCGGCATCGGCGGCATCTTCTTCAAATCGCCCGATCCCAAGCACCTGTGCGCCTGGTATCGCGATCATCTCGGTCTCGATGTGACCGACTGGGGCGGGGTGATCTTCTCTTGGGGTGGCTCCGACAGTACGCCGGGGATGACTTTGTGGAGCCCGTTCGCTGCCGATACCGAGTACATGGCCCCGAGCAGCGCGACGTTCATGGTCAATTTCCGGGTGGCGGATCTGGATGCCTTGCTTGCCGCGTTGCGCGCGGAAGGCTGCAACGTGCTCGACAAGACAGATGCGTCCGAGCAAGGCAAGTTCGGCTGGGTGATCGACCCGGACGGCAACAAGATCGAATTGTGGGAGCCGCCGCCCGGGCAGTGATCGTCGCGATCAACAGGCGGCGCGCAGCGTTTCGATCACGGCGGGCTCGGCAACGTCGGCGACGATCCTGGCCGCGCCGGGGCCGTCCCACAGGATGAAGCGCAGTCCGCTGGCTTGGGTTTTCTTGTCCAGCCGCATCCGCGCCAGCAGGGCATCGGGCGCAAGCCCCGCGGGAATGGCCGTGGGCAGGCCGAAGCGCTCCAGCAGCGTGCGTAACGCGTCGGTGTCGGCGTGTGCCGACATCCCCAGCGCCGCAGACAGTCGCGCCGCCAACACCATCCCGACTGCGACGGCTTCGCCGTGGTTCAGTCCATCGCCGTAGCCCTGTTCGGCCTCGATGGCGTGGCCGAAGGTGTGGCCGAAATTGAGCAGGGCGCGGTCGCCGCGTTCGAACGGATCGCGCGCGGTGATCGCAGCCTTGTGCGCGCAACTGCGGGCGATGGCCTCGGCCAGCGCGGCGGCGTCGCCGGCCAGCAGGGCATCACGATGCGTGTCCAGCCAGTGCAGGAAATCGGCATCAACTATTGCGCCGTATTTGATCACCTCCGCCAAGCCCGCACGCAGTTCGCGCGGCGGCAGGGTGCGCAGGCTGGTGGTGTCGGCGAGCACCGCGCGCGGCGGATGAAACGCGCCCACCAGGTTCTTGCCCTGCGAAATATCCACCGCGGTCTTGCCACCGACCGAGGAATCCACCATGGCCAGCAAGGTGGTGGGCAATTGCACCACATCAATCCCGCGCATCCAGCAGGCGGCAGCGAAGCCTGCCAGATCGCCGACCACGCCGCCGCCCAACGCATAGACGCAAGCGTCGCGGGTGGCACCGAGGGCAGCCAGGGCGTCGATGATCGCGCCGAAGTTGTGCAGCGTCTTGTGCGCTTCGCCGGCGGCGATGATGTGGCGGGTGATACGCAACTCGGAGCACGCGCTGTGCAACGCGACTTCCACGCGCTCGGCATACAACGGCGCGACGTGGGCATCGCTGACGATCAGTGCATGGCGACCACGCAGGGTCGATGCGAGCAAGTCGCTGTCATCGAGTAGGCCGACGCCGATGTGGATTCGATAAGGCGTGCTGCCACCAACGTCGACGCTGCGCAGGGCTGTGCTCATGGCTGGGCGTCCTTGCCGGGAATGTCACGCATTTGCGCCAGCCGCAGTGCCAACGCTGCCGCAAGCTGTTCCGAGGTCTGCGCGCTGGTGTCCACGGTGAGGTCGGCCAGTTCGCGGTACAGCGGCTCGCGCTGTGCCTGCAGGCGCGCCAATTGCCCCGCGGGGTCGGTCGGGTCCAGCAGTGGACGATTGCTATCGCCGGCGACGCGCCGCAACTGTTCGTCGGGGTGGATATGCAGGTACACCACCAGGCCGGCCTCGCGGATGGCGTCACGATTGGCTTCCGCGAGTACGACCCCACCTCCGGTGGCGATGACCGCGGGCGCTTCGCGCAGCGCGGCCAGCAGCGCATCGGTCTCGCGCTTGCGGAAACCGGCTTTGCCCTCGGTCTCGAAGATGGCGGGTATGGTCATGCCCGCCGCGGCGACGATGCGTGTATCGATGTCGATGAAGTCCAGCCCCAGCCGCGCTGCCAGCGCCTCGCCAAGCGTGCTTTTGCCACTGCCCATCGGGCCGATCAGGAGAATGCGGGGAAGTTGCTGCATTGCCGCATGCTAGCAGCGAATGACGCGCGTTTAACCCATGCCATGCGAGGTTCCGGTTTCCGGTCGCATTCCGCGCCCGCCCATCGAGGAGTCCACCATGTCCGTCGCCAAGGTCATCGAACTCACTGCTTCATCCGCGGAAGGCATCGAACAAGCGGTTGCCCATGGATTGAAGAAGTGCTCGGAGTCGGTGAAGAACATCCAGGGTGCGTGGGTCAACGACATCAAGGTAGTGACCGACGCCGAGGGCAATGTGAAGGAGTGGCGGGTGAACCTGCGGATCACTTTCGTGGTGCATTGATCCAGGGCCGGAGGCTGATGCGGGTGTCACGCACCCGCCAGCAGCCCTCGCACGCGTGCCAGTTCCGCCTTGTCGCCGCCCGCGGCTTCCATCGCCTGCTCGGTGAGACCGTCCAACAGGTGCCGCGCTTCGTCGCGCTGGCCCTGTTCGATCAATGCTTCTGCCAGCGACAGGCGGAAACTCTGCGCCGCCGCGTTGCTTTCGCCGAATTGCCGGCGCAGGTCGCGTTCGACGTCACGCAGCAAGGTGATGGCGATATGCCGGTCGCCACAGTTGTATTCCATCAGTCCCAGGTTGCCGGTTTCGATCAACGTGGCCTGCTTGCCATTCCCGTAGCGCGCGGCCATGCGTCGGGCCACGTCGCGCTGGATCGGCAGGGCAGCCGCGCAATTGCCGGCGCTGTCCTGGATGCTGGCGATGGTGGAGCGCAGCGTCAGCGTCTGGTAGTTGTCTGCGCCGTAGATGCGTTCCGCAGTGGTGGCGGCTGCATGTGCCAGCGGTAGCGCCTCGTCGTACTTGCCTTGGTTGCGCAGTGCGCGCGCCAAATTCATCTGCACGGTGGCGACACGGTTGCCACCGATCTGCTTCGCGTCCAGCAGCGGATCGGCCAGAATCGCCCGCATCAACGCGATGGCCTTGTCGGGTTCGCCAGAACGGCTCAGCGCATCGGCCAAGTTCATGCGAATCACGATGGCGCGCTGCGTGTCCATCGGGAACAGCATGCGCTGCAGGGTGTCCGCGCGCACCCAAGCCGGTAATGCCTGCCGGATCTGCAGTTGCTGGTGATGGAAGATGCCGCGTGCGAACGCCGCATCCAGTGCCAGTTCATCGTTGCCCTGCAGGCGTGCGCCGGCTCTGGCGTCGGTTTCGGCAAGCAGCTTGCCTGCTTCCTTGAAATCGGTGTTGCGGCTGGCGTAGACCAGTGTGCGTACCAGCGCGTAGGCAGTGCGCAGCGTCAGCGTATTGTCCGCGCCGAAGGCGGAGGTGAAATCGCGCAAGGCCGCGCGCAATTCCTCCACGCCACGCTCGCCTTGGCCCAACGTGCGCCACGACTGCCCCAACGCCGCGTGGATGCTGCCGCTGATCTCCGGTTGGCTGCCAAACTTGCCGTCGACGCCGCGCGAGGCCGCATCCAGCATGTCCTTGATGGTGGGGTCGCGTTCGAACGCACTGCCACCGGGGCTTACCGCGCCGATCAGGTCATTGCTGAGGAATTCCACGACCGCGCGAGCCCGCGCTGCCTGCTTTTCGGCGATGTCGCGCTGCTGTTCGGCGATACGGTGTTGCTGCTCGCTATGCCACCAGAAATACAGGCTGCCACCCAGCCCGAGCAGCAGCGCGGCGAACGCCGCAATTGCCCACGGACGCCGCGCGCGGCTGCGCTCCAACGTGCTGCGCAATGCGGAAGCGGCGTGTTCGTCCGCTTCGCGCTGCGCAAGTTCGGCGCGGCGCTGCGGCAGGCGACGCAGGCGCTCGGCCAGTTCGGAGGCGCTGGCGATACGGCGGGCGGGGTCGGCGTCGGTGGCGTGGGCAATGTCCTCGCGCAGCAGCGGGTCATCGATGTCGCGCTCCCAGCCCGGCGTCAGTGGTTTGCGCAGATCGCCGGCCAGCCATTGATAGAGCAGCATGCCCAGTGCGTAGACGTCGCTGCGCACGGTGGCCGGTTGCCCGGCCAGCAGTTCCGGGGCCAGGTACAGCGGCGTGCCGGAGCTGGTGTCGCCACCCACCTGGGTCAGGGTCATGCCCAGCGCGGTGATGCCCAGTTCGGCCAGCCGCTCGGGCTGCAACAGGCGGCTGCTGCCGAAATCGGTCAGTCGCATCTGCCAGCCGTCGCCGCGCGCGGCGACCAGCACGTTGGCCGGTTTCAAGTCCTTGTGCAGGATGCCCACCGCATGTGCGGCGGCGACGGTTTCGACGATTGGCGTGAAGAATGCGAGCCGTTGCGCGGTGTCCAGTGCGGCCAGTCGTTCGTCCTGTGTCGCCCATTCCGTCAGCGACTGCCCGCCGTATTCGCATTCCAGGAAGAACGGTGCTGTGGCAAAGTTCCAGTCCAGCAGGCGGACGATGTCCTCGCGCTCACCCAGGGTTTCGCGCAGCACTCGCAACAGGGTCGCTTCGCGCTTGATCGAGGCCAGGTGCTCGCCGTCCAGCGCGAACTTGAACACGCGCGTGTCGTGGCTGCGCGGGTGCCGAGCCAGCCACACCTCGCTGCCGAGCGTGCGCCCCAGTTGTCGTTCCAGCACGAACTGCGCCCGACCCGGCACCGGCTCGCCGGCAGCGAGTGCCAGCGGGCTGGAAGGTGCGGCCCCCACTGCCATGCGTTCTACTGGCCCGTCGAAGCGGTAGCCGATACGGGGCACGGTGGCGATGCGGTCTTCCTCGCCCGTGCCCAGTGCCTTGCGCAGCTTGCCCACGGCGGTGGAGAGGACGTTGTCTACCGTGACCCGTCCAGCCCAGACGGTATCGAACAGCTCGTCCTTCGTGACCACCTCGCCGGCATGCCGCAACAGCAGCGACAGCACTTCCAGCGGTTTGTGCTCCATCTCCATCGGCAGGCCGGCCACGCGCAACTCACGGCGAGCCTCGTCGAACTCGACCTTGTCGAAGCGCCAGCGATAGAGGGCGTGTCCCGGATGTGGAGCGGGGGGCGACGTCATGCCTGAATACTGGCAAACAGCGGCACTTGTGGCAAATCCGCAGGGCGCTTGAGGGTTTCTTGAAGGTTCCGTGAGGACATTGCGCGGCCATGCGGCCAGCATCGATGTCGACTTCGGGCGGGCCGCCCGGGCGCTACGGTGGGGGATCCGGCGATGGGAATGCGGAACGCAGCACGAGTGGCAGCATGTGCGTTTGGGGGCGGACTGCGACTGAGCATGATCCTCGCCCTGGGCTTGCTGGCCGGATGCGCAAAGGAGCACGAAATCTCCCTGCCCAAGGACGGGCGCGCCAGCAACGAGATCAGCCGCATCAACAATTCCAGTGAAGTCAAACCCTATCTGGTGGAGGGCAAGCCGTTTTCCGGCGTGGTGGTGGCGCGTCGGGGCGATCAGGTCGTGTTCCGCGCGGAAATGCAGGATGGACGCAAGCACGGCGTGGTGGAGTGGTTCTACGACGACGGCAAGCCGCGGAGTCGTGACGAAGTGGCCTGGGATGAGGGGCGGCTGCGGAATACCGGCGATTCCGAGGCGTGGTGCGAGAACGGAAAACGGCGCTCGCTGACCGAATACAGCAGCAAGGGCACACCAGAGCTGCGCCAGGCTTGGGATTGCGAGACCGGCAAGCTGGTGGCAGAGACGAGGTACGACGACGAAGGCAAGCAGGACGGCGAGGCCAGCAAATGGGCGCCGGACGGCACGCTGGTCGAGCAGGCTTCATGGAAGGCCGGTGCCGTGGATGGTGACCAGAAGACCTGGACGACGAACGGTACGCTGGTCGAGCACGCCCGCTATCGCGAAGGCAAGCGGCAAGGCCTGCAGGAGACATGGCATGCCAACGGCAAGCCCGCGACCCGCGGCGAATATGCCGACGACAAGCCGGTTGGGCGCCACGAAGCCTGGACCGAAGACGGGCGGTTGGTGGAAGCCGGCAGCTACGCCGCCAATGGTGAAAAGACCGGCCTCTGGTTGGAGCAGGCAGGCAGCGACAGCGTCCGCGTGCAGTACGGGCCGGGTGGTTTCGTTCCGGCGGAATTGCTGAGTGCCTATGTCACGGCGCTGTGGACGCGCCCGAACCCGCAGACGGTGGCCTTCTATCTGGACGAAGGCAAGATCAAGCTTGGCGATGCCTTGCCGGCGAGCTACAACGGCGATCCGGAGCAGGGGGCTTACCGGTTTCCGCTGCGCGAGTGGACCTATCCGGTGGTATTCGCTGACGACAGTTTGCTGCCGCTGCTGCTGGAAAAGGGTGCGAACATCAACCAGGCCGACAGCGGTGGCCGCACCCGCCTGCTGCGCTGCGCCGAGAAGTATCGCTACGACGCGCGCAATAATGATCTCTGGGCATGCAGTTCGGCACAACTGCTGGCGCTATTGGGCAAGGGTGCAAAGGCGTCCGGCGTGGATGGTCGCGGCCGGAATGCGCTGCATTACCTGCTGCAAGTTCAATCGTTCGATGACAACGGTGACGTCTTCGGCCGTGGCGCGGCTGAGGAACGCCAGACGCGCGTGGATCTGCTTGCGGCGCTGGTCAAAGCGGGCGCAAACATCAACGCCGCCGACAAGGAAGGCTACACGCCGCTGGTACTGGCACTGGAATCACGGCGCATCGACTTGATCAAGGCCGTGCTGGCCGCCGGTGCACACGCAAACGCCCCCGGGCCGCAAGGCACCCGCGCCGTGCATTGGCTGTTCCTGAATGGTGCCGGCAGCTATGCCATCAACGACAAATTCGTCGCCGAGACGCTGCCGCTGCTGGCCGCCGCGGGTGCCGATGTCAACGCGCCGATGCAGTGGGACAACCAGCGCCTGACCCTGCGTGATCTGGCCGTGCGTCACGGCCTGATCGATCTGGTGCATGTGATCGAGCAGTACGCGAAATCCAAATGACGCGCCGTGCTGCCGCAAGGAACCAAAACACGCGATCTCGCCGGCGCAAGGCGCAGTCAAGTGCGTTCGCATCCCGCGTTCGCGCAATTCGAAGCTGAAGGAGAACAACGATGGCAGTGGAACTGGTGCAGGGGACGGCGAAAATCCTCGATAGCGGCGTCGAAACGCATGGCTATGTCAGCGGCAGCGGCGGCAATGTACGCGGCCAGATCGAGTCGATGCGGACGGTGACCCTGGATGTGGAAGGCAGCATCGTCCACGTCAAGCACAAGCAGCCGATCGTCGTGGTCGATGGCGACCAGGTGGTGGTGGCAGGGGTGCGGAAACCCAACGGCATCAATGCCAATGCCATGGCCAATCGAACCCGATCCACGCGCAACAACGCGCCGGCGACGCTGGTCATCATCGCTGGCGTCCTGATGATCCTGCTCGGTCTTCCATTGAGCCTGATCCTTCTCGGGCTGCCTCTGGTCGCCTTCGGCGGCTATTTTCTGTACGTGGGTCTGAACATGAAGAAGGCGAACGCGCTGATCGACGAGGCGCTGTCGCGTTCGCCGGCGGTCACCAAGGTTTGATCGACTTAGCGGATGTGATCGAGCAATACAGCAAGCGGCATTGAATTGTGCGCGTGTAGCCACGCGTGGCGCATCGCAACAACCCTGCAAACCACTCATGCGCAAGGAGAACACCATGAACACTCTGAAACTTGCCCTCGTCGTTTTACTGAGCATGCTCCTGAGTGCATGCGGCGATGGCATGACCGGCACCTATACGGGCGGCTTGGCGGAAGACCAGGTCCTGACCTTTCACGGCAACGGCAAAGCCACGCAAGAGACTGCCGGCATGGAGATGCAGCTGGAGTACGAGGTGGATGGCGACAGGATCAAGCTGCACAACCCGGATCAGCCCGGTACCACGCTCGTGTTGACGCGCAAGGATGCCGACACCCTGACGGGCGGGCCGATGGGCGTGCTGGAATTCAAGCGCAAGCAGTGAGGTGCACCATCACCCGCCGTTGCAACCAAGGATCGAACCCATGAAGACCAAACCGATTGCTGGTGTGGGACTCCTGATGCTGGCTGCGATGCAGGCCAGTGCGCAATCGTCGCCAGCTACGCTGCCAACGGCCGCGCTGAAGGCATGGCAGACGCATGCCCGCAGCTATTGCGGTGACATCCAGGAGCGCTACGTGGGCGCCCGGTTCACACCACTGCCAGCCAGCGGCATGGACGGCAGCGCGCTGCAGGTCGGGGCGGGGCGCTTCCTTGCCGTCGAACTCAACGGCGATGGCAAGCCCGATTACGTCATCGCCACGCCCAATGGCGGCTGTGCGGGCCTCAACGAAGGGCGCGACGGGCCACAGTTGACCATCGATTTTGTACTGTCCACGGCCAATGGCTATGTCTGGGATTCGCGGCGCCAATCGGGCGGTTACGAGGAGACCCTGACGTTGCGCGAACTTCGCCCGTCCTGGATACAGCGTCGCGGCAATGCCAGTGTGCTGCGCTACCCGACCGGCAGCGCCGGCGCGGGGCGTTGCGGGCCATTGCCGACGGAAGTGGTCTGGGGCTGGAATGGACGCCATGTCGACGTGCTGGAGCGCTACAACACCAGGCGTCAGTTGGTGGACGAAGAGGGCTGCGCGGTGCGGCCTGCCCGGGCGGCTGCGGGCGCGCAGGGGAAACCGGCTGCCGCCGCGATTCCCGCACGCATTCCTCTGGCCGTCGGCTACTACGTCTACACCGAAGGAACGTTCTCGACCTGCGCGAAGCCGGTCATCGTCCGGTATTTTGATGGCAGGCGCTTCTGGGAAGAAAGTGATCTCACCGACCCGGAGCACAACAACAACAGCGAAGCCGTGAGGTGGGAAATGGTGACTGCGGATCGTTTCCGCATCAGCTCCCGCATGCGCGATGAAGACGGGAGATGGGACCCGGACCCCCGCTTTGTTTCCGTGACCGAATACGCCATCACCGGCCCGCAGTCGTTCGTGTTCCTGGGTACGGTGGGCCATCGGTTGCGCCCTCTCGAGAAATACCAGCTCTGTCCGAACATTCCGGCCAAGGAGCGATTCTTCCGAGGCGCGAAGTGACGCCAGTCGCTCCCGCCTTTGCGGTTCTGCCCCTGTCGCACGCGCAGGCGCACACGAGCCAGCGCTGATCCGCGCAGCATGCGCGATGTGGCAATGCGCGCGACAATGCGCGCATGACCCCGCTCACGCCCGACATCCTGTCCACCTTCGACACCCTGTTCGCCGAGGCCAAGACCGCCGGCGAACCTGATCCCACCGCGATGACCGTTGCCACGGTGGATGCGCAGGGGCGGCCATCGGCGCGCATCGTCCTGCTCAAGGCGCACGATGCCCGTGGCTTCGTGTTCTACACCCATCTCGATGGGCGCAAGGGCCGCGAATTGCAGGCCAATCCGCAGGCGGCGCTGCTGTTCCACTGGCCGCGCGTGCGCGACGGCGTGCAGGTGCGGATCGAGGGTGCGGTCGAGATCGTCAGCGACGCCGAGGCCGACGCCTACTTCGCCAGCCGTCCACGTGGAAGCCAGATCGGAGCGTGGGCGTCGCTGCAATCGGAAACACTTGATGCGCAGGCAACGTTCGAGGCGAGGCTGGCACGACATGAGGCCGAGTTCGCCGGCCGCGAGGTGCCGCGGCCGCCGCGCTGGTCGGGCTTCCGCGTGCTTCCGCACACCGTCGAGTTCTGGTTTGGAGCGCAGTACCGGCTGCACGAGCGCTGGCTGTACGAGGCCGACGATGAGGCTGGCTGGTCGAAGCGGATGTTGTACCCATGACGCCACGCCAGCAGGCGTACGCCGCCGCTGATCGACGTGCAATTGGCGCGCACGCGCGACCCGCGCAAGGCCGCTGCATCGGCCCTCGTGCTGCCGTCCTTCCGGCGTCAGGGATCAGGCGGTCGGTCTTCGGATTGCCGAATCAGTGCGGCTGAACGTCGACGGTGGTAGCGATGTCGTTGCTGTCACCCGCGCGTTTGGCGTTCACCCTGAACTGCACGCTCGCCGGCGCATGTGCATGCAGCACGCCGATGTAGTCGGTCATGCCAGCGGTCTGGATCGCGCGCAGCGGCAAGGGCGCGGGCGGATCGGGGAGGACGCTGGCGGTGGCGGTGAGTTGCAGGTCGGCGGGCGCAAGCGCGTTGCCATTGCCATCGCGCAGGGTGACCAATAACAACACGCCTTCTTGCGTGTTGTCGATGCCGTATTGCTTGGCGGTCGCAGGATTGAGTGAGGTCAGCGGCACCGTCTGCGTTTGCAGCACGGCGCCGCCCACGCTGGCGCGGCTGATCGTTGCCGAGGTGTCGATGAGCTTCGCCGGGAGTGGTGCGTTGTTCTGGGCGCTGCATGCGGCAAGGCCGCAGCCGAGCAACAGGGTGGGCAGCAGGATGCGCATGGCGATGGCTCAATCGTTGGCGGCGGACAGTTCCGCACCGCGCAGGCGTGCGGCGTGGATGGCATCCGCGACCAAGGCGCGAAAACCGCGTTCCTCGAAGGTCTCGATGGCGGCCTGGGTGGTGCCACCCGGCGAGGTGACGCGACGGCGTAACTCGCGGGCGTCGGCGTCGGCGTCGGATTCGGTCAGCATGCGGGCCGCACCGAGGACGGTTTGCAGAGCCAGGGTGCGCGCGGCTTCGGCTGGTAGCCCCTCGCGGATGCCGGCGTCGATCATGGCTTCGGCGAGCAGGAACACATAGGCTGGGCCGCTGCCGGAGACCGCGGTGACGGCATCCATCTGCGCTTCATCGTCGATCCAGACCGTCTTGCCAGCCGCGCCGAGCAAGGCGTTGGCGAAGTCGCGCCCGGCGGCATCGACGCGTTCGCTGGCGAACAGCCCGGTGACGCCGGCACCGAGCAAGGCTGGCGTGTTCGGCATCGTGCGCACGATCGGCAGATTCCCGCCCAGCCAGCGTTCCAGTTGCACGGCGGTGATCCCGGCGGCGATCGACACCACCAGCGGGCGCGACCTCTGCGCCTGCGGCGCAAGCCCTTCGCAGACCGCGCGCAGGACTTGCGGCTTGGTCGCCAATACCCACGTGCCTGCACCTTCCACCGCCAGCGCGCCCTGTTCGAACACGGCCACGCCGAAATCGGCATGCAGTGCCTCGCGCAGTGCGGCCACGGGTTCGGCCACGCGGATGGAGGCCGGTGCGTGGCCCTGCGCAACCAGACCGCCGATCAGGCTGCGCGCCATATTGCCGCCGCCGATGAAGGCGATGCTGTCATTCATGCGTGACTCTCCGATTTGGGCGGGCGCGGACCGAACAGCAGGCTCCCGACCCGGACCATGGTCGCACCTTCCTCGATGGCCTCGATGAAATCCTCGCTCATGCCCATCGACAGGGTGTCGATGCCAGGATGATCGTGCTGCAGTGTCTTGAACAAGTCGGCCATCGCGCGGAACGCGGTGCGCCGACGGCGCATGTCGGGATCAGGTGCCGGGATCGCCATCAAACCGCGCAGGCGCAACCGGGGTTGGCTGGCGATGGCGTCGGCCAGCGTGGTGATGTCATGTGGATGGCAGCCGGACTTGCTGGTCTCGTCGTCGATATTCACCTGGATCAGCACGTTCAGCGGTGGCAGCGGTTCCGGACGGTGCCGAGCCAGCGCGGTGACCAGTTTGATGCGATCGACGGTCTGTACCCAGTCGAAGGCGCGGGCGGCGGCATCGGCCTTGTTCGATTGCAGGTGGCCGATCAGATGCCATTCCAGGCCCAGCTCGCGCAGTGCCGCGATCTTGGGCAGCGCTTCCTGCACGTAGTTCTCGCCGAACGTATGCTGGCCGGCGTCTGCAAGCCTTGCGATGGCTTGCGCATCGCGGGTCTTGGAGACCGCAAGCAGTCGGGCGTCTGGCCTGCCGATGGCTCGGCTTGCGTTATCCATCAGGGACAGGACTCGCACGAGGGCGGTGGTGGGTTCGGTCGTCGCTTGCACGGTGGTTGAATGGGGACGCATCTGGCGCTCATACTGCCGGCATGGGGCCGCGACGCCAACCGTCGGCGTCGTGGCCGGGGAGCCATTGGACAATCTGAACGGCGCGGGGAGAACGCATGGATATTGCAGAACTGCTGGCATTCTCGGTCAAGAACAAGGCATCGGACCTGCACCTCTCGGCGGGACTGCCGCCGATGATCCGCGTCGATGGCGACGTGCGCCGCATCAACATTCCCGCGCTCGACCACAAGCAGGTCCATGCGCTGGTTTACGACATCATGTCGGACAAGCAGCGCCGCGACTACGAGGAATTCCTCGAATGCGACTTCTCGTTCGAGATTCCCGGTCTGGCGCGCTTCCGCGTCAACGCCTTCAACCAGAACCGTGGCGCAGGCGCGGTGTTCCGCACCATTCCCTCGGAAGTGCTGACGCTGGAAGACCTCGGCTGCCCGCGCATCTTCAAGGAACTGATCGAACAGCCGCAGGGCCTGATCTTGGTCACCGGGCCGACCGGCTCGGGCAAATCGACCACGCTGGCGGCGATGATCGACCACATCAACAAGAAGGACTACAGCCACATCCTCTCGGTCGAGGACCCGATCGAATTCGTGCACACCGCGCAGAAATGCCTGATCAACCAGCGCGAAGTGCACCGCGACACCCACGGTTTCAACGAGGCGCTGCGCTCGGCGCTGCGCGAAGACCCGGACATCATCCTGGTCGGCGAATTGCGCGATCTGGAAACCATCCGTCTGGCGCTGACCGCAGCCGAAACCGGCCACTTGGTGTTCGCGACCTTGCACACTTCGAGCGCGGCCAAGACCATCGACCGCATCATCGACGTGTTCCCCGCCGGCGAGAAGCCGATGGTGCGCTCGATGCTGTCGGAGTCGCTGCGCGCGGTGATCGCGCAGGCGCTGCTGAAGAAGATCGGCGGCGGGCGTACTGCCGCGTGGGAAATCATGGTCGGCACCGCCGCCATCCGCAACCTGATCCGCGAGGACAAGGTGGCGCAGATGTATTCGGCGATCCAGACCGGTCAGGCCGCCGGCATGCAGACGCTGGACCAGCATCTGCAGGATCTGGTCAAGCGCGGCATGATCAGCCGCCAGCAGGCGCACGAATACGCGAAGGACAAGCGGTTGTTTGAATGAGGCCGGGACTCGGGACCCGGGACCGGGGACCCGAGTGCGCGGCGGTTGGCGTGTGAGCGGAGATTTTCATCCATGACTGGACGTCCGAACCGGACATCGGGATACAGGCGGAGCTTCATGCTTCGGCCGGGTCCCGAGTCCCGGGTCCCGGGTCCCGGAGTTGTCCCATGAGCAGCATCGATTTCACCTCGTTCCTCAAGCTGATGGCGCACCAGAAGGCGTCGGACTTGTTCATCACGGCGGGCATGCCGCCGTCGATGAAGGTCCACGGCAAGCTCAGTCCGATCACCCAGAACCCGCTGACGCCGCAGCAGTCGCGCGATCTGGTGCTGAACGTGATGTCGCCGCAGCAGCGCGAGGAGTTCGAAAAGACCCACGAATGCAACTTCGCCATCGGCGTGTCGGGCGTGGGCCGCTTCCGCGTGAGCTGTTTCTACCAGCGCAACCAGGTCGGCATGGTGCTGCGCCGGATCGAGACCCGTATCCCGACGGTCGAGGAGCTCAGCCTGCCGCCGGTGATCAAGACGCTGGCGATGACCAAGCGCGGCATCATTATCTTCGTCGGTGCCACCGGCACGGGTAAGTCCACGTCGTTGGCGTCGATGATCGGCTATCGCAATGCCAATTCGACCGGGCACATCATCACGATCGAGGACCCGATCGAATTCGTGCACAAGCACGATGGCTGCATCATCACCCAGCGCGAAGTCGGCATCGATACCGACAGCTGGGAGAACGCGCTGAAGAACACCCTGCGTCAGGCACCGGACGTGATCATGATCGGCGAGGTGCGCACCCGCGAGGGCATGGACCACGCGATCGCATTCGCGGAAACCGGCCACTTGGTGCTGTGCACCCTGCACGCCAACAACGCCAACCAGGCGATGGACCGCATCATCAACTTCTTCCCGGAAGATCGCCGCAACCAGTTGCTGATGGACCTGTCGCTGAACCTCAAGGGTGTGGTCGCGCAGCAACTGGTGCCGACCCCGGACGGCAAGGCGCGGCGGGTGGCGATGGAGATCCTGCTCGGCACGCCGCTGGTGCAGGATTACATCCGCGACGGCGAGATCCACAAGCTGAAGGAAGTGATGAAGGAATCCGTGCAGTTGGGCATGAAGACCTTCGACCAGAGCCTGTTCGAGCTGTACCAGGCCGGCGAGATCAGCTACGAGGACGCGCTGCGCTTTGCCGACTCGACCAACGAGGTGCGCCTGCGCATCAAGCTGGCGCAGGGCGGCGATGCCTCGACCCTGGCGCAGGGGCTTGATGGCGTGATGATCGCCGAAGCGCGCTGATCGCAACCGGACAACAATGGCAGGTGTGAGCGCTGGCCTGTCATCAGGGCGCGGCGTCCTGCCGATGGCAATACTTGATCGATCGATCATGCGCAATGTCGGCGTAGCGCCGGCATGACAAGCATTGGCCTCAGGCACGGCTGAACCGGATTCCACACGTCATTCCAGCGCTGTGTGTCCGGAGGATGTCGATCCGATCCCTCTTCGATGCCTTGCAGGTGAAGGGGATCCCTGCGTTCGCCGGGATGACGGCCGATTTGGCGAAGCCTTGGGGCGGTGCTGAACAAGTCCATCCGGGACTTGTCAGCGCACGCACCGTCCGGCACATGTCCGGGCGGTGCTTGCGGGAATCAATCACTTGGGTGACTGATCCCCGGACGATCACCCATGGTCGGCGGGCAGCGCCGACTGAATCGGCCTTGCCTTAGAATGCCGGCATGGACGCGCAAGAACACGGCTTTGGCAACCACCTGCTGATCGCATTGCCGGCATTGCATGATTCCTGCTTCGAACGCAGCGTGACCCTGGTCTGCCAACACGATGGCGATGGGGCCATGGGGGTGATGGTCAATCGTGCCTCCGAGTACACGGTCGGCGAAATCCTCCAGCAGATGGGGGTGGACTGCGACAACCCGACGCTGTGCAAGCAGATCGTGCTCAGCGGTGGCCCGGTGCATCCGGAGCGTGGTTTCGTTCTTCATGACGGCGAGTGCAGCTGGGATTCCAGCCTCGATGTCGGTGGTGGTCTGTACCTGACCACCTCGCGCGACGTACTGGAGGCGATGGCGCGCGGCGAAGGTCCGCCGCGGGCCTTGGTCGCACTCGGATGCGCGGGCTGGGGCGCGGGCCAGCTCGAACAGGAAATGGTCGATGACAGTTGGCTGCTGGTCCCCAATCGCAGCGATGTATTGTTCGACCTGCCGCTGGCGCAGCGCTGGCAGGCGGCTGCGGGCAGTATCGGTGTCGATCTGGTCAACCACGCCAGCCATAGCGGGCACGCATGAACGCGACTGGCGCAGGCGATGCCGATGCGCAGCCCGTCAGCTCGGCGATACGCAGTGATGGCACCGTGCTGGGCTTCGATGTCGGTGCGCGTCGGATCGGCGTGGCGGTCGGCAATGGCATGACCGGCAGTGCCCGCGCGGTGGCGGTGATCGATGTGCACGCGGCCGGCCCGGACTGGGCGCATGCCGACAGGTTGCTGCGCGAATGGCGGCCCGATGGTCTGGTCGTCGGCGATCCGATGACGCTTGATGGCGGCGATCAGCCGATCCGCAAGCTGGCACGGGTGTTTGCCCAGACCCTGCGGCAACGCTATCGGTTGCCGGTGGTGATGGTCGATGAACGCAACAGCTCACAGGAAGCTGCGCACCGATTTGCCGCCGCGCGTGCCGAAGGCCGCAGCAAGCGACGCGATGCCGAGGCGCTGGACGCGGTGGCGGCGGCGGTCATCGTCGAGCGCTGGCTGGCATCGCCGCAGCTCGCGCAGGCGGTGGATTGATCTCTCCCTTTTCCGGAATTCTCGACATCCAGACCAGTATGAATTCAAACCTCGCCACCGACGCCAGTGACCGCCACCTGCTGGGCCTGAAGGCGCTGCAGACGGATCAGCTGCACGTGTTATTGCGGCGTGCGCAGGCCTTTGCGGCGGGCGCAACCTCGCCTGCCGCACTGGCGGGCGTCGCGGTCTGCACGCTGTTCTTCGAGCCCTCTACCCGCACCCGCCTGAGCTTCCAGCTCGCCGCACAGCGACTCGGTGCGCATATTCTGAACTTCGATGCGTCCACCTCGTCGGCCACCAAGGGCGAGACCGATCTCGACACCTTCCGCACCATCCAGGCCATGGGCGTGCGCGGCTTCGTGGTGCGGCACAAGGTCGATGGCGCGGTCGCCGCGCTGACTGCGGCCGCCCAGCCGGGCGTGGCGGTGGTGAATGCCGGTGATGGTCGTAGCGAGCATCCCACCCAAGGCCTGCTGGACATGCTGACCCTGCGCCAGGCCAAGGGCGAGGATTTCTCCACGCTGAGAGTCGTGATCGTCGGCGACGTCAAGCATTCACGGGTGGCCCGCAGCGATCTGCACGCGCTGCGCGCGCTCGGCTGCGGCGAGATTCGCGTGTGCGGCCCGGCATCGCTGTTGCCGGATGACGGCACGCTGGCGGGTTGCACCGTGACCGACGATTTCGATGCCGCGCTGGAGGGCGTGGACGCGGCGATGATGCTGCGCCTGCAACGCGAGCGCATGGTCGAGGGACTGGTCGAATCGCTGGACGATTACCATCGGGATTACGGCCTGACCGCAGAACGCCTGCGCCGCGCCGCGCCGGAGGCCATCGTCATGCATCCGGGGCCGATGAACCGCGGTGTGGAGATCACCGATGAAGTCGCTGATGGACCGCAGTCGCGCATCCTGCAACAGGTGAGTAACGGCGTGGCGGTGCGGATGGCGGTGCTGGAGGCGGTGCTGGGCGCATCCTGAAGATTCAGGCTGGAAGTGGAAAGCCTGCCAGCCACCATGCGGTCAGTGTCGTATGGATCAGGATGATGATCAGAAAAATCACGCGATAAGACGGTTTGCGTGATTTGTGGCGCAACCAAAGCTGGGCGAGCCACGCTGCTGGCCAGCCACCGAGCAATTCCAGCAGGTGCAAGGTCGATTCCGGTGTACGCCAGCGATGCGCCTCGGCGGCACGTTTGTCACGCCGGTAGGCAAGCAAGGTGAGCGCATTGAGCGCGGCCATGCACGTCCAGTAGAAGTCGGGAAGGTGTTGGCGCAGGCTTGCCCAGCCCAGCAGCAGGAGAAAGCCGGCCAGCAGGATCGGGGGAAGCCAGGTGGTGATGGACGCACGATGACGCAACTGTTCGGCGTCATTGCGCATTTGACGGTGACCGAGGCTGATTGCCCGCGCCACCCGGGTTGCACGAAAACGACCATCGGGCTGGCGTTCGGGTGTGAAGCGCAGGATCTCGCCGAGTTCTGGCCTGCGACCCATCCGTCGGTAGTCGTTGATGTGGAGGAACACGCGGCGACTGTCCATCTCCAAAGGCTGGATGAATCCATAGCCCCGGTCATCGTGCCATTCGACCAGTTTCCCGAGTTGTTCCATCAGCGCAGCAACAGTAGAGACGCCAGTCCAAGGAATGACAGGAAGCCCATCACGTCGGTCACGGTGGTGAGGATCACCCCGCCGGCCAGCGCCGGGTCGAAGCCGAAGCGCTTCACCGTGACCGGCACGAACACGCCGCCCAGGGCGGCAGCGGTGAAGTTGATGGTCAATGCCAGCCCGATCACCAGCGACAGCATCCCGTCATGGAACCAGGCCAGCACGATCAGCGCCAGCAGCAGGCCGATCCCGACGCCATTGATGATGGCGATGCGCACTTCCTTCCAGACCAGGTCCATGACGTTGCTGGCACCAATCTGTCCCAGCGCGAGCCCGCGCACCATCAGTGCCAATACTTGCGTGCCGGCATTGCCGCCCATGCCGGCCACGATCGGCATCAGCACCGCCAGTGACACCAGATGCGCGATGGTGTCCTGGAACTGGCTGACCACCGAGGCGGCGAGGAAGGCAGTGGCGAGGTTGATGGTCAGCCACAGCATGCGGCGGCGGAACGCACGCCGCACTGGCGAGAACAGGTCTTCGTCCTCGTCCAGACCGGCGGCCGACATCACCTGGTGCTCGGCCTGCTCGCGGATGATGTCGACCACGTCGTCGATCGTGATGCGGCCAAGCAGGATGTTGTTGTCGTCCACCACCGGCGCGGAAATCCAGTCGTGGTCGGAGAACTGGCGCGCAACCTCGTCCGAACTCTCGTCGACCCCGATGGCCGGCTGCTCGCCGTCCAGCAGTTGATTGATCGGCGTGCCGGTCTCGCGGGTCAACAGCGCCTGCAGGGCGATCCTGCCGAGGTACTGGTGGCGCTTGCTGACCACGTAGATGTGGTCGGTGTGTTCCGGCAATTCGCCGCGCAGGCGCAGGTAGCGCAAGACCACATCGATGGTGGTGTCGGCGCGCACCGTCACCACGTCCGGGTTCATCAGGCGGCCGGCAGTGTCCTCGGCGTAGGACAGCACCTGTTCGAGGCGCTCGCGGTTCTCGCGATCCATCGACTTCAGGACTTCGTCGATCACCGCGTCCGGCAGGTCTTCGACCAGGTCGGCGAGGTCGTCGATGTCGAGATCGGCGGCCGCCGCGACCAGCTCGTCCGGGTCCATGTCGGCGATCAGGCCTTCGCGGACCTCGTCACCGACGTGGACCAGCACCTCGCCATCATCCTCGGGATCGACCAGCCCCCAGACCACTGAACGTCGTGCCGGCGGCAACGATTCCAGCAGGCTGCCGATCTCGGCCGGCGACAGGGTGTTGACCAGTCGCCGCACCGGACCCAAGCGGCCGCTGTCCAGCGCGTCCGAGAGCAGACGCAGCTGGCGCGCAGGCTTGTCGTGGCGAATGGCTTCGGCCATGCGGGTTCCGGCGAGGATGAAGGCGCCTCGCGCAGCGGAACGCGCGGGAGCCGGGTCAAGTGTTCATGGTGACTGCATTATCCCCCGCTGGGCGGTGGTCGGCCAGCGTTTGCGGTCTCGTGGTGTCGTGGTGACACGTCAGTCGGGCTGGACGCGGTGGGCGGCGACCCAGCGTTCGATGCCGGCGCGGTTGCGCGCGCGCAGCAGCGCCGGGGCCGCTGCACGCAGGCCGGCGAGGTTGCAGCCACGGATGGCTTGCCGCACTTCCAGCAAATGCGACGGATGCATGCTCAACTCGCTCAGGCCCAGCGCCAGCAGCAGCGGTACCAAGGTCGGTTCGGCCGCGATTTCACCGCACAGGGTGAGCGGGATGCCGCGCCGGTTGGCGGCCTTGATCACCTCGTGCAAGACCCGCAATACCGCCGGATGCAGCGGCGTGAACAGGCTGTCCAGCGCTTCGTTGGTGCGATCCGCAGCCAGCAAATACTGAACCAGATCATTGCTGCCGATGGCGAGGAAGTCGGTGAGGCCGATGAAGGTGGGCAGCGCCAGCGCTGCCGAGGGGACTTCGATCATCGCGCCGAGCGGCAACTTGGGCGCGATCTCGCGGCCTTCGGCGCGCAGTTCGGCGATGCTGGCTTCCAGCATGGCACGCACCGTGCGCACTTCCTCGAGGCCACTGACCATCGGCACCAGCACCCGCACCGGGCCGTAGCCGGAGGCGCGGACGATCGCGCGCAACTGGGTGCGCAGCAGGCCGGCATGGGTCAGCGACAGCCGCACCCCGCGCAGCCCGAGTGCCGGATTGGCTTCCTGACGCACGACCAGGCCGGAACGGTCGGCCTTGTCGGCCCCGAGATCGAGCGTGCGGATGGTGACGGTGCGTCCGGTCATCGCCAGCACCACGTCGCGATAGGCGCGGAACTGGGTTTCCTCGTCGGGCAGGTCGCTGCGACCGAGGAACAGGAATTCGGAACGGAACAGGCCAATCCCGGCGGCCCCCAGCGTATGCGCCTCGCTGGCGTCATCGCGGGTCTCGGCATTCGCCCACAGCTTGATGTCGATGCCGTCGAGGGTGCGGCTGGGTTCGCGGCGCAGGCGGTTGAGCTGGCGTCGCTCCTGCCGCGACTGGGCGACGCGCTCGTGGTGGTCGCGCAGGTCGCCGGCATCGGGTTCGAGGATGAGCAGGCCGGAGCTGCCGTCCATCAGCAGCACATCGCCATCCTTGGCCTTCAGCAGTGCCTGGTTGGCACCGACCACCAGCGGCAGGTGCAGGCTGCGCGCCATGATCGTGCTGTGCGAGAGCGGGCTGCCGCCGGCGGTGACCACACCGACCACACCTTGCGCCTGCAATTGCGCCAGCTCGGCCGGGGCCACGCTGTCGGTGACCAGGATGTCGCCGGAAACGCCGGGCAGCAGGGTCTTGCGGCTGTGCAGAGCCGCGTGCAGGCGCTCGATGATGTGGTCGATGTCGTCGATGCGGCTGCGCAGATAGGCATCGTCCATCGCCTCGAACACGGCGGTGATGCGATTGCGTTGCAGACGCAGGGCGTAGTCGGCCGAATACGGGCCGGTGCGGATCAGGGTGTCGATGCCGCTCAGCAGTTCGGGGTCGTCGAGGAGCAGCGCATGCAATTCGACGACTTCGCCCAACTCCGGCGTCAGTGCGCCTTGCAGGCGATCGCGCAGGCTGCGCATCTCGGTCCGGACGGTATCGACCGCGGCGTGGAAGCGCGCGATCTCGGCGTCGATGTCACTGGCGGCGATCTCGGTGGCTTCGATGTCCAGCCGATGCGGCAGCCGCATCCGTGCCCGCCCGAGTGCGCAGCCCCGCGCCGCCGCCGTGCCGGACAGCTGCTTGCGCATCAGCCGTCCTCGTCGAAATGGCGCTCGAACAACGCCGCCGCCGCATCTGCCGCCGCTTGTTCATCGACGCCATCGACCCGCAGCAGCACCTCGGTGCCGGGGCCGGCCGCCAGCAGCATCACCCCCATGATGCTCTTGGCATTGACCTCGCGGCCGCGTACTTCCAGCGTGGCCTGGCACTGGAAGGCCGACAGCACATGCACCAGTTTCGCGGTGGCGCGCGCGTGCAGGCCGAGCCGGTTGGCGACTTTCAACTGGCGCTGGATCATGCGCGGCTCCCGCGGCGTGGGTGGGTGGGTGGGGCTTCAGATGTCATCCGTGATCGCTCCGTTGCGGGACCCAGCGGCAGCGACCGCCGGCAGCTCGTCGAGATCGAGTTCCGCGTAATTCATCACCCGCATCAGCATCGGCAAGCTCACCGCCGAGACCCGCCGCACCGGCGTTCCCAGTCGCGCCAACTTCGCCGCCAGATTGCTGGGCGTGGCCCCGTACAGATCGGTCAGGATCAGTACCCCATGGCCCTGGTCGACCCGCCGCAACGCGGCACTGGCCAGCGGCAGCAAGGCCGCCGGATCGCCCTCGAACGGCACCTCGAAGGCCTCGCAGGGCAAGGGCAACTTGTTCAACAGGCGTGTCGCCACCGCCACCAATGCGTGGCCCAGGCCTTCGTGGGTGATCAACAGGACGCCAGCGGACATGCGGACAAGTTAGCAGACGGCGATGGCGGCAGGTAAGCGCCGCGGCGTGCCGTATCGGGTTATCGGGTGACGTGATCCAACTCTGATGGCGTGCGGCGTCCGTTCACTCCAACTCGCGATGATGCACCGCGACTTCTTCCCAGCCGGTGTCGCGGAAGTGGCGGGCGAGGCGTTCGGCGAGGTAGACCGAGCGGTGGTGGCCGCCGGTGCAGCCGAAGCAGGTGGTGACGTAGCTGCGGGTTTCCGAGCGCAGGCGTGGCAGCCAGTCGTCGAGGAAGGCCTGGACCTGGGCGACGTAGGTGGCAACGTCCGCTTGCGCGTCGAGATAGGCGCGTACGTCGTCGTCGCGGCCGGACAGCGGGCGCAGGCGCGGTTCCCAGTGCGGGTTCGGCAGCACCCGGGTGTCGAACACGAAATCGGCGTCGGCGGGTACGCCGCGGCGATAGGCGAACGACTGGAACAGCAGCGACAGGCCAGCACCGGCGAGGCCGAATTCAGTCAGCACGCTGCGGCGCATCTGGTGCACGTTCATCTCGCTGGTGTCGATCAGCACATCGGCGATCCGGCGCAGTGGCCGCAGTGCCTGCCGATCCAGCGAGATGGCATCGGCCAGGGCCAGCCCGAGGTGACTGAGCGGATGCCGACGGCGGGTGTCGGCGTAGCGGCGCAGCAGGATGTCATCGCGCGCTTCCAGGAACAGCAGACGTGGGCGCACGCCCAGCGCGCCGATCTGCGACAGCGCGATCGGCACGTCGGACAGATCGCCGAAATTGCGTGCATCGATGCCGACCGCGATCTTCGTCGGCGGTGATTCGCTTTCCAGCATCCGCTGCACGAACTCGGGCAGCAATTGCGCCGGCAGGTTATCGACGCAGTAGTAGCCGAGGTCTTCGAGGGCGTGCAGGGTGCCCGACTTGCCGGAACCCGACATGCCGCTGACGATCACCATCTCGGTCATCGGCTGCGTGTTCATGGCGCGGTGTGTTCGAGGAAGTGGCTGTGGCGGGCGAGGAAGGCGGCGGCCGGATCAATGCCCTTGCTGCGCAGGATGTGCATGCGGGTGGCCGCTTCGGTCAGTACCGCGAGGTTGCGCCCGGCCATCACCGGCACCGTGATCATCGGTACGTCCAGATCCAGCACCCGGCGCGCGCCGAGATCGCCGGTCAGACGCTCGATGCCGGTTTTGCTGCCCGGCGTCGGCTTGCTGAGATGGACGATCATGCGCAGGTACTTGTTCCGCTTGACCGCGGTGTCGCCGAACATCTGGCGGATATTGAGCACGCCGAGGCCGCGCAGTTCCAGCATGTCCTGCAACAAGTCGGGGCAGGTACCGTCGAGCACGTCGGGTGCGATCTGGGTGAACTCCGGCGCATCATCGGCGACCAGCCGGTGGCCGCGGGTGATCAGCTCCAGCGCCAGCTCGCTCTTGCCTGAGCCGGATTCGCCGGTGATCAGCACGCCGATCGAATAGATCTCCATGAACACGCCATGCAGGGTGATCCGTGGTGCCAGCGTCCGCGCCAGCTTGTACTGGATGTGGTTGAGCAGTTCGTGGCCGCGCCGCGGCGACACCCACAGTGGCGTGTCGGATTCCTCGGCCGCCAGCCGCAGGTCTTCCGGGCAGGCCTGGTTGCGGCTGATCACCAGCGCCAGTGGACGGAAGTCGATCAGTTTCTGGATGGTTTCCCAGCGCAGGCGCGCATCGAGGTGGTCCAGCCACTCCAGTTCCTCGGAGCCCAGGATCTGCACCTTGTGCGGATAGATGGCATTGAGGTAGCCCGCAAGCGACGGCCTGCGGGCGACCGTATCGACGGCTTCCAGCACGCGCTCGTCGGCCTTGCCCTGGCCCGCCAGCCAGCGGAGCGCCAAGCGCTCCTGCTGGGCGGCGAACAGTTCGCCGGCGGTAATCCGCGCCGTGCTCATGTGCGCTGCAAGCTTGAGGACGGCGACATCGTGGCCTCAGTCGAGCGCACTGCTCTTGGCAAGGCCGTCGCCGCGACGACCCTCGGTCTGCTTTTCCTTGTGCTTGACCAGCAAGCGGTCGAGCTTGTCGACCAGCAGGTCGATCGCGGCGTACATGTCCGGGCCGAGGGCGTCGCCGTGCAGGGTGCTCCCGGGCAGGTTCACGTTGGCGATGGCCTTGTGCGAGGGTTTTTCCAGCGCCAGCTGGACACGGATTTCGCAATCCTTGTCGACGCGCCGGCCGAGGCGTTCAAAGCGGGTCTCGACGTAACTGCGCAGGGCCGGCGTGACGTCCATCTGCTGGCCGTAGACTTCGATTTGCATCATGTCCTCCTTCGACAATGGGCGGCATGCCCGGTGATTGCGGCGCGCTGGCGGTGCCAACGCGCACGCGTTCATGGGAGGCCGGAATCTGCAGGGCTTCGCGGTACTTGGCGACCGTTCGCCGCGCCACCGGCACTCCTTCCTTCTTCAACGTATCGGCAAGCTTGGCATCGGACAAGGGCTTGCGTGGATCTTCGTTCGCCACCAGTTTGCGGATCCGGTCCTGAATGGCCGTGCTGGAGGCGCTGCCGCCGGCGTCGGTACCGATTCCGGAAGCGAAGAACGCCCGCAAAGGCAGCGTTCCGCGCGGGGTGTGGGCGAATTTGCCCGCCACCGCGCGCGAAACCGTGGATTCGTGCAGGTCGAGCTTGGCGGCAACTTCGCGCAGGGTCAGCGGATGCAGGGCCTGCGGGCCGAATTCGAGGAAGCCCGACTGTTCGCGCACCAGGCAGCGCACCACCCGCAGCAGGGTATCCGCGCGCGACTCGATCGCCTTGAGCAGCCAGCGCGCCTCCTGCAGGTGCCCGCGCAGGTAGTCGGCATCCGCACCCGAGGTCAGCTGGATGAGGCGCTGGTAATCGCGTTGCAGGCCGACATTGGGCCGTGCTTCCGGCGCCAGCGCGACCTGCCAGAGGCCGAGGTGGCGCCAGATGACGCAGTCCGGGCGCACGTAATTGCCGCTGGGCACGCTGCCGAAGCGCGCGCCGGGGTGCGGATCCAGCGATTGCAGCAGGGTGACCGCGACCTGCGAATCGGCAGGGCAGCAGCCGAGTTGCGAGGCAATACCGGGGATGCCGAATTTCGGCAGGCGATCCAGCTGGCTTGCGGCAATCACCAGCGCCAGCGCGCGGCCGGGCGTGTCTTCGGACAGCGCGCGCAGCTGCACTTGCAGGCACTCGCTGGCATTGCGCGCACCGACGCCGAGAGGATCGAACTGCTGGATCCGGTGCAGCACCGGCAGCAGTTCCGTCGGCGTGGTGTCGAGATCCGGGTGCAGGCTGGCGGCCAGTGCCGCGAGGTCCTCGCGCAGGTAGCCGTCGTCGTCGATCGCATCGATCAAGGCGACGCCAATACGGGTATCGCGGGGACTGAAATGGCCCAGGTGCAACTGCCACAGCAAGTGATCGTGCAGGCTGTCTTCGGCGGCGGCCTGGTCGGCTTCGGTGGTGCCATCGAAGGTTGATCCATGGCTGCCGTGGTCGGGCCAAGGATCGAGTTCGTGATTGACGGCCGCGTCGGCGTCTGTCGATGGTTCCTGGGTGCGATCCGGCGTGTCCGCCAAATCCGCTGTATCGGCCTTGCTGCCGCCATCGACATCGTCACCGCCGCCATCTTCGACCCAATCCAGCAGTGGATTGCTGGCCACCGCTTCGGCGATTTCCGCTTCCAGTTCGAGGCTGGACAGTTGCAGCAAGCGAATGGCCAGCCGGACCTGCGGCGTCAGGACGAGCTGTTGCGAAGTGGCGATGTTCAGGCTTGGCTTCACGCCCACAGCATAGCCGCGAACGTGTTGCGTTGCCGTCGTGTCTCGCGATGGCGTCATGCCATGGCGTGTAGAACGCCAGGCCGACCAGGAATGCGCAAAACCATGCCCTTCCGGGCTTGTCAGCCTTGCCTCAGAGCTTGAAGCCTTCCCCGAGGTAGACGCGGCGCACGTCGGGATTGTCCAGCAGCTCGTCCGGCTTGCCCTGCGCGAGTACCCCGCCGTCGGCGAGGATGTAGGCGCGGTCGCAGATGCCGAGGGTTTCACGGACGTTGTGGTCGGTGATCAGCACGCCGATGCCCTTGTCACGCAGGTGGCGCACGATCCGCTGGATCTCGTTGACCGAAATCGGATCTACGCCGGCGAAGGGTTCGTCGAGCAGGATCATGCGCGGCTTGCCGGCCAGCGCGCGGGCGATCTCGACCCGGCGGCGTTCGCCACCGGACAGGCTGGCGCCCAGCTGGTCGGTGACGTGGCCGATCTGCAATTCGTCCAGCAGTACGTTCAGTTCGTGCTCGCGGCCGGCATCGTCGAGATCCGCGCGCAGTTCCAGCACCAGCCGAAGGTTGTCGGCGACGCTGAGCTTGCGGAACACCGAGGCTTCCTGCGGCAGGTAGCCGATACCGAGCCGGGCGCGAGCATACATCGGCTGCTCGGTGATGTCGGTTTCATCGAGCAGGATGCGACCGGCATCGGCCTCGACCAGGCCCACGATCATGTAGAAACAGGTGGTCTTGCCGGCGCCATTGGGGCCGAGCAAGCCAACCACCTCGCCGGGGGCGAGGCTGAGGCTGAAATCGCGCACCACGTCGCGGCTGCGGTAGCGCTTGCGCAACCCGTTGGCGACCAGCATCAGGGCGTGCCCTTGCCGTCGTCCGCGGTCGGCTTGGGCAGGATGCGCATGCGCACGCGGCCATTGCCGTCGCCGCCGCTTTCGACCTGACCGGTCTTCAGGTTGTAGACCACCCGCTGGCCGGTGAGGCTGCCGCGTTGCTGGTTGATGGTGACATTGCCGGTCATCACCATGACCTCGTTGCGCATGTCGTAATCGACATTGGCCGCGACCGCCTGGATGTGGTCGCCGTCGTCCAGTTCCTGCTGCAGGGTGACGCCGCCGCTGAGCTGGGTACGGCTGGGCGCGCCGCCGACCTGCGAGACCACCGCGGAGGCGGCGACGATGCGCAGCGTGCCCTGGGTGATTGTCACGTTGCCGCTCAGGGTGCAGGTGGCATTGGCTCCCAGCCCGCAGTCGCTGCGCCCGGATTCGATGTCCATCGGCTGGCGGCGGTCCGAGGTGCGCGCGTCGGCGAGGCCGCAGGCCGCGACCAGCAGCAGAGCGAGCACGCGAACGGAAAGGTCAGGGCTGCGGGGCATAACGGGTCTGCACCTTGGAAAGGAGGGACACCTGCTTGCGGTCGAAGTTCGCCAGCAGCCCCATGCCCGTCATTGTAAGGCCCGGACGGGTGATCGTGACCTTGCCGGACGAGGTGGCCTGGTGGTGGTCCACGTCCAGGGTCAACTGATCGGCCTCGATGCGGGTGGCAGGCGGCTTGCTGGCCGGGCTTTGCGCGCTGACGCCGCCGATCACTTCCAGTCGGCCGCCACCGGGCGGGACGATGCCGGCTTCGGCGTGGATTTCCCAGTACGCGCCTTCGGCATCGGGCACCAGGAACTCGGGCGTGGCCAGGCGCATCGACTGGTCGGTCGGGCTGCGCTCCAGCACCGGGCCGCGCAGGGTGAATTGTTCCTTGCCGCGCGCGTCCAGCGAGGTGATTTCGTAATTGCGCAGCACGTAGTCGGGGCGCGCGTTCAGTACGCCGGATTCGACCGGGCGCGACATCCGCCACACCGACCAGCCGCTGGCGATCGCCGCAGCCAGCAGTGCCAGCGTCAACACCGTGCGCCAGTTCATTTGAGGATCTGCGGTTGCGCGGTCATGGGTGCTCCCCGTGCGCGAGGATGGCGGCGAGTTTGCCTTGCGCCTGCAGGAGCAGATCGCACACATCGCGCACCGCCCCATTGCCGGCGCGGCGCGGGGTGACCCAGTGCGCCGCTTGCAGCGCGCACGCGTGTGCATCGGCCGGTGCCAGCGCAAGGCCGACACCGCGCAGGGCGGCCAGATCCGGCAGGTCGTCGCCCATGAAGGCCACCGCCTGCATGTCGATTGAAAGTTCCGCGGCGATGCGTTCGAGGCAGGCCAGCTTGCTGCGTTCGCCCAGATGGACGTGCGCGATGCGCAGTTCGCGTGCGCGATTGGCCGTCACCTGACTCGGACGCGCGCTGACCAGGGCGGTCTCGATCCCGGCGTGCAGCAGCAGGACCATGCCCATGCCGTCCTGCACGTGGAAGCGCTTGCTCTCGCGGCCTTCGGAATCGAAGCTCAGCCCGCCGTCGGTGAGGGTGCCATCGACGTCGAAGCCGATCAGGCGGATGCCTGCGGCGCGGGCGAGGACCTCGGCGGGATAGTCGGGATGCGTCATCACACCACCCGCGCGCGCAGCAGGTCATGGATATTGAGCGCGCCGACCACCCGGCCGCCACGATCCGTCACCAGCAGGGCGTTGATCTTGTGCGCTTCCATCAATTGCGCGGCTTCCACCGCCAGCGCTTCGGCATCGATGGTTTTTGGCGCCTGCGTCATCACCGCGTCGATGCGGGTATGGCGCAGGTCGATATCGGCATCGTCGAGGCTGCGGCGCAGGTCGCCATCGGTGTACAGCCCGAGCAGGCGATCGTCGCCATCGACCACCGCGGTCATGCCCAGCCGCTTGCCGCTGATCTCGACCAGCGCCTCGCTGATGGTGGCGTCCGGACGCACCTTCGGGATCTCCTTGCCGACGTGCATGACGTCGGTGATGTGCAGCAGCAGGCGGCGACCGAGCGCGCCGGCCGGATGCGAACGGGCGAAGTCGTCGCGGGTGAAGCCGCGCGCTTCCAGTAGCGCGACTGCCAGCGCATCACCCATGGCCAAGCTGGCGGTGGTGCTGGAGGTGGGCGCGAGTTTGAGCGGGCAGGCTTCCACCGGCACGCTGACGTCGAGGTGGAGATCGGCTTCCAGCGCCAGCGCTGAAGCGGGATTGCCGGTCATCGCGATCACCCGGTTGCCCTGCCGACGCAGCGCCGGCAACAGCAGCAGGATCTCGTCGCTCTCGCCCGAATAGGACAGCGCCAGCACCACGTCGGCATCGGTGACCATGCCGAGATCGCCGTGTGCGGCCTCGCCCGGATGGACGTAGAACGCCGGTGTCCCGGTCGAGGCCAGGGTCGCCGCGATCTTGCGCGCGACGTGGCCGGACTTGCCCATCCCGGTGCAGACCACGCGCCCGCGTGAGCCCAGGATCATCCGGCAGGTCGCGCCGAACTGGTCGTCGATGCGCCCGCCCACGGCGGTGAGTGCCTCGCTCTCGGTGGCGAAGACGCGGCGGCCGCTGGCGGCGAAATCGAAATCGTCCGGGCTGGCAACAGGGACGGGCTGCATGGGGCGTTTCCGCTAGACTGACAGGCCAGTTTACGCGAGCGATGCTTCCTGCCCCATGAATACCGATGCCATCCGCCAATTGATCGAAGCCGGGCTGCCGGGTGCGCGCGCCGAAGTACGCGGCGACGATGGCGTGCATTTCGAGGCTGTCGTGGTCGCCGAGGCCTTCACCGGCAAGCTGCCGTTGGCGCGCCACCGATTGGTTTACGCCACCCTGGGCGAGCGCATGGGCGGGGAAATCCATGCCCTCCAGATCAAGGCCCTGACTCCCGCAGAGGCGGCCGCCTGATGCAGAAGATCCTGGTGCGTGGTGGCAAACGCCTGATGGGCGAGGTGCCGATTTCAGGGGCCAAGAACGCGGTGCTGCCGATCCTGTGCGCGACCCTGCTGGCCGAGGGGCCGTGCCGGATCGAGAACGTGCCGCACCTGCAGGACGTGCTGACCACCGCGCGCGTGCTGGAGGGGCTGGGCGCGCGGGTCGAGCATGCTGGCAGCGTGATGACGGTCGATGGCTCGCATGTGAACAGCCATGTCGCGCCCTACGAGCTGGTCAAGACCATGCGCGCCTCGGTGCTGGTGCTGGGGCCGCTGCTGGCGAAGTTCGGCGATGCCGAAGTCTCGCTGCCGGGCGGCTGCGCGATCGGTTCGCGGCCGGTCGACCTCCACCTCAAGGGCATGCAGGCGCTGGGCGCCGAGATCACGGTTGACCATGGTTTCATCCGCGCACGTTGCGATGGCCGTCTGAAGGGCGCGCGCCACGTGTTCGAACTGGTCAGCGTGGGCGCGACCGAGAACGTGCTGATGGCGGCCACCCTGGCCGAAGGTCGCACCATCCTCGAAAACGCGGCGATGGAGCCGGAGATCACCGACCTCGCCGATTGCCTCAACGCGATGGGTGCAAACATCACCGGCGCCGGTACCCCGCGGATCGTGGTCGAAGGCGTGGAGCGCTTGTCCGGCTGCACCCACCGGGTGATCGCCGATCGCATCGAAACCGGCACCTTCCTGGTCGCCGCGGCGATGACCGGCGGCCGGGTGACCACCACTGGCGCCCGCCCGCACACGCTGGATGCGGTGCTGGGCAAATTGCGCGAAGCCGGTGCCGAAATCATCGTCGACAAGGACCACATCACCCTCGACATGCACGGCCAGCGCGCGAAGGCCGTGAACATCACCACCGCGCCGCATCCCGCGTTCCCGACCGACATGCAGGCACAATTCATGGCGCTGGACTGCGTGGCCGATGGCGTCGGCGTGATCAACGAGACGATCTTCGAAAACCGCTTCATGCACGTCAACGAGCTATTGCGATTGGGTGCGGACATCCGCGTCGATGGCCATACCGCGGTGGTGCGCGGCGTCGAGCGCTTGCAGGGCGCGCCGGTGATGGCCACTGACCTGCGCGCCTCGGCCTGCCTGATCCTCGCCGGTCTGGCGGCAGAGGGTGAAACCCTGATCGATCGCGTCTACCACCTCGACCGTGGTTACGAGAACATCGAAGCCAAGCTCAGTGCGCTGGGTGCCGATATTCGTCGCGTGGATTGAGGCGGCGCGGAGCTGCCGCCCTTGGGTCATCACCGCTTGCGCGGGGATGATGGACTTGCCCAAGGACGCGTGGCGGCTCAGATACGGGCGAGGCACTCGCGATACAGCGTCAGGTCCGTGCCGCTGAAACAGCAGAACACCACCCGCTGCAGGGACTGTGCAGGAAATCCGCGCACCGTGGTCACCGCGACCCTGGTGGCCGCGCCTTTTGGATAGCCGTAGACGCCGGTGCTGATCGCGGGGAAGGCAATCGATTGCAGCCCGTGCGCCTCGGCCAGCGCCAGTGCATTGGCATAACAGGCGGCCAGCAGTTCCGGCTCACCTGCTTGCCCGCCACGCCAATACGGACCGACGGTGTGGATCACGTAGCGCGCGGGAAGGCCGTGGCCTGCGGTCAGCTTGGCCTGGCCGGTGGCGCAGCCGCCCAATTGCCGGCATTCCTCCAGCAGTCCCGGGCCGGCGGCGCGGTGGATCGCGCCGTCGACGCCGCCACCGCCGAGCAGGGACGGATTGGCGGCATTGACGATGGCATCGACGGCGAGGGTGGTGATGTCGCCCAGCATCGCCTCGATGCGCAGCGTGGAGGGCGTGGATGGGCCTGCGCTCATGGATCGATCTCGATCGGTGTCGGCACCTGCACCAGATTCCACAGCGTCGTCATGTCCGCGTTCGACAACGCGATGCAGCCGTCGGTCCAGTCATAGGGAATGGTGACGGTGGAATCTGCTGTCAACTGCAACCCGTTGGGTTGGCCGTGAATCATGATCGCGCCACCCGGCGGCACTCCGAGTCGGCGCGCGTTGGCGCGGTCATCACGGTTCGGGTAGGACACGTGGAGGGCACGATAAAACGCACTGTCGGCCTTGCGGAAATCCAGCAGATAGCGGCCTTCCGGCGTGCGCCGGTCGCCTTCGCGTTGCTTGTGGCCCAGCGGCGTGCCGCCGAGGCGGACGGCGAAGCGATACAGCACCTGGCCTTGGCTGATCAAGCTCAGGCTGCGTTCCGATTTGTCGACCTTGACCAGATCGACGCGGGCCTGTTGCGCACGCAGTTGCGGTACGCACAACAGCAAGCCAAGGGTCAGCAGGATCGTGCGCATCGAACACGGACTCCCAATACCTAGGGAACCTCTGAACAATTCAGAGGTTCCCGTCGACCAAGGATGGTCGACCACGGATCGATCACGCAAGTGATTGATTCGTGTGAGCCGGGTCCGGGCCTGTACCGGACTCGGCGTGGGCTGACAACTCCAGGAAGGAGTTGTTCAGACCATCCCTAGGGTGCGGCTTACTCCGGGTCGTGCGCCGCCGAGGGTTCGTTGCTGATGGCCTCCATCCCGGTCAACGCCGCGCTGCGGAAATTCAGCGGATCGGAGATGTACGGGATCGGTGCATTGGTGCCGCCGGAGCCGGTGATCACCACGCTGCCGTAATTGAAGATGCGGCCAACAATGCTCTGGTTGACGTGCAGACTCTCGACCTTGCTGTGCCGAAGCTCCACGGTTTCGCGACGGATGAAGCCGAACTTGGCGATCACCCGCGCGCTGGTCACCGCCAGCTCGGTGGAGGCGACGTAGATCCACGCCTTCAGCAGCAGGAACAAGCCGAAGGCGAGCACGCAGTAACCGAGAATGCCGACCGGGAACGGCAACAGCAGCGAGAGCGCGCTGCCGAGCAGCAGCCAGAACATCGCGTGCAGGTAGATGAACCAGTGGGTCCTGGCCTGCACGATCACGGTTTCGCCGGGGACGAGGACGGATTGGACGTAGCTCACGGGGCGCCTTGCGTGGAGTCGAATCGAGGCGAGGCTACAACATCACCCGCCGACGTGCAGCGCCGCCGACACCATCAGCGCGATCACGCAGGCGTAGCCGCCCAGCCAGCACAGGCTGCGCAGGGCTTGCTGGACGGTGATGTAAAACACACCGTGGAGGACACGGAAGGCGACGAAGGCCATCGCCAGCCACGCCACCCGCTGCGGATCGACCTGGGTGAACTGCGCCATCAGCACGGCAACGGCGAACGCCGGGAATGCCTCGAACGCATTCTGGTGCGCCGCGTAGGCGTTTTTCACCAGATAGCTGTCCTGCTTGGCGATCCAGCCGCGCGGGTCCTTGTTGTTGTAGCCGGGCACGCCGCGCTTGGCGATGACCACCCAGACATAGGGCAGGGCGGCGGCGATCAGGATGCACCAGTAGGCGATGGTCATGGCTTGGCTCCAGCGGGTTTGGATGGGGTTGCGGGACGTGTCGATGATCCTGGGCGTAGGGATGGACGCGTGTTGCCCACGGCTGCGGGGGGCGGACGCATCGTATCGCGCAAGGGTTTGAATGGATTGCCTGCGCTCCAGTCCGGCCATTGGTCGCCGTTGGCCAAGGTACTGCCGACGGAATACAGCGCCTGCAAATCCTCGACGATGCCATCGAACTTCCAGCTGGCCGGGTCGTATTGATCGCCGGGCTGGTGGTAGCGGTGTTCGGAATAGTCCACCTGCGCGGCGGTCCCGGCGGCCGTGCCGCCATCGATCAGATTGTCGCCGCTGCTGATGTAGAGCGCGGGCACGCCGGCTCTGGCGAAACTGAAATGATCGGAGCGGAAGTAGTCACCGGCGGTGACATCGCGCTCCTCGCTGGCATGCCGGCCTTGCGCGGCGAGTGCGGTCACCAGCAATTGATCCAATTGCGAGCTGCCCTTGCCGACGATGGCGAGGTCGTGTGCCTTGCCGATCGGGGCCAGCGCATCGAGGTTGATCGCGGCCACTGTCTGCGCAAGCGGGAACACCGGATGGGCGACGTAGTAACGCGAGCCGAGCAGGCCGGATTCTTCCAGCGTGGTGGCGAGGAACAGGATGGACCGTCGTGGGCGTTGCGGTGCGTTGGCGAAGGCTTCGGCGATTTCGAGGATGCCGGCGACGCCGGTGGCGTTGTCGACCGCCCCGTTGTAGATGTTGTCGCCCGGCTCACCGGCGTGCGTGCCCAGATGGTCCCAGTGCGCCATGTAGACGATGGCTTCGTCGGCATTGGATGTGCCCGGCAGCAGGCCGAGGATATTGCGCGAGGATTTCCGCACGGTGTGGCTGTCGAGTTCCAGCGCGGCCTTGGCGTTCAGCGGCACTGCGGTGAAGTCGGGCCGATTGGCAGCGGCACGCAGGGTGGCCAGATCCAGCCCCGCTGCCTTGAACAATGCTTCTGCCGAAGTCTGGGTGATCCAGCCCTGCGCGGTCAGCCGCGGTCCCGGATCATCTGCGGGCAGCAGGTCGTGCTGCGGCCCGGTCCAGGAGCTGCGCACAACGTCCCAGCCGTAGGACGCGCCCTGGTCGTCGTGGATGATCAGGGCCGCAGCCGCACCGTGGCGGGCCGCTTCCTCGAACTTGTACGTCCAGCGCCCGTACAGGGTCATGCGCCTGCCATCGAACAGGCGCGGATCGTTGGCGTGGAAGCCGGGGTCATTGACCAGCATCACCACGGTCTTGCCCTTGACGTCGATGCCGGCGTAATCGTTCCAGTCGCGTTCCGGTGCGTCGACACCGTACCCGACGAAAACCAGTGGGCTGCCGGCGAGGCTGACATGGCTGCGGCCGGAGCGCGTCCACACCACCATGTCATCGCCATAGCGCAGGGTTTGCTCGGTCGTGCCGATGGCAAACCGCAGGCTGGTGGACGGATTGGCGGTGGTTTCCAGCATCGGCACCGTCTGCACCCAGCTGTCGCCGTTGCCGGGCTGCAGCCCGGTCCGCGCGAACTGCGAACGGATGTAGTCGATGGTCCTGTCTTCGCCGGCGGTGCCGGGGCCGCGCCCAGCGAAGGCATCGGAGGCGAGTGTCTTGACGTGAGCGGCGAGATCGTCGGCGCGGATCGCCGGCGCGAAGGCGTGGTCACCAGCAATCGCGACCACCGCCTGCGTCTTGCTCGCCGCCTGCGCGTCGGTGCTGGCGTTGGCCGGTGCGTTGCCGGGGGAGGTGCAGGCCGCCAACGCCAGTACGAGGGCCGACAGCAACGTGGCGTGGCGCATGCAAGGCTCCGCTTCCTGATCGGTTGATTTTAGGGCAACGTTGATCAAGTCAGCATTACCCCAGGGCAAGTCTATCGGAGCCGCCTCACGGTCAGCCGCAAGTCGGTCTCGTCGCCGCTACCGGGCAGGTGCGCCGGTACAATTCACCCGTCGCCGTGGCGGTTGACCCGTCGCCAGTGTCCATCGATCAGGAGTTCCCGTGGCAGCGTCCAGTTCCGTGCGTCCCAAACCCGTCGTGTTGTTGATCCTCGATGGCTGGGGCCATCGCGAGGAAACCGCCGACAACGCACTGGCCCTGGCCGAGCTGCCGCATTGGCGGAACCTGCTGGCGACCTGCCCACATACCCTGATCCACACCGAAGGCCGCTTCGTCGGTCTGCCCGACGGGCAGATGGGCAATTCGGAAGTGGGCCACATGAACCTCGGTGCCGGCCGCATCGTCTACCAGGATCTGACCCGGATCGATGCTGCGATCGAGGATGGCAGTTTTTTTGCCAATGCCGAATTGAATGTCGCCTGCGCCGCCGTGAAGGCCAATGGCGGTACCTTGCACGTGATGGGCCTGCTGTCGCAGGGCGGCGTGCATAGCCATGAGTCGCACATCTTCGCCATGCTCGAACTGGCGCGCCGCGCAGGTGTGTCAAGGGTGGCCGTGCATGCCTTCCTCGATGGCCGCGACACCCCGCCGCGTTCCGCGGAATCCAGCCTGCGTGCCTTGCAGGCCGCCTGCGACAGACTGGGCAATGCGCATATCGCGACGATGGGCGGGCGTTATTTCGCGATGGATCGCGACCAGCGCTGGGAGCGTGTGCGCCGCGGCTGGGATGCCATCGTCGAGGCCGTGGGCGACCACCACGCCACCGATGCGCTGACGGCATTGCAGGCCGCCTACGCGCGTGGCGAGAACGACGAGTTCGTCGCGCCGACCGTGCTCGATGGCGCACAGCCGATGCGCGATGGCGATGCGGTGGTGTTCATGAACTTCCGCGCCGACCGCGCGCGCCAGCTCACGTCGGCATTCGTCGATCCGGCCTTCACCGGCTTCAGTGCGCGTCGGCCAGTGTTGTCGAGCTTCGTCTGCCTGACCGAGTACGACGCTCGCCTGCCCGCACCGCTGGCGTTCGCGCCGGATGACCTGCGGCATACCTTCGGCGAGGTCGTCGCCGAGGCTGGCCTGACCCAGTTGCGGATCGCCGAAACCGAGAAATACGCCCACGTCACCTTCTTTTTCAGCGGCGGGCGCGAGGCGATGTTCGAGGGTGAGCAGCGCATTCTCGTGCCCAGTCCCAAGGTCGCCACCTACGACCTGCAACCGGAGATGAGTTGCCCGGAGCTCACCGACAAATTGGTCGATGCCATCCAGGGCGACAGTTTCGATGTGATCGTCTGCAATATCGCCAATCCGGACATGGTCGGTCACAGCGGCATTCTCGATGCCGCGATCGCCGCCGCACAGGCAGTGGATATTGCAATCGGCAGGGTCAGTGACGCCGTGCGCGCGGTCGGTGGCGCGTTGTTGATCACCGCCGATCACGGCAATCTGGAAATGATGCGTGACCCGGCCACCGGCCAGCCGCATACCGCCCACACGGTCGGCCCGGTGCCGCTGGTGTACGTCGGTTCGCGTGCGGCGACGTTACGCGCAGGTGGTGCACTGCGCGATGTCGCCCCGACCTTGCTTGCGCTGTTGGGCCTGCCGCAGCCTGCCGACATGAGCGGGCAAAGCCTGTTGTTGCCCGGCTGATGCGCGCACTCGTCGCAAGCCTTGCCTGCGCCTTGCTGCTTGCGCTGCCCGCGTGGGCGCAGACCGTTGCGCCACAGCAGGCGCAGGCGGAGGATGCGCAGCAGCGTTTGCAGGGTGTACGCGCCGAGCTGCGCGCGGTGGCGGCGGAGCGTCGCCAGCTGGAAGGCCAGCGTGGTGATGCCAGCCGCCAGTTGCGATCCGCCGATGAAGCCGTGGGCGGCACGCAACGGGCGCTGGCGCAAACGCAGGACGAAATGCGCAATGCCGACCAGCAGCTGGCGCAGTTGCAGGCGGAGCGTGCCCGCCAGGTTGGTGATCTTTCCACGCGCAAAGCGGAGTTGCTGCGGCTGTTGCGCGCCGCGCAAGCCGGTGCCGATGCCGCGCCGCTGAAAGCGCTGCTGGCACAGGACCGGGTGCAGGATGCCGAGCGTGCGCTGATCCTGCAGGGCTATCTGCAGCGCGCGCAGGTCGCGCGCATCCGCGCACTGGCGGCGGAAATCGCGCGCATGCAAACGCTTGAGGCGCAGATTGCACAACAGCGTGGCGTGCTGGATCGCGCCCGCCAGACCCAGGCCGCCCAGGTCGCGCAGGCGCAGTCCGCGCGCCAGGATCGTGCGGCCGTTCTCACCACGCTTGATCGCCAGTATCGCGACAAGGCGAGCCGTGAGCGTGCACTCGGGCAGGACGCGAAGGCGCTGCAGAACCTGCTCGCGCAATTGCGTGCAGCGGCAGCCAAGGCCGCGCGTGAGCAGGCGCGTGAGCAAGCGCGGGAACAGGCGCGCCTGCGCGCGCAACATGGCGCGACGCCAGCGACGGGCGCCCGCACGCCTGCGCCCCGCGTGCAGGTCGCCACCACTGCCGCGCCACGCGTCGGTGGCCTCGGTTGGCCGGTCTCGGGCAATTTGCTGGCCGGATTCGGTGCGCAGACGCCGGATGGTCGGCGCAGTGATGGTGTGCTGATCGCCGCACCCGCAGGCACCAAGGTCAAGGCGGTGGCCGACGGCACCGTGGTGTTCGCCGACTGGATGACCGGCTACGGCATGATCCTGATCATCGACCACGGCAATGGTTACATGAGCCTGTACGCGCACAACGACGGCCTGTTGCGGCAGGCGGGCGACGTGGTGCACAAGGGGGATGCTGTCGCCACGGTCGGCTCATCCGGCGGCCAGGCCATGCCGGCCTTGTATTTCGAATTGCGCCAGGCCGGCAAGCCGGTGAACCCGACGATCTGGTTGTCGCGGCAATGAGCCTGCATGCGGCAGGGATGCCCACGCGCGGTCGCGGACAGGCACGATGCCTGTCGATGCATCGGCGACCGTGTCACCATGCGGAAATGTGATGCTGGATTCTTGCGCCGCTGCACAAGCTGCGGCCAACGGAGAAATGGATGCGTATCAGGATGCTCTGCTGTTTGATCGCGCTGGCCCTCTGTCAGGGGGCGGCGTTCGCGCAGGATGCGGCACCGACGAAAAGCGGACAGGATCAAGCCAGGCCTGCGGCGACACCTGCGCAAGCGGCACCTGCCGCCGGCAGCGAGGCCAGCGATGACGGCGAGGATCCGGACGCAGTGGCGATCGCCAATGCCAAGGTGCCATTGGACGAAATCCGTCGTTTCGTGACCGTCTACAACGCGATCCGGCAGGCTTATGTCGATCCGGTCGATGACCATGCGCTGATGCGCTCGGCGATTCGCGGCCTGTTGCTGGATCTCGATCCACACAGCGCCTACATGGAGAAGAGCGACGCCGAGCAGTTCAACGAACAGACCAGCGGCAGTTATGACGGCGTCGGGCTGGAGCTGCAGCAGTTGCCCGACGGCAGCCTGCGGATCGTTGCCCCGATCGACGGCAGCCCGGCCGAGCAAGCCGGCTTGCGCAGCGGGGATCGCATCGTCGCCATCGACGGCAAGTTGTTGCGCGCCGGGCCCAGCGATGGTTCGGAGCCGCTGCGTGGTGTCGCCGGCAGCAAGGTGGTGGTGAAGATCGTGCGTACCGGCGTGGCCGCGCCGTTCGATGTCAGCCTGGTGCGCGCCACCATTCGGACCGCCAGCGTGCGCTCGCGACTGCTGGAACCCGGTTACGGCTATATCCGCATCGCCAGCTTCCAGGCTTCGACCGCCGACGAATTCGTCAAGCAACTCGATGCCTTGCAGAAGTCGGCACCGCTGCGCGGGCTGGTACTGGACCTGCGCAGCAATCCGGGTGGCTTGCTGGTCGGCGCGGTGCAGATCGCCGATGAATTGCTCGACCGCGGCGTGATCGTGAGCACGCGTGGCCGCGAGTCCCTCGGCAACAGTCGCTTCGAGGCGACGCCGGGGGATCGCATGCATGGCGCGCCGATTGTCGTATTGGTCGATGCCGGCTCGGCGAGTGCGTCCGAAGTGTTGGCCGGTGCCCTGCATGACAATCATCGCGCACGCGTGGTCGGCAGCCGCACGTTCGGCAAGGGTTCGGTGCAGACGGTGTTGCCGCTGGACAATGGCGATACCGTGAAAATCACCACCGCGCGCTATTACACGCCCAGCGGCCATTCGATCCAGGCGCTCGGGATCGTGCCCGATGTCGAACTGCATCCTGCCGGAGGTCAACGTCGTCCTGCGCCGATCAGCGAGGCCGAATTGCCCGGCCACCTGGCCTCGGAAGCAGGCGCGATGGAAGGTGACAATGCAGGTGAAGTGTTGCCGGGGGATGCGCCGATTGCATCCGCGTTGGTGGAGCTGAAACGGATAGTCAACCCGCCGGCAACGCCAGCGAGGCCAGAACACGCACCAGCACGACCGAGCGACAAGGCGTCGCCACCGGCCCCAGTGAATACACCGCATCATTGATGGAAATCGCACGTTCACGCCCCGGAGCATGCGGACGCCGTGGCAACGTGGCGCACGCTGCCTCCAGCATGGAGTTCATCCGCGTCTTCCGCGCAAATACGCGTCAGAAAAATGGATCCAACTCCCTGCGGGGGAGATCAATGCATTCGGATCAATACCCCTGATTGCGACGTAATCGACGTGCGATGGCCGCGCGCGTCCACAGCGCAAACGCCACGCCGAACAGGAAGCCTCCGATGTGCGCCGGCCATGCCACCGCGCCCAGGGCGGGACCGCTGTAGGCGAACAAGACCTGCAGCAGTGCCCACAATCCGATCAAGAGGAACGCCGGGACGCGCACGAATTGCAGGAACAGGCCCAACGGCAAGACCACGCCCAGCCGCGCGCCCGGAAACAGGGCGAGATAGGCGCCTATCAGGGCCGACACCGCGCCACTGGCCCCGATCACCACCCGATCCGGTGCGCCGATGGCGAGCACGGCAGCCAGGTTCGAGGCGGCGCCGCCGAGCATGAACAGCAGCAGGAAGCGCCAGCCGCCCATGCTGCGTTCGGCGGGCAGGCCGAAGATCAGCAGGAAAATGAGATTGCCGAGCAAATGGATCCAGTCGGCATGCAGGAACAGGCCGGAGAACAACCGCAGCACGCTGCCATCGGCAAGCGCATCGCGCCACGCAGCCACGCTGTCCAGGCCATTGGTCAGCACGCCCCAATCGAGGTTGGTGGCGCTGCGGCCCGCGGGTGCGCTGAGCGCGGTGATGACGTAGGCCAGCCACAGGGCGGCGAACAGCAGCGGCGTCGCCCACAGGATGCGAGGCCGCCGGCGGGGCGGGATGGCGACGAACATGGTCTGCGGCGAAGAAATAAAGTAGAAACGGGATGTTATAAGACGGTTAAATTGGGTTATAGTCACATACGGCATGGTACGTCACCGGTTCGGCTTGGCCGAATCCATTGCAACCAAGGTGCGTGCCGCGCGGTTCGATCCAACACTACCAACGCTGCCCAGATATCCGGAGAGTGTCACATGAGCAACAATCGTAGTCTTCGCGCTTCGGCGCTTGCGCTGGCCGTCCTCGGTACGCTGTTCGCCGGACAGGCCGCCGCTTCGGGCTTCCAGCTGCGCGAGCAGAGCGTCAAGAACCTTGGCCGTTCGAACGCCGGCAGCATCGTGGGTGCGGACGCGTCGGTGGTCTCCCTCAACCCGGCCGCCATGGTCAACCTCGACCAGCGTACCTTCCAGTCGGATGCGGTGGTCATCGATCTGACCGCCAAGTTCACCGGCGGCGGCACCGTTCTCGGCCAGCCCGCCTCTCCGGCAACCTCGCTGACCGGCGGCAATGGCGGCGATCCCGGCTCCCCGACTCTGGTGCCGAACATGTCGGCGGTATTCCCGATGCACGGCGCGCTGGAAGGCTGGTGGCTGGGTGCCAGCGTGGGTGCGCCATTCGGCCTGAAGACCGAATACGACCCGGGTTGGGTGGGTCGCTACCGCGCCCTGACCTCGGACGTGAAGATGGTGGACCTGACCCTGTCTGCTGCCTACAAGTTCAACGACCAGTTCTCGATCGGCGTTGGCTTCATCTACGAGCACGCCCAGGCCACCCTGAGCAAGGCCGTCGACTTCGGCACTGCGATCTGCGCGCAGGCAGCCGCGTCGGTGCCGACCAGCCCCGCCAACACCTGCTTCAACCCGGCTTGGCCGCTGTATCCGCTCTACCACCCGCAGTCCGCCGATGGCAGCTTCACGGTCAAGGGTAGCGACAACGGCATTGGCTGGGTGTTCGGCATGCAGTTCAAGCCGAACGAGCAGTTCGCGTTGGGCGTGAGCTATCGCTCGACGATCCGCCAGAACCTGACTGGCACCCTCGACTTCAACGGCGTGCCGGCCCTCGTGGGTGCCGATCCGCGCTTCCAGGATGGCCCCGGTGGCGCCAAGCTGGAAACCCCCAGCATCCTTACGGTCAGCGCCAGCTATGCCTTCACCGATCGTTTCCGGATGATGGCCGACTACCAGCACACCGGCTGGCACACCCTGCATGACGTGACCATCGTTCGCAATACCGGCGTCGTCGTCGGCAGCGAGGACTTCTCGTGGGGCAACAGCAACTTCTTCTCGGTCGGTGGCGAGTACGACCTGAGCGACATGGTCACCCTGCGTTTCGGCGTGGGCCATGACGAAAGCCCGACCAATGATGTGACCCGCACCCCGCGCCTGCCCGACAACGATCGCATGTTGTATTCGATCGGTGGCACCTGGCATGTCAGCAGCAACCTGTCGTTTGATGCGGCCTTCCAGCGCATCACGATCAAGACGCCGCACATCGCCCTGCCGTTCGATCCGATCACCAGCAACACCTCGTCGCTGGTCGGCAGCTTTGCCGGCCACGCCAACCTGTTCGGCGTGTCGATGCAGTACCGCTTCTGATCCTTGCGGATCCGCTGGCAGAAAAAGCCCCGCGCAAGCGGGGCTTTTTCGTTTCGACGCGCCAGACTGGCGCGGCTTGCCGGTCAATCCCCCAGCGTCAACAACGATGCATTGCCACCCGCGGCCGTGGTATTGACCGTCACCGTCTTCTCGGTGGCAAAGCGCGGCAGGTAGTGCGGGCCACCGGCCTTGGGGCCGGTGCCCGACAGGCCCTGGCCACCGAAGGGCTGCACGCCGACCACGGCGCCGATCTGGTTGCGGTTGACGTAGATATTGCCGACCTTGGCGCGGGTCACGATGCGATCGATGGTGGCGTCGATGCGCGAATGGATGCCCAAGGTCAGGCCGTAGCCTGTCGCATTGATGGCATCGACCACGGCGTCGAGTTCGTCGGCCTTCCAGCGCACCACATGCAGGGCGGGGCCGAACTTCTCGCGGTCGAGTTCGGCAATCGACTTCAGCTCCCACGCGATCGGCGCGAAGAAGGTGCCGTGTTCGCAGCCTGCGCCCAGCTTGGCCTCGGCGATGGGTTTCGCGGCCGTCTTCATGCGCTCCGCATGCGCAACGAGGATGGCCTTGGCGTCCTCGTCGATCACCGGGCCGACGTCCGTGGAGGGCAGGCCGGGATCGCCCACGGTCAGTTCGGCCATCGCACCGGCCAGCATGTGGATGACCTTGTCGGCGATGTCGTCCTGCACCAGCAGCACGCGCGCGGCCGAGCAGCGTTGGCCGGCCGAGGTGAAGGCACTGCCCAGCGCGTCCTTCACGACTTGTTCCGGCAGCGAGGAACTGTCGGCGATCATCGCGTTCTGGCCGCCGGTTTCGGCGATCAGGGTGGCGATCGGGCCGGCGTCGCGGCTTGCCAGTGCGCGGTTGATCGCACGCGCGGTTTCGGTCGAGCCGGTGAAGCAGACACCGGCGATGCGTGGATCGCGGGTCAGCGCTGCACCGACGGTGGCACCGTCACCCGGCAAGTACTGCAGCACATCCTGCGGAATGCCGGCTTCGTGCAATAGCTTGATCGCGGCGTAACCAATCAGATTGGTCTGCTCGGCGGGCTTGGCGATCACGGCATTGCCAGCGGCAAGCGCAGCGGCGATCTGGCCGAGGAAGATGGCCAGGGGGAAGTTCCACGGGCTGATGCAGGCGAACACGCCACGGCCCGCCAATTGCAATTGATTGGCTTCGCCGGTCGGGCCGGGCAGGGCCATCGGCGCGAAGTGTTCGCGCGCCTGCAAGGCGTAATAGCGCAGGAAATCGACCGCCTCGCGGACCTCGGCGATGCCGTCGATCAGGGTCTTGCCTGCTTCCTTGGTGCACATCGCCATGTAGGCGGGCATGCGTGCTTCCAGCAGGCTGGCAGCGTGTTCCAGGATGGCGGCACGCGCGCTGGCAGGCGTCGCGTCCCATGCCGGCTGTGCGGCCACCGCATTGACCAGCGCATGCTCCAGGGTGATGGCGTCGGTGGCTTGCCAGCGGCCCACGACTTCACGTCGGTCGGCCGGATTGGTGGCCTCGGCAAATGCGCCGCTGGGGCTTGCGCCCGGCACCAGCGGTCCTGCAGTCCAACTGCCGGCACCGGCACTGTTCAGTGATTCGGCCAGTGCGCGCAGGTCATTGTCATTGGCGAGGTTGATGCCCATGGAATTGTCTCGTGGCTGATGCTGGCTGCGGTACAGATCGACCGGCAGCGGGATGCGGGGATGCGGGATGCTGTCGAGCGCCGACACGAAGGCCACCGGGTCGTGGATGAGATCCTCGACCGGGATGGCTTCGTCGGTGATGCGATTGACGAAACTGGAATTCGCGCCGTTTTCCAGCAGCCGGCGCACCAGATAAGGCAGAAGGTCCTCGTGCGAGCCCACCGGCGCGTACACCCGGCAGGGCGCGTCGAGGCGATTGGCCGGCACCACCTCGGCGTACAGGCCGTCACCCATGCCATGCAGTTTCTGGAACTCGAAATCGCGTCGGTCGGCCATGCGTCGTGCCATCTGGTAGACCGTGGCGATGGTTTGCGCGTTGTGGGTGGCGAACATCGGATACAACGCAGTGCCGGCGTCGAGCATGCGGCGGGCGTTGGCGAGGTAGGAAACGTCGGTGTTCTGCTTGCGGGTGAACAGCGGGTAGGCGGCCTGGCCTTCGACCTGCGCACGCTTGACCTCGGCATCCCAATACGCACCCTTCACCAGCCGCACCGGGATGCGGCGGCCACTGCGACGGGCAAGATCGGCGAGGAAATCGATCACCCGCGGCGCGCGCTTCTGGTAGGCCTGCACCGCGAGGCCATAGCCATTCCAGCCGTCCAGCGACGGATCGGTGAGGGTGGCTTCGATCAGATCGAGCGAGAGTTCCAGGCGGTCGGTTTCCTCCGCATCGATGGTGAAGCCGATGCCGAAGGCCTTGGCCTGCTGCGCCAGTTCGAGGATGCGCGGCCCCAGCTCGGCCATCACTCGTGCGCGCTTGGCGTGTTCGTAGCGCGGGTGCAGCGCGGACAGCTTGATCGAGATCGACGGCGCTGAGAACACCGCGTCTGCCGCCTGCGTGCGATGTGGCGCATAGTCCTGGCCGATCGCGGTGATCGCCATGCGGTATGCATCGAGATAGCGTGCGGCATCGGCGGCGGTCAACGCGGCTTCACCGAGCATGTCGAAGGAATAGCGATAGCTCGCGCCCTCGCCCTTGCGGCTGCGTGCCAGTGCCTCGGCGATGGTCCGGCCCAGCACGAACTGGTGGCCCATGATCTTCATCGCCTGGCGCACCGCCAGCCGGATCATCGGCTCGCCGGTGCGACCGACCAGACGCTGGAAGGCGCCATGCACATCGCGCTTGGTGTCATCGGCCAGCACCACCAGCTTGCCCGTCAGCATCAGGCCCCAGGTCGAGGCATTGACCAGCAGCGAATCGGACTGGCCGAGATGCCGCTTCCAGTTGGCATCGCCCAGTTTGTCGCGGATCAGCGCATCGGCGGTGGCCTGATCGGGGATGCGCAGCAGCGCCTCGGCCACGCACATCAGCAGCACGCCTTCCTCGCTGCCGAGGTCGTACTGGCGCATGAAGGCCTCGACCACGCCCTGGTCCTTGGCGCGCAAGCGCACCCGGCGCACCAGGTCGGCGGCGGTTTCCTGCGCCATCGCGTGGTCGCTGGGCGGAAGCTCGGCGATGGCCAGCAGCTCGCGCACATGGCTGGCTTCATCGACCGACCAACCCGCGGTGATCGCCGCGCGCGGGGATGCCGAAATGGCGGGAAGCTCCGGGCTCAGGATGGCTGAGACGGAGACTGGCGTGGAATCGCTGCTCATGCGCGCGTGGGTCGCTCCGGCGGGGCCGAATAGTGTAAGCCAGCGCGTCTTCCCGCACCGTACGGTTGCCGTAAGCGGGCATCGCCAGTAATCTTGATGGAGGTCAAGCCGGCCGCGGCACTGCTGTGGTTGGCATGAACAGGTTAGGTTCCGGGGCCCCGACAACGCGCGGTTCGGGCGGTTTTTGCGCCCGGGGACTCGGCAGGCGGACTGCAAATTCAAGGCTCTGACGTGATGACATCCGGTCGTTTGAAACTGCTCGCGGCGGCACTGCTTGCCGCCTGTCCCTGGGCTCTGCACGCCCAACCGGCTCCAGCCGGCCCCGCAGACCCGCATCCCTGGCAACTCAACCTCGTTCGCGGGGTGACGCCGACGTCGCAGGCCGCCTACGACGCCCACATGATCGTGCTGTGGGTGTGCGTGGTGATCGGCGTGCTGGTGTTCGGCGCGATGGCGATCGCGATTTTCCGCTTCCGCAAGTCCAAGGGCGCGGTGCCGGATACGGGCTTCACCCACAGCACCAAGCTGGAAGCGATGTGGACGGCGATCCCGATCCTGATCCTGATCGGTCTGGCCTTCCCGGCGACCAGCGGCCTGTTGCGCATGTACGACACGCGCGACTCGGAAATGACGGTCAAGATCACCGGCTACCAGTGGATGTGGAAGTACGAGTACCGCGGCGAGGACGTGAGCTTCACCAGCCGCCTCGCCCAGCACAGCAACGAGCTGCGCCAATCCGGTGGTGTCATCAATGCCGCAGAGGATCCGCACTACCTGCTTGAAGTCGATCACGAGCTGGTGCTGCCGGTCGATACCAAGGTGCGCTTCCTGCTGACTGCCGACGACGTCATCCACTCCTGGTGGGTGCCGGCGCTGGGCTTCAAGCAGGACGCGGTGCCCGGTTTCGTCAACGAGGCCTGGGCGCGGATCGAGACCCCCGGGATCTACCGCGGCCAGTGCGCCGAGCTGTGCGGCAAGGACCACGGCTTCATGCCGATCGTGGTGCGCGCCGTGAGCAAGCAGGAATTCGCCGCGTGGCTGGCCGCGAAGAAGGCCGAGCACGCACCACCGGCCGCGCCGGCCCCTGCGGCTCCGGCTCCGGCGGCAACGCCTGAGGCAGCACCGGCCGAAGCGGCCCCTGCCGCCGCCGCGCCGGCAGAGGCGGGCTCCGCACCTGCCGCCACGCCTGCCGCGCCCGCAACGGCCGGCTGATCCACGCACCGCATTCGATAAGGCAAGCACATGTCCGCGACCCACCCAGACGCCATTGGCCACGACCACGGCCACGATGCCCACAAGCAGGGCTTCATCGACCGCTGGTTCTTCTCCACCAACCACAAGGACATCGGGACGCTGTACCTGGTGTTCAGCTTCGTGATGGTGATCGTCGGTGCGGCGATGTCGGTCGGTCTGCGTGCCGAATTGGCCGAACCGGGCCTGCAATACATGAAGCCGGAGTTCTTCAATCAGCTCACCGCGATGCACGCGCTGGTGATGATCTTCGGCGCGATCATGCCGTCCTTCGTCGGCCTCGCCAACTGGATGGTGCCGCTGCAGATCGGCGCGCCGGACATGGCGTTGCCGCGCATGAACAACTGGTCGTTCTGGATCATGCCGTTCGCGTTCGCGCTGCTGTTGGTGACCTTCTTCCTGCCCGGCGGCGCACCGGCCGGCGGCTGGACGATGTATCCGCCGCTGTCGTTGCAGGGTGGCTACAACCTTGCGTTCGCGATCTTCGCCATCCACATGATGGGCGTCAGCTCGGTCATGGGTGCGATCAACATCATCGCCACCATCCTCAACATGCGCGCGCCGCAGATGGACCTGCTGAAGATGCCGATCTTCTGCTGGACCTGGCTGATCACCGCGTTCCTGCTGCTGGCGGTGATGCCGGTGCTGGCCGGTGCGGTCACCATGCTGCTGACCGACCGTTTCTTCGACACCAGCTTCTTCAATGCCGCCGGCGGCGGCGACCCGGTGATGTACCAGCACATCTTCTGGTTCTTCGGCCATCCCGAGGTCTACATCATGATCCTGCCGGCGTTCGGGATCGTGTCCGAGATCATCCCGACCTTCAGCCGCAAGCCGATCTTCGGCTACCAGGCGATGGTCTACGCGACTGCTGCAATTGCCTTCCTGTCCTTCATCGTGTGGGCGCACCACATGTTCGTGGCGGGCATGCCGCTGGGCGGCGAGATCTACTTCATGTTCGCCACCATGCTGATCTCGATCCCCACCGGGGTGAAGGTGTTCAACTGGGTGACCACCATGTGGCGCGGCTCGCTCACCTTCGAAACCCCGATGCTGTGGGCAATCGCCTTCGTGGTGCTGTTCACGATTGGTGGTTTTTCCGGCCTGATGCTGGCGATCGTGCCGGCCGACTACCAATACCACGACACCTATTTCGTGGTCGCCCACTTCCACTACGTGCTGGTGACCGGCGCGCTGTTCGCCATCATCGCCGCCATCTACTACTGGTGGCCGAAGTGGAGCGGCCGCATGTACAACGAGACGCTGGGCAAGATCCACTTCTGGTGGACGCTGGTGTTCGTCAACATGGTGTTCTTCCCGCAGCACTTCCTCGGCCTGGCCGGCATGCCGCGCCGCATCCCGGACTACAACGTGGTGTTCGCGGACTGGAATCTGGTCAGCTCGATCGGTGCGATCTGCATGTTCCCGACGCCGTTCTTCATGGCATTCATCCTGTGGCGTTCGCTGAAGACCGGTGCCAAGGCCGAAGCCCGTGCCTGGGAGGGCGCGCGTGGTCTGGAATGGACGGTGCCGTCGCCGGCCCCGCACCACACCTTCCACACGCCGCCGGAAATCCATCCGGGCGATCTCGCCCACGACGACCCCACCCACTGAGCATTCGCGGTGATGGCCCCCCAGCCCGAGCGTGACCCGGATGCCGTTGCCGCTGCGCGCAAGCGTGCGCGGCGCACGGTGTGGGTGCTCGCGCTGGCAGCGGTTGCGCTGTATGCATGGGTGATCCTGACCGGCGGGGGCATGCGATGAGCAAATCACCGCTCGGTGCGCTCGGGGTGTGGAAGATGCTGGGCCTCTCGCTGGGGGCGTTCGTATTCGCCTTTTCGATGGTGCCGCTGTACCGGATCACCTGCGAGAAGGTGCTCGGCGTGCGGCTGGAGAAGGGCCCGACCACCGCGGTGGCGACGACGGCGAATGATGCCGACGCGCGCTGGGTGACGGTGCAGTTCGATGGCGGCGTGAACTCCCGGCTGCCGTGGCGGTTCGCGCCGGAGCAGGCGCGGATGCGGGTGCAGGTCGGTCGCCAGTACGAGGCGCTGTATTCGGCCCGCAATGTGTCCGACCACGCCATCGTCGGCAATGCCGTGCCCTCGATCGCACCGTCGCAGGCCTCGCGTTATTTCAACAAGACCGAATGCTTCTGCTTCACCGCGCAGACCCTGGCACCGGGTGAATCGCGCGACATGCCGGTGCGGTTCATCATCGATCCGGCGCTGCCGCACGGCGTGCAGACCGTCACCCTGTCCTACACTTTCTACAAGAACGAAGCCCAGACCGCGGCACTCGCCACGGGCAACGGGCCGACTGGAGCGGTTCGCGCCGCCCCCTGATCCATTCAACTTTTCCGGAAACACACCATGGCCAATGCCCACGCCGCACACGGTAGCCACGCCCAGGACGCCTACTTCGTCCCCAGCAAGAGCCGCTGGCCGATGGTCGCCTCGATCTCGCTGTTCACCACCATGCTCGGTTTTGCCTGCTGGTTGAGCGAAGTCAGCTGGGGTCGTGAGGTGTTCTTCCTCGGCATCGCCCTGCTGGTCGCGACCGCCTTCGGCTGGTTTGCCGAAGTGATCCGCGAGTCGGTGGGCGGCCACTACAACAAGCAGGTCGATAAATCGTTCCGGATGGGGATGGTGTGGTTCATCTTCTCGGAAGTGATGTTCTTCGCCGCGTTCTTCGGCGCGCTGTTCTATGCCCGCACCTTCGCGATGCCGTGGCTGAACGGCGAGGGCCATGGCATCGAGACCCATGCCGTGCTGTGGTCCGGTTTCTCCGGCGGCTGGCCGAGCAATGGCCCGGCCAATTGGGGCGGCAGCTATCAGACCATTCCGGCCTGGGGCCTGCCCCTGCTCAACACGATGCTGCTGCTGAGTTCGGGCGTCACCATCACCATCGCCCACCATGCCCTGAAAGCCGGCAAGCGCGGCGTGCTGCTGGCCTTCCTGGCCGCGACCGTGCTGCTGGGCTGGACGTTCCTGTACTACCAGGTGCATGAGTACATGCACGCCTACAACACCTTGAACCTGACTCTCGGTTCGGGCATCTACGGTTCGACCTTCTTCATGCTGACCGGCTTCCACGGCGCGCACGTCACGCTGGGCACGATCATGCTGGCGGTGATCTGGTTCCGCTGCGCCAAGGGCCATTTCAGTGCCGATAACCACTTCGGTTTCGAAGCGGTGGCGTGGTACTGGCACTTCGTTGACGTGGTCTGGCTGGGCCTGTTCGTGTTCGTCTACGTGCTGTGAGCCGTGGCGACCGGATGAAGCGTTGCAACGAGGGCCGGCGATGCCGGCCTTCGTGCGTTCACGTCCGCTGACGCATCAGCCTGCGGATTGACCCACGTCGTGCGGCTTGATCCAACCCATGTGGATGCCGAGCACCAGGATCAGGACCAGCAGGATGCTGAGGCCCACCCGCCAGGTCAGTGAATTCACCGTGCGCTTGCTGCTGCTCTTGTCGACCAGCATGTAATACAGCCCGGCACCGAGGTGCCAGAGGATGAGGAGCAGGAATCCAACGATGAGCAGGGTCTTGAACATGCCGTTCTGCTTGCTTCGCATGCCGGGATCGCCCGGCGCAGGGGAGGCATTATCGCAATCCCGGGGGGCGTGGCGGTGAAGCTGCCGTGGGGACGTCTGATCATCTGGTGGCTGCTGGCCTTGCTGGTGGCTGCCGGCTTCGCGCAGGCCGGGCGCTGGCAGCTCTCGCGCATGCACGAAAAGCAGGCGATCCTCGATGACGCCGCGCAGGCGCTGACCCGCAACAACCCGCAGCCGCTGTTGCTGGCTTCCGATCCCAAGCGTGCGACCGCCTACGACTGGAGCGAAGGCAATGGCCGCATCCTCAATGTCACCCTCTGGCTGGACAACCAGCAGCGTGACGGCGTGGTCGGCGTGCGCATGTATTGCGTGCTGCTGCCGGATCTCGGCGGACAGGCGCTGCTGGTGGATGCCGGGTGGCGCCCGATGGGCGGGGATCGCGTCTTGCCAGCGTTCGGCTGCCCCGCGCGCGGCGACCAGCATGTGCGTGGCCTGCTGGCACCTCCGCCCGCGGAAGGCCTGCAACATGGCGCGGCGATGGCTGCGGCCGGCCCCGAGCGCTGGCTGGCGGCGCGCATGGACATGCCGTCCGTCGCGGCGACCTTGCGCTTGCCGATGAAGCTGGCACCGCGCGTGCTGCGGTTGGACTCGCAGCGCCGTGCCAACGACGACGGGGTGATGGCGGCGCCGAACGAACGCGAACTGGCGATCCTGCCCAACACGCTGACGCCGGAGCGCCACCTCGGCTATGCGGTGCAATGGTTCGGGCTGGCGCTGACGGTGTTGGTCGTCGCGCTGGTGCTGACAATCAGGACGTTGCGCAAATGAGCGAGCAAACCACCACATCGTCCGTGCAGCGCCGCAATCGCGGCACCTTGCTGCTGATCGTCGGCCTGAGTTTCGGTGCCATGCTGGTCGCCGGCTTGCTGCGCTTTTCCGGCTGGCGTCCCTCGGGTCACGTCAACAAGGGCCAGATGCTGCAACCGTATGGCGATCTGCGCGAGTTCTCGCCGATCCAGGCCGATGGCCGTCCGTATCGATGGGCCGACTCGCCGCGCACCTGGCGGATCGTGGCCGCGCCGCGCGACTGCAGCGGCAATCGCCAGCCGCAGTGCGTCAAGCTGCTGGAGAACCTCGACAAGGTCTGGCGCATCATGGGCCGCGAGGCGGATCGCGTGCACGTGTTGTGGATCGGGCCTGCCCCCGGCGATGTCAGCGGCTTGCGCGAAGTGCACCTGCTGCGCCCGGACCCGCGCCTGTCGGCCGCGCTCAACGGGAGTGATGATCCCCACGGCGATCCGGTCTGGCTGATCGACCCGAATGGCTTCGTGGTGATGCGTTATGCACCCGGTGCCGATCCGGGCGACTGGCGCTACGACCTTTCCAAGCTGTTGAAGATCAATTGAGCCATGACCCAGACCTCACGGTCACATCTGTATCGCCATTTCCACCGGATCGCCTGGCTGGCGACGGCTTTGGCCGCCTGCCTGATCGTGTTCGGTGCCTTCGTGCGCCTGTCCAATGCCGGCCTCAGTTGCCCGGATTGGCCGACCTGCTACGGCCGTGCGACCTGGCCGACCCGCGTTGACCAGATTGTCGATCACGCCGCCACCGCGATCCGCGCGGTCGATCCGAGCAAGGCCTGGCGCGAGCAATTCCATCGCATGGTCGCCGGCGTGCTCGGCGTGCTGGTACTGGTGCTGGCCCTGCTGGCAGCGCGCAAGCGGCGCTGGGGAATCGGGCAGATCCTGACGGCCGCCGCACTGGTCGCCACCTCCATCCATTTCTACATGGGCGGTTATGCCTTGGCCTCGGTGCATCCGGCTGACGTCATTCCCGAGGCGGCCCGGATCAAGTTCATCACCGCCGGGGCACTGGCCTTGCTCGGCGAAGGCATCCTGCTGCAGGCCGCGCTGCGCTGGTCGAACCTCGATGCGGCGCGGGTCAGCGCCTTGACCCTGGCCGTCATCATCTTCCAGGCCTTGCTCGGCATGTGGACGGTGACTTGGCTGCTCAAACCCATCGTGGTGATGGGCCATCTGCTCGGCGGGCTGACCACCTTCGCCCTGCTGACGTGGACAGCATGGCGGGCCACCGATCAGCCGATCCTGAGCGCGGAAGCACGCCTGCTGCGTTGGCTATTGATCAGTGGGCTGGCGCTGCTTGGCCTGCAGATCGCACTCGGTGGCTGGACCAGCGCGAACTACGCGGCCTGGGCCTGCGGCACCGACTTCCCCAAATGTGCGGGCTACTGGTGGCCGGAGCATGATTTCCATCAGGGCTTCGTGCTCTGGCGCGGCGTTGGCGTCGATTTCGAAGGCGGCATCCTCGACAACCCGGCGCGGGTGGCGATCCAGATGGCGCACCGGCTGATGGCCGGCGTGGTGTTCGTCTACCTGCTGGGCCTGGCGGTGAAGCTGCTTCGGATGCCGGGCTTGCGCGGCTGGGGCGTCGCATTGTCGCTGCTGGTCTGCGCCCAGGTAGGGCTTGGCATCAGCAACGTGATGTTCGCGCTGCCGCTGCCGATCGCGATCCTGCACAACGCCGGCGCGGTGGCGCTGCTGTTCGTGCTGGTCACCCTGCTGGCGCGCCTGCGGCCGCCCGAGGGCATGCCATGAGCGGCGCGGTGTGGTCGCAGTACTGGCGGCTGACCAAGCCGCGGATCGTGGCCTTGATCGTGTTCACCGCGATCATCGGCATGCTGCTGGCGATCCGTCCCGGCGAGCCGTGGCCGTGGCTGCGGATCCTGGCCGGGACCGTCGGCATCTGGCTGTCCGCGTCCAGCGCTGCGGCGATCAATCAATTGCTCGACCAGCGCATCGACAAGGTCATGGCGCGCACCGCCGATCGCCCGCTCGCCACCGGCGCGCTGCGGCCGGTGCAGGTGCTGGCGTTTGCCATCGTGCTGGGAATCGCCTCGATGGCGGTGCTGCTGCTGTGGGTCAATCCTATCAGTGCACTGCTGTCGTTCGCCGGCTTGATCGGCTATGCCATCGTCTACACCGGCTTCCTCAAGCGGGCGACGCCGCAGAACATCGTGATTGGCGGGCTGGCCGGCGCGGTGCCGCCACTGCTGGGCTGGGCCACCGTCACCGGCATGGCGAACGAGCAGGACTGGGGCTATGCGCTTTTGCTGGTGCTGATCATCTTCGTGTGGACGCCGCCGCATTTCTGGGCGCTGGCCATTTTCCGCCGCGAGGACTATTCGCGCGCGCTGGTGCCGATGCTGCCGGTGACCCACGGCGTGGTCTACACCCGCTGGCAGATCCTGCTCTACACCATCCTGCTGGTGATCGCCTCGGTGCTGCCGTGGGTGGTGCACATGAGCGGCCTGGTCTACCTCGGCGGCGCGCTGGTGCTGGGGGCGGTGTTCCTGTGGTACGCATGGAAACTGCTGGATCCGCCGGATGAATTCTTCGCGATGCGCACCTTCAAGTATTCGATCATCTACCTGATGGCGCTGTTCGCTTTCCTGTTGGTCGATCACTGGCTGTTGCCACTGTTCACGGCGGCACCAGCGATGGAGTTCGCACCGCAATCGTGAGCGATCTGTTCGCCGCGCCGCAGGGCCTGCGCACCGATCTGGCGGCGCAGGCCTGCGTGCTGCACGGGTTCGCCCTGCCGTTTGCCGATGCATTGTTGGCGGGAATTGCTGCGATCACCGCCGTGTCACCGTTCCGTCACCTGATCACGCCTGGTGGTCACACCATGCAGGTGGCGATGAGTAATTGTGGCCCGCTGGGCTGGGTCAGTGATCGTCGTGGCTATCGCTATTCCGCCTGCGACCCCTTGACCGAACAGGCGTGGCCGCCGTTTCCGGAGTCCTTCCTGACACTTGCGCATGCAGCGGCGGCGGAGGCCGGCTTCGACGGCCATGTGCCCGATGCCTGCCTGATCAATCGCTACGCGCCGGGTACGCGCTTGTCATTGCATCAGGATCGCGACGAGGACGACCGCGTCGCGCCGATCGTGTCGGCGTCGTTGGGCCTGCCGGCCACCTTCCTGTTCGGTGGCCTCGCACGCGGCGACAAGACTGTGCGGGTGCCACTGGTGCATGGTGACGTGGTGGTCTGGGGCGGCGCGGATCGCATGCGCTTCCACGGCGTGCTGCCGATCCGGCCGGGGCGACACCCCGTGCTGGGCGAGCAGCGCCTCAACCTGACCTTCCGCAAGGTGCGCTGAGCGCAAGAATCGGGATGTTTGCCTGCACCAGCGGGACTACAGTGGCGGCATGAACGCACTCGCGATTGCCGCAAAGACCCGCCGCGATGCCGCCTTGGTCGCCGCCGCGTGTCGCCGCATCGAACAGGCCGAGGTGTCGCCTTCGCTGGACGCGCTGGCACGCGCGGCGGGCCTGAGCCCGCACCATTTCCACCGCATCTTCAAGGCGATCACCGGCGTGACCCCGAAAGCCTACGCACAGGCGCAGCGCGGCAAGGCGCTGCGTACGGCGCTGGCGAAGCCCGGTGCGAAGGTGACCGATGCGCTATTCGATGCCGGCTTCAACGCCAGCAGTCGGTTCTATGACAGCGCCGATGGCCTGCTTGGCATGAAGCCCGCGCAATACCGACGTGGCGGCGCGGACGCGCGGATCGCGTTCGCACTCGGCCAGTGCACGCTCGGGGCGATCTTGGTCGCACGCAGCGAGCGGGGCGTGTGCGCGATCTCACTGGGCGATGATGCCGACGCGCTGCTGCGCGAACTGCAGGATCGCTTCCCGCGCGCCGAGCTGGTGGGCGGGGATGCCGCGTTCGAGCAGCTGGTGGCGCGGGTGGTGGGCTTCGTCGAAGCGCCCGCCATCGGCCTAGAACTGCCGCTGGACATCCGCGGTACCGCCTTCCAGCAACGGGTCTGGGAAGCGCTTCGAAAGCTACCGGCAGGCACCACCGCCAGCTATGCCGAAATCGCCACGCGCATCGGCAGTCCCAAGGCCGTGCGTGCGGTCGCGCAGGCCTGCGCCGCCAATACGCTGGCGGTCGCGATTCCCTGCCATCGTGTGGTCCGTAGCGATGGTGCGCTTGCGGGCTATCGTTGGGGTGTTGAGCGCAAGCGCGCGTTGTTGCTGGTCGAAGCCGATGGCGCTTCCCCGCGCGACAATTGATGTTCCTTCTCACCGCTTGCTGGGGGCAGCCCGCCAGGCGCATGAGAGGCGACCATTTGCAGGAGCGCACCACAGGGGCGCGACCGCCGCCAACACATATAGGCGCACCACAGGGGCGCGATCACTGCATCCCAGCACGCAATCGCGCCCCTCGGCCAGCGGCCTCGGTGCGCTCCCACAGGGTGAGATATGCCCCCCGCGATTGCACACATCGCAGGCCCCCCGCGTAGCATCAGCCCCGGAGTGCTGCAAAGGTGTTCCGGGAGCGCCATAACCCCCCAGACCTGAAATCTTCGCTCCCGCGGGCTACGATAGTCGACTGCTGCAACGCAACAGTGTCGACATGACGCCTTCCGATCCGCATCCGTCGCATCTCGATGACGCCTCCATGGCGCAAGGGATGCCCGTTTCACCCGGCCTTGCCGCCAGCCTGGAGTCGGCGCGGATGCCGCGCAGGACGCGGCTGGTCGATTTGCGCGTGCTGTGGATTTGCACGGTCGCGGTCCTGCTCGGCCTGCTGTCATCGCTGATCGCGCGCGTGCTGGTGGCGTTGATCGATCTGGTCACCAATCTGGCCTTTTACGGACGCTGGTCGATGGAGGCGGTCTCGCCCTCCGACAACCAGCTTGGGCTTTGGGTGATGGTGGTGCCGGTCATCGGCGGCCTGATCGTCGGGCTGATGGCGCGCTGGGGTTCGCGCGCGATCCGCGGCCACGGCATCCCCGAGGCGATGGAACAGGTCCTGCTCAACGAGTCCAAGATTCCACCGCGAATCACCATCCTCAAGCCGCTGTCGTCGGCGGTCGCGATCGGCACCGGCGGGCCATTCGGTGCCGAGGGTCCGATCATCGCCACCGGTGGTGCACTCGGTTCGTTCCTCGGCCAGGTGCTGCATATCACCGGACAGGAGCGCAAGGTGCTGCTGGCCGCAGGTGCGGCGGGCGGGATGACCGCGATCTTCGGTTCACCGGTGGCGGCGGTGGTGCTGGCAGTGGAATTGCTGTTGTTCGAATTGCGCCCACGCTCGCTGATTCCGGTCGCGCTGGCCACTGTCGCTGCGGCTGGCGTGCGCTATGCCACGGTCGGAAGCGGGCCGGTATTCCCGATGCCGACGGTGGCCGAGCCGGGGCTTGGGGCCTTGTCTGTCTATGTGCTTCTGGGTGCGCTGATGGGCTTGGTCAGCGTCGGCCTGACCCGCATCGTTTACGGCATCGAAGATGCGTTCGAGAAATTGCCGATCCACTGGATGTGGTGGCCGGCGATCGGCGGCGTGGCGGTGGGCGTGATCGGTTATTTCGCGCCGCTGACCCTGGGCGTGGGCTATTCCAACATCACCGCGATCGTCAGCGGGCATCTGGCGATCGGCGCGCTGGCCTTCCTGTGCGTGATGAAGTTCCTGTCGTGGTCGATCGCGCTCGGCAGCGGCACATCGGGCGGCACGCTGGCCCCGATGTTCACCATCGGCGGTGCACTGGGGGCCTTGGCCGGATTTGCGGTGGTCGCGCTGGCCCCGGCATTGGGCGTGGATACGCGTATTGCCGCCCTGGTCGGGATGGCGGCGATCTTTGCCGGCGCATCGCGTGCGCTGCTGACCTCGGTGGTGTTCGCCTTCGAGACCACCCAGGAAGCACACGGCCTGCTGCCCTTGCTGGGCGGTTGCACCGCGGCTTACCTGGTCTCCGCATTGTTGATGCGCAACACGATCATGACCGAGAAGATCGTCCGCCGCGGCGTGCGCGTGCCCAGCGAATACGCGGCCGATTATCTGGAGCAGGTCGATGTCGGCAAGGCCTGCAGCCGCGATGTCGTCGCGCTGCGCACCGCGGAGGCGCTCGGCGACGTGCGCGAGAAAATCTATTCCGGCCAGCCGGACTACAAACACCACGGCTTCCCGGTGGTGGACGATGCCGGCCGCATCCGCGGCGTGGTGACGCGTCGCGACCTGTTGTCACCCGAGCATCCGAACATCCGCCGGATCGGCGACATGCTCAAGCGTGCGCCGGTGCTGGTGCATGCCCAGCATTCCCTGCGCGAAGCAGCCGACCACATGGTGGCCGAGCAGGTCGGTCGCGTGCTGGTGGTGGATGAGCATGAGCCCGGCGTGCTGATCGGCATCCTCACGCGTGGCGACATCCTGGCGGCGCATCGCCGGCGGTTGAAAGAGGCGCACGTCGCGGATCGCCATATCCGCATCCGCGAGACCTTGCGCCGGTCGTGGAAGGCGATGGATTGAGCTGGCAAACTGCAGCCGACTGGGCTGGAGGACGCACATGGCGACGATGGCGAAGAACACGATCTGCCTGTGGTTCGATGGCGATGCCGAAGCGGCGGCACGCTTCTACACCGACACCTTCCCGGATTCGACGCTGGGTGCCGTGCATCGCGCACCCGGGGATTACCCCTCAGGCCAGGAAGGCGACGCCCTGACCGTGGAATTCACGGTCATGGGCATTCCATGCCTCGGCCTCAATGGTGGTCCAGCGTTCAAGCATTGCGAGGCGTTTTCCTTCCAGATCGCGACCGAGGATCAAGCGGAAACCGATCGCTACTGGAACGCCATCGTCGGCAACGGCGGGCAGGAAAGCCAGTGCGGTTGGTGCAAGGACAAGTGGGGCATTTCCTGGCAGATCACGCCGAGGCTGCTCGTCGAGGCCGTTGCCGGGGGCGATCCGGCCGCGGCCAAACGTGCATTCGCGGCGATGATGGGCATGCGAAAAATCGATGTCGCCGCGATCGAGGCGGCATTGCGCGGTTGAGTATGCGGGTTGCGCAGGCAACGGCGTGAGCAAGCCGCTGCCTGCCCGATTTCTCAGAGCTTGACCAGCTCCACCCGGCGATTCTTCGCCCGCCCGGCTTCGTCGGTGTTGGCGGCCACCGGTTTGGTCTCGCCTGCGCCGCTGGGCGCAAGCCGCGATGCGGCAATCCCGTAGTCTTCCACCAGGGCGGTGACGACTGCGCTCGCGCGGCGCTGGGAGAGCTGCTGGTTGGAAGCATCGTCGCCCACATTATCGGTATGCCCAACCACACCGAGGCGCAGGTTCGGCATCTGCTTGAGCAGGTTGGCGATCTGTTCCAGGGTGGGCTTTGACTCCGGCTTGACTTGCGACTTGTTGGTGTCGAAATAGATGCCGTACAGGGCGATGTGGCCGGCGGTCTCCAGCGCGCGACGCATCTCGTCGGAGGTCACCGTGACCATCCGGTTCTGCATGGCCTTGGGTGAGACGGCAACCACCAGCACGCCGGTGCGGTCTTTCTGCGCGGTGCAGTAGATGTCGCCTTCCAGCCCGAAGGTGTATACCGCCACGCTGCGCATGCCGCCGCTGCCGTCCGGCAACTGCGCGAGGATGTAGCGCTGTTCGGTGGGGTCGCCACCGCTGGCGCATTTTCCGTTGCTGAAATCGGCATCCTTGATCCGCTTGCTGGGGTAGAGCTGTTCCAGCAGGCCCTGGGTGCCGCCGCCGTGGGTATTGCCTTCCATGCTGCCGCCGCAGCCCTCATCGCGGCAGCCGTACAGCAGCCGGCCACCATTGGCCTTGATCTCGTTGATGTAGTTTCGGATCACCTCCAGCGGCGAGGCCTGTTCCGGGGCGATGTAGAGCAGGCGGGTGTATTCGCCTTCGGCATGGACCGTCCTCGGCGCGATCGCCAGCTGGTTGTTCATGGCGTCGCGGCGCTCGCTGGTATCGACCACCAGTTTGGAGGCCGGGAATTCCATCGCGTCGAAGCCGCGATGGTCGTAGCTGATGATGAAGCTGCCCTCGAAGCGCTTCAGCCAGGCGGGATCGCTGGAACCCGGCAGGTCCTTGGTCGGTTCGGTGGCGTCGGCAAGGCCGGTCGAAGGCAGGAGGGCGAGCAGGGCACCCAGCAGGGTGCCGACGAGGATTGGGGCAAGGCGCATGGAGCAGGGTCCTTTCAGCTGAAGTTCGGGGATAGCAGGGTGTCAGGAAGAGACACGCAAAAAGTGGCGAAAACCTGACAAGCCTCTCTGGTCCGGCGCGGGCGCAACGCCGAACCGGGTTCAGGCGCGCAGCCGTGCCTGCAACAGCTCCAGCAGTTCGCGGGTTTCCCCGGCATCGAGGTTTCCCTCGCGCTGCCGTTGCTGCAGTTCCTCGATGCGCTGTTGCAACACCTGCTTGTCGAGTTGGCCGATGGCGTGCAGGAATTCCGCGCGCAGGTTGGCGTCTTCGCCAGGCAGGTCGAGCACCGCCAGTTTCTGCAGGGTCGGCAGCTCTTCGCGGCCGTCGAACTGTTCCAGCAGTGCGCCGGTGGTGATGTCCGGGCGTTCGCCGATCAACAACACCAGTTCCGACAACAGCTCGATACCGGGCTGACGCAGCGCGGCGAAGGCATGCGGCGGTCGCAGCTCCAGCGCGAGGCCGGGACGTTGCAGGAGATGGGTGATCGCGGTGCGGATCAGGCTGGGCTTCTGGCTGCCGCCGCCCGTGCGCTGTGGACGCTGCACCGGCACATGCGTTTGCGGCGAACTGGCGCGCATGCCGACGCCGGTGAGTTGGGTCAGGCGCTGGCGCATCAGATCGCTGAAGGCGCCATCGGGGATTTGCGCGAGCAAGGGTTTGCAGCGTTCGGCCAGGCGGGCCTTGCCGTCGAGGCTGGCGAGGTTCACGTCGTTCGACATGTGCGCGTAGAAGAATTCGGACAGCGGGGTCGCGGCGCGCAGGCGCGCATCGAAGCCGGCCACGCCCTCCTTGCGCACCAGCGAATCGGGGTCTTCGCCGTCAGGCAAGAACAAGAACAGCGCCTGACGGCCATCCTTCATGCGCGGCAGCACTGATTCCAATGCCTTCCACGCCGCCGCGCGGCCGGCGCGGTCGCCATCGAAACAGAAATACACATCCGGTGCATTGCGGAACAGCAATTCGGCGTGGTCCGGCGTGGTCGCGGTGCCCAGCGTCGCCACCGCCTGCGCCACGCCGTATTGCGCCAGCGCCACCACGTCCATATAGCCTTCGACCACGATCAGGCGGTCGAGCTTGGCATTGGCCTGGCGCGCCTGCCACAGTCCGTACAGTTCGCGGCCCTTGTGGAACAGCGCGGTCTCCGGCGAGTTGAGATACTTCGGCGAATCTTCGGGGTCGATCACGCGGCCACCGAAGGCGATGACACGACCGCGCCGGTCGTGGATCGGGAACATCAGGCGGTCACGGAACTTGTCGTAGACGTGGCCCTTGTCGTTCTTCGAGAACAGCCCGCCTCGCTCCAGCAACTGCATCCGCTGCGGATCGGTGCCGAGGGCATCGCGCAACGCCGAGAATCCATCGGGCGCATAACCGATGGCGTAACGCTCGATGATGTCGGCTGCGATGCCGCGCTTGCCGACATAGGCGCGGGCCTTGTCGCTGCGTGCCAGCTGGCTGCGGAAGAACGTCGACGCCGCCTCCATCGCGACGTACAGGTCGCGGGTTTCCGGGTTGGCGTTGCGTTGGGTGGTGTCGCGCGGCACCTCCATGCCAACGCGCTTGGCCAGCTCCTCGACCGCATCGAGGAATTCCAGCCGGTCGAACTGGATCAGGAAGGACAGCGCGGTGCCGTGCGCGCCGCAGCCGAAGCAGTGGTAGAACTGCTTGGTTGGCGAGACGGTGAAGCTGGCCGAGCGCTCGTCGTGGAACGGGCAGCGCGCAGCGTATTCGCGGCCCTGTTTCTTCAGCGGCACCCGCGCGCCGACCACTTCGACGATGTCGGAGCGTGCCAGCAGGTCGTCGATGAAGGCGTCGGGGATGCGTGCCATCCGGCTAGTGTAGAGGCGTGGCTGTCTTGCGATGCGTCAGAGTTCGTCGCGCGCCGCCAACGCATGCAGGGCCGCGCCTTCGAGTCGCTGTACGGTCCATTCGTCCATGCCGACTGCGCCGATGCTGCGGTAGAATCCGATCGAGGGCGTATTCCAGTCCAGCACGCTCCACTCGAAGCGAGCGCAGTCGCGCTGCAGCGCGATCCGCGCCAGTGCGGCCATCAGGTGTTTGCGGAGGCCGACGCCGCGGAAGGACGGGCGCACGAACAGGTCTTCCAAGTACAGCCCGCGCTTGCCGGCAAAGGTGCTGAAGGTGTGGAAGAACAGGGCGAAACCGACCGCCTCGCCGTCGACCTCGCCGATCAGGACTTCGGCGGCCGGATGCGCGCCGAACAACTGCACTCGCAGGCCGTCTTCGGTAGCGACCGCGGCATCGGGCAGCCGTTCGTACTCGGCCAACTCGGCGATCAGCTGGTGGATCAGGCCCACGTCATCGACGCAGGCTGCACGGATCGACAGCAGCGGATGCGCGTCGGCCATGGCTCAGCCCAGCTTCTGCTTCACCAGCTTCGACACCAATCCCATATCGGCCTTGCCGGCCAGCGCTGGCTTGAGTACGCCCATCAGCTTGCCCATGTCGGCTGCGGAGGTGGCACCGCTGGCGGTGATCGCCTTGTCGATTTCGGCAAGGATTTCCGCCTCACCCAGCTTGGCCGGCAGGTAGGCTTCGATCACGCCCAGCTCGTACTTTTCGATCGCGGCCAGATCGTCGCGCGCGGCGGCTTCGAACTGGGTGATCGAATCCTTGCGCTGCTTGACCATCTTCTCCAGCACGGCCAGCACCAGCGGATCGGTCATCTCGATGCGCTCGTCGACTTCCTTCTGCTTGATCGCGGCATTGATCAGGCGGATGACGCCGAGGCGATCCTTCTCGCCGGCCTTCATCGCGGCCTTCATGTCATCGGTGAGTTGTTGCTTGAGGCTCATGGACTTGCTCTCGGAATCAATGGGGCAGAAACGCGAAAAAGCCGGCCACGCTCGCGCGTGCCGGCTTCTGCAGCGGGCAATGCGCTCAGTACAGGCGCTGGCGCTTGGTCACATCGCGCCCGGCGCGACGTGCTTGACGCTTGACCGCGGCGGCGGCCTTGCGCTTGCGTTCCTGGGTCGGCTTTTCGTAGAACTCGCGCTTGCGGGTTTCGGCCAGCACGCCGGCCTTTTCGCAGGTGCGCTTGAAGCGACGCAGGGCAAACTCGAAGGGCTCGTTTTCGCGGACTTTGACGCTGGGCATTCGGAACTCTCGTCTCGTAAGGCCTGCCTGAGCGGCAGGAAGCTGCACATGGTAGCAGCGCCGGAGGTTTGAGCGCAAGATGGGCGGATGAATGTGCTCGGTATTGAAACCTCCTGCGACGAGACCGGGGTGGCGGTCTACGACATCGTCACCGGCGGTGCGGCCGGCCTGCGCGCGCACGCCGTCTACAGCCAGATCGCGCTGCACGCCGAATACGGCGGGGTGGTGCCGGAGCTGGCCAGCCGCGACCATGTGCGCAAACTGCTGCCGCTGATCCGGCAGACGCTGGACGAGGCGGGACTGAAGCTGTCGGATATCGACGGCGTGGCCTACACCGCAGGGCCGGGCTTGGTCGGCGCGCTGCTGGTCGGCGCGGCGGTCGGGCGCTCGCTGGCGTGGGCGCTGGAAGTGCCGGCGCTGGCCGTCCATCACATGGAAGGCCACCTGCTGGCGCCGTTGCTGGAAGACGGCGCACCGGAACCGCCGTTCGTGGCCTTGCTGGTGTCCGGCGGGCATACCCAATTGATTGCGGTGGATGCCATCGGTCGCTATCGCCTGCTGGGCGAGACGCTCGACGATGCCGCCGGCGAGGCCTTCGACAAGACCGCCAAGATGATGGGCCTGCCCTATCCGGGCGGGCCGCATCTGGCGCGACTGGCCGAACAGGGCGTGCCGGGGCGTTTCAAGTTCGCGCGCCCGATGACCGATCGACCGGGGCTGGATTTTTCCTTCAGCGGCTTGAAGACCCAGGTGCTGCTGGCGTGGCGCGATTGCGACCAATCCGACCAGACCCGCGCCGACATTGCCCGTGGTTTCGAGGATGCGGTGGTCGATACCCTGGCGATCAAATGCGAACGCGCGCTGGATGCCGCCGGTTGCGATGTGCTGATCGTGGCTGGCGGGGTAGGTGCCAACAAGCGCCTGCGCGCGAAGCTGGCCGAGATGTGCGAACGGCGCGGCGGTCGCGCCTGTTTCCCGCGGCCATCGCTGTGTACCGACAACGGCGCGATGATCGCCTTCGCCGGTGCGCTACGGCTGCAAGCCGGGCAGTACGATGATGCCGCGATCCGCGCCACCCCGCGCTGGGATATGGCGACATTGCCGGGATTGGTGGCGTGATTGGTAAACGCCGCCAGAGCAGGTAGCCTTTCAGTACTCCCGTCTCCCGTCTCCCGAATCCCGTGGATACCGTTTTCATCGAAGGCCTGCGCCTGCCTGCCCTGATCGGCGTGCACGACCGCGAGCGCCACGCGCCGCAGTTGCTGGTGCTGGATATCCGGATGCGTTGCGACAATCGCATCGCCGCCAGCAGCGATGCCCTCGCCGATGCGCTGGACTATGAGGCGGTCAGCCTGCGGCTGGCCGATTACGTGGCGCAGACCGAATTCCAGCTGGTCGAAACCCTGGCCGAATGTTGCGCCGAATTGATCCTCACCGAGTTCGGGGTCAAGGCCGTGCGTTTGAAGTTATCCAAGCCCTCGGCGCTGGAGAACGCAGCAGCGGTGGGTGTGGAAATCGAGCGTGGGAGTTTTGAATGAGTGTGGTACTCGTGACCGGCGCATCGCGCGGAATCGGCCGCGCCATCGTCGAACGCTTCGCCCGCGAAGGTGCAACCGTGATCGCCTGCGCGCGTGGGCAGGCCGGATTGGATGCCCTGCATGCGGATTTGCCGCAGGTCGAATGCCATGCCTGCGACCTGCGCGATGCAGTCGCGGTGGACGCATTGGCACGTGACGTACTTGCCCGCCACGGCCAGGTCGACTTGCTGGTCAACAACGCCGGTGCCTTCCGCCCCGGTGCCATTGGCGAAGAGGACGACGACGCGCTGCTGGACATGCTGCAGGCCAACCTGTTCGGGGCGTATCGGCTGACCAAGCGCTTGCTTCCGGCAATGATCGCGCGACGCAGCGGCATGGTGCTCAATGTCTGCAGCACCGCATCGATTGCCGCGTATCCCAACGGTGGCTCCTACAGCATCGCCAAGCACGCGCTGTATGGTTTTTCGCGCAACCTGCGCGAGGAAATGAAGCCGCATGGCGTGCGCGTGGTGGCGTTATTGCCCGGCGCGACCTTGACCGCGTCGTGGGATGGCGTGCCCTTGCCGCCCGAGCGCTTGATGCCGGCGGAGGATGTGGCCGAGATGGCGTGGTCGGCGTGGTCGCTGTCGGCGCGCAGCGTGGTCGAGGACATCGTGATGCGGCCGCAATTGGGGGACATCGGCGAGGGCGATTTCCAGTGAGCGAGACTGTCACCATCCGGCTTGCAAAAGAGAACATGAAGTTCTCCGCCGCGCATTTCACCCTCTTCAACGCGCATGAGCGCGAGCGCCTGCATGGCCACAACTTCCGGGTCGAGGTCGATATCGAGGCGCGCATGCTCGGCAATGGCATGTGCTTCGACTACGGCATCTACAAGGATCGCGTGGTGGCGCTGTGTCGCGAGTTGAACGAGTGGATGATCCTGCCGACGCGCTCGCAATACCTGCGGATCGAAGAGGAAGGCGAGCACGTCTTCGCGCATTTCAATGGCCAGCGCATCCCGTTCCTGCGCAGCGATGTGAAGCTGCTTCCGATCGAGAACGCGACGCTGGAAGAGTTCGCCGCGTGGTTCCTGCAGCGTCTGGGTGAGGATCGCGAGGCGTTGCAGGCGCATGGCATCGCGGCCATCGAGGTGCGGGTGTTGTCCGGCCCGGGGCAAAGTGCCGGACGGCGCATGGGGTTCGCGTGATGGCGGCCCCCCCGTCGGAACCGTCAGGCGACGCGCAGGCACACAGCGCGCGACTGCGTGGGCTGATCCAGGAACAGATCATCGCCGCCGGTGGCGCGATCCCGTTCTGGAAATTCATGGAGCTGGCGTTGTATGCGCCGGGGCTGGGCTACTACAGCGCAGGGGCACACAAGTTCGGTGCAAGCGGCGATTTCATCACCGCGCCGGAGCTGTCGCCGCTGTTTGCCGCCTGCGTGGCCGATGCCTTGACGCAGCCGTTGCGACAGGCCGGCAAGGGCGCGCAATTCGTGGAACTGGGTGGCGGCAGCGGTGCATTCGCCGAGGCGGCGTTGGAACACTTCCAGGCCAGCGGCGCGTTGCCTGCGCGCTACGCCATCCTCGAACCCAGTGCCGACCTCCGTGAGCGCCAGCGAGAGCGCTTGCAGGCGCGTTTGTCACCCGCGCTGTTCGCACGAGTGGAGTGGCTGGATGGCCCGATCCAGGACCCATGGGACGGGATCGTGTTCGCCAATGAGGTGATCGATGCCCTGCCGGTCTCACGCTTCGTCATTGCGCAGGGACAGGTCTGCGAAGAGGGCGTGGCGCTGGATGGCGAGGGCCGCTTCGTGCGTTGCGAGCGGCCGGCCGACGCCATGCTGGAGGCGGCGGTGCGCCGGATCGAGGCGCAGTTGCCGGAACCCTTCGTCGATGGCTACCGCAGCGAAGCCTTGGTGCAACTGCCGTACTGGATCCAGGCGGTCGTCGGTGGCTTGCGGCGTGGTGCGTTGTTGTTCGTCGATTACGGGTACGCGCGATCGGAGTTCTACCTTCCGGAGCGCAGTGACGGCACCCTGCGTGCGTTCCGCCAGCATCATCTGGTCGATGACGTATTCGCATGGCCGGGTCTGCAGGACATCACCGCCTCGGTGGATTTCACTGCACTGGCCGAGGCTGGCGTCGGCGCCGGCTTTGAATTTTCCGGTTACTGCGCGCAATCCAGCTTCCTGCTGGGCAATCGCCTGGACGAGCATTTGCTGGCTGCCGAAGCGCAGGCGGCAGATGAGGTGGCGCGGCACAACCTGCGCCAGCAAGCCAAGCGGTTGACCTTGCCCAGTGAGATGGGCGAGCGCTTCCAGGCGATGGGCTTCCAGCGCGAAGTCGAGTTCGATACGGCGTTCCCTCTGGGCGATTTGAGCCATCGGCTATGAGTGCGCGACGGCCCATCCTCGGACGCTCGCTCAAGCCGTTCCGGCGGCCGTGGTTGTGGACCGGGTTGTGGATGCTGGCGATCGCGGTCGTGGTGATCGGCTCCTTGCTGCCGGCGCGCGATCTGCCGCTGGTGGGCATCAGCGACAAGCTGGAACACGGTGCTGCCTACGCGCTGCTGGCGGCCGGTGCAGTGCAATTGTTCCAACGTCGCGCGTCGTGGGGCATGGTCTGCGTGATGCTGGTTTTTCTCGGGATCGGATTGGAGTACCTGCAGGGCACCATGGGCCTCGGGCGGATGGCGGATCGCGCGGATGCGCTGGCCAACACCATTGGCGTCCTGATTGGCTTGGCCTCGGCCTTCACGCCGCTGCGTGATTTGCTGCTACGGATCGATCGACGCCTGTGACCGGGCTTGGCTGATTGCGTCGATTCGCGCCTTGCGCAGGGCTTCGCCGAACGCGGGGCCGGTGATGCCTCGGGCGATGATGGCCTCGCTGCCGACCGCCATCGCCGCGGCGTGCAGCCGCCGCAAGCTGGTGGCTTGCGGATAGGGTGATGCCGACAGGCCCGCACGTCCACGCGCGTCGGCCTCGCAGACACGGGCCAGTTGATCGATGCGGGCTGGTTTGCGGAAGCCGTCGCAGCGCGCGATCAGGTCATGCACCGTGGCGGGTTTCAGCTCGGCGATGCGATGGATGTTGAGGTGTTCGCGGCTGCACATCACCGCCAATTCGCGGTGCTCGGTCGGTACTTTCAGGCGCTGTGACATGGCGATGGTGGGTTCAATGCCGCGCTGCTCGTGCATGCGATGGCTGGGCCATTCCTCGGGTGGGGTCAGGGCCTTGCCGAGGTCGTGGCATAGCGCGGCATAGCCGATCAGATCGTCGCCGGGTGCCAGCTGCGCGGCCATGTCACAGACCAGTTGCTGGTGGACGCCGGTATCGACTTCCGGGTGGAAGTCGGCGCGCTGCGGCACGCCATACAGCGCGTCCACTTCCGGCAGGACCGCGTGCAAGGCGTCGGCTTCGCGCAAGGTGCGCAGGAAGGCGGAAGGCTGGGCGCAGCGCAGCGCCTTCGCCAGTTCTTGCCAGACCCGTTCGGGCACGAGTGCGGCAAGCTCGCCGCTCGCAGCGATCTCGCGCATCAGCGTCACCGTTTCCGGCGCGACGCGGAAGCCCAACGGTGCCAGCCGGGCCATGAAACGTGCCGCACGCAGCACCCGCAACGGGTCTTCGATGAAGGCCTCGCTGACATGACGCAGCACGCGATCGCGGATGTCGCCCGCGCCGCCAAACGGATCGACCAGCGTGCCGTCCTCGGCCTGCGCAATCGCATTGATGGTGAAATCACGCCGACGCAGATCGTCGTCGAGCGTCACCGAGGGATCGGCATGTGCAATGAAGCCGGTATAGCCGCGGCCGGATTTGCGCTCGGTCCGCGCCAGTGCGTATTCCTCGCCGGTATGCGGATGCAGGAATACCGGGAAATCGCGTCCGACCTGCTTGTAGCCGGCGTCCAGCATCTGCGTCACGCTGGCACCGACCACCACCCAGTCGCGATCCCCCGCTTGCAGGCCGAGCAGGGCATCACGCACGGCACCGCCGACAAGGTAGCGTCTCGCGTGTTCAGGAATGAAGGCCATGCGCGGCTGACTGTTGGCCGCGTCAGCGGCGCGAAGGAACCGACGGTGGGGGCGGAATCGCAACCGATGCGGGCGTCTCCGGGCAGGCAAAGCCCTTGCGCGGGCCATTGGTGATCCCGAGCATGCGATCACTGATGCGGCGTGCATCGCCGTTGAGCCGCCAGTCGTAGAGCGTGCTGAAGCCGAGCACGCGGGCCACATAGTCGCGAGTTTCCTTGTAGCCGATGGTTTCGACCCAGAAGTCCGGATCCAGTGTCGGGCGTGCCGCCAGCCAGCGATTGGCCGCGCCCGGGCCGGCGTTATAACCGGCGATCACCTGGTAGGGCTTGCCGTTGAAGCGATCCATCAACTGGCGTAGATAGGCGGTGCCGAGGGTGATATTGGTGTCGGCATCGTAAAGGCCATCCGCACCCGCAAGCGGCACGCCGAGGCGGCGGGCGAGGGTGGCTCCCGTCGAAGGCAATACTTGCATCAGGCCGCGTGCGTCGGCGCTGGAGCGTGCCTGCGGGTCGAAGATCGACTCGGCCCGGATCTCGGCGGCCACCCAAGCGGGATCGAGATCGTTGCGGGTGGCCTCACGGCGAATCGTGACATCGTGGTGCAAGGGGAAGCGCAACTGGTACAAGCGCTGTTCGTCCTGATAGCGCTTGCCACCGACGTTCACCAGCCCGAACACGCCGCGATCGAACCAGCCATTGTCCTGTGCGACCTCGACCGCCAGCCAGCGTTGCGGGGCACTGAAGCGCGCCACCGCCGCATTCCATTCCTTCACCGCCCACGCTTTGCGGCCGAGCATGAACAACTGCACCGCGCGCACGATGCCGGGATCACGCGCGATGGCCAGTTTCGCCGCGGGTGTGGCGCTCGAAGGCAACGGACACAGGGCATAAGGTTGGTCCAGCCGATCCGCGGCGAGGAAGCCGTAGTAATCGGCGCTGCGTGCGGCTTTTGCGTAAAGTGCCTTCGCACCTGCAGTGTCGCCGGTCAGAGCGCTGGTGCGGGCGGCGAAATACAGCCAGCGTGAATCAATGCGCTGCGCCTCCGGCATACGCTTGATTGCGGCCAAGGCGCCCGCCCAATCGCTGCGCGAGAGGGCTTCGCGGACCTGCCATTCGCGCAGGTTCGCATCAAAGCCCGGCTCCGGGACTGCGGCCAGCCGACGCGCCGCCTCGGGGGAGAAATCGGCAGCCGACTGCAGGGCGACCTCGGCCAGTACCCGCCCGCGTTCGACGTCGGTGAACACCAGCGTCTTGGCCACCGTCGGCAGCAGTGCTTCAGCTGCGCCGGGATTTTTCTTGGCGAGATTTTCAAGTGCTGCCGCCGCGACCAGTCGGCTGCGCGCGGTCTTGGGCCAAGCCTCGACACGGCCATTGGGGGCATCGAGATAGGCCGCCCAGACGTTTGCCTGTGCGGCCTCTGCGGCAGGCAAGCCGCGCGCAATCGCACGCATGACGCCGGATTGGCCGGCATCGACGGCAAGGTCGAATCGCTCCCAACGCAGGGCGTCGCTGAGGCCGCCTTGTGCCGCGAGCAGGGCCATCGGGGCGTCACATTGCGTCGGCAACGATTTGCCCGTACTGCGCCAGGCGTCCTGCGCTTCGCGGGTCCACTGTGCATCGGTGCGACTGACCGCCATCAAGGCCTGCAGGCGCAGGCAGCGCAAGCTCGCGTTGTCGATTCCCGGATCCCAGGCGGCGAGGAAGGCCTGCCATTCGTTGCGCTTGGCGAGCGCCGTCAGCCATTCGTTGCGGAAGGCGGTAGCCACCGGCTCGTCGGGATGCGCCGACAGGAAGGCGCTGCCACGTGCGACCGGCAAGGTATCGAATTGGCGTCGCAGCGAAGCGAATTCCAGCCAGCCGGCCAGTGGCTGGCCGCGAAAGCCGGCCAGGGCGATGTCACTCAAGCCGGTGCGGTCGGCGGTATCGAACGCCGCCTTCAATGCCGGGTCGGGCGAAGCAATCCGGGCGGGTGCAAGTGTGGGTGCCTGCGATTGCGGATCGGGAGACTTGGCTTTGCATGCGGATAGCGTGGCCATCCCGCCGAGCAAAGTGATGACCAACAACGGTGCGATTTTGTGCATGGCGGGACTATAACCGAGGGGCCATGAACGCATTCCAGCGCAAGCGCAGCGCGTGGCGCATGGCGCAGGCCATGTGGACTCAGCGCAGCGCTGCTTCCGGCACGTCGAGTTCAACCGAAAGCGCGAGATGGTCGGATTGCGCCGCCGGCACCGCGCGCATGCCGGCGATCGACAGTGCCGGCGTCACCAGCAAATGGTCGATTGCACGTTGCGGGCGCCAGGACGGGAAGGTCGGGATGCGCTGTGATGGCGGCTGCAGCTGGGTCTGTTGGAACAGCGTGCGCATTTCCCGGCAGCCGGGGTCGCAATTGAAATCTCCCATCAGGACCGCGTGGTCTTGATTGCTCAGCAACTCGGCAATGAAGGCCAGCTGCGACAGGCGCGATTGGTTGCCCAGCGACAAATGGGCGATGGCGACCTTCAAGGCTGCATCACCCTTGCCAAAACTCGCCAGCAGCACCCCACGTCCGCCGATCCGCCCCGGCAGCGGGTATTCCTCGACCGCGCTGGGCTCGATCCGGCTGAGCAGGCCGTTGGCGGTGGTGGCGAGCTTGCCAATCATGCGATTGGGTTGGTGGCTCCACCAGGAGAAGCCTGCGCGCTCGGCGAGGTAATGGGTCTGGTTGGTGAAGCCGGATCGCAGACTACCGGGATCGGTTTCCTGCAGGCCGACGATATCGTGGTCCTGCGCGAGCGCGGCGATGGCGTCCAGCGCGCCGAGCTTGCCGTTGCCCGGCAACAGGTGCGACCAGCTGTGGGTGATGTAGTCCGAGTAGCCGCGCGTGCTGTTGCCGGCCTGGATGTTCGCACTCAGCAGCCGCAACCGGCGTTTGCCCATTGCGGCCACGTCGCGCCGGTGATCAGCCGGCGGTAGCCGGTGAGGTGGCTGGCGCGGGGCTGGCTGCGGGGGCGGCCGACGCAGCAGCCGGGGCCGCTGCGGGGGTTGCACCGGCGAGCTTGGCTCGCTCGATCCGGATCAGCTGGTTGATGATGCGGAACATGTCATCGGCCGACTTGCCCTTGACGCGGTATTTGCCGTTGACGAGGAAGGTCGGCGTGCCCATCTGGTCGCCATTGGCGTAGGCCGCGGTCATGTATTGGCGGGCGCGGTTGATCTTGGTGGCGATTGCGAAGCTCTGCATGCTGCTGACGAACTGCTTCGGATCGGCACCGTAGTTGGCGTAGAACGCGGCGATTTCTTCCGGCGTATCCATCCCGCCTTCGCCCTTGAGGCTGTGGTCGATATGGATGGCGCGGAACATCGCTTCATGGGTTTTCTGCACCAGGCCCATCGCCTCGGCGGTGTAGAACGCCTTCGCGTAGTTGTCCCATGGGCCACCGAAGGCGGCCGGAATCAGCACGAAATTCACATCCGGCGGCAGCTTGGCGCGCATCGCCGCCACCTGCGGTTCCACCCCTGCGCAGAACGGACAGACGTAGCCGAAGAACTCCACCACTTCGACCTTGCCCGGCGGCGTATCGAAGGGTTGGCCATTGGGCACCACCACAAAGTCCGTGCCTTCGACCGGCGGTGGCAGGCGGGCGGCTTCCTCTTCCGCTTTCTGCGCTGCGGCAGCGGCGGCGGCTGCCTTCTGCGGATCTTCGGCGCTGGCCGCAGCCACGGTGGCACCGGCCGCGGCGGTCGCGGCATCGGCGCCGGTCACCGGTGCGGGGACTTCGCGATTGCAGGCGGCCAAGGGCAGCAGGGCCAGCAGGAGCAGGGCGTGACGCATGCGGGTCATGGGGCTTTCCTTGGTGGTATTACTTGATGAAATCAGGAGCGAGGTTTGGACGGGCCTGCGGGGGCCACGGGTCTTGCCGATGTCGTCGCGTGGCGCGGTGCCAGCGCATTGATCACCTTGCGCGCATTGACGAGAAGGTTCTCATAACTGTTGCCGAGGATTATGTAGCGGCCGGCGATGATCAATGAAGGCGTACCTTCGACACCGCTGCGCTGGGAAAATTCATAGGCAAGCTTGAGCTTGGGCAGCAGCACGGCATCGTTGCGGATGGCCGCCGAAAACGCGGCTGCATTCACGCCGGGAACCTTGGATGCGTACTGGGTGATCTGATTGACGTCGGCATTGCGCGGCAGATCGCCGGTTTCATTAATCGCGGTGAACAGACGGCGATGCAGCAGCGGAATGGTCTTGCTGGCCTCTTCCGCGAAGTAGGCGCGCGCCCAGGCATCGTCGCGGCCGAACACGCCGGGGACGTAGACCACGCGTGCATACGCAGGCAGCGTCCGCGACCAGTCGTCGATCATCGGCGCCATGTGGGCGCAATGCGGGCAGGTGTAGGCGAACACCTCGGCCACTTCCACCATGCCCGGTGGCAACTGCCGATAGGGCTGGCCGCCATCGATCGTGTTGTATTCGACGCCTTCGGTCAGGCCCGGCAGCCGGGACTGGGCGTGGCCACCCAGTGGCAGGACGCTCAACAGCAGGGCCAACGACAGAAGGAAAGCGCGCATGGGTCCTGTTCCGGTACTGGTTCGGGATGACTAGCTTGATTGTCGCTGGCGAACGCCAGATGAATCGCGGCCGATCAAGGCGCGCTGGCAGCGGCAGCCGGCTCCGCGGTCCGTGCGTGCAGGCCCTGCACATAGCTGGCCAGCGAGTGGATTTCCTCGTCGGTCAGGGTCTTGGCGACGCTGGCCATCAGGTCGAAATGCGCGTGGTTGGCATAGGTGGTGGTGCCGGTCCGGTATTCCTCGAGCCGGCGGGTCACGTAGTCCGCCGACTGCCCGTGCAGGGCTGGGTAGGCCGGGCCAGGATTGCCGGAGCCGGACGGGCCGTGGCAGGCCATGCAGGCCGGGATGCCGCGCGCAGCGTCGCCACCACGGAACATCCGCTCGCCGACTTGATAGAACTTCAGGCCCTTGTTGGGGCCGCTGGCGATCACGCTGTCGTCGGCAATGCCCGCGCCGGGCTTCTGGCTGGCGAACCACGCGCCGACATTGCGCATGTCCTGCGCGTTGAGGGTGCTTGCGAACGGCATCATCACCGCCGCCAGGCCGCTGGTGCGCTGGCCGCTCTTGAACAGTTGCAGCTGGTCGGCGATGTAGCGCTCCGGCATGCCGGCGATGCGCGGGGCGTTCTGCTGCATGGCATTGCCGTCGAGGCCGTGGCAGGCGGCGCAGATGGCGGCCTTGGCCTGGCCGGCCTTGGCATCGCCCCAATGTGCGGGCGCCTCGACCAACGGCGTGGCTTGCACCGGCGGTGCTTCCGGCGCGGCAATGGCCGTGCTCTGGGCATAGGCGACCGCGGCGAGGCTGAGACAGGCAACACCGGCAATGGCATGGACGAGACGCATGCGGAACCCCGAAAGCTGGATGGGCGGCTGAACACCGCGAAACATCGGAAATTATGGTGGGCCGGGCATCCGCGGTCAAACCGGAGCGGGCGCGGGCGTGGCCATGGGGCTGCGGCGTGCGATGCTATGCAGCATGGCTTCCCCCAATCCATTCGCAGGCGCCCGCTTTCTTTTTGCTGCGCATAACCGCACCCAACTGCCGCCGGACGGTGGTTTCGAGGTGGCGTTCGCAGGCCGATCCAACGCCGGCAAGTCGTCGGCACTGAATGCGTTGTGCCAGCAGAACGCGCTGGCGCGGGTGTCGAAAACGCCCGGACGGACCCAGCAACTGGTCTATTTCGGCATGCCGCAGCAGGAGCAGCGCTACGTCGTCGATCTGCCCGGCTATGGCTTCGCCAAGGTCCCGAAGGACTTGCAGGCGCATTGGCAGGCCTTCATCGACGAATATTTCCGCGATCGCTTCGCTCTGCGCGGTTTGGTGGTGGTGATGGATGTCCGCCATCCGTTGAAGGATTACGACCGGATGATGCTGGGCTGCGCACGCGATCGCGGCCTGCCCGCGCACGTGCTGCTGACCAAGGCCGACAAGCTGGGACGTGGCGCCGGCGGCAATACCTTGCAGGCGGTGCGGATGGAGCTGTGGCGGACGTTCGGCGAGGGCGTCAGCGTGCAATTGTTCTCGGCGGAATCGAAGCAAGGCGTGGACGAATTGCGCGGGGTGGTCGCCGGCTGGCTGGGGCTGTAAGCAGACCAGCGGGCATTGTGTCCGCAGATGGAACGCTGCGGGCGTGACGTGTGTGCGTTGTTTTGACGATGCACGGATTATCCTGAGCAACCTGCTGCAGGACGCGCCGATGTCGGGACCCAGCCACGCCAAAGACACCCCCATCACCGACCATCGCCAACTCGCGGCGGTGATGGTTGCGGGTGAAAAACCACGCGCGGCGTGGCGGATCGGCACCGAGCACGAGAAGTTCGGCTTCCGCCTGGACGATCAGCGGCCGCCGACCTTCGACGGCGAGCGCGGCATCGAGGCGCTGCTGACCGGGCTGACCCGGTTCGGCTGGCAGCCGCAACAGGAAGCCGGACGCACGATCGCGCTGCTGCGCGATGGCGCCTCGGTGACGCTGGAGCCAGCCGGCCAACTCGAACTCTCGGGTGCGCCGCTGGCAAGCATCCACGAAACCTGCAAGGAAGTCGGCAGCCATTTGCGCGAGGTGCGCGAAGTGGCGGACGAATTGCAGCTCGGTTTCCTCGGCATGGGTTTCCAGCCGAAATGGCGGCGCGACGAGATGCCGTGGATGCCGAAAGGCCGCTACCGGATCATGCACGACTACATGCCCAAGGTCGGCAACCTCGGTCTCGACATGATGACCCGCACTTGTACCGTGCAGGTCAACCTCGACTATGCCAGCGAAGCGGACATGATCGAGAAGTTCCGCGTCTCGCTGGCGCTGCAGCCGATCGCCACCGCGCTGTTCGCCGACTCGCCGTTCACCGAAGGACAGCCCAACGGCTATCTCAGCTATCGCTCGCATATCTGGACCGATACCGACGCCGACCGCACCGGCATGCTCGATTTCGTGTTCGAGGACGGCTTCGGTTACGAGCGTTATGTCGATTACCTGCTCGATGTGCCGATGTATTTCAGCTACCGCGATGGCATCTACCACGATGCCAGCGGCAAATCGTTCCGCGATTTCCTGCAGGGCAAGCTCGACGTGTTGCCGGGGCAGTTGCCCACCCTGCGTGATTGGAACGACCACATGACCACGGCTTTCCCGGAAGTCCGGCTCAAGAGCTTCCTGGAAATGCGCGGCGCCGATGGCGGCCCGTGGAGCCGGCTGTGCGCGCTACCGGCGTTCTGGGTCGGGATCTTGTACGACCAGACCGCATTGGATGCGGCCTGGGATCTGGTCAAGGATTTCACCATGGACGAGCGCCACGCGCTGCGCGATGGCGTGCCAAAACACGCGCTGAAGCTGCCGTTCCGCGGTGGCAGCGTGCGCGACTTGGCGCGCGAGGCGCTGAAGATTTCCGCGCACGGGCTGGCCCGCCGTGCGGCCTGCAATGCCAAGGGTGCCGACGAAACCCGCTTCCTCGACGATCTGCTGGAGATCGTCGAATCCGGGCAGACCCCGGCCGAGCGCAAGCTCGCCCTGTTCCACGGCGAGTGGCGCGGCAGCGTGGATCCGGTGTTTTGCGAGTTTGCGTATTGACGTGGGCAAGACAGCGAGGCGTCCTATGATGGCGGCCAATCTTGCCGCTATTCGAGGAGCCCACCGATGAAATCCCGCGCCGCCGTTGCCTTCGCTGCCGGCAAGCCGCTCGAGATCGTCGAAATCGACGTTGCCCCGCCGAAGGCCGGCGAGGTATTGGTGAAGATCAGCCACACCGGCGTTTGTCATACCGATGCGTTCACGCTGTCGGGTGATGATCCGGAGGGCCTGTTTCCCTGCGTACTGGGCCACGAAGGCGCGGGCGTGGTGGTCGAGGTGGGCGCGGGCGTCACCAGCGTTGTGCCGGGCGATCACGTCATCCCGCTGTACACCGCCGAGTGCGGGCAATGCCTGTTCTGCCAGTCGGGCAAGACCAATCTTTGCACGTCGGTGCGCGCCACCCAGGGCAAGGGCATGATGCCGGATGGGACCAGCCGTTTCAGCTACCACGGCCAGCCGCTATACCACTACATGGGCTGTTCGACCTTCAGCGAATACACGGTGGTCGCGGAAGTCTCTCTGGCGAAAATCAACCCGGAGGCAAACCACGAGCAGGTGTGCCTGCTCGGTTGCGGCGTCACCACCGGTCTCGGTGCGGTGAAGAACACGGCCAAGGTGCAGGCGGGCGATACCGTGGCGGTATTCGGCCTCGGCGGCATCGGGCTTGCGGTGATCCAGGGCGCACAGCGGGCCAAGGCCGGTCGCATCATCGCCATCGACACCAACCCGTCCAAGTTCGAGATGGCGCGTGCCATGGGTGCGACCGATTGCGTGAACCCGAACGAACACGACGCGCCGATCCAGCAGGTCATCGTGGAAATGACCGGCTGGGGCGTGGACCATTCCTTCGAGTGCATCGGCAATGTCAAGGTGATGCGCGCGGCGCTGGAATGCGCGCATCGCGGCTGGGGCCAGAGCATCATCATTGGTGTTGCGGGTGCGGGGCAGGAGATTTCCACCCGGCCCTTCCAGCTCGTCACCGGGCGCAAGTGGATGGGCACCGCGTTTGGCGGGGTCAAGGGGCGTTCGCAATTGCCGGGCATGGTGGAAGAGGCGATGCGTGGCGACATCCAGCTTGCGCCCTTCGTCACCCACACGATGGGATTGGATGGCATCAACGAGGCGTTCGAGCTGATGCATGCCGGAAAGTCGATTCGCAGCGTGGTGCACTTCTGATCGAAAGCCCCTCTCCCCCCGGAAGAGGGGTTGTGGTGAGGGTTGGGGACGTCGGGATACTCCGTACCCTCATCCGCCCTTCGGGCACCTTCTCCCGAGGGAGAAGGGACAACAGGGAGATTCCATGATCATCGAACGAATCGAACACCGCGCCTGTTTTGGTGGCTGGCAGGATGTCTATCAGCATGCATCAACGGTGCTGGACTGCACGATGCGGTTTGCCATCTACCTGCCACCAAAGGCGGCACACGGTCCCGTGCCGGCCTTGTATTGGCTCTCCGGCCTGACCTGCAGCGAACAGAATTTCATCCAGAAAGCCGGCGCACAGCGGTATGCGGCTGAGCATGGCATCGCACTTGTTTGTCCGGACACCAGTCCGCGTGGCGATGGCGTGGTCAATGCGGACGGTAATGATCTCGGTCAAGGCGCGGGATTCTATGTGGATGCCACCCAGGTGCCGTGGGCGGAGCACTACCGTATGCACGAGTACGTGGTGCATGAATTGCCGGCGCTGGTCGAGGCGAACTTTCCAGTCAGCGGCCGGCGCGCGATCAGCGGGCATTCGATGGGTGGGCACGGCGCGCTGACGTGTGCATTGCGCAATCCCGGCCGCTATCGCAGCGTGTCGGCATTCGCGCCGATCGTCGCGCCTTCGCGAGTATCGTGGGGACAGCAGGCGTTTACTGCCTATCTCGGCGAGGATCGAGAAGCCTGGAAGCAGTACGACGCGACCGAGTTGGTAAAGGCTGCCATTGAGAGGCTGCCGATCCTGATCGACCAGGGCGATGCCGACGAATTCCTGGAGGCGCAGCTGCGGCCTTGGCTGCTGCAGGCAGCGGCGGATGCGGCGGGTTATCCGGTGTACCTGCGCGTCCAGCCTGGGTATGACCACAGCTATTACTTCATCGCCAGTTTCATCGGTGAACACATCGCCCACCATGCCAAGGCGTTGCAGCGTTTGTAGGAGCACACCGCAGGGGCGCGACGCTTTTTCGGATCATGCAAGGGGATTCGCGCCCCTCGGCCTGCGACCTCGGTGCGTTTGTGTCTTGATTTTCCCCTACGGTGTCGGTGAGAGCGGAGTGCGGGATGCCGTTGGTGCGCAGTGCCGATAAGCACGAGTAGGAGCAAGGGCACCCGCACTCCACCGCCAGAGCAAGCCCGAACAGTTGATCGAGTGTAGGCGCTCGGACTGCACAAGCGTGGGCCAGCTGGCGTGCTCTCCCGTCCAAGTCTAGGGGAGAACGCAATGCCTGTATTCGTTGGGATCGATGTCGCCAAGGC
>JAFECB010000015.1 GCA_018242365.1 Pseudomonadota bacterium
CAAATGCGCAAAAGTCGCGCTGGTGGCCTGCATGCGCGTCCTGCTCATCCGCCTCAACGCCATGATCCGCGACGCCTCGGAATGGAGGATGGCCGCCGGGTAGTCAAGACAGTTGCTCCTACAATGGTGCATGTTGTTTCCGATCACGCCGCTGCTGCCGGACATCCTTGCGTCGCTTGCGCGGCATCCGCGACTGGTGCTGGAAGCGCCGCCGGGGGCCGGCAAGACCACGCAAGTTCCACTGGCGCTGCTGGATGCCGACTGGCTGGATGGCCGCAAGGTCGTGATGCTGGAGCCGCGCCGGGTGGCGGCGCGGGCGGCGGCGGGTTTCATGGCGCAGCAACTCGGTGAAGCCATTGGTGAGACCGTTGGCTATCGCATCCGCTTCGAAAGCAAGGTGTCGTCACGAACCCGCATCGAGGTGGTCACCGAAGGCATCCTCACTCGCATGCTGCAGGACGATCCTTCTCTGGAAGGCGTGGGTGCGTTGCTGTTCGACGAATTCCACGAGCGTCATCTGGCCGGCGATCTGGGTTTGGCGCTAGCGCTGGACGTGCAGGCCGGATTGCGTGAGGACCTGCGGATCGTAGTGATGTCGGCGACGCTGGATGGCGAAAAATTAGCCACATTTCTGGATGCGCCGCGGCTGAGCAGTGCGGGGCGCAGCTATCCGGTGGCGGTCGCGCATTTCCCGGCGCGGCGCGATGAATCGTTGGAACATCAGGTGAGACGTGCGGTGGAACACGCGCTGGTCGAACATCCCGGCGATGTGCTGGTGTTCCTGCCGGGGCAACGCGAGATCGCGAAAGTGCAAGCCTTGCTAAGCCCCTCTCCCTCCGGGAGAGGGGTTGGGGTGAGGGTCGCGATACCGGTGAAATCCTCGCCATCGACCAACCCTCATCCGCCCTTCGGGCACCTTCTCCCGGAGGGAGAAGGAAACAGCGAAGTCGAAATTCTCGTCCTGCACGGCGAACTGCCGATCGAGCAACAAACCCGCGTATTGCAGCCCGCGGAAAATGGATGCCGCCGGGTGGTGCTGGCAACCAATGTGGCCGAGTCCTCGGTGACCTTGCCGGGCGTGCGCGTGGTGATTGATGCCGGGTTGGCGCGTGAGCCGAAGTTTGATCCCAACAGCGGCTTCTCGCGCCTCGAGGTGGTGGCGATTTCGCAGGCAAGCGCGGATCAACGCGCTGGCCGTGCCGGTCGCGTGGCCGAGGGTTTCGCCTATCGCCTGTGGCCGCAATCGCAGCGGCTGGAGCCGCAGCGCAGGCCGGAAATTGCCCAGGTCGAACTGGCCGCACTGGTCCTGGAGCTGGCCGCATGGGGCAGTGCTTCGCTGTGCTTCGTGGATGCGCCACCGCCTGGGGCCTTGGCCGCCGGACGCGAGTTGTTGCAGCGACTGGATGCATTGGATGCGCAAGGCAAGATCAGCGCGCACGGCAAGCGCATGCTCGCGCTCGGTACCCATCCACGCTTGGCGGCGATGTTGCTGGCGACGACCGACCCGAGCCGTGTGGCCTTGGCCTGCGATGTGGCGGCGTTGATCGAAGCCCGCGACCCGCTTCGCAGCCGCAGCGATGCGCTGATCGAGCGATGGCAGGCTTTGGCGGCGTTTCGGCAGGGCCGTTGTCCGTCCGAAGCGAGCCGATCGGCATTGGCGGCCATTGATGCGGCCGCCAAGCAGTGGCGCCGGCGCGTGCACTGCAACGCAATGCCGCCGGCATCCGCAGCGGCACACGCCCTCGGTGATCTGCTCGCGCATGCCTTCCCCGAGCGCATCGCCAGGCAACATCCGCAGGATCCCAAACGCTACCAGTTGGCGAATGGGCGGATGGCGCGCCTGTTCGACGACAGCGCGCTCTACGGCGAGCCGTGGCTGGTGGCCAGCGAGCTGCGGTTTGAAGCCAAGGATGCGCTGCTGCTGCGCGGTGCGCCGGTGGATGCCGCCTATCTGCGCGACGCCTTCTCCGGGCACTTCCAGCAAGCCGATGAAGTGCGCTGGGACGCCGGCAAGCGTGCACTGGTGAGCGAACGCATCGAACGCTTCGATGGCATCGTGCTGGCCTCGAAATCTGCCGGGAAAGTGGATCCGGTACTGGCCGCACACGCCTTGACCGCAGCGGTACGTGAACTTGGATTGATCTGCCTGCCGTGGAGCGAAGCGCTGTCGCAATGGCGCATACGCGTGCAGAGCCTGCGCCAGTGGATGCCGGAATTGGGCCTGCCTGACCTGTCCGACGCGACGTTGCAGGAATCGCTCGAAACCTGGCTGCAGCCGGCCTTTGTCGGCAAGACCCGGCTGGATGCATTGGACAGCAGCGAACTGGCTGATGCGTTGAAGCTTGGCATCGACTGGAACCTGCGCCAGCGTATCGAGCAACTGGCGCCCACGCGCATCGAGGTGCCCTCGGGCATGCAGCGCGCAATCGACTATCGCCTGGACGACCACGGCGAGGCCGCACCGCCGGTACTGGCGGTGAAACTGCAGGAACTGTTCGGACTGGAAGAAACCCCACGCGTGGCCGATGGCCGCGTGCCAGTGCTGCTGCACCTGCTCTCACCCGGCGGCAAGCCGCTGCAAGTAACCGCGGACCTGCGGAATTTCTGGAACAGCACCTATGCGGAGGTGAGGAAGGAAATGAAGGGGCGCTATCCCAAGCACCCGTGGCCGGACGATCCGTGGAATGCCGTGGCGACGCACCGCGCCAAGCCGCGCGGGACATGACGGCGGGACATGCGAGGATCACTCATTGCTGAATGGGTGTGCGGTGACCGTCGCCAAGCGGAAACGGTTTCGGGTGATACTCGCAAGGGCAAGCAATCAGGGAGCGCGGCAATGAGCAAGATGGACCAGGCACAGGATCGGGCCATGGCCTTGATCAACGAGATTGGCGATGGCCTGCGCAAGCGGGTGCCGGACAAGGCCGCACAATGGATCGAAACCGGGGCGGCATTGGGCGCGCTGCGTGCCGGATCGAAGGTCGCCGGCAAGTTTGTCCGCCGCAATCCGTATCTGGTCGGCGCTGCCGTCGCCGGTGCCGGCTTGCTGTGGCTGGCGGCGCGCCACCACGCACGCAAGCGCACGACGCAGGAAGACAGGCCGCGGCTGCAGGCGGTGCGTCGCGGGGATTTCGAGCAGGACGATTACGGCGTCTGATCGCCGTTACCGAGCTCGCTGCAAGCCGCGGCGGGCAGTTCCACGGTGAAGCGGGCGCCGCCGCCTTCCCGGTCCTCGTAGCAGAGCCGGCCGCCGGCGCCGAGCACGATCTGCCGGGCGAGCGCCAGGCCCAGCCCGTTCGATAGCCCGCCCGGTGCATCGTGTCCGTCCAGCCGCTGAAAGGGCTTGAACAGCGATGGCTGGAAAACGACAGGCACGCCCGGCCCGCGATCCTGCACCACCAGTTGCCAATGGCCATCGCGACCCGGGCGACCCAGCAATTCAACGTCACCACCGTTGCCCGCGTATTTGAGGGCATTGCCCAGCAGGTTTTCGCCGACATGGCGCAAAAGCTGGGCATCGATGGCGACGCAGGCATCTCCTTCAGGGGCGCTGCTGCGCAGGCGCATGCCCTGGGCTTCGAACTGCAACTCATAGCGCGCCGCCAACCAGCGCAGCGTATCCCGCAGCGAACTGCGACGGCTGGACGCGCCGGGTTCCGCGCTGTCGGGGGATTGGCTTTCCAGATAGGCGCGGACGTAATCCAGTGCTTCGTGGGTACTCTCATCGATGATCTGCAGGTAGCGGGCAACCCGCTCCGGCTTGCAGTCCGGCATCGCCAGCATTTCGCGCGCGAACAAGACCGACGTCAGCGGATTCTTGATGTCGTGGGCGATCAGGTTGAACAGTTCCTGCCGACTGCGCAGCGCGTGCGCCAGTCGCTCGCGTGATTGCTTCTGGTGCAGGTGCACGCGAATGCGGGCCAGTAGTTCATCTTCGTCGATGGGCATGGCCATGACATCGGCGGCACCTGCGCCGAACGCCCGCAGGCGCAAGGCTTGCGCGTCGTGGCCAAGGCCGAGGACCAGTACCGGAAGGGACACGTCTTCATCACGTTGCGCAAGCGAGGCGACCAAGCCGATGCCTGCGCAATCCAGTTCGCGTGAATCGATCAGCAACAAGTCGGGTGCACGCGTGGCGATGGCAGCGAGCGCCTCAGCTTCGCCTGGTGCCACGCTCACGGCATGGCCGGCCTCGCGCAGCAGCGCCGCCAGGGTGCTGGCATCGCTGGCCTGCGACACAACGAGGAGGCGGCCAGTGCTGGCGGAACGCGTTGCCACCAAAGGAGGCTCGTGGACATGGAGGGACCGGTCACGTTAGCAAACGGCAGCCAGTGCGACCATGCCGATGGGTGGAACATTCATGCGCTACAAACGCGCCATTGCCCCGGCAGCAGGTCATCCAGCTGTTGCCCGCCGATGGCGACACGCACCAGCCGCAGGGTCGGCAGCCCGACTGCCGCGGTCATCCGCCGCACCTGTCGATTGCGACCTTCGCGCAGCGTCAATTCCAGCCAGCCGTCGGGGACCGTCTTGCGAAACCGCACCGGCGGATCGCGTGGCCACAGCGCGGGGGGTTCGATGGCTTGCACTTGCGCAGGCAGGGTGGGGCCATCCTTGAGCAGCACGCCAGCACCCAGTGCCTGTACTTGCGCGTCCGATGGCGTGCCTTCCACCTGCACCCAGTAGGTCTTCGCTTGCTTGTGGCGCGGGTCGGTGAGCCGATGCGCCAGACGTCCGTCATCGGTCAGCAACAACAAGCCCTCGGAATCGAAATCCAGTCGTCCGGCGGCGTAGACATCGCCGGGCAAGCCGAATTCCGCCAGCGTCCGCCGTGCCGGCACGCTGCGATCGGTGAACTGGCAGAGTACGTCGTAGGGCTTGTTGAAGGCGATCAGCATGGAGAGCCGGGATTCGGGGGACGGGAGACGGGATTCGCAAGAGCGGTGATTCGCGGCAGGTGATACAGCATCAGTCGCTTTGGCTCTTGCGAATCCCGTCTCCCATCTCCCCCGTCACGGTTTCCTGAACCGCAGCGTCATCCGGTCGCTCTCGCCGATGGCCCGGTATTTGGCGTCGTCCGCGGCGTCATGGGAATTGGTGGGAGGCAGCGTCCACACGCCGTTGGGGTGGTGGGTGTCGTCGCGCGGATTGGCATTGATCTCACTTTTGTCCTCCAGCACGAAGCCGGCCTGGGTGGCCAGTTCGATGATCAGCGCCTCGGTCAGATAGCCGGACTTCTTCATCGTTTCCAGATCGGTGCCGGGTCTGGCGCGGTGGTCGGCCACGCCCAGCGTGCCGCCCGGCTTGAGTACGTCGAAGAACGCCTTGAAGTAAGCCTCGGCGTTGCCGTCGGCGACCCAGTTGTGAGCATTGCGGAAGGTCAGCACGGTGTCGGCGGAATTGGGCGGGCCAAAGCTCGGCGCCTTGGCGTCGAAAGCGCGAAGTTCCGGCTGGCCGTAAACGTCCGGGCGTGCGGTGATCTTGTCGCGCAGGGTCTTGTTCAGCGTGTAGCGATAGCCGGGTTGGCCGGTGATGGCGTCGTCCCAGATCGCGGCGATGTAATGACCGTGCGGACGCAGGTAGGGCGCGAGGATATCGGCATACCAGCCGCCGCCGGGAGTGATCTCGATGACGGTTTCATCCGGCTGCACGCCGAAGAACGCGAGGGTCTGGGCCGGATGGCGGTAGCGGTCGCGCAGCATGTCCTGCGGGGCGCGCCAGTCGCCGGCGAGGGCCGCATCCAGCGTCGCGCCGGGTGCGACGGCTGGCGTGCTGGGCGTCGTGGCGACCGTCTGTTGTGCGATGGCGAATCCGGCGGTGCCGGCGAGGCACAGCCCGAGGCTGGCGGCGAGTGTGATCGAACGAGGCATGCGGGCGCTCCGTGAATCCGGAGCGCCAGCTTACCCGCAGCGGCTTCAGCCCGTGAGCGTCGCCAGCGCGGCGTTCAGGCTGCCTGCAGGCCGCATCGCTGCATCCAGCTTGCCGGTATCCGGCTGGTAATAGCCGCCGATGTCGACCGCATGGCCCTGCACGGCGATGAGTTCCTCGACGATCTTCGCTTCGTTGGCGGCCAGCGTCGTGGCCAGCGCAGCGAATTTCGACGCCAGTTCGGTATCGGTCGTTTGCGCGGCCAGCGCCTGCGCCCAGTACAGCGCGATGTAGAAATGGCTGCCGCGATTGTCGATCGTGCCGAGCTTGCGGCCCGGTGACTTGTCGTTGTCGAGGAAGCTCGCATTGGCGGCATCCAGCGCATCGGCCAGCACCTGCGCGCGCGGATTGCCAGTGGTATTGGCGAGGTGCTCGAACGAAGCCGCCAGCGCCAGGAATTCGCCCAGCGAATCCCAGCGCAGGTAGTCCTCTTCGAGGAACTGTTGCACGTGCTTGGGCGCGCTGCCGCCGGCGCCGGTTTCGAACAGCCCGCCACCGGCCATCAGCGGCACGATCGACAGCATCTTCGCGCTGGTGCCCAGCTCGAGGATCGGGAACAGGTCGGTCAGGTAGTCGCGCAGGACATTGCCGGTGGCGGCGATGGTGTCCTGCCCGGCGCGCACGCGCTTGAGGGTGTGGCGCATCGCTTCTTCCGGGCTGAGGATGTGGATGTCGAGCCCGCGGGTGTCGTGGTCGTTGAGGTAGAGCGCCACCTTGGCGATCAGGCCGCGGTCGTGGTCGCGCTGCGGATCCAGCCAGAACACCACCGGCGTGTTCGACAAGCGCGCACGGCTGACCGCCAGCTTCACCCAATCGCGGATCGGCGCATCTTTCGTCTGGCACATGCGCCAGACGTCGCCGGCCTTGACCTTGTGCTGCAGCATCACCGTGCCCTGCTCGTCGACCACGCGGACGATGCCGTCGCCGCTGATCTTGAAGGTCTTGTCGTGGCTGCCGTATTCCTCGGCGGCCTGCGCCATCAGCCCGACGTTGGGCACGCTGCCCATCGTGGCCGGGTCGAACGCGCCGTGCTCGCGGCAATCGTCGATCACGACCTGGTAGATGTCGGCGTAATTGCGATCCGGCAGCACCGCCTTCACGTCCTGCAACTCGCCCTTGGCATTCCACATCTTGCCGCCGTCGCGGATCATGGCGGGCATCGAGGCGTCGACGATCACGTCGCTGGGCACGTGCAGGTTGGTGATGCCCTTGTCGGAATTGACCATTGCCAGGCCCGGCCGCTGCGCGTACAGCGCGGTGATCTCGGCCTCGATCGCGCCGCGCTCGGCGGCAGACAGCTGTTCGAGCTTGGCGTACAGGTCGCCGATGCCGTTGTTGGGATCGAACCCGATCTCGGCGAGGGTGCGCGGGTGCTTCTCCAGCACCGGCGCATAGAAGCGGCTGACCGCGATGCCGAACATGATCGGATCGGACACCTTCATCATGGTGGCCTTCAGGTGCAGCGAGAACAGCACGTCCTTGGCCTTGGCATCGGCGATCTGGGCATCGATGAAATCAGCCAGCACCTTGGCGCTGAGCACGGTGGCGTCGATCACCTCGCCCGCTTGCACTTGCAAGGGCGCGCGCAGCGGGAAGGTGCTGCCGGTGGCGCTGACGAATTCGATCCGGATCGTGCTCGGGTTGGCCAGGGTGTAGCTCTGCTCGCTGCCGTAGAAATCGCCATGGTCCATGTGCGCAACGTGGGTCTTCGAGTCCGCGCTCCACGCCGCCATCCGGTGTGGGTGCTTCCTCGCATAGGCCTTCACCGCTTTCGGCGCGCGGCGGTCGGAATTGCCCTCGCGCAGCACCGGGTTCACCGCGCTGCCCTTGGCGCGGTCGTAGCGGGTCTTGATGTCCTTCTCGCGTTCGCCCTGCGGCGCTTCCGGATACTCCGGCAGCGGATAGCCCTTTAGCTGCAATTCCTCGATCGCGGCCTTCAACTGCGGCAGCGAGGCGCTGATATTGGGCAGCTTGATGATGTTGGCTTCCGGCGTCTTGGCCAGCTCGCCCAACTCACGCAGGTCGTCGCTCACCGCGCGCTCGCCCAGCAGGTCCGGGAACTGGGACAGAATTCGCGCCGCCAGCGAGATGTCGCGGGTTTCCACCGTCACCCCCGCAGTTTTCGCGTACGCCTGCACGATCGGCAGGAACGAGGCAGTGGCCAGGAACGGCGCTTCGTCGGTCAGGGTGTAGAGAATCTTGGACATGGCGGAGGCATCGACGGAGGGAAACCGCCATTGTCGCGCATCGGCGGCAGGATCGTGGAATGGATGCCGCAGGGCCGTTCGCAGGTCAGCGGCCACCGCAGACGTCAATGAAAGTCCCGGTCGAGTACGAAGACGCAGCGGACAGTAGCCAGAGGATTGCTTCAGCCACCTCTTCCGGCTGACCGCCGCGCCGGAGGGGAATGCTGCCCTTGATCCGGTCGATCCGACCCGGTTCGCCGCCGCTCGCGTGCATGCCAGTCTCGATGAAGCCGGGGCGCACCGCGTTGACGCGAATGCCTTCGGATGCCACTTCTTTCGCCAGGCCAAGTGTCAGGGTGTCGATTGCACCTTTCGATGCGGCGTAATCGACATATTCATGAGGCGATCCCAGCCTCGCCGCCGCCGAAGAGACATTGACGATGGCCCCGCCGGAACCACCACGACTCGTGGCCATGCGGCGAACCGCTTCGCGGGCACAAAGCATCGTGCCGAAGACATTGGTCTCGAATACGCGCCGGATCCGGCCGATGTCCATGTCGGCAAACGGTGCTTGCTGTTCGAGGATGCCGGCATTGTTGACGAGGCCGGTGATGTGCCCCAGCTGTTCGGCGCATGCATCAAACATGGCAAGCACATCGCCTTCCCGTGCCACGTCGGCACGGATCGCAATGGCCTTGCCGCCATCCGCCTCGATTCTCCGGATGACGGCAGTTGCCGAGTGCTCGTCGTGGCGGTAGTTGACGGCGACTGCATATCCGCGCCGTGCTGCCAGCAGGGCGGTTGCGGCACCGATGCCACGGCTTGCGCCAGTGACGAGAAGGACGCCTGTGGTTGCAGGATTACTTGAAGGGGCCCCTGCCGCATCGTTCATGGAGTACCTGCGTTTGCCGAGCTGCGGTACTGGCGCGGTGTTGCGCCTCCGACCTTGCGCATGAGTCTCCGCAGCGCTGTTGCGTCCTGATAGCCCACGGCTGCTGCGATCTGTTCGATGTTCATGCGGCTGTTCTGCAGCAAGCTGCGTGCCCGGTGCAAGCGGATGCTCTGGATCATGGCGCTGGTACCCATGCCGGTTGCGCGGTGGACACGCCGCCCCAGGGTGCGCTCCGAGATGCACAGTTCCTGCGCAAGCTCGGGTATCGAGGGCACCGATGGCAACGAAGCTTCGACGCGTGCGGTCAGGCGTGAGACCAGGGCATCGCCGCTTGCCAGCATTGCGGGCACCACGAACTGGGCCTGTTCGCTGCGTTCGTGCAACAGCAGCACGCGAGACACGCCATCGGTGACCTTGTTGCCGAAACGCTTGCGCAGCAGATGGAGCATCACGTCGGACTGCGCGAACGCCGCTCCCGCGGTAATCACCGGGCCATCCACGCAGAGAATGCGATTGGCCTCTACCCTGGTATCCATGGTGATGCGGGACAGCTCGGGTGCAAGCCACCATGTCGTGGTTGCCTTGCGGCCCGCGAGGACGCCGGCGGCCTGCAGCAGGAAGACGGCGGAGCATGAAGCCGCGACTTGCCCGCCAGCGGCGACGTGCGCCGCAATGCTGCGGATCGCGCGCTGGCAATCCTCGTTGCGCATTCGCTCGGAAAGCTGGCTGGCACTGGTGACCCAGATCCCGGGGACCAGCAGGGTTGCCTTGCCGTGCCTTGTCCTGCCAGGCAAGCGCAAGGTGTCAACGCCAAGGCCGCCTTGCAAGTCCACTCGCCCGCCCATGGGCGAATAAAACCCCCACGTAGGTGCCGCCTCGCCCAGGCGGGTCGCGAACAGGGCCGCTGCTGCGAGGATATCGCGCGTCATTGCGACACCACTCGGGTTGGTGCCCGCCATCACCAGGATCTCGAAATCCTTCATGACCGTTTATGCATGGAAGATGTCGTATTGGACACTACGCAAAACGCGCTGTCGAGGATGCAATAAGCACCATCACGGTCCCGATATGGACCATGCCGTGTACGGAAGCCAAATGACGGAAACAGCCGGACAAACATCCCGGGACGATCCACTCGACGATCTGCAGGCGAGGACATACACGCTGGAAGGCATCAGCAAGCGTGTCCATGTCTCCGGGGTGGGGCCTGCCGTCATCGTGATGGCGGAAATGCCGGGCATCAGTCCGCATGTCGCGCGCTTTGCGCGCTGGGTCAGGCAGGCAGGGTTCACCATCTATCTGCCCTCGTTGTTTGGGACCGACGGGGCATTTCCCGAAGCGGAAGCCGGTCTTGCGATCATGCGGCGCGCTTGTGTCAGTGCAGAGTTCCATGCACTCGCGGGCAAGGGAGCCAGTCCGGTGACGTCATGGCTTCGTGCGTTGTCACGCAAGGCGCTGGAGGAGTGCGGCGGTCCGGGCGTGGGTGCGATCGGCATGTGCTTCACTGGCAACTTCGCGCTGTCGATGATGCTGGAGTCGGCCATGCTGGCACCGGTGCTGGCCCAGCCATCCTTGCCGTTGGACGATCCGCGCGCTGTCGAAAGCAGTGTCGAAGAGCTGGCGTCCGTGCGCGCGCGACTCGAGCGCGACGACTTGACCGTGCTCGCCTATCGTTTCGAAGGCGACCGCCATTGCCGTGCAGAACGCTTTGCCGCCTACCAGGCGGCACTCGGGCCTCGCTTCATCGGGCGTGTGTTGCCGGACAGCGCCGCCAATCCACAACCACCACCCTTCTTCAAGCAGGTCGTGGGATCCCCGCACAGCGTGCTGACCGCCCATCTCATCGACGCGAAGGGCGAACCCACGGTGAAGGCCCGCGACGAAGTGCTGGCGTTCCTTCGCGAACAGTTGTTCGGCAAGCCCTTGTTCGAGGCGGAAACCGTCATATGAGCATCGGTTTCGTCGGGGTCGGCCACATGGGCGAACCGATGGCGCACAACCTGCTGCGCGCAGGAGTCCGGCTGACGGTGTGGAATCGAACACTGGAAAAGTCGAGACGGCTCGTGGCCGCAGGTGCGACCCCGGCATCTTCGTCGTCAGAACTGTTCAAGCGCTGCAAGACCGTATTGATGATGCTGCGCGACAATCAGGCAATCGACGCCGTGCTGGGCCGCGGGTCGCCCGTGTTTGCTGCACGGGTCAGAGGCAGGACCATCGTGCATCTCGGCACCACCTCTCCGGACTACTCGCGCGGACTGGAAGCCGATGCCATCGCTGCCGGCGGGGCCTATGTCGAGGCCCCTGTCTCGGGCTCATGCGGGCCCGCGGCGCAAGGCACATTGGTAGGCATGGTGGCTGGGCATGCGGTGGCCGTCGAACACGCGCTACCCGTCCTTGGGCACATGTGCAGGCAGGTGTTCCAATGCGGCCCCGTGCCTGGTGCGCTGCGCATGAAGCTTGCCGTCAACCATTACCTGATCGGCATGGTCGCCTTGCTTGCGGAAACGATGCACGCCGCCGGAAAAGCCAAGGTCGATCTCGACTTGCTGAGACAGGTCCTGGACATGGGGCCGATGGCGAGCGCGGTATCCCGCGAGAAACTCGAAAAACTCGCGCTGCGAGAGTTTTCTCCGCAAGCGGCGGTCCGCGATGTCAGCACCATTGCCGACCTGGTGATGGACCAGTGCATGGAAGCGGACATCGCTGCTCCCTTGATGCAGGCGAGTGCAGCGCTGTACCGGGATGCGCTTGCCAGCGGCCATGGCGATGAAGACATGGCCGCTGTCATCCATGCCTTTTCCACGGCAAACCATTGATCGTTCCAGCAAGGAGCCCAGTCATCATGTCGCATGCAACACCGTTGCCGATCACCATGGATGCAGACGCAGTCCCCAGTCGCGTCGTGCGAACCGTGTACCCGGGGCCGTTTTCCACACTGTTCGAGGGTCGTGACAAGAAGGCCCTGGGCAATGCCTTCGGACTGATCAACTTCGGCGTCAACCTGACCCGGCTCGCCCCCGGTGCGATCTCTGCATTGCGGCATGCGCATACCTTGCAGGATGAATTCATCTATGTCCTGGAAGGGCATCCCACCCTGGTTACCAATGCGGGCGCGACCGCGCTGGCTCCGGGAATGTGTGCGGGTTTCAAGGCGGGCACTGGTGATGCCCACCAGCTCCGCAACGATACCGGGCTTGATGTCGTGTATCTCGAGGTGGGAGATCGGACGCCGGGTGACGAAGCGCACTATCCGGACGAGGATCTGATTGCCCGCGAAGCGAATGGCAGTTGGCTGTTCAGTCACAAGGACGGAAGACCCTACTGACATGGACGTTGCCGCCGCCCATGCAGTGCATCCCGTGATCGAGTTGCGCGTGCTTGACCCTGCGGAATCGACGGCGGTGCGCGACCTCATCCTGCATGTGCTGAACCATGAGTACGGGATGGCGTTGACACTGGACGAACTGCCGGACCTGGCCGATGTCCACCGGAGCTACATCACATCCGGCATGGGCCAATTCTGGGTCGCCAGGGTCGATGGCCAGGTCGCCGGTTGCATCGGCGTGTTGCGGTTGTCCGGAGCCGATTACGAGGTCAGGCGGATGTATGTCCGGGCCGACTATCGAGGGCTCGGCATCGCCCAGCGCCTGCTCGCGCTGCTGACGGCGTGGTCGGCGACCAGCGGTGTTCGCTGCCTGTATCTGGAGACGAACGCTGCGTGGGTCGCGGCCCATCACATTTACGAGAAGCACGGTTTCGTCGAGGTGTCGCGCAGTGACCTCCCGCTGGAGTTCCCGGTGGTCCGTGTCGCCACCGGGTTCTTTCGACGCTGCACGACCGCAGCGCATGCCTGCGCAGCCATGGAGCAATGATGATCTTCGACCGCATCAAGCCGTTGGACGCCATCCTGGCAAATGCCGAGCGCAAGGGGCTCAAGCGCGAGTTGGGGGCCTTCCAGCTGGTGATGCTCGGGATAGGCGCGATCATCGGCACCGGCATCTTCGTGCTCACCGCGGAGGCAGCGCAAAAGGCTGGCCCGGGGATGATGGCGTCATTCGTCATTGCCGGATTCGTGTGTGGCGTGACCGCACTGTGTTATGCGGAACTGGCGTCGATGGTGCCGGTATCGGGCTCCGCCTACACGTACTCGTATGCAGTGCTCGGTGAAACCGTGGCGTGGATGGTGGGTTGGGCATTGATCCTTGAGTACGCCATCGCGGCCAGTGCCGTTTGCGTCGGTTGGTCCAAGTATGCAGTTGGCCTCATCGAGAGCGTCCTCGGCATCGATCTGCCATCGACACTCACGGCCGGTCTTTTCGATGGCGGCGTCATCAACCTGCCGGCTGTCTTCATCGGCGTGCTGGTCACCCTCATGCTGGTTCGCGGCACGAGGGAAAGCGCCATGTTGAACGCGGCGCTGGTGGTGGTAAAGCTGTTGGCTCTGGTCATGTTCATCATGCTGACGCTGCCGGTGATCGATGACCGGAATTTCCGTCCATTCGCACCGCTTGGCACTCCCGGCATCATCGGTGCGGCGGCCTCGATCTTCTTTGCCTATGTCGGCTTCGACGCGGTTTCGACCGCAGCCGAGGAGACACGCAACCCGCAGCGGAACCTGCCGATCGGCCTGTTTGGTGCGCTGTTCGTGTGCACCGTGTTCTACCTGCTGGTTGCCGCAGGTGCGATTGGTGCCTATGGCGTGCCGCCCGTCCTGTCCTCGCAGGGCCAGGCGCTCGCACCGGGGTCGGCTGCACTGGCGGCGCGCTGCAGCGAGCTTGGACAAAGTGCCGGTTTGCCTCTGGCCTGTTCTGGCGAAGCGCTGGCCCATGTGTTGCGCGCCATCGGCCATACCGGTGCCGGAAACCTGTTGGGGCTGGCGGTCTTCATCGCCCTGCCTTCGGTGATTCTGACCATGGTCTTCGGGCAGACCCGGATCTTCTTCGTCATGTCGCGCGATGGCTTGTTGCCGAATGCGTTGAGCCAGGTGCATCCGCGCTTCGGTACGCCGCATGTCGTCACGATGGTCACGGGGGCGGGCGTCGTGCTTGGTGCTGCTTTCTTCCCGGTTGGCAGGCTGGCGGACATCTCCAACTCCGGGACGCTGTTTGCCTTCCTGGTGGTATCGATCGCCGTGATGTTGTTGCGCCGTCGCGATCCGACGCGCCACCGGCCGTTCCGGACGCCGTTGGTCTGGTTGATCGGGCCACTCTCTGCGGCGGGTTGCATCGTGCTCTTCATCTACCTGCCTTTCGCAGCCCAGATGGTCTTCCCGATCTGGGCTGCGCTGGGGCTTGCGATCTATTTCCTGTACAGCCGTCGTCGCAGCCAGATGGCACCGGACACACAGGTGCCGTAGCTGCCAGGAGCAATCAGGCAGGCAATGAACCGCCAGCCACGGATTTGCTTGCGCAATCGTGCCGAAAACGCTCCCGACGAGGCTGCGTATGCCAAATGAAGCGGAACCTAAGCGATATGCAGGTGCATGCCTGTGCGGGAACGTGCAGTGGAGATCGAGTGCGAGCCCGGGTTTGCAGTTCAATTGCTATTGCGTCGATTGTCGAAAATCCACCGGCGCGGCCTGCCTGCCGATCATGCTCTTCAAGGCAGACGACGTGGAATTGCATGGCGAAATCACGTATTTCCACTCCGTCGGCGGTAGCGGAAACGTGATTCGTCGAGGGTTTTGTTCCCATTGCGGGGCGCAAGTTGTTGCCCATGTCGAGCTGATGCCGGGAATGCTCTCGATTCGCGCGGGCACGCTTGCGGACATCACGCAATTCGAACCCAAGGCCAACATCTTTGTCTCCCACGCACCAGCATGGTCACCACCGACACCCGGCTTGCCTTCGTTTGCCCGACTGCCGAATTCGGGGTAGATGGGGGTTCCGCGCGCGTTTTTTCTGTGTACTCCAGTGTTTACCCGATTACGGACAGCGTGAGTCTGCCGACTCCACGCCACCCGACCCATGCGCTTTGGCATATGTGCGCTGACGGCAGCCGGCGCACTGTGGATGAACTTTCCTGTGCGGAGGACGCGTCATGCCACGGACCAACCCCAGACTGTTGCGTCTTCCAACCTGCCTGGCCCTTGCCTTGGCCCTGATGTGCGGAACGGGTGCCGCGCAGGTGTCGCGCAGCACCCAGGTGCCGGTGCCGCAGGACACGCCCTATCCGGGCACGCTGACCCTCCACGTCGATGCCAGTGACACCCGCCAGGGCATCTTCCGCGTGCATGAGTCCATCCCGGTGACATCGGGCCCGCTCACCTTGCTGTATCCGGAATGGATCCCCGGTGATCACTCGCCCACCGGTCCTGTCGCCATGCTGGCCGGCCTGAAGCTCAGCGCCAATGGCCAGCCGGTTGCATGGGTGCGCGACAAGTACGACGTGTACGCCTTCCACCTCCAGGTGCCCGCCGGCGTCACCACGCTGGAAGCGGAGTTCCAGTACCTCTCGCCACGCCGCGACGGTTACGAGGTAACCGACCGCATGCTGATGCTGGAGTGGAACAAGATGAGCCTGTATCCGGCGGGCCATTTTGCACGCGACATCCAGATCGAGCCCAGCGTGAGCCTGCCGCAAGGTTGGCAATTCGGCAGTGCGCTGGAAACTGCGTCGCAATCGAATGGAACCACCACGTTCAAGCCGGTGACGTTCAACAACCTGATCGATTCGCCGATCTACGCCGGACGCCATTTCAGGCGCGTGCAGCTGAACGCAGCCGACCAGGCACCGGTGTATCTGGACATCGTGGCGGATGCGCCGAAATTCATGGAGATGACGCCCGCGCAAGTGCAGGTGCATCGCGCGCTGGTCAGCCAGGCCCTGAAGTTGTTCGGCTCGCATCATTACGACCACTACGATTTCCTGTTCTCGCTCTCCGACCAGCTGTCCGGCAATGGTCTGGAACACCACCAGTCCAGCGAGGACGGGATGGGCACGGACTACTTCACCGCCTGGGCGGGCAACGCGCCGAATCGCGACTTGCTGGCACACGAATACGTGCATTCCTGGAACGGCAAATTCCGCCGTCCTGCCGATCTCGACACGCCGAATTTCAACGTGCCGATGGGCGATTCGCTGTTGTGGGTGTACGAAGGCCAGACCCAGTACTGGGGGTTCGTGCTGACCGCGCGCTCCGGGATGTGGACGGCGCAGCAGTTCCGCGATGCGTTGGCGATGGTCGCGGCCAACTACCAGATCAACCGCCCCGGCTTCGGCTGGCGCACGCTCACCGACACCACCAACGACGCCACGGCCGCACACCGCGAAGCCTTGCCCTACCGCAGCTGGCAGATGAGCGAGGACTACTACTCCGGCGGCCAGATGATGTGGCTGGCGGTGGACGCCAAGCTGCGCGAGCTCAGCCACGGCCAGCGCTCGCTGGACGATTTCGCCCGTGCCTTCTTCGGCGTCGACGATGGGAGCCATGTCACCCGGCCTTATGCCTTCGATGACGTGGTCGCCGCCTTGAATGGCGTCGCTGCATACGACTGGGCCAGCTTCCTGCACGCGCGCGTGGATGCGGTGAATCCGCCGCTGCTGGATGGCCTGGCCGCCTCCGGCTGGAAGCTGGTCTACACCGACACGCCCAGTGACTACGAAAGCCAGTACATCAGCCGCCCCGAATCGTCGCGGCACATGTACAACTTCGCCTGGTCGATCGGCCTCACCCTGACCAGGAGTGGCGAGATCAACGACGTGCGCTGGGACGGCCCGGCTTTCAATGCCGGCATCAGCACCGGCGCCACCGTGGTGGCGGTGAACGGGCAGGCGTATTCGTCCGATGGACTGAAGGACGCCATCACCGCGGCCAGGACAGGCACCGCGCCGATCCAGCTGCTGTTGAAATACCAGGGCAACCTGCAGACCGTGGACGTGGACTACCACGGCGGCCTGCGATACCCGCACCTCGTCCGCGTCGAGGGCACGCCGGATTATCTTGATCGCATCATTGCCGCGAAATGATGATGCACGGAAGGAAATGGGCCCACCAGGACTCGAACCTGGAACCAAGGGATTATGAGTCCCGTGCTCTGACCATTGAGCTATAGGCCCGCCGTGTTGCAATTGTAACGGCGCAAACGACAAGCCCCGCGTTGGCGGGGCTCGTGTGCGTTGCGATGTACGGAGACGTCAGTCGATATCAAGGAAACTGCGCAGCGTCTCCGAGCGCGACGGATGGCGCAGCTTGCGCAGGGCCTTGGCTTCGATCTGGCGGATGCGTTCGCGGGTGACGTCGAACTGCTTGCCGACTTCTTCCAGGGTGTGGTCGGTGTTCATGTCGATGCCGAAGCGCATGCGCAGCACCTTGGCCTCGCGCGGGGTCAGCCCGGCCAGCACGCTGCGCACGGTTTCGATCAGGTTGATGTCGGTGGTGGCGTCGATCGGGGACATCACATTGGTGTCTTCGATGAAGTCGCCCAAGTGCGAATCCTCATCGTCGCCGATCGGAGTTTCCATCGAGATGGGCTCCTTGGCGATCTTCATCACCTTGCGGATCTTGTCCTCGGGCATCTCCATTTCCTTGGCCAGCTCCTCCGGCGTGGCCTCGCGGCCGTACTGCTGGAGCATCTGCCGGGAAATCCGGTTCAACTTGTTGATGGTCTCGATCATGTGCACCGGGATGCGGATGGTGCGCGCCTGGTCGGCAATCGAGCGGGTGATGGCCTGACGGATCCACCACGTCGCATAAGTCGAGAACTTGAAGCCGCGGCGGTGCTCGAACTTGTCGACCGCCTTCATCAGGCCGATGTTGCCTTCCTGGATCAGGTCGAGGAACTGCAGGCCGCGATTGGTGTACTTCTTGGCGATCGAGATCACCAGGCGCAGGTTGGCCTCGACCATTTCCTTCTTGGCCTTGCGTGCCTTGGCTTCGCCATAGGCCATCGCGCGGTTGATTTCCTTGAGGTCGACCAGGGTCACCCGCAGGGCCTTTTCCATGTCGATCATGAATTCCTGCTCGGCGACGATCAGGTCCTTGATGTCGCGCAGGGCGCTGCCCCACTTCTGCTTGCGCTTGAGCAGCTCGTCGACCCAGCCGAGGTTGGTCTGGTTGCCGTCCCAGGCCTTGATGAAATCCTTGCGCGGCATCTTGGCGACGCGGGTGGACAGGTCGAGGATGCGGCGCTCGTGCTCCTTCATCTTGGTGACGGAGTCGCGCAGGTTCTTCACCAGTGCATCGGTCAACGGCAGCGGCAACTTCAGGGTGACGAACACCGCGGCCATGTCGGCGCGCGCCTTGATCGCGGGCTTGGCGTCGGGGCCGCCCTTGGCGACCGCCTTCACGAAGCGGGCGTAGTCGGCTGCGATCGCTTCCAGGCGGTTGGCGACTTCGACCGGATCCGGGCCAGTCGGCGTCGGCTCGTCGGCTTCGCCACCGTCCTCGTCTTCATCCTCGTCGGCGTCGGCACCCTCGTCGGCATCGGCGGCAAGTTCGTCCGTCGCGTCCATGCTGCCGTCGTCAGCGAGCTGGTCATCGTTGAAGCCGACCACGAAGTCGGCCAGGCGCTTCTTGCCGGCCTTGTGCTGCTCCCAATCGGCGAGGATCGCCTCGATGGTGGCCGGGAAGGTGGCCAGCGCGGCATTCATCTGCGCCAGGCCTTCCTCGATGCGCTTTGCAATCGCGATTTCGCCTTCGCGGGTGAGCAGGTTCACCGTGCCCATCTCGCGCATGTACATGCGCACCGGGTCGGTGGTGCGGCCACCTTCGGTGTCCAGTGAAGTCAGCGCCGCGGCGGCTTCCTCGGCGGCGGTTTCATCGACCTCGCGACCGCCGGCCTGCTGGCCCGCCAGCAGCAGGGTCTCGATGTCGGGCGCAACTTCGTGCACCTCGATCCCCATGCCGTTGATCATGCCGATGATGTCTTCGATCTGCTCCGGATCGACCATGTCGTCGGGCAGGTGGTCGTTGACCTCGGCGTAAGTCAGGTAACCCTGTTCCAAGCCCTTGCTGATCAGGAGCTTGATGTCGGATTGGGGAGCCGTCTGCCGCTCATTGGCCATGGGTCATGCCACCGTGTCGATTGGGCCGCGTCAAACGCAGCGAGGGAACCGCTAATTATACCACTACGTCGTGGGGCTGCCTGAGCGGTCAGGACTGCAGCAGGAAGGTCACCGGCCCGTCATTGACCAGGCTGACCACCATATGGGCGCCGAACCGCCCGATTTCCACCCCTGCGGGGTGCATCTCCCGGCACAGCATCACCAGCCGCTCGAATCCGCGCTCGGCCTCGGCGGGCGCTGCGGCGGTGCTGAACCCGGGACGCATGCCGGAACGGGTGTCTGCGGCGAGGGTGAATTGGCTGACCAGAAGCAACTTCCCACCAATCTCCGCCAAAGATCGATTCATCTTGCCGGTATCATCGGCGAAAATTCGATAACTAAGCAGGCGGCTCGCCATTCGCTTGACCTGCGGCTCGGCGTCACCCGGCTGCACGCCGACCAAGGCAAGGAGGCCCGGGCCGATCGCCCCGACGGTTTCGCCATCGACGGCAACGGAGGCAGAGGTGACGCGCTGGATCAAGGCAAGCATGCCCCATTGTAGGAGCGCAACGAGGCCGCAGGCCGAGGGGCGCGAATCCCCTTGCATGATCCGAAAAAGCATCGCGCCCCTGCGGTGCGCTCCTACAATGGGGCGATGACGGAATTTGCCGCCGCGCTGCTGTATGCCCTGGCTTGGGTCGTGGCTCACCTGCCATGGGCGTTGTTGCGCGTGACCGCCGACGGGATCGCGCGACTCTGGATCGCACTGGATGCCCGTGAAGCGCGGGTGACGCGGCGCAATCTGGAATTGATCCGGCCTGATCTCGATGGCCCCGCGCGGGAGACACTACTCGGCGAAATCCTGCGCACCACGCTGCGGCAGACGTTCGAGACGCTGCGGCTGTGGACGCGACCGGCCTTACGCAACCTCGGGGATATCGTCGAGGTCCACGGCGAGGCCTTGTTCGATGCCGCGCTCCGTAGCGGCGAGGGCCTGATCGTTGCTGCGCCGCATATGGGCAACTGGGAGTTGCTGAACCAGTGGCTGGCCAGCAAGACGCCGCTGGCGATCCTGTATCGGCCGCCCGAATCTGCCGTCGGCGAGGCCTTCCTGCGCCGGGTGCGCGCCAATGCCGGTGGCGAGGTCGAGCAGGTGCGCGCCGAGGCGGCAGGTGTGCGTGTCCTGCTCAAGCGCCTGCAGAAGGGTGGCGTGGTCGGCATCCTGCCGGACCAGCAGCCCAAGGCGGGCGAGGGCGAGTTCGCGCCGTTCTTCGGCCGGCCGGCCTTGACCATGACTCTGCTGGGACGGCTGGCCAATCGAAGCCGTGCACGGGTGTTGCTGTGTTGGTGCCAGCGCGTGCCCGGTCCCGGTGCACCACGATTTGCCCTGCACGTCGAAGCCGCGCCGGAGGGTGTAGCCGATGCCGATCCGCAGCGTGCGGTGACGGCGCTCAACCTCGGCGTGGAGACGGTGGCGCGCGCGGATTTCGTCCAGTACCAGTGGACCTACAAGCGCTATTCGATGCAGCCGCCCGATTGCAGTGCTGCGGTCAATCCGTACATCGATTTGTATCGCTGACGATTGCATCGCCGGCGCGCTGCCGGTCAGCCTTGAACCGTCAACGCGCTTCGTCGCGGGCCAAGCCTTGGCCCGCCAGGTCGAGGAACAAGGTCTCGTACGCCTGATTCATCAATTCCCGACTGTGCCTGGTCAGAGCCGCCTGGCGCGCATTGGCCGCCATTCGAGCCGCCTCTTGCGGATGGCGCAACAGTCGTTCCAGCACGCTGGCCAATGCCTGCGGATCGCCCTCGGCCACCAGCAGGCCGTCGTCGCCGTCGTGGAGGACCTCGCGCACGCCCGGCACCGCGCTGCCGATGACCGCGCAGCCCGCCGCCATGCCTTCCAGCAGCGCCAGCGGCATGCCTTCGTAGTGGGTGCTCAGCACGCAAACCTGATGCGACATCAACCGTTGCGGCACGTCGCCCACCACGCCGGGAAATTGCACCTGCTCGGTGATCCCGAGCTGGGCCGCCAGCCTTTCCAGCGGCGCGCGGTGCAGGGCCTTGCCTCCTCCTGGCAGCTGCAGTGGGACGTGCAGCCCGCGTTGCTTCAGCAATGCGATGGCGCGCAGCAAGGTGGCATGGTCCTTCTGCTTCGAGAACCGCGCCACCATCACGACGCCGGGGATTCGCCGCGCAAACGGCTGTGCGTCGGCGTCGATGAACGGCGCCAGGTTGATCCCGTTGGAAATGGCCAGCGTGCGTTCGGGTGGCATGCCCATCGCGAGCAGTACCTGGCGCACACCCTCGGAGCAACCCACGATGCGGTCGGTGCGACGCGCCAGCCAGCGCGTCTGCGCGATGCGCCAACGCGTGTAGCGCTCGCGGGTGTTGTGTTCGACATGGACCAGATGCGGCACCTTTGCCAGCAAGCCGGCGTATCGGCCCCAGAGGTGTTCGGAAAAGCCGTGCGCGACCAGTACGTCCGGCCTGAACTCGCGGCACACCCGCACCAAGGCCGGGATCGTGGCCAGATGCGACCAACCCGGCACCAATCGCAACGGCACGCCGTCATTCCGCAGCGCGTCCAGCCGTGCTGAAGGCGTGTGCCGCTTGCGGCGCAGGACCAACAACGGTTCGATCCTGTCGCTGGCGCGTGCGGCGTTGACCAGCTGCAATGCAACCTGTGTCGCACCGCCCGAGAAGCCCCCGGTGACGAAATGGAGGACGCGGACGGGCGGGGATTTGTTCATGTCAGCCAGTGTGCACGTGCAAGGCTGTGTTGCGCGCGCCATGCACGCAGCCACCAACCACGACGACGGCAATCGGCAAGCGCAACTCGGGTGCCCGTGGGGAATACATCAGCCAATGTCCGCTGGTAGTCGTCTTGCAGTGCATGGTCCTGGCAAGCACGATTGCGTGCAAGATTCGCGAATGTGCGCAGATTGAAATAGCCCACGCCACGTCGCGCCAAAGGGCCGATCCCGCCGTGGAGGCCAAGCACGCCTGCATGCAGGTCACGTACGGAGGCGAGCAAGTCTTGTGTCTTTCGGGTGGTCATCGTAGCGATGATGCTGCTGCCGTGCTGGCGGTACCCCACCCAGGGTGCAGGGGCATACAGCCAGGATCGGGCGGCGGCGACCAGGGCGGGGATCACGGCGATATCCTCGAAATAACGCCCTTCCGGAAATGGTGCCGAGCGCCAGACTTCGCGCCGCGCGATCTTCGACCAGGCATGTAATTGCCGGACTTCGAGCAACCCGGCCAGGAGTGCATCTCGATCCTGTGACACCTGCCACGCTGGTCCGACATGTGTGTGGTGATGAAGCCGGCCGTGCAGGCGATGCTTGAGTGGCGGATGCTCGTGGAACGAGGTGAAATCGCAAAGTACCAGGTCGGGGGACTGCTCGAACAGGATGCTGCGCAACTTGGTCAAGGCACCTGGAAGCAATACATCATCGGAATCGAAAAACCAGACATGACGCCCATGCGCATTTTCAAGCAGGGTATTGCGGGCGGCCGAGATCCCGCGATTGTGCGGATGTCGCAGCAGCCGCAGTCGCAGCGGGTATTGCCTGGCGATGCGTTCCACCTTGGACCAGGAGTCGTCGGTGCCGACGTCATCCAGCAGCACGATTTCCACGCCGACATCCTTGCCGGTCTGACCGAGGATGGAGGCGAGGCAGGACTCGATATAGGCGGAAACGTTGTAGACGGGAATCAGCAGGCTGAGCCAGGGCTCACTGTGCGAGCCGGGCTGTACCTTGGCCACAGGCTCGGGCTGCGCTGCGTGACAGCAACCACCAGTTTCGTCCATTCGTGTTGCCCATGTCCTGTGCACGTGCGCGAGGCACGCACGCCGGGGGGGATTCACCTTCGACCAGCAGCCAGCGATTTTCCGACTGAGCCTGCCAGCGAACGCCATCTTCGAATTGCATTGCAGGGTCACGCTTGAAACCGAAATCGACCGCCGGGCGATCAGCCATCAGCAACTGTTGTTCGCGCCAACCCACCAGGCCGAGTTCCGCGTGCGGGCCGATGATGCGCCCGACGTGCGACATCATCCCCCTGGAAGATGAACCGTCGTTGAGCAGGGGCGCGCCGATCAGTGAATACAGCACCCACAGCGGCACCAGCAGGGCCAGCAGTGCGCGCTCGGCTTGGCGACGCCCGAACCACAGGCAGCCACCGAGGCCGAAGCCGCTGCTGGCGATGAACATCCACGCGAGGCCGGCGGCGACATGGTCGTCGCGGCCATCCATGAATTTCTGTTCAAACGCGGGATCGCCCACGAGCATGGCGATGCCCGCGGCCAAGGCCACCAGCGAGAACACCGCGACGAAGGCCAGCAACAGGCGCTGCGGATTGGCCTTGCGCAACAGACCCGGCAGCAGTGGCGCCAGCGCCAGGCACAGCATCGGCAGCGCCGGCAGGATGTACATGTCGCGCTTGCCTGACGGGATGCTGAAGAACAGGAACACCAGCAGCACCCATGCCAGCGGCAGCAGGTAACGCGCATCCAGCCGTTGCAGCCGCTTGCGCCAGGCCGGAAGCGCCCAAGGCAAGGCCAGCATGGTCGGCAACCAGTTGGTCAACGCCACTTCGATGAAATACCACCAGGGGTGCTGGTGAACCCAGGAATTGGCGTAGCGAGTGACGGTTTGCCGCAGCAGGATGTCATCCACATAGGCGCGATATTCGGCACCGCCGGTGCCGAGCGCCGCAATCAGCATTGGCACCAGCCAGATGCCACAGGCCGCGATGAAGGCCAGCGGGCCCAGCCAGAATCGCGGATTGCGCACGTGCACGCGCACGCCGGGCCAGCCACGCAGCGCGGCGATGCCGGCAGGAACCAGCATCAACAAGGCGATCACGCCGACGCCCTTGGTGATCGTGCCCAGGCCAGCCGCCGCCCAGCCCAGTGCCCACATGCGCCAGTTCGGGCCATGCAGGACGTGCCGAAGCAGGGCGTAGCAGGACAGGGTGATCCAGAACACCACCAGCGGGTCGATCTGCGCTTTCTTGGATTGCCAGGTGAACTGGATGGTCAGCAGCACCGCCCAACCGGCGTACACGCCCACACGTGGCGTCCACAGGCGCTTGCCCAGGTCCACCACGCACCACAGGGTGCCCAGCGCGGCCAGCAGCGAGGGCAGCAGAAAGGCGATACGCAGATTGCCGGTCAGCCACAGCCCGATGGCCTGCAACCACATGAACAGCGGCGGCTTGTCCGAATACAGTTCGGAGCCGCGATGCGGGAACAGCCAGTTGCCGCTTTCCACCATGTGCCGGGCAACCAGCGCGAAGCGCGGCTCGTCGGCCGGCCACGGATCGCGCAGGCCCAGCCCGGTGGCGAGGATCAGCAGGGCAAACAGCCAGAACAGCCAGAGGTCGCGGCGGGTACGGGTCATGGTCACAGTGTGTCCTATCGGCAGCGGCCTTTCTGCAGCCGCGCACAGAAAAATCCGTCGCGCCCGTCTTCACCCGGCAGGCGCTGGTGGCCGTGGCCGGTGTCGTGGCCGAAACGTGCGTCCAGCGGCGCCAGCGCCGCGTCGGGCGTGCGGGCGAGGAAGGCATCGACCTGTGCCGCGTTTTCCGCGCCAAGGATCGAGCAGGTGGCGTAGACCAAGCTTCCGCCCGGCGCGAGCAGCGGCCACAGCGTGTCCAGCAGGGATGACTGAATCGCGCAAAGCGCGGCGATGTCGCTTTCTCGCCGATGCAGCAAGACATCGGGCTGGCGACGCACGATCCCGCTGGCGCTGCAGGGGGCGTCGATCAGGATGCCGTCGAAGGGTAGGCCATCCCACCACGACGATGCCTGGGTGGCGTCGGCGCAGCGGGCGTCGATGTCCAGTTGCAGGCGCGCGAAGGTGTCCTGCATGCGACGCACACGGCGCACGTCCACGTCCAGTGCGGTGATCCGCAGGCTGGCATCGCGTTCGGCCAGGTGCGCGGCCTTGCCACCTGGTGCGGCGCAGGCATCCAGAATGCGTGCGCCCGGCGTCAGCGCAAACGCATCGGCCACTGCTTGGGCGGCTGCGTCCTGCACCGACACCGTACCCGTCTCGAACCCCGGCAACTGCTGCACAGGCAACGGCGTGCGCAGGCGGATGGCATCGGTGGCCTGTGCATCGGCGTCGGCGTCGATACCGATGCCATGCAAGGTCTCCAGATAGGCGTCGCGCGACTGTTGCCGGCGACTCACCCGCAGCCACATCGGTGCCGCTTGCGCACTGGCGCTGAAGATCGCCTCGGCCTGTTGCGGCCAGTCGCTGGCCACGCGTTCGGCCAACCATGACGGCCATGTCGAACACGGATCGGCCTGCGGCAGGCCTTCGCGTTGCGCACGTCGCAGCAGGGCATTGACCATGCCGGCTTGATGGGTGCGCTTCATGGTGCGGGCGGCATCCACGGTTGCGGCGAGGGCGGCATGCGCGGGCAGGCCCAGCTCCAGTTGCGCGAATCCGACCAGCAGCAAGGCGCGCAGATCGCCATCGCGCTGCACGAGCGGCTTTGCCAGCCACGCGCTCAAGGCCGCATCGAAGCGCGTGCGCTGGCGCAGTGCGGTCATCACGATGGCTTCGACGAGGGCGCGGTCGCGTGCATCCGGCAGCGTCGGCAAAGCCGCGCTCAGGGCTGCTTTCAGCGAGCGACCACGGTGCAGCACCTCATCGAGGACGCGGGCGGCGACCACTCGGCTGGCGATGCCGGTATTCATGCCATCCAGTCGCGGCGCGCGTTGCAATAGTCTTGCGCGGCCACCGGTTTGCCACCATCACGCTGCAGGGTGTGGATGCGCAGCACACCCTGACCGCAGGCAATGTCGATACCTTCGCGGCTGGCACGCAGAAGGCTGCCGGGCGCGCGGTCATGTGCTTCGTCCAGCGCTGCCGCGGCATGGATGCGCACGCGCTCGCCGTCGAGGAGCGCCTCCGCCACCGGCCAGGGATTGAACGCGCGCACCTTGTTGGCCAGCACGTGGGTCGGCTGCGACCAATCCAGTTTCGCTTCGGCCTTGTCCAGCTTGTGCGCGTAGGTCACGCCTTCGACTGGCTGCGGTCGCGGCGGCAGCCGGATCGTGGCGCGCAGCAGGCCCAGCGCATCGCCGAGGACCTGCGCGCCGAGCGCGGACAGGCGGTCATGCAATTGACCACCGGTTTCATCCGGCCCGATGTCGAGTGTCTGCGACAACAGTACCGGGCCGGTATCCAGGCCCTTTTCCATCTGCATCAGGCAGACACCGCTGCGGGTGTCGCCGGCTTCGATGGCGCGCTGGATCGGCGCCGCACCGCGCCAGCGTGGCAGCAGCGAAGCATGCACGTTCCAGCAGCCATGCTCGGGGATGTCCAACACCGACTGCGGCAAGATCAGCCCGTAGGCCACCACCACCATCAACTCGGGCCGGAGTGCCCGCAGCTGCGCCTTGGCTTCGGCGCTGCGAAAATTCTCCGGCTGCAGGACCGGGATATCGCGCGCCAATGCCTCGGTCTTGACCGGCGATGGCGTCAACCCGCGGCCGCGCCCGGCGGGCCGATCCGGCTGGGTGTAGACCGCCACCACCTCCGCCTTGTCGCAGGCGGCGCGCAGGCAGGGCACGGCGAACTCCGGCGTCCCCGCAAAGACCAGACGCATGGCGTCAGGCCGCGCTGCGCTTGGCCTTGGCCAGCTTCTTGCGCACCATTTCGCGCTTCAACGGCGACAGGTAATCGACGAAAAGCTTGCCTTCGAGATGGTCCATCTCGTGCTGGATGCACACCGCCAGCAGGCCATCGGCCTCCAGCGTGAACGCCTGGCCATGGCGATCCAGCGCCTCGACCGTGATGACCGCGGCGCGGGTGACATCGGCAAAGATTTCCGGCACCGACAGGCAGCCTTCCTGATAGACCTGCTCGCCGCTGCGGGCGGTGATCGCGGGATTCACGAACACCAGCGGAGCATCGTGCTCCTCGCTGACATCGATCACCATGAAGCGCTTGTGCACATCCACCTGGCTGGCGGCAAGACCAATCCCGGGGGCTTGGTACATGGTTTCGAACATGTCGTCGAACAGGGTCTGGAAGGCCGGCGAGGCCAATTCAGCGGGGTCGACGTTGGCCGCGCGGGTGCGCAGGCGCGGGTCGGGGAATTCAAGGATCGGAAGCAGGGCCATGGTGGAAAATCCGCGGAATCGGGCCGGTTCTGGCCTCGCAAGGGCCATTGTAATGGGGCGAACCTGCACGGGTGCTTGCCAGATGCGCCGGAATGTGAGCTATATTGAGCCAGCTTGGGGGGCTTTTGCTAAATGCAGCGGGGAGATAGCGACCATGCTTGAACGTGTTTCCAACTTGGTGCGCGCCAACGCGCCGCGCCTGCGTGCGATGCGCACGGTGCTGGTGGCCGCGATGTTGACCGTCGCCACCGTGGCGACCGCGGTCGAAGTGCGCGGCGACCATCCTGACCATTACGTCGTCAAGCGTGGCGACACGCTCTGGGACATCGCCGGACGCTTCCTGCAGAAGCCGTGGCTGTGGCCGGAGATCTGGCAGGCCAATCCGCAGATCCGCAATCCGCACCTGATCTATCCGGGTGACGTGATCAGCCTGGCCTACCTCGACCGCGTGGCGGTGCAGGAAGGCCCGCGCACCGAATCGCCGGTCAATGCCGTTCCGCTGGCTGAGGTCGAGCCCTTCCTCAAGAACCTGCGCGTGGTGTCGACCATCGACAACCTGCCCTATGTGGTCGGTCTCGAAGACAACCGCATGCGCGGCATCGAGGGCCATGTTGCCTATGTGCGCGGCCTCGAAAATGCCCAGCCCGGCCAGCGTTACATGGTCGTGCGCGCGCAGAAGCGCTACCGCCTGGTCAACAGCATCGGCAAGTGCTGTGACCAGACCGATGCCCGCGATCTCGATGCACGTGGTCAGATCGCCTTTGGCATGGGTGACAGTTCGTTGTGGGCCGATCCGGTCTACGTCAATCACGGGACCGATTTCCTCGGTTACGAGTTGATGACACAGACCACGGCCACGGTCACTCGCGTCTCGTCCGCGGATGGTCATCTGGCCACCATACTGCTGGACAACGAAGGCCGCGACGTACGCTCGGGTGATCGCCTGATCCCGGTGGAAGCGCAGAGCTACGACCTGCAGTTCTTCCCGCATCCGCCCAAGCAGGCGACGCCGTATGGCCGGCTGAGCGTGATGTCGATCGCCGACAACTTCCGCAGTGGCGGCACCCATGACGTGATCGCGATCTCCGGTGGTGCCCGCGAAGGCATCGACAATGGCACGGTGTTCTCGATCTGGCGTCGCGGTGACCGCACCGTTGATCAGGTGCGCACCAATGCGGACCGTGGCGATGGAATGTCGTTTGGTGCCCACGGGGTGCGTCTGCCCGACGAGTTCGCCGGCCATGCGATGGTGTTCCGCACCTTCGACAACGTCAGCTACGCGCTGGTGATGAGCAGCGTGAAGCCGACCCGCGTGGGCTACCTGCTGAAGGGTCCGGACGCGACCGAGTAAATCGGGAAACTCCGATGCAAGATTGCAGAGGCGCCTGAGGGCGCCTCTGTCGTGTCTGCGGGAGACTTCCCGCATGTCCGCGAGTCCTGACCACGACCCCCTGTTGCGATTGCTGCTCTGCGGTGCTGGCGCAGCCGCCGTGCGTCGCCTGCTCGACGCCCACGGCAGCGCCGAGGCCGCCATCGCCGCTGGTGCCGCAACCTGGCGTGCCCATGGGCTGGATGCGGCGGCCTGCAACGCCATCCGCCACCCAAGTGACAAGCTGCAGCACAGCCTGCGTTGGCTGGAGGCGGAATCCCGCGCGCTGGTCGGTTGGAATGACCCGGCGTATCCACCGCAATTGCGTGACATCGACTCGCCACCGGCGGCGCTGTTCGTGGCGGGTGATCCGACGATGCTGTGGCGACCCGCCATCGCCGTCGTGGGCAGCCGCGCCGCCACCGCCGGCGGCTGTGCGAACGCGGAAGCCTTTGCGATCGCTTTGGCCGAAGCAGGCTTGTCCGTCGTCAGCGGGCTGGCGGCGGGGATCGATACCAGCGCACATGCCGCCACGCTGGCGGCGGGTGGAATCACGGTCGCGGTATTGGGCACGGGCCCGGATATCGCTTACCCACGGGGCAATCGTCGGCTGATGGACGACATTGCTGCCGAAGGCGCGGTGGTCTCCGAACATCCACCCGGGACACCACCGTTGCGGCCGCACTTCCCCGGCCGCAACCGGATTCTTGTCGGGCTGAGCCTGGCCACGCTGGTGGTCGAGGCTGCGCCACGCTCGGGTGCATTGATCACGGCGCGATTGGCGGCCGAGGCCGGACACGAAGTTTTTGCCATCCCCGGCTCGATCCACAACCCGATGGCACGCGGCTGCCATCGCTTGATCCGCGATGGCGCAATGTTGGTGGAGAGCCCGCAGGAAATTCTCGAAAGCCTTGCACCACAGGTGGCCACGTTGGCTGGAAACCTGCGCAAAACGCTATCCGATGGGACCGAAAATCCCCCTGAGACGACGGCCTTGCTGGCACAGGAGAACTACAAGATCTTGTGGAATGCCTTGGGGTACGACCCAACCTGTATGGATGAATTGGTCGCCAGAACCGGATTGACGCCAGCCCGGGTGTCGTCCATGCTGCTGACACTGGAGTTGGAGGGGCGCGTCGTTGCCGAATACGGCCGCTACAGTCGAAGGGTGGATCGGACGCGGGGCGTCTGAGCCTGTTTGTCCCTCCGCGTTGGCTGCGGTTGGTGCTGGCGTGCGGTTCAAACTGGCGGCGCGACGCAACCGGACTCCGGCTCCGCCCACACGACGAGAGGGAACGGCATGAAAGAGGGCATCCTCGATGTGCTGCTCTATCTGTTCGAACACTATTTCGTCGTCAGTGACGAACCCTCCCTCGACTTGGCGGCCCCCGTGCAGGACGAGCCCTTGATGGAGGAGTTGCAGCGCGAAGGGTTTTCGCCGGTCGAAATCCGCAATGCGTTCGATTGGCTGGATTCATTGGCGCGGCAACGGCCGGCGACGCGGCCAACGAACCATCGCGGCCCGACCCGGGTGTTCCATGCCAGCGAACTGGACAAGCTCGACGTCGAGGCACGCGGGTTTTTGTTGTACCTTGAACAGCAGGGCGTGCTGGGTGCGGACCAGCGCGAGTTGGTGCTGGATCGCGCCTTGGCGCTGGATCTGGAAAACGTGGGGCTGGACGATCTCAAATGGGTGGTGCTGATGGTGCTGTTCAATCAGCCCGGCAGCGAGGCGGCTTACGCCTGGATGGAAACCCAGATGTATCTGGACGAACCGGAGCCGGTGCACTGACGCGCTGGCCCGATCAGAGGCGGGGAGGCGGCGTGGCGGATTGGTATTACGCGAGCAAGGACAACCAGCAAAGCGGCCCGGTCGCGGCCGATCAATTGGCAGCCTTGTTCCAGGCGGGGGAAATCTCCCGCGAGAGTCTGGTCTGGCGCGAGGGGCTGGATAACTGGCTGCCCTTGCGCCGGCTGTTCGACGAGTTGGGCTTGCAGGAAGCCGCACCCGCCACGCCAGCGGCGACGGAGGCGGCGCCAGCACCGGTTTCCGAGCCGGCACCTGCGCCCCCGCAGCCACCGGCAGTCCCGCCTGCAGCGACCAAACCACGAGTATCCAGCCCGGCCCATGTGCCGGTCACCTCGGTGCCGCCACCGCGCGCCGGCATGTCCGGCTGTGCGATTGCCGCGATCGTGACTGCGGTCGTGTTGGTGATGCTGGTGGGTGCGCTAGCGGCAATCGCCGTGCCGGCTTATCAAACCTATCTGCAGCGCTCCGGCGTCAGCCTGGCATTTGCGACCGCCATGACCCACAAGCAGGCGGTTGCGGAGTTCCAGCAGCAAAACGGCACCTGCCCCGACAACGCCAGTCAGGGGTTTCAAACGCCGGAGTCCTACTCGGACGAGCACGTCGCTTCGATCAAATTCGGCCAGTTCGAGAACGGCGGTTGCGGCATGGAGGTGACGATGCGCGGAGGCGAAATCGAGGGCAAGCGGCTGTGGCTGGAGCACGCCGGCGACGACTGGCGCTGCAGTTCGGAAATCAAGGACGAGCTGCTGCCGGCGAACTGCCGCAGCCACTGATCCGATTTCTTCCATTGCAGACGAACATCGTTCCGCAACACAGAGAAGCATCCATGTCCCAATGGCATTACGTCGACAAGAATCGCCAGCAACAAGGCCCGGTGGATGACGCCGAGTTGGTGCGCCTGTTCCGCAGTGGAGGCGTCAGTGCCGAGACCCTCGTCTGGCGTCCGGACCTGACGGATTGGCAGGCGCTGGGCGGATTCGCCGACCAGCTCGGCTTGCGGGATGCGGCCTCGCCCTATGCGCCACCAACCAGCGAAGTGCTGCGCGATGAGCAGGCCGTGGTGGGCGGTGGGGAAGTGGTCTACGCCGGGTTCTGGAAGCGGGTCGCCGCCTACATCATCGACTCATTCGTCGCCGGTTTCGTCGGCGCGATCATCGGTGGCATCGTCGGTGGCCTGCTGGGTGCCACCCTGCTGAGCTCCGGTGGGATGTCCGGTAATGCCGGGGCCTTCATGGGCATCCAGCTGATCGGCAATCTGATCGGGATGTTGTTGGGCGTGGCGTATTACGCCGGCATGCACTCCTCCTCGTCGATGGCCACCCTGGGCAAGATGGCGGTCGGGATCAAGGTCGTGCGCAGCGATGGCAGCCGGATCAGCTTCCTGCGTGGCGTCGGCCGCTATTTCGGGCTGATCGTCAGTTCGATCACCCTCGGCATCGGGTTCTTCATGGCCGGCTTCACCGAGCGCAAGCGCGCCCTGCACGACATGCTCTGCGACACCCTGGTGGTCGACAAATGGGCGTTTACCGCGCATCCGGAGCTGCAGCGCCGCGACCTGGGCGGGGTGACAATCGCGATTCTGGCGGTGGGCGGCTTGTTCTTCGTGCTCGCCATCGTCGCGATCGTCGCGGCCATTTACATGGCGGCGAGCAACTGGCATTGACCCGGACGAAATCCAGTCAACGCTTGACACAGGCCCTGCTTCCGTGATTCCACTATAAAAAGCGCCCGGGGCATCCAGCCTCGGGCGTTGGCATCTACGGCACGGGCCGCGGGTGCCTGTCGAACCCTACGGAATCCGCGTTGCCATGGCCAAGAACCTGCTCATCGTCGAATCGCCCGCCAAGGCCAAGACGATCAACAAATACCTCGGCAAGGACTTCTCCGTCCTCGCCAGCTACGGCCATGTGCGCGATCTGGTGCCGAAGGAGGGCGCGGTCGATCCCGAGCGCGGTTTCGCCATGCGCTACGAGACCATCGAGAAGAACGAGAAGCATGTCGATGCGATCGCCAAGGCCGCGCGTGCGGCCGACCACGTCTATCTGGCTACCGACCCGGACCGCGAAGGCGAGGCGATCAGCTGGCATATCGCCGAGATCCTGAAGGAGCGCGGCCTGCTCGAAGGTCGCTCGCTGCAGCGGGTGGTGTTCACCGAGATCACTCCGCGTGCGATCCGCGCCGCGATCGAACGCCCGCGCAGTATTGCCTCGGACCTCGTCGATGCGCAGCAGGCGCGGCGCGCGCTGGACTACCTGGTCGGCTTCAACCTGTCGCCGGTGCTGTGGCGCAAGATCAAGGCCGGGTTGTCGGCAGGCCGCGTGCAGTCGCCTGCGCTGCGGATGATCGTCGAACGCGAGGAGGAGATCGAAGCCTTCATCGCCCGCGAGTACTGGACCATCGAGGCCGAGTGCGCGCATCCCTCGCAAGCCTTCACCGCCAAGCTGGTGAAGCTGGACGGCCACAAGTTCGAACAATTCACGATCACCGATGGCGAGACCGCGCAGGCCGCCCGCCAGCGCATCCAGTCCGCATCACAAGGGTTCCTGCAGGTGACCGATGTCGCCAGCAAGGAACGCAAGCGTCGTCCCGCGCCGCCGTTCACCACATCAACCCTGCAGCAGGAAGCCGCGCGCAAGCTCGGCTTCACCACCCGCAAGACCATGCAGGTGGCGCAGAAGCTGTACGAAGGCATTGCGCTGGGCGATGAAGGCGCGGTCGGCCTGATTTCGTACATGCGTACCGACTCGGTGCACCTGTCGCAGGAAGCACTGGTCGAGATCCGCGACGTGATCGCGCGCGACTTCGGCACCCACGCCTTGCCGGACCGCCCGAATTTCTACCAGACCAAGTCGAAGAACGCGCAGGAAGCGCACGAAGCGGTGCGCCCGACCTCGGCGTTGCGCACGCCGGCGCAGGTGGCGCGTTTTCTTTCCGACGACGAACGCAAGCTCTACGAGTTGATCTGGAAGCGCGCGATGGCCTGCCAGATGATTCCGGCCACACTCAATACCGTCACCGTCGACCTGGCTGCGGGCGGTGAACACGGCTTCCGCGCCAGCGGTACCACCGTGGTGGATCCGGGTTTCCTCGCCGTCTATGAGGAAGGCAAGGACAACAAGGGCAAGGATGACGACGACGAAGGCCGCAAATTGCCGCTGATGAAGTTGGGTGATCGAGTGCCGCTGGACCGCATTCACGCCGACCAGCACTTCACCCAACCGCCACCGCGCTACACCGAGGCATCGCTGGTGAAAGCACTGGAGGAGTACGGCATCGGCCGGCCCTCCACCTATGCGGCGATCATCCAGACCCTGACCGGCAAGCAATACGCCCTGCTTGAAGGCCGTGCCTTCAAGCCCACCGATATCGGCCGCGCGGTCGGCAAGTTCCTGTCCAGCCATTTTTCCAAATACGTCGATTACGACTTCACCGCCAAGCTCGAGGACGAGCTGGACGCGGTCAGCCGCGGCGAGGAGGAATGGGTCCCGCTGATGGAGAAGTTCTGGGGCCCGTTCAAGCAACTGGTCGATGACAAGAAGACCACGCTGGACAAGGCGGATGCCGGCAGCGTGCGCGTGCTCGGCAGTGATCCGGACAGTGGCCGCCCGGTCAGCGCGCGGATCGGGCGGTTCGGGCCGTTGGTGCAGATCGGCACCGTCGAGGACGAGGAAAAGCCGCGCTTCGCCTCGCTGCGGCCGGGCCAGAGTATCTACAACCTCAGTTTGGCCGAGGCGCTGAAACTGTTCGAGATGCCGCGCAAGCTCGGCGTCGATGGCAATGGCGAGGAGGTGAGCGTCGGCATCGGTCGCTTCGGTCCGTTCGCCAAGCGCGGCAGCACCTATGCCTCGCTGAAGAAGGAAGATGATCCGTACACCATCGATCTCGCCCACGCGATCTTCCTGATCGAGGAAAAGGAAGAAATCGCGCGCAACCGCGTCATCAAGGAATGGCCGGGGCACGAGGTGCAGGTATTGAACGGCCGCTTCGGCCCCTACATCAGCGACGGCAAGCTCAACGGCAGAATACCGAAGGATCGCGAGCCGGCCTCGCTGTCGCTGGAGGAAACCCTGCAGCTTCTTGCCGACACCGGCAAACCGGCGCGCAAGGGCTTTGGCGCGAAGAAGGCGGTGGTGAAGAAAGCGACACCCCGGAAGGCCGCCACGAAGAAAGCGCCCACGGACAAGCCCGCGAAAAAGGCAGCCGTGAAGAAAACGGCCAGGAAAGCCGTGGCGAAGAAAGCACCGGCGAAGAAAGCCCTGCACCCGTTCTCCGCCAGCATCGAACCGGCCAAGCCGCTGCTGACCTCGGCCAAGGTGACACCCGGCAAGAAGGTCGTGGTGAAAAAACCGCCACGCTCGGATGCGCCGTTCTGATCACACGCTGCTTCGCTGGAAGCGAAGCCATCGGGAGATGAGCAGGCATGCTGGCTGACGATAGAAACTTCGGCATCGCCGTGTTCCAGATCGTTGCGCTTCCGGTGGTGTTGCTGCTGCTCGCCTGGATTGTTGCGCCTTCGGGGAAGAGCAAGTTGCTGGACGTCGCAGCGGAAGCGGAGCAGCGGAAAGTCGATGAGCGCGCGCGTTGGACGGCGAAAAAACTGCTGATCCCACCGCTGATCTATGTCGTCTCCGGCTTGCTGTCGCTGCTGATCCCGAGTTTCTCCATGGCGTTCATGGGCATCTCCACGTTCGCCGTCATGTGGGTCTTCATCTTCATCATTGCCTTGAATCAACAGCACAACCGGCAGGGTTGATGCCGCATGTCCGAAGGCCAGTTCGACAACCGCAACGCAGCGGGCAAGCAAGCGCCCTGTATCCTGTCCAGAATGAACGATATGACCGACACGCTTGCAGCGCTGCGCAGCGGCGGCGTCATCGCCTACCCCACCGAAGGCGTGTGGGGGCTGGGCTGCGATCCGCGCAATGCGCGTGCCGTGCTGCGTTTGCTTGCACTCAAGCAGCGCGACGTGGCCAAGGGCCTGATCCTGATCGCGGCCGATGAAGGCCAGCTTCGGGAGTACATCGACCTCGCTGCATTGGACGCGGCGCAATGCGCACACATCCGCGCGAGCTGGCCGGGGCCGAACACCTGGATCGTGCCGGCGTCGAGCACGGCACCGCGCTGGATCACCGGCAGCCACGACGGCATTGCAGTGCGGGTGACCGCGCACCCGCAGGTCGTCGCGCTGTGCAACGGCTTCGGCGGTGCACTGGTGTCGACCAGCGCCAACATCGCCAGCGAACCCTCGCCGCTTAGCCGAGCCGAACTCGATCCACGGATCGTGGCCGGTGTGGATGCGGTCAGCCCCGGTGAAACCCTCGGGCGCGGGCAGCCCAGCACGATCCGCGATGCCAGAAGCGGTGGCGTGTTGCGCTGAGGCCGGTGCATTTGACTGTGGCGTGAACATGTCACCAGCGTGGGGTTCCCTCGCGCCAGCTCACGCCGCAAGATACCGCCATGCCTGTGCACCGCCTCCTTGTCATGCTCGTGCTGGCCAGCGTCGGCCTGCTGCCAGCGTCGACGACGCGGGCACAGGAGACGGTGTTCTACAAATGCACCGATGCCAAGGGCAACGTCACCTTCCAGAACGGCACCCCGTGTGCAGCCGGCATGAAGCAGGAAATCCGCCGCGTCGGTTCGACCCCGACCGTGCCGGTTCCGGCGCGTCGCGCACCGGCACCGGAGCCGCTGCCCGCGGCACCTGCGTATGGCGAATTCGTGCTCGTATCCGGCCCCAACATGGCGCGGCGACCGGCCCCGGAAGCTGCGGCATTGCCAGCGCCGCCTGCGCTGTTCCAATGCACCGTCTGGGACGGCACGACCTATTACGGCGAGACCGCGACACCGGAGCCGCGTTGCGCGCCGTTGCAGGTGGTCGGGATCGATGGCAATCCCGGTTCCGGCATGGGCTCGGCCTGCGAGATGCGCCAGGACAGCTGCACCGCGATTCCGGACGAGCAGTTGTGCGCAGCCTGGTATCGCCGGCTGGACGAAGCGGAATTCAAGTTGCGTTATGCCACTGCGCAGGATCGTCAGACGCGTGAAGCCGCGCGTGCGGAGATCGCCGGCAAGATCCACGCCAGTCGCTGTTCGCCGGAAGCGCCCGACAAGCCGCAGGGGCCAGCAGCGAAGCCATGAGGAGTCAAGGGTTCGCTGAACGCCTGCATTCGGGATTGGTCAGCGCACAAGCCTCGATGTTCGGCGGGCAGCGCCGAATGGATCAGCATTCGCTCACGACACATGAGCGAGCGGACTCCGGGTCGTCCGGCACGACATTGGCTTAAGCTGCAGACTGGATCTTCAATCGGAATGTGATGGACAGCGGCGGTCTGGAATTGGCGTTGGTCTTCCTGCTGGCCGCCGTGCTGGCGGTACCGCTGTTCAAGCGGTTCGGCTTGGGCGCGATCCTTGCCTACCTGACCACCGGCGTCCTGTTGGGGCCGCACGGCTTGGCCGTGGTGCATGACCCGGAGCGGGTGCTGGCGGCCAGCGAAATCGGTGTGGTGATGCTGTTGTTCGTGATCGGGCTGGAGCTGTCCTTGCCACGACTGGTGCTGATGCGACGCCCGATCTTCATGGTCGGCGGACTGCAGGTCGTGTTGTGTGGCGTGGCCTTGGGCGGGTTGGCGCTGTTGTCCGGGCTGGGCTGGAAGTCGGCCTTGGTGGTGGGGCTGGGTCTGGCGTTGTCATCGACCGCGGTGGGCCTGCAACTGCTTGCCGAGCGCAAGGAGCTGGCACTCGATCACGGCCGCCTGGCGTTTGCCATCCTGTTGTTCCAGGATCTGGCGGCGATCCCGCTGTTGGCCGCGATTCCCTTGCTGGGAAAAGCAAAGAATGCCGGCCTCGGTTGGGAAGACGTGGTGCGCGCGGTGGCATTGATCGCGGCGCTGGTGGTCGGTGGGCGTTACCTGCTGCGCCATCTGTTCCGCGCCATCGCCCGCACCGACTTGCCGGAAGTGTTCACCGGTGCGGCCCTGTTGGTGGTGCTGGGCAGCGCATGGTTGATGGAGCTTGCCGGTCTGAGCGCCGGCCTCGGTGCGTTCCTTGCCGGTGTCCTGCTGGCGGAGTCCGAGTACCGGCATGAGCTGGAAGCGCAGATCAAACCGTTCGAGGGCTTGCTGCTCGGCCTGTTCTTCATGTCGGTGGGCATGGGCATCAATGTGCAGCGGATCCTCGCCGAGCCGTTGCTGATTGCCGCGGGCGTGGCCGCGCTGCTGGCGGTCAAGACGGTGCTGTTGTTCGTGCTCGGGTTGCGCCCCGGCCGGTTGCGTGCGCGCGGGGCGTTCTTGATGGCTGGCGTGCTCGCCTTGGGTGGCGAGTTCGCCTTCGTGGTGTTCGGCGAAGCGTTCCGTGCACGTTTGCTGGATGCAGCGACCCGGGATCGGTTGACCGCGATCGTGGGTTTGTCGATGGCGTTGACGCCGCTGCTGTTGATGCTCGCGACGCGCCTGTTGCCGGCCGAGAAACAGGAAACGCGCGAATTCGACGCGATTCCCGACGACCGCCATCCACAGGTATTGGTGGCGGGTTTCGGTCGCTTCGGCCAGATCGTGGCGCGGCTGTTGCGCGCGCAGGGCATTCCCTTCATCGCCATCGATCCCGACATCGAACAGGTCAACCTGTCGCGGCGGTTGAGCAGCGACCAGATCTATTACGGCGATCCCACCCGCATGGCCTTGCTGCGCTCGGCCGGTGCCGAGCGGATCAAGATCTTCGTGGTGGCGATCAATGGCGTCGAAGCCAGCCTGCGGATGGTGCGGCTGGTGCGCAAGAACTACCCGCAGGCGCGGGTGTTCGCGCGGGCACGCAATCGCCAGCATGCGTGGCAACTGGTGGACCTCGGCGCGGAAGCATTGCGCGAGACCTTGGGCAGCAGCCTGGAAATGGGTCGCGAGGTGCTGGTGGCGCTGGGCATGGAACGTGTGCAGGCGGAACAACGCGTGCAACGGTTCCGGCAATGGGACGAGGATCTGCTCGAACAACAGCGTCTGTTGCAGGACGACGAGGACGCGCTGCTGCAAGCCACCCGTGATGCCAGACGCGAGCTGGACGGGTTGTTCGAGGAAGACGCGGCGGCGAACCATCCGCAGGGCAGCGGATAGGGCAGCATGCGTGACCGGGATTCAATCGCGCAGGAAGCGCGCCAGCGGCACATCCGTCGCTTTGCCGCGAGTGGTCGGTGCCAGCTCGGCAGCCACTTCGACATAGCCACGCAGCAGGGCCAATTCTCGTGGAGTGCGGTCCAGCGCATCGCGTTGGTCGGCATCGGCACCGGCGCGCAGCAGGGCGCGGGCGACCGACACCAGACCGTGCAAACCGGCCAGGTGCAGCGGGCCATAGCCGCGTGCGTCACGCGCTTCGAGACTGGCGTCTTCGTCCAGCAAGCGCTCCATGCCGGCCAACAACACATCCTCGTTGCTCGGCGTGCCGGGATCGGCACGTGCGCCCAGCAGCAGCAACAGGGGCGTGGCGCCATCGAGCGCGGGCTGGTTGACATCGGCACCGGCCAGCAGCAGGCCGTCCAGCAGGGCCAGCAGGCGGCTGCGGTCGCGTTCGGTGAAGCCGAACAGGGCCGCGCAGTGCAAGGCGGTCAGGCCGTGTGCGTCGGTGGCGCGCAGGTCGGCGCCGGCGTGCAGCAGGCGCGCGACCACCTCGGGCATGCCGAGTGCTGCCGCCAGCATCAACACGGTGACGCCGCCGGGCAGCCGCTGTTCGAGGTTGCAGTCGGCCTTGAGCAGGCGTTCGACGATGCTGCCGTGACGACGGCTGATGGCGGCCGATAACGGACTGGCACCGGAGCGGGCGGCGATGCGGGGATCGGCGCCACGGCTCAGCAGGAATTCGACCAATTTGATGTGGCCGTCACCGGCGGCGCGCAACAGGGCGGTGCAGCCCTGCGCGTCGGTGGTGTCGATCGGGAAGCCCAGGTCGAGCAGGCGTTCGACCGCGTCCTGATCACCGGCAATCGCGGCGGCCGGCAGGTCGGTGGCGACCAGGGCGCGGCGAGGCAAACGCCAGCCGTGCCAGTCCAGCCAGCTGGCGAGGTCGCTGCGACCACCGGCGAGGGCGAGGCCGAGGGCGGTCTGGCCGTCGCTGGCGCGACGATCCGGCGCGGCACCGGCGGCGATCAACTGTTTGACCGCAAACAAGTCGCCGCGGGTGGCTGCGGCATGCAAGGGGCCATGACCGCGCGCATCACAAGCGTCCGGATTCACGCCGATCGCCAGCAGACGTTGCATCAACCGGGTCCAGCCCAGCTGGACCGCGAGCAACAAGGGTGATTCGCCGCCGGTGCTGGTGCCGAAGGGATCGGCGCCGCGTTCCAGCAAATCCAGGGCCACGCCTTGGGCGCGACCACTGGCGTTACCGGCGCGGCAGGCGATCAGGAAGCGCGCCAGCGAGCCGGCGCCCGCGGGTGAGCCGCGATGGGCGAACAGCAGGTCGAGTGTGGTGACCCCCGCCTCGCCGCGAGCGAGGGCCGCGAACACCGGCGCCTGCGCTTCGCGCGCTTCCGGATCGGCACCGCGGCGCAGCAACCAGCCAAGCAATTGTGGCTGCAGGGTGATGTCCGGATCGGCCAGCAGCAGGCTGCTTTCTCCCGGTGCCAGACGGGCCAGCAAGGGATCGAGTGTCGATGTCGCGGTGTTGGTGCGCAGCGCCTCGCGGAGACGTTGCAGGGGCGGAACTTCAGGCTCGGGCGGGCTGATGGAGGTGTCTTCGGACGAGGCGTCCGTCTCCATCGCATTCGCCTGCGCGTGGCGGGGATCGAGCATGGCCAGCAGGCGACCACGACCGTTGCCATTCGCCAGATCGATGGCACTCTGGCCAGCGCCATCGGTTTGTGCCGGGTCCAGCCCAAGCGCAAGCAGGCGCTGGATCAGATCGGCGGAGCTGACCTCGGCCATGCAGGCATGGTGGAGGGCGCCGGCACCGGCGGCATCCACAACCGTGGCATCGGCACCTGCCGCCAGCAGCCGCTCCAGCACCGGCAGTGCACCGGCACGCGCGGCATCCAGCAGGGGTGTGCGCCCTTCCGCATCACGCGCGCCGTGATCGGCACCAGCATCCAGCAGCGCCCGGCCGATGGCGGCATGACCGGCCGCGGCGGCTTCGTGCAAGGCCGTCCTGCCGCCTGCATCGGCGGTATTGACCCGCGCCTTGTTGCGAAGCAGGAGTTGCACACCGGCCGGATCGTCGTCCTCGCTGCCGGCGGCCGACAACAGGGTCGGCTGGCCACCCGCAGGCTCGGGTTTGGCACCGCGTTCCAGCAGGAATTTTGCCAACCGCCAATTGCCACTGGCGCAGGCGCTGCCCAGCGGCGAAATGCCATCACCATTGAGCGCATCGATGTCGGCACCGGCATCGCGCAGCAGGGCCGCCACGCCGGGATCGGAGCTGCGGGCGGCGTGGTGCAGGGGCGTGTTGCCATCGGCGTCGGTGACATGGACGTCGGCACCATTGGTCAGCAGGGTCATCACCGCCTCGGGTCGCCCGTGCCAACTGTCGCGGGTGGCCGCAAGCAGGGGATTGAGCCCGCCGTCCATCGCGTTGACATCGACGCCACGCTCGATCAGGGCGCGCAGCAGGCGCAGGTCGGGCAGTACCGAGGCCAGCACCGCGAGGCTGCGGCGATCACGGGCGTCCGCTTCGGGCGGGCCATGCGGATCGGCACCGGCTTCCAGCAGGGCCAGCGCGCTTTCGACCCGGCCGCGCTGTGCCGCGGCGTACAGGTCACGGGTGAGGACCGAGGTGTCGATGCTGGTGCTGGAGGTCGTACCGGTGGCGGCTTCGACAAGGGCTGGCGCGTCTTCGACCACAGGTGCTTGCTCGACGCTGGCCGCAGGAATCTCGACCTGCGGCGTCGAAGCTTTCGGCGGCGGCAAATCCACCACCGGCAAGCCCATCGCCATCGGCGCGGTTTCGGTGGGAGCCGACTGCAGGGCGAAATGCAGCAGCGGGATCAGGGCGGCATAGACGGCAAACCCACCGCTGCGCAGATTGCCGGTCAGCAGTTCCGGCCAGGCCAGCAGCAGCCCGCCCGCGAGCACGAGGAAAGCCGGCAGCGCCACCTGCAGCAGGGCACGCCAAGCGGCACGGTGCTGCAACCGCTGCTCGTGATGGCGGATGGCCGCGCTGCCACCACGACGCTCCAGCAGCAACCATTGCGGCCAGCCGGCCCACAACAGCACCAGCGCCACACCGGCCAGTCCACTCAACGCGAGTGTTGCGGGCAATGAGGGCGATGACGTCAATTGCCACAGCGGCCACGCCAGCAACACGCCGGCAAGCAGGAAGCCGCCGCCCCACAGCAAGGCCAGCCGCCCGGAATCTGCCCACAGACCGTCGCGAGCACGCGTTCGCCGCAGCAGGGCGATGCCCAGCCCGGCCGGAATCTGTGCCAGCCAGGCCAAGGGTGCCACTGCGCGCGGATCGAACCAGCCGGCACCGGCAAGGGCCAGAGCCAGCACCAGCAGCGCAACACCAAGGACGGATGAACGCTCAGGCATCGGTACCCCAGTCCTCCGTCATCGGATCGGCCATGGTCGGCGGAAATTGAATATGGAAGCCGCGCCCGGCCAGGTTGCTGCGCACCACCTCGGGGTTTGCACGCGCCAGCTTGCGCTCCGGCGTCAGCTCTACTTCCAGCACGAACTGCAGTGCGCCCATCTGGGTGCGCACAGGTTCGGGAAGCCGTGAGAAATCGTCGCGGTCGGCCAGATACACGTAGGTATCGGGTTTGCGCAGACTCTTGTAGACGTAGGCCAGCATCGCGATCCGGTGGAGGGCTGTCCGGGCAGCCGCAATGCGGAATTGTGCGGGAAAGCGCGCGCCATGGGTATTGCCGAGGCGCGATCGGCCGCGTCGGGCATGAATCTTTCGATGGTCAGGGCCTGCGCCGCACGCGGGACCATTGGCACGGGCGATGTTGCGGCCGGCTGCTAACCTTCACGATTCCCGATGTGCCGGAGCCTCCGATGCGATTTGCCGCGCTTGCCCTTGCCCTGCTCGCCACCCTGCCCGTCGCGCATGCCTCCGATCCAGCGACGCCAACGGTGACGCTCGAACAGGCGATGGCCGACCCGGACTGGATCGGCCCGTCGGTGGACGCTGCGTGGTGGCGCTGGGATGGCAGCGCGGCCTATTACATGCTCAAGCGCAAGGGCGCGAACATCCGCGACATCTGGCAAGTCGGCATCGACGGTGGCGCGCCTGCGCTGGTCAGTGATGCCGGTCGAACCGACATGGATACGGCAGCGGTCATCGAGTTCGGCGGTGCACGCAGCGCCTTCATCCGCAATGGCAACGTGTTCGTGCGCGACCTGCACAGCGGCACATTGACCCAGCTGACCCGCGACAACCAGGCCGCCGAGCGCCTGCAATGGAACCGCAGTGGCGGTTTGATCTGGCGGGTGGGCGCGGATTGGTATCGCTGGGATGGGCGGGTCGTCGCAACCGCCGCGCAGCCGCGTGCCGACGATGCACCGGATGCGAAGCCGCCGGTCGATGATTTGCGCGACCATCAATTGCGCCTGATCTCGACCTTGGCCGATGACAAGGCCAGGCGCGAGGCCATGCGCGATCAGACCGAAGCATGGCGACGCGCCGATCCCACTCGCCCGCCGGCACCGATCCACCTCGGCAAGGACGTGACCATCGTCGATTCGTCGTTATCGCCGGATGGGCGCTGGTTGCTGGTGGTGACCACGGCCAAGGGTGCCGATGGTGGACGCGGTGAAAAGATGCCGGTGCCGGTCACCGAATCCGGCTACGAGGAATTCGAGGATGCACGCAGCCTGGTCGGTCGCAATGATCCCTCGCCGCAGCGGCTGTGGCTGGCCGAGGTCGCCACCGGCAAGGTGCGTGAGCTGAGCTTCGATATCCTGCCCGGCATCAAGGACGATCCGCTGGCGGCGCTGCGCAAGGCGGCCGGCAAGGATCCGCTGAAGGGTAATCGCCCGCTCCAGGTCGGTAGTGGCGATGATGTCCCTGCACCGCAATGGAGCGACGACGGTCACGGCGTGGCGGTGATACTGCGCGCGGTCGATAACAAGGACCGCTGGTTGGTGACGGTCGATCTCGCCAATGCCACTGTGCAGCCGCGTCATCGTCTGCACGATGAAGCCTGGATCAATTGGAGCTTCAATGATTTCGGCTGGCTGCCGGATGGCGGCACGCTGTGGTACCTGAGCGAAGAAAGCGGGTTCTCGCACCTGTACACGCTGCGCGGCAACCAGCGTAGCCAGATCACCGATGGCCATTGGGAAACCTCGCAAGTGACGCCCTCGCGCGACGGCACGCGCTTCTACTTCCTGTGCAATCGCGCTGCGCCGATCGACTACGAAGTCTGCGATGCGCCCGCGAGTGGCGGCGCGGTGCGCGAGCTGACCGCACTCGATGGGGTCGAGGACTTTTCGTTGTCACCCAAGGGCGATGCCTTGCTGGTGCGGCATTCGGCGGCCTACCTGCCGCCGCAGCTCTCGCTGGTCTCGGCGCAAGGCGGGCCGTCGCGCCAACTCACCGATACGCGCAGCGCCGAGTTCAAGGCGCATCGCTGGATCCAGCCGCAGTACGTGCAGGTGCCGAGCAAGCACGGCGCCGGCGTGATCTGGGGCAAGTACTACGGGCCGGCAAATCCCGAACCGGGCCGCAAATATCCCATCGTGATGTTCGTGCACGGCGCCGGCTACCTGCAGAACGCCGACATGCACTGGCCGGATTATTTCCGCGAACAGATGTTCCACAACTTGCTGGTCGATGAAGGCTATATCGTCCTCGACCTCGACTATCGCGCCAGCCAAGGCTATGGCCGCGACTGGCGCACCGCGATCTACCGCTGGATGGGCAAGCCCGAGCTGGAGGACTATCGCGATGGCCTCGACTGGCTGGTGGAAAACCATCAGGGTGACCGCGATCGCGCCGGCATCTATGGCGGAAGCTATGGCGGCTTCATGACCCTGACCGCGCTGTTCCAGGCCCCCGGCGTGTTCAAGGCCGGTGCCGCGCTGCGCCCGGTCAGCGACTGGATGCAGTACAACCACGGCTACACCTCGAACATCCTCAACGACCCCGAACTTGATCCGGAAGCCTACCGGCGCTCCTCGCCAATCGAATTCGCCTCCGGCCTGCAGGACCACTTGCTGATCGCCCACGGCATGATCGACGACAACGTGTTCTTCCGCGATTCGATCCAGCTCACCCAGCGCCTGATCGAGCTGCACAAGGACCATTGGTCGATCGCGCCGTATCCGATGGAACGGCACGGCTTCGTGCATCCGGACAGCTGGCTGGATGAGTATCGTCGGATCAATGAACTGTTCGAGGCGAATTTGAAGCACTGAGTTGGAGTGATGCGCGCTGGCTTTACTCCCGCAGCAAATCCGCCAATGCCGTGAAATCGACATTGCCGCCCGTCAGCACGACGCCGACGCGGCGGCCAGCGAACAGTGCTTGGTTGCCAAGCACCGCCGCGAGTGCAATGGCCGATGACGGTTCGACGAGCTGCTTCATGCACGCAAGCAGCATCCGCTGTGCGGACAGCGTGGCGGCATCGTCTACGGTCAGCACCCGTGCATCGGTCGTGCGTAACAGTTCGAAATTGATCGCGCCCAAGCTGCCACGCAGGCCGTCGCACACGGTGTCGGGCACGAATTCGTGGTCGAGCACACCGCCTGCGAACGAACGTGCGCCATCAGCGGCACCGACGGGTTCGGCCAGGTAAAGCGCGCAGTCGCGCTGCAGCGCCTGAATCGCAAGCGCAGTACCTGCGGCCAGACCACCTCCGCCCAGCGGCACCACCAAGGCGTCGAGTTCGGGCCGTGCGCTCAACAATTCCAGCGCAGCGGTGCCTTGCCCTGCAATCACCTGCGGATGGGTATAGGGATGGATAGCTGTAGCGCCGGTGTCCGCCTGCACCTGCGCGCAGCCGGCCTCGCGGGCGGCAATCGTCGGCGCGCAGTGGTGCAAGGTCGCGCCGTAGCGCTGGATCGATGCGAGCTTGGCCGGCACGGCGCCGTCCGGCACCACCACGTGGCAGGGAATTCCGCGCAACTGTGCCGCCAGTGCCAAGGCCGCACCGTGGTTGCCGGAGGAATGCGTCACCACCCCGCCCGCAGCCTCCGCGTCCGACAGCGCAAACACCGCATTGCAGGCGCCGCGAAACTTGAACGCACCGACACGTTGCAGGTGTTCGGCCTTGAAGTGCAGCGCGGTGCCCGTTTCGGTATCGATCGAACGGGCCTGCAGGATCGGCGTGATGTGCGCATGCGCGGCGATCCGGGCGGCGGCTTCGAGCACTTGGTCGGGAATGGGCATGGTGTCGGTCTGAGTCATCGGGCAATGCTAACGCGGCGATGAAGTGGCCTTCGAACAGGTGCTGCAGGGGCAATTCCAAGCCCAACAGCCATGCAAAACCGGAACACCGTCACAATCTGAACCGCAGCCTGTCGAAAACCTGACGAACGGCGTCACATCGTGCCCGAACGGGGTAATCTTGCCTCGTCGGTGCCCGTCGGGACATCCCGGATCCCCCCTGTTCCGTCCGTCCTGCGGGCACCGGCACTTTCGGTCGCGGACCATTCGCAGACGTAAAAGAGGGCCGGCTGTCCCCCGACAACCGGCCCTCGGGCTTTCTCGATGTGCGCAGGATCGGCCCCTGTTCAGTCCGACCATCGCCTGGGGAGTACGGGCGTGCCACGTCGAGCGCTGTGGGACATTCCGCAGGAAGCGTGCCAAGCAACGTGCGAAAATCCCGTCCAGCGCAAGACATTGTTTGAAACGTGACCAAGGCCACGCCGGCGCCGGGATCGGACGCACGAAATGGCCGATACAGTCGGCAGGGCGATGCGATGAACGACGATTTCCACAGCCATGACGTGATCGTGATCGGCGGCGGCCACGCCGGTACCGAAGCGGCGCTTGCCTCCGCGCGAGCCGGTGCGCGCACCCTGCTGTTGACCCACAACATCGAAACCGTCGGCGCGATGAGCTGCAACCCGGCCATCGGCGGGATCGGCAAAGGCCATCTGGTCAAGGAGATCGATGCGCTGGGCGGGATCATGGCCAAGGCCGCCGACGCCGCCGGCATCCAGTGGCGCACCCTCAATGCCAGCAAGGGGCCGGCGGTACGCGCCACCCGCTGCCAGGCCGACCGTAGCCTGTATCGCGCCTTCATCCGGCGTGCGGTGGAAACCCAGCCAAACCTGTCGGTGTTCCAGGCGGCGGTGGACGATCTCATCATCGAGCACGACACCGTGCGCGGCGCGATCACCAATACCGGCTTGCGCTTCGAAGCGCCTGCCGTGGTGCTGACCGCCGGCACCTTCCTCGCCGGCAAGATCCATATCGGTGAAACCCAATACGCCGCCGGGCGCATGGGCGATGCGCCGGCCACCGCGCTGGCGCACACGCTGCGCGAAGGGCGCTTCGTCGTGGATCGGCTGAAGACCGGCACCCCGCCGCGGATTGACGGCCGCACGCTGGATTATTCGGTGATGGACGAGCAGCCCGGCGACGATCCGCGCCCGGTGATGTCGTTCCTGGGCAGTCATGCCGATCAACCGGCGCAAGTCAGTTGCTGGATCACCCACACCTGCGAGCGCAGCCACCAGATCATTCGTGACGCGCTGCACCGCAGCCCGCTGTATTCGGGACAGATCGAAGGCATCGGCCCGCGCTATTGCCCCTCGATCGAGGACAAGGTGGTGCGCTTCGCGGAAAAGGCCTCGCACCAGATCTTCGTCGAACCGGAAGGCCTCACCGTCACCGAGATCTATCCCAACGGCATTTCCACCTCACTGCCGTTCGACGTGCAGCTCGCGCTGGTACGCAGCATCAAGGGCTTCGAGAACGCCCACATCACCCGCCCCGGCTACGCCATCGAATACGACTTCTTCGACCCGCGTGGGCTGAAAGCCTCGCTGGAAACCAAGGCGGTGGCCGGGCTGTTCTTCGCCGGCCAGATCAACGGCACTACTGGTTATGAAGAAGCCGCCGCGCAAGGCCTGCTGGCGGGCGTCAATGCCGCGCGTTTCGTGCGCGAACAAGACGCCTGCACGCTGCGCCGCGACCAGGCCTATCTGGGCGTGCTGGTCGATGACCTGATCACCCACGGCACCAGCGAGCCGTACCGCATGTTCACCAGCCGTGCCGAATACCGGCTGCAACTGCGCGAGGACAATGCTGACACGCGGTTGACGCCGATCGGGCGTGAACTGGGGTTGGTGGATGAGACGCGCTGGCAGGCCTTCAGTCGCAAGCGCGAGGCGGTGGAAGCGGAGACTGCGCGGCTGTCCGCATTGTGGGCAGCGCCGAACAACGCGCTGGGCAAGGCGATTGCCCGCCACATCGGTGTCGACGTCAGTCGCGAAACCCATGCCATCGATCTGCTGCGTCGGCCGGAACTGGATTACGCCCTCTTGATGCAGGTGCCGGAACTCGGCCCGGCGGTGAGCGACCCGAAGGTGGCCGAACAGGTCGAAATCGAAACCAAGTACGCCGGCTACCTCGGTCGCCAACGCGACGAGATCGCCCGCCAGCAGCGCAACGAGGCGACGGCAATCCCGGACGCATTCGACTACGCCGGCGTGCGTGGCTTGTCGGCGGAAGTGCAGCAGAAGTTCGAGCGCGTGCGCCCGCAGACGGTGGGCCAGGCCGGCCGCATCCCCGGCGTCACCCCGGCGGCGATTTCGCTGTTGTTGGTGCATCTGGAACGGGCCAGGCGCGAACGCGCAGCGTAAGCGGCAGGACTCGAAAAGAGACTGATTCGCATTTGGATTGCCGCAGACTTGGCATCCGCGCGACAATACCGGCATCCGTCGTGCAGGTACGCCCATGAATATCCGGATCGTCAGTGCGCTGGCCGTCGCCGCGCTCGCCTTGGCTGCTTGCAGCGGCAAAGCGCCGCCCAAGCCCGCGCACGGCAATTTCACCGCGCAGGTGTGGCCGTTGCCTGCGGAGGCCGGTTCGATGGCGCCGGATCTGGTGCGCACGCCGGACGGACGCATCCTGCTGAGTTGGATCAACCGTCGCGAAGGCCGGCGCAACGTGTTCCAGTTTTCCTCCTACACCGAAGCGGATGGTTGGCAGAGCCAGCCGCGCACGATCGCGATCGGCAATTCGCTGGCGGCCAGCGCGGCGAACACGCCGCACCTGCTGGCCACGCGCGATGGCGCATTGTGGGCGCAGTGGTTGCAGACGCGGCCGGATGGCGGCGGCCACGATGCCGACGTGGTGTTGGCGCGCTCGCGTGATGGTGGCATGAGCTGGGCGCAGATGACGCGGGTGAATGACGACAGCGCACCAGCCGAACACGGTTTCGCGGCGCTGTGGCCGACCGGCGACGACAGCATCGGCATGGCCTGGCTGGATGGGCGCAAGCCTGCGGATGCGGAGGCTGCGCAGGCCGGCCACGAGGCGACGATGCCAGCCGATGGCCACGACGCGCATGCGATGGCCGGCATGCAGCACGGCGACGAAGACGCTGGCGCAAGCACCCAGGTGCGGGTGAACGGCTTCGACATGAACCTGCGCCGCGGCGCCGACGTGGTGCTGGACCCGCACAGTTGCGACTGCTGCCAGATCAGCGCGGTGATCACCGGCAAGGGCCCGCTGCTGGCCTACCGCGCACGCAGTGCCGAGGAAGTACGCGACATCGCGACGCAGCGCTTCGAAAACGGTGCGTGGAGCGCGCCCAAGCTGGTGCATGCGGACGGCTGGAAGATCCAGGCCTGCCCGGTCTCCGGTCCGGCCTTGGCATCGCAAGGGAATGACGTGGTCGTCGTCTGGTACAGCGAGCGCGATGGCAAGCCCGTGCTGCAAATGGCCCGCAGCCGCGATGCCGGCGGCAGCTTCGAAGCGCCGGTGACCGTGGACACCGGCGATGCCGTGCTCGGCCGCGCGGCGGTGGCGTTCGACGGCCAGCAGGCGTGGGTGGCGTGGCTGCGCGAGGAGACGCAAGGCCAGACGCTGTACCTGGCGCGTTACAGCGCCGACCTGAGCCGCCAGTTGCAGAAAATCACCGTCGCAAAGCTCGGCGCACGCGGCATGGCCAGCGGCTACCTGAAACTGCTGGCTGGCGATGGCATGGCTTGGCTGGTGTGGACCGACAGCGTGAACGGCGTGGCCCACCTGAAAGGCACGCGGATCACGCGGTGAGCCACGCGCAGTCGTGGGCGCTGCGCTACTTCTCCATCCGCCAGTTGACCGAGGCGCGGTTCTGCACGCTGCTGGATTCGATCTGGATGTCGAAGCCTTTCTTCAGCAGGTATTTGAGCGTCACCACTTGCCCGGTACCCAGCAGTGCGACGCCGTAGCTGACGTACAGCCGCGGTGACAGGTATTTGCCGATCCCCAGCACTTCACCGCCGAGGGCGCGGGACTGGCTGACGCCTGCGTCATCGAGGCCGATGCGGTTGCCGAGTTCGGCGGCGAGCAGGCCGGCACCGGCATTGAGTGCGGAGCGCGCGGCGCCGAGTTGTTGTGCCTCGCGTCCGTTCAAGGTGGACAGCGGTCGGCCGAGGGTGAGGTAGGCCAGTGCTTCCGACTGGCTCATCGCAGGATTGGAATACACGCTGGCGTGCGGCGCCGAGGCGCGGCCACCCACTGCCACGCCGGCCACCACGTCGCCAACGTGGCGTTCGGCGCGGATGTCCAGCCGTGGGTCGCCGATGGGGCTGTTCGACCACGCCAAGGTGCCACGGGTGATCTGCAGGTTCTGGCCATAGGCGCGATAACGGCCACCCACTTCAAGCGCGCCGGTGGCGCGAGTTTCGCCGCCCGGCGGCTGGCGCACGCGCAGCTTGCCGGACAGGCTGCCGGTCAGGCCGTAGCCGTCGATGCGCACCTTGTCGCCGACGCGCAGGCCGAGGTCGAGATCGACCGCGAGCGGCGTCGCTGCCGACGTCGGCTTGTCCGGATCGAGCACCACCACGTCGGGCGAGGGCGCAACACCGGACTGCAAGCGTTCCAAATGCAGATCGGCTTCCGGCACCAGCACCTCGCCGCGCACTTCGACCGGGGTACCGGAGCGCCAGCGCACGGTCATGTCGGGGGAAGCCAATAGACGCAATTGGCGGGTATCGGCCAGCAACACCTCGCTGCCGCGTATCGACACTTGCAGCGGCGTGGTGTCGTCCAGCCAACCCAGGCTGCCCTCGATCTGCAGTGTGCCCTTGCCGGTATTGGCGCTGCCGCGGATGCTGGCGCTGCCGTCCTCGCGCGCCTGCAGTTCGACCTCGCCTTGTTCGATGCCGATGCCCAGTGCCGGCAATTCCGCACTGAAGGCCTGCAGCCGCGCGCTGCCGCCGAGGCGGGGATGGACGCGACTGCCGGAAAGCTGCACATCCAGCGCGAGCAGGCCACCGGGTTCGGCCAGATCGGGTGACAGCAGTTCCAGCCAGGTCAGTTCCTTGGTGTTGGCGCGCAGGCTGCCGGTCAGCACTGATGCCGCATCCCAGCCGGTGGCCAGTTGCGCGTCGATACTGCCGCCACCACTCAACGCGGCGGCGAGTTCGCCTTCGATACGCTGTGGATTGGCCTGCAGTGCGAGCTTCAAGTCGCGATAGCCGAACAGCACGCGGCGTGCGCGTGCGCCGCTGCGCAGTCCACCGCCGGTGGATTGCACGCTGGCGCTGGCTGCCCAACCTAGGGCAGCGGACGCGATGTGGGCATCGAGGTCGAGCGTGCCGTCCAGCGACCAACGACGGCCGTCCGCGCGCGCCGGCAGCCAGTCGGCCAGCAGTGCCAGTGGCAGCGCATCGCCTTTCAGGGCGATGCCAGCGCGCGGCCAAGCACCGCTGCCGCACAGACTGCCTCCCAGCGTGGCCTGCAGGCAAGTGTCGCCGATGGTGATGGCGTGCCCATCCCATGCCCAATTGCTTGGGGAGCGCAAAGCCCACGCGCTGCCTTGTGTGGGCGCCAGCGACAGGCGCGTGAGCTGGCCTTGCCAACGCGTGCCTGTTTGACGCGCACTGCCGGCAATGTTGAGTACGCCGGCCTCGCCACGGGCGTCAAGTTCGACAACCAGCCTGCTCAGTGCGCCGCGCAGATTCGCATGCAGGGATGCCAATGCCACTCCAGCGTGCACATCCGCGGCCTCAACGGACAGCGTGCCGTCGCCCTGTGACCACGGTAGTTCGCCATGGAGCTGCAATGCACTTGCGCGGAAATCACGATAGACGAGGGACTGGCCCTGCAGGTCGATGCGCAGGTCCGGCATCGTAGGCTTGCCGCGCAAAGACAGGTGCCCTTGCATATGACCGCTTGCGCCCGGCAGCACATCATCCAACCGTAGCGGATCGAAACGCGCATCGACGACCAGCGTCGTATCGACTCGGCCCTTGGCCTCGATTTTGCTGCCGCCCAAGGTCAGCGCCAGTTCGCCGGAATAACGCGCAGCATCGATGGCAAGCTGGGCATGCCCGGTTAGCGGGCGACCACGCAGCTGGCCGCCGAGATCGCGCGCATCGAAGCGCGCAGTCAGCGCACCATTGCGTTGTTCGCCGCTGGATGTGATGCGGCCACGCAGTGCGCCCGGCCAGTCCGGCAGGAAATTGCCGGGATCGAAGTCGCGCAGATTGGCATCGGCTTGCCAGCGCAGTGCGGGCGACCACGCCAGCATGCCCGTGGCGGAAAGTTTGCCGAGGTTGGTGCCGGCATCGAAACGTTGCAGACGCATGCCGTTGCGGTCACCGCTGCCTGTGAGATCGACCGACGCACGATTCTGGTCGCGTGCCAGTCGTGCCTGGCCGCGCAACATCCATTGATCGAGACGTCCGGTGAGATTCAGATCGGCATCGCCGGCAACGAGGTTGCGGCCATTGACATCACTCCAGCGCAGCCCGCGCGCCGCCAGCGCCAGTGCCACGCTGGCTTGATCGGAATCCTTCAGTTCGACATGGCCATTGACGGTGACGCGCCCGTCGAGCAGATCGACCACCAAGGGTTGCAGGTCGATGCGCTGATCGTTGATGCGCAATTTCGATGGCTGCAACTGCGCGGTGAAATCGCCGTCACTGAAACTGCCGCGCAGTTCTGCCGAACCACCCGTGCCACCGGTTGCGAGTGAGAAGCGCAGTGGCGTTCCGCTGGCCGTGTGGCCCATGAAAACATCCGGATCGAGCCCCTCGCTGCTGGCCTGCAACTGCCAGTGTGGAGCCGTGGTGTCGCCGCTGAGCGTCAGATTCAGGCGCGTGACACCGGGCAAGCGACCTTCGGCAGTCGCCTGCAGGTTGGATAGATCGCCATGCACGCGCAGGTTGAGTGCGGGTGCCGCTTGTCCAAGGTTGGCTGGCAATTGTGCCGAGGCGGTCAGATCGGTGCGAAAGTTGTCGCGTGGTGCGTAATCGCCGTGGGCGCTGAAGACGCCGCGATCACAGTCGATCCGCAGCTGTTCGACATGCAGCGCGCCTTCGCCCACGCGCAAGCCACCGCGCACGCTGCGCACGGCGATCAGGGCCTCGCCTTCACGGGCGATGCGGACGTCATCAAGCACGAGTGCGTCGGCTTGCACGGTCAGCGGAAGGTCGAGTGTCGGCAGCAGGTCTGGCCAGCGCGGCAGCTCCAGCGGGGTGTCATCGCGCGGCAGATCCAGCTGTACGCCGCGGATGGCGAGGGTGTCGAAGCGCAGACGCCGTGCCAGCAACGGCAGCAGCGCTGGATCGAGCCGGAGATGTTCGATCTGCAGTCGCAAGGGGTCGGTGGCGCACGGTGCTGCGAGGGTTGGCTTGCAGTGCGCGTTGCGTTGCACTGGCGTCATGAAATCGACGCCCTGCAAGACCAGCGGCCCCGCGAGGTCGCCTTGCGCGGTTTTCCATTGCAATGTGCTGCCGGTCGGCAGCCGTGCAACGAGTTGGTGCAGCGCGAAGTCGCGACCACTTGCGGTGTTGAGCAGCCACAGCAGACCAATGGCGGCGAGCAGCGCCAATGCAACGAACGCGACAAGAATCCTGCGCAGGCGTCGCCGCTTGGGCGCGGACTGTGGCGCGGGCGTGTTTTCGTCAGGCGTCTGCCGGCTCACAGATCCGCCCCGATATTCAGATGCAGCGTCACCGGCGAATCCGGGTCATTCAGACCGTGTGCCAGGTCAATCCGCACCGGCCCGACCGGCGAGCGCCATCGCAGCCCAATGCCTATACCGGTGTGCATGTCGGGCCTGCGGCCATCGAAGGCACTGCCGCTATCGACGAATACGGCTGCGCCCCACGGGCCGTCGAAATAGCGCTCGTATTCAAGACTGGCGGTCAGCAGGTTCGGCGCGCCGGTGAAGTAATCGCCACCGCTGGTGACGATGCGCGGGCCGATCTCGTGCCAGCCATAACCGCGTACGCTGCGGTCGCCGCCAGCGTAGAAGCGCAGGCTGGGCGGCAGGTCGAGTACGTCGCGGGTGAAGGTGTGGCCAAACTCGCCGCGTACGATCAGCCGGCTGTCGGCATCGAAGCCATGGAACCACTGCGCTGACAGGTAGAGCTGGGCGAAGCTTGCATGGCCGTCGCTGCCGCCTTGCCCGCCACGCAGGATGGCACTGGCACCGAAGCCGCGACGCGGTGCCATGCGATCATCGACGTCGATGTAGTCGGCCTGCAGTGCCGGATACAGGAAGCTGGCGTAGCGGTAGTTCAGCAGCGGGTTCAGCAGGCTGCGATAGGCCCAGCGCTCGCGTAGCAGATGCAGCGAAGCGACCAGATTCAGGTGCTCGCTGTATTGCCCGCTGCGGCTGGCCACGAATTCCAGCCGCCGGCTGTTGACGTAATCGGTCTGCTCGTCGCTGGCCTGCAAGCTGGCGGTGTACCAGCCGTCCAGCCAGGCGAAGGCGGGGATCCGGTATTGCAGGGTGGCGGCCTTGCGCAGACGCGCCCAGTCGACCTGTGCCAGCGCCTTGTGCCCGCGGCTGTTGAGGTAGCGACGCTCCACACCGGCGCTGATGCCGGGGCCATCGAGCGTGCCGTAGCTCAGGCCGAGTGTGTAGATGCTGCGTTTGGCGGGGGTCAGTTCGACGGCGACAGGTGTGCGGTGGTCGCTGGCCTGATCGGGCTGGGCCTGCACATCGACCAACGCGAAATAGTCCAGCGCCACCAGCGAACGGCGCAGCCGTTCCAGCTCGGCATCATCGTAGTCCTCGCCCACCTGCCAAGGCACCAATTTGCGCAGCAGATCGTCGCGCAGGAAGGGCGTTGGAGTCTGGTTGAAGCGTGCCTCACCGAGCGTGTAGCGCTGGCCGGAATTCCAGCGCAATCGAAGGTCGGCACTCTGGGTGGCGCGGGTCACCTCGACGCGGTGTTCGTCGAGGCTGGCATCGAACCAGCCATGTGCGGACAGCGCCCGACTGATCCTGGCCTTGCCATCCTCGTACAGCACATGGTTCAAGACCTCGCCGGCACGCGGCTGGAATTGCGCGAGCGCGGCGGTGACCGTTGGATCGGTGTTGCCTGCACCATCAACACCGAGATCAAAACCACGCACGCGCACAGGTGGCCCCGGCTCGATCGTGATGGTGACGGTCAGGGCATCGCCACGGCTGCGGATCGTGCCCTTCGCCGCCGGATCGGGTTGGTCGCCAGCGCTGTCGTCATCCTCGCGCAGGGTGCTGTCGGATTTGGCATTGCCGCTGGCGACATCATCGGCGCCGCCCTCGTCAGCATCTTCGTTTGCAGTCGATGCGATGCCGTTGCGATCACTGCGCTGGATGGTGATGGTCGGCGTGTAATAACCGAACGGTTCCAGCGCCGTCCGGGCTTCGTCATTGGCGGTTCGCAGCAAATAGGCCAGACGCCGCGGCCGGAGGTCACGATCCAGTTCGTCCTGCAGCGACAGCGCGCTGCGCACATTGGCCTCGACGGCGGGATCGTGCAGGCCGACGATCTTCACCTGCGTCACCTTGATCGCAAATGCAGGCGTGCTGGCGATCAGGCAGGCGATGGCAATGAGGAGGCGCGACGAGGACAACGGCATCCGTGCAGGATAACGGGCTGCGGTAGAAAACGATGTGCCGTTTGCTGAACGCAGGAGCGGCTACATCTCGCCAATGCAGACGTATTTCAGCTCGGTGTAATCGTGGATGCCGTATTTCGAACCTTCGCGGCCCACGCCCGACTGCTTGACGCCACCGAATGGCGCGACTTCGGTCGAGATCAATCCGGTGTTGATGCCGACGATGCCGGCCTCCAGTGCTTCCGACACGCGGATACTGCGGGCGAGATCGCGGGTGTAGAAATACGCCGCGAGACCGAATTCGGTGGCATTGGCCTGTGCAATCACCTCGGCTTCGGTCGTGAACCGGAACAGCGGCGCGACCGGGCCGAAGGTTTCCTCGTGGGCAATCCGCATGCGGGCATCGACATCGAGCAGGACGGTGGGCTCATAGAACGTGCCGCCACGCGCATGCGGTTTGCCGCCGATGGCCAAACGCGCGCCCTTTGCCAGTGCGTCGGCGACGTGTTCCTCGACCTTGGCCAACGCCTTCACGTCGATCAGCGGGCCTTGGTCGGTGGCGCCCAGCAGGCCATCGCCGACGCGCAGCGCCGCCACCGCCGCGACGAGTTTCTCGGTGAATGCGTCGTACACGCCGTCCTGCACGAACAGGCGGTTGGCGCAGACGCAGGTCTGGCCGGTGTTGCGGTATTTGCTGGCGATGGCTCCGGCGACAGCAGCATCGAGATCGGCATCCTCGAACACGATGAAGGGTGCGTTGCCGCCCAACTCCAGCGAAAGCCGTTTCATGCCTTCTGCGCATTGCGCCATCAAGCGCTTGCCGACTGCGGTGGAGCCGGTGAAGCTGAGCTTGCGGACTTTCGGATTGGACGTCATCTCCATCCCGATGGCAGATGCATCCTGCCCGGTGACGATGTTGAGCACGCCCGCCGGCACGCCGGCCTGCTCGGCCAGCACGCCCAGCGCCAGCGCCGAGAACGGCGTCTGGATCGCCGGCTTGCAGACCACGGTGCAGCCGGCCGCCAGCGCCGGCCCGAGCTTGCGCGTGAGCATGGCCGAGGGGAAATTCCACGGCGTGATCGCTGCGACCACGCCAACCGGCTGGCGCAGGGTATGGATGCGTTTGTCGACGGCATGGCTGGGAATGGTGTCGCCATCCATGCGCTTGGCTTCCTCGCCGAACCATTCGAGGAAACTCGCGGCATAGGCAATCTCGCCGCTGGATTCGGCCAGCGGCTTGCCCTGTTCGGCGGTCATCAGTTTTGCCAGATCCTGCTGATGCTCCAGCATCAGGTCGGCCATCCGGCGCAGCACGCGAGCGCGTTCCTTCGCGGTCTTCGCGGCCCACGTGGGCTGTGCAGCGCAGGCGGCATCGATGGCACGCCGGGTTTCGTCCACACCCATGTCCGGCACGCTGCCCAGCAGCGCGCTACTCGCGGGATTGCGCACCTCGCAGCGGCCGTCAGCATCGGCATCACGCCACTGCCCATCGATCAGCGCCTGCTGGCGCAACAGAGTGGGATCGGAAAGTTCGAGGCTCATGCGAGGGATTCCTTGTCGATGCGCTGTGCTGCATGGGCGACAACCGCCACCAAAGTATGCCCGGCACGAGGCAAAGCGCGCGTGAGCTTTGGCCGCGCCTCGACACGCATGGGCCGGCACCCCACACTATTGCGCCGGATTGCCGTGCATGGACGCGCGCCGGATGCCGTCATCGCGCAAGGTGCAGGTTTTGAGCAGCAGCAACGACGCCCCGCTGGCCGGGTTGAAGGTGGTGGAACTGGCACGGATCCTCGCCGGGCCGTGGATTGGCCAGACCCTGGCCGACCTCGGTGCCGACGTGATCAAGATCGAATCTCCGCAGGGGGACGACACCCGCCGCTGGGGGCCGCCATTCGTCGGCAATGCGGATGGCAGCACTGGCGATGCCGCGTACTACCACGCTTGCAATCGCGGCAAGCGATCGCTGGTGGCCGACCTGCGCGATGCCGATGACGTGGCACGGGTACGCGCACTGGCGGCGCATGCGGATGTCTTCATCGAGAACTTCAAGGTCGGTGGTCTTGCGAAATACGGCTTGGACTATCCCAGCCTGCATGCGCTCAATCCTCGATTGGTCTATTGCTCGGTGACGGGCTTTGGCCAGGACGGCCCGTATGCACAGCGCGCCGGGTACGACGCGATGATCCAGGCGATGGGCGGGATCATGAGTCTGACCGGCGAGGCCGATGGGCCACCGCAGAAGATCGGCGTCGCCTTTGCCGACCTGTTCGCCGCCCAGCACGGCACCATCGCGATCCAAGCGGCGTTGCTGCAACGTCAACGCAGCGGTCGCGGTCAGCACATCGATATCGCCTTGCTCGATTCGATGGTCGGGATGCTGGCCAATCAGGCGATGAACTACCTCGTCTCCGGCAGCGTGCCGACGCGCATGGGCAGCGCGCATCCGAACATCGTGCCCTACCAGCCCTTCGCCATCCGCGGTGGCGAGTTGATGCTGGCGGTGGGCAACGATGCGCAGTTCGCGCGGCTGTGCGTGGCGCTGGACCTGCCGCAATTGGCGGAAGATCCACGCCTCGCCACCAATGCACAGCGCGTGCAGCATCGCGAGGCATTGGTGCCGCTGCTGGCGGACGCGATGGCCAGGCGTTCGCGCGGTGAATTGTTGGCGGTGCTGGAAGCGCAGGGTATTCCTGCGGGACCAATCAATGATCTGGCCGAGGTTTTTGCCGATCCGCAGGTGCGTCATCGCGGCCTGCGCATCGAGATGTCCGATGCCGAAGCCGAAGGCGGCACGCTGCCGGGTGTGCGCACGCCGATGCTGTTCTCCGCCAGCCCGCTGGCATTGGCGCGACGATCACCACGGCTGGGTGAACACACGGCTGAGGTCCATGCGGCGCTGGCCAAGGACGCGGCCTGGCCCACGCAAGGGGATGCCGCATGAGCCTGCATGTCGAGGTGATCGGCAGCGGTCCGCCATTGGTCCTGCTTCACGGTTGGGCGATGCATGGCGGTGTGTTCAAGCTGCTTGCGGATGCGATGGGCGGGCAGCGCACGCTGTATCTGGTCGATCTGCCGGGGCATGGGCACAGCCGTGACAGCGCGGTGCCATTGGAGCTGGATGCTTGTGCCCGCGCGGTGCTGGATGCGGTACCCACGGCGCCCTGGTGCGGCTGGTCGATGGGTGGTGCGATCGCGCTGCATGCTGCCCATCTCGCACCGCAGCGGATTCCCGCATTGGCCATGATCGCGGCAACCCCGCGCTTCGTGGCGGCAGAAGACTGGCCCGACGGCATGCCGGTGGAAGCGTTCGCGAAGTTCGAAACCGGGCTGGCATCGGATTGGCGCGGTACAGTGGATCGCTTCCTGGCACTGGAAGCCTTCGGTCTTGAAGACGCACGCGAGCGGATGCGGCAGTTGCGCACGTTGGCGATGGAGCGGGGTGCGCCCTCGCCGCGCGTGCTGGCGGAAGGCCTGCGCTTGCTGGAAACCACCGATCTGCGGCCTGCGCTGTCGACCATGACGGCGCCGAGCCTGTGGATGGCCGGTCGACGTGATCGTGTGGTGTCGCCGCAGGCGATGCAGGCCGCGGCGGCATTTTCGACCCGTGCACGCTTCATGCAGATCGCCGGTGCCGGCCACGCGCCTTTCCTGACCCATGTCGATGCCGTGGCATCGGTACTGTCGGATTTCCTCGAGAATACGCAGGCATGACCACACCGATGTTCGATACTCGGCAAGTCCGCCGCGCGTTCTCGCGCTCCGCCCAGGGCTATGACGCGGTGGCGGGTTTGCAGCGGCTGGCGGAAACGCGCTTGCTGGAATCGCTGGATTACCTCGACGATCCGGCCCTGGCGCGCAAGCCGCCGCAACGCGTACTCGACCTCGGCTGCGGCACCGGCCACGCCAGCGCGCTGCTGCAACAGCGCTGGCCGAAAGCGGAGATCCTGTCATTCGATCTTGCCCTGCCGATGTTGCGACAGGCACGCCAGGCGACGAAACCCGCAGGCCGCTGGCTCTCCAATCCGTTTGCGCGGACGCCGCTGCAAGTGTGCGCGGATGCGCGGCAGCTACCGCTGGCCGATGCCAGCATCGACGTGATCTTTTCCAACCTGTGCCTGCAATGGGTGGAAGACCTCGGGGCGGTGCTCAACGGCTTCCGCCGCGTGCTCAAGCCGCAAGGCCTGCTGCTGTTTTCCACCTTCGGCCCGGAAACCCTGTGGGAATTGCGCGATGCCTTCGCGCAGGCCGACCGCGCACCGCACGTCAGTCCATTCGTCGATACCGCAGGCATCGGTGATGCGCTCATCAATGCCGGTTTCTTCCAGCCGGTGGTGGATCGCGACGAAGAGGTGACGCGTTATCCCGACCTGTCGGCGCTGATGCACGAACTGCGTGCGCTCGGTGCAACCAATGCACTGGCCAGTCGCCGCCACACGCTCACCGGCCGCGGGCGTTTCGCCGATGCCGCCGATGCCTACGAGGTGCATCGCACGGACGCCGGCCTGCCGGCAACCTGGGAAATCATCAGCGCAATGGCCTGGGCGCCGGAACACGGGGCACCGATCCGCGAAGGTGGTGTCGATCTGGTGTCGATCCCGGCAGACAGCATTCCGATCCGTCGCCGGCGCTGATTTGGGCTGTATCCCGTAGGAGCGCACCGAGGCCGCAGGCCGAGGGGCGCGAACACGCCCAAGGGGCGCGACACGCTCGCAGATTCTGAAAAACATCGCGCCCCTGCGGTGCGCTCCTACGGTGATGAGGCGGGATCGCCGCTACGGCCCGGGCAATCCCAATGCAGGATCGGCGTACCCGGCGGCAGCACGCGCCGGAACAAGTCCACGCGCGACGGTTTGGGATTGACCACCACCGGCTGCGCCGCCGCCTGCAGCAAGGGCAAGTCGGCGCTGCTGTCGCTGTAGGCGCGTGCCACCGGCTGGGTGTAGCCAGCCGCAAGCAGCATCGTCATTTTCATTTTGTAATGACAATGCTGATGCACGACCAAGCCGCCATAGCCGGGGCCAAGCTCGGTGCCGATCACCGGTAGATTGTCGTCCGCAACCATCGCGAGGATCGCCCGCGCCAGACGCGGTGGCGCACCGGTGGCGACGACCACGCGATCACCGGCGCGGCGGTGGCCTGCAAAGACCTTCAGCGCAGTCGGCAAGGCGCTGGCGCGCAGCTTTGCTTCGTGGGTCGCCACGTAACGATCAATCAGCGCCTCCAGCGGTTGCGTTTCGCCCACGCTGCCTGCCCAGACGAAGGCGGAAATTCCGCGCTTGCGGGTCGGCAGAAAGGCCACCATGGGGCCTGCCACGGGAGCGATCAGCAGCGCCAGCAGCCCGCGCCACCACGCACGACCGATCAGCCAGCGGTACAACGCCGTGCCGGCGTCGCCGTCGCACAGGGTGTGATCGAAATCGAACACCACCAGTGGCGCAGCGGCGGCCGGCTCCGGATAGCGCTCGCTCACGCGAACAACGCCTGCAGCGCCGCACCCGGCTCGGGCTGGCGCATGAAGCTTTCGCCGACAAGGAAAGCATGCACGTCGTTTTCACGCATGCGCTGCACGTCGGCGCGGGTGCGGATGCCGCTTTCGGTCACCAGCACGCGATCACCCGGCACTGCATCCTTGAGCGCCAAGGTCGTATCGAGGGAGACATCGAAGGTGCGCAGATTGCGATTGTTGACGCCAAGCAGGCGCGCCGGCACCGGCAGCGCGCGTTCGAGTTCGTCGATGTCATGCACTTCGACCAAGGCATCCATGCCCAGCTCGGCGGCGATGAAGGCGTATTCGGACAACTGTGCGTCATCCAGCGCGGCGGCGATCAGCAGCACGCAGTCGGCACCCAGCACACGCGCCTCGTACAGCTGATACGCATCGATCACGAAGTCCTTGCGCAGCACCGGCAGCGCGCAGGCCGCACGCGCCTGCTGCAGGTAGACATCGCTGCCCTGGAAGAAATCGATGTCGGTGAGCACCGACAAGCAGGCCGCACCGCCGGATTCATAACTGCGCGCGATGGCCGGCGGATCGAAGTCGGCGCGGATCACGCCCTGGCTGGGGCTGGCTTTCTTGACCTCGGCGATGACAGCTGCTTGCCCAGCCGCAAGTTTTGCAGCGATGGCATCGGCGAATCCGCGTACCGGCGAGGCGCTGGCGGCGCGGGCCTCCAGCTCACGCTGCGGGACGCGCGCGCAGCGTTCGGCAATTTCTTCCTGCTTGCGCGCGAGAATGCGCTTGAGCACATCGTGCATGGCGGAGGTGTTCAGGCGGGGGAGTGCCATTCTAGCCGTGACCGGCGCCCGACCGGCTTTCCCTCCGCTCGTGGGAGCGCAGCGCAGGGGGCGCGATGCATATTTGATTTGCGGAATTCTGCGAAAGCGTTCGCGCCCCTGCGGTGCGCTCCTACAGGGGCGTGCCTGGTTGCCAGCCTTTGGCTTGCAATTGATCCAACAAAGCCACCACCTGCTCGCGCTTGTTCGGCTCATGGATCGGCAGCAGCAACAGGTCGCCGGGCTGCGCCCATTGCAGGGCTTCGCGTGCAGCCTCTGCTTCATCGAGGCACACCGGCAGCGCTTCCAGCGGCAGCCCGTGTGCGTGCAAGGTCTCGCGCAGGATGTGGGCAACCTCGCCGGAGGCGCGGCCGCGCAGGTAATTGCCGCCGATGTCTTTCAGCCACACGCGCTCGGGTTTGGCCCGGGCCACGGTGTGGGCGACGGCGCGGAAATCGGCCTCGCGGCGGTTGCCGGCGTGGCCGAGCAGGATGCCGAGGCGGCCTTTACGCAGAGTCGCAGCCAGTTCGAGCAGGCCGTGCAGGCCTTCCGGGTTGTGGGCGTAGTCGAGCAGGACTTCGACATCGCCCAAATGCCAGCGCTGCAAGCGACCTGGATTGTCGGCATTGCTGTCGCCGAAGCGTGCCAGCACGCGCGCACAGTCGCCGGGCACGATGCCCAATGCCTGTGCTGCGAGCGTCGCCGCCGCGATATTCTCGATGTTGTAGCGCGCCGCGCCGCCGACGGTCAGTGGCATTGCCGCAATCGCACCCAGATCGAATTCACTCGCACCATCGCACAGAATCAGCCGGCCATTGCGGACACCGCAGGCGGGCAAGCCGCGCGCCTGCGCGGGCTCCAGTTCCTGCGCAAACCAGCCGATGCGCGTTCCCTGCAACTTCGCCGCTTGCGCGACCAGGGTTGGATCACCGGCATTGAGCACCAGCAAGCCGTCCACGGCCAAGGCCTTGGCCACGACCAATTTGACCTCGGCGAGATCGGCGAGGGTGTCGATGCCGTACTCGCCGAAATGGTCATCGCTGACATTGGTGACGATGGCCGCCTGCGCGCCATCCACCGCCAACCCGCGCCGCAGCAGGCCGCCGCGTGCGGTTTCCAGCACGGCGGCTTGCACACGAGGCGCGCGCAGTACCGCGCGCGCGCCAGCCGGGCCGGAATAGTCGCCGCCTTCGGTGCGCACGCCATCCACCACCACGCCATCGGTGCAGCTGTAACCGACCTTGCGCCCGCCTTCGGCCAGCAGTGCCGCCAGCAAGCGCACCGTAGTGGTCTTGCCATTGGAGCCGGTCACCAGTGCCTTGGGCACGCCGTGCAACTCCGTCCACGGCACGGCGTCGGGCGTGGGCAGCTGCGCCAGCGGCCATTGCCGCGCGCCTTCGCCTTCGCCCAGCGATAGAACCGCATCGTCCCAACGTGCAGGAACCTGGTGTGCGTGCGCTGCATCCAGCAACAGACATGACGGCCGATTGCCGGCGGCTTCGGCTTGCGCCGACGTTTGCAGCAGGCGCAGCGCTTCCGCGTCATCGAAATGCGCCGGATGCGGCCGCGGCGGTTGATCCTCGCCGTCCACCGATTCCGGGCCGGCGCGCAGGCCGAGCGCCGCATGCAGCGCCCATTCGTTGACTTCGGTCGCCGCCAGCAATTGATCCACCGGTGCCGCGATCGCCAGGTTCACGCCATGCGCATGACGCCGCACGGCGAGGGCCACCTCCGGCCAACCGAGGGCAGCACCTGCCTGCGCCACCCGCGCCCGCCAGTGGGCTTCAGCGTTGGCATCGAAGGCCACCTCCGGCGCGGTTTCCAGCACCACGCCGGGCACGTCGAAATACAGGTTCGCGCCGGTCAGCCGGCGCGAATCCGTAAACGGCACGGGGCTGGGCGCATCCACAACGCTCAATCGGCTTCCTCGCGCTCGAAGCGCAGGCCGCGTTCGTCACGCACCACGCCTTCCATCGCGGCGACCAATTGCGCATCGAGATTGGTTTCCAGTGTCGGCACTTCCGCGGGCTTGCTGACCTTGGGCATCGCCCCGTCCGGCTGGAAGCGGATGATCTGCTTCCACGAACGCGTCAGCGCATCGGCGAAGATCACCAGCAGATCGCCTGGCTTGCCCATCCGCAGGCCGGCGTCGATTGCCTCCTGTTCGTCCGGGATGATCGTGATGGCCTCTTTCGTCACGCCCGCCGCTTGCAGTGCTTGCGCGAGGATGCGCGGCACCTCGTCACCATCACGCCCGCGCAGCGAATCATCGCGGCGGCAGATGTAGTGGTCGAACTTGCCCGCTACTGCGCCGGCGATTTCGATGAGATCCTGGTCGCGGCGGTCGCCCGGTCCTGCCATCACCACGATCCGCCGCTGCGCATCGAGGCGCTGGGCGAGGTCGGCCATCATCCCCACCGCGTGCGCGTTGTGGGCGTAGTCCATGATCACCTTGAACGGGTGTTCGCCATACACATTCATCCGGCCCGGTGCCTGGAAGAAGGTGGTGTCGAAGGTGCGCAGGCCCTGGCGGATCGCGTCCAGCTTGATCCCCATCGAATAGCCCATCGCCGCCGCGATCATCGCGTTCTGCACGTTGTGCAGGGCGCGGCCTTCCAGCGTCGCCGGGATCAGGTGGGTCCACAGCAACGGGATGTGGCTGCCCTTGTCGTAGAGGGTGATCATGTGGCCGTTGACGCCAGCCTCCAGCGCGCAGGCGCGGCCACCGGCGCGGATGTGCTCGCGCACCAGCGGGTGCGACGGGTTCATCGTCACGTAGCAGATCACCTTGGCATCGGTGTAGGCCGACATCTTCAACACGTTCGGATCGTCGGCATTGAGCACCGCGCAATCCTCGGCCACCTCGACCACGATCCGCTTGATTTCGGCGAGCTGTTCGAGCGTATCAATTCCCTTCAGGCCGAGGTGGTCGGAAGCGACATTGATGACCGCACCCACATTGACCTCGGACACACCCATGCCGGCGCGCAACAGGCCGCCGCGCGCGGTTTCCAGCACCGCGAAATCGATCGTCGGATCGGCCAGCACCATCCGCGCCGAGACCGGCCCGGTCATGTCGCCCTCGACCGTGCGCTGGCCGTCGATGTAGACGCCGTCGGTGGTGGTCAGGCCCGGGGTGTAACCGGCCATCTTGGCGATGTGCGCGAGCATGCGTGCGGTGGTGGTCTTGCCATTGGTGCCGGTGACCGCGGCGATTGGCACCCTTGATGGCGTACCCGGCGGGAACAGCATGTCGATCACCGGCCCGGCGGCGTCGCGCGGCGTGCCTTCGCTGGGCGCGATGTGCATGCGGAAGCCAGGGGCGGCGTTGACCTCGCAGATGCCACCGCCGGTGCGCTTGTAGCTTTCGGCGATGTTGGGTGACAGGAAATCCACGCCGCCGACATCCAGCCCGATCGCGCGCACCGCACGTTCGGCCATCGCCCGGTTGTCCGGATGGATGATGTCGGTGACATCGGTGGCGGTGCCGCCGGTGGACAGGTTGGCGGTGGAGCGCAGGTAGACCACTTCACCTTCGGTCGGAACGCTCTCGGCGGTATAGCCCTTGCGTTCCATCATCAGCTCGGCCTCGCGATCGAGCTTGATCCGGGTCAGCACTTTCTCGTGGCCGACGCCACGACGCGGGTCGCTGTTCACCACATCGACCAGCGCGGCAATCGTGGACTTGCCATCCCCGACCACATGTCCCGGCGTGCGCATGGTGGCGGCGATCAGTTCGCCATTGACCACCAGCAGGCGGTGATCCTCGCCTTGCATGTAGGTCTCGACGATCACCGAGCGCGAATGCTCGCGCGCAGCCTCGAAACCGGCGCGAATGTCGGCTTCCTCCGTGACATTGATGGTGATGCCGCGGCCGTGGTTGCCGTTGTAGGGCTTGAGCACCACCGGCCCGTCGAGCCGGCGCGCGGCGCGCCAGGCCGCATCGGCGGACTGCACCAATTCCTGGCGCGGCACCGGCAAGCCGAGCGTGCCGAGGATCTTGTTGGTTTCCTCCTTGTCACCAGCCAGCTCCACCGCGATATGCGGGGTGCGCCCGGTGACGGTGGCCTGGATGCGTTGCTGGTATTTGCCGTAGCCCAGCTGGACCAGCGATTGCTCGTTCAAGCGCATCCACGGGATCCCGCGATCCACCGCCGCCCGCACCAGTGAGGCGGTGGATGGCCCCAACGCGCGGCGCTGGGCATAGCGAATGAAGGCGTCGCGCTCGTCCTGCCAATGCCAGCTGGCATCGGTCAGGCTGCGCAAGGATTCCGGTAGCAGCGAGTCGAGCAGGCGCAGCGCCAGTTCGCCGGCGGCGATGCCTTCCTCGCGCTGCTCGTATTCGTAGACCACCGAATACACGCCGGGACGAGCGTCATCGACGCTGCGGGTCTTGCCGAAGCTGACGTCTTCGCCGGCCTCGTTCTGCAATTCGATGGCGACATGCTCCAGCACATGCCCGAGCCAGGTGCCCTCGCCCTCGCGCATGCGCCGCACGAAGCCACCCGGCTCGCGGTAGGAGCAGCCGTGCTGAGCAAGGCCGGGCAGCGCGGCCAGCAGGGCGTCGATGAACGGCGCGCCGAGTTTGGCGGTCGGCCACTGCTCCAATTCGCCAAGGTCGAGTTCCAGCCGGATGACCGGAAACTTCGCGTATTGCGAAGGCCCCATGTAGACATTGCGATTCAGGATCCGCATCGCGCCCTCGCTTGCAGTGGTTAACGCATCGGTGTTCGGGTCATTCCTTCACGGGCGCCAGCTTTCCGGCCGACGGCGTGCGGTTCATCAGGTTGAAGGTGGCGCCGGCGGTGAGGATGTGCAGCTTCACCCCCAGCATGCACACCGGCTCGTCGTCATCGAGCTGTGCCATCGACGAAAACTGCAGGCCGTCGGCATCGATCACGGTGACCGCGCCGCTGCCTTCCACTTCGACCACGTTGTCGGGGCTGATGAAGGCGGCGGTGTCTTCGTCGACGCCGAGGCCGATCGCGAACGGGTTGTAGGCCAATGCGGCGAGTAGGCGTCCGAGGCGATCACGCTGACGGAAATGCTGGTCGATCACCACCCGGTTGGTCAACCCGAGGCCGGGTGCCAGTCGCACGCTGTCGGCGCGCGGCGTTTCATCGTCGCTGCGGCCGCTGGCGATCATGTGCTCGGACAGGATGCTGGCACCGGCGCTGGTGCCACCGACAGGGATGCCGTGCGCATTGCGGGCGCGGATCGCCTGCGCCACCGGGGTGCCGCCGAGGATGGTGGATAGCCGCAACTGGTTGCCGCCGGTGATGAAGATGCCGGAAGCCTGTTCGATCTTCGAAATCCGGTTACGCTCGTGGGCGTCGCGGCGGGTGTCGAAATCAAGCACGCTGACGCTGCCCGCACCCATCGCGCCAAACAGTTCGGTGTAGCGATCACCGGTGTCGTTCAACTTGCTGGCGGTGGGGATCACCGCGATCTGCGCACCCTCGCCGCCGCACAGTTCGAAGAACTTGCGCAATACCCGCTTGTCGTTTTCCTTGTCTTCCGCACCACCGATCGGAATGATCCATCCGCGGCGTTCACCTTCGGCAACTCGACTGGGGCACATCTGCGACGGACTTCCTGAAGTGCGTTGATTCAGCGTTCGAACATACCACGCCGAACGGCTTTGCCGGCCTGCCAATGGAGCTCGCCGCCTGCCCAGACACTGGCCGGCAGGCCATCGTCGCCCAGCGCCACCAGATCGGCGTCCATTCCGACCGCGATCCGGCCCTTGCCATGCAGCCGCAACAGGGCCGCCGGATTGCAGGAAAAAGCCGGTAACGCGCGATCCAGCGGCAGGCCGCGCGCCAGCAAGGTTTGCAAGGTGGTGGCCAGCGACCAGGAATCGCCCACATCCATGTGCGTGACCCGGCCTTCGGCATCGAAGCTCGGCAAGCAGCCGCCACCGTCGGAACTGAGGCTGACCCGCTGCGGTGGCGCGTCGCTATCCAGATAGCGCAGCAGCGCGTCCTCGGCCGACCACGCATCTTCGCCGTCCTCGACCGGAAACGCGGTGATGTCGATATGGCAACCGCGCTGCGCCAGTGCAATGGCTTCCTCGAACAGCGCTTTCCTGCGGTTGACGTGGGTGGGCTGGAACACCCGTGGCGGCAGCTCGCTGGTGTCCAGCGTGCGTCGCACCAGATCCAGTCCACGTTCGCCATCACCCAGGTGCAGATGGACCACGCCGGCCTTGCCGCTCATCAAGCCTGCGACATGCGCCTCGGACGCGACGCGCAGCAGTTCGTCCAGTGTGGGCTGGCTGGAGCGGTGGTCGCTCAACGCCAATTCGCCGACACCGAGGATCGGCTCGACAAAAGCAATATCGCCGCGCACGCTGCCGGTCAGGGTGGACGGCGGCAGGTGGTAGCCGCCGCACCAGGCGAATGCCGACAGGCCTTGCTCGCGCAGGCCGTACACATGCGCCAGCAGTTCGGGCATGCCGCGGGCAAGATCGTCGGTGCCGAGCAGACCGACCACGGTCGTGACACCCGCGCGGGTGTAGCGGCTCAGGCCCGGCGCCGGCACCCGGCTGGCGTGGCCGGCTTCGCCGCCGCCGCCGCTGACGTGGACATGCGCATCGATGAAACCCGGGATCAGCCGCTGGCCCTGCAGATCGACCACCTCCGCGCCCAGCGCTTGCGACAGGCCGGGATCACCTGCGCCCATCCACAGGATCTTGCCGCCACCGATCAGCAGCTGGTGCAGACCCAGCGCCTCCGGCGCGTGGACATTGGCGTTCTTGAGCAGCAGCAGGTGGGAGATCGTCATCGCGGCAGGGTGCGCGGCGCGCGCCTGTGGGTCAAGCGTTGGCCAGCGCCTGCGTGGCGGTCACGAAGGCATCGAGCTTGGCCCGCGCCGAGCCGTCGGCCAGCACCTTGCGCGCACGCGCGATGCCATCGGCGATGTCTTCGGCCACGCCGGCAACGTACAGCGCCGCACCGGCGTTGTAGGCAACGATCTCGCGCGGCAGGCCGTCGTGGTTGTCCAATGCGGCCAGCAGCATGGTCTTCGATTCCGCCGCATCGGCCACTTTCAGGTTGCGGCTGTGCGCCATTGCAATCCCGAAATCTTCCGGGTGCAGCTCGTATTCGCGAACCTTGCCATCGCGCAATTCACCGACCAAGGTGCCGGCACCGAGCGACAGCTCGTCCATATTGTCGCGGCCCCAGACCACCAAGGCGCGCTGCGCGCCAAGCTCCTGCAGCACGCGCACCTGGATGCCGACCAGATCGGGATGGAACACGCCCATCAGGGTATTGGGTGCGCCGGCCGGATTGGTCAGCGGGCCGAGGATATTGAACAGGGTGCGCACGCCCATTTCCCTGCGCACCGGCGCCACCACCTTCATCGCCGGGTGATGCACCGGCGCGAACATGAAACCGATCCCTGTGCGTTCGATGCAGGCGGCCACCTGCTCCGGCTGCAGCTCGATTTTCGCACCCAAGGCTTCCAGCACATCGGCGCTGCCGGATTTGGACGACACGCTGCGACCCCCATGCTTGGCCACCTTCGCGCCGGCGGCGGCGACCACGAACATCGACGCAGTGGAAATATTGAAGGTGTGCGCGCCATCGCCACCGGTGCCGACGATATCGACCAGATGCTCGCGCCCCGCCACTGCCACCGGCAATGCAAATTCGCGCAGCACGGACGCCGCCGCCGCGATCTCGCCCACGGTCTCCTTCTTCACCCGCAGCCCGGTGAGGAGGGCCGCGGTCATGCTCGGCGACACTTCGCCGCGCATGATCTGGCGCATCAACTCGACCATCTCGTCGAAGAAGATCTCGCGATGCTCGATCGCGCGCTGCAGGGCGTCTTGCGGAGTCATCGCCACGCTCAGCGCTCCAGGAAAGTCTTCAGCATCGCGTGGCCATGCTGGGTGAGGATGGATTCGGGATGGAACTGCACGCCCTCGACTGGAAACTCGCGGTGACGCAGGCCCATCAACTCTTCCACCGAACCGTCCTCGTTTTCGGTCCAGGCGGTGACTTCCAGGCAATCAGGCACGCTGGTTTTATCCACCACCAACGAGTGGTAGCGGGTAGCCTCGAACGGGCTGGGCAGGCCGGCGAACACGCCTTTGCCCTCGTGCCGGATCGGCGAGGTCTTGCCGTGCATGATCCGCCCGGCGCGGATGACGCTGCCACCGTACACCTGCCCCAGCGCCTGATAGCCCAGGCACACCCCGAAGATCGGGATGCGCGGACCCAGCTCACGCAGCACATCGAGTGACACACCGGCCTCGTTCGGCGTGCACGGGCCCGGCGAAATCACGATCTTGTCGGGATCGAGCGCAGCGATCTGTTCGACGGTCAGCGCATCGTTGCGCTCCACCCGCACCTCGGCACCCAGTTCCTGCAGGTACTGCACGAGGTTGAAGGTGAAGCTGTCGTAGTTGTCGAGCATCAGCAGCATGGCGGCCTGCCCATGAGACGGGCAATCAAGCGTGGGGCCGTGCAGGATAACCCACGCCAGCCGAGCGCCATCCGCACTCAACCCGATGGCAGCGTCACCCGCACGCGCAGGCCGGGGGCGTTGTCGAGCAGGGATACGCGGCCGCCGTGGTGGTGGACGATGGCACGGACCAGGCTCAGGCCAAGGCCGACGCCGGGGGAGCCGCGGTGTGCTTCCAGTCGCTGGAAGCGGTCGAACACGCGTTCTCGATCGCCCTCGGGGATGCCGGGGCCGTGGTCGCCGATTTCCAGCAGCACCTCCGCGCCCGACGTCAACAACGTCACCTCGATCGAGCTGTCTGCCGGTGCGTACTTCAACGCGTTATCCAGCAGGTTGACCAGCAATTGGAACAGCTGATCGCGATCGCCGCGCAGCTGTGCGTCCTGCAGGCTTGCTTCCAGGCGGATGCCGCGTTCGCTGGCGATGGGCGCGTACATTTCCACTGCATCGTCCGCCAGCGGGCGTAGTGCAACATCCGGGGCATGCATGTCGAGTGCCTGTGACTCGATTCGTGCCAGTCGCAACAGCGCGCCGAATGCGTGCAGCAGTTGATCGGTCTCGGCCAGGGCGCGCCCCAGTCCGGTCCGCGTGTGTTCGTTGGTCGCGTCGTGGTGCAGGCCTTCCAGCCGATTGCGCAGGCGCGACAACGGCGTGCGCAGGTCGTGCGCGATGTAATCGGTGGTGTGGCGCACGCCGCCGAGCAGATCCTCGATCCGGTCCAGCATCATGTTGAACCGGCGCGCCACCTGGTCGAAGGCATCGCCGCTGTGGTCGAGCGTCGCGCGCAGGCCCAACTCACCCTCGGCAACCCGACCCACCGTGGCATCGAGTCCACGCAGGCGACGTGCGACCCAGCGCGTGGTCAGCCAGCCGACCAGGGCACCCGCGACCACCGCCGCCAGCAAGGCCAGGATCGCGGAGCGCTGCATCATCGCCAGCAAGCGATCCTGTGACGCCAGTTCCTGCCCGACCAGCAGGATCCCGCCATCGGGCAGGGCGCGCTCAACCGCGATCACTCGCAGATTGTTGGTCCCTTCGGTGGCCTGTTCCCTGAATTCCACCCAGCGCCCGTGTGCGCCCGGACGGCTTGCATCCGGCAAGCGCCCGATCAACGCATTGCCTTCGCCATCGACCAATCCGTACACCGCATTCGGATCGCCATTGCCGCCGGTGATGCGCTCGTCGAGTTCGGCGCGCAAGGCGGCCATGCCACCGCTGCGATGGATGGTCACCAGATCGTTGGCGTCCGCACGCACCAAACCGCGCGCATCGTCCAGCAACAAGGTCGAGGCCGCGAAATACACGCCGCCACCGATCATCACGAAGGCGATGAGGAACAGGCCCATCACCACCAGCGCCAGCCGTGCACTGGTGGACGGCAGCCACCGCCTCATCCGGACAGCCGGTAGCCGGCACCGCGCACGGTATGCAGCAGCGGCTTGTCAAAGCCGTGATCGATCTTCTGCCGCAGACGGCTGATGTGCACATCGATCACATTGGTCTGCGGATCGAAGTGGTAATCCCACACCGCTTCCAGCAGCATCGTGCGGGTCACCACCTGGCCGGCGTGCCGCATCAGGTATTCCAGCAGCCGGAATTCGCGCGGCTGAAGTTCGATCCGACGGCCCTCTCGCAGCGCTTCGCGCGACAGCAGGTCCAGTTCGAGGCCGGCTGTCTGCAGGCGGGTCGGTGCGCGTTCGTCGTCACCCCGCGCACGACGGGTGATGCCGTCGAGGCGCGCACTCAGTTCGGCGAATGCAAAGGGTTTCACCAGATAGTCGTCGGCACCGGCACGCAGACCTTCGACCCGATGATCGACATCGCCCAGGGCCGTCAGCACCAACACCGGCGTGCGATTGCCGGCCCCGCGCAAGGTACGCAACACGGCCAGACCATCCAGCCCCGGCAACATGCGATCCAGCACGATGACATCGAACGGCTCGGTACTGGCGAGGAACAAGCCCTGCTTGCCGTCGGGTGCGTGATCCACGGCGTGGCCAGCCTCGCGCAAGCCCTTGGCGATGAAGGCTGAGGTCTGGTTGTCGTCTTCCACCAGCAGAATGCGCATGAGGTTGCCTCCGCAAAAAAGCATACCCCGCAGGGAAGGCCCTGCGGGGCATGTCGTGCTTACCTCATGTTGTGGCTGCCCAAGAGGGGCCACCCACACTGGCAGAGAGGTGACTTACTTGGCGGGCTTGGCAGGTGCCGCCGGGGCGGAACTGCTGTGGCCATGCTGGGCGGCATTCTTTGCTTGCGCAGCGGTCGCAGCCTTGGGCTGGCTGGCCGCCGGCTTGGCCTGCGTGGCGGCCGGCTTGGCCGGCTTGGCTGGGCTCGTGGCCGGGGTGGCGGCCATCGCAACGCCGGCGACGGTGCACAGGGCGGCGGCGATCAGAGTCTGGCGAATGGTGTTCATGGTGGTTCCTCGCAATGAAAAGGATTTCGGGGTGCTCGGTGGGGTGAAGCCCCAATCGCAATGGCATGGTGTGCCCGGCAACCTCACCGCATGGTGGATTGGGCATGAAAGAAAATTCATGCGCCTTGTCAACGTCGGGCCCGGAAACAGACATGCCCTGCAAGCCGGAGCCTGCAGAGCACGTCGTCAATCATCGTGCGGAACGCGGACGCCCGGGGAGGGCGGGACGTCCGTGCCCGCCCGAGTCTTACTTGCTGGCCGGGGCGTCGGCGGCGGCCGGAGCAGCCGGAGTCGCGGGCTTGGCGCTCTTGGCCGAGTGATGACGGTGATGCTTCGGCTTGTGCGCAGCCGGCTTGGCCGGGGTGGAGGTCGACGCAGCCGGAGCAGCGGCGGTCGAAGCCGGTGCGGTCTGGGTGCCGGCCATGGCAACACCGGCGACGGCGGTCAGGGCGACGGCAAACAGGGTCTTGGTGATCGTGTTCATGATGGGTCCTTTGGGAATGTTCACTTTCGGTGGGGGACATCCCCATCGCGAAGCCAGATTGCGCCCGCCCATCTCACCGCCGCGTTTCGCCAACATGACGTTTTTTTCATGTAGCCCGCGCGACTTGCCCCGCACTCGCGACTACAAACCCCTGGCCGCCTGCGCCACCGCGCGAAACAGCGCACGACCCTTGTTCATGGTTTCTTCCCACTCTTTCTGCGGGTCGGAATCGAACACGATGCCGGCGCCTGCCTGCACATGCAGACGGCCGTCCTGGATCACGGCGGTGCGGATGGCAATCGCGGTATCGGCATCGCCATGCCAGCCGATGTAGCCGATCGCACCGGCATAGACATTGCGCTTGATCGGCTCCAGTTCGCGGATGATTTCCAGCGCGCGGATCTTCGGCGCGCCGCTGACCGTTCCGGCGGGGAAGGTTGCGCGCAGCACATCGGCATAGCTCAGGCCCGGCTGCAAGTGCCCGGTCACCTCACTGACGATGTGCATGACGTGGCTGTAGCGTTCGATCACGAACTGCTCGCCCACGGCCACGCTGCCGGCCACCGATACACGCCCGGCATCATTGCGACCCAGGTCAATCAGCATCAAGTGTTCGGCGCGCTCCTTCGGATCGGCCAGCAATTCCGCTTCCAGTGCCTGATCTTCTTCGGCGGTCTTGCCGCGCGGACGGGTGCCGGCAATCGGCCGCACCGTCACCTTGCCCGCCTGCTGGCGCACCAGGATTTCCGGCGATGAACCCACCACCTGGGTGCCGCCGACATCGAGGAAATACATGTACGGCGATGGATTCAGCGCACGCAGGGCGCGGTACACGTCCACCGGCCGCGCTTGGAACGGCACGCTCATGCGCTGGCTGAGCACGACTTGGAAGGCATCGCCGGCGCGGATGTAGTCCTGCGCTTTCTGCACCGCCTCGATGAAGCCCTCGCGGGTGAAGCCGCTGACAAAATCGGCCTCGTCCAAGGCCGCAGGACGCAAGGTTTCCGGATATGGCGCGCCGCCGTGACGCAGCCGATGGGTGAGCGCATCCAGCCGGCGGTTGGCCTGCGCCCAGGCCTGCGGCGCGTGCGGATCGGCATGCACGATCAGGTACAGGCGGCCTTTCAGATTATCGAACACCGCCAGCTCATCGCTGCGCATCAGCAGGATGTCGGGCGTGCCCAATTCGTCGGGCTTGGCGTTCGCCTTCAGGCGCGGCTCGATGTATTCGATGCATTCGAAGCCGAACCAGCCGACCAATCCGCCGTTGAAACCCGGCAGACCTTCGATCTGCGGCACCTTATGGGCGGCGCGAAGACGCTCGACCTCGGCCAGCGGATCTTCCACCTCGCGGGTCTCGATGACTTCGCCGTGTTCGCGCACCGCCAGTGTGTGCCCGCGAAATTCGTACACCGTGCGTGCCGGCAGGCCGATGATGGAATAGCGACCGAAGCGCTCGCCGCCCTCCACCGATTCGAACAAATAGGTATGCGGGCCATCGGCCAGCTTCAGGTACACGGACAGCGGCGTATCGAGATCCGACAAGACCTCGCGCACCACGGGAACCAGGGTGAAACCGTCAGCGGCGTAGCGCTGGAATTGGGCGTGCGACAACATGGGGCAGTTCCTTCAAGACAGGCATGGGGACGATCGCGGCGGCATTGCCACGCCACCATCGCCAGCCGTGCTCGGAAGGAAGGATCGCCGGGTCCATGGGGCAAGCGTAGCCGCGCAGGCCGGGTTTGCGCAAATGCCGATCCGCCCTGCCACAAAGTGGCAAGCGCCGGCAGCAAAACTACCCGCGAAAATAACCAAGATCGACCAGCTCGCCATCCTCGGAAAACAGGTAGAAATCCGCGCCATCGAACGCGACGAAACATACCTTCACCCGAAACTGCGCTGCGTGCGCGCGAAGTTCCTCGGGAACGCATGGATCATCGATCGCGAGGATTTCTTCGCCATCCACGGACATGCCATTGCTCATGGATCCTTACCCGCTTGTCAGCCTGCGGCCAAACATGCCGTTCATCCCTCCAGTTCGATCTCGATCTCCACCGGCGCCCAGTCGTTGTCCAGCAGCGCGTGCACCCTTGCCGACGCCGCAGCGCCACGGTCGAGTGCCTGCGCGAGCGCCGCGTTCTCTGCGCGCGGCACGTAGCCCAGCTTTTTCCGGTTCCATTCGATGCGCACCGCCCGCTGGTCGTGCGGATTGTCCGGCTCGCGTACCAGCCTCAGTACGTCACCGATTTGCAGATCGTCGAGTACGTCTTCACCTTGCCCGTACTGGAACCCGGCCACGGTCACGCGCAGCGGGCGATGGATTGGCAGCAGCCAGTCGTCCTGCGCCTGGGCATAGGCCAGCACCTGAGCCAGTTGTGTGCGCAGGCGGGCATCGAGCTGGCGCCGCGGCGGCGGAGGCGGCTGGCGTTGCGCATCCTCCTGCACCCGAAAGGCGCGCGCTTGCGCGGCGATCAGCGTCATCTGGACGTGAACCGCATCACCCAGCTCGGCAAGCCGAACAAGCACCGCCTCCGCCAATTCGCATACAGCCGGGGATGGCGCTGCGTTGTAGCGACCGCGCAGCTGATCGTTGCGAACTTCGCTGCTGAAGCCGGCGGGGTCGAAACCCAGTTGCAAGGTGGCCGCCTCCCCGGCCACGGTCTGTAGATGCACGATGCGGATGCCGCCGCGTTGGCATTGGTGCCAATAGTCGGCGACGCAATGCGCCATGGTTTCCCCTTCCATGTACAACGCGTCAGCGGTCAGCAGTTCCCTGGCATGGCCTTCGGCGACGTCCAGTTCTCCAAACAACGGCACCAGTGGCGCATCGACGGGGATTGCCGCGGGGATTGGCGTGAGTGGTCGTTGCACCATGGGCAAACCATGCCAATGCCGTGACGCCTCCAGCAAGGCAGCAATACCTTTGCGTGCGATCCACGCCAGACCCAGCCGGTCGACGTCCAGCTCGATTTGTTCCGGTGGTTGCCGCAGCGAAGCCAGCGCGGCATTGAGGAGGTCCCGGCAGTCCCGGATCGCTTGCGGGAGGTTGGGGTGTTCGCGTTCACAGGTTTTCCAGACGCCATTCCAGCCACGCTTGAACGCCGCCGCCAGGCGCGAAACATCGGCCGGTGAGCGCAGATGTACCGGCAATGCCTGGATGGCGGCAAGACGCGGCTCCACCTCCTTGCGCAGGCGGGGCCGGGCGTGCGCAGGCAAGGCATGCAGCAGCGACACGACGGCCTCCGGCATGGCGCCCCTCTGCCAAGGCTCGCGGCCCAGCGGCGCACGCACCAAGGCACGATCGACCCGGTAGAAGTGCGCGATGGCGTCGATCAGGTCGCGGCCTTGGTCGATCACGTCGAGCAATGCATTCAAAGCCTGCGGCGGCATGCCCCGTCCGCGACGCGACGCCAGCAGGCCATGCAACGGCGCCGGCGCGTGCCGTCGATAGCGGTCATTGTCGTCGTCCCGATCGCCGAACATCAGCGGCCGCTCGACTGGCTCCAGCAGCACCGGCGCCAGCCAGGCCGGAAACAGGGCGAGCGCTTGCAGGCGTCGTACCCGCACCGGCGCTGGCACACGGACGAGGCGGTTGTAGTTGCGCACCGTGCCGAAGCACGCGCCTTGCACTTCCAGATCGCCGAGTGCTTCCACCACCTCCCGATCCAGCGCCTGCGCGAAGGTGCGGATGCCGCGTTGCAGCGGATGCCCCCACGACACCGACCAGCGCGGCAGCGGCACGATCGGCGCATTCGGCAGTGCCACCGTGGCATCGACCGCAGGCGTGGTGCTGGAAACCGCATCGTCCGATCCAAATTGGCGAATGAGATCGGGCAGAAGATCGTCGTAATCGAGGTGATGCGCCGGTGCCAGCAGCGCGCGCACCTGCCCATCGCTGCCGAGCAGCCACAGCCAGCAATGACGCTGCGCGTCCTCGCGGGAGAAAAAACACTGCGCAGGCACCCAGACGCGCGCTTGCACTCCGGCAGAGCCGGAGGCAAGACATCCAGCACTGTTATCGAATTGGCGCATGGGCGAAGCCAAAGGGAAATCCCGATGGCTCGCAGCATTCACCTCCGCTGTCTCACCAGCTGCGACGGCACACGATGGCGCTCACAATTCACACCTCAATAGCTCACCACATACGCCGCCATCGACAATGAGCCCATTGCGTAGCCGTTGGCCAGTTCCGTGGCGGACGCGTTGGCAGCAGCAGCCAGCCCGGCCAGGTACAGCAGCGGCAGGAAGTGTTCGGGCGTGGGCACGGCCATGCGGTAGTCGGGATGCGCGGCAAGCGTGGGGAGATCGTGCGGGCGCGCTGTCATCACCTCACGCGCGTCCTCGTTGAAACGCCGCGCCCAATCGAAGCCACCGTCGGCATCGTGCCAGTCCAGCGCACGCAGATTGTGCACCACGTTGCCGCTGCCCAGAACCAACACCCCGCGCTCGCGCAGCGGCGCCAGCTTCGCCCCCAGCGCCAAATGCCAGTCCAGCGGCTTGCGTGCATCCAGCGAGAGTTGCACCACCGGGATATCGGCGTCCGGGAAGGCATGCACCAGCACCGACCAGGTGCCGTGATCCAGCCCCCATTGAGCGTGATCCAATGCGGCGATGAAGTCGGGCCGCACCAGATCGGCCACTTCCTCGGCCAGCTCGGGCAAACCTGGTGCCGGGTACTGCACGTCGAACAAGGCCTGCGGGAAGCCGCCGAAATCGTGAATCGTGCGCGGCTGCGGCATCGCCGTCAGTGCCAGGCCTTCCACATACCAATGCGCGGAAATCGCCAGGATCGCACGTGGTGTCGGTACCGATGCGCCAAACGCACGCCACGCCTCCGTATAGCGGTTGTGTTCCAGAGCATTCATCGGGCTGCCGTGTCCGAGGAAGGCGGCGGGCATCAGTGGTTTGGTCACGACTGGCGCACCCATGAAGAACCTGGATGCAGGTTACGCACATCGCGTGAAAAGGTGGCAGGGTGAGGGGGTCGGCTCAGCCCCGGGTTGTCAGGCACCGTGTTAACTTCAATCGAGAGAACGCCTTGGGGGGCGCAATGGCTTGGGGTCTGAAACCTGTCAAGAACCGTCGGGATGACGCGTTGAGCCGCATCGGCTGGGATCAGCTGGAAGCATTGCTGGCAGAGCACTACAGCCAACAGGGTTATCTGGTTGACCATGTCGGGACGGGCAGATCAGGCCACAGGTTCGATGGCGGTATCGACCTGAAACTGCGCAAAGGCGATGCCTATATCCTCGTCCAGAGCAAGCACTGGAACGCCTATCAGGTCACCCACAATGCGGTGCACGAACTTTTGGGGGTGATGGTCAACGAGGAAGCGACAGGTGCGATCCTGGTCACCAGTGGCGAATTCACCCGCTCAGCGATTGAAGCAGCAGTGAAGCATGGCCATGTGCAACTGGTCGATGGTGACGATCTGCGCTCCATGCTCGGGGTATTGCCGGATCAGGTGCCAGCATCTTCCCGTGCCAATGGCTTCATCCGTGCGATGTCGGCATCACCGAATGCCAGACGCATCGGTCGGGCGGTGAATGACCGCATGATCTCCGAGCTGGAAGGGCTCATTCGAGGTGGCCGACGCCCCGGGTTTGCACGCACGTCGGCTGTCGCAGGACTCTGGTTAATTGCCCTGAAATTCGCTGGCGCATTGTTGCTTTTCTTGTTCATGGCCATCGCGTTCAATGACGTATTCAAGGGAATCGCGACGCTTCCTTCACGGGCACCATCACCCGGCCTGATGCAGCCATCGGAACATGCCCAGCAAACCACGGAATCCATGAATACCTCGACTGGCAACACTGCCGCGCAGGCTGCAAATGCTCCCGTCTACCGACCGCCAACGCCCGAGGAGATTCGTGAATCCAAGCGGCAAGCGGATGAGGCGATGAAGGTCCTGGCGCCGAATACGCCCGAAATGTAGAACGACGGATTTGTTCAGTTGAAGCCGACGTTGCCAACCACGCCGTAGCTCTGGTCCCAAACCACCAATTTGTGATCCGCGGGAACGGACGGACTCAGCGTGATGAATCACGCCCCCTGATTGTGCGCCCGCCTCCTCCTCGCCACCGGCAACAAGCTGGTCAGCTCCTGATTGCGTTGAAACAGGAAGGCCTCGCGCTCGGTGTCGGTGCCGATGCGCCTTACAGCACCGCCGCCACCGCCTGCTTCATCTGCGCAATTGTTTTCGCGTAATCGGGCTTGCCGAAGATCGCGCTGCCGGCGACGAAGGTGTCGGCGCCGGCCTGGGCAATTTCGGCGATGTTGTCGGGCTTCACCCCGCCGTCGATTTCCAGCCGGATGGCGCGCCCGCTGGCGTCGATCATGGCGCGGACCTTGCGCAGTTGCGTGAGCGCCGAAGGGATGAATGATTGGCCGCCGAAGCCGGGGTTGACCGACATCAGCAGTACGTAGTCGATTTCTTCCAGCATAACGTCCAGCACATCCAGCGAGCTGGCCGGGTTGAACACCAGGCCGGCCTTGCAGCCGCGCGACTTGATCAATTGCACGCTGCGATGGATGTGCTTGCTGGCCTCGGGATGAAAGCTGATGTGGCTGGCGCCGGCGTCGGCGAACATCGGGATCAGACCATCGACAGGTTCCACCATCAGGTGGACATCGATTGGCGCGGTGATGCCGTGCTTGCGCAGCGCCTCGCAGACCAGCGGGCCGATGGTGAGGTTGGGCACGTAATGGTTGTCCATCACGTCGAAATGCACCCAGTCGGCACCCGCGGCCAGCACGTTGTCCACTTCCTCGCCCAGTCTTGCGAAGTTGGCGGACAGGATCGACGGGGCGATGACGGTGGGCTGCATGGCAATTCCCTGCGGGGCGTGGGCCTGCGCCGGTTCCGGCGCTCAGAGGACAAGTTTACAGGCCGCGTCCGTCGTGACGGCTTAAAATGCCACCTCCCCAGCGAACGACCCCACCGAGCTTGCGCCAATGGCCACCACACTGCTGCATTCCGATCTTCCCGGCCTGGATCTGATCCATCGCGGCAAGGTTCGCGATGTGTTCGACCTTGGTGACGGGCATCTGTTGATGGTGGCGACCGATCGTCTGTCCGCCTTCGATGTGGTGTTGCCCGATCCGATCCCCGGCAAGGGCGAGATGCTCTGCCAGATCAGCAATTTCTGGTTCGGCCAGACCGCGCACATCATCTCCAACCACCTGACCGGGATTGATGTCGCCAGCGTGCTGCCGGCCGGGGTGGATGCGGCGCTGTATGCCAAGCGCGCGGTGGTGACGAAGAAGCTCACGCCCGTTCCGGTGGAATGCATCGCGCGTGGCTACATCATCGGCAGCGGCTGGAAGGACTATCAGCGAACCGGCGCGATCAGCGGGATCGCCTTGCCCGCTGGCTTGCAGCAGGCGCAGCAGTTGCCGGAAGCGATTTTCACGCCGTCGACCAAGGCGGCGGTGGGCGATCACGACGAGAACATCGACTTCGCTGCGGCGGTGAATCTGGTCGGGCGCGAACGTGCCGAGCAGGTGCGCGATGCGACTCTGGCGCTTTACGCCTACGCCCGTGACTACGCCGCACAACGCGGGATCATTCTCGCCGATACCAAGTTCGAATTCGGCACCGATGCCGACGGCCATCTGTATGTGATGGATGAAGTGCTCACCCCTGATTCCTCACGCTACTGGCCTGCGGATGCCTACCAGGTCGGCACCAGCCCGCCCAGCTACGACAAGCAGTTCGTGCGCGACTATCTGGAAACCCTGGACTGGAACAAGACCGCACCGGGGCCGACGCTGCCTGCCGAAGTCATCGAAAGAACCCGTGCCAAGTACGCCGAAGCACTGGACAAGCTGGCGGGGATTTCAGTCGACTGAAACCACCGTCGCGCCCCTGCGGTGCGCTCCTACAGGCCTGCGGGTTGCGTTTGTGGGAGCGCACGGAACGGGCGCGATTTGGTAGGTGCGAAGTTCACTCGGGTGTGGGAGCGTGCGCGGGTCGCGGCAGTACGAAATGCAGCCAGACCAGCCCCAGCACGGCCGCCACCAGCGAACCGCCCAGCACGCCGAGCACGCTTTCGGCGTACCAGTCCGGGTGCGTGGCAAATGCCAACCCACCGATGAACAGGCTCATGGTGAAGCCGATCCCGCACAGCAGGCCCAAGCCCAGCATCGCGCGGAAATCCATGCCCTGCGGATAACGCGCCCATCCCAGAGCCCGCATCGCCAGCGCGGCAGCCACAATCCCGATGGGTTTGCCCAACACCAGCCCAATCGCGATCCCCAGTGGCAGCGGGGCCAACAGATCATCAAACCGCAGGTGCCCCAGCGCCAGTCCGGCATTGGCGAATGCGAACAGCGGCAGGATGGCGTAGGCCACCCACGGGTGCAGGGCGTGTTCCAGGGTTTCCAGTGGCGAGTGTTCGCTGGCGTCGTCGATGGCATTGCCGCGGTCGTAATGCGGAATCATCCAGCCGGTGACCACGCCCGCCAGGGTGGCGTGCACGCCCGACTTCAGCACACAAACCCACAGCAGCACGCCCAGCAGCAGATATGGCCACAGCGCGGTGACCTTGCGCCATTTCAGCAGCGCCATCGCGGCGATCACCAGCGCGGCCAAGGCAAGTGCGAGGCCGGACAAGTCGCTCGAATAGAACAGCGCGATGATCAGGATTGCGATCAGGTCATCGGCCACGGCAATGGTGGAGAGCAATAGCTTCATTCCCAGCGGCACGCGCTGGCCGAGCAGGGCCAGCACACCGAGCGCGAACGCAATATCGGTGGCGGTAGGAATCGCCCAGCCACGCATCGCCTCACCATTGCCGTGGTTGAGCGCGGTGTAGAGCAGCGCCGGCACCACCACGCCGGCGCAGGCGCAGACCACCGGCAGGATCAATTGATCGCGGCTGGAAAGCTGGCCGGAAATCACTTCGCGCTTGATCTCCAGCGAGACCAGCAGGAAGAACACCGCCATCAAGCCGTCATTGATCCACCACTCCAGCGGCTGGGTGCCGATGGGCACGTGGCGGAAGTGCTCGTAGCTCGGTGCCAGCGAAGAATTGGCGGCGAGCAAGGCCAGTGCGGCAGCGGCCATCAGCACAAGGCCGCCGGCCGCTTCCAGTCGGAAGAATTCGACGAAGGCGCGCTGCGCGCGCGCCAGCACGGAAGGAGTCGGCGTCATCGCGCTCGAGTATACGGACGCGATGCGGAATCAGCCGCCGGGGTTGAACTGCTTGCGCAGACCCATCCACACATCCGGGTAGTCCATCTGGCGATGCGCCGCATCCAGCGCCTGCGTCACCGGGCGGATCACCGCGCGGGTTTCGAACATGATCGCCATGGTGTTTTCGATGTAGTCCGGCTTGCTGGTGTCGGCGACACTGGCCTTCTCGAAGGTTGCCGCATCCGGGCCATGGCCAGTCATGCAGTTGTGAAGCGAGCAGCCGCCGGGCACGAAGCCATCGGCCTTGGCGTCGTAAACGCCATGCACCAGGCCCATGAATTCGCTGGCGATGTTGCGATGGAACCACGGCGGGCGGAAGGTGTCCTGCATCGCCAGTACGCGCGGAGGGAAGATCGCGAAATCCACATTGCTGGTGCCGGGGGTGTCGCTGGGCGAATGCAGCACCAGGAAGATCGACGGATCCGGATGGTCGTGGCTGATCGAACCGATCGCGTTGAAACGGCGCAGGTCGTACTTGTACGGCGCGTAATTGCCGTGCCAAGCCACCACGTCCAGCGGCGAATGGCCGATGTCGGCCCGCCACAGATGGCCCTGGAACTTGGTGACGAATTCGAATGCGCCTTCGAGGTCTTCATAGGCAGCATTCGGGGTCAGGAAATCGCGCGGGATCGCCGAACCATTGCTGCCGATCGGGCCAAGATCCGGCAGGCGCAGCAGGGCACCGAAGTTCTCGCAGACATAGCCGCGTGCCTGTCCGTCGGGCAGGGCGATGCGGAAACGCACCCCGCGTGGAATCACCGCGATCTCCTGCGGCTCGACGTCGAGCACGCCAAGCTCGGTTTCGATATGCAGGCGGCCGAGCTCCGGCACCAGCAGCAGCTCGCCATCGGCATTGCAGAAGTAGCGGCCCTGCATGTCGCGATTAGCCGCGTACAGATGCACGCCGACGCCGGTACCGGCTTCCGCACTGCCATTGCCACCGAGGGTGAACAGGCCTTTGATGAAGTCCGTGGGCGCTTGCGGCAGCGGCAGCGGATTCCAGCGCAGTTTCTCCGGCGTGACCGCGCCGTTGCCGAAGGCGTTATGGAAGGCGGGCTGCGCGAACGGCTCGAAGCGCCCGTGCACCGCAGCAGGACGAATGCGATACAGCCAGCTGCGCCGGTTGGCGTGGCGCGGCGCGGTGAACGCGGTGCCGGTGAGCTGCTCGGCGTAGAGGCCGTGGGCGACGCGCTGCGGGTTGTTGCGCCCGACCGGCAGGGTGCCGGGCAGCGCCTCGGTGGCGCATTCGTTGCCGAAACCGGGTTGGTAGCCGGTGGATTGGATGGTCATGTTCTTGTAGCTCCGTTTAGCCCCTCTTCCCCCGGGAGAGGGGTTGGGGTGAGGGTTCGTTGCGCGACGGCATTGCAGTTCGCCTCGCTCACGTTTTCGACAGTCGACTGTTTGAGCCCCTCTCCCTCCGGGAGAGGGGTTGGGGTGAGGGTTCGTTGCGCGATGGCATTGCAGTTCGCCTCGCTCACGTTTTCGACAGTCGACTGTTTGAGCCCCTCTCCCTCCGGGAGAGGGGTTGGGGTGAGGGTTCGTTGCGCGATGGCATGGCAGATCGCCTCGACCACGCTTTCGATATTCAAGAGGACGTCGTTGTCCCAGAACCGCAGGACGACCCAGCCCTGCGCCTCAAGTTGGCGGGTACGAAACCCATCAACCTCGCTGTTGTGTTGCCCACCATCCAGTTCAACGATCAATTTGCGTTCGACGCAACAGAAATCGGCGATATAGGGCGGGATTGGGTGTTGTCGACGAAACTTCAGACCTTCAATCTGTCCAGTCCGCAGGCATTGCCAGAGTTTGCGTTCGGCGTCCGTGGGCGCATGGCGCATGGCGCGCGCGTGCTGGCGGGTTGTCGTGGGTAATGGCGGTTTGTGAGTCATTCTGTCTTCCCAACCCTCACCCCAACCCCTCTCCCGGAGGGAGAGGGGCTTGAAACATTACAGCCCTAGCCTCAGCCCCAAGTCCTCTGCTTGAGGGAGCGAGGCTTGAAACATCACCGTCCAACCCTCACCCCAACCCCTCTCCCGGAGGGAGAGGGGCTTGAACATCACAGCACGCCGCGCTGCATCTGGTCGCGTTCGATGCTCTCGAACAGCGCCTGGAAATTGCCTTCGCCGAAACCTTCATTGCCCTTGCGCTGGATGATCTCGAAGAAGATCGGGCCGTAGGCATTCTTGGTGAAGATCTGCAGCAATTTGTGCTGGTGGGTTTCCGGGTCGGCGTCGATCAGGATCGAGTTCTTGCGCAGGCGCGGCACGTCCTCGCCGTGGTCGGGAACACGCACGTCGATCACGTCGAAATAGGTGTCCGGGGTATCGAGAAACTTCACACCCGCCGCGTGCATCGCTTCCACCGAGCTGTAGATGTCATTGGTGAACAGGGCGATGTGCTGGATACCCTCGCCGTGGTAATCGCGCAGGTATTCGTTGATCTGGCTCTTCTCGTCCGAGGACTCGTTCAGAGGGATGCGCACGATGCCATCCGGTGCGGTCATCGCCTTGGACAGCAGGCCGGTCTTGGCGCCCTTGATGTCGAAGTAGCGGATTTCGCGGAAGTTGAACAGCTTCTCGTAATACGCCGACCACTTGTCCATGTTGCCGACGAACAGGTTGTGGGTCAGGTGGTCGATGAAGGTCAGCCCGAAGCCCTTGGGCTGGGTGTCGACGCCGTCGAAGGCGATGAAATCGGAGTACAGATCGGCCTGCTCGGCATCGATCAGGTACAGCATGCAATCACCGATCCCCTTGATCACCGGCGCATCCACCGCGCGGGTGTCCGCGCGGAACGCCATTTCCTCGCCGCCTTGCGCCAGCACATGCGCCAGCACCTGCTTTGATGGCTTGCGGAAATTGATCGCGAAGCCGCAGGCCGAGGGGCCGTGCCTTTCGGCGAAATCGGAGGCGAACGACTCCATGGATTCGTTCAACAGGAAGTTGATCCCGTTCTGGCGGAACAGGGTGATGGCGCGGCCCTTGTGTTTGGCAATCGCGGTGAAGCCCATGCCTTCGAGGTAGGCACGCATGCGCGCACCTTCGCCCTTGGGTGCGGCGAACTCGACGAACTCGAAGCCGTCGATCCCCATCGGGTTGTCGAAGGTGGTCGGGGTCATCCCGAGGTTCTGGTCGGCCTGGGCGCGCTGCACGGACATGGTGGCTCCTGAGGTTGCAAGGGTTGGACGCCTGCCTTTATAGTTTCATTTGAAACTATTTTCAAGGCGCGTTGCAGCATGGGCGAACGACCGGCACGGCACGAGGCGATGCGGCCAGCCACAGGCAACGGCGAACTGGTGCTCGACCAATTCCTGCCCTATCGCCTCAGCGTGCTGTCCAACCGCATCAGCAATGCGATCGCACGCGAGTACTCGCGTCGCTTCGCGCTGAGCGTGACCGAATGGCGGGTGATGGCCGTGCTGGGGCACGCGCCGAACCTGTCCGCCGGCGAGGTGGCGCGGCGCACGGCGATGGACAAGGTGGCGGTGAGCCGCGCGGTCGCCAGCCTGATCGCTTCCGGACGCTTGTTGCGGCGTCTGGATGCAGGTGATCGTCGGCGTTCGGTGCTGCGCTTGTCGAAGGCCGGCGATGCCATCCACGACCAGATCGCGCAACTGGCGTTGGGTTTTGAACGTCAACTGCTTGGCGAACTCGACACGGCCGAACGCAGCCGCTTGTTCCGTCTGCTGGATCGGCTGGATGAGCTGGAATTGCGCGCGGAGGCAGTTGCCGCAGAGGCGGACTGATACGCCGATGCGTACAAAAGAAAACGGCGGCCGAGGCCGCCGTTTTTGTATCGCTTGCGCGTTGGCTTATTTCACGCCATGCATCAGCTTCTGGATCAGTGGCGCGATCAGGAACAGCAGCACGCCGGACCCGACCAAAGCGTAGAAGCCGAACGTGTAACCCGCGTGTGCCGAGGCGACTGTCATGCCGGTCTCGCCGCTGACGCCGGCAGCGAAGATACCGGACAGGTTGTTGCCGATCGCGGTGGACAGGAACCAGCCGCCCATCGCCAGCCCCACTACCCTGGTTGGTGCCAGCTTGGTGGTCATCGACAGGCCGATCGGTGACAGGCACAGCTCGCCGACGGTCTGGATCACGTAGACCATGAACAGGGTCCAGAACGGCACCTTGCCCGCATCGTTGACCAACGAGGATAGGGTGTACATCAGCAGCAGGAAGGCCAGTCCGTTGAAGATCAGGCCGAGGCCGAACTTGCGCGGAATCGAGGGATTGCTGGACTTCAACGCAGTCCAGATCCACACGAACACCGGGCCCAGCGCCAAGATCGCGATCGAGTTGACCGACTGGAACCAGCCCACCGGGAAGGTCCAGCCGCCGAGGTCGCGCTCGACGATGTTCTGGGCGAGGAAGTTGAACGAACTGCCGGCCTGCTCGAAGAACATGAAGAACAGCACGTTGAAGGTGAAGATCACCAGCATCGCGATGGAACGGTCACGCGCCACCTTGCCTTCACGCAGGCCCTCGACAAGGATGCCGACGCACAGCAGCACGAACAGTGCGGCCAGGATGTAGCCGAGAATGCCGGCATCGATCGAGAGCAGGCCGAAGTAGACCGGGATGGCCACCAGGGTGCCGATGAACACCGCGACGGTGCGGCCCATGCCCTCGCCGCCCGCTGGCGGTTGGCCGATGCTGCCGAGCTGGTGGCGACCGATCCAGAACCAGACGAAGCTGATCAGCATGCCCACGCCCGATGCCATGAACACGAACTTGTAGGCCGGCATCGACTCGGTGCCGAAGATCGAATCAGCGAGGATGCCAGTCAGGATCGGGGCGATGAACGCGCCCGCGTTGATGCCCATGTAGAAAATGGTGAAGCCTGCATCCCGACGCGGATCCTCCAAGCCATAGAGCTTGCCGACCATGGTCGAGATATTGGGCTTGAACAGGCCATTGCCGGCGATCACGGTGGCGAGACCAATGCGGAACATCTGCTCGTTCGGCACCGCAATCAGGAACAAGCCCAGCGCCATCACCACCGCACCGACCAGGATCGAACGCTGGTAGCCGATCAGGCGATCAGCGACGAACCCACCGAACAGCGCCGCCGCATATACCAACGCCAGGTAGGCACCGTAGAGCTTGTTGGCCGGCGCTTCGCCGGAGCCTTCACCACCGAAGAACTGCGCAACGATGTAGAGCGTGAGCGCCCAGCGAATGCCATAGAACGCGAAGCGCTCCCAGAATTCGGTCATGAACAGCATCCACAAGGGGCGTGGATGGCCCAGGACTTGCTTGAATTCCGGCACAGCGGCCGGCGTTGACGGTGCGACTGCACTCATGCGGTCTGACTCCTCGGGCTGGAATGGGCGCGTATCGGCGAGGTATCGCTGTCGACGCGCAACCGTCGAAGCATCGCCGAGCAATGCGGGCAGCGTCAAACCGGCGCATTCAGGCGGGCCGGTGCAACCCCGGGAATCTAGGTCGCACCCAGCCGATGCAGGCACCACAACGACTCCCGCGCATCCGGACGCAAGCGTATTGCCGCAGTGCAACAAAAGCCGCGGGGCCGGCAACCGCTACAATAGAGGGATTGCTCCAAACCGGATGGATGCCATGGCCACCGCCGCCAGTTTCGAAATCGAATACCTGCAATACCTCACCCCGGACGGCAAGCTGGTCGGCAAGCTGCCGCCGGCGGTGAAGGATGCCAAGGACCTGCTGCCGATCTTCAAGCAGATGCTGTTCCTGCGCACCTTCGACGGCAAGGCGATTGCCTTGCAGCGCACCGGCAAGCTCGGCACCTATGCTGCGGCGCTTGGCCACGAGGCCACCCACGTCGGCATCGGCTATGCGATGCGGCCGGAAGACGTGTTCGCGCCCAGCTATCGCGAATACGGCGCGCAGTTCGCGCGCGGGGTGAAGCCGCGTGACGTGCTGATGTACTGGGGCGGCGATGAGCGCGGCAATGACTACGAAGTGCCGAAGAACGACTACCCGTGGTGCGTGCCGATCTCGACCCAATGCCTGATGGCCTCGGGCGCGGCACTGTCGTTCAAGCTGCGCAAGCAGCCGCGGGTGGCGGTGGCGGTGTGCGGTGACGGCGGCAGCTCGAAGACCGATTTCTACGCCGCGATCAATACCGCCGGCGCCTACACCTCGCCGCTGGTGCTGTGCGTGGTCAACAACGGCTGGGCGATCAGCGTGCCGCGCAGCGCCCAGACCGGCGCCGAGACGCTGGCGCAGAAGGGCCTGGCCGGTGGCCTGTACTGCCTGCAGGTAGACGGCAACGACCTGATCGCGGTGCTGGAAGCCATGCGCCGCGCCACCGAGCGCGCCCGCAAGGGTGAAGGCGGCAGCGTGATCGAATTCATGACCTACCGCCTGCATGACCACACCACCGCCGACGACGCCCGTCGTTATCGCGGCGAGGACGAGGTGAAGGCGGCGTGGCTGAAGGAGCCCTTCATCCGCCTGCGCAAGTACCTGATCGGCAAGAAGCTGTGGAGCGAGGCCGAGGAAAAGGCCTGGATCGAGGAGTGTGGAAAGGTCGTGGACGAGGAAATCAACGCTTACCTGAACACCCCGGTGCAGCCGGTCGAGGTGATGTTCGACTATCTCTACGCCGAATTGCCCGAGGACCTGAAGGGGCAACGTGCAGAAGCGTTGGCGCGGGAGGGCCGGGCATGAGCGCGCAACCCATCTGCCTGATCGAGGCCATCACCCAGGCGCTGGCCTACGAGCTGCGCCACGACGAGCGCGTGGTCGTGCTCGGCGAGGACGTCGGCGTCAACGGCGGCGTGTTCCGCGCCACCGCCGGGCTGTCGGCCGAATTCGGCCCCGAGCGCATCCTCGATACCCCGCTGGATGAAACCAGCATTGCCGGCCTGACCGTGGGCATGGCCTCGCAGGGCATGCGCCCGGTCGCCGAGGCCCAGTTCGACGGCTTCGTCTATCCGATGGTGGATTTCATCGTCTGCCACGCCGCGCGCATGCGCTACCGCACCCGCGGCCGTCTGACCTGCCCGATGGTGCTGCGGGTACCGTGGGGCGGTGGCATCCGCGCCCCGGAACACCACAGCGAGGCGAACGAGGCGATCTTCACCAATGTCCCCGGACTGCGTGTGGTGATGCCCTCCAGCCCGCAACGCGCCTATGGCCTGCTGCTGGCGGCGATGCGCGACCCGGATCCGGTGATCTACATGGAGCCCAAGCGCATCTATCGTCAGTACAAGGAACTGGTGCCGGATGACGGCGAGGCGCTGCCGCTGGACGTGTGCTACGTGCTGCGCGACGGCAGCGACATCACCCTGGTGACGTGGGGCGCACAGGTCAAGGAAACCCTGGAAGCGGCCGACGCGCTGGCGAAGGAAGGCATCAGCGCCGAGGTCATCGACGTGGCCACCCTGACCCCGCTGGATTTCCCGACCATCGCCGAGTCGGTGAAGAAGACCGGCCGCTGCGTGATCGTCCACGAAGCCCCGCGCACCGCAGGCTTCGGCGGCGAGATCGCGGCGCGGATCGCGCACGAATGCCTGTTCGACCTGCTGGCACCGGTCGAGCGCGTGACCGGCTATGACACCCACATCCCGCTGTTCCGGTTGGAAATGAAGTACCTGCCGAGCGTGGACAAGGTGGTCGCCGCGGCCAAGCGGGCGATGGCGTATTCGTGATGGTGGGTTGAAACCCGCCTTCGTCACGGCCGGGCATTGCATCGGCGGGTCGAGACCCGCCCTACGAAATCGAAAATCAGGATCTCGCAAATGAGCAAGAAATTCCTCCTCCCCGACCTCGGCGAAGGCCTGCCGGATGCCACCATCGTCGAATGGCACGTCAAGGTCGGCGACGTGATCCGCCTCGACGAAAACCTGGTTTCGATGGAAACCGCCAAGGCGGTGGTGGACGTGCCCTCGCCGGTCTCCGGCAAGGTGCTCAAGCTGGCCGGCGGTGCTGGCGACGTGATCGTGACCGGCAAGTGGCTGGCCGAGTTCGAGGTCGATCCGAACCTGCCGCAGCGCGCCGAAGGCCAGGACACCGGCCACCACCACGGCGCTGCCCACGACGACGAACCCGAACCTGCGCCTGCACCCGCTGCCGCAGCGCCCGCCCCGGCCGCCTCCAGTGGCCGCGAGGATGCCGGTACCGTGGTCGGCGCGATGCAGGTCGGTAATGCCGTGGTCAGCGAGGCCGCGGTCGCGGTCGGTGGCGTCAAGGCCGTGCCGGCGGTGCGCGCGATGGCGCGCAAGCTGGGCGTGGACTTGACCCGCGTGCGCGCCAGTGGCCCGGATGGCACCGTCACCATGAATGATGTGAAGCAGGCGGCGGCGAATCCTTCCGCTCTGCTCCCCTCTCCCGCCGGGAGAGGGGCCGGGGGTGAGGGTTCGCCTGCTGCACAGGCACCCGCACCCTCACCCCAACCCCTCTCCCAAGGGGAGAGGGGCAGATCGACTCTGTCGCAGGCCGGCAAGCCCATCCGTACCCAGCCGCCGACGGTGGCCGCCAGCGGCCAGCCGGAACAGCTCAAGGGCGTGCGTCGCAACATGGCGCGGGTAATGGCCGACGCCCGCGACCGCGTGGTGCAGACCACCATCGTGGATGATGCCGACCTGCACGGCTGGGCCGGCAAGCAGGACATCACCGCGCGCCTGATCCGCGCCATTGTCTCCGCCTGCCGCGCCGAGCCGGCCCTCAACGCCTGGTTCGACGACGAGAACCTGAGCGTCACCAAGCATCCGCACGTCGACCTCGGCATCGCGGTGGACACCCCCGATGGCCTGTTCGTGCCGGCGCTGCGCAATGCCCACCTGCTCGACGGGCGTGGCCTGCGCGAAGGCATCAACCGCCTGCGCTCGCAGGTCGAGGATCGCTCGATCCCGGCCTCGGAGCTGTCCGGCTACACCATCTCGCTGTCCAACTTCGGCGTGTTCGCCGGCCGCTACGGCACGGTGGTCGTGGTGCCGCCGTGCGTGGCCATCATCGGCGCCGGCAAGCTCTCGCATGACGTGGTCGCGGTGATGGGCGGGGTCGAAGTGCACCGTCGCATGCCGATCAGCCTGACCTTCGACCACCGCTGCGTCACCGGCGGCGAAGCGGCGCGCTTCCTCAAGGTGCTGCTGGACGATCTGGCGATGCCGCAGTAAGCGGCCAAGATCGAGCTAGCGCAGGACAAACAGGCTGGTCGCGCCCCTTTGGTGCGCTCCTGCGATGGAACCTTGGTAGGAGCGCACCGAAGGGGCGCGAATCCACCCCCTGATTCAGGGCGCAATCCGCCATGCCGCACCGCAGCCGCCTCTCCGGCTTCATCATCGACTGCAATACCGGCGATCTCGACGCCGCGGCGGATTTCTGGGCGCAGGCCTTGGGCTGCTGCATCGCCGACCGCGATGCCGGCGACGAGACCGCCGATTACCAGATGCTGGGTGACACGCCGGGCGATCTGCACATCGAAGTGCAGAAGGTCGATCACCCCTCACGCGTACACCTCGACATCGAGGCCGATGACGTCGATGCGGAAGCCGCCAGGCTGGAAGCGCTGGGCGCGAAGAAGATCGCCTTCGTCAAGCGCTGGTGGGTGATGGAAGCACCCACCGGGCAGCGTTTCTGCGTGGTGAAAACCAAGCACCCGGAGCTGGGCGTGGCGTGGAACGACTGGCCCTGATCAGCGCGCCAGCAACCAGCGACGACGCAGCCAATACGCAGCACCCAGCACCAACAGGAACACCCCGTATCCCACCGTGGTGGCGAACATCTGCGGCCACAACGCGCCGTAGGCTTGATCTGCCGAGCCGTAACTCCAATGCAGGCTGATGGCGCAGGCAACAAAGGCCAGCACCAGCGCACTGCCATCGAACAACCGACGCGCCGCTGGACGCGGCTGGCGCGGATACAGCCAATACAGCGCCGACAGGATCAGGAACCAGGGCGCAAACAGGAACAGCGCCAACAAAGGCAGCGTGCCGATGCCGGTCACGCCTTGTCAGCCCCGCCTTCCAGTGCTGCCGCCACGAACGCCGCCAGCGCCGCGTTCACTTCCTCGAAGCTGACGCCTTCACTGACGGAAAAATCCATCACCTCGGGATCGATCTCGCCATGCTTGATCGCGGCGATGCGCGCACCGGCATCGCGCGGTGAAGCGAAGCCGATGCTTTGCAGCAGGACTCGCTCGCCCTGCACGAGCTTGAAATAGAACTTGCCGTCGGCTTCGCGGTATTGCTTGAAGGTGGGGACCTGGCTGATGGCCGGCTTGCCAATCCTGTCGCCCGTCGCCACCGCCACTGACGACAGGTCGCGCAGGCCCACCGCTTCCCGCAAACGTGCCAGCGTTGGCGTGGCATGCGCCTGTCGCAAGCGCACGGCACCCTCGCGCAGGATCGCTTCGATTTCCGAGGGCTTGGCCATCAGCGCATCGTATTTCTCGCGTAGCGGCGCGACCTCGACATCGATGCGCTCGAACAGACGTTGCTTGGCATCGCCCCAGCCGATGCCGTCGGCAAAGGCCTGCGCGAACGCCGCGGTTTCCTCAAGGCTGGCGAAGGCCTGGTACAGCTGGAACACCGCCGAGCCTTCGGTGTCCTTGGGCTCGCCGGGCGCGCGTGAGTCAGTGAGGATGCCGCCGATCAGCTTCTTCAGTTCGGCGCGCGGGGCGAACAGCGGGATGGTGTTGTCGTAGCTCTTGCTCATCTTGCGGCCATCGAGGCCGGGCAAGGTGGCAACGTTCTCGTCGATCACTGCCTCGGGCAGGGTGAAGTGCTCGCCATACAGATGATTGAAGCGCTGGCCGAAATCGCGCGCCATCTCGATGTGCTGGACCTGATCGCGACCGACAGGGACCTTGTGCGCATTGAAGAGCAGGATGTCGGCGGCCATCAGCACCGGGTACATGAACAAGCCGGCATTGATCCCGGCGTCATCGTCCACGCCATCGGCGCGGTTCTTGTCCACCGCCGCCTTGTAGGCATGCGCGCGGTTGAGCAGGCCCTTGCCGGCCACGCAGGTCAGAAACCAGGTCAATTCCGGAATCTCGGGGATGTCGCTCTGGCGGTAGAACCAGTTCTTCTCCACGTCCAGCCCACCGGCCATCCAGGTCGCCGCGATCTCCAGCGTGCTGCGCTGCACCCGCGCCGGGTCGCCGCATTTCACCAGCGCGTGCAGATCGGCGAGGAAGTAGAAATTCTCGACGTCTGCACGCTGCGCGCTGGCCAGCGCCGGCCGGATCGCGCCGACGTAGTTGCCGAGGTGGGGCGTGCCGGAGGTGGTGATGCCGGTGAGGACGCGGGTCTTGCTCATGGCCGGAGGCGGCGCTCGTGGAATGCGGATGAACGGCATTTTAACCGGCATGGGCGCGCAACCCCGATCCGGCCCGTGGCGCGTTGACAGGTATGCAGCGCGATGAACGCGCCTTCGGAGACAGCCATGATCCGCCCGACCCTGACCACGCTCGCCATTTCGCTCGCCCTCGTCCTTGCCAGCGCGCTGTCGGCACCGGCATCAGCAGCCGTGCGCTGCCGCGATGACGGCGTCATCCATCGCGATTGCCGTCCGCCGGTCCCGCGCCAGTTGGAGCTGGTGCGTCTCGATCTGGTCGACCGAGACAGCGGCGACACCCTGACCGAATATCGCGCCCGTGGCCAGGAATGGGTGGCCGGCACGCCGGGCCATCGTTACTCGGTGCGTCTGACCAATACCACCGGCGAGCGCGTGCTGGTGGTGCTCTCGGTGGACGGCGTCAATGCGGTCAGCGGCCAGACCGCTTCGCCGATGCAGGCCGGCTACGTGCTGGATCCGTGGGAATCCGCTGAAATCACCGGCTGGCGCAAGTCGCTGGAGGACGTCGCCCAGTTCGTGTTCACCGACCTGCAGGACAGCTACGCCGCCCGCACCGGGCGTCCGGACAATGTCGGCGTGGTCGGCATCGCGGTGTTCCGCGAGCGCCAGGTGGTGGTGCCGTCGATCTACCAGCCGCGCGTGTATGAGCGCGACCAATCCCGTCGCGACCGCGCCGCCATGCCCGCGCCGCCGCCCGCTGCCCAGGCACCTTCGGCGTCCGCCAGCGGTCGCGCAATGGCCGCCGAAGCCGCACCGCGCCAGCTCGGCACCGGCCATGGCGAACGCGAATGGTCACCGATCGACCAGACCGAGTTCACCCGCGCCAGCCGCAATCCGGAGCAGGTCAGCCAGTTGCGCTACGACAGCACCCGCGCGCTGATCGCCATGGGGGTGATGCCACGCCGCGACTGGCGCGACGACAATCGCGGCCCGCGCGCGTTCCCGAATGGCTTCGTGCCGGATCCGCCGCGCTGGTAAGTCAGGTGAGAAAGGGCGTGTGCCGGCTTACTTGCCGGCCGCGCCCTCGATCTTCTCGCCGGCGCGCTTGATGTCCTTGCCGGCCCCGGCCACGGTATTGCACGCGGCCAGGAAGCCCACGCATACCAGCACCAACACCGCCAGTCTTGCCACTTGTTTCATGTTCGAATCCTCGTTCACAGGGAACATCGCCACCCCTGTCCTGGCGCGGGTTTCGACCCCGTCGGCGGGGTCGATTCGCCGCTCATGGTAAGTCAACTCGACGCACTGCCGTGAGGCTCGGCCACCCGTTGGCGTGCAATCACGGTGATATGGCCATTGGTCTCCAGCAACACGATCCCGATGTCCTCGACGCAGCGGATATTGCCCATCCGCAGCGCTTCGTGGAAATCGTGGTCGCTGACCAGCTCGCGCCGCAGCACGGTCGTGAACACCTTGCCATCGCGGGCAAGCACCACCGGCACACCCTCCACCAAGCGTTCGATGCGCTTGCTGTGCGACGTGGCATAGGCCACCGCATAGTTCAGGGCGATCAGGGTGGTGGCCATCACCGCCGCGCCGGTGAGGGAATTGTCGCCGCCATTGATGCCGTTCTGGACCGCGTTGCCGATCAGGATCAGCAACACCAGGTCGAGCGGGGTGAGCTGGCCGATCGCGCGCTTGCCGGAGATGCGCACCAGCAGCATCACCAGCAGGTAAATGACGGTGGCGCGCAGCACGAACACCCACCACGGCGCGGACATCTGGAACAGGTCGGTCATCGGGGGAGCCCTCGGATGGTGGTGCCAGCCCCACCGAGCGAGCCTGAAGGCGGCGTGGTGGAGGCGGGATTGGCGGCATGGTGCGCCAAGGCCCGCGGCATTGCCATCGCACCATCAGCGCCGACTGAAATAAAAACCCCACGGCCAAGGATGGGCCGTGGGGCTGGGGGGGGAAGGCAGGTTGGGGAGGGCCTGATCCTTCCGGTCGATCACACCAGGGGAGGGGTAGTGATCCACGTCAACAGGCGTTGCACCTGTTGCGGTATATGTGACCACGGCAAGCATGGATAGTTCGTGAAGATTTCGATGAAAATGCATTCCGATTCAGGATGCATTCATTGCATTTTGAGCGATTGACCCGCGCCATTCGTGGCGCTGCGGAATTCATGTGCGAAAGGTCACGATTTCGCGTTTTGCGAGCCGGATCACAGGCCTTGGCGTCTGTACCTAATGCGCCTGATCCCAATTATCGCCGACACCACTGTCCACCACCAGCGGCACCCGCAGATTCGCCGCGCCCGCCATCAGTGTCGGCACCGTTTCCAACAACGTCGGGACGAAGCCTTCATCGACCTCGAACACCAGTTCGTCGTGCACCTGCAGGATCATCAGCGCCTGTGCTCGATGCGCTGCCAGCCAGCCGTCCACTGCGACCATCGCGCGCTTGATGATGTCGGCGGCGGTGCCCTGCATTGGCGCATTGATCGCGGCACGTTCCGCGCCGGCGCGCTGGGCGGCGTTCTTGGAATGGATGTAGTCCAGCGTCAGTCGGCGGCCGAACACGGTCTCCACAAAGCCGCGGTCGCGCGCCTGCTGGCGGGTGCGTTCCATGTAGTCGCGTACGCCGGGATAGCGACTGAAATAAAGCGCGATGTAATCCTGCGCCTCGCCACGGCCGATGCCGAGTTGCCGTGCAAGCCCGAACGCGCCCATGCCGTAGATCAGGCCGAAATTGATCGCCTTGGCGGCGCGACGCTCGCTCGAGGTCACGTCCTCGATGGCTTTGCCAAGCACCTCGGCGGCGGTGGCGCGGTGGATGTCGGCACCTTGTTCGAACGCACGCAGCAGGGCCGGGTCTTCCGACAGGTGGGCCATGATCCGCAGCTCGATCTGTGAATAGTCGCAAGCCACCAATTTGCGTCCCGGCGGGGCGATGAAGGCGGTGCGGATACGCCGGCCGTCCTCGCTGCGGGTGGGGATGTTCTGCAGGTTGGGATCGGTGGACGACAAGCGCCCGGTGGCGGCACCGGCCTGATGGTAGCTGGTGTGGACGCGCCCGGTCGCCGGATTGACCATCTCCGGCAACTTGTCGGTGTAGGTGCTGCGCAGCTTGGCGAGGCCTCGATACTCGAGGATCACGCGTGGCAATTCATGCTGGTCGGCAATGGCCTCCAGCGCCTCCTCGTTGGTCGACGGCGCGCCACCCGGCGTCTTCACCAGTGCCGGCAATTTCAGTTCGTCGAACAGCAGCGCACCCAGTTGCTTGGGCGAATCGAGGTTGAAGCTGCGCCCGGCGAGGTCGGTGGCTTTCTGCTGTGCGGCCAGCATCCGCCGCGCCAGATCGGCCGACTGCCGGCGCAGTTCCGTCGTATCGATCAGCACGCCGTTCTCCTCTACCCGTGCCAGCACCGGCACCAACGGCATCTCGATCTCGCGATACACCGACAGCAGCGACGGCTCCGCCTCGAGCTGTGGCAGCAGGACGCGATGCAGGCGCAGGGTGATATCGGCGTCCTCGGCGGCGTAGCGGGTGGCAGCGTCGATCGCGACCTGCGAGAACGGGATCGCCTTGGCGCCCTTGCCGGCCACGTCTTCGTACTTGATGGTGTCGTAGCCGAGATGGCGCTTGGCCAGGGTATCCATATCGTGGCGGGCGATGCCGGCGCTCAACACGAAGCTCTCGAGCATCGTGTCGTCGGCATAGCCCTGCACGTCGACGCCGTGCCGGCGCAGCACATGCAGGTCGTACTTGCCGTGCTGGCCAAGCTTGCGCTTGTCCGGGTCAGCCAGCAGCGGGCGCAGCGCGTCCAGCACCGACGCGCGCGGCAACTGCGCGGGTGCGCCGGGGACATCGTGGACCAGTGGGATGTAACAGGCGCTACCCGGTTCGACGCTGAAACTCAGGCCGACCAGGCGCGCACGCTGCGGGTCCAGCGAATCGGTCTCACTGTCGAAGGCGAATTCATCGGCGGCCCCGAGCTTCACGACCCACGCCTGCAATTGCGCCTCGGTGAGCACGGTTTGGTAGTCGCCCGGTGCGGCCAATACCGGATCGATGGCAGATGCAGGCGCAGCAGCCACTCCAACCACTGCCGCACCGCCTGCTGTCGGTGTTGCCGAGTCTGCCTCCAGCTCCTTCAGCGCCTGGTTCAAGCCGTAACGGGTGTACAAACCACGCAACACCTCGATGTCACGCCCGCGCTGGGCAAGATCGGACGGGCCAAGCTCCAGCGCCACATCGGTCTTGATCGTGGTCAGCGTGCGGTTCAGCGGCAGGCGCGGCAAGGCTTCACGCAGGTTCTCGCCGATCTTGCCGCCGATCTTGCCGGCGTGTTCGATCACCCCATCCAGCGTGCCGTATTCGTCCAGCCACTTGGCCGCGGTCTTCGGCCCGCATTTGTGCACGCCCGGGATGTTGTCGATGGCATCGCCCATCAGCGCCAGGTAATCGATGATCTGGTCGGCGCGCACGCCGAATTTGTCGATCACCGCCGCATCCGAATCCAGCCGGCTGCCGCTCATCGTGTTCACCAGCACAACGTGCGGACGCACCAGCTGGGCCATGTCCTTGTCGCCACTGGAGACGGTGACCTCGATCCCCTCCGCAGCGCCCTGCAAGGCCAGCGTGCCGATCACGTCATCGGCCTCCACGCCCGGCACGCGAAGGATCGGGATACCCAATGCCGACACGATTTCCAGAATGGGCTCAACCTGCACGCGCAGGTCGTCCGGCATCGGCGCACGGTTGGCCTTGTAGTCCGGGTACAGGTCATCGCGGAAGGTCGGGCCCGGCGCATCCATCACCAGCGCGATGTGCTCCGGTTTTTCCTTGAGGTGCCCACGCAGCATGTTGAGCATGCCGAACATCGCGCCGGTGGGGAATCCGTCGGGCGCGGTGAGCTCACGACCCTGCACCTTGATGGCGTGGTAGGCGCGATACAGGTAGTTGTAACCGTCGATCAGGATGAGGCGTGGCATGCGCGGATTCTACGCGTAGCGACGCTGGCAGAATGTCCGCGTCCTGCCTTGGAAGCACGCCATGCTGCGCTGGTTCGAAACCCGACTCGATCCGTTCCCGGAGGCACCGCCGGCGCAGCCGCCGGCCAGCCTGTATGCGTTCTGCCGCCACTTCACCCGGGGCGCCGAGCCCTGGCTGTTGCTGATGGCAGCCACCACCGCCAGCATCGCGGTTGCCGAAGTCGCGCTGTATGCCTACGTCGGTGCGCTGGTGGACCGGATGAGCGCGCTTGGGATCGCGACTTTCATCGCCCAGGAAGGCCCGCGGCTGGCCTGGATGGCGGCGTTGGTGCTGCTGGCCCTGCCGCTGCTGGTGTGGACCAACTCGGCGGTGCAGCACCAGACCCTGCTCGGCAATTTCCCGATGCGGATTCGCTGGAACGTGCATCGCTACCTGCTGCGGCAGTCGATGGGCTATTTCCAGGACGAATTCGCCGGCCGCATCGCAACCAAGCTGATGCAGACTTCGCTGGCGGTGCGCGAAACCGTGGTCAAGCTGCTCGACATCGGCAACTACGTGCTGGTGTATTTCGGCGGCATGCTGGTGGTGGCGGCCAGCGCCGATTGGCGGATGCTGCTGCCTTTCGCCAGCTGGCTGCTGGGCTACGGCCTGCTGATGCGCTGGTTCGTGCCGAAGATGGGTCAGGTCTCGCAACAGCAGGCCGACGCGCGCTCGACCATGACCGGGCGGATCGTCGACAGCTACACCAATATCGCCACGGTCAAGCTGTTCTCGCATTCACGGCGCGAGCAGGCCTACGCGCGCGAGGCGATGGATGGCTTCCTCGCCACCGTGTACCGGCAGATGCGGCTGGCCACCCGCGTGTACAGCCTGTTGTACGCGCTGAACATGGCGCTGCTGTTTTCAGTCGCGGCGCTCGGCATCTGGTTGTGGCTGCATGGCGCGATCAGCGCAGGCGCGGTGGCGGTGGCCGCGGCACTGGCCTTGCGCCTGCTCGGCATGTCGCACTGGATCATGTGGGAACTGTCGGCGCTGTTCGAGAACATCGGCACCGTGCACGACGGCATCAGCTCGATCTCGCTGCCGCCGACCGTCGATGACGCCATCGACGCCAAACCCATGCCGAACGTACAGGGCGCGATCCGCTTCGACGCTGTCAGCTTCCACTACGGCAAGGGCAGCGGGGTGATCGATCACCTCGACCTGCAGATTGCACCGGGCGAGAAGATCGGCGTGGTCGGCCGCAGCGGCGCGGGCAAGTCCACCCTGGTCAACCTGTTGCTGCGTTTCCACGATGTCGAAGGTGGCCGTATCACGATCGATGGCGTCGATGTCGCATCGGTGTTGCAGGATTCCTTGCGCGCACAAATCGGGGTGGTGACGCAGGACACCTCGCTGCTGCACCGTTCGGTGCGCGAGAACATCCTGTATGGCCGCCCCGACGCCAGCGAGGCCGAGTTGCTGGATGCGGCGCGCCAGGCCAATGCCGACGGCTTCATCGCCGAACTCGTCGACGCCAAAGGCCGGCGCGGCTTCGATGCCCAGGTCGGCGAACGCGGGGTGAAGCTCTCCGGCGGCCAGCGCCAGCGCATCGCCATCGCCCGCGTGTTGCTGAAGAACGCGCCGATCCTGGTGCTGGATGAGGCCACCTCGGCGCTGGATTCGGAAGTGGAAGCGGTGATCCAGGAAAACCTGTACCGACTGATGACAGGCAAGACCGTGATCGCGATCGCGCACCGGCTCTCGACCATCGCGGCGATGGACCGGCTGGTGGTGATGGACGCCGGTCGCATCGTCGAACAAGGCAGGCATGAGGCCCTGCTGGCACAAGGCGGCCTGTACGCGCAGCTGTGGAAGCGGCAGTCGGGTGGATTCCTGGACCTGGATGCCGATTGATGCACGGGCTTCGCCATCACGCTTGCCATCACGAGGCATTCCCCGCGAATCGCGCATACTGCGCCTCCCCCATGCACACCACCGCCATGCGCCTTGCAATCACATCGATCCTGGCACTCGCCCTGTCCGCCTGTGCAAGCGTCACGCCCGAACCTGCGCCATCGATCCCGGAGGCTGCAGTCCCGGCCACCCACACCGAAGCCAATGGCGACGTGATCACCGAGTATCGGCTGGGCGGACAGCTGAAGATGATCAAGGTGGTGCCGTTCCGTGGCGTCACCTATTACATCTACGACCGCAATGGCGACGGCGTGGTCGACGGGCGCGATGGCAACACTGGCCCGCTGGTGTATTTCCGGTTGTTCAGCTGGTAAGCCGCGCGACTACGCCGGCACCAGGTTCGCCGAGGCCAGCTTCAGCCACTTGCTGCCGACCGCCTCGAAGTTCACCTGCACGTTGATGTAGCGGCCATCGCCGACGAAATCGAGGACGGTGCCGCGGCCGTAGCTGGGATGGATCACGTCCTGTCCGATCCGCAACGCGGGCGTGTCCAGCGCTGCATGGCCGGCATTGCGCGGCGGCGGTGTGAACCCACCGCGTGCAAACGGTGCCGCTTGCGGCTTCGGGCGCACCTCGCGCAGCAGGGACTTGGGAATCTCGCGCAGGAAGCGCGACGGGATGCCGTACAGGTCGCTGCCGTGGATGCGTCGGCATTCGGCGTGTGCAAGCACCAGTTGCTCACGCGCACGGGTGATGCCGACGTAGGCAAGGCGGCGTTCCTCGGCCATCCGCCCCGGCTCCTCGGCGCTGCGCGAATTCGGGAACAGGCCCTCTTCCAGCCCGACCAGGAACACCAGCGGAAACTCCAGGCCCTTGGCGCTGTGCAGGGTCATCAGCTGCACGCCGTCTTCGCCCGCCTGCGCCTGGCCTTCACCGGCTTCCAGCGCCGCATAGGCGAGGAAGGCGATCAACTCCGGCATCGCCGCCGCGTCTTCCTCGTCACCACGCACGAAGCGGCTGGCCACCGAGACCAGTTCGTCGAGGTTGTCGGTGCGCGAATCGACCTGTCCGCGCGATTCCTTGTCGTAGTGCACGCGCAGGCCGGAGCGGGTGAGGACGTGGTCGATCTTCTCGGCCAGCGGCATCGCCTGTGTTTCATTGGCCAAGGTGTCGATCAAGGCGACAAACCCGGCAAGCGCATTGCGCGCGCGTACCGTCAGCATGCCTTGCGCGCACAGCCGCTGCGCCGAACGCCACAGGGATTCCGCGTGGCTGCGCGCACCGCGCCGCACGTCGTCGAGGGTGCGTTCGCCGATGCCGCGGGCGGGCGTGTTGACCGCACGCTCGAAGGCGGCGTCATCGTCACGGTTGGCGAGCAGGCGCAGATAGGCCAGGGCGTCCTTGACTTCGGCACGCTCGAAGAAGCGCACACCGCCGTAGACCCGATAGGGCACCTGGCGCGCCACCAGCACTTCTTCGAAAGCACGCGACTGTGCATTGCTGCGATAGAGGATCGCGGCATCGCCATTGCTGCCACCCTCGCGCACCCACTGGGCGATGCGGTCGACCACATACTCGGCCTCGTCGATCTCGCTGTAGGCGGCGAACAGGTCGATCGGCGCGCCTTCGCCGGAATCGGTCCACAGTTTCTTGCCGAGGCGATCGCTGTTGTGGGCGATCACCGCATTGGCGGCATCGAGAATCGTGCCGGTGGACCGGTAGTTCTGCTCCAGCCGGATCGTGCGCGCGCCGGGGAAATCCTTCAGGAAGCGCTGCACGTTCTCGACCTTGGCGCCGCGCCAGCCGTAGATCGCCTGGTCGTCGTCACCGACCACGAACACCTGACCGGTGTCGCCGGCCAACAGCCGCACGAAGCCGTATTGCACCGCATTGGTGTCCTGGAATTCGTCGACCAGTAGTTGGCCGAAGCGATGCCGGTAATGCGCCAGCAGGGCGGCGTTGTCGCGCAGCACTTCATGTGCACGCAGCAGCAGTTCGGCGAAATCCACCAGGCCGGCGCGCTCGCAGCGTTCCTGATAGGCCGCGTAGGCGCGCAGCAGCACGTCGCTCCATTCGTCGCCCTGCGGCTGGATGTGCTGTGGCCGCCGGCCTTCGTCCTTCTGCGCGTTGATCCACCAGGCGATCTGGCGCGGCGGATAGCGGCCCTCGTCAAGCTCCAGTTGCTTGGCGACGCGCTTGACCAGCCGCAGCTGGTCATCCGAATCGAGGATCTGGAAGCCTTCCGGCAGCTTCGCTTCCTGCCAGTGCAGGCGAAGCAGGCGGTGGGCGAGGCCATGGAAGGTGCCGATCCACGCGCCACGCGGCGCGTCGCCCAGTTGCGCGGCGATCCGCGCGCGCATCTCGCCGGCGGCCTTGTTGGTGAAGGTGACGGCCAGGATCCCGTGCATCGGCACGCCCACCACTTCGTGCAACCAGGCGATGCGGTGGGTGAGTACGCGGGTCTTGCCGCTGCCCGCGCCGGCCAGCACCAGCAGGTGGCCGGGCCCGGCGCAAACGGCCTCGCGCTGGGCCGGGTTCAGCCCGTCGAGGAGGTGGGTGACATCCATGCCGCCATTGTACGGATCGATACTGATGGCCCGAACAACTCCATCCTGGAGTTGTCAGCCCACGCCGAGCCCGGCACTGGCCCGGACTCGGCTCACACGAATCAAACGCGTGTGCGTTTGATTCGTGGCCAGCCATCCATGGCTGGCAGGAACTCAGGTTCTTACAACAACTCCACCGTCCCGGCGCGGCCATCGACACGCACGCGCTGGCCGTCGGTCAGCAGGTTCATGGCCTGGCGCACGCCCATCACCGCCGGCAGGCCCAGCTCGCGCGCGGTCACCGCGCCATGCGACAGCGGCCCACCGCTTTCGGTGATGACCCCGCGCGCCCGGTAGAACAGCGGCGTCCACGCCGGGTTGGTGGTGCGCGCGACCAGGATCGCGTCTTTCGGGAATTTCGGGAAATCCTCCGGGCTGCGCACCACGAACACCTCGCCTTCAACGCTGCCCGGGCTGCCGCCCAAGCCCTTGAGCACATGCGCGCCCGCGTCGATCACCGAGTCCATCTCGCCGTACACCCAGTCGGGCGTGCGCGCGCAGGCGGCGAGGTAGCCGGCCTTGTGGGTGGCGGCGGCCGGCGTGATCGGCGTCAAGTCACCGCTGGTCAGCGCCTTGTCGAGAATTTCCAGCGGCACGAAGTACACATCCATCGGCTCGGCCAGCACGCCGCGCTCGACCAACTGCGCGCCGATGGCCTTGAGCCCGCGTCGGAACGGCAGGTGCAGGCGCGTGGTCTGGTAATGCTCCAGATCGTCCAGCGCGGTGTAGGTACGGGCGAGGCGGATCACCTCGCGTACCAGGTAGCGCAGGTCATCCGGCGCGTGGCTCAACACCCGATGCTCCATTTCCAGCTGCGCCGCACGCTGCGCATGCTCGCCACGGCCATGCTGCGGTTCGGACTGCGCGATCAGGATGCGCAGCTGGTCCAGCACCACGGTCGGTGCTTCCAGCCAAGTCGGGTGATAGGCATCGAAATCCAGTTCGCGATGGCCGTGGCGAGACAGGAAGGCCGCGAACTCGGCGGCGAACTCCGGATGCTGCGGCAGTTGCTCCAGCAGCACGGTACTGTCGACTTCGGCAAATGCCGTCGCCAGCGCCGCATCCCGACGGGCGCAGCGCGACAACGCCCACAGCTCGGCGTTGACCTGCCCGGTCTTGGTGTCGGTCTGCGCCATCAGTCGGTCGAACACCTGCCGCGCTTCATCCTCCGGCAAGGCCAGGCGCAGCATCGACAGCAGCGCCCCGTACAGGGTGGCTTGGGTCAATGAGATGGCGATATTGGGCAGGAAATAGCGCGAGCCCAGCGCATTGATGCGCAGCACGTAATCCCACAGCTGCGCCAGCGAGCGGCCTTCCAGCGGCTCCTGCATCAGTGCCCCGATGCCGAGCAGGTAGGTGTCGAGGTCGCGCATCCAGCGCACCGGCAACTCCTGCACCCAACCGAAGCGCTCGGCGATCTCCGGCAGCGCCGCGCGGATCGCGTCGACGTCGCGCAGCATCTTCACCGGCGTGCGCCCGCGGTACAGTTCGACCGCGTTCTGGTTGCCGTAGATGTAGTAATCGCGCATCGCGAACCACTTGTCGCCGAATGGCGGCAGGCCCATCAGCTGGAAGCTGTAGTTGAGCGAAGCATGGAAGCCGGCTTCGCACAGGTCCCACGTCAATGGCGTGATCGGATTGGGGAAACGCTCGGCGGATTCATCGCGGGTCCAGCGCGCGGGGATGCGGGTGACGGCGCGCGATTGCAGCAGGAACAGCTGGCCGCCCTGCCAGGCCCATTCGATGTCCTGCGGGAAGCCGAAATGGGTTTCCGCCGCCAGCGCCAGTTGCGCGACCGCCTTGCGCTGGTCCGGATCGAGCGCGGCGCGGGTGGCGCTTTCCGCATCCAGTTCCACTTCGTGGGTGCCGCCGGATTCGCTGTCCACCAAGGCGATGGGTTTTTCCACCACCACACTCTCGACCTCGGCCAGATCGCCGCGTCGCACCCGGTACTCGTCCACCGGCGCTTCACCACCGACCACGCTCTCGCCAAGGCCGAAGGCTGCATTGATCAACACCTGATCGAGCGCACCGCGCACCGGGTCGATGGAGAATGCCACCCCGGCCGCTTCATCCGCACCGACGCGCACCATCTTCTGCACCACCACCGCCATCGCCGCGGTCAGGTGATCCAGGCCGAGGCGTTCGCGGTAGGGCAAGACGTGCGCGTTCCACAGCGAGGCATAGCACCGGCGGATGGCCTCGAGGACAGCGTCGACGCCGCGCACGCCCAGCAGGGTGTCGTGCTGGCCGGCGAAGGCGGCACCGGGCAAGTCTTCCAACGTGCCGGAAGAGCGCACTGCGACCGGACCGTCCAGCAATCCCAGCTCGGTCATGTGCGTGTGCAATGCATCGCCCAACGCATCCGGCAATGGCTGCGCGAGAATCAGCGCCTGGATCCTTGTACTGCGGGCGGCGTGATCGAACGCAGCATCCGTCAACACAGCTCGGATCGGTGCACGCAAGGGTTCGACGAAGGCCCGGTAGACCGCGCTGCCGACGATCAATCCCGGCGGCACCGGCAGATGCGCCGCGGCCTGCGCAAGGTTCGCGCCCTTGCCGCCGCTGGTGGCCAGCTCGCGTGCTTGCGGGTCGGTGAATGCAAACAGTTCGATCACGCGTCAATTTCCTTTCGATAACGTCGGATAAAGGCCAGTACCAGCGCAGCCAGCAGCAAGCCGGCCAGCACATCGATGCCGTAGTGGTAGCGCAGATAGACGGTGGCGAGCACCAAGGCCGCGACCACCGGCGTCAGCAGCAGGGCGATGCGCCGATGGCCGCCCAGCGCGAAGAAGCCCAGCACGTACACGCCGATGCCACTGTGCAGGCTGGGAAACACGTCCATGCCGGTGATGCCTGCCGCGACCACCTTGGTCAGCATCGCGGTCATCGCGCCGCCTTGGACGGGGTAGGAGAACAGTTCGGGGAACGCCGCATACGGCCCGCTGGCCGGCACCAGCAGATAGCCGCTGAAGCCGATCAGGTACATTGTCGTGAGGCCGAGAAAGAACGCGCGCGCCTCGCCCTCATGGCGGCGCTTGGCGAAGCCGATCACCGGCAGCAGGACCAGAAAATAGAACAGGAAGTAGCCGGTGCTGAGCAGCTCCGACAGCCATGGTCGCTGCCATGACAGCAGATGTTCGGTCAGGCTCGCCCCGCCCCAGAGCGTGCGATCCAGCGCCAGCAAGCTGGCGTCGGCGCGGTGGGTGATGAAGACGGTGGCAATCCCCTTGAGCAGCGGGAAGATCAGCCAGCACGCGACGAACTGCAACAAGCCGCGATAGCTTGCCCACATACTGCCTGCCGGCGATGCGGTCGCCAGCAGCAGGGCCAACCACGCACCACCGCCAAGGAACGTGGCAGTGCGCAGGGTCGGATCACCCATCCGTACGGCACCGATACCGCCCAGCACCAGAATCAGCAGCAGTTGCGCGCAGAACGCCCAGCCGATCCAGCGTTCGAGCTTCATCATCGTCATGCGGACTCCCCGTGCACGAATCTCGGCCAACGCCACCAACCCCATGCCGCCAGCAGCGTCCATCCCGCCATCGGCACTGGACAATGCCACGCCAGCACGCCAAGACAGGGCAACCACAGCAACGCGACCAGCGTGCCGGCGATCATTCGGTGCAAGGTCACGGTGTTGCGTGCGTCGGCTTTGCGGCCTGCGAACCACGCCGCCAGCAGGATCGGTGCCATCAGCACGAAGAACGCCGCGACCGCGAGGCCATCCCAAGGCCAGCACCGTGCGCGGGGAATTTCCGCACGCGTTGCCGGTGGATTGGCCTGCGATGCGATGAAGGCTTGCGCATACGAACCGCCGCGTGCGGCCTCCGCGCGCGCCGCCGCTTCCACCCGTGCGAAGGTTTCGGCATCCGGACAGTTGACCGACACCGCGTCCAGCGCATCGGAGATCACCGCATGCAGGCGCAGTTCGAAGGCACGATCTGCTTCGCCTGCATCGCGCTGCGGCAAGGTCAGCGCCGCGCCCACCAGCACCTCGGCGCGCGAACGGAAGCGATCCGGCCCCATGTAGTGCAAGCCGACCGGCACCACCTCGAACTGCGCACCCTCGTCGATCAGCGCGCGCGCGATCCGCGCCGCACCGCGCTGGTAGGGCAAGGGTCGATGGCCCCACTCGCTGCTGCCTTCCGGGAACACGATGAGGTCGCCGCCGGCACGCAAGTGCGCGCAGCCTGCGCCGATCGGGTCGGGAATGGTCGCGCGTGCTTCACCAAATCGCTGACGATCTTTTTCACGCACCACGGCAATGCCGCCAATCAGCCAGCGCAACACCGGATGCTTGAGCAATTGCACCGAGATCAGGCCCGACGCCGCGGGAAACGCACGCAGCACCGTGTAGCCATCGATCGCACCATTGCGATGACTGGCAACGATCAACCGCGCAGAAGCGCGCGGCGCAGGCTGGCTTTGCGCGCCGACGATACGTACGCGCCCGAAATAGACGCTGCGCAGCAACGCCGCGATTGCACGCACGCGCCAGGGCAGTGGCTTACCCGGTGCGTCGCCGTCGGGTGGGGAAATGGCGGTGTTCGGCACCGGCGCAGTGTCCGGATGCGGACCGGTGGATGCAAGCCATCCGGGTCAGCCCGCATTCAAGATGTAACACGCTCCTGCGCTGCACGCGGCGGGCAATGCCTCAGTCGTCGTCGCCGTCGAGTTGCGCCGTTCTCGCCCGGGTCATGTCCGCAAGGCAATGGTCCAGCGCTGCACCCTGCTGTTGGCCGCAGCGCGCGTCACGGCTGCTGATCCAGGCACGCTGATCGGCGCGGATGCGGGCATCGCTGGCCGTGTCACCGGTCATTGAGCGCCGCCGATACACCTGCGCCATCCGTCGATCCAGACGCGCCAGCTCGGCGCTGGCGCAGATCGCATGTTCGATCGGTGTCCCTGCCTTGTCGCAGTCGAACGACGGCACTGGCGTACGCAGGTTGGAACGCAGCGCGCCCTGCAAGGCGGAGAGCGGGATCTCCACCTCCTGCGGACCCGACGAATACGGACCCACGGCGTAGGGATCGAAGCGGATCTGCAGTGCATTCGGCAGCAGCACGAAGGTCTGGAAGCTGGCCCAGTCGGGGCCGGCGCCGCGCTGCAGCCACGCAGCATCCGATTCATCGGGCAGCAACGTGCGGCTGAGCCTGGTGATGGTCAGCGCACTCAGTCGCTGCAAGCCCTTGCGGCCATCGATGACCTGCTCGATGTCGATCTGCGCGCCTTCGGGCAACAGGAAGTTGAAGGCCACGGCATTGTGGTTGGGATGGGCGCCGCCGGCATAGCTGTCGATCCCGAACACCACCGAGAACAGCTTGCCGTCGTTGCGGGGAATCTCGTAATCGATGTCGAGCGACCACGGCGAGCCGGAACCGACGTCATCTGCGCTGACATTGCGGTAGTCGTCGGCCTGCTGCCTGGCCCATTGGCCCAGCTGCGCATCGATGGCGGCATTGCCGGTGCGCGGCCAGGCCACCGAGATTTCGACCTGCGCGTTCTTCGATGTGATCTTGCGTTCCTGCACCGGCAGCCCACTGGCCAGCACCGTGCCGGAAACCAGCAACAGCGCGGAAACGATCCAGCCTTTCATTGCAAGCCCTGATGCGCGATTCACAGCAATCTCTCCCGAGTTCCTTGTCTTTGAAACGGAACAAGGCAGCGGCATCGGCCGGCGCGGAACTCCAGCAGCAAGCGCACCCACCTCGCGCTATGTCCTCAGCTTGCCCAATATCGAGATGTTTTGCAGCAGCCGATCCTGATCTTCCGGCTTCAAGTGCGGATGCCTGAGCAGGTCGTCGTAAAGCCGACTGCTTTCATCGTACAAGCCCAGCTTCGCACAATAGGCGGCCCGATTTTCGGCGATGAAGTACGACTCCGTCTTCCGCTCCAGATCGACTGCGGACGCGTAGGTTTCCAGGGCTTTCCCGGTATCACCCATCTGGTCCTGCACGATCGCGATGTTCATGCACATCATGGCCCGGTCGAAGTCGGGCAGGTCGCTGTGGACGAGTTGCTCAAGGACTTCGATCGCCGCGGGCCGATCCCCCGCCTCGACCAGGGCGGACGCACGGCTGGCCAGCGCGGGATACAGCTGTTTGTCCATTGCCCTCATTCACTCCTTGCCAGACCTGCCCCGCTCTGGCGGGAGCCTTCGAACTTCAGTGTATGGCGCTTTCACGCTTGCTGGCGCTTCCGGTCATCAGCTTGTCGGTCCATGCAATCCCGATGGCAGACAGGATGAAGACGATATGGATGATGGTCTGCCACATCACGCCCTGCGCCGTCGCCTTGGTACACATCGTTTTCGCCAACACCAGCTCATTCGTGCACAGTGGCAGGCCAAGCTGCCCAGCTTCGATGAAGGACTTGAGCAGGTGGATCGAGGAGATGCCGATGATCGCCATCGCCAGTTTGACCTTGAGCACGCTGGCATTGACGTGGCTCAACCATTCCGGCTGGTCGGGATGGCCTTCCAGGCGTAGCCGGGAGACGAAGGTTTCATAGCCACCCACGATCACCATGACCAGCAGGTTGGAGATCATCACCACGTCGATCAAGCCCAGCACGATCAACATGATGCCCTGCTCGTTCAGGCTGTCCGCGTCGTGGATCAGATGCCACAGTTCCTTGACGAACAGGAACACATACACGCCCTGGGCAACAATCAAGCCCAGGTACAAAGGCAGCTGCAGCCAGCGCGAAGAAAAGATCAGGGCGGACAGTGGCGAGAGGCGGGTCTGGGGATTCAACTGCATGACGAGTCAGTGGCCGAAGGAATCCACATTGCAGCGGCTCCCGCCCGCCGCGTCAACGCCAAGCGGTTCTCGTCCCGCATGGGCTGCATGTGTAGCGGCCATGCAGCCGCTCAGAACTGCATCTTCAGTTCGAATTCCTTCGGCGGGGTGGCACCGAGCAGATTGCGGACGAAATAGTCCCAACGCCGGCGCATGACGTAGTAACTGTCCATGCCATAGCCGTGATGCGCATGCGGCAGCAGCAGCAGGTCGAAATCCTTGTTGGCTTTCACCAGCGCATCGACCACCAGCAGGGTGGACTGCGGCGGCACGTTGTCGTCCATCATGCCGTGGATCAGCATCAGCTTGCCCTTGAGGTGGCTCGCCAGCGGCGCGTTGTCCTGGCCGGTGTAGTTGCTGGTGCCGTCCGGCTTGCGCACCATCAGGCCTTGGAAGCGCTCGCCCCAGTCGTCCTCGTAGGACAGGTTCTCGTGGTTGCCGGATTCGGCGATGCCGACCTTGTACACGTCCGGATAGCGGAACATCGCCGCCGCGGTGGCATTGCCTCCGCCGGAATGGCCCCAGATGCCGGCGCGGCTGGTGTCGATCCACGGATAGCGTTCACCTAACTGCTTCAGCGCGGCGACCTGATCAGGCAGGGTGTTGTCGGCCATGTTGCCGTAGGACACGTCCTGGAAGGTCTTGCTGCGCATCGGCGTGCCCATGCCGTCGAGTGCAATGACGACAAAGCCGAGTTCGGCCAGCGCCTGGTTATCACCCTGCGCCGGCAGGAAGCTGCGGCTGCGCACCGAGCCGACCTGCGGGCCGGGGTAGATGTAGGTGATGATCGGGTACTTCTTGGCTGGATCGAAATTGGACGGCTTGAACATCTGCCCGTACAGGTCGGTCTTGCCGTCGCGGGCCTTGACCGTGAACGCCTCCGGTGCCACCCAGCCGGCGGCGCGCAGGCGAGTGAGGTCGGTGCGTGCCAGCTCGGCCACCTGCTTGCCGTCGGCATCTCGTACTACCGCCACTGGCGCGGTCGCAATGGTCGAGTAGGTGTCGAGGAAATACTTGCCGTCGGCGGAGGCGGTGATGGCGTGGTTGGCGTCTTCCGGCGTCAGTAGTTGCACGTCACCGCCATCGAGGCCGACCCGGTAGTAATGGACGAAATACGGATCGCGACCGGCCTCGCGGCCCACGCCGGTGAACCACAGGCTGCGGCCCTTGGCATCGAGGCGAACGATTTTGGCGACGTTCCAGTTGCCGCTGGTGAGCTGGCGCTTGAGCTTGCCGGTGGTCAGGTCATACAGGTACAGATGGCCCCAATCGGATTTCTGGCTGAACCAGAGAAATTCATTACTCTCCGGAAGGTAGCGCCAGTTCACCGAATCCAGCGCCGGCGCACTCTGGTACTGGGTAGCCACGGTTTCCTTGAACACATCGCGCACGGCACCGGTCTGCGCGTCGGCCACCCGCAAGGTCGCCGATTTGTGACCGCGATCAGTACTGACAAAGGCCAGGGTCTTGCCGTCCTGCGCCCACTGCACGTCTTCCCAGCCTTCGCCGCAGACGAGGTCGTCGGCGCAGGTCGAGCGGTGCTGATCCGGCGGCATCTGCAAGCGGATCAGCTTTGGTGTCGCGCCCGACAGGTCGATGACCACACGCTCGATCAAGGTCACGTTCTTGTCGCCGGCGAACGGATAACGCCATTGCTCGACCCGCGGCGCGCCGACATTGGTTTCGACCAGGGTCATCAGGCTGGTGTTGCGCTGGTCCTGACGGAAGCTGGCGAGCTTCTTGCCATCCGGCGACCACACCACCACCGCATCGCCGGTGTGCTTCCAGCCGGCGTTGTCGGTGGCATAGCCGTAATCCGGCTTGCCGTCGAAGGTGAGCTGGGTTTCCTTGCCACTGGCAAGATTGCGCACCCACAGATTCCAGTCGCGCACGAAGGCCTCGCGACTGCCGTCGGGCGAAGCGACGCCCGGCTCATCGCCAGACGGTGCCTGCGTCACTTTGGCGCAACCGGAAGCTGCGCAGTGGAACCGCCCGGATTGGGCATCAATCTGCAGGCCACCGTCCGCCGCAATCGTGATCTGAAGCGGCGGCAGGCGATCCTTGTTGACCGGCCGACCCTTGCCGCCAGCGGCGAGATTCATCGCATCGGCCAATGCCTGCGCATCGAAGGCCGGCGTGCTCTTGCCAGTGGCGGGGTTGAACCGCAGCACCTGGGTCTTGCCATTGGTCTGTTCACGGTAGACGAGGCTGCCGTCGGACAGCCAGATTGCCTGATTGACCGCATGGTCGATCAGCGGCATGGTGCGGTCGGCCAGCATGCTGGCCGCGCGCTGGTAATCCGCCGTCGTCACCACCGGACTCGGAGGAGTCTGTCCCATGGCCGCCCCCGAGCCGGTCACCAACAAGGCTCCCAGTAGCCACGCAAAGCCCGAATTCCTTGCCATTGCATCCCCGTCGCATCTCCGCGCAGCCGCGCACCACCGCCGATGCTAGCGCGGGCGGCGCAGGCTTGCCCGTGCCAATGGTCGGGGATACGCCACCTTCCGTCACAACCGGATCTCGTCGCCACGGGTGGCGTTTCATCCCCCTGCGGCTCCCATCCGTCGGATTCCGCTTGTATCGCCGTCCGCCTGCCCGCATATCTGTCGACGTCAACGCTTTGCTTGGAGTCATGTTTCGATGGGACTGATCAGCCTGCTCTGGGGCATCGTCGCCCTGCTGTGGATGGTGCTGGCCCTGATTCCGCTGGTGGGCTGGGCCAATTGGTTCCTGATCCCGTTCGCCGCCATCGGCGCGATCATCGCCGCGGTCGGAATCATGTTCACCCGCGCCAGCCACGACGGCCGGGCGAAAGCGGGACTGGTGCTCAACGGCATCGCGATCGTCGTGGGCGCAGTGCGGCTGATGCTCGGTGGTGGCGTCTTTTGATCTGTGAGGGGCAGCCTGTCACCCTCGTAACCCCCGTTCGGACAACGATCCTCCGTGATCTGAACCAGGGGCTACAAAGCGGCGCGCAGGCTGCGTAAAGTGGCGCGACCGACCTCGGCGCGAGCTGTACCGAAGCCATGAATCTGCCGACTGTTTCGGTGGCGGGGACATGCGTGTTCAGTTGGGCGTTTCGTGATCGGCAAACTGGAACGCATCCGGGAACCGATGCGAAATTCATGCGCCCCGCCCACCGAGGCTTTCATCTTGAACAAGCTGCTGCTCTGCCTGTGCCTGCTGCCCGCATTTGCGATGGCGCAATCCATTCCCGCCGCAAGCCCGCCGCCGCAGGCCACGCCGGCCAATTCTGCCGATGCCGCCTTCCGCGCGATCTACGAGGCTGAGTGGACGTGGCGCATGGCGCAGGGCAACGGCGGTGACGAGGACAGCGACAACAGCACGATCGCGAATGCCCGCCTGCCCGATGTCAGCCCGCAGGCGCAGGCGAGCCGGCTGGCCTATCTGGACGACGTGCTCAAGCGGCTCGACCGGATCGACGTGGCGGCGCTGTCGCCAGCCGAACGGGTGAACTACGCGGTCTATCGTCCGCAGATCGAGCACAAGGCTGCGTCGATCCGTTTCCGCGACTACGAGATGCCGTTCAATTCCGACAGCTCGTTCTGGTCGAACCTCGATTTCATGGCCGGTGCCGAGCTGCGGGATGCGGCCGCCTATCGTGCCTACGCCGCGCGCCTGCGCGATGTGCCGCGCTACTTCGACCAGCAGATCGTGAACATGCGCTCCGGCCTCGCGCGCGGCTTCAGCGTGCCGCAGGCGGTGCTGGCCGGCCGCGACGTGTCGATCGCGATGACGGCGGACCTGAAGGACCCGCAGCAGTCCTCATTGTGGGCGCCCTACAAGCGGATGCCCGCAACGATACCGGCGGCCGAACAGGACGCCTTGCGCGCCGAAGGCCGCGCCGCGATCCGCGAGGCGGTGATTCCGGCCTTCGGCAACCTGCTCACCTTCTTCCGCAGCGAATACATGCCCAAGGCGCGCCAGACGCTGGCCGCCGAAGCGATGCCGGACGGCGTCGATTGGTATCGCGAACAGATCCGCACCTACACCACGCTCGATCTGTCGCCCGGCGAAATCCACGCCATCGGCTTGAAGGAAGTGGCCTCGATCCACGCCGAGATGGACGCGATCATCGACCAGGTCGGCTTCGCCGGCCGTTCGCCGCAAACCCGTTTCGCCGATTTCCTGCAGTTTCTGCGCACCGATCCGCAGTTCTATGCCAAGACCCCGCAGGAATTGCTCAATGACGCGGCATGGATCAGCAAACGCGTCGATGGCCAGATCGGCCGGATCATCGGTACCCTGCCACGCGGCCGCTTCACCATCGTACCGGTGCCGGCATCGATCGCGCCCTTCTGGACCGCAGGCCGCGGCGGCGCCGACACCTATTTCGTCAACACCTACGACCTGCCCTCACGCCCCCTCTACAACCTGCCCGCGCTGACCCTGCACGAATCGGTGCCCGGGCATTCGTTGCAGCAGCAATTGGTGCGCGAACAGGGCGCGCTGCCGGGCTTCCGCAAGGAATACATCAGCGCCTACGGCGAAGGCTGGGGCCTGTACAGCGAATGGCTGGGCAAGGAAATGGGCATTTACCAGACGCCCTACGAAAACTTTGGCCGCCTGACCTATGCGATGTGGCGCGCCTGCCGGCTGGTGATCGACACCGGCATCCACCACATGGGCTGGACTCGCGCACAGGCCATCGCCTACCTGAAGGACAACACGGCCTTGTCGGAGCACGAAGTCGAGACCGAGGTCGACCGCTATATCAGCTGGCCGGGTCAGGCGCTGTCCTACAAGCTCGGCGAGCTGACGATCCTGCGCCTGCGCCGCGAAGCGGAGGCCGCGCTCGGCGCGAAGTTCGACGAACGCGCCTTCCACGACGTGATCCTCGCGCAAGGGTCCGTGCCATTGCCGGTGCTGGAGTCGCAGGTGCGGGTGTGGGTGGCATCCGTTCAAGCAGCGCCGCCAGCAGCCCCGTAGGAGCGCACTGCAAGGGCGCGACTTGCGAGCCTTCGCGCCCCTGCGCTGCGCTCCTACAGGCGTTCTTGGCGGTAAGTGCTTGCGTAGTAAGGAAAACCCGCGCATAATGCGCGGCTCACTGCGTCCTGCAGTGCTTCCCGGCGTTCGCCGGGGCCGCCGTCACCCGGGCTACGGGCGACATCCACACACCAATCGAGGTGCCCAGTGTCCAAAGTCTGCCAACTCACCGGCAAGCGCACGACGACCGGCAACAACGTCTCGCACTCCAATCGCAAGACGCGTCGTCGCTTCCAGCCCAACCTCCACGAGCGCCGTTTCTGGGTCGCCTCGGAGAACCGTTGGGTCAAGCTCCGTGTTTCCAATGCCGCGCTGCGCACCATCGACAAGAACGGCATCGATGCCGTGCTCGCCGACCTGCGCAAGCAGGGCGAGAAGGTCTGAGGAGAACTGAATCATGGCTTCCAAGCGCGACAAGATCCGCCTGATCTCTTCGGCCGGCACCGGTCATTTCTACACGACCGACAAGAACAAGAAGAACACCCCGAACAAGATGGAGGTCAGCAAGTACGACCCCGTCGTTCGCAAGCACGTGATGTACAAGGAAGGCAAGATCAAGTGACGCACTGACGCGAACGCGCAGCGTTCGCCTTTGTCAGCGCGTCATCCCCGAGTGCTCTTGTCGGGGATCCAGCCGCAAGCAAAAGCCCGCAGCAATGCGGGCTTTTGCGTTTCCGACGCATTGAAACGAGCGAAATCCTTGGGCGCGGATCAATGCGGAAAAAGGCGGATAAACACATCAAACATCTCCGTGTTCTCCGCATCCATCCGCGTCAAATAACCATCAGCAGGCAACCGCGGTCACGCCGGCAGACGCCAGCACGCTACATTCCACGCACTGATCCGCACACTCCGCGTCCATCCGCGTCAAGAATCAACGCCCTCGCCGCGCGACGATCACGTCCCCGCCGGCAGCCACAGCAGCAACACCACGCCCAGCGCGATGCGGTAGATCGCAAACGGCGTGAAGCGATGACTCTGGATGTAGCGCAACAGCCATTTCACCGCCACGAAGGCCGTCACCAGTGCGGCCACGAAGGCGACCCCGAGGGCGGTCCAGTCTTCGTTGCCGATCTGGCCATGGCGTGCCAGCGACAACAATTCATAGCCGGTCGCCGCGAACATGGTCGGGATGCCGACCAGGAACGCGAATTCAGTGGCCGCCACCCGGCTGGTGGTGCCGGCCAGCAAGGCAATGAAGATAGTGGTGGCGCTGCGCGATGTGCCCGGGAACACGCCGGCCACGATCTGCGCCACACCCACCAGCACCGCCGTGCCCCACGCGATGTCCCGACGCTCACCCAATTTGGCGGCGCGCGCGGCCGCCAGATGCTCGGCCACTACCATCCAGACCGCGCCAATCACCAAGGCCCAGGCGATCGGACGCACCGCGTCGGGCAGTTCCCAGCCCCGGTTCTTGACCAGCAACCCGCCGACGGCGGTGACCCCGAACGCGACCAGCAACTTGAGTGCGTAGTCGCGCGCCTGCGCGGGTGACGCCAATCCGGCCGGCGTGCCTGCGGCCAGCGCGGGTGATGCCCCACGACCGAGGAAGGCCAACAGCATCGCCCACAAACGCTGACGGTAGATCAGGGTGACCGCGAGGATGGCGCCGGCCTGGATCGCGATGTTGAACAACTCACTGCGGTGGCCCAGCCAGCGTTCGGCGATCAACAGGTGGCCGGTGCTGGAAATGGGCAGGAATTCGGTGATGCCTTCGATGATGCCGAGCAAGAGCGCGGCGAGCAGGTCATTCATGTGGAGATTCTGGCCTCAGGAGTGGGATGTCGCAGGATGGCGTGCAGGATAACGGAAGCAGGTGCGCACCTGTTTTGTGCATTTGTCGCACAAATTGCACAAACGCAGTGCATAAATTGATTCTACGTAACAACAAGATCATTACGAATCAAAGCGTTACAGCATTCCCACCGTTGGCACGATCCCTGCATTAGCAAGCACGTCGGCCGCATCGTGCCGTACTGCCAATTCCGTTTTCTTCCCTCCAACCCCAGGTGCCCCGCATGTCCATCGAACACGTAGAAGCCCTCATCAAGACCCACAAGATCGAGTTCATCGACTTGCGCTTTGCCGACATGCGCGGGGTCCAGCACCACGTCACCTTCCCGGCGTCCATCGTCGATGCCAGCCTGTTCGAGGACGGGCGCATGTTCGACGGCAGCTCGATCAGCGGTTGGCGAGGGATCCAGAACTCGGACATGGTGCTGCTGCCCGATGCCGCCACCGCCTATGTCGATCCGTTCACCGCCGATCCCACCCTGGTGCTGAGCTGCGACATCCTCGATCCGACCACCATGCAGGCTTACACCCGCGATCCGCGTGGCGTGGCCCGCCGCGCCGAGGCCTACCTCAAGGCCAGCGGCATTGCCGACCAGGCCTTCTTCGGCCCCGAGCCCGAGTTCTTCATCTTCGATTCGGTGCGTTTCGCCAACGAGATGGGCCACACCTTCTACCAGGTCGATTCGGAAGAGGCGCATTGGAATTCCGCACGTGAATATGCCGGCGGCAACAGCGGCTACCGACCGATGGTGAAGGGCGGCTATTTCCCGGTCGCACCGCTGGATTCATTGCATGACCTGCGTGCGGAAATGTGCAAGACGCTGGAGGCGGTCGGCATCGAAACCGAAGTGCACCACCACGAAGTGGCCAATGCCGGCCAGTGCGAGATCGGCACCCGCTTCAACACGCTGGTGAAGAAGGGCGACGACCTGCTGGCGATGAAGTACATCATCAAGAACGTCGCCCACCGCAGCGGCAAGACCGCCACCTTCATGCCCAAGCCCATCGTCGGCGACAACGGCAGCGGCATGCACGTGCACATGTCGCTGGCCAAGGGCGGCGTCAACCTGTTCTCCGGTGATGGCTACGGCGGCCTGTCGCAGATGGCGCTGTGGTACATCGGCGGCATCTTCAAGCACGCCCGCGCCATCAACGCCTTCGCCAATTCCACCACCAACAGCTACAAGCGCCTGGTGCCGGGCTTCGAGGCGCCGGTGATGCTGGCCTACTCGGCCTCCAATCGTTCGGCCTCCTGCCGCATCCCGTACGTCTCCAACCCGAAGGCGCGCCGGATCGAAATCCGCTTCCCGGATCCGATGAACAGCGGCTACCTGACATTCGCTGCGCTGATGATGGCCGGCCTCGACGGCATCAAGAACCAGATCGATCCGGGCGCACCCAGCGACAAGGACCTGTACGACCTGCCGCCGGAAGAAGAGAAGAACATCCCGACCGTCTGCCACTCGCTGGACCAGGCGCTGGAAGCCCTCGATGGCGATCGCGAGTTCCTCAAGGCCGGCGGTGTGTTCACCGACGATTTCATCGATGCCTACATCGCGCTGAAGATGAAGGAAGTGACCGCGTTCCGTGCCGCCACGCATCCGCTGGAATATCAGCTGTATTACACGATCTGAGGGAGAAACGGGGTCGGGTTCACTTCCAACGCTTCAGGAAGTGGTCCCGACCTCTTTTGTTTGCGCGCGCACCAGCGCCACGAAACCATCCAGCGGCAATGCCTGCGACCACAGGTAGCCTTGCCCACCTTCGCAGCCGAGGCTGCGAAGGCGCTGCAGGGCGGCCTCATTCTCGACGCCTTCGGCAATCACCGACAGATTCAGGCAATGCGCCATCTCGACGATGGCGCGCACCAGCGCTTCATCGCTGGCATCGACGCAGATCTTGTCGACGAACGAACGGTCGATCTTCAAGCGATGCACGGCCAGCCGGCGCAGGTAGCCGAGGTTGGAATAGCCGGTGCCGAAATCGTCGATGGCGATGCGCACGCCATGACGTCGCAGGCGCTGCAGCAGCTCGACCAGGTCGCGGGTGTCGAGGACCAGCGAGGATTCGGTCAATTCCAGTTCCAGTAATGCCCCTGGCAATCCGGTGGCAGCGAGGGTGTCGGCGACCACCACGTCGAAATCATCGCGGCGCAGTTGCAAGGGCGAGACATTGACCGCCACCATCAACTCGCCCAGGCCAAGCGCGCGCCACGCCTGCGCATCACGGCAGGCCTGCTGCAGTACCCAGTCACCGATTTCATGGATCAGGCCGCAGCGCTCGGCGACCGGGATGAACACCGCCGGCGGAATGTATCCGCGCTCCGGATGCAGCCAGCGCAGCAAGGCCTCGGCGCCGAGGATGCGGCCATCCGCAAGGTCGATTTGCGGCTGGTAATGCACGCGCAACTCACCATTGCCGAGTGCGGTACGCAGGCCGGATGCGAGGTGCAGCTGCTCGGCCACGGCATCGTTCATGTGCGCGTTGAAGAAGCGGAAGGTGTTGCGACCGGAGTCCTTGGCCTCGTACATCGCGAGGTCGGCGTTCTTGAGCAGGACATCGACGTCCTCGCCATCACGCGGGCTCACCGTGATGCCCATCGATGCGGTCACCAGCACGTCCATGCCGTTGACGCTGAAGGCCTCGCGGAAGACCCGATTGATCTTGGCGATCACGGTCGCGATTGCGTGCTCGCTCTTCAGGTTGCCGAGCAGGATCACGAACTCGTCACCGGAGATGCGCGCAACGGTATCGGTGTCACGCAGGGAGGCGCGCAGCTTCACCGCCACCTGCAGCAGCAGGGCATCGCCGGCGGCATGCCCCAGTGAATCATTGACGGTCTTGAAATTGTCGATATCGAGGAAGATCACCGCGACGAATCGGTCGCTGTCGACACCCTGGACCAGCAATTGCTCGAGCCGGTCACGCGCCAGCAGGCGATTGGGCAAGCCGGTAAGGGCATCGCTCTGCACCAGCCGCTCGTTCTCCTGCTGCGACTGCTGCAGTGCCAATTTCTCCCCTTCCAGCTGGCCGATGGCCTGGCGCAGGTCATCGGAAATCATCTGCACCAGCATCCAGGTGACCAGCAGGATCAAGCCCATTTCAGCCAGACGGACCCAGAGTGGCGAATCCGGGATGCTGGGCAGCAGCGCAGCCTGATCGAGCAAGAACATCGCCATCAGCGAGGCCAGCAGGACCGCCACCAGCATCCGTGTCAACCGCCTTGCACCCAGCATTGCGGCCAGCACTACCAAGGTGGGATAGGCCATCGGCGCTTCGTCGTACAAGCCCTGACCGGCGAACATCAGCGCCATCAGGCCCAGCGCCAGCGACACCACCATCAGCTGGATCGCCTGGGTCGACTGGCCGCGTGCATTGCGCCAGAGCGCCAGCCCCAGCAAGACCACGACGCCGAAGTCGAACACGGCCGAGACCCAGCGCTCGCGGAACAGGTTGAGCACGGTGAGCGCGGCGAAGACGCCCAGCACCACCCACGCGACCTGGCGCACGCGTACTGCATCGAGCGGCAAAGGCCGCCACGCAGTTCCCCCAACAGCCGGCATTGGATCCGGTCGTGCCATGTGTCCCGCGTGGGTGCGCACGTCTGCCGTGCAGGGTGGAGCCTACCATTCATTTTCGACTTGTCACGCTGCGCCGTTGGAATAGGCTTATTCATCAAGACTTTGCGCGGCGCAGCATTTGCACTAAATTTGTGCGAATGATTGCCCCGGTTGCCGACGAAGCGCTTTTCGACGCACTGACCACGCCGCTGCTGCGGCTGGATGCGGAAGGGCGGGTGGTGTTCGCCAATGCCGCCTGCGCGCGCTGGCTCGGGGTCAGTCGAAGACGGTTGCCCGGCATGCATGCGGGGGCGCTGCAACGCGATGGCGAGCAGCTGGCAGCATTGCTGGCGTCCGCACCCGAGGCGCCGGTGCGGCTGCGCGCCATCGGCATGGCGATTCCGGGCAGCGAGGACATCCACTTCGCCGACCTCTGGCTGACGCCGCATGACGACGGTGCCTGGCTGGAGATCCACCCGGTCGACGAATTCCCCGGCACTGATCCGGCGCAATTGCTGCCTTCCGCACTGGCGGCCTCGCTGAAGGGACTGGCCCACGAATTGCGCAATCCGCTCGCCGGGATCAAGGGTGCGGCGCAACTGCTGGCGCGCCGGGTCGGTTCCGACGAGCGCGAACTCACCGGCATCATCGAAAGCGAAGCGCAGCGACTGGCTGTGCTGGTCGAACGCCTGCTCACGCCGGCACCGCCGGAAGCGCGCCTGCCGATCAATGTGCATGCGGTGCTGGAACGGGTGGTGCGATTGGCCGAAAGTGACGCCGGTTGGGCGGTGCGCCTGCAGCGTGATTACGACCCCTCGCTGCCGGAGCTGATCGGCGATCCCGATGCGCTCACCCAGTCGGTCTGGAATCTGGTCCGCAACGCCATCGAGGCCGGCGCCGGCAGCGTCACCCTGCGTACCCGCGCCGAACATGGCGTGCGGATCGGCGACGTGTTGCAGCCGCTTGCATTGCGACTGGACATCATCGATGACGGTCGCGGGGTGCCGCCGGAGCTGGCCGAGCACCTGCTGTTGCCCCTGGTCAGTGGTCGCGCCGATGGCACCGGGCTCGGGCTGGCGCAGGCCCAGCAAGTGGCGCGCGCGCATCGTGGCGTGCTGGTGTGGCGCTCGCGGCCCGGCCACACCGTGTTCACCCTGCTGCTGCCGCTGACGGCGGAGGACGCAGATGGCTGAGCCAGCCAAACTTTGGGTGGTCGATGATGATCGTTCGATCCGGTTCGTGCTCTCCACCGCATTGACCGAAGCCGGCTACGCCGTCTCCACGTTCGCCAGTGCCGATGAGGCACTGCTCGCACTGGACGCCGGCCAACGTCCGGCGCTGGTGCTGGCCGACGTGCGCATGCCCGGCACCGACGGACTGGGCCTGCTCGAGCGACTCAAGGCACAGTTGCCGAAGCTGCCGGTGATCGTGATGTCGGCGCACACCGACATCGCCAGCACTGCAGGCGCGTTCCGGGGCGGTGCGCAGGAGTTCCTGTCCAAGCCGTTCGATCTGGATGCAGCGGTCGACCTGGTGCGTCGTTGTCTGCCAGAGCTCGAAGCCACGCCGGAGACGCTGGCTGCACTCGATGTGCGCTTGGCTCCCTCCACGGACTTGATCGGCCAGGCCCCGGCAATGCGGGCGCTGTTCCGTGCGATCGGCCGCTTCGCGCAGGTGCCGCTGTCGGTGTTGATCACCGGCGAGACCGGCACCGGCAAGGAGTTGGTCGCACATGCGCTGCATCGAGAATCGCCGCGTGCCGGCAAGCCCTTCATCGCGCTGAACACCGCCGCCATTCCGGCCGAACTGCTGGAATCCGAACTGTTCGGCCATGAAGCGGGCGCCTTCACCGGCGCACAGCGTCGCCAGATCGGTCGCTTCGAGCAGGCCAATGGTGGCAGCCTGTTCCTCGATGAAATCGGCGACATGCCGGCAGCGCTGCAGACCCGATTGCTGCGCGTGCTGGCCGAAGGCGAGTTCTTCCGCGTCGGCGGACGCGAGTTGATCCGCGTCGACGTGCGGGTGATCGCCGCCACCCATCAACCGCTGGAAGCCTTGGTCGAACAAGGCCGTTTCCGCGCCGACCTGCTGCATCGTCTCGACGTGGTGCGCCTGCACCTGCCGCCGCTGCGGCAGCGAAGTGAGGACATCCCGCTACTGGCGGCGCGCTTCCTCGCCCACGCGGCCAGCAAGCTGCACCTGCCGACGCGCAAACTCTCGCCGGCGGCGCTCGAACGCCTGAGCGAGCACGCCTGGCCCGGCAATGTGCGTGAACTGGAGAACCTGTGCTGGCGGCTGGCCGCGCTGACGCCGGGCGAGACGATTGCCGCCAGTGACCTGGATCAGCTCCATGCCAGGACCAATGCAAATCCGGCAGGCCAGGGCCTGGACTGGACATCGGCGCTGGCCGATTGGACCCGCCAGCAACTTATCACCGGCACCGCTGACCTGCACGCGCTGGCGCGCGAGCGACTCGATCTGGCCATGCTCGACGTGGCCCTGTCCCTGCGCGACGGCCGCCGTGGCGAAGCCGCCGAGGCGCTGGGCATGAGCCGCAATACCGTGACGCGCAAGCTGGGTTCGTCGCGCAAGCGACACTGAGGAGCTGCCTCCACTTCGGTCGATAGGTCGTTCTTCGCGCCCCTGCGGTGCGCTCCCACAAGAGGCGGCGCAGTGATTTCGCGTGGGAGCGCACCGCAGGGGCGCGACAGGCATGATCGGAGCAGCCTTGTCGGCAAAAGCCGGTCACAGGCATAGTGCAGACACACACACGCCCACGGAGAGTCCCATGCCGCATGCGTTGAAACTCAGGATCGCGCTTCCCGTCATCCTCGCCGTCGGCTTGTCCGCCTGCGCCAGCGCACCCGCCCCGCGTCCGCAGACGAACACGCCGACGCCGGTTGCGCGCCATGCCATCGCCAATCTTGCCGCGGCCTCGGCGACCCTGGTCAGCGGCCGGCTCATGCTCGACAGTGGTGCCAGGGGCGTGCACATCCACGGCGACATCGGCGGGCTCCAGCCCGGCAGCAGCCACGGCTTCCACATCCACGAAACCGGTGATTGCAGCGCAGTCGACGCCAGCAGCGCCGGAGGGCATTTCAACCCGAACCACGCCCCGCACGGACGCAGCGGCCACGGCGCGCACCACCTCGGCGACATCGACAACCTCGTCGCCGACGCCAACGGCGTGGCCCATGTCGATGCTTGGGTAATGGGCGTCGGTCTGGGTGATGGCTCGCCGCATGACATCCTCGGCCGCGCCGTGATCGTCCATGCCGCCGTCGACGACTACAGCAGCCAGCCATCGGGCAATGCCGGTGCACGGGTGGCCTGCGGGGTGATCTGGATGCTGCCGTGATGGGTTATCGGGCGCATGTCCGGTTCCGGCGGGAATTTCCGCTACTCATTCCAAACCTCAAACGGACCGCTGCCATGCCCATCCCGATGCGCGCCTGCGTGCCCCTGACGCTGTTGCTGCTCGCGGCCTGTTCCAAGCCCGCGCCGCAGACCACGGCACCGCCTGCCTCGACGCCCGCGCCAACGGCTGCCACGGCGAGCGCAGCGGCCCCGGCCGCCGGATCGGCCACCATCATCGATACCGAGCCCGAAGAAAAATGCACCAACGAGCCGCGCACGGATCCCGATGACAAGCGCCCGCGCTGCGGCGGGATGGGCGCGCCTCAAGCCAGCACGGCCAATCACTCGTATCGCATCGATTCCGTGGAATGCCCGGGCGGCAGCCGCGAAAGCATTCAGGCATGCGACGTAAGCAAACCGTTCACTTCCACGGTTTGCGGTGGCATGGCGACCATCACACATACGCCGACCGATGATCGCAGTGGAACATGGACATTCAAGTTCCAAGGGGCCGGTGGCTACGCCGACAGCAGCGGCACTTACACACTGACCGGTTCGGAAGAGTCGATGACGGAGCATGACGTCAGCAACAAGATTTGCGTGCATGCGGCTGGGAGAACCATCTGCACTGCACCAAGACCCGGCACGGCCACTTGGACTCGCATCGCCGCCTGCACGAATTGAACGCCGCCAGCACCCGGAACGATGCAATGACCAGAATCCATTTCCAGCGTTCTTGTTCGATCGCGCTTGTCCTGCTGTTGTCCGCCTGCGCACCCAAGTCCGAATCGGGTAATCCAACGCCAACAACTTCGCCTGCGGCTGCAGCCACGCCCGCCGCCGCGGCGACGGGCAAAGCCACCACTCCACCCGAAGAAAAATGCACCAACGAACCGCCCACGGATGAAAACGACAAACGCCCACGTTGTGGCGGGATGAGTGGTGCCACGGCGCCTGCAACGCGCGCCTACAGCATCGACGTTGCCGGGATGGGCACGACCACCTCGGGCGCCGATTGCGTGGCCAGGCCATACGACGCCTGCGACATCGACAAACCCTTCAGTACCGAATTCTGCGGCCTCACGCTCACCCACACGCCCACCAGTCGCACCGGCGGCACGTTCGAGGTACAGCTCACGGCCGCCGGCGTTGACTACAGGCAATCAGGCACCTACACCCTGAGCGGTCCCGAGAACAGGCTGACGGCGACCTATGCCACCGCCGAGATGTGCGCGCATACGGGAGGCCAGGCGCTCTGCGTGCCGCAGCCGGCCCGCACCACCACCTGGACCAGGATCAGCGATTGCAAGGCGACGCCATGAACCAGCGCCACCTCCCTGCCTTCGGTTTCACCACGCTGGCGTTGCTGACGCTGGCCGCCTGTTCGCCGCAATCCGGGAGTCCGCCATCGACTGCCACGCCCGCGCCCGCTGCTTCGACGCCGGCCACTCCTGTGGCCGCACCGAAACCGGACGAGCACTGCGCCAACGAGCCGCGCACCGATGAAAACGACAAGCGCCCACGCTGTGGCGGGATGACTTCGGTGACACCCGCATCGCGTGCGTTCCACATCGTTGGCGGCAGCGGTGATCCGGTGGATCAGGTCGTCTGCAACATCGACGAAAAATTCGTCTTGAACGGAAAAATGTTCGGCGTCGAGTTCAGCGGCGGCGTGGACGGCACCTACAAGTTCGTGCGCACGCCGAACATTCCGGGCCTGCGCTGGAATGCCGGCGGTCGCTATCACATCGAATTCCCGGACGGCGCGGACAAGCCCGGCACGATGACCACCGAGGGCGGTGGCACGACAACGGCCGGCGCGCAAACCGCCACCACCAGCGGCGGCGAGCACTTCACCCTGACCCAGGCCAAGGCCGGAGATTGCCCGTAGCAATTCCGGTGCCGCGGGCCCGTTTGATCAAGGCATGCCGCAGGGCAGTGTTTCACACCCACGCGTATTCGCGCCCGGCATGAGAGATGGCAATCTCGACACGACACCCGGTGCGTGTCGAGCACAGCACAGTTCGCCGGGTCTCATCGTTCGCAAGGAGAACCTCATGTTTCAGATCAGCAAAACCGCCTTGGGCGTCATCATCGCTTGCGCCACCCTGCCGCCGCTTGCACACGCCGATTCGGTCAATGGCGGCAAGCAGGCCGCCGAACAATGCGTCAAATACCAGCATGCCCGTAGCGACAGCCAGATCGCCTCATGCTGCGCAGACATGCTGGATGGCCAGGGCGGAAAGAAAACGCAGCAGGAATGCGTGAAGGCCGGCAAGGACATGGTCAATGAGGCCAAGCAAACGCCAGCCGCAAGGCAGTGACGCGGCTTGCCCATTGTTGCGCCTGACGGGATGCCCGCGATCATCGGGTCATCCCGCTACGCCACGTCAATGCACCGTGCTTCCCGCGGCTTCCGCCTCGATCGTGTGCCTCAGATCCTGTAGCGAGGCACTTTCGGCGCCTTGCAGGCTGGCCAATGCGCGGCGGTAATACTCTGTTTGCTTGGCGGGATCGCCTCGCTTGCCCCAGGCCTTGGCATACGCTGCGTTGAGCCTGGCGTCGAGATCGGGCTGGACTTGTTTGCCGGCGATGATGCGCTGCGCATGATCCAACTGCGGCAGCGCTTCTGGCACACGATCCAGGGCGGTCAGGGCGTTGCCGATCCCGATATAGCCACTGGCAAGGCCCGGATTGTCGACGCCAAAGGTGCGTCCCGCCAAATCAACGGCGCGGGTAAAGCTGTCCAATGCCCCCTTGGCATCACCCAAGTTCAGCTGCGCCGTGGCTTGCATGCTCAACAACACGGCGCGGCCATCCCAATCCTGCGGCAAGTCATGTTGATCGGCATAGGTCTTCGCTGCATCGACAGCCCGCAGCGCGTCCTGATACTGGTGTTGTGCGACCAGACTGCGGATCAGGCCCAGTTGTGCCACCACGGCATCGATCGCCTGCACGGGGTCCTTGATGTCGATCTTCCGGAACATGGCAATGGCTTGTTGGTACTGCGCTTGCGCTTTGGCAGACTCGCCATTGCCCAAGTAAGCATCGCCAAGATTGCGCAGGGACACGGCCTGCTCAAAGCGATCCTCGGGCAGATAGTGCCGGCGCAGGTCCGCAGCCTGCGTGGCTGCAGCAATCGCTTCCTTGGGCTTGCCCATCACGCCCAGAACTTGCGCGTAATTGCCGTAGCTCGCCGCAAGCGTGCTGGCTTCAGTTTGATCAAACGGCGGTGCGGCGTGATCCAGTCCGAGTCGATACAGGGCTTCGGCATGGGCCCAGTCCTGCCCGAGGGCATACAGATTGGCCAAGGTGCGCTGGGTTGCCTTGCGTACCTGCGGCTCCATGTCGCGGGTGGTCTCCAGCGATTTGCGTGCATGCCCAAGCAGGTCATTCAAGCTGAATTGCGCACCCAATTGGCCCTGCGGTGCCACGCTGAACATCACATCCTGCAGAAACGCCAGTGCCTGGCTTGCCCGCTTTGCTTGAAGCAGCGCCTCGTTGCGTTGCTGCTCGGCAAGCTGCGCCTGCATCCTCGCCTCGCGGGCCTGCCATAACGCCAGCCCGGTGCCGGCAAGCAGGGACAGGGCCACCGCGACAATGGATGCAGCCAGTCCACGATTGCGGCGCAGCCACAGCCGCGCACGTTGGCCGCGAGACAACGGCATGGCGGCGATCGGGCGATTGTCCAGCCACGCACGCAGGTCATTGGCCAGCGCATCGGCCGAGGCGTAGCGCTGTTCCGGGTCGCGGCGCAGGCAGGTCTGCACGATGGCGGCCAGATTGCCGCGCAGTGCGCGCGCGAGTGCGGCGGGATTCAAGCCGCCGCGCAGGGCAGCCTGCTCTGTCGTTGTCTGCGCAGCAGCGCGGGTCAGCGGCTCCGGTTCGCGCTCGAGCTGCTGCAACTGGCTGGCCACCGGAGTGTCGCGGGTCAGTCCGAACGGGTGCGCGCCGGACAGCAGGCGATGCAGGACGACGCCCAGCTGCCAGATGTCGGTGGCGGTGGTGATCGGCGCATCGTGAAGTTGCTCGGGGCTGGCATATTCGAAGGTGAGCGCGCGATCAAGGGTGGCGGTGGCGTCGGCCTCCACCAGTTGCTTGGCGATGCCGAAATCCAGCAGCTTCACCCGGCCTTCGCCATCGACCAGCAGGTTCGACGGCTTGAGGTCGCGATGCACCACCAGGTTGCGATGCGCGTAACGCACCGCATCGAGCACCTGCAGGAACAGTTCCATCCGTTCGCGCAGGCCTAGTTGGCGTGCATCGCACCAGCGGTCGATGGGCTGGCCATCGACCTGCTCCATCACGAAATACGGCTCGCCATCGGTGCTGAACCCACCGTCCAGCAAGGTGGCGATATTGGGATGCTGCAAACCGGCCAGGATTTGCCGCTCGCGCAGGAAGCGTTCACGCGCGGCCTGCGAATCGGCGCTGGCGCGAATCAGTTTGAGTGCGGCGCGCTGGGTATACGCACCATCGGCGCGCTCCACCGCATACACGGCGCCCATGCCGCCCTGGCCAATCACGCCGACGAGCTTCCACGCACCGATGCAACGGCCCAGCGCCGGTTCAGCCGCCGTCGCGGCCTGGGTCGCCAGTGCCTCGCCCCAGCGGGGCGCATCGGCAAAGGGATCGGTCGCGCCGGCATCGGCCACCAGCAGCGAGCGCACCTCCATCAGCAGCTCAGCCTCACCTGCGCACAGGTCTTGCAGGCGCGCCTCGCGCACCGCAGGATCGAGCTCGGCGATCTCGTCGAAAATCGCCAGTGCCCGTCGTTGCAGCCTCTGTGTCGGCGTGTCGTCCGTACTCATTCGAGTGCATTCAACAGGTAGGCGCGCGCCTTGCGCCAGTCGCGGCGCACCGTGCGGTCGGTGACACCCAGCAACTGCGCGATTTCGGTCTCTTCATAACCACCGAAGTAGCGCAGTTCCACCACCTGCGCGGCACGCTCGTCCAGCGCGTGCAGGCGTTGCAGAAGATCGTCCAGTTCCAGCACTTCCAACGCCGCACGCTCGCCCGCGTCCAACCGTGCGGTCAGGGTCAATGCTTCCTGTCCGCCGCCGCGCTTGTCGGCCTTGCGTGCCCGCGCATCATCCACCAGCACCTGACGCATCGCCCGCGCCGACAGCGCCAGCAGGTGGTTGCGATCCACCGCCGCCAGCTGCGCGCCGCCGGCCAGCTTGAGCCAGGCCTCGTGCACCAGCGCGGTGGTCTGGAAGTCGTCGCGCATGCGCCGCAATTGCTGCCGCGCAGCGCGCTTGAGTTCGTCGTAGATGGCCGTATAGGCCGCACTCAGCGCTGCGTTATCGCCGGCGCGGGCGCGAGCGAGCAAGTGGGTGACTTCCACACCGTCATCCGCAAGGGGGCTTGTCGTCATGCCCTCGTTCCCGAACCTGTCCTGTTTGGCTTGGGAGTTTCGCATATCCCCATCACGCCGGCAGTTCCGCCGGAGCCTTCCAGAGGAAACGACGCATGAAACCCCGCACCCACCGCCCTTCCCGCCGCCCGCGCCGGCTAACGCTGTCCGTCCTGAGCCTGGCCCTGTTGGGCGCGCTGTCGATGCCGGCGTTTGCGGCCGATCCCGTGTGCCTCGACGCCAATGGCAACCCCATCAGCCCGGCACCTTCGACCGACCAAGGCAATGAACACGGTACCGACAACGCCACCTGCGACATGACGGACAATGCCTACGGCCAAAACAACAACGCGAGCGGCAAAGGCTCCAGCGCTTTTGGCTACAACAATTCCGCATGGACTACGAATGCCAATGCATTCGGTTCCGTCAACCAAGCTTGGGGGCAAGGCAGCAGCGCGTTCGGCCACTTGAATATCGCACAAGCGGCATGGTCCAGCGCGTTCGGCGTATTCAATCTGTCCACCAGCCTGCAAACCAGCGCCTTCGGGTTTGGCAACAACGCAGGCGGACCGAATCACAAGCGATTCGCCAATGCGTTCGGGGGAAGCAACATGGCGTCGGGCGAGGCCAGCAACGCCTTCGGGTCCGGCAACTCTGCCAGTGGCGACAACAGCGCCGCCTTCGGCTACAGCAACACCGCGAGCGCTCTGGGTAGCAGCGCGTTCGGAAACAACAACATTGCCTACGACAATGGCAGCGTGGCGATGGGTGCCTACAGCCGTGCCGGCGACAGCGATGCCAGCCTCACCACCGGCGCAAACAGTGTAGCGGTCGGCACCTGGATCGACGCGAATGGAAACGGCCTCCTCGACGCTGGCGAGACCACCAATCAAGCCACCGCCCAGTACAGTAGCAGCTTCGGTGTGGGCAATACCGCCAGTGGCGGTGCCAGTAGCGCGGTCGGCAATCTCAACACCGCCAGTGGCGATGAAAGCAGCGCATTCGGCAAGGACAACACGGCCAGCGGCAACCAGGGCGGGGCGTTCGGATGGCACAACACCGCAAGTGGCGATTACAGCAGCGCGTTCGGGCAGGACAACACCGCCTCCGGGGACTACAGCAGCGCATTCGGCTATGAGTCGCAAGCCTTGCAAGCCAACAGCACCGCGCTGGGCTACCAGGCCGTGGCCAATGACGCCGGGGTGGTGTCGTTCGGGCACTCGGCCAGCGACCTGGATGTTTTCGGCGTGGCCTACGGCAGCGAGCTCAACGCGCGCCTGATCCATGTCGCCGACGGCATCGACGATAACGATGCGGTGAACGTCGGCCAGCTCAACGCCGCCATCGCCGGGATTCCGGTGATCGATCTGGCGCCGTTCGCGGCGGCCTTGGGCGGCGGCGCCACCTGGGCAGGCGGCGTGTTCGGTGCGCCCACCTACACCATCCAGGGCACGGCCTATCACGACGTCGGCTCGGCTCTGGCCGCGATCGACGGCTGGATGACCTCCAATGCCAACGGCGTGCAATACGACGATGCCAGCCACGGCAGCGTGACGCTGGATGGCGCGAACGGCACCCAGATCAAGAACGTGGCCGATGGCACCGACGCCACCGATGCGGTGAATCTGGGCCAGATGGATGCCGGTGATGCGGCTACGCTGACCGCCGCCAACGCGCATGCCGATGCCGGCGATGCCGCCACCCTGACCGCCGCCACGACCTACACCGACACCCGCGAAGCGGCGATCCGTACCGACATGAGCGCCGGCGATGCCGCCACGCTGGCGTCATCCAAGGCCTATACCGACCAGCGCTTCGCGGCCTGGAACGACACCTTCACCCAGTACCAGCAACAGGTCGATGCACGCTTCGCCCAGACCGACACCCGCATCAACCGGATTGGTGCGATGGGTACGGCGATGACCCAGATGGCGGTGAACGCGGCGATCGGTGCCAGCCCGCGTGGGCGCTTGGCGGTGGGCGTGGGCACGCAGGGCGGCCAAGGCGCGATCTCGATCGGCTACGGCCGCCGTGTGGGCAGCACCGGTTCGTTCTCGATCGGCGCCAGCTTCGCCAGCGGTGAATCGTCGGTGGGTGCGGGTTTCGGTATTGATCTGTAAGCCCACAGGCAGGTGACGAACGATGCCGGGGCGGGCGACCGCCCTGGCATTTTCATTCCTTGCGAATCCGCTAGGCTCCATTCGCGCCCCTTCGGTGCGCTCCTACAAAATCGTGCCCTGTGGGAGCACACCGCAGGGGTGCGACCTGCCCACTGCATCTTGTCAGTCCATGCAGCTCGCATCCGCCTGTGGGCAATGCACGAACTGCACCGGCACGCCATGCGCACGCAGCACTGCCGCGTATTGCCGCTGGCGCATCTCGAACATGGCAAAGCCCTGCGTCAGCTGCGCGCGGTCGGTGATACCCACGGCATTGCGCTGCTGCCACGCCGCAGCATCGAGCATGCCGATTCGCACTTCGCCATCGGCATAACGCACCAATGGCTCGGGTGGCTGATCGATCATGCATGTGGTTTCCGGTGCCAGCAGCGCCGCATCCAGTAATGCCCATAGTGGCTCCAGGCCTGCATGCTGGTACTGCATCGCGGTCATCGCCAGCAGGTCATGCAGGCTCTGGTAACGCATGTGTTCAACCCGACTACCGATGCCGGCCTGCAAGGCCAGTGCGAGGTCAGCCCCGGCCATGCCGCGATCGAACAAGGCGTCTTCCAGCGCCTCGGCAACAGCCGCCACCGCCGCGCCGCGCAGGACGAAGGGCATGACCCGCAACACGCCACCTGCGCAGTCAGGATCGGCACGCAGTGGTTCCGGCACGTTGCCCTCGGCATCGGCACCAAAGCCGATCATGCGAGCGCCAAAACCATCGTTCGGCATGCGCTGCAGCAAATCCTCCAGCGCCGCGTGGACCGGCCAACCCGGCCGCAGCACTTCGGCAGGATCGAAATGGACCGCCAGCAAGCCAAGATCGCAGTCAGTGACCTGCGGTGCCAATTTGGCCAAATCGCGGCCCAGCATCGCGGCGACATCGCCTGCGGATACGCTGGACAGTGCCGGGTTCGCCGCCTGCCCGGCCTCACGCAGTTCGACCGCCACCAACCCCCGGAATACGGGTATCACGTCTTTGCGGGAGTTCATCTGGAGCTTCGACTCGATATCGTCACACTACACTGACTACATTATGCGCGCGGCCTCCTGCCGCCGAGGGCCTGCCATGCAATTCGGTCGTCCAGTCGCCGTGCTCGGCGGTGTCCGCATCCCGTTCTGTCGCCGCAACACGGCCTATTCCGATGTCGGCAACCTCGGCCTGTCGGTGCGCACGCTGGGCGCGCTGGTCGAGAAATTCGGCCTCAGCGGCAAGCAGCTGGGCGAAGTCGCGATGGGTGCGGTGATCAAGCACTCCTCGGACTGGAACCTCGGCCGCGAGGCCACGCTCTCGTCCGGGCTGTCGCCGTTGACGCCCGGCATCACCATGCAGCGCGCCTGCGGCACTTCGCTGGACACGATCCTCGGCATTGCCGGCAAGATCGCCACCGGCCAGATTGAGGCCGGCATCGGCGGCGGTTCCGATACCACCTCCGACGTGCCGATTGTCTACGGGCAGAAGTTCCGCCGCCGCCTGCTCAATGCCGAATCCGCTCGCAGCACCGGGCAGAAGCTGTCGGCCTTCAAGGGCTTCAGTTTTTCCGAACTGCGTCCGGATTTTCCCGGCGTGGCCGAGCCGCGCACGGGAAAATCGATGGGCGATCACTGCGAGGACATGGCCAAGCAATGGGGCATCAGCCGCGAGGCGCAGGACGCGCTGGCGGTGGCCTCCCACCAGAAGCTTGCCGCGGCTTACGGACGCGGCTTCTTCGATGATCTCGTGGTCAGTTTCCGTGGTGAAACCCGCGACAACATCCTGCGCCCCGACTCCAGCATCGAGAAGCTCGCCACGCTCAAGCCGGCGTTCGACAAGAGCTCCGGCAAGGGCACCCTGACCGCCGGCAACTCGACGCCGCTCACCGATGGCGCGGCGGCCTGCCTCGTCGCCACCGACGAGTGGGCGGCGCAGCAAGGTTTCGATGTGCTTTGCCATATCCGCGACGCACAGGTGGCGGCGGTCGATTTCGTCCACGGCGAGGGCCTGCTGATGGCGCCGACCGTGGCGGTGGCCGAACTGCTGGCGCGCAATAACCTGCGCTTGCAGGATTTTGATTTTTACGAAATCCACGAAGCCTTCGCGGCGCAGGTGTTGTGCACGCTGAAGGCGTGGGAAAGCGCCGATTACTGCCGCGATCGCCTCGGCCTTGCTGCGCCCTTGGGCGCGATCGATCCGAGCCGGATCAACCCGAATGGCTCCTCGCTCGCCACCGGCCACCCGTTCGCAGCCACCGGCGCGCGCATCGTCGCCACTGCCGCCAAGGAACTGAAGCAGCGCGCCGGACGCCGCTGCCTGATCAGCATCTGCACGGCGGGCGGGATGGGTGTGACGGCGATTCTGGAGCGTTGAGCAGGCGCCGCAGTGGTGCGATCCCGTTGCTCAGGCCGAGCCCAAGGGTTTGACGAAGCGCACCGAGCTGTTGTTGTAGCCGCAGGCGCGATAGAAGGCGTGGGCTTCGCTGCGTTGTGCACCGGAGGTCAACTCGATGCGGGCGGCACCGCCGGCACGGGCGCGACGCTCGGCCTCCGTCAGCAGGTGGCGACCGACCCCGCAGCCCCGCGCATCCGGCAGGACCACCAGCGCGGTGATCCGGCAGGTGGTGGTGCCCAGTGGCAGGTAGTACATGAAATCCAGCGCCACCAGCCCGCACACGGCACCGCCGCGGCGGGCCACCACCAGCGCCTGGCGGTCGTTGACGAGGATCGAGGCGATCCGCTCGGCGGCATCGCGCAGGTCGCAGGGATAGCCGAGTTCTTCCAGCAGGCGCGCCACGTCGTCAGCGTCGGCCATGACCGCATTGCGCAGGTCGATGCTGGTGCCACGATCCGACGGCGAGAACGCTTGGTTCATGCGTGGGAGCGTCCTAGCGGGTGCCGTACACCACCACGGTCTTGCCGCGTGCGTGCAGCTTGCCGTCGGCCTGCAATTTCTTCAGCACGCGCCCGGCCATCTCGCGCGAGCAGCCCACGAGGCGCGCCAATTCCTGGCGGGAAACCCGCAACTGGGTGCCCATCGGATGGCTCATCGATTCCGGCTCCTTGGCCAGGTCGAACAAGGTGCGGTAGATGCGATCACTGACATCGAGGAAAGCCAACCGCCCGGCCTTGCGGCTGGTGTCGAGCAGGCGCTTGCTGATCTGCGCGCCGATGGAGTACAGCAGGCGTGCCGCGTCGCCGGGCTGCGCGAGCAGCAGGGCTTGCAGCCGCTCGTAACTGATCTCCGCCAGGTCGCAGGCAGTGCGCGTGCGCAGCGCCACGTCGCGGTGCTGGCTGGCCACGAACAAGCCCATCTCGCCGACGAATTCGCCGGGGCCGCTGTAGCCCAGCACCAGTTCGCGATCATTGTCCTCGGTGGCGATGATGCTGACCGAACCGGAGATGATGTAGTAGAGCGTGTCGGCCGGATCGCCGGGATGGAACACGTCGGTGCGCGCCGGATAGCGGCGGCGATGGCAGTGGCTGATGAAGCGATCGATGGTGGCCGCGTCCGCCAGCAGTGGATTGTGGATGCGCGGCATCACTGGCCTGAGGAGTTCAACACCCATGCGGCACCATCCTGAATGATCGTCCAAGCTTAGGCGGAACCGTGACGGGGAGCAAACTTCCGGCACTTCCGCGCCGCCGCGCACGCGGCGCCATGCCCTCGCCTTGGCCCGGTTGCGCGCCCCCAGGCGGACTTGCCGCATAATGCGCGGTCTGCGTCCTCTCACCGGGTTCCGATGCCGTGGTCAAACCATTGCCGCGCCTGAAGCTGCAAGGCTTCAACAACCTCACCAAGTCGCTCAGCTTCAACATCTACGACGTGTGCTATGCCGCGTCGGAGGACGAGCGTCGGCGCTACATCGAGTACATCGACGAGGAATACAACGCCGACCGCCTGACCCAGATCCTGACCGACGTGGCCGAGATCATCGGCGCCAACATCCTCAACGTCGCCCGCCAGGACTACGACCCGCAAGGCGCGTCGGTGACGATCCTGATCTCCGAGCAGCCGGTGATCGACAAGGCCGACGCCAAGGGCGTGATCTCCGACGCGGTGGTCGCCCACCTCGACAAGTCGCACATCACCGTCCACACCTATCCGGAAACCCATCCGGACAACGGCATCGCCACCTTCCGCGCCGACATCGACGTGTCGACCTGCGGGGTGATCTCGCCGTTGAAGGCGCTGAACTACCTGATCGAATCACTCGAATCCGACATCGTGGTGATGGACTACCGCGTGCGCGGCTTCACCCGCGACGTCAAGGGCAAGAAGCATTACATCGACCACAAGATCAATTCGATCCAGGACTACCTTGCCAAGAACATCCGCGCCCGTTACGAGATGATCGACGTCAACGTGTATCAGGAAAACCTGTTCCACACCAAGATGCACGTGAAGGATTTCGACCTCGACCATTACCTGTTCGAGGAGAAGGCACGCAACCTGTCGTTCAAGGAGCGGTTGAAGATCGAAGCGCGGCTCAAGCGCGAGATCGAAGAGCTCTACCACGGGCGCAACCTGATCGATTGATCGTGCGACGCTTGCGCGTGGCCGTGCGCTGAATCGCCGGGTGGAGCTGCGCAAGGCGGATGGCTGAAATCGGGCCGGCGGCTGCGTGATCCCCCGCGTCGATCCCCGGCCTCCGGGGAAGGGTTGCTTTGACAGTCGGGGCGAGACCTGCCTATAATTGCGGTTCTTTCGTGCCCGTGGTGGTTGAGCCGGCGCGAAAGGACAACGCGAGGCGACGTTCCGCGAGCCGCAATGGCGAGGGAACCAGCCCGACCATGCACCCCTGAATCGAGTTCGTCATGAAGACTTTCATCGCCAAGAACGAGACCGTCCAGCGCGACTGGTACGTCGTCGACGCCGAGGGCAAGACCCTTGGTCGCCTGGCCGCAGCCCTGGCCTACCGCCTGCGCGGCAAGCACAAGCCCGTGTTCACCCCGCACGTCGACACCGGCGATTATCTGGTCGTCATCAATGCCGACAAGGTCGCGGTGACCGGCAAGAAAATGACCGACAAGCTGTACCACCGTTTCACCGGCTACATCGGCAACCTCAAGACCGAATCGCTGGGCCAGGCGCTGGAGCGTCATCCCGAGCGCGTGCTCGAGATCGCCGTCAAGGGCATGCTGCCGAAGGGCCCGCTGGGCCGGCAGATGTACCGCAAGCTCAAGGTCTACGCCGGCGCCGAGCATCCGCACGCCGCCCAGCAGCCGCAAGTCCTGGATATCTGATCATGGCCATCACTCAGAATTACGGCACCGGCCGTCGCAAGTCCTCCACCGCCCGCGTGTTCCTGCGCAAGGGCAGCGGCAACATCACCATCAATGATCGTCCGCTGGACGAGTTCTTCGGTCGCGAGACCGCGCGCATGATCGTGCGCCAGCCGCTCGAGCTGACCAAGCACGTCGAGACCTTCGACATCAAGGTGACGGCCGCCGGCGGCGGCACCACCGGCCAGGCCGGCGCCATCCGCCTCGGCATCGCCCGCGCGCTGGTCGAGTACGACGAAACCCTGAAGTCCGAACTGCGCAAGGCCGGTTTCATGACCCGCGATGCGCGCGAGGTGGAGCGCAAGAAGGTTGGCCTGCACAAGGCCCGTCGCGCCACCCAGTTCTCCAAGCGCTAATCCCATCGCCCCGTGGGGGTGTCTCGGCAGCTTGCCCGTACGGAAGTACGGGCGGCGCTACCGCTCCTACCCACGGAACGATGGTCTACGCGCTTCACCCGGAGTTTTCTGGGCGAAGTACAATCTGTTTCATAGCCCCGTCGCCAAGCGGTAAGGCACCTGACTCTGACTCAGGCATTCGGAGGTTCGAATCCTTCCGGGGCTGCCATATTCGAAATGGTTTGATCCACACAACCCGCCGCATGGCGGGTTGTGTCGTTTCGGGGCCGACGCAGTGGGACAATGCGGGCTTGCCTGCCTGCACGGATATCCGCGATGCCTCCCGTCGCCGAGTTTGCCCCACCGGCCATCGCGCTGGTCGATCTCGATGTCGCCCTGCGCGAGCAGGGCTACGCCGTCCTTGCATCTACCGATGTGGCGGCGCTTGCGGGCGTCACGCCGGAGGCGCTGCGCGCTCTGGAGCCGAGTTGGGATGACCTGCCGGCGGACACCTATCTGAAGGATGGCGGGAGGTATCGCCGGCGTCGCCATTCCTGCTTCATTGCAGAAGGCGAGGCACTGCACCAAGTACCGCACCGCATGCATTTCCAGCCGGTGGATTACAACGCCCTGCATGGCGGGATGCAGCGTTGGTTCGAACCGATCGCACCGGCTATCGCGTCGTCGCCCTCGTTTGCCACCCTGATTCTTGCGTTGGCGAAGACTTGCTGGAAGCAACTGCCTAGATCGCGCTGGCACATCGAGGCGCACCAGTTCCGCATCGACACCGCCGACGGCGTCGGTCGTCCGACCCCGGAAGGCGCGCATCGTGATGGCGTGGATTTCGTCGCGGTCTTCCTGGTCGGTCGTCGCGCAATCCGCGGTGGCGAAACCCGCGTCTTCGCCGCCGACCGTCGCGAGGGCGAGCGCTTCACCCTGTCCGAACCGTGGTCGCTGCTGCTGATGGAAGATGCGCGGGTGATCCACGAATCCACTCCGATCCTGCCGCTGGGCGACGAGCCCGGCCATCGCGATACCCTGGTGCTGACGTTTCGGGCCAACGCGTTCCTGGGCGAGGATTGAGGTCGGCCTGCTGGGAGCGAAACAGTTACAATTGCAACTATCCATCCGAATCGTTCCGAGGCGGCAATGAAACTGGGATCCCTGAAGGAAGGCGGGCGCGACGGCACCCTGGTCGTGGTCTCGCGTGACCTGCAAACCGCGGTGCGTGCCAATGGCATCGCGCCGACCCTGCAGCGGGCGTTGGAAGACTGGGATGCGATTGCGCCGCGGCTCAACGCGCTCTATGAAGACCTGTGCGAAGGCCGTGCGGCGGGTGCTTTCGATCTCGACATGCACCTGCTCGCGGCACCGTTGCCGCGCGCCTACGAATTCGTCGATGGCAGCGCCTATCTGCCGCACGTGGAGCGGGTGCGCCGCGCGCGCGGTGCCACCGTGCCGGAGAGCTTCTACGTCGATCCGCTGATGTACCAGGCGGTCAGCGCCGGCTTCCTTGGCCCGCGCGATCCGGTCAGGGTGGTCAGTGCGGACTACGGCATCGATCTGGAAGCCGAGGTGGTGGTGATCACCGACGATGTGCCGATGGCGGTGACGCCGGAACAGGCTGCCGAGCACATCCAGCTGATCGGCCTGGTCAACGATGTCTCGCTGCGCAACCTGATTCCGCCGGAACTGGCCAAGGGTTTCGGCTTCCTGCAGTCGAAGCCGCGCAGCGCGCTCAGCCCGGTGTTCGTGACGCCTGACGAATTGGGCGAGGCCTGGCAGGGCAACAAGGTGCATCTGGCCATGCTCACCCACATCAATGGGCAGTGGTTCGGCGCGCCGGAAGCGGGCGTGGACATGCAGTTCGATTTCGCCCAGCTGGTCGCACATGCCGCCAAGACCCGGCCGCTGTCGGCCGGCACGATTGTCGGTTCCGGTACCGTGGCCAACGAGGACACCTCGCTGGGTGCGTCCTGCTTTGCCGAGCAGCGCACGGTGGAGACCCTGCGCGACGGCAAGCCGAGCACGCCGTTCATGGTGTTCGGCGACCGCCTGCGGGTGGAAATGCTGGATCGGCAAGGCCAGAGCGTGTTCGGTGCGATCGAGCAGGTGATCGAGCAACAGCCCCGCCCTTGATCGCGGGGCCGTCCGGCGGTCAAACTGGTGGAATCGGCGGTCGGCGATGGGCAGCTTGATCAGGCATGATCACGGGATCGGGGGGCACGATGGGCGATAACCTGCGGCTGTATTCCTATTGGCGTTCCAGCGCGGCGTATCGCGTCCGGATCGGCTTGAACCTGAAAGGGCTGGAATACGAGACCATTCCGGTCCACCTCGTGGAAGACGGTGGTCAACAGCACGCACCTGCGTATCGCGAGATCAATCCGCAGGAGCTGGTGCCGACCCTGCTGCACGGCCAGCGCCGGCTCACCCAGTCCCTGTCGATCCTCGAATACCTGGACGAGATCTGGCCGGATAGTCCGCTGCTGCCTGCCACCTCACGCGAACGCCAACGCGCCCGCGCCCTGGGGCTGATGGTCGCCTGCGACATCCATCCGCTCAACAACCTGCGGGTGTTGCAGTATTTCGAACGCGAATGGCAGCTGTCACAGCCGCAGCGCGAGGCGTGGATGCGGCACTGGATCGAGACCGGGTTCCGGGTGCTCGAAACCCAACTGAAGGATCATCCGTCGACCGGCACCTATTGCGATGGTGATACGCCGGGCTTTTCCGATTGCTGCCTGATTCCGCAGGTCTACAACGCCCGCCGCGTCGGCATCGATATGGCGGCGTATCCGGCGATTGCGCGGATCGAGAAGGAATGCCTGGCGTTGCCGGAGTTCGATGACGCGCGCCCGGAGAACCAGCCGGACGCACCAGCCTGATTTGCGTCCTTGCGCGGCTGTCGCAGGAACCTCCGGAACGGGTGCGACTAGGCCACGCGGGCAGGCTGTCGACTGTCGCAACCTTGTCGCGCCCCTGCGGTGCGCTCCCACGGGGCAACACTGCAGGAGCGCACCGCAGGGGCGCGATGGCGTGACAGGGATTCGATCAACCGGCGCTGAAGGTATCCGCGTAGGGATCGTGCTCGCCGCTGCCGCCTTCCGACAGGCGGAACTTGAGCGCCAGGCCGTCGCGTGAATCGGCCGCCTTGAGTGCTTCTTCCATGTCGACGCGGCCTTCCTTGTAGAGCCGGAACAGGCACTGGTCGAAGGTCTGCATGCCATCCTGCAGCGATTCTTCCATCGCCTGCTTGACCTTGTGCACCTCGCCCCGGCGCAGCAGGTCGCGGATCAAGGGTGTATTGATCAGCACTTCGGTGGCCGGCATGCGGCGGCCATCCAGCCCCACCACAAGGCGCTGGCTGACCACCGCCTTGAGGTTCAGCGCGAGGTTCATCAGCACATTCTTGTGCGCACCCTCGGGGAAGAAGTTGAGGATGCGCTCGATGGTCTGGTCGGCGTTGTTGGAGTGCAAGGTGGCGAGGCAGATGTGACCGGTTTCGGCGAAGGCAATCGCCGCCTCCATGGTCGCCTCGTCGCGGATTTCGCCGATCAGGATCACGTCCGGCGCCTCACGCATCGCGTTCTTGAGCGCGGCGTGGAAGCTGTGGGTATCGAGGCCCACTTCGCGCTGGTTGACCACCGACTTCTTGTGCCGGTGCAGGAATTCGATCGGGTCCTCGATGGTGAGGATGTGGCCGGTGGATGTGTTGTTGCGGTGGTCGATCATCGAGGCCAGGGTGGTCGACTTGCCGGAACCGGTGGAGCCGACGATCAGCACCAGCCCGCGCGGGGCCATGATGATGTCCTTCAGCACCGTCGGCAGTTGCAGGTCCTCGATGCTGGGGATGTCGCTGCGGATCGCGCGGATCACCATCCCGACCTCGCCGCGCTGCTGGAACACGTTGACGCGGAAGCGCCCGCAGTTGGGCACCGAGATCGCCATGTTCAGCTCTTTCTCGCGCTCGAATTCGGAAATCTGCGCCGCATCCATCAGCGAGTAGGCGATCGTCTTGCATTCACCCGGCACCAGCGGCGACAGACTCATCGGCACCAGGTCGCCTTCGAACTTGATGTTCACCGGTGAGCCGGTGGACAGGAACATGTCCGAACCGTTCTTTTCCGCCATCGTCTTGAAAAACGGACTGATATCCATGCGCTCTCCCGAGGCCGCGCAGCGTGCCGTTGCATCACCGGCGGCGGCTTCCCACAATGGCCACCGGACTCCTTCGAGCCGTGACCGCCCATGCGCCCAAGCTTCGCACAAATCCGCCACGCCCTGCACGCGTCATTGGCAACGGCCACATTGACCCTCGCCGGCTGCGCCACCCTGCCGCCACCGACCGCCGAGCTGGATGCGGCGAGGCAAGCGGTCGCGGGGGCGGAAGCGGCCGACGCCGACCAGTACGCCCGCGATGCGCTGGCCTCGGCGCGCAGCGAATTGCAGGCGGCGCAGGCGGCGATGGAGCGCCGGCGCGATGCCGATGCGCGCGCGCTGGCCGTGGCTGCGGCCGCGGACGCCGATCTGGCGCGGGTGCGCAGCCGCAGCCAGACCACGCGCTCGTCGCTGCTGCAGCTGCGTGCGGATGTCGATGGGCTGCGCAGCCAGTTGCAGATGGATGGCGATGCGCGCATGGCCGATCCGCTCGACATCCCCATTCCCGCCGGCACGCCAGAACAGCGCTTGCAGACGCTGGATGCCGACCCGCTGTTGGGCACGCTGGCCCAATACGAACGCCTGCAGGCACGCCAAGCGCTTGCCGCGCAGGCGACAGCGGGGCGCAGTGATCGCGCGGCCGCCGCCGACATGGCCCGGCGACGCGTCGACATCGCCGAGCAGGCGGCGCGGATCGAAGCCGCACGCAAGGATGTCGATCGACTGGAACGCGAACGCGACAACCTGCGGGTGGAGGCCAGTCGGCGCGATGCCGAAAACGCGCGTGCCGAGGCCGATCGCCTGCGCCTGCAGGCACAGTTGCAGGCCGAGGAAGCGCAGCGCATGCAGGAACAGAACCAGCAGGCACAAGCTGCGCTCGACGGCGCGGTGAGTGTGCAGCAGGACAAGGCGGAGGCAGCGCGCGCACGGGAAGCCCAGTTGGCGCGCAAGGAAGCCGAGTTGACCGCCGGTGCCGCGATGCCGCCGATGCGCAACGACGCGCGTGGCGATGTCTATACGGTGGCCGGTAGCGCGTTTGCCAGCGGGCAGGCGGAACTGACGCAGGAGGCGGCCGCAAGCGTGCGCGCGCTCGGGATCTATCTGGCGGCATTGCCCGGTAGCCAGATCCAGATCGTCGGGCATACCGATAGCCAAGGTGCCGCCGCTGCCAACCAGTCCTTGTCCGAACGGCGTGCCCAGCAGATTCGCGCCACCCTCGCGGCCGCGGGCGTGGCACGGGATCGGATCAGCGCCAGCGGCGTCGGTGCGGCGCAGCCGATCGCCGACAACGGCACGGCGGCCGGGCGGGCGAAGAACCGTCGCGTTGACGTGATCGTCACAAAAAATCCTTGATACAACAATAAGTTGTGAGGCGTTTGGCGGCGCATCCCGAGCGTTCAGCCTGGGCACTTGCAGACGCGCGCCGGGCGGCGTAGGGTCATATACCCAGATGGTTCCAATCCGCTTACAACCGTCTGGCCGGAGACCGGCCGATGCATGACCCGCTCGACAATCCGATGATCGCTGCCGCACCCATGCCGTGCGGAAGTGGCCGGGTGGTGGAGAGTGTCGATCCCCGCTTGCATCCCCAATCGAAGCGCCCCGCACGGTCTCGTCGCGGGGCGTTTGTTTTTCCGGCCTCGGGAATGGCCGGAGCCCGTACCCGCACTCCGGCTTCGGCCGGCGTGCATGGCATGGCGGCAACCTCGGTTGCCGCTCCCGCAAGGCGTCGCCCCGGCAGGGGCGCGCAGCGTTCCACTGCAACAGGAGGTCTCCATGTTTGAAGGGCAACCGCAGGAAGAGATCGAAGCGTTGATGAAGGCCAACACCGAGTTTCGCCAGCTGTATTTCCGCCATCGAGAGCTGGATCAGCAGGTCAATGACGCGGAACTCGGCGTGCTGCCGATCGACGACACCCGGCTCGGGCAGATGAAGCGCGAAAAGTTGGCCGCCAAGCAGCGACTGCTGGAGATGTACGAACGCACCAATTGATGTCACGGACCGTCGCGGCGACTGCCAATCCGGTCGCCGCGGCAGGCCGAGTCTGCGTGGCATGTGCAACCGGCTTGGGCCATCGTTGCTGCACGCCGCGGTCGCCTGTTTGATCGAGCGACGATTCCTTCGATGGTGTGTGCTGGCTCGCGGTGAGTGATTCCCGCAGGGCATGTCGATGCACGTATGTGTGCACGTCGTGATGGGAGTTGTTCGGCTATCCTTGGGCGAGACACGCGGTTTTTCAACGGATGCCGCGACGATGGGCGATCCGCCGGGATGGAGTCGATGAACGAGTCAAACCAACAAGGCAACCCGCAAACCGCGGCCGCGCAGGGCGGCTTGCGCGACCTGATCCGACGCCCGTTCGCGGATCACGCCATGGTGACGGTGACGCCGGAGGAGAGCCTGAGCAGCGCTTGGCAGAAGATGCGGGCCGAGGGCATCTCGCAATTGCCGGTGATGGAGGGCGAGCGGATCGTCGGCATCCTCGACGAATCCGACATGCTGCTGCACGTCTATGGCGACGAGTCGCGCTTCGGCGATCCGGCGCGGGCGGCGATGGTGCAGCGGCTGGACAAGGTGAGCGTGAACGCGCCAATCGAGGCACTGTTGCCGGTATTCGACCGCGGCCACGTCGCCATCGTGATGGAAGGCGAGGGCTTCCTCGGCCTGATCACCCGCATCGACCTGCTCGACTACCTGCGCCAGAAGCTCGGCTGAGCCTGCAAGACGCGCTCAACCCAGCGCTGCTTCCAGCTCAGGCAGCACCTTGAACAAGTCGCCGACCAGGCCGATGTCGGCGATCTCGAAGATCGGCGCATCGCCGTCCTTGTTGATGGCGACAATGGTGCCGGCGTCCTTGATCCCGGTGAGGTGCTGGATCGCGCCGGAAATGCCGACCGCGACGTAGAGCTCCGGCGCGATGATCTTGCCGGTCTGGCCGACCTGCAGGTCGCTCGGGACGTAACCGGCATCGACCGCAGCGCGCGAGGCGCCGACCGCCGCGCCGAGCTTGTCGGCGAGGCCGTAGATGATGCGGAAGTTCTCCGCCGAGCCGACGCCGCGCCCGCCCGAGACCACGCGCCGCGCGGATTGCAGGTCGGGTCGATCGGAGCTGGCACCGGCCAGGCCGATGTAGCGGGTGTGGCTGGGCAACGGCACGTCGACCGCCGTGGCTTCGACCGCGGCGCTGCCGCCGCTGGCGGCTTCCGGCCATGAGGCGGTCCGCACGGTCGCAACCACCGTGGTGCCGGCCGGCATCTGCACGGTGATGATGGCGTTGCCGGCATAGATCGGGCGCTTGAAGCTGTGGCTGCCTTCGACTGCCATCAGGTCGGACACCTGATCGACGCCGAGCAAGGCGGCCACGGCGGGCATCAGGTCCTTGCCGAAGGTGGTCGATGGTCCGAATACGTGGCTGTAGCCGCTGGCCAGCTGGGCGATCTGCGGTGTCTGCACTTGCGCGATGGCGTTGGCATTGGCGGGATGGCTGACGGCCAGCACCTTGCGCACGCTGGTGATCTGCGCTGCCTGTGCGGCGATGGCGTTCGCGTCGGCAGCCAGCACCACGATGTCGATGGCGGTCGGCGACAGTGCTGCCGCAGCAGACACGCAGCGCGCGGTGGCAGCGTTGAGCTTGCCGTTCAGATGTTCCGCGACGATGAGGACATTGGACATGGCGCGTTACCTCGAATCTCTGTGGGAGCGCACCGAAGGGGCGCGATGCAAAGTGAATCTCTGTAGGAGCGCACCGCAGGGGCGCGATGCCTGGTGGGTCGCGCCCCTGCGGTGCGCTCCTACGGATGTGGGTTTACAGCAGACCCTTGGTTTTCAGCGCAGCCACCAATTCGGCCGCGTCCTTGACCATCACCCCGCGACTGCGTCCTGCCGGCGGTGCGTAATGGGTGACCTGCGGCGGCGCGCCGGCGTCGACGCCCAGCTCGGCCAGCGGGATCGTCTGCAGCGGCTTGCTCTTGGCCTTCATGATGTCGGGCAGCTTGATGAAGCGCGGCTCGTTCAGGCGCAGGTCGGTGGTGACCACGGCCGGCAGGTCGACCTCGAGCGTTTCAAGACCCGCATCGACCTCGCGTACGACCGTCGCCTTGCCGCCTTCGACCGTCAGCTGACTGGCGAAGGTGGCCTGCGGGCGGCCCCACAGGGTGGCCAGCATCTGCCCGGTCTGGTTGGCGTCATCGTCGATTGCCTGCTTGCCCAGCAGGACCAGGTCGGGCTGTTCGCGCTCGATCAGCTTGAGCAGGGTGCGGGCGGCGGCCAGCGGCGACAGCGGCTGCTCGGCGACGACATGGATCGCGCGGTTGGCACCCATCGCAAGCCCGTTGCGCAGATGCGGCTGGGCGTCGGCCGGGGCAATCGTGGCGACCACCACTTCGGTGGCGATGCCCTTGTCGCGCAGGCGCAGCGCTTCTTCCAGCGCGATATCGTCGAACGGATTGGGCGACAGCTTGACGCCATCGGTGACCACGCCGGAGCCATCCGGCTTGACCTGGATGCGGACGTTGGCGTCCACCACGCGCTTGTAAGCGACGAGAATCTTCATCGTTTCGACATCGTTGGGGAGGATGGGCCGAATGGGTACGGCCAGCCCGTCATTGTAGCGAACGCGCCCCGATGCTGCCGTCCGTATCGGCATGCCTGCCCGAAAGTACGCTGGGCCTTGACGCGATGGCGGCTAGAATTGGCGGGGTGACTTCCAGCGGAGAAACGTCCGTGACATCCAGTGGCAAGCTTTTCCCCAGCGCCGCCGCCGCCCTCGACGGGCTGGTGGCGGATGGCCAGACCCTCGCCGTGGGCGGTTTCGGCCTGTGCGGCATCCCCGAGGCGCTGATCGCGGCGCTGCGCGATTCCAATGTGCATGGGTTGACCGTGATTTCCAACAACGCCGGCGTCGATGGCTTCGGCCTCGGACAGCTGCTGGGTACGCGCCAGATCAAGAAGATGATTTCGTCCTACGTCGGCGAGAACAAGGAATTCGAGCGCCAGTTCCTCGCCGGCGAGCTGGAGCTGGAGTTCAATCCGCAAGGCACGCTGGCCGAGCGCCTGCGCGCCGGCGGCGCAGGCATCCCGGCCTTCTTCACCGCCACCGGCTACGGCACCGTGGTGGCCGAGGGCAAGGAAACGCGCGAGTTCGACGGCCGCATGTACGTGATGGAAACCGCGCTGAAGGCCGATGTGTCCCTGGTCAAGGCATGGAAGGCGGACCCGTCCGGCAACCTGGTGTTCCGCAAGACCGCGCGCAATTTCAACCCGGCCTGCGCAATGGCTGGCAAGGTCTGCGTGGTCGAGGTCGAGGAACTGGTCGGCCTGGGCGACATCGAGCCGGATCACGTCCACCTGCCCGGCATCTATGTGCAGCGCATCGTGGTCAATGCCACGCCCGAGAAACGCATCGAGCAGCGCACTGTGCGCGCGGACTGACGCTTTTTCCTTCTTCCTTCGGGAGAAGGTGACCGAAGGGCGGATGAGGGTTCGGCGAAGCCGCTGGAACCCGGATTCCGTCGCTTCCCCGAACCCTCACCCCAACCCCTCTCCCGGAGGGAGAGGGGCCAACAAGGAGCGAACCTCATGGCCTGGAACCGCGAACAGATGGCGCGCCGTGCCGCGCAGGAACTCACCGACGGCGCTTACGTGAACCTCGGCATCGGCTTGCCGACCCTGGTGGCCAACTACATCCCCGACGGCGTGAACGTGTGGCTGCAGAGCGAGAACGGCTTGCTCGGCATCGGCCCATTTCCCACCGAGGCCCAGCTCGACGCCGACCTGATCAACGCCGGAAAGCAGACGGTGACGGCGCTGCCCGGGTCCAGTTTCTTCGGCAGCCACGACAGTTTCGCGATGATCCGCGGCGGCCATATCGACCTCGCCATCCTCGGCGCGATGGAAGTCACCGACAAAGGGGACTTGGCCAACTGGATGGTGCCCGGCAAGATGGTCAAGGGCATGGGCGGGGCGATGGACCTGGTCGCCGGGGTGCGCAAGGTGGTGGTGCTGATGGAACACGTCACCAAGGCTGGCACCTCGAAGATCCTGCCGCAGTGCACCCTGCCGCTGACCGGCGTGGGCGTGGTCAACCGCATCATCACTGAGCTGGGCGTGTTCGACGTCACCCCGGCAGGTCTGAAGCTGGTGGAGCTGGCCGAAGGCGTGAGCCGCGAGGAAGCGGTCAGCAAGACGGGCGTGCCGCTGCACTGAAGCGGCCAAACCGCGCATCGCCGAGAGGCTCCGGGAGGTCGGTCCTTTTCGCGAAATAAAGGAGGAGGCAGCGACCATGTCGCTGCCGGGGGACATTCGCGATAAGGGCCGGACTTCCGGAGCCTGTCAAAGTTGCCCGCAACGCAGGCAGTTGCAATTGCCGGTTCAAGCATATGTAACCGACGGCCAGTCAGCGTGAGCCGGCGGGGGACAGGAGTCACATGTTCTGGTAATTCGGCCCACCGCCGCCTTCGGGGGCCACCCAGACGATGTTCTGGGTCGGGTCCTTGATATCGCAGGTCTTGCAGTGCACGCAGTTGGCGGCATTGATCTGCAGGCGCGGTTGGCCGGCCTCGTCGACGAATTCGTAGACGCCGGCCGGGCAATAGCGGGCTTCCGGCCCGGCGTAGTCCTTCAGGTTCACCGCCACCGGGATCGCCGGGTCCTTCAGGGTCAAATGCGCCGGCTGGTTCTCGTTGTGGTGGGTGCTGGAGAGGAACACCGAGCTGAGGCGGTCGAAGGTCAGCACGCCGTCGGGCTTGGGGTACTCGATCTTCGGTTGGTTCGCCGCCGGTTGCAGGCAGGCGTGGTCGGGCTGCGTGCGATGGATCGTCCACGGCGGGTTGCGGATACCGAGCCTGGGCAGCAGCCATTGCTCGATGCCTGTCATCAGGGTGGCGAAGCTGCGGCCTTTCTTGAACCACTGCTTGAAATTCTTCGACTGCTGCAATTCCGCATGCAGCCAGCTGTTCTCGAATGCCACCGGGTAGGCGGTGAGTTCATCGTGCTGGCGGCCTTCGCCCAGCGCCGCGAACGCGGCTTCGGCGGCCAGCATGCCGGTCTTGATCGCGGCATGGCTGCCCTTGATCCGGCTGGCATTGAGGAAACCGGCCTCGCAGCCGACCAGTGCGCCGCCCGGGAAGACCGTCTTCGGCAGGCTCAGCAGGCCACCGGCGGTCAGCGCGCGGGCGCCATAGCCGATCCGCTTGCCGCCCTGCAGGTGCTTGGCGATGGCAGGATGGGTCTTGAAGCGCTGGAACTCGCCGAACGGGCTCAGCCATGGGTTTTTGTAGTCCAGCCCGATCACGAAACCGATCGCGATTTGCCCGCCTTCGGCGTGGTAGAGGAAGGAGCCGCCATAGGTGGCGCCATCCAGCGGCCAACCGGCGGTGTGCACCACCAATCCCGGCTGATGTCTGGCGGGATCCGCCTGCCACAGCTCCTTGATGCCGATGGCATAACTCTGCGGATCCTTGCCGGCGTCCAGCGCGTACTTCGCGATCAACTGGCGGCCCAGTTGCCCGCGCGCGCCTTCGGCGAAGATCGTGTACTTGGCGAGCAGTTCCATGCCGCGCTGGAACTGGTCGGTCGGCTGGCCGTCCTTGCCGATGCCCATGTCGCCGGTAGCCACGCCCCTGACCGCACCGGTCGCGTCGTACAGCACTTCGGCGGCGGCGAAGCCGGGGAAGATCTCCACCCCGAGGCTTTCCGCCTGCTGCGCCAGCCAGCGCGTCAACGCGCCCAGGCTGACGATGTAATTGCCGTCGTTGTGGAAACAGGCCGGCAGCAGCCAATGTGGGGTGGCGCGGGCGCCGGTCTCGCTCAGGAACAGGAATTCATCGCGAGTCACCGCCTGCTTCAGCGGCGCGCCGCGCTCGGCCCAATCGGGGAACAGTTCGGTCAGGGCCTTCGGATCGACGATGGCACCGGAGAGGATGTGCGCGCCCGGTTCGGACCCCTTTTCCAGCACGCAGACCGAGACCTCGCGGCCACTGTCGGCAGCCAGTTGCTTGAGCCTGATCGCGGTGGCGAGGCCAGCGGGGCCGGCACCGACCACGACGATGTCGTACTCCATCGCTTCGCGTGCGATGGCGTCGGCAGTGGTGTCACTCATCTGTGTCTCCCAGGGATGCGCGCCGAGGCCGTCGCGCCCCTCATCGTGAATGCTGGCGTTCGTGCGCCTGTCCGGTTTCCAGGGTCCAACCGGCGAGGTCGTGGCCGAGCGTATCGAGTGCCTTTGCAAAAGCGTCGGACACTTGCGCCACGTCGACCCCGGACGAGGGCTGCACGATCTTGAAGGTATGGCTGCCGACGATCGCCTGGTCGGACAGATGCAGCAGTTTCGCGTTCACTTCAATGGTGGCGGACGGCGTCGCGCCGCCGGCGTAATCGGAACGGAAATCGCGCAAGTCGAGCAGCAGGCGATAGGTGGCGGCCGCACCACTGCCCTGCCGCGAGACCGAGGTGATCTTGCCGCTGTCTTCCAGCGTGCGCAACAGGCTGGTTTCGATCATCGCCCCCGGTACTTGCGCCCAGCGGGCACCGCGGTAGGCCTGCAATTCGCCCGGTGTCGGGCTGACCATGATGCTCGGGCCATCGAGCGCCGGCGCGCTGCTTTGCCGAGCGAGGTCCAGCGACCAGGTCACGGTGGGCCAGGCGGCATCGGGCTGGCTATCCAGTACCGGCGCATAGACCGAGGTTGGCTCGCTTGGGCCGCCGATGAGGCCGGCGCAGCCGCACAGCAGGGCGACGGCGAGCAGGGCGGGGACGAAGCTTCGGTAGCGTGTCATTTCGGATCGAACTCCCTGGGTGCATTGCGACCGAGGATGTAGCGGGCCGGGTGATTGTCCAGGCGATCGACCACGTTGTGCAGGTCGCGCAGCACGCCCTGCAGCTCGATCAGGGTCGGATTCACCTGGCTCAGCCCGTCATGGGTGAAGCTGCGCAAGGCCGGGCGGTTCTCGGCGATCATCGCGTTGGCATTGCCGGCCGCGGAATCGAGCTTGCTGATGGTCGCATCGAGTTTGTCCAGCAAGGCCGGCAGGCGCTTCACCAGATTCTGGTCGATGCCTTGGATCGTGCCATTCGCGCTGGCGAGGGTGGTGCGCAGGCCGGCCGAGGCATCGCGTGCATTGACGAGAATCTGGGCGATGTTTTCGCGATTCTGCGCCAGCGTATCGGTGGTCTGCTGCAAGTTCGCCAGCGTGGCATTGATGTGGCGGATGTTCTCGTCGCTCATCAACTGGTCAAGCCGCGCCACCAAGCGGGTGGCGGTATCGGAGATGTTCTGCAATGCCGAAGGTGTGGCGTGGATGATCGGATAGTCTTCGCCGGGCTGCGCCTCCAGCATGGCGGCTTTGGGGCTGCCGCCGCTGAGCAGGATGAAGGGCACGCCGGTGATGCCCTGCTGCGAGATCGTTGCGCGGGTGTCGATCTTGACCGGCGTGTTCTTGCGCAGCTTGAGGATCGCGATGACCCGGCGCGCATCCTTGTCGTCGAGGCTCAGGCTCTCCACGGTGCCGACCCCGAGGCCGTTGTATTGCACGCTGCTGCCTTCGGTCAGACCGGTGACGGCCTCGTTGAAGACGACTTCATACGAGGTCCAGTCGCGCGAGGTCGAGAATTTGGTCGCCCACAAGGTGAACAGCAGCAGGAACACCACCGTGAGCACGGTGAAGCCGCCGATCAGGACGTAATTGGCCTTGGTTTCCATTCAGTGCAACCTCGCTGGTGCCATGGTGCAACAAATCGCCGGGCAGTGCCGCAACGCCAGCAGTTGCACCGCGGCGTGACGGACGAGAGGGCCTGCGATGGCGCGATGCGATTCAACCACGTGCCGCCCGCCCCCGCGGGCCATTGAAATACTCCTGCACCCAAGGGTGATCGAGCGTTTCAAGTTCGTCCACCGGGGCGGTGGCGATGACCTTGCGGTCGGCGAGCACCGCGACCCGGTCGCAGATCGTGTACAGGGTATCGAGGTCATGGGTGATCAGGAATACGGTCAGCCCCAGCGCCTGCTGCAGCGCCCGGATCAGCTGGTCGAAGGCGGCCGCGCCGATCGGATCGAGACCGGCGGTGGGTTCGTCGAGGAACAGCAGGGGCGGGTCCAGCGCCAGCGCGCGGGCGAGACCTGCACGCTTGCGCATGCCGCCCGACAGTTGCGAGGGCAATTTGTCGATCGCACCCGCCGGCAGCCCGGCGAGCTTGATCTTGAGCAGGGCCAGCTCGTAGCGCAGGGATTTCCCGAGATCCGGGTAATGCTCCTTGATCGGCACCTGCACGTTCTCACCGACGGTCAGCGAGGAAAACAGCGCGCCGTCCTGGAACAGCACGCCGCTGTTGCGTTCGATGTGTCGGCGGATTTCCTGCTTGGGGCTGCGCGCATCCACGCCCAACACCTTGATATTGCCGGCATTCGGGGTGCGCAGGCCGAGGATCGAGCGCATCAGCACCGACTTGCCGGTGCCCGAACCGCCGACCACGCCAAGGATTTCGCCACGGCGCACGTCGAGGTCGAGCCCGTCATGCACCACCTGCTCGCCGAAATGGTTGGCAAGGCCGCGAATGCGGATCAGCGCATCGTCTTCGACGATCACGCCATCGATGGTGCGGAAGACCGATCCGGACGCCATGCTCAGTAATCCATCTGCATGAACCACAGTGCGGCGAAGGCGTCGATCACGATCACCATCGAGATCGCCTGCACCACGCTGGAGGTGGTGCGCTCACCCAGCGACTGCGCCGTGCCCTGGGTCTGCAGGCCTTCCAGGCAGCCGATCAGGCCGATCACGAGGGCAAACACCGGCGCCTTGATCATGCCGACGATGAAATGCCGGAACTGCATCATTTCGTACATGCGCGCCATGTAGGCCGGCGGCGGGATGCCGAGGCTGAACGCGCCGACCGCCATGCCGCCGAGCAGGCCGCAGATCATCGCGATGAAGGTCAGCAGCGGCAGCATGGCCAAAAGTGCCAGCACGCGCGGGATCACCAACAGGTCGACCGGGTCCAGCCCGAGCACGCGGATCGCATCGACTTCCTCACGATTGACCATCATGCCGATCTGCGCGGTGAAGGCGCTGGCGGTGCGGCCGGCCAGCAGAATGGCCGTCAGCAGCACGCCGAATTCGCGCAGGAAGGCGGCGCTGACCAGTTCGACCACGAAGATGGTCGCGCCGAAGTCCTTCAGCACCATCGCGCCGAGGAAGGCGATCACCGCGCCGACCATGAACGACAACAGCGCGACCAGCGGTACCGCATCAAGGCCGACCTGCTCCATGTGGTGGACGGTGGCGGTCAGGCGGAACCGGCTGGGTTCCTTGAACAAGCGCAGGATCTTGATCAGGAATTCACCGAAGAAGCTCACCAGCGCCATCACTTCGCTGGCGTTGTCGACCAGGCCGAAGCCGACCCGGCCGAGCATGGCGCGTACGCCGTATTCCTTCTTCAGGACCGGGCGGTCGTCATGGACGTCTTCGATTGCATCCACCAGCGCCTGCTGGTCGGCGCGGAAATGCAGGGCCGCGTACGGGATCTTGCGGCCATCGGCGAAACGCAACAGTTGCAGCACGCCCAAGGTATCGATGCGTTCGCAGTCGCGCGCATCGATCATCGTGACCTGCGCGGGTGCACCGTCCAGCATGCCCTTGACGTCATCCGAATAGCGCAGCGTCCAGCGCCCACGCAGGCGCAGAACCCGCCCGGCATCGGACGCGTCGAGTTCGACCGTGGGTCGGATTTGGGCTGAATCATTGGACATGCGCCTGCCAAGCTTACGCAATGCGGGGCCTGCGTGGGAATGCAGGCCGACGCATGGCATGCTTGCCGAACGATGACGACCGCCGAGACGCCCGACGCAACCTACGCCGAACGCATCGCCTTCATCGAGGAATTGGCGTGGCATCTGCATGCCTACGGCACCACCGCGCAGCGCATGGAAGGCGCGATCGAACTGGTCGCCAAGCGCCTGCTGGTGGAATGCGAGCCGTGGTCCAACCCGACCGGCATCATCCTGTCGTTCCGCGATCCGTCACGGCCGGGGCGGCATACCGAGATCACCCGCATTGTCAGGCCCGGACTTGGTGATACCAATCTGCGGCGGCTGTGCGCGGCCGACCGCATCGCCGAGGACGTGATTTCCGGCAAGCTCGATATCCCGGCCGGTCGCGCCGCGTTGCAAGCGCTGGAACGTCCCGCATCGTCGCGCGCATTGGCGGTGCTGGTGCTGGGCTTCGCCTTGGCGTCGGCGGCAGTGGCGGGTTTGCTGCGGCTGCCGTGGCTGGAAATCGGCGTTGCCGGGACGACTGGGCTCGGAATTGGCTTGTTGCTGTTGGCCGCGCAATCGCGCAAGCGCCTGCATGAAGGTTTCGAGGCGTTGTCGGGCTTGCTGGCCGGCAGCGTGGCGATTCTGGTCAGCGCGTGGCTGGCGCCGTTGAATCTCAATACGGTGATCATCGCCTCGCTGATCGTGCTGGTGCCGGGAATGACTCTGGCGCTTGCCGCCAGCGAATTGGCCAGTCGGCATCTGGTTTCGGGCACCGCGCGGTTCGCCGGCGCGGCGATGACCGTGGTCAACCTCACCATCGGTACCGCGATTGCCTTGGCGGTGGCCGGGTTTTTCGGAATCGAGCCACGGGTCCATGCCTTGCGGCCGCAACCGGATTGGGTGGCCTGGAGTGCATTGGCGCTTGCGGCCTATGCATTCGCCGTGCTGTTCCAGGCACAGCGGCGCGATTACCCGTTGGTGATGCTGTCCGCGGTATGCGGTTATCTGGTCTCGCGCTATGGCGGCGAGTGGTTGGGTTCGGGTGCGGGTGTCTTCCTCGGCGCGTTCGTGACCACCGCAGCCAGTAATGCCTATGCGCGCATGACCAACCGCCCCGGCGCCTTGGTGCGCCTGCCCGGCATCATCATGCTGGTACCTGGCAGCGTCGCCCTGCGCGGGGTGGTGTCGTTGGTGCAGAGTCAGGATTTCGGCGCGGGGCAGGCGGCGGCGATGGCGGTCTTCAGCACACTGATGGCACTGGTGGCGGGGCTGGTGTTCGGGAATTTGCTGGTCAGCGCGCGGCGCAATTTGTGACGGCGACCTTCGAATCTATGAATTGATCAGAAGTTCCCTTGCAATTTGCGGCCTACAGCCATGCGCTGGCGAGCCAAAGAAAATGCCGGCATTCAGGCCGGCATTTTCGACAACGTGCAATTCGACAGAATCCGAATTACTTGATCAGGTACTCATCCATCTTGTGGCCGGCAGCGGTCAATGCTGCCAGCCAGCGCGGCGAGCGACCACGACCCGACCAGGTTTCCTTTTCATTGGCCGGATTGCGGTATTTCGGTGCGACCGCGGCGCGGCTACCGCCCTTCTTGGGCTTGCCGGCCTTCTTCGCCGGGGCCGCCGGTGCGCTGGCGCCGACCTTGCCGAACAGTTCCTCGAAGCTCCAGCCGGCGCTCTTCAGCAGTTTGGCCACCGCGGCCTTGGTCTGGTTGGCGGGCTTGCGCTTGGCCAGCACCTTGCGACGGGTATTGGCGCGCTTGATCAGGGCCGCCAGTTCCTGCGGGCTGAGGGTGTCGATATTCATGCTCATGATCGGATTTCCTCTGGAAATTCCCGGGAATGGGTTATCCGCGGCGCGGACGCCGGAATAATAACCCGATTTCCGGATAAAACAACAGGAATATTCGAATCAGCCGAGGAGTTTTTGCAGCAATGCGTCCCGGTTCAGGTTTTCGGACTCGGTTTCACTGCGGGCACGATATTCGAAACTGCCCGCTTCCAGGCCACGACCGGAGACCACCACCCGCTGCGGAATGCCGATCAACTCGATATCGGCAAACATCGCGCCGGGGCGCAGGCCGCGGTCGTCCAGCACGCAATCGATTCCGGATGCCAGCAGTTCCGCGTGCAGTGCTTCGGCGGCAGCGACGATGGCGGCGTCGTTTTTCGGATTGATCACGCAAATCGCCACCTGCCACGGCGCCATCGCTGCCGGCCATTTGATTCCCGCCTCGTCGTGGTTCTGTTCGATCGCCGCCGCCACGATCCGGGAAATGCCGATCCCGTAGCAGCCCATCGCCGGATGCACGGCCTTGCCGTTGGAATCCAGCACGCTGCACTGCATCGCCTCGGAGTATTTGCGGCCCAGCGCGAACACATGGCCAACCTCGATCCCGCGCGCCATTCGCAGAGTGCCTTTGCCGTCCGGCGAAGGATCGCCCTCGACCACGTTGCGGATATCGGCGACTTCGGGTTCCGCCAGGTCGCGGCCCCAATTCACGCCGGCGATATGGAAGCCGGGTTTGTTGGCACCCACCACGAAGTCCGACATGGCCGCGACCGTGCGGTCGGCGATGACGCGAATGGCTTTGCGCGGATGCAGCGGGCCAAGGAAACCGGGCTCGCTGCCGAGGTGGTCGAGAATCTCCGCTTCGCTGGCGAGTCGATATTCGGAAAGTCCCGGCAGTTTCGCCAATTTGATTTCATTCACCACATGGTCGCCGCGCACCAGCGCCAGCACAAATTGATCGCTGCCATCGGCATCACGGCCGATCAGGGCCACCGATTTGACGGTGCGGTGAAGCGAGATCCCCATCAACGCGGCGACGTCCTCGCAGGTTTTCTGGGTGGGCGTATCGATGTCGCGAAGCGGTTCCGATGCGTCCGCGCGTGGGCCGGGCGAAACCGCTTCCGCCAATTCCACATTCGCCGCGTAATCGGAGCCATCGGAAAACACGGTGGCGTCCTCGCCGGAATCGGCCAGCACCTGGAATTCGTGCGAGGCGCTGCCGCCAATGGCGCCGGTATCGGCCGCCACCGCGCGGAATTCCAGCCCGAGGCGGGTGAAGATGCGCGAATAGGTGGCATACATGTTCTGGTATTCGGCATGCAGCGACGCGTCATCGATATGGAAGGAATAGGCGTCCTTCATGATGAATTCGCGCGCGCGCATCACCCCGAAACGCGGGCGGATCTCGTCGCGGAACTTGCTGGTGATCTGGTAGAGGTTCACCGGCAATTGCTTGTAACTGGCGAATTCCTGACGGAAGAAATCGGTTACCGCCTCTTCGGCAGTCGGAGTGAAGCAGTAGTCCTGTTCCTTGCGGTCGCGGATTTTCAGCAGTTGCGGGCCGAATTTCGCCCAGCGCCCGGTTTCATCCCACAACTCTTTCGGCTGGATCGACGGCATCGCCATTTCGATCGCACCGGCGCGGTTCATTTCCTCGCGCACCACCGCCTCGACCTTGCGCAGCACGCGCAGACCCAGCGGCGACCAGGTGTAGAGGCCGGCGGCGAGCTTGCGGATCATGCCGGCCTTGAGCATCAGCTTGTGGCTGATGATTTCGGCGTCGGCGGGGGTTTCCTTTTCGGTACGAAGATGGAATTGCGACAGGCGCATGGCGGTCTAGCGAGACGGGAAACGCGCATTCTGCCACGCGCGCCGGCCCGATTCAGGCACGACCAGAAGTTTGCGCGACGATACGCGCGCTCAGTTGCGGTTGCCGCTGACCTCGATACCCTCGCGTGGGGTCTTGCTGATGCGTTCGTAGTGCCGCCCTTTGGGCGGCTGATCGGTGATCTGCAGATTGCCGGCGTCGTCATGCCAGCGATACAGGCTATTGGCGCGCTGCGCCTGGATCGCAGCGGCCTCGGCGGCGACTGCGCGCTGTTGTGCGCGCTTGGGCATTTCCACCGTGAACCAATACCACGCCGCGACGGCCAGCCCGATCGCCAGCAGGACTGTGCCCAGCGACTTCATCCCTGCGCGGGCGGGCAATAGGTCTTGACGGCGGCCTGGTTCAGGTCGATCTGCGATTTGCGCTCGTCGGCACTGAGGTTGCGGTCCGGCTTGCCGTCGCCATTGCTGTCGATGCCCACCGATTCATTGCTTTGCAGGCGGGCCAGATTGGATCGCACGCTCTTGCACTGCGCGCTTTCTTCCGGTGCGGTGGCGGCGGTCGTGGCCGGTACCGCGCGCGGGGTATCGAGGTTGCGGGCGCTGTATTGCCCCTCGGGCCGGGTATCGGAATATTGGTTCACACCACCCGTCGAAGTGGATTTGTAGACCCGTTGTTGGGCCAGGGCCGGTGCCGCCACCAGTGCCACGCCGAGGACGAGGACAATCGATCGGAAGAGGGTCATGGGCGCACTCCGCTGGGTTGTCTGCTGATTGCAGCACTGTGGCGGCGTCGCTGCAAGTCTTTATGAAAGGCTGAACAACTCCATCCAGGAGTTGTCAGCCCACGCCGAGTCCGGTCAAGGCCCGGACTCGGCGCACACGAATCAATCACTGGCATGATTGATTCGTGGCCAGCCGTCCATGGCTGGCGAGAACGAGGCCTCTTGGGGTGCTTTCGCATCCTCCTCCGGAGCTTCCCGTACACTGCCGCGATGGATCAACAAGACGCTCCTGTCGCCCCGCGTCGTGGCCGCGGCATCTATCTATTGCCCAACCTGTTCACGACAGGGGGGCTGTTCGGCGGCTTCTTTGCGATCATCGCTGCTTCGCAGGGGCGCTTCGAAGCGGCCTGCGTGGCGATCTTCATCGCTGCGGTGCTGGACGGTCTGGATGGCCGGGTCGCGCGGTTGACCAATACCCAGAGCGAATTCGGCGTGCAGTACGACTCGTTGGCCGACTTGATCAGCTTCGGCATGGCGCCGGCGATGGTCATGTATTACTGGGCGCTGCTGTCGCTGCGCGATGACGGCATCACCCTGGGCAAGATCGGCTGGCTGGCGGCCTTCCTGTACGCGGCCTGCGCGGCCTTGCGCCTGGCCCGCTTCAACAGCCAGGTCGGGATTGTCGATAAACGCTGGTTCATCGGGCTGGCCAGTCCCGCTGCGGCCGGGCTGATGGCGAGCTTCGTCTGGACCTGCGAGCGTGGTGGCTGGAGTGGTACCGAGCTGCGCTTTTTCGCCTTGGGCCTGACCATCATCGCCGGCCTGCTGATGGTCAGCCGGATCCGCTACACCAGCTTCAAGGGCAGTGGCAAAGGCCCCAAGGCCGACCGCGTGCCGTTCATCGTCTTGCCCTTGGTGGTGGGTTTGTTGATCGCGTTGTGGATCGCGCCGGCCGAGACCTTGCTGGGTGCGAGCGTGCTGTACGCCCTGTCCGGCCCGATCCAGGGCTTGTTGCGCCGACGCAAGCCGGCCGATGCGGACGCAGGCGCGTGAACTTCGATCCACTGCAGCGCGCGGTATTGGGCGAGCTGGGTCTCGTCACCTATCGGTACGTCGGCGGGGAATCCGGGGCCGTCGATATCGCCCCCGAACTGCTGGCGCGGCTGGCGCGGGCAGCCGGTGTTCCCGAAGCGCACCTGCTGGAACAGCCACGTCTGCTGGCGCAGGCTGCGAAGATGGGCGATGACCCGCGTGCAAAACGCGCACTATGGCCCTTGCTGCGCGCGTTGCGGCGGGATCCGCAGTGAACGCGAACCCGCGCGTCGCGCTTGTGGCGGCCGGCGTGACCAGCCTGCGCCCGATGCGGGACACCGACCTCGATGCGGTGATGGCGATCGAAGTGCGCGCGTATCCCTTTCCGTGGACGCGTGGCATTTTTCGCGACTGCCTGCATGCCGGTTATTCGATGTGGGTGCACGAACGTGACGGTGCCATCGTCGGTTATGGCGTGCTCAGCGTCGCGGTGGGTGAGGCGCATGTACTCAACCTGTGCACGGCACCCGGAGGCGAAGGCCAGGGTCTGGGTCAGCGCATGCTGCACGCCTTGCTGAAGATCGCGCGCAGCCAACGCGCACAACGCGTATTCCTCGAAGTGCGGCCATCCAACCCGCGTGCAATCGATCTGTACCAGCGCTGCGGCTTCAATGAAATCGGACGGCGACCACGCTACTACCCGGCAACCGGTGGGCGCGAAGATGCGATCGTGATGGCAATGGAATTGCTGGATGCTTGATCCTGCGCAGGTTTGCGTTGTTCGATCGCCTTAGAATGCGCCGCATGGACATCTTCAAGAGTTTCACCTTCGAGGCCGCGCACCGGCTGCCCAACGTTCCGGACGGGCACAAATGCGCACGTCTGCATGGACATTCGTTCCGCATCGAATTGCATGTATCGGGTGAACCTGACCCACATACCGGCTGGGTGATGGATTTCGCCGATCTGGGCCGCGTCTTCAAGCCGGTGCTGGAGCGCCTCGACCATCACTATCTCAACGAGATCGAAGGGCTGGAGAATCCCACCAGTGAGCGCTTGGCGCAGTGGATCTGGGAACAGGTGAAGCCGGGATTGCCGCTGCTTGCGGAGATCGTGGTACGTGAAACCTGCACCTCGGGATGCCGCTACCGCGGTTGAGGCCGGCGAGTCCGGGGACGGACAGGCTGACGAGGCCTGCGTCAAAATAGTCAGCGGTTGACTATCATTCTCATTTGCGTTTGAATAGCGGCCATCCTCACCGTACCCGGTGCCCGATGTACGTTTGCATCTGCAATGGCGTGACCGACCGCGTGATCCGCGAAGCCGCGGAAGCCGGATGCAGCAGCGTGGCCGAGATGACCATGCGCACCGGGGCCGGCTCCAACTGCGGTGCCTGCCTTGGCCTCGTCGGCGAGATCATCGGCGAGGTGCAGTCGCGCCGTGCGCTGGAGCTGCCGGTGCTGGCGAACGCCGCTTGAGCCGCATCAGCCAGATCGCGACGAGATAACGCGGACGATTCGCGTTACGCCGGTTTTCCCCGCTGCGCGCTACAGTGCCCGCATTCCACGCACGGAGCACGGCCATGAAAGGCGACGACAAGGTCATCGGCTACCTCAACAAGGTGCTCTTCAACGAGCTGACCGCGATCAACCAGTATTTCCTGCACGCCAAGATGCTGAAGAACTGGGGCTTGAAGACACTGGCCGCGCACGAGCATCACGAGTCCATCGACGAGATGAAGCATGCCGATCTGCTGGCCGAGCGGATCCTGTTCCTCGATGGCCTGCCCAATTTCCAGGCGCTGGGCAAGCTGCGGATCGGCGAGACGCCGACCGAGATCCTGCGTTGCGACCTGGCTCTGGAAATGGATGCGATGCCGGTGCTGCGCGAGGCGATTGCCTATTGCGAATCGATCGGCGACATCGGCAGCCGCAAGCTGTTCGCCGACATCCTCCATTCCGAGGAAGAGCATATCGATTGGCTGGAAACCCACCTGTCGTTGATCGATCGCGTGGGTGAGCAGAACTACCTTGCGCAGGCGATCGAGGAATCCTGAGCCATCAACAATGGTGGGGCAATGAGGTGCACCCAACGTGCCTTCCGGGATCGCGCCCCTGCGGTGCGCTCCTGCACAGCCCCATAGGTGCCGCGATGGTTACGCGCAAGTCCCGTAGGAGCGCACCGCAGGGGCGCGATGGCTGCGCGGATGGGTGAGGAATCTAACGTCCCGTCATGGCGTTGGCGTGAGAACCCGCCTCAAGGCGCTGCTCAGCGCTTCTTGTTGTCTGCAAGCGATGCCTTGAGTGCTTCACGCACCGAGGCGTATTCGTTGACCAATCGCGCGACGGCCTGCGCCGGTTGCGAGAGGGTGCCGTCGCGGGCGCCGTATTCGAGGTCGCGTGCGGCATTCGACAGGGTCATCGCGCCGACGTTCGCGCTCGAGGATTTCAGCGTATGCGCGGCGATCCGCAGCGCGATAGGGTTGCTGGCCGAGACCGCATGTTCGAGCTGGGCGATCAGCCGTGGCGCGTCCTCCAGGTAGACCGCGATGATCTTGTCGACTTCATCGCCCAGCACCTCGCGCAGTTCGTTCAACACCGCACGGTCGATCGAAGCCGGCAGTGGCACGGCCTGTGGATCGGCGGTGGCCGAAGGCGAGGCCGAGGCGGATGCCGGGGCAGAGGGCGGTACCGGCATATGGGTTCCCTTCCAGCGTGCGATGCATTGTTCCAGTTCGGCGCGACTGACCGGTTTGGAGAGGTAATCGTCCATCCCCGCGTCGAGGCATTTGCGGCGATCACCGGCCATCGCGTTGGCGGTCATCGCCACGATCGGCAGGCGGCGTTGCGCCTTGCGTTGCTGTTCCAGCTCGCGCCAGCGACGGGTTGCCGAATAGCCGTCCAGCACCGGCATCTGGCAGTCCATCAGCACCATGTCGTATTCGCCCTCGTCGAGCTTGGCGAGTGCCGCCTGGCCATTGCCGGCGGTGTCGCAATCGGCCCCCAGCACCTGCAACAGGCGTTGCGCGACCATCAGGTTGACCGGGTTGTCCTCCACCAACAGGATGTTGGCGCGACGGCCCAGCTCGACCTTGGGTGCGGGTGTCGGCGGCGCGGGATGCGGGTCTTGCGGTGCCCAGGCCACGCCGGAGGATGACAGCGCCGAGCGCAAGTCGGCATCGCCGATATTGCGCGCGACGATGGTCGAGCCGACCGGCAGGTCGTGCGAGGTCACGTCGTCGCTGCGCAGGTAGACCAGCCGCGCATTGCCGTACTGCTCGCGCCGTTCCATATTGCGGGCCAGCGACACGGCCGTACTGCGGATGCTCGACAGGTCGGCCAGCACCACCGAGAAATTCCACGGCTCGCCCTGGGTACTGGCCTGACGCAGTTTTTCCAGCGCATCGTGGGTGTTTTCCACCGCGGTGATCCGCAAGCCCCAATTGGGCAGAAGCAGCGTCAGCCGCATGCGCAGTTTTGCATCGGTGGTGATCAGCAGGACGCGGCCGCCGTGCAGCTCCTCTCGGCGCGCGGTGATGTCGCCTTGCACCTTGAGCAGGGGGATCTCGAACCAGAACACCGAGCCTCGCCCCGGTTCGGATTCCACCCCGATCTTGCCGCCCATCAGCGACACGATGCGTTGCGAGATTACCAACCCGAGGCCGGTGCCGCCGTACAGCCGGGTGGTCGAGGCATCGGCCTGGCTGAAGGGCCGGAACAGCTTGTCGCGGGTGGCCGCATCAATGCCGATGCCGGTGTCCTGTACCTCGAAGCGCAACTGGTGCTGGTTGCCGCTCTCGCCCATGCGCCGCACATGCATGGTGATCGTGCCGTGCTCGGTGAACTTGATCGCGTTGCTGAGCAGATTGCTCAGGATCTGGCGCAGGCGTACCGGATCGCCACGCACCGGCAAGCGCACCGCCGCATCGATCTGCAGCGTCATGTGCAGGCCCTTGGCTTCGGCGGGCCGCTGCATCAGGGTAAGCACGCTCTGCATCAATTCCCGCAGGTTGAAGCCGGTGGTTTCCAGTTCGAGCCGGTTGGCCTCGAGCTTGGAGTAATCGAGGATGTCATCGACGATCCGCAGCAGTTGCTGTGCAGACGCGGAGGCAGTCTTCAGGAATTCCTGCTGTTCCAGCTGCAAGCGCGTGTTCGACAGCAGGTCGAGCATCGGGATGATGCCATTGAGCGGGGTGCGGATTTCGTGGCTCATGGTGGCGAGGAATTCGCCCTTGGCCATCACCGCCGATTCGGCCGCCTGCTTGGCCTGGGTCAGCTCCTGCTCAAGCTGGGTATGGCGATTGATTTCCAACTGCAGCGCGCTGATTTCTTCGGCATTGCGATGGTTCTGCTCCTCCTGCACCTGCAATTGCGAATCGCGTTGGCGGGTGGTGATCGCAAGCGTGGTGGTCGCAAACAGCGCGAGCAAGGCCAGCACAAGCGCAATCAGTTGCCAGGGTCCTTCGATGCCGAAGCGTTCGATCAGCAGGGACAGCGCCACGCCGGCGGCAGCGCCCAGCGCGAGCCAGCGCATCACCATCAGGTTCGGGCCCTGGCGGACGGTGGTATCAGGACTCACAGGGTGGCGCTCCGGAAGTCGAAATCGAGGGTTTGTTCAGGGCGATGCACCAGGTTGCCTTGGATGAAATCGATGCCGCCAATCCACAACGCCGCGGCCGCCTGCGGATCTTCCACGCCTTGTGCGATCACCTGCAGGCCTTGCCGATGGGCGAAATAGATGGCCTCGCGCATTTCGTCGTGCAGCGATTGCGCCAGCGGCAAGCGGGCAAAATCCGAAGCGAGACGCAAATAGCCGAGCGGCAACACGTCGATCAATTGCGAGGTCTCCATGTTGTGCCGGTACTGGCTGAGCGAGAACTGCACGCCACTGGATGTCATCTGTCTGCAGAATTCGCGCAGCAGGACGGCGTGGACCAAGGCTTCTTCCAGCCGCAAATCGATGATCAGCGCTTGCCCATCCACGTCGGCATCCCGGATCGCCTGCTGCAGCCAGCTCGCGTAACTGTCCTGTGCCAGCGTCCGCGGCGACTGCGAGACGATCAGCTGGATCGGCCGCGACGCGCGACGGCGATCACGCAGGAGCTTCAGTGCGGTTTGCATCACCCAGCGATCGAGATCTGCCAGGAGCCCGGCGTTCTGGGCGATGTCGAGAAACTCCGCTGCCTTTCGCACGCTGCCATCCGGGCCGCGCATGCGCACCAGCACCTGGTAGCGGGCCTCGTTGCCGCCGGCCACCGCCACCACCGGCTGGAAGGCGAGATACAGCGCGTCGCTTTTCTCGTCGGACAGCGCAGCACGCAATTCGTCGACGATTTCATTGGCGACAAATCGGTCGGGCGGCAGGTAGCGGGCTATGCCTATCGGCGAGCCGTGTGCCTCGCGCGCGGCGTCCTCGGCGGCGGCCAGTGCCTCGCCGGTGTCGCTGAAGCCGTGCTCGAAGGTGGTATAGCCCACCGTGCAACGCAGGCGCAGGGTGGTGTCACCGACACGAAACTCGGTGTAGCCAATGCCATCGCGCAGGCGGCGTGCGTATTCCTCCAGCCAACCGGCATCATGACCACCGGCCACGACCAGGAAGGCGTTGTCGCTCAGGCGCGCGGCGGCTTCATTGCGGGTCAGCTCCTGCAACTTGCCGCCGGCGGCATTGATCAGGTCTTCGAACTCGGCGTAGCCGAAGCGATCGTGCAGGGCGGCGGCATTGCCCATCTCGATCAACAGCGCGCCACCGTGGATACCTGAGGTGGCCTGCTCCAGCAGGATCTTCATCAGCGCCGGCCGGGTGTACAGCCCGGTCACCGGATGCCGGGTCGGCTCGGTGGTGACTTGCAGGCTGTGGCCGATGGCGCGTGCACGGCGGATGCGGCTTTGCACGGCGACCACGAGGTGGCGAGGGCGGACGGGCTTGACGATGTAGTCGTCGCCGCCGTGTTCGAGCGCGGTCAGCTCGCTGTCCGGGTTCTGGTCGCCGGTCAGGAATACCACCGGCATGTGGCGGAAACGCGGGTGTTCGCGGATCTGCTCCGTCAACGAGGTGCCACTGGTGCCCGGCATGTGCAGGTCCATCAGCACCAGATCCGGCTCGAAGCGCTCCAGTGTCGCCATCATGCCGTCCGGCATCGCGACCACCTCGGCCTCCATCCCGGCACCGCGCAGGATCGCTTCGGCGAACATCGCCTGGCTGCGATCGTCCTCGACGATCAGGACGCGGAAACGATCCGATTCGGCCGCACTCGGCAATTCGGAAAGCGGGGACTCGCTGGGCGCATCGTTCATCCTTGCCTCCTTTGACCGAAGCCTTGCCGCGTCCTGGTTCAATTCCCAGGGGCGACGGCAATCGACGGTGAGTGGATTCCCATGATCCACCTGATCGGGATTCTGACGCAAAACGCGGGCGATGGGTTCCCTTTGATGGGGGATGCCGCAAGCTCCCTCCGTGGCAGGCCATGCATCGGACACCGTGCCATTGCGGGGCGTCCGCGCAGGACAGGCTTGACGCGGGGCCACCGCGGATGCGATATCCGGGCCATGACGGAGCCGGTGGCACCTGCAGTGACGCATCATCGGGGACATCCGCGCACCGCGGTGGTCGTGCTGGTGGCGGGTGCCTTGTTGCTCGGCTTGTGGGGCGCGTGGCGCAGCTTCGGCCCGATTCCGCCGAATGCGCGCGAACGGCTGGAGACGCAGGCCCGCCGGATCGACACCCTGGAGCAACAGGCCACGACACTTGCGCGCTCCGACCAGATCAGCCGCAAGGCGAATCAGGACCTGCAACACACCCTCGCCGATCGTGACGAGGAGATCGCGGGCCTGCGTGCCGATATCGCCTTCTACGAGCGCTTCGTCGGCGCGGCCGGACAGCGACATGGCTTGAGCGTGCACGAGTTGAAGCTGAAGCCGCAGGGGAATTCCGGCGTCTGGCATTTCGTTGCGACCCTGACCCAGAACCTGAATCGCGATGCGATCAATAGCGGCCGGCTGGACTTGACCCTGGAGGCAAGCGTGGCGGGGCGGATGCAGAACCTGGCCTGGGCGGCCCTGCGCCAGCAGCCGAATGCGCCGGGCGTCGGCTATGCCTTCAAGTATTTCCAGCAGGTCGAGGGCGACATCGTGCTGCCAAAGGGCACCGTGCCGGTGCGGGTCGTGGTGCGCTTGCAGCCGCAGTCCGGGGCGGCGGTCGAGCAGTCCTTCGGTTGGGCCGATGCCACCGGCGCAGAAGCTGCCACGCGCGCACCCACGACGCCGCCAGTGACACCGCCACACGGTTGATTGACGACGAGCCAGCCCCCATCCTGCGCGGATGGATTCGGCCGCTCTCGCACACGTTCGCACCTTGATGCCGCTGGCACCGGTGGATTTCACCGCAGCGGCCGCAGCCAAGGTGCGTGAATTGCTGGCCGAGGAGGGCGATGCGTCGCTCAAGCTGCGCGCCTACATCCAGGGTGGCGGCTGCACCGGCTTCCAGTACGGCTTCGAATTCGATGATGGCCAGAACGATGACGACATCGCAATCATGACCGATGGGGCCACCCTGCTGATCGACCCGCTCAGCCTGCAATACCTCGCCGGCGCAGCGGTGGACTATGTCGAATCCCTGACAGGCGCGCGCTTCGTCATCCGCAATCCGGATGCCAAGACAACCTGCGGCTGTGGTGGTGCCGAGTAAGCATGGGTGACGTGGGCAAACCATCGCCATTTGCCTTCGTCGATGGCGCGCTCGATCGCGCCGACCTGCTGCGTGACGATGCAGTGGCGCTGACAAACCTTTGGCCCATGGCGGGTGTGATTGCACTCGATGACGATGGCCGTGCGCTGACGAATGCGGCATCCGGACTGCATGTATTCGATACGGCGATGCTTGCCGAGGGGCATGAGGCGCATACCTTCCTCGGCCTGCGCGAAGGTCGCGCGTGGTTCCTGGTTGAAGCTGCGGCGTCGGGGCTGACTGCGCCGGACCGGATCGACCTGCGCCGCGCCGCGGCGACCTGGCCGGCGTGGCAGGCGACCTTGTTCGCGCAGGCGCGCGCACTCCAGCACTGGCACCGCCTGCAACGGTATTGCGGAAGCTGCGGTGGCAGCTTGCGCTTCGTCCGCGCCGGCTGGCTGGGCCGTTGCGACGCCTGCGCCAGCGAGCACTATCCGCGCACCGACCAGGCCATCATCGTTGCGGTCACTGATGGCCAGCATTTATTGCTCGGACGCCAGACCAGCTGGCCGAAACGGCGCTGGTCGGTGGTCGCCGGCTTCGTCGAACCGGGCGAGACGCTGGAACAGACCGTGGCCCGCGAAGTGCTGGAGGAAACCGGCGTGCGGGTCGATCCGCGACAGACCCGCTATCTCGCCTCGCAGCCGTGGCCCTTCCCGGGTTCGCTGATGCTCGGCTTCATCGCCCAGGCCCAGCCCGATGTGCCGAGGGCCAGCGAAGAGCTGGAGGAAGCGCGCTGGTTCAGCGTCGAAGAGGTGCGCGAAGGATTGGCGCGCGACTGGCGCGATGCCGACGACGAGGGCGAAGGCATCGTGCTGTCATCGCCGATTTCGATTGCCCGCTTCGTCATTCAGGCGTGGCTGGACAGTCTCGACGGCGACGCTTGACTCCTGAACCCGGTGCGAAAGGCATCCACGGCAGGTGACGCAGCACGGTGGAGCTGGCGGCGCGTTTCACGCATCCGCCCCGCGCAGCGCCTTCACCTGCTCTTCCAGCAGTGCAGCCGTCGCCTCGTTACCGGGCACCGACGGTCCTGCCAGCACCTCGATCCGCGCCCACAGGCGACGTGGCAGACGGGCGCGGCGCAGGCGTGAATCGCGGTTGCTCCACATGCTTCCCCACATGTTCTTCAGTGCCAGCGGCACCACCGGCACCTGCTGGCCGCGTGCGGCGGCGCGTGCCAGGATCTTCTCCATGCCGGGGCGGAACGGGGCGATCTGGCCGTCCGGGGTCAATGCGCCTTCCGGGAAGATGCACACCAGCTCGCCTTCGGCCAGGGCTGCGTCCACCGCATCGAATGCGCGCGCCATCACCTCTGGATCTTCGCGCGCACCGGCGATCGGAATGGTCTTGGCAGTGCGGAAGATCCAGCTCAGTACCGGGATGTTGAAGATCTTGTAATACATCACGAAGCGCGCCGGGCGCGGGATGCAGCCGCCCAGCACCAGCGCATCCATGTAACTGACGTGGTTGCACACCAGCAGCGCCGCGCCCTCGTCCGGCACATTGGCCTCGATCCCGTGCAGGCGCGTGCGGTACAGCGCGCGCACCAGCAGCCAGCTCAGGAAGCGCATCAGGAACTCGGGGACGATGGTGAAGATCCAGATCGCCACCAGCGTGTTCGCAATCGCCAATGCCAGAAAAAGCTGCGGAATCGTCCAACCCAGCACGCGCTGCACGAAAATGCCGATCAAGGCCGCAAGCACGATGAACATCGCGTTCTGGATGTTCATCCCGGCGATCACCCGCGCCAGTTCCGACTTCGGCGTGCGGCTCTGGATCAGCGCGAACAGCGGCACCACGAAGAAACCGGTGAACAGGCCGACGCCGACCAGGTCCAGGATGATCCGCCAGCTTCCCGACGCATTCGCAAATTGCGCGATGGTCATTCCCTGCGCCAGCGCCTGCCCGGGGCGGGCGAAATAGAGATCGAGCAGGAAGGCGCTGATGCCGAATGCGCCCAGCGGCACCAGGCCGATTTCGACCGTGCGGCCCGAGAGTTTTTCGCAGGACATCGAGCCGATGCCGGCGCCGACCGAGAACAACGCCAACGCGAAGATATAGAGATTCTGGGTGCCGCCGAGGTTGTCCTGCGCGTATACCGGCAACTGCGCGGTGAGGATGGTGCCGACGAACCAGAACCAACTCACTCCCAGCACCGCATTGCGCACCGCCAGACGCTGGCGGGTGAGCTGCCAGATTTGCAGGCTGACCCGCACGACATTCCAGTCCACTTTCAAATCAGGATTGCCGGCATCGACCTTGGGGATGCGCCGCGCAACCATGTTCCCGGTGATCGCCATCAGGATCACCGACACCGCCGCCACCTGCGGGCCGTGTGCGCCTGCGAGCTGGAAGATCAGCCCGCCGAAGATCATGCCGACGAGGATAGACAGCGAGGTGCCCATTTCGACCAGGCCATTGCCGCCGGTCAGTTCTTCGGGCTTGAGCACCGAGGGCAGGATCGAATATTTCACCGGCCCGAACAGGGTGGACTGCATGCCGGTGCAGAACAGCGCGACCAGCAGCACCGGCATGCTCTGCAGCAGGAAACCTGCTGCCGCCAGCGACATGATCGCGATCTCCATCGAGGTGGTGATCACGATGAGCTTCTGCTTTTCCAGTCTTTCGGCGATCTGCCCGGCGCTGGCCGAAAACAGGAAGAACGGCAGGATGAAGATCGCCGGGGCGAGGTTCGCGTACAGCCCCATCTCCTTGCTGCCCACCGCCATGAACGCCAGCAGGCCGATGATGGCCTGTCGATAGACGTTGTCGTTGAACGCGCCCAGCCCCTGGACGACGAAGTAGGGCAGGAAGCGGCGCTGGGTGAGCAGGTTGAACTGGCTGTGGCCGGACATGCGGGATTCCGAACGAGCGAATCCGGCGAGGATAACGGATGCCGCAGTGTGTTCCGCCCAACGCTATCATTCCGCATCGTTGACGCGGTGGGCGACGGGGAATCGACAATGGACGCAAACAGTCTGGCCGTGGTCGCGATCATCGCCACCAGCGTGCCGCTGGTTCTGGCGCTGGCCGTCGTCACCTGGCAGGTGCGCCAGCGTCGGATGCTGCGTGATCAGGACCAGGCCGACACGGTGGCTGCGCAACTGCCCGCGGAACGTCAGCGCAAGCGCATCGAGGCGCGCAGCGACAAGATCCAGTGGCTGACGGTGAAGCTGCTGCTGGTGGGCATGGCGGCGTGGATCGCGGTGGTGGCTTCGCAAATTCCGTGGGGCAGCCTGCATCTGTCGTGGGTCGATGGCGGGATCCTGCTGATTGCGGCGAGTTGGTCAATACCGACCATCCGCCAACTGTCCGTGTTGTGGGAAGAGCGTCGCGGTGGCGGCGATGGCGTGCGCGCCGAAGTGGCGGTGGCGCGCAAGCTGGATGGCTTGCAGGCACTCGGTTGCCAGGTCTTCCACGAAGTGCCGGTGCGGGATTTCGACATCGATCACATCATCATCGGCACATCGGCGGTGTTCGCGGTGGAGACCAAGGCGCGTCGCAAGGGCGGCGGCGAGGGGCCTGCCGAGGTGCGCTACGACGGCAAGACCCTGCAGTTTCCGCATTGGGCGGAAACCCGGCCGCTGCAGCAGGCGCACCAGCAAGCGATCTGGCTGGCCGAGCATCTGGCCGGGCTGCTCGGGCAAGCAGTGCCGGTGATACCGGTGCTGTGCCTGCCCGGTTGGCAGGTCAGCGACGCATCGGGCGGCGAATCCGGCGCGGTGCGGGTCATCGATCCGAATGCGGAGCCGCGCTTCCTGGACGTCGATCAGCTTGCGCCACTGGATCCGGCGTTCCGCGTGCGTATCGTCGAGGCGATCCACGGGCTGTATCGCAAGCTTGCGATTTGACGGGTGTTCGAGACCCTTGCGTCTGCTCGTCGTCCCCGCGCAAGCGGGGATCCATTTGCAAGTCGTAGCCGGGTCGATCAGCCGCGCTCGCGCGCGATCGCCCGCCAGCCGATGTCGCTGCGGTGGAATTCGTGCGCCCAATGGATCGATGCAACACCGGCATAGGCGTTGCGCTGCGCGTCCTGCACGCTGTCACCCAGCGCCGTCACGCACAGCACGCGGCCGCCGGCGCTGACGATGCTGCCATCGGCACCCAGCGCGGTGCCAGCATGGAACACCTTGGCGCTCGCGGGCACGGCGTCCAGTCCGGAAATCACTTCGCCAGTGATCGGCGATTCCGGGTAGGGCTTGGCCGCCATCACCACGCCCAGTGAAGGGCGCGGATCCCACTGTGCATCGATTTCATCCAGCTTGCCGTCGATGGCCGCGTCGATCAGAGCAACCAGATCCGACTGCAGGCGCAGCAGCACTGGCTGGGTTTCCGGATCGCCGAAGCGCACGTTGAATTCGATCACCTTGGGTGCACCGCTGGCGTCGATCATCAGGCCTGCATACAGGAAGCCGGTGAACGGGATACCGTCCTTCAACATGCCCTGCACGGTCGGGTTCACCACCTCGCGCATGATCCTTGCATGCACTTCGGGCGTCACCACCGGTGCCGGCGAGTACGCGCCCATGCCGCCGGTATTGGGGCCGGTATCGCCATCGCCGACCCGCTTGTGGTCTTGCGAGGTGGCCATCGGCAAGGCGGTGCGGCCATCCACCATCGAGATGAAGCTGGCCTCTTCGCCGTCCAGGAATTCCTCGATCACCACCCGCGCACCGGCGTCGCCGAAGGCATTGCCTTCGAGCATGTCGCGCACCGCGGCCTCGGCTTCGGCCAAGGTCATCGCCACGATCACGCCCTTGCCGGCGGCGAGGCCATCGGCCTTGATCACGATCGGTGCGCCCTTGCTGCGAACGTAAGCAAGCGCAGCGTCAACATCGGAATGCACGGCGTAGAACGCGGTGGGGATGCCGTGTCGCGCCAGGAAATCCTTGGCGTAGGCCTTGCTGCCTTCCAGCTGCGCAGCGGCCGCAGAGGGGCCGAAGATGCGCAGGCCGGCGGCGCGGAAGCGATCCACCACGCCGGCGACCAGGGGCACTTCCGGGCCGACCACGGTCAGCGCCGCGGCTTCGGTCTGCGCGAGGTGCAGCAGGCCATCGATGTCGGTCACCTTCATCGCCACATTGCGACATCTGGGTTCGCTGGCAGTGCCGGCATTGCCCGGTGCGACTAGAACCTCGCTGACGCGCGGTGACTGCGCCAGTTTCCACGCCAGCGCGTGCTCGCGGCCGCCGGAACCGATGACCAGAATCTTCAAGGCTGTGTCCTCATGGCGTGCTGGTTGCACCCGCGCTCGAATTCGCTGCGGGACAGAAGCTGGCCAACATCGCGACTTCGAAAAACACCCCGCCGTTGCGATCGACGAAGCGCCGCTTCAATTCGGCCTTGGTCTTGAACAAGGGCTGGATCGCAGGATCCTTGCACCAACCGCGCAATTCCAGTTCTTCGGCCTGCTGCAGTTCGTTGAAGCGGGGATTTTTGCGGGTCTTTTCCGCGCTGCCGAGCGGGCTGCGGATCACCTCCACCAAGGCATTGCCTTCGACTTTCACCGACTCGATCACCAGATCCTCGATATAGGGCCTGGGCAGGGTCGGGGCGAGTTTCGCCTGCACTTGGGTGAGTGCCTGCCGGGTGTTGTCACCCATGCCGCTGCAGGCGGTCAAGGCCAGCATGCAGGCGGCGGGCAATACACGGAGGACACGAGATGCGAGCCTGCCCATGGTCGTGGCCTCAGTGGCGAAAGTGACGAACGCCAGTAAACACCATCGCGATCCCATGTTCGTCAGCGGCCGCGATCACTTCACTGTCACGCATCGAACCACCGGGCTGGATCACTGCCTGGATGCCAGCTTCAGCGGCAGCATCGATACCATCACGGAACGGGAAGAAGGCATCGCTCGCCATCACCGAGCCGGGCACGACGAGGCCGGCATCCACCGCCTTGATCCCGGCGATCCGCGCCGAATACACCCGGCTCATCTGGCCGGCACCCACGCCGATGGTGCGGCTGTCTCTGGCGTAGACGATTGCATTCGACTTGACGAACTTCGCCACCTTCCACGCAAACAGCAGATCGGCAAATTGCGCTTCGGTGGGCGCGCGCTTGGTCACGACTTTCAGCTCGTCACGCGTCACCACGCAGGCATCGGCGGTCTGCAGCAGCAGGCCGGAGTTCACCCGCTTGCTATCGATGAAGCCCGGCGAGACCGGTGCCAGTGGAATGCGCAGCACGCGCACATTGGCTTTCTTTTTTGCATAGGCCAGCGCGTCGTCGTCGTAATCGGGGGCGATCAACACCTCGACAAACTGGCGATCGAGGATGGTCTTGCAAGTCGCGCCATCAAGCCTGGTGTTGAAAGCGAGGATGCCGCCGAAGGCCGAAGTGGGATCGGTGGCATACGCCGCTTCGTAGCTGTCTGCGCAGCCGTTGCCGATTGCAACGCCGCAGGGGTTGGCGTGCTTGACGATCACGCAGGCCGGTGCATCGAACTGACGCACGCATTCCCAGGCCGCATCGCTGTCGGCGATGTTGTTGTAGGACAGTTCCTTGCCCTGCAGCTGGGTGAAGGTGGCCAATGAGCCGGGCGCCGGATACAGGTCACGATAGAACGCGGCCTGCTGGTGCGGGTTCTCGCCGTAGCGCAGGTCCAGCAATTTGACGAAGCTGCCGTTGGCTTGCGAGGGGAACGCACTGCGCGTGGGAACAGCGGTCGCGGTATCGGTGATCGACGACAGATAATCGCTGATCGCATCACCATACTGCGCGATGCGGTTGAACGCGGCCACCGCCAGCTGGAAGCGGGTTTGCGCCGATAATGCGCCGGCATTGGCGTCCAGCTCGGCGATCAATGCGGGATATTGTGATGGCGATGTGGCCACCGCGACGCGGGCGAAGTTCTTGGCCGCCGAGCGCAGCATCGCCGGGCCGCCGATGTCGATGTTCTCGACTGCGGTTTCCAGCGTGCAGGCAGGGTCGCCGGTGACGCGTTCGAATGGATACAGGTTCAGCACCAGCAGGTCGATTTTCTCGATGCCGTGTGCCTGCATCACCGCATCGTCCAGCCCGTCGCGCCCGAGCAGGCCGCCATGCACCTTCGGGTGCAGGGTCTTGACTCGTCCGTCCATCATTTCCGGGAAGCCGGTGACCTCACTGACGTCCTTCACCGCCAGCCCGACATCACGCAAGGCCTTGGCGGTGCCGCCGGTGGAGAGCAATTCCACGCCGCGCGCGGACAGGGCTTGGGCGAGTTCGAGCAGGCCAGTCTTGTCGGAAACGGACAGCAGGGCGCGGCGGACGGTCACCGGCGCGCCGGAAGGGAGTTCGGCGGACATGCGCTGTGGATCGTGGGGAAAGCGGAATTATAGCGGGCGCGGTGCTGACGCAGTCGGCTACATCAGAGTGCAAGCCGCGCCCGGGCCTGTACAGGACGCAGTGCGGGCTGACAACTCCAGGATGGAGTTGTTCAGACCCTCCTCAGATCGGCAGGCCGTAGTCGCGCAGTTTCTTGCGCAAGGTGGCGCGATGGATGCCGAGCAAGGCGGCGGCGCGGCTCTGGTTGCCTTCGCAGTGGTCCAGCACTTCCGCGAACAGCGGGATTTCCAGCTCGCGCAGGGCGACGCTGTAGAGGTCATTGGTATCGCAGCCGTCGAGGTCGCGCAGATAGCGACGCACCGAGGTGGCGACATGCTCACGCAATGGCGTGCGGCCTGGAGAGTGGCGGGATTCGGGGAGGTTCAAGCAAGGTCCTCGCGGCAACCGCGGCGCGGCAGTGCGGCGAGCGGTCAGCGCAGTCTAGCGCGATGTGCGGAGGCGTGCGTGGCAGGCCTTGCGAACCGTGATGGCATTGGCTCATTCGAAACGGAAATCGAAGGCCACCACGTTTGGTGCCGGTTCGACGATGTCGAAGCCGATGGTGACCGCCTGTCCCGGTTCCAGCCGTGCCGGATGGCTGCCCTTGCCGAGATATTCGGCCGGCTGGAAGCGACGCGCGCCGATGGGCCGCGAATTGATGTCGGACAGGCTCAACGCGAGCGCCGGCCATGGCTGCGGCCAGCGCGCATCATTGCGGAAACTGGCCTGCACGCGCAGCACGCCGGGATGCTCGGGTTGGGCGATGACATCGCGCGCCAGCATGGTGATGGCGGCCGGTTCCCGCCACGGCGGCAAGGTGCAATGCAGGGCGTTGCACAGGCTTGTCATCAGCGGACGCAATTGCGGACTGGCGGCCATCTGTTCGCGTTCCAGCCAACCGACCTGCGCGACCAAGGCCACCACCAGTGCGGTGAGCGCCAGCCATTCGCCGCGTCGGCGTGCGCTTGCGCCAGCGTGGGCGCGACCATGGGCAAAACTCGGGGCGTGGGTCATGCGGTCACCGCCACCGTATTGCGCACGCCGTCGATGCGCACCCAATCGTCGTCGCGCGCCACCACAAGCTGGTCGAACCACGGCGCGTAGCGGTCCAGCAAGTCGAGTTCCTGCCCGGACAGGATGCCGGACATGGCGAGGCGGCCACCGGCGGCAGTGCGCGCGGCCAAGGTCTCCGCCAACGCATCCAGCGCGGTGGCGAGGATGTTGGCGACAACAATCGGAGATGCGCCGCCCGGTGCGTCCTGCGGCAAATACGTCGCGATCTGCAGGCCATTGCGCTGCGCGTTGTCGGCGGTGGCGAGGATCGCCTGCGGATCGTTGTCGATCCCGACCGCGTGTGCCGCGCCCAGCTTCAGCGCCGCCAGCGCGAGGATGCCGCTGCCGCAGCCGAAATCGAGCACGGCCTTGCCCTGCAATTCGCCGCGCGTGGCCAGGCTGTCCAGCCAGCGCAGGCACAGCGCGGTAGTGGGATGGGTGCCGGAGCCGAACGCGAGGCCGGGATCGAGATGGACGATGGCGGCGTCAGAGGCTTGCGCTGCGTCGGGCATGGCATGATTCCACGGCACGATCCAGGTGCGCTCGCCGAATAGCATGGGCTGGAAGGTATCCAGCCAGGCACGTTCCCAATCCTGATCCTCGACGGTTTCAAACCGCGTCCGCGACCAGTCGAGGCCGGGATCGAATGCGTCCAGTGCTGCCAGCAAGGCCAGCGGATTGGCGTCTGCATCGAACAAGGCGGTCAGGGTCATCTCGTCCCACAACGGCAACTCGCCCACGCCCGGCTCGAAGATCGCCTGCTCGTCGGCGGCATCCAGATGCGCATCCTGCAGGGTGATGGCGAGCGCGCCCACGTCCTCCAGCGCACGTTCGACACGCGGCTGCTGGGCTTCGGTGCAGGGCAGGGACAATTGCAGATAGGGCATGTGACAAGTATTGGCCATGCCGGGCGCGACGAAAAGGTCGCGGATCAGGATTCCAGCCGTTCCTGCGCGTTGCGCGCCACGATCCACGCCTGCCGGCGCTGCAGCAGACGGGTGCCGCCGTGCAGGTAATTCAGGCTGAACAGCAGGGTCATGCCGATCAACAGCAGGTGCCAGCCGCCGGCGAGGAAGGTGGCCGGGTAGCGCTGGACGAGCCACCACGCCAAGCCCTGGAAAGCGGCCGCCGCCGGCATCATGAAGGCGATGTTGAGGCGTTGATCCTTGACGATGTCGTCCAGCAGCAGGCGTTCGGCCGGGGTCGAGAAATCCTCGGCGTGGTGGCGCACGATGCGCAGGTCATAGGCGTACAGGCCCCAGACCGCCAGCGCATACAGCGTGTTCAGGGCGAACCAGTGCTGCGGATTCGCCACCTGGGTCAGCGCCACCGCTTCCAGCAGGGTGGTGCCGAAGTAGACGAAGGTATGGCCGAACTCCAAAGGCCAACCGATGAACGACAGCGTGTGCAGCAGCGAGCGCGACCAGAAGATCAGCACCACCAGCAGGCCGACGGCGATGTAGGGCCAGACCTGCCATTGCAGTTGCACGATGGGATCGACGCTGGCCGAGGCGAGCACGCCCAAGGCAAGGCCCTGGATGATGCTGATCAGGGTCAGTTCGATATTGACGACGGTGGCGTCGAGTGCGGTCTTGGCGTCGGATTTCGCCTGCCGCAGCGCGGGTGCACCGATGTCATCGCTGGAAGGAACCGGATCGGACATGACGATGCAGACGGGAGCCCGCGCCCATGGTGGCACGGGCGGGGCCGGACTGCATCGTCCCGATGTCGAAAGCGATCAGCCGCCGAGAATGCCGTTGAGCAGGCCGCGCATGCCGCGACGTTGCTGCTGTTGTTGCGGCTGCTGCTGGTCATCGTCGTCCTGGTTCTGCATTCCGCCCATGTCGAGACCGAGGATGGCCGATGCGGTCGAGCGCGTGCGCAGGCGCACGCTCCATTCCGGATTCCAGGCCTGCTTCGGATTGGCGGGCTTGGGCGGATAGGTGATGAAGGTCTCCGGGCCGAACGCGGACATCTGCAGCATCGCCGGCATGCCGGACTGTCGGCCGCCCCCGCCCGCGAAGATCCCGCGCGGGATCACGCAACTGGTGGCGGTGGCCGGCAGGAACACCTTGCGGCGCAGGAGGCCGTTGACGTCGTTGTCCGACATCGACACATGCAGTGCTGCGCCCGCGCCGGGCACCTCGGCGCTGCTCCACGAGGTCATCTGGTAGGCGTGCTCGCCGAGCGGCTGCATGCCGACGGCCGAGATGAAGTAGGCATTGCCGTGCGCCACCGTCGGCCAGCCGAGGTTGACTGCATCGGTCAGCTCGCCTTGCGTGCGCAGGGCGATCTTGGCCATGAAGTCGGAGGCATCGCTGACCTGGAAGTGCATCGAGGCCGGGATGCCGTCGCCGCTGATCTGGTGGTCACCGGCCAGGCGCGCGCCGGTGGGGACCTTGCGCCCGTCGCGGGGATTCGGCCAGTACACATAACCGGGGCGCACCCCGATCGTGCTGTCGGCCACCGAAATCCCGCGCGACACCTGGCCGCTTGCCTGCACGCCAAAGCCCTGCATGCCCATCGGCCCCTTGCTGGGGTCGAAGGTGCCGCCGCGGATCTTGATGGTAGTGACTTTCGGCTGGCCGGGACGCACGGCCGCGCCGCAGCCCCAGTATTCGACGATCTTGATTTCCATGTCCTCGGTGCTGACTTCGCGCGGCGAGTCCGGGCGAGTCGCGCGATCCGGGCGCTGTTCGGTGATCGGCAGCAATTGCAGCGAGCGACCGAGGTTCAGCCCGGCCGGGATCTGGTCGGCGGCTTCGGTGCCTGGCTTGTTGGCATTGTGCAGGGCCAGGTCGAGGTACTGGCCGGTGGTTACCCCGGTGCGGGTGGTCGGGTAGGTCGTGTGGCTGCTGTCGCCACCGCCATTGCGGCGCGCCATCATGCCGGCGAGGCCGCCCATCATCCCGCCCATGTCCGGCATCCCGGCCATGCTGTGGGTGAGCGCTTCGACATACAACGTGACGGGTGGGGCCTTGCCCTGTTGGCTTGCGGCCGGCAAGGCGGCGAGAGAGGACAGGAGAGCGACAAACAGGAGCTTGCGACGTTGCATGGCGATGTCCGACGTGAGGGAGATTCAACCCACCCAAGCGTAAAAAGCGGCAGCCGCCGGACAATCGCGACTGATGATCGATTCAGACTCGGTCGCTTTGGCCGACCATGATGGCCATTACAGCATCGACAAGGCCTTGTCCCGGCGTTCGGCCAGCCGCTTTTCCAGATAGTGGATGTTCTGCCCGCCCTGGGCGAAGCCGCCGTCGGCGAGGATCCGCTGCTGCAGCGGGATATTGGTCTTGATCCCGTCCACCACCAGCTCCGACAGCGCCACCCGCATCCGCGCGATCGCCTGTTCGCGGGTCGCACCGTGGACGATCAGCTTGCCGATCATCGAATCGTAGTTCGGCGGCACTCGATAGCCTTCATAGATATGCGTGTCCATGCGCACGCCGGGACCGCCGGCGGCGTGGTAATGCTGGATCAGGCCGGGGCTGGGCATGAAGCTGTCCGGATCTTCGGCATTGATCCGGCATTCGATGGCATGGCCGCGCAGCTCGATGTCCTGCTGGCGGATCGACAGCGGTTCGCCACCGGCGATCAGCAATTGCTCGCGGATCAGGTCCACCCCGGTGATCAGCTCGGTGACCGGATGTTCGACCTGGATGCGGGTGTTCATTTCGATGAAATAAAAGCGCCCGTCCTGATACAGGAATTCGAAGGTGCCGGCGCCGCGATAGCCGATCCGCAAACAGGCCTCGACGCAGACCTGGCCGATCTGTTCGCGCAACTCCGGGGTGATGCCCGGCGCCGGCGCTTCCTCGACCACCTTCTGGTGGCGGCGCTGCATCGAGCAGTCGCGCTCGCCGAGGTAGATCGCATGGCCCTGGCCGTCGGCCAGCACCTGGATCTCCACGTGGCGCGGATTCTCCAGGAACTTCTCCATGTACACCATGTCGTTGCCGAACGCGGCCTTGGCTTCCGCCTTGGTGGTGGCGATCGCATTGACCAGCGCGGCCTCGGTGCGCACCTCGCGCATGCCGCGCCCGCCGCCGCCACCGGCGGCCTTGACGATCACCGGATAGCCGATCTCGGCGGCGATCCTCAGGTTGGTGGCGTTGTCATCGCCCAGCGGCCCGCCGCTGCCGGGCACGCAGGGCACGCCGGCGGCCTGCATCGCCCGGATCGCCTCGACCTTGTCGCCCATCAGCCGGATGGTGTCGGCGCGCGGGCCGACAAACACGAAGCCGGACTGTTCGACCCGTTCGGCGAAATCGGCATTCTCCGACAGGAACCCGTAGCCGGGATGGATCGCCTGCGCGTCGGTCACCTCGGCCGCGGCAATGATCGCCGGCATGTTGAGGTAGCTCTCGCTGGAGGGCGCAGGCCCGATGCAGACCGACTCGTCGGCCATCGCCACGTGCTTGAGGTTGCGGTCGACGGTGGAATGCACCGCGACCGTGCGGATGCCCATCGCATGGCAGGCGCGCAGGATGCGCAACGCGATCTCGCCACGATTGGCGATGAGGACTTTTTCAAGCATGGGAATGGGTCCGGAACACGGGGTATGTGTTGCGGGATCGGGGACCGGGGACCGGGGACCCGGAAAAGCTGAAAGCGCCGATTCGACCGCTTTTGACTTTCCGGGTCCCCGGTCCCCGGTCCCCAGTCCCGGTGCTCATCCAATCACGAACAACGGCTGGTCGAACTCGACCGGCTCGCCGCTCTCGCAGCGGATCGCCAGCACGGTGCCGGACACGTCGGCCTCGATCGGGTTGAACATCTTCATCGCCTCGATGATGCCGAGGGTGTCGCCGGCCTTGACCGCCTGGCCGACGCTGACGAAGGCGGGCTTGTCCGGGGCCGGGCTGGCGTAGAAGGTGCCGACCATCGGCGCGCGCACGACGTGGCCGGCGGGCAGGTCGTTCGCTTCCGCCCGGTGGCTGCCGCCGGTGGCGGCCTGCACGGGCGACTGCATCGGCATCACCACCGGCGCGGCGGGTGCCGGCGCATGCACGGGTGCGTGATGGACGGCATGGCTCACGCCGCCCTTGGGCAGGCGCGCCAGCCGCACCGATTCCTCGCCTTCCTTGATCTCGATTTCGGCGAGGTTCGACTCTTCCAGCAGGTCGATGAGTTTCTTGATCTTGCGCAGGTCCATCCAGGTAGCCTCTTGGTCAGGCCGCGAGCCGCGTCAGCGCGGCATCGAGGGCGTAGCGATAGGAATCCGCGCCGAAGCCGCAAATCACGCCCACCGCCTTGTCGCTGAAATAGCTGTGCTGGCGGAAGGGTTCGCGGGCGTGCGGGTTGGACAGGTGGATTTCGATGAAGGGAATGGCCACCGCGGCCAGCGCGTCGCGCAGCGCGACCGAGGTGTGGGTGAAGGCGGCGGGATTGATCAGGATGAAGGCGGTGCCGTCGTTGGCGGCGGCTTGCACGCGATCCACCAGGGCGTGTTCGGCATTGGACTGGAAGCTCTCCAGCACGTGACCGGCGGCTTCGGCGCGGGTGCTGAGGTCGGCATCGATATCCGCCAGCGTGGTGCGGCCATAGACCTCCGGCTCGCGACTGCCGAGCAGGTTGAGGTTGGGGCCGTGCAGGAGCAGCAAACGCGCCATCGGTACGGACAAAATCGCCGGGAATCGGCGCGCAGTGTCCCGCGAATGGCGGATCGTGTCCAGTTCGACGAACTTTTGCCGGATAACGGATTTTTAATGACGCATTCGAGCGAATGCTCTAGAGCGGGGAGATGGGAGATGGGAGATGGGAGGCTGTCCGAACGGGTCCTGACACATTAAGACTTGAGAGAGTCGGTCGCTCAGCGGGACTCGGCCACCCATGCCGCAATTGCCGCTTCGTCTTCGAACGGCCCGACTCTGGTTTTGATCAGGCGGCCATCCGCCGCAATCAGCGCCGAAAATGGCAAAACACCGGCGGTATTGCCCAACCGCACACCGCTATCGGCCGGGCCCGCCACATCCAGCAACACCGGATAGGTAATGCCGTGCTGTGCAAGGAACGGACGCACCGCGGCCGGATCGTCCAGCGCGATCCCGACCACACGCACGCCATTGCCGCCCTGTTCGCTGGAAAATGCCTGCAGATCCGGCATTTCCTTCAGGCAGGGCCCGCACCAGGTCGCCCACAGATTGACCAAGGTGACCTGCCCTGCCCAGGCATCGGGCAGGCGTACCTGCTGGCCGGCCAAATCCGCCAGAGCCATCGACGGCATGCGTTCACCCCGGCGGGCCACATGCACGCCCGTGGGTGGTGCTGGCGCACGGGCTGCGATGACGGTCTGCAAGGCGGCCTGGCCGGCGTCGGTGCCGGCCAGTCGGTAAAGAAGGGTCGGTTCGAACAACAGGCTGGCCCCGGCCCCGGCCAGGGCCGCAAGGCCCGCCGCCAGCAGCACGCTGCGGTTGGATGGCATCAGCGCGCCGCCTGTGCCAGTGCGTCGGCGGCCATGCCCGGGGTCAACAGCACCGGCAGCACCCGGCCCTCGCCACCGCCACGCGGGTACACCACATACAAGGGCACGCCCACCGCGCCGTGTTGTTTCAGGTAGGCGCTGATGGCCGGATCCACATTGGTGTAATCGCCGATCATGTAGACCGCATCGGCCGCCTTGAGCGCGTTGCGGAAGCCGTCACGGGCGAACACGGCGCGCTCGTTGGCCTTGCAGCTCACGCACCATTCGGCGGTCATGTTGACGAACACGACCCGACCCTGCGCCCGAAGTTCGGCCAATCTGGCCTCGGAATAACTGACCGCGACCTCGCTTTGTGTGTGGTTCTGCATCGGCCGCGGCAACTGGCCAATCACATATACCGGCCACAGCGCAGCCAGCACCGCGATGATGGCGAGCACCAGCGGCCAGCGCAGACCATTGCGACGGGCGTGCGTCCAGGCCCACGCCGCCAAGGCCACGGCAATCGCGCTGGCCATCCATAGCCCAACCGCATCGGCGCCGCGTTGATGCGCCAACACCCACAGTAGCCATGCCGCGGTGGCGTACAGCGGGAAGGCCAGCAGTTGCTTCAGCGTGTCCATCCACGCGCCCGGTTTTGGCAGCAGGCGTGCCAGCGACGGGATGAAGGCGATCAACAGGAACGGCAGGGCCAGACCCAGCCCCAGCATCAGGAACACCAGCAGGGCCGCAGCGGTCGGGGCGACGAAGGCATAGGCCAGGGCTGCGCCCATGAACGGAGCGGTGCAGGGCGTGGCCAGCACCACTGCGAGCACGCCAGTGAAGAAATCGGCACGCGTGCCATCGCCCTGGGTCAATGCACCGGCGCGCTGACCGAGCTGGACATTGGCGAACCACACGCCGGACAGGCTCAGGCCCAGCACGAACATCAGCAGGCCAAGAATGGCCACCGGCCGCGGGAATTGCAGTTGGAAGCCCCAACTGATCCAGCCCTCGATGCCGTCGCTGCGCAGCGCCAGAATCAAACCACCCAACGCGAGCATCGATGCCAGTACGCCTGCGGTATAGGCCAGCGCCTGCGCGCGCGTGCGCTGCCGGCTTTCGCCGCCCTGCGCAAGCGCCAGCACTTTCAGCGAGAGCACCGGCAGCACGCAGGGCATCAGGTTCAGGATCAGGCCGCCACCCAGGGCCAGCAACAGCGCCAACAGCAGGCCGGGGTTGTCCCGGGTGGGCGGTGGGGTACGTGGTGGGTTCGCGATCGTGGCGTTGCCGGCGGCAAGGGCATTGCGACCTGCCTCCGCCACCGGCGCATCGCCCGCGCTGGAGGCCGCGAGTGCCGCGCTTGCCGCCGAGACCGCGTTGGCCGCGTCGGCCGATTCTTCGCTGGTCAGTGCGGATTCGGCACCGGCTTGCACGGCGGCGACGTTGGCAGCGGTCAGCACGCCGGCCGGCAGCGACACCGTCAGCCGGCGCGTCATCGGGGGATAGCAGATGCCATTGTCCTGGCAGCCCTGCAGGCCGACCAGCAGGGTACCGCTGGCGGCACGCGTGCTGCTGCGCACCACCGACAGCGGAATTTCGACTTGATTGAAATACACCGGGACATGGCCGAAATGCTCGTCCCGATAGGGCGTGGCCTTGGGCATCTGCGCCGCCGGCGGCAGCGTGGCCGACAGGCCTGCGCCCGCATCGAGCCGGGCCGAGAGTTTGTCGCGGTACAGGTAATAGCCGCGCGCCGGGGTCAGCCGCAGCAGCAGGGTGTTGCCGTCGAGGGTGATGACCTCACTGGTGAAGGCTTGTTCCGGCGGCAGCGGCCCGTCCTGCGCTTTGCCGCCATCATCCAGGCCGAACGCGCTGGAAGCGCTGCTGCGACCAAGACCAAAGCCGGGCGCAGCGGCTTGTACGACAGGCAGGGCCACACTGAGTGTGCGGGTCTGCGGTGGATAGCACACGCCGGCATCGGCGCAACCCTGGTATTTCACGGTCAGGGCGACGCTGGTCACGCTGTCCGCAGGCGTGCCGGTCAACACGCCGACCAGTTGCCGCCGATAGGTCTGCACATCCCCGAAGAACGGATCGTGGTGCCTGGCCCCTTCCGGCAGCGCCAGGCGTGCGTCGGTGAAGCTGGCGCTGGTCTTGACCGAGGTACGATGGCGATACAGGTAGAAGCCGTCGGCGATCTTCCAGCGCAGCTCGATGCGGTCGTGCGCGGTGGCCTGCGCGGTAAGCACGAAGACCTGATCGACCGGCGGCAGTTCCGGCAAGTCCTGCGCCATCGTCGGCAACGCGGCCGCGAACAGGAGTGCTGCGGCCAGCCAGCGGCGCAGGCGGGAAGGCAAATCGGTCATCGGCACATTTTACCGCCGCACGGCGTCTGCAACCCATTGCAGGTACGCGGGCAGCCCATCCACGGCTTCGACCGCGAGCAGCTCCGGAAGTTCGTAGGGGTGCAGTTCCGCCAGCCGTGCCTGCAACGCTGGGTAACCGGCGCGGGTGGTCTTGATCAGCAACAGCTGCTCGTCGGCCCGTTCGATCACGCCCTGCCAGCGGTAAACCGAACGCAGGCCGGGCACGATCGTCACGCAGGCGGCGAGGTGCTCTTCGACCAGCGCTGCGGCGATGCGCTCGGCGCAGCCGGCATCCGGGCAGGTGGTCAGGCATAGCAGAACCGTCATGCCGATAGGGTAGTGGCTTTACGGCGTGGGTGCGGTGGCGTCGAGAGCGCGCAAGATTGCCAGCGCGGCTTTGACCCGTTCCTTGCGTGGCCAATTGGCTTTGTTCGCAAGCATCACGATGGCGATATCGCGACCGGGCAGCGCGACCACATAGGATGAGAATCCACTGGTGCTGCCGGTTTTGTTGAGCAAGCTGTCGTGGTTGGCGATTTCCGGCCGTTCGACCAGGCTAACCGGGTTTTCTTGTCCGCTCATGGTGGGCGAGTTGCCCGACTCCACCATGCGTGCTTGCGTCACCGGCCACGGATAGATTTCCCAGCCCAGGCCTTGCAGATAACGCGGCGTGCGATACCGCCCGGTTTGGGTGAGTTCGATGGCGCGCTGCCATGTGGGCGGCAGGTTGGACGGGTCCAGATTGGCTTCGAGAAAATCCATCAGCCCGGTCGTGGAAGCGCGCAAGCCGCCCCATGCGCCGACGCACATCAGCGTGGAATCAGAGCGCGTTGCGGTGTCGTCTTCACGATAGCCCTGCGCGTAGTTCGGGCGCTGCGATTCAGGCACATTGGCCCAGGTCTGGCGCAGCTTCAGGCCAGAAATCAGCGTGTGCTCGATGGCTTGCGTGCACGGTTCGCCCAGGCTTCCCGCGGCCGCAAAGCCCAGCAAGGCAATGCTCGGGTTGGAATACACGCGAAAGCGGCCTGACGGCAGGGTGGGTTTCCAGTCCTGCAGCCAGCGCAGGGCGCTGGCATCGTCGGTGACCGCGGTGGGGAATTGCATCGGCAGTCCGCCGCTGGTGTAGCCGCCGACTTGCAGCACGCTGATGTGGTCGAAGGCGCTGCCGGCCAACGCCGGGATATTCCGACTGACGGGCGTATCGAGGCTCAGCTTGCCGCTGGCGATGGCGTAGCCCGCGAGGGTGGCACCGTACAGCTTGCTGACCGAGCCGATCTCGAACAAGGTCTCGGCGGTCACGGGCTGGTTGTCGGCTTTCGAAGCAACGCCATAATTGAAGTAATAGCGCTGCCCGTGGGCATGGATGGCCACCGCCATGCCGGGGATTCGGTATTGCGCCATCGTCGGGCGGATGGCGGCCGCCACCGCGGCATCAAGTGGCCCCCGCGCATGCGGCTCGTTAGCGATAGAACTTAGCGGTGATGCGGAAAGCAGCGTGGCGAGCGCAATCGCGAGCGAATGATGACGGGACATGCGGGGCTTACTCCGGAGGCGGTTTCGTGGCTGGGGTCGCTGCAGTCTGCGAGCCGCTGTTGCCTCCTACAAACGATATTATTTCGATCCAGACATTAGAAAATCTATTGTTAAAATCGATGGATCGCCCACTGCTTCCGCTGAATGCCCTGCGTGCCTTCGAGGCGTCCGCGCGTCATGCCAGCTTCACCAAGGCCGCGATTGAACTGTGTGTCACCCAGGCGGCGGTGAGCCATCACGTCAAGGCGCTCGAGGCGCGCCTGGGCTTTGCCCTGTTCAAGCGCCTGCCGCGCGGCTTGCTGCTGACCAGCGAGGGCGAAAGCTTGCTGCCGGTGATGCAGCAGTCGTTTGACCGGATCGCCGAGGCGTTGGATCGCTTTGAATCCGGCAGCTATCGCGAGCCGCTGATGGTGGGTGCGGTGGGCACGTTCGCGGTCGGTTGGTTATTGCCACGAATGGCAGCCTTCGAGGCAGCGTATCCGTGGGTGGACCTGCGCCTCTCGACCCACAACAATCGGGTGGACCTTGCCGCCGAGGGGCTGGATTTTGCCATTCGGTTCGGTGCGGGCGCTTGGCACGGCACCGAGGCTGAAAAACTGCTGGATGCGCCCTTCACGGCGCTGTGCGCACCTGGCATTGCCGAGCAGCTTGCGACGCCTGCCGACGTGCTGCGCTTTCCGCTCTTGCGCTCCTATCGCAGCGACGAATGGCCGCGCTGGTTCGCCGCCGCGGGCTTGATGAACGACGCTCCGATGCGGCACGCCATCGTGTTCGATACCTCGCTGGCGATGCTGGAGGCCGCGCGGCAAGGCGCCGGCGTGGCGTTGGCTCCGGCGGCCATGTTCCATTCCATGCTGGCGCGAGAGGATATTCGGCAGCCATTTGCGACCGAGATTGATAACGGCAGCTATTGGCTGACGCGGCTGCAATCGCGCAGTGAGAGCGCAGCGATGGCGGCGTTCCGCGAATGGATGCACCGATCGACGCGCCTTGCAGTCGAATTGCACCCCAACCCTTGAAACCCGCAAAGCCTGCCCCATCTTTCCGTCATCCCGGGTTCGGGGTGCACTGCGTCCCGATTCTGGCACTCGCGTCGTGTGACTGCTAAAATCCCCGGGTTTTCCACCATCAATCAACCATTTACCGAGGTTGCTCATGTCCAATATCAAGCCGCTGTACGACCGCGTTGTGATCAAGCGCATGGAAGAAGAGAAGCTGTCCGCGGGCGGCATCGTGATCCCCGACAGCGCCACCGAGAAGCCGATCAAGGGCGAAGTCGTCGCCGTCGGCACCGGCAAGGTGTTCGACAACGGCCAGCTGCGCCCGACCCAGGTCAAGGTCGGCGACAAGGTCCTGTTCGGCAAGTACAGCGGCACCGAGGTCAAGCTCGATGGCGTCGAGTACCTCGTCGTGAAGGAAGACGATCTGTTCGCCGTGCTCGGCTGATCGCGTCCTTCCCCTTTCCCTATTGAATTCTGATCGAGGTATTTCGCAATGGCTGCCAAAGATATCCGTTTCGGTGAAGACGCTCGTTCGCGCATGGTGCGCGGCGTGAACGTGCTCGCCAATGCCGTCAAGGCCACGCTCGGTCCGAAGGGCCGCAACGTCGTGCTGCAAAAGAGCTTCGGTGCTCCCACCATCACCAAGGACGGCGTCTCCGTCGCCAAGGAAATCGAGCTGGCCGACGCCTTCGAGAACATGGGCGCGCAGATGGTCAAGGAAGTCGCCTCCAAGACCTCCGACAACGCCGGTGACGGCACCACCACCGCCACCGTGCTGGCGCAGGCGTTCATCCGCGAAGGCATGAAGGCGGTCGCCGCCGGCATGAACCCGATGGATCTGAAGCGCGGCATCGACCAGGCCGTGAAGGCCGCCGTGGGCGAGCTGAAGGCGCTGTCCAAGCCGTCCTCGACCAGCAAGGAAATTGCCCAGGTCGGCACCATTTCTGCCAACTCCGATGCCAACATCGGTGACCTGATCGCGCAGGCGATGGACAAGGTCGGCAAGGAAGGCGTCATCACCGTTGAAGACGGTTCGGGCCTGGACAATGAACTCGACGTGGTCGAGGGCATGCAGTTCGACCGTGGCTACCTGAGCCCGTACTTCGTCAACAACCAGCAGTCGATGCAGGCTGAATTGGATGACCCGTACATCCTGCTGCATGACAAGAAGATCTCCAACGTGCGTGACCTGCTGCCGGTGCTGGAAGGCGCTGCCAAGGCCGGCAAGCCGCTGCTGATCGTCGCCGAAGAAGTGGAAGGCGAAGCGCTGGCCACCTTGGTGGTCAACACCATCCGTGGCATCGTCAAGGTCTGCGCGGTGAAGGCCCCGGGCTTCGGCGATCGTCGCAAGGCGATGCTGGAAGACATGGCCATCCTCACCGGCGGCACCGTGATTTCCGAAGAAGTGGGCTTGTCGCTGGAGAAGGCCACCATCAAGGATCTGGGTCGTGCCAAGAAGATCCAGGTGTCGAAGGAAAACACCACGATTATTGACGGCGCCGGCGAAGGCGCAGGCATCGAAGCCCGCATCAAGCAGATCAAGGCACAGATCGAGGAAACCTCTTCCGACTATGACCGCGAGAAGCTGCAGGAACGCGTGGCCAAGCTGGCCGGTGGCGTGGCGGTGATCAAGGTCGGTGCGGCGACCGAAGTGGAAATGAAGGAAAAGAAGGCACGCGTGGAAGACGCCCTGCACGCCACCCGCGCCGCGGTGGAAGAAGGCATTGTCCCCGGCGGCGGCGTGGC
>JAFECB010000016.1 GCA_018242365.1 Pseudomonadota bacterium
GCAAATGCGCAAAAGTCGCGCTGGTGGCCTGCATGCGCGTCCTGCTCATCCGCCTCAACGCCATGATCCGCGACGCCTCGGAATGGAGGATGGCCGCCGGGTAGTCAAGACAGTTGCTCCTACAGGTGCAGCATGAAATCGGTATAGGCGAACCGCCCATCGCGCAGCAGGGTGTCGCCACGCGTCACGTCTATCGGACCGGCAAACATCGGGCCGGCCGACACGCAGGTGTGGAATTCGCCGTTCTCGCCGCAGGGATCGATGCCGGGTGGCAAATCGCGCAGCAGCTCCACATCGAATGCGCGGCCAGAAAAGCGGCCATTGAGCTGGGTGGTGTCCACGCAACACAGGTCCGCGCGCAGGCCGCTGGATTGCATCTGTTTCGCAAGTGCCGTTGTATCGCTGTCGAACAATGGGAACAGCGGCGTCCAGCCCAATCGCTGCACAGCGCTTCGCGCCAGTTGCGGATGTCCGGAAGGAACAGGTCGCCGAAGGCGATATGCGCGATGCCGGGCCAGCGTGATTGCGCCCGTTGCAGGGCATCCTCGAAACTGGCTTCGTACCGGGCGTTGTCGCAGGCCTGCGGAATCCGTGCCTCGACCACCGGCAGGCCAGCGGCCGCCGCCTGCGCATGCAGCACGTCGACCCGGATGCCCTGCATCGAGATGCGCTCGAAGCCTTCGGTAATGGTGGTGAGCAGGCCGACCACGTCGACATCACGCTGTTGACGCAGCACATGCAGCGCCCACGCGGCGTCCTTGCCGCCACTCCATGACAGCAATGCAGGGATCATCGGATGGGGGGCGGCGTGACCACTCCGCTCACTCGAACGCCTTCGCCTCCGCCGCGAAGCCCACCGCCAACGCGCCCTTGCCGACGTTCACGATGCCGGGCAGGCCCATGAAGGTTTCGAGGACAGTGACGTTCCGATCCGCGCAGACCTCACGCAGCCGGGTGTAACCGGGCATTGCGCGCATCTCGGCAAGATCGCCGCCGTAGGACAGTGCCACGGTCGGGGTCAGCAGGCCGCTCTTGACCCGGCTGCTGGTGAAATCGAGCATCTTGGCGGTCGCGTTGCCGAGGCCCTTGACCTTGCCCACCGGCCCGGTTTCGCCACGGTTGCAGTGCAGGATCGGCTTGATGTCGAGTGCGGTGCCCATGAAGGCACTGAACAGGCTGACACTGCGGTCGCCGCGAACGCGCGTGCGGTTGCGCAGATAGTGCAGGTCGGGCACGACCATGTAGGCGTGCACGTTCTGCACCACCGATTCGAGCTGGTGGCGAATCTTCGGCGGGGCTTCGCCTTCATCACGCAGGCGCGCCGCCTCGGCGATGACCACGGCCGGGCCGGGGAACACGTTCTGGCTGTCGATCACGCGCAGGGCGAACGGCGTGGTATTGCCGGCTTGGGCGCGGATCGGCTTGTAATCGTTCAAGATCGAATAGCTGGCCTGCACCGCGTTGTCGTAGATGCCGCTGCGGCTGGCCGCAGTGGTGATGCAGAACACGTAGTCGTAGTCGAACACCAGCTTGTTCAGGAACAGGTCGTGCACGTCCTGCACGCTGTAGGGCGTACTGACCGCTTCGAACGCGCGCTCGCCGGTTTCGCCACTGAGGAAGCTCATTGTCGCTTCCTCGTTGCGAACGTCGGCCAGCACCGCGTTGCCGATCTGGATCGTGACCGGCATGACGGTGATGTTTTCTTTTTCGAGGAAATCATTCGGCACGTCGCAGGCCGAATCCATGATGATGCCGATGCGCATGCTCATCCCCCCTCAGGGACCATACTGGCGTGAACGTACCGCAAATCGCGGCGATTTGCACAGGATGGAAGTCACGGGCAGTGACGGGCGTCGCGATTCCGGGGACGGATTCCGTCAGGCGCGATCCCTGGTCATGTTGCAGCTGCCCGCATGGGCTGGGGGTAGGATGCTTGCGCGGGTGCAGCATGCGCCGGCGACCTTGCGCAGAGCAACGGACAGGAGCGCGTCATGAAACCAGCCGAACTCGTGGATTTCTGGCGTGATGCCGGGGCCGGCAAGTGGTTCCGGGGCGGGGCGGCGTTTGACGAGGCATGCCGGTCGCGGTTTGGCGAACTGCACCATGCGGCCGCGCGTGGCGAGCTGGACGGCTGGTTGCGCGACGCCGAGGGAGCCTTGGCACTGGTGCTGCTGCTGGACCAGATCCCGCGCAATATCTTCCGGTCCAGCGCACACGCGTTCGCCACCGATCCGCTGGCCCGCCTGCATGCCGGTGCCGCGATTGCCGCGGGCTTCGACGCGCAAGTCGATCCCGCACTGCGCCTGTTCTTCTATCTGCCGTTCGAACATTCCGAGGCGATGGATGACCAGGACCGTTCGGTCGCCCTGTTCAAGTCACTTGGGCCCGGTGCCTATCTGGATTACGCCGTCATCCATCGTGATGTCATCGCCAGGTTCGGGCGTTTCCCGCACCGCAACCGCGCGCTGGGGCGCGCATCCACGCCCGATGAACAGGCGTGGTTGAACGCGGGTGGCGGGTTTTGAGCCTCAGTAACGGGTGACCGCGGGATCAAGATCCGCCCACGCCACGATGCCGCCATTGACGTTGTAGACCTTGCTGAAACCCAGCGCGCGGAAGTGCTCGGCCACTTGCGCGCTGCGTGCCCCGGAGTGACACAGGAAGGCCAGCGGCAGGTCCTTGGGCAGGGCTTCGATTTCCTCGACGCCGTCATCGAAATTGCGCGTGGCCACCGGGGCCTGCGACAGTGCGCGTTCTTCGACAGGACGCACATCCACGAGGGTCAGACTGCCGTCCTCGACGCGCGCGCGGGCCTGCGCCGGCGTCAATACGCCGACTTTCGGCGGCGCGTTGGGGTTGTCGATCACCAAGCCCTTGCCGCGGGCATCATCGGCCCAGTCGATGCGCATGCCGCGCGCGCGCTGCGCACTGACCAGGTCGAACTGGGCGCGGATGCCTTGCGACTCGCTGGCGATCGCATTGGCGTCCACTTCGCCGAGCTGCAACTGCGCGTTGAAACCACGGTCGATTTCGATCTGCAGGGCATAGCCGGGGCCGGCGTTCTCCAGTGCTTTCTTCAACATCTCCGCGGCCGCAGGCGTGATGGTGATCTGCGGCGGCGTGCGGTCAGGTGCCTGCAGGCCCAACGCCGCGTGCAGCTCACCGCTGGCGGCCATCTGGGTGATGATGTCGGCACCGCCGACCAATTCACCGTGGATGTAGAGCTGCGGGATGGTGGGCCAGTCGCCGAAGATCTTGATGCCCTCGCGGATTTCCGGATCGGCCAACACGTTGACGTGGCCATAGGTCGCGCCAGCGGCGTCCAGCGCGCCGACCGCCTTGGCCGAGAAGCCGCATTGCGGCGCGTCCGGGCTGCCCTTCAGGAACAGGACGACGGGATGGGCGGCCAGCACCGCTTCGATGCGGGCACGCAGGGCAGGTTCAAGGGACATGGCAGGACTTCCGGAACACGAAGGGAAGTCGCCATTTTACGGCTTTGCGCGGCGTGGTCGCTGATCGAGGGAACCTCTTGTCGATTCAAAGGTTCCCGCCAGCCATGGATGGCTGGCCGCGAATCAATCATGCCAGTGATTGATTCGTGTGAGCCGAGTCCGGGCCTTGACCGGACTCGGCGTGGGCTGACAACTCCAGGATGGAGTTGTTCAGACCCAATCTCAGGCCACCGCGCTGCGGGGCTTGCGTTCCGCGCGGCGCGTGAGCACCCGGTCGATGCGCTTGAACACCTCGCCCAGCACCGGCGCTTCCGGCAGCAGGGTGACCCGGAAATGTTCGCGATAGGGCACGTTGAAGCTGGTGCCGGGGACGATCAGCACGTCTTCCTGCTCCAGCATTTCCAGTGCGAAATCGTGGTCGTCGAAACCCAGCGCGGCATCGCCCACCACCCGCGGGAAGCCGTACAGCGCACCGGCGGGTGCTACCAGCGACAGATGCGGGCTGGCAGCGCAGGCATCGATCAGGGCCTTGCGTGTTTCGAACAGGCGGCCACCGGGGCGGACCAATTCGCCGATGGTGTCGGCGCCATGCAGGGCCTGCTCGATCGCGAACTGACCGGGCACATTGGCGCACAGGCGCAGCGCACCGAGCAGGTCGAGCGCGTGGTGGAAATCACCGCTGGCCAGCGGATCGCCGGATAGCACCGCCCAGCCGACGCGCCAACCGCAGGCGCGGTGCACCTTGGACAGCCCACCAAAGCTCATGCAGGGCAGGTCACCGGCCAATGGCGCGACCGGCTGGAACACTGCGTCGTCGTACAGGATGCCGTCGTAGATTTCGTCCACCAGCAGCAGCAGGCGATAACGGCGGGCGATCTCGACAATGCGCTCCAGCAGCGGCTTCGGGTAATTGGCGCCGGTCGGGTTGTTGGGATTGATCAGCACGATGGCGCGGGTGCGCGAGGACACCAGCGATTCGATCTGCTCGGGGTCCGGCAGGAAGCCGTTGTCGCGGTCGCATTTGTAATAGACCGGGCGGCCGTCGTTGAGGATGGTGGCCGCCGACCACAAGGGGTAGTCGGGCGAGGGCACCAACACTTCCTCACCCGGATTGAGCAGGGCGCGCAGGGAAATATCGATCAGCTCGGACACGCCGTTGCCGACGAATACACGCTCCGGCGAGGCATTCGGGGTGCCGCGCTGGCGGTGGAATTCGGCGATGGCCTCGCGCGCTTCCGGCAAGCCTTGCTGGTGGGTGTAGGGATCGGTGCGGGCGATGCGGCCGGCAATCGCATCCTGCAGATGCTCGGGCGCACGGAAGCCGAACGCGCCGGGATTGCCGATGTTCAGCTTGATCAACTTCCGTCCCTGACCCTCCAACTCGCGCGCTCGCCGTGCCAATTCCCCGCGGATTTCGTAGCGGACTTCAGACAGGCGGGTGCGGGTGGCGATCTTGTTGCGGGGGTTGAAGGCGGACATTGCGACGGAATTGATTGGGGAAGCGACGCAATAGCCTAGCGGAAATGGGGTGTTGCCGTAGCACTGCCGCCTGCGCTGGCAGAGGCTAGAATCCGCCACATGACCGCCTTCCCCCGCACATGACCCGGATCGAAGCCATCGGCTGGCCGCAGCCCGTTGCTCCGCTCTGGGCCGACCAGTTGGCGCTGCACTCACAGGCGCGACCGGCGCGGATCGTCGAACAGCATCGCAGCGGGTATCGGGTGTCCGAATCGATCGATGCCATCCATCCGGCCGAATCATTGCCGGAATGGCAGCGCGCCGGCAGTTATCGCAAGGGCGAGGTCAATCCCGAAGCGCGCCCGGCGGTCGGCGATTGGGTGCTGGTGGAAGGCGCGGCACCGAACGCACTGCGCATCGTCGCCCTGCTGCCGCGATTTTCCGCGATCAAGCGCGGCGCGGCGGGTGAGCATTACCGCCAGCAGGTGATCGCAGCCAACATCGACAGCGTGTTCGTGGTCTGCGGCCTCGATGCCGATTTCAATCCACGCCGGATCGAGCGTTACCTGCTGCTGGTCGCCGGCAGTGGTGTGCAGCCCATCGTGGTGTTGACCAAGGCCGACAAGGACGGTGCCGATGTCGATGCTGCCTTGCATGACCTGCGTGCGCTGGATGTGCCGGTGTTGGCGGTGAACGCCAAGGATCGCACCAGTGTTGCCGCACTCGAACCATGGCTGGGCGTTGGCCGCAGCATCGTGCTGGTCGGCAGTTCCGGCGCTGGCAAATCAACCCTGACCAATACCTTGCTCGGGATCGAAAAGATGAAAACCGGCGAAGTGCGCGAGAGCGATGCGCGTGGCCGCCACACCACCACCCATCGCGCGCTGACCGCCCTGCCGTCGGGCGCCTGCCTGATCGATACGCCGGGCATGCGCGAGCTCAAGCCCACCGGCGAGGAGGAAGTGGCGGAGAGTTTTATCGACATCGAGGCGCTGGCAGCGCAGTGCAAGTTCCGCGACTGCAAGCATGGCAAGGAACCGGGGTGTGCAGTGCGTGCAGCGATCGATGCTGGTGCGCTGGACGCCGAGCGCGTGGCCAATTTCCTGAAGCTTTCCAATGAAGTCGCCGGCGCGGCCAACCAGTTGGCCTCGCGGCTGTCGCAAAAGGCGCATGCTCGCGTGCAGACCAAGGCCCTGCACCAGCGACTGGACGAGAAACATGGCCGCCACTGACGCGATTTCCCGCCACGCCGCACTTGACGCCCGCATGGCACGGGCCGCCAAGGGCATTCGCCTGCTCAGCATGGCCAGCTGGCCGGCCAGCATACGCAACGAATTTCTCGATGGATTTGCGCTGGGCAAGGTCAAGCTGCCCGCCTACCAATACCCGTCGCATGATTTCAGCGATGCGCGCCGCGAGTTCGAGGCGATCGCTGCGGCTGCCGATGCGTCGCACCCGCTGGGGCGGTATCTGGTGGAATCCGCGCGCGATTGGGATCTGGCGGCGCAGCTGCTGGAATGCCTCGGCACGCGGCGTGCCGGCGAGCTGTCGCAGTCCCTGTTCGGCGGGCCCGAGCACGTCCTGCCCGGCGGTGCGACCACCCGCGAGGCGGCCAATCATTTCATTTCCGTTGCCGATGAAATGGACCAGGAATTGCTGGCGCCGGCCGAGCAGGTCGAAATCTCGGCGACCTCGCTGGCGTTGCAGTTGCAGGCCAAGCTTGATGATTTCTTCGATGGGCGGGTGATCACGGTCGAGCTTGACGCCGATCTCACCGCCAAGGCGGCCGCGGGTGCCACCCGCATCCGCGTGCGTTCCGGGGCGGCGTTCTCGGACTACGACCTGCAGCAATTGCTCCAGCACGAAGCCTTCGTGCACTCGCTGACCGCGCTCAATGGCCAGCAGCAGACCGTGTTGCCAAGCCTGGCGCTGTCATCGCCGCGCACCACCGCCACCCAGGAAGGGCTGGCGGTGTTCGCCGAGCAGATCACCGGCAGTATCGATATCGAGCGCATGAAACGCGTCAGCCTGCGCATCGAGGCGGTGGCGATGGCGCTGGAAGGCGCAGATTTCATGGCGGTATTTCGCTATTTCCTCGATGCCGGGCAAAGTGACGTGGAGAGCTTCACCTCGGCGCAGCGCGTCTTCCGTGGCGTGCCCACCACCGGCGGCTGCGCCTTCACCAAGGACACCGTCTACCTGCGCGGCCTGATCGGCGTGCACACGTTTTTCCGCTGGGCGCTCAAGCACGGCAAGCTGCGCCTGTGCCGGCTGCTGTTCGCGGGCAAGATGACCCTGGCCGATGTGCAGCGCTTCGAGCCGCTGTTCGGCGAGGGCGGGTTGGTCGAGCCGCGCTGGCTGCCTGAGTGGGTGGCGCGTGCCAATGGTTTGGCGGGTGCGTTGGCGTTCTCGCTGTTCGCCAATCGGATCCGCCTCGAACAGTTGGCGGCCGTGGACACCGTCACCGATATCTGACGCCGGGACGGGTTTCGGTTCCGCTCACGCGCGAGCCGCTATGATCATTGGCCCGATCCCCGGACAGGCAACGATGTCAGACAGCCCCGCCAGCGAAGACCTCAAGCAGGCCGCCCTCGACTACCACCGCCACGAGCCCAAGGGCAAGATTCGGGTCACCGCGACCAAGCCGATGGTGACCCAGCGCGATCTCGCGCTGGCCTATTCGCCGGGCGTGGCCTTCGCCTGCGAAGCGATTGCCGCCGATCCGAAACTCGCAAGCGAGTACACCGCGCGCGGCAACCTGGTGGCGGTGGTCAGCAATGGCACCGCGGTGCTGGGCCTGGGCGATATCGGCCCGCTGGCCGGCAAGCCGGTCATGGAAGGCAAGGGCGTGTTGTTCCAGAAGTTCGCCGGGATCGACGTGTTCGACATCGAGATCAACGAGCGCGACCCCGACAAGCTGGTCGACATCATCGCCAGCCTGGAGCCGACCTTCGGCGGCATCAACCTCGAGGACATCAAGGCGCCGGAGTGTTTCATCGTCGAGCGCAAGCTGCGCGAGCGGATGAACATCCCGGTGTTCCACGACGACCAGCACGGCACCGCGATCATTGTCGGCGCCGCCGTGCTCAACGCACTGGAGATCGCCGGCAAGAACATCGACGAGGTCAAGCTGGTGACCACCGGCGCCGGCGCCGCCGGGATCGCCTGTCTCGACATGCTGGTGGCATTGGGCATGCGCAAGGACAACATCATCGCGATCGATCGTGGCGGGGTGTTGCACACCGGCCGCACCGATCTTGATCCCGACAAGCAGCGCTATGCGCGTGAAACCGAGGGGCGCAGCCTCGGCGACGTGATTGGTGGTGCCGATGTCTTCCTCGGCCTGTCCGCCGGCGGCGTCCTGAAGCCGGAAATGGTCGCCGGCATGGCGGCGGACCCGATCATCCTCGCGCTTGCCAATCCCTATCCCGAGATCCTGCCGGAGGACGCGAAGGCGGTGCGCCCGGATTGCATCATCGCCACCGGCCGCAGCGACTACCCGAACCAGGTCAACAACGCGTTGTGCTTCCCCTATATTTTCCGTGGTGCGCTGGATGCCGGCGCGCAGGAAATCAACGAGGCGATGAAGTTGGCCTGCGTGCGCGCGATTGCCGCATTGGCGCGCAAGGAAGCGTCCGACCTCGGCAGTGCCTACGGCGGCGAAGTGCCGAAATTCGGCCGCGAGTACCTGATCCCGCGCCCGTTCGACCCGCGCCTGTTGATGATGCTGGCGCCTGCGGTCGCGCAGGCTGCGATGGAGTCCGGGATTGCCGATCGCCCGATCGCCGATCTTGCCGCCTATCGCGAGAAGCTGGCGCAGTTCGTCTACCGCACCAGCCTGATGATGAAGCCGGTGTACGAGCGTGCGCGCAGCGACAGGAAGCGCGTGGTGTATTCCGAAGGCGAGGAATACGTTGTGCTGCAGGCGGTACAGACGGTGATCGACGAAGGCCTGGCTTTTCCGATTTTGGTGGGCCGCCCGGAAGTCATCGAAAAGCGCATCGGCAAGCTCGGCCTGCGGATGCGCGCCGGGGTGGATTTCGAGCTCACCAACATCAACGACGATCCGCGCTTCGACGACTACTGGCGGCAATACCACGCCCTGACCGAGCGCCGTGGCGTGACCCCGGACGCGGCCAAGAACCTGCTGCGTTCACGGCCCACCCTGATCGCTGCGCTGATGGTGGAGCGCGGCGAGGCGGATGCGCTGATCACCGGGATTGTGGGTCGCTTCCACAAGAAGCTGGGCTACCTGCGCAGCGTGTTCGATTTCGAGAAGGGCGTGACCGGGACCTCGGCGATGACCGGCGTCATCAATGAGGCCGGTGCGTGGTTCTTCCTCGACACCCACGTCCAGCTCGACCCCAGCGCCGAGCAGATCGCCGAGGCGACCTTGCAGGCCAGCTACCGGCTCAAGCTGTTCGGCATCGAGCCGAAAGTGGCGCTGTTGTCGCATTCCAACTACGGCAGCCACCAGGACGCCAGCGCGACCAAGATGCGACGTGCCTGCGAGATCCTGCATGAGCGCGCGCCAGAGCTTGAAGTGGATGGCGAGATGATGGGCGACACCGCGTGGGATGCGGCCCTGCGCCAGCGCATCTTCCCCAACACCACGCTGAAGGGGCGCGCCAACCTGCTGGTGATGCCGAACCTCGACGCCGCCAACATCGCCTACAACCTGATCCGGGTCGCCACCGGCGGCGTTGCCATCGGCCCGATCCTGATGGGCCTGGACCAGCCGGCCTACATCCTGACCCCGGCGTCGTCGGCACGGCGGATCGTCAACATGACGGCAGTCGCCGCGGTCGATGCGCAGATCCGGGCACCGAAGACGGGTGCGCGTTCGCGTCGACGGGCGACGTAACGCGCAGGCGGCGAGATCCGAATGTGATCGGTCGGGAGACGTCCCGGCCGGTCTTTCTCGTCAAATTTCTTGAATATCCGGGTAAAACATTATTTTTGGCTGCGCCGCAACATGCACGCGACGGGATGCTTGCTAGACTGGGGCCTCGACTGGCTTTCCACCTCCCGGAGTGCGCGATGAACTGGCTCAACGACCTGCTGCAGAACGATCCCGATCCGCAGGAATCGCGGGAGTGGATCGAGTCGCTGAAGGCGGTCATCGACCATGACGGTGCCGGTCGTGCGCACCAGTTGCTGGAGGGCATGGTCGAGCTGACCCGGCGCGCAGGCGCGCACTTGCCGTTTGCGCCGACCACTGGTTACCACAACACCATTCCCGCCAGCATCGAACCGCCGATGCCCGGCGATGCGCACCTCGAGTGGCGCATCCGCTCGATCATCCGCTGGAACGCGATGGCGATGGTGGTACGCGCCAATCGCAAGCCCGGCTCGCTGGGCGGCCATATCGCCAGTTTCGCCAGTTCCGCGACCCTGTACGACGTCGGTTTCAACCATTTCTGGCATGCGCCGACCGCCGAGCATCCGGGCGACCTGCTGTATATCCAGGGCCACAGTTCGCCGGGGATCTATTCCCGCGCCTTCCTCGAAGGCCGGATCAGCGAGGCCCAGCTCGATGGCTTCCGCATGGAGGTCGACGGGCACGGGATTTCCAGCTACCCGCATCCGTGGCTGATGCCGGATTTCTGGCAGACGCCGACGGTGAGCATGGGCCTCGGCCCGCTGACCGCGATCTACCAGGCGCGGGCATGGAAATACCTGGAAGCGCGCGGGCTGATGCCCAAGACCAATCGCAAGGTCTGGTGCTTCCTCGGTGACGGCGAGACCGACGAACCCGAGTCGCTGGGCGCGATTGGCGTGGCCGGCCGCGAAGGCCTCGACAACCTCGTCTTCGTCATCAACTGCAACCTGCAGCGCCTCGACGGCCCGGTGCGCGGCAACGGCAAGATCATCCAGGAACTCGAAGGCGCGTTCCGCGGCCACGGCTGGAACGTGATCAAGACCATCTGGGGCAGCTACTGGGATCCGCTGCTGGCCAACGACGGGCAGGGCCTGCTGCGCAAGGTGATGATGGACACCGTCGATGGCGAGTACCAGAACTGCAAGGCCTTCGGCGGCGCCTACACGCGCCAGCATTTCTTCGGCAAGACCCCGGAGACGCTGGCGATGGTGGCCAATCTTTCCGACGACGACATCTGGCGCCTGAACCGCGGTGGCCACGACCCGCACAAGGTCTACGCGGCCTACGACGCGGCGGTGAAGACCGAGGGTCAGCCGACCGTGATCCTCGCCAAGACGGTCAAGGGCTATGGCATGGGCAGCGCCGGCGAGGCGCTCAACCCGACCCACCAGACCAAGAAGCTGGACGATGATTCGGTGCGCGCCTTCCGCGACCGCTTCCAGTTGCCGATCAGCGACGACCAGCTCAAGGAAGGCGCGGTGCCGTTCTTCAAGCCGGCCGACAAATCGCCGGAAATGGAATACATGCGCGAACGCCGCGCCGCACTCGGTGGCTACCTGCCGGCGCGCCGGCGCAAGGCCAGCCAGCCGCTGGAGGTGCCGCCGCTGGCCACCTTCGAGCGCTTGCTGAAATCCACCGGCGAGCGCGAGATCAGCACCACCATGGCCTTCGTGCAGATGTTCAACATCATCCTGCGCGACAAGCAGGTGGGGCCGCGCTGCGTGCCGATCGTGGCCGATGAGGCGCGCACCTTCGGCATGGAAGGGCTGTTCCGCCAGCTTGGCATCTATGCGCCGCAGGGCCAGAAGTACAAGCCGGTGGACGCCGACCAGCTGATGTTCTACCGCGAGGACGCGGCCGGGCAGGTGCTGGAAGAAGGCATCACCGAGGCCGGCGCCTTCGCCAGCTGGATGGCGCTGGCCACCAGTTACAGCATCAACGACCTGCAGATGCTGCCGTTCTACATCTACTACTCGATGTTCGGTTTCCAGCGCGTGGGTGACTTCGCCTGGCAGGCCGGCGACATGCGCGCGCGCGGCTTCGTGCTGGGCGGCACCGCCGGCCGCACCACCCTCAATGGCGAAGGCCTGCAACACGAGGACGGCCATTCGCACATCCAGAGCGGGCTGATCCCGAACGTGCGCAGCTACGACCCGACCTTCTCGTATGAAGTCGTGACCATCGTCCAGTACGGCATGCAGCGGATGCTGGCCGAGCAGCACGACGAATACTTCTACATCACCCTGATGAACGAGAACTACGCCCATCCAGAGATGCCGCAGGGCAGCGAGGAAGGGATCATCAAGGGCATGTACCTGCTGCGCGACGCCGGCAAGGCGAAGAAGGGCGACCTGCGCGTGCAGCTGCTCGGCAGCGGCACCATCCTCAATGAAGTCACCGCCGCTGCGGTGCTGCTGGACGCCGATTTCGGCATCAAGTCGGATATCTGGTCCTGCCCCAGCTTCACCGAGCTGGCCCGCGACGGCATCGACGCCAGCCGCTGGAACCGCTTCCACCCGGAAGCCAAGACTCCGCGCAAACCGTGGGCCACCCAGCAACTGGAAGGCCGCCAGGGTCCGGCGATTGCCGCCACCGACTACGTGCGCGCGTTCGCCGACCAGATCCGCGAGTTCGTGCCGATGCGCTACACCGTGCTGGGCACAGACGGCTACGGCCGCAGCGACACCCGCGAAAACCTGCGCCGCCACTTCGAGGTCGATCGCTACCACATCGCCCACGCCGCCGTCGCCGCACTGGCCGCCGAAGGCAAGCTCACCGGCAAGGATGTGGCACGCGCGCTCAAGCTCTACAAGATCGATGTGGAGGCACCGAATCCGTTGTTGGCGTGAGGTGCTGCTGATGTTCGCGAAAGGCGGCCGAGGGGCCGCCTTTTGCTTTGTTGCACCCGCTTTCGTACCCTGGAACCGTCGTGCCTTCGGGGTATCGCGTGCGTTTCTGGTGGGTCAATCAGAATCAAACCTACCGGCACGAAGTGCCGGGTGGCTACCTGTGGTCGCCGAAAAGGAATCGAGGCAACGGGCGGAATCCCTTCTATGACTTCATGAGGGAAGTGGCGCCGGGGGACGCCATTTTTTCGTTTGCGGATACCTGCATCAAGGCGATAGGCATCGCCGGTTCCCATGCATACGAGGCGCCCAAGCCGCTCGAGTTTGGTCAGGCCGGGGCCTATTGGGAAAACATTGGGTGGCGTGTCGATGTGCGTTTCATCGAACTGCGTGGCACGATCCGGCCCGTCGAACACATGGCGCAACTGGCTGACATGCTCCCACGGCGATACGCGCCGCTTCAGGCCAATGGCAACGGGCTGCAAGGGGTTTACCTCACCTTGCTCCCCGAGCCGTTCGCCATTGCATTGGTTGACCTGATTGGTCGTGAGGCGCGAACCATCGTCGATGGGTTGAGGATTGAGGATCGTCCCGAGATGCCGGCGGCGATTGGCCTGGTGGAATGGGAAGCCCATGAGATGGAACGGGTGCTGGCGGATCAGCAGATCCCGGATACCACTCGCCAGGCTGTCGTCATGGCGCGGCGTGGCCAGGGGCTGTTCAAGCAGAATGTCCAACGCATCGAGCGCATATGTCGCATCACCAAGATTGATCAAGTCGAGCACTTGCGAGCGAGCCACTGCAAACCGTGGCGGGACTCAAACAATTCCGAGCGGCTTGATGGGGAGAACGGGTTGCTGCTGACGCCGGACGTCGATCACTTGTTCGACAGGGGATTCATCGGCTTCGAGGATGATGGGCGCGTGTTGGTGTCGCCAGTCGCCCATCGGGAGTCGTTGCGCAAGGTGGGGCTGGAAGAGGCCCTGCGTGGAAACGTCGGTGCATTCACGGAAGGTCAGAAAGCCTATCTGTCGTTTCATCGAGAGAGTGTTTTCCTCGAAGCGCGTTACAACCGGTAATTGGCTTGTTTGATTCACCACGCATCAGGGTTGCGCTGGCCGTGATCACACGCCGATCAAACTCTCCGCCGGAATCCCCAAGTTCCGGTGCAGGTTGCGGATCATCTCCAGCGTCAATCCGCGCTTGCGGTTGAGCACTTCGTAGACGCGGTTTGGCTGGCCGATGGACGGCACTAGGTCCTTCACGGTCAGGCCGCCTTGTTCCATGCGGAAGCGAATCGCTTCGATCGGATCGGGCGCCTCGATCGGGGAATGCTTGGCCTCGTAGGCCTCCACCAGTGTGGTCAGGATCTCGAAGCGATCACCCGCTTTACTGCCCGGGTCTGGCTCGTTATCGAAATAGGCGGAGACCTCGCGCAGCGCACGCTTGTAGTCGGCCTTGTTGCGGATGGGTTGGATGTTCATGCGTCCTCCACGGTGACGGCATCGATGCGGTCGTAGTGCGCGTGTGTGCCGACGAACTTGATATAGACCGCCTGGAAACGGTACGCAACCGCAACGACCAGGCGGTAGTCGTTACCCTTGATGTTGAAGACCACCCGATTGCGACCGACGAAACTGGCGTTGGCGTAATGGCGCTTGATGTCCAGTGGTGTTTCCCAGGTGGCGTGGCGGGCTTCGTCATGCCAAGCCTTCAAGGGCTGCTCTGCGTCAGGATGGCGCTCCCAAAAGCTGCGCAAGGTGCTGACGGCGATGACCTTCATCAATGTCAATCATAGTCCCATTTTGGGACTATCGCAAGTGGCGCTGACAAACAGGCGCCCCCTGGTCTGGCGAGTTCCTTTTGCGTCTTGCGGTGGGGCATGACCTATTTGCTCGCGGCCTTCACCGCACTCCCGAACCCGCCATCCGCCTGCGCGGCGAGCCAGGTGAACACCGCGTAGGCGGCGGTGTTCTGCGCCAGCTCCGAGGGCACGATCTTGTCGAGGGTGTCGTCGGCGCTGTGGTGGAGGTCGAAATAGTGGGTGGCGTCGTGGCCGAGCCAGGCCCAGGCCACGCCAGCTTCGGTCATCGGGCCGATGTCCGATTCCGGTTCGCCCTGTTCGGGCATCCATGCGATGCCCAGTGGCGCCAGCACCTGCTGGATCTGCGCTAGTGCTTGCGGCTGCAGGGCGCGGGCGCTGGAATCGAAGCCGTAAATCGGGGCGGCACCGAGGTCACTTTCGATCGCCATCACGGTCCGTGCGACTTCGTTGGCGTGGCGCTCGGCGTAGGCTTTGCCGCCCCACAGGCCTTGCTCTTCGTTGGCGAAGGCGACCACGCGGATTGTGCGCGCCGGATGCAGTGGCTTGAGCAGCGCGCCTGTTGCCATGGTGATGGCGATGCCGGCGGCATCATCGATGGCGCCGGTGCCCGGATCCCAGGAATCGAGGTGGCCGCCGATCAGGACGATTTCGTTCGGGCGCGCACTGCCGGTGATCTCGCCGATCACGTTGTACGAAGTTGCCTCGCCGTCGTAGCCGCAGTCCAGTGCCAGATGCACGCGGGTTGGCCCCAGCGCGACCAGCCGCGCCAATTGGGCGGCATCGATCGTGGACAGTGCGGCCGATGGAAGCGCCGTCACGCCCGGACGGAACCCGCCGCTGCCGGTGTGCGGTTCACGCGAGGTCGAGGTGCCCGCCGAGCGCATCAGGAAGCCAGCCGCGCCTTTGTCCAGCGCAAGCTTCGGCCCCATCCAGCGGATGCCACCGCCATTGCGGTAGTCGCTGCCATCGCGCGTGGCTTGCATTTGATAATCGACGAACACAATTTTGCCGGCCAGTGAACCGGCCGGCGCCGCTTGCAGCGCGGCCAAGTCGGCAAAGCGCACCACTTCGCCCTCGACCGTTCCGCCCGGGCTGCCGCCGAGCGCGGTGATCCGAAGCGGTTGCGCATGCGTACCAAGGACGGCGAGGGATTCCGAGCGGCGCACCCAACGCGGAAAGGTGACTGGTTCGATCCAGACCTTGTCGTAACCCAGCTCGCGAAACTTGGCCTGTGCCCAGGCCACCGCGCGGGCGTCGCCTTCACTGCCGGCCATGCGCGGGCCGACTTCGGTGGTCAGCGATTCCAGCACCTTCCAGGCCGTCGGGTCATGCAGCGCGGCCTCGCGCAAGCTTGCTGCCTGGGTGAGCGCAGATGCGGCGATGCGGGTGGGCTGGGCGGCCTGCGTGGGCGCGGCCACCAGCATGGCAAGGGCGAAGGCGAGGGTGCATGCACGCATCGCGTGGCTCCAATGGGGTCGAATCGGGCAGTGTGGCAAGCCGACACGGGAATGCACCCGTGCCGGAAGTCGCGCTCCGCATGCGCGCTTGCAGGTTTACTTCTTCAGCAGGTCGCGGATCTCGCGCAACAACGCGATGTCTTCCGGCGTGGCTGCGGGTGCTTCCGGTGCCGGCTCCGGTTTCTTGTGCACTGCATTGATGGCCTTGACCACCATGAAAATTGCAAATGCCACGATCACGAACTGGATAATGGCATTGAGGAATTCGCCGTAGCCCAGCACCACCGCAGGCACGGGCTTGCCGGCGGCATCGACGCTGGCCTGCTTGAGGATGATGCCGAGCGAGGCGAAATCGACGCCGCCGATGAGCACGCCGATGGGAGGCATGATCACCTTGTCCACGAGTGCAGACACAATCTTGCCGAACGCGCCGCCGATCACCACGCCGACAGCGAGGTCGATCACGTTGCCGCGCATCGCGAATTCCTTGAACTCGGTCATCATGCCCATCGAATGCTCCAGCAGTTGGTCTTTGAAACCATCATCCTAACGCGTCGCGGTGATGCTCCCCTGCAATTCGGGCAAGCCATCGATGCAGGCGCGGAAATGGTCGCCGGGAAGCAGTGGGCCGACGCCGGATGGCGTGCCCATGAAAATCAGATCGCCGGCGCGCAGGGCATAGAGCTTCGACAGTTCGTGCAGGATGTCCGCCACGTTCCACAGCATGTGATCGAGTGACGACTGTTGGCGACGCTCGCCGTTGACATCCAGCGCAATGCCGGCGGTCGATAGATCGCCCGCTTCGCTCGCCGGCAGCAGCGCGCTGAGCGGTGCCGAATGGTCGAAGCCCTTGCCGGTGTCCCAGGGCAGGCCCTTGGCCTTGGCGGCGTTCTGCAGATCGCGACGGGTCAGGTCGAGGCCGACGCCGTAGCCGAAAATCAGGGCCGATGCGTCCTCCGCCGCGATGCCGCCAGCAGGCGCGTCGCGACCCAACGCGACCACCAGCTCCACCTCGTGGTGCAGCAGCTGCGTGGCGCGAGGGTAGGGAACGACACCATCGATGACGATGGCATCGGCAGGTTTCATGAAGAAGGTGGGAACACCGCGCTCGGCCTTGGAAGAGGGCGCTGCGGCACCCATTTCGCGGGCGTGCTCGGCGAAGTTGCGGCCGACGCAGTAGATGCGATGCACGGGGAACTCGCCGCGCGCGCGGCCAGCGCGATCCACCACCGGGACGCGCGGCGCGGCGGTAGCAGGAATCAGATCCACTCAGCGGGCCAGCGGCAACTCGGGTTTGGCGATCACGCGGAAGCTGCCGTCAATCGTCGAAGAATCCACAGCTGCCGCACGCGGTGCGCGACGGCGTGCCCATGCCTGCCACAGCATGCCGCCCAGCAACATGGCCGCGCCCACGAACACGCCGAATACCAGCAGCACCAGCAGCAGGCCCACGCCGACGATCCCGAGGATCGCGCGCAGCAGGCGGTGGCGCGGGCGGCGCGGCGCAGTGAAGGCATCGAAACGGGACCAGCGAAAGGCAGAGCCGGGGAAGATCGTCATGGTCGAAGCAGGCAGGCCCGGGAGGCGTGAGACAATGTCGTGCAGTATCGGAACAACCTGCGGATCAGTTGTGAGCAGTTCGTTAAACGAGGACGAAAATTCGGGGATCGACCTGCTGTCGCTGGCCGACCTGCCGCCGGATACGCTGGCCGAAGCCGAGGCCATGATCGATGGTGATGTCGAATCATTGATTCTTTATCGCGAGCCCGAGGGCGGGGTGCGCGCCTGGCTCAATGTCTGCCCGCACGCGGGGCGCCGACTCGACTATGCGCCGGGCAAGTTCCTGCGCACGAAAAGGGGTGAGCTGATGTGCGCCGTCCATGGGGCCACGTTTGAACTGCCGGAGGGCCTGTGCGTCGCCGGCCCCTGCCGAGGCGAGTGCTTGCGGGCAGTCACCGTGCGTGTGGAAGGGGAGCGGGTGCGACTGGGGGGCGTGTAGGAATGCCGGCTGCTTCGGCCTGATCCTGAGGTGCTCGTGCTGTCGGCTTCCCGAACAGATCGGCGAAATACGGCAATAGGCGCTGCTCGAAACTGTCGCGTGCATGATCGACATGCCCGCCATTGAAGGTGCGAACCACGACCGGGATGCCGGCGACGTGCAGGGCATCGATGAAAGCCGCCGAGCCGAGGCGGACATTGGCGATGGCATCGAGCGTGCCGTATTCGATCACGATATCTGCCAGTTGCCGGTATGGCGCAGGATTCGCCTGCAAGCGATACAGCGGAAGCTGCGCATGCCACGCTGTCATCACCCGCGCATTGACGGCCGGAAGACCGGTGCGCAGAACCCGATAGGGCAAGGCCTGCACCGGGCCGAGGTTTACCTCACCTGCGGGCGCGAACGCGGCAGCCTCGACCTTCACGATCTTGACCAGGCCCGGCGGGACATTGGCCGGCCATTCCGAAGCCGGCTTGTTCATCGCTCGCCACACCGGATTGTCTTCGGAGAGTTCACCGGACATGTCCAATCCATAGGGGCTCAGCGCATACACATGCGCGAACAGGTCCGGATGCCGGCCCGCCAGTGACAACGCACCAAAGCCACCCATCGATTGCCCGGCGATGCCACGGTGCAGGCGGTCGGCCCGGGTGCGGTAGTGGCTGTCGATGAACGCCACGACGTCGTGGCTGATGAAGTCATCCCAACGACCGAAAGCGCGCGAGTTCACGTAGAAACTCCCGCCCATGGGGTTGTCCGCTTCCGGGATCACCACGATGTACTCGGCCTTGCCTGCGGCCGCTTGTGCATCCAACACGGTGGCTAGGTCCAGCCCCTGGTAACTGCCATCGAACCATTCGATCGGTGCGGAGGTGAAACCATGCAGCAGGTACAGCACCGGGTAGCGGCGATGATCCGACCGCGCGTAACCGGGCGGCAGGTAGATCGTCAATTCGCGCTGGTTGGGCAGGCCCAGTGCGTTGTCCGCCAGCGCCGGGCTTTGCAGCATCACCCGGACCACCTCCGCTTGTGCGTGGGCCGGCAGCAGCCCGCCCAGCAGGAGGAGGATCACGATCAGGAAGCGGGTTCGGCCCATGGCGGTTTCCTGTTTGCGTTGTGGCAACGCTGATCAAGTCAGCATTGCCTGCCGGCCAAGGATGGCCGGCCACGGAACATTCACGCAAGTGATTGATCCGTGTGAGCCGAGTCCGGACATGTGCCGGACTCGGCGGTGCTGAAAAAGTCCAGGACGGACTTTTTTCAGCATTGCCTTGACCGTTGCGACACGACAACCGAGCGGCTGCCGCGCAGCGTCGAGGCGATCAATACATCAAATTGATCATTACCACGATGATGGTGGTGTAGATCAACGAGAGTGGCCCACCGGTGCGCCACATGTCGGCGGCAGAACAGCCGGTCGGGCCGGTGATCATCGACACCGAGGGGTTGGACGCGGTCATGAAATTGTTGGACGCCGACAAGGCCACGATCAGGGCGAACGCGGTCGGATTGCCGCCCACCGCCAGTGCGAGGTTGATCGACAGCGGCACCAGCACAATCGTGGCCCCGACGTGGCTGATCACCAGCGAGAACAGGGTGGTGAGCAGGGCCAGCGCCAGTTCGATCAACCACAGTGGCATGCCCTGCGGCATCCGGTCGATGGTGTGGCCTGCCACCCAGGCCGCGGCGCCGCTGGAATCCATCGCCCAGCCCAGCGGGATCAGGCAGGCCATCAGGAACACGGTCTTCCAGCTGATCGCGGCGTAGGCCTCGTCCATCTTCAGCACGCCGGTGACCAGCATCCCGGCGACGCCGGTCATCAACGCGATCGGTGTCGGGATGCGCGAGGACAGCGCCAGCAGCATGCTGATCGCGAAAATGGCCATCGCGATCTTGAACTTTTGCGGCCGCTGCTCGCCCTTCGGATAGTCGGTGACCACCACGAAGTCATTGCTCCTGGCCGCTTCCGCGAGATCGGTCCAGATGCTGTGCAGCACCAGCATGTCGCCGGCGCGGATCGGGATGTTGCGCACGTCCTCGCGCAGCACTTGCTTGTCGCGATTGATCGCGAGCAGGCTGAGGCCGAACTGCTTGCGCAGCCGCAACTGTGCCTGCGGCTTGCCGATGAATTTCGAGGTGGGCGGAACCACCGCTTCGGAAATGCCCGCCCGGCTGGGGTTGAACAGGTCGCCGAACACCCGCATGCGGGGCGACAGGATCAGGAAGTTCTTCTGCGCGAAATCGGCGATGACTTCGCGCTCACCCATCACCCCGAGCACGCTGCCGACCCAGATGCGGGTGTCGGAGGGTGGTGCCAAGCGCGATTCGGTACCGGTCTGCAAGGCCAGCAGCAAGGGCGCGCCGACCTGCGATTCGGCGTCGCCCACGCTCATGCCCACCAGCGGGCTGTCGGCGGTGACGGTCAGTTCGTGGATATCGCCTTCCAACCCGTAGGCACTCGCGAAATAACTCTCGGTGCGCGCCGGCGTCACCGCGTCGTGGCGTTCGTCCTTCGGCAACAGGCGCGGCCCGAAGAAGTGGAAATAGGCCAGCGATGCGGCCAGCAGCACCAAGCCGATGGGCAATGGCGCGAACATCTTCAGCGGTTCCAGGGTGGCGGCACCGGAAGGCATGTTGGCATTGGCCGACACCAGCAGATCGTTGAGCAGGATCAGCGGTGAATTGCCGACCATGGTCAGGCTGCCGCCCATGATGATGGCCGCCGACATCGGTACCAGCAGGCTCGACAGGCGCAGCCCGGTGCGCGAGGTCAGGCGCGAGGCGACCGGCATGTACAGCGCGGTCGTCGCGGTGTTTTGCACCACCGATGAGTTCAGGCCGGCCACCGCCGAGGCCAGCAGCACCAATCGACTTTCAAGACCCTTGGCATGCCGCAGCAGCCAGCCGGCCAGTCGATTGAGTGCGCCAGTACGGTCGAGGCCGGCGCCAAGGATCATGGTCGCGATGACATTCATCACCGCGCCCGAGGAAAACCCGCCGAACAGGTCTTCCGGGGCCACCAGCCCGGTCAGCCCCAGCGTCACCAGTACCACCAGCGACACCACGTCGCCACGGATCCGTTCGAACAGGAACATGACCATGGTGAACACGACCAGACCCAGCACCAGCAGCATGTCGTTGGTGAGGGCGAGGGTGGTGTCCATTGCGCGATCGGGATTGGGGATTCGGGATTCGGGAGTGGAGGGAGACGGGAGACGGGAGAGCGTGAGGCGACGCCGTTGCGGATTCAGGGTAGCGCGTTTTAACGCATTCCTAACTATAGCCAGCGCTCTTGCTCCTTCGAATCCCCAATCCCCAATTTCTAATCCCGCCGCTCATACAACAAATCCCAAACGCCATGCCCCAGCTTCTGCCCGCGGGTTTCGAAATGGGTCTGCGGCCGCCAGTCCGGACGCGGGACGTGGCCGCGCGGGCCGACGACATTGCGCAGGCCATCCGCGGCATCGAGCACGTCCCACATCTGCTCGGCGTAGTCCTGCCAGTCGGTGGCAAGGTGCAGCTGGCCGCCTCGGCGCAGCTTGCGCACTAGCAGCGCGGCAAAGGCGGTGTTCACCAGCCGCCGCTTGTGGTGACGTTTCTTGTGCCAGGGGTCGGGGAAGTAGATGCGGATTTCGTCCAGCGCGCCATCGGCGATCTCGTGCTCCAGCACTTCGACGGCGTCATGCCGGTACAGGCGGACGTTGTCGGCATGCGCGGCGGTGAGCGCGTTGAGCAGACGACCGACGCCGGGCGCGTGGACTTCAATCCCGATGTGGTCGCGCGCAAGGTCGCGTTGCGACGAATACAGCAGTGCCTCACCGTTGCCGAAGCCGATTTCAAGGATGCGCGGTGCGAGGCGTCCGAATGCTGCGTCGAAATCGCGCGGCGTGCCTGCGTAATCGAGGCCGTAGCGCGACCACGCCTGCTCGAAGGCACGTTGCTGTGCTGCACTGAAGCGGCCTTGGCGCAGCACAAAACTGCGAATCCGGCGGGTGTGCTCATCCCCCGATGTGGCGGCGGTGACCGCGCGCTGGGCGGGATTGTCGGGGGTGTCGGTCATGCGAGCGGAATCACGAAGGAGGCGATGGCTATTGTCACGGCAAGGCAAGCTGGGATGTGGCTGGCGTGTAGCTGGACAGGGCGATTTGGCGGAAATGTTGAGATTTCGTAAAATCATCGATTACCATGCGCTTGCGTATGCCCCGCAGTCTCGGCATTGGCCGGTTCACGGGACGAGCACTTGGAGCTTTTCACCCATGTCGAGGATACCCATGAAAACCGCCTTCCGCAGGACCCTGCTGTGCGCCGCGCTGGCTCTCGCCGCGTCGCCCGTGTTTGCACAGAGCCAATCAGACACGCCAGAGTCGCCGTTCAGCCAGACCGTGTTCTTCGGCGACAGCCTGACCGATGGCGGTTTCTTCCGGCCTCTGCTGGGCCCCAACGGCGCGGTCATCGGCCAGTTCACCACCAATCCGGGCTATGTCTGGTCGCAGTACATGGCCGATTACTTCCACAGCAATGCCGACGTGGCTTGGAAGGCCACGGGGGCGCCGCCTCCGGGCCCGTATACCACCTCGGCCAACGGCAACAACTGGGCAGTGGGTGGTGCGCGGGTGTCGACCAATTCGTTCGGCTCCTTGGGATATACCCCGTCCCTGACCAGCCAGTACGCGGCTTATCTCGCGTCTGGGCATACGGTGGATCCGAACGCCCTGTATTCAGTGTGGGGCGGTGCCAATGACATCTTTGCGGCCATCGGTGCGTATCAGACTGCTTATGCCAATGTGCTTCTCGGTGGTGGAAATGCAACGCAGGCTCAGGCCGCCGGCCAAGCCGCTGCGCAGCCCATCGTGGGCAGCGCCGTCACCGGCCAGATCGGCCTGATCGGCGCCCTGCACACCGCCGGTGCCCAGTACGTGCTGGTGCCGACTCTGCCCGACATGGGCCTGACCCCGGATGCCGCCGCCGGCGGTGCAGCGGGCAAGGCGCTGGCTTCTGGCCTGTCGGGCAGCTACAACAGCGCGCTGTTCGGCGGGCTGGCCACCGCGAACCTGAGCGTCATCCCGGTCGATACCTATCACTTCCTGCAGGAAGTGGTGGCCAATCCGGCCGCGTTCGGGCTGACCAATGTCACCAATCCGGCCTGCCTGACCCAGCCGCCGCCGGCCGGCGCGTCCTCGCTGTTCTGCAACCCGGCCTCCACCGTGCCGGGCGGCGCCGACAAGTACTTGTTTGCCGATGGCGTGCATCCGACCTCGGGCGCGCACCGGGCGCTTGCGGATCTCGCGATCGCGATGGTCGAAGGCCCGCGCGCGATCGCCGTGCTGCCGCATTCGGCGGCCACCGTCGGTTTGCAGCGCTCGCGCGAAGTGGCCAGCTCGATCACTGATCTGAGCAATCAGGGCGACGGCACGCGCTGGTGGGGTAGCCTGCGGGGCGATCAGCAGCGCTTCAACAATTCCGTCGGCTTCGACGGCAATGGCGGCACCGGCTCGCTCGGCTTCGGCTGGCGCGATGGCAACCTGATGTACGGCGCATTCGGTGGCTGGGGCACGCAAAGTATCGACTTCGGCTACAGCCGTGGCAATTTCCGCCAGTCCGATACGACCCTGGGTGGCTTCATCGGCTGGGGCGGCGACAGTGGGCTGTGGGCCAATGCCCAGCTCAGCTACAGCTGGCTGGACTTCCGCGTGCACCGTGATGTCACCCTCGGCAATGCGGTTCGCACTCACTCCGGCTCGCCCGAAGGCGAGAATCTGAGCTACGGCGGCGGCATCGGCTGGAACTTCAGTCACGGCGCGTGGCAGAACGGCCCGGTGCTGACCGTGCTGGCGCAGGACATCAAGGTTGACGGTTATGCGGAAGACAGCACCCTGTCCAGCGCGCTGACCTATCCGAACCAGCGTTTCCATTCGCTGATCGGCAGCCTCGGCTGGCAGGCCAGCTACGCCATCAATGACCACCTCGTGCCCTACGCCAAGTTGACCTGGGATCGCGAGTTCAAGGATCAGCCGGCGCAGGTCTGGGCGCAGTCGAACTCGCTGCCGGGCTCGCTGCCCTATGCGGTTCCCGGCCTGACGTACGACCAGAGCTATGGCACCCTGATGTTCGGCGTGCGCAGCAAGGTGATGGGCCTGGATGTCACCACCGGCAGCAGCCTGACCTTCAACCAGCGTGGCGGTGGCGATTCCAGCTTCTTCGTCACCGTGGGCGGCTCGTTCTGATTCGCCTGCCAACGCCCCGATGCTTTGCATCGCATCGGGGCCTCGGCATACACTGGCACCCCTCGCGGGTGTAGTTCAATGGTAGAACTGCAGCTTCCCAAGCTGCTAGCGTGGGTTCGATTCCCATCACCCGCTCCATATGGGCGTCACTGAAGGCGGTATCCGCAAGGATGCCGCCTTTTTCATGGGCCGATGCCGATGCCGCCTTGCGTTGGTGAGAAGATCAAGCGGCCGCACCAGGCCGTGACCGGAGACCCCTCGTGAAACTCGCCATCCTTTCCCGCAACAGCAAGCTGTATTCGACGCGGCGGCTGGTCGAGGCGGCGCGTGAGCGTGGCCACAGCGCGCGCGTGCTCGATCCGCTGCGCTGCTACATGCGGATCGACAGTCATGGCTTCGCGATGCGCTACAAGGGCAAGGCGGTGTCGGGTTACGAAGCGGTCATCCCGCGCGTCGGTGCCTCGATCACGCGCTACGGGTGCGCGGTGGTGCGTCAGCTCGAACTCATGGGCGTACACACGCCCAGCGGTGCCACCGCAATCGCGCGAGCACGCGACAAACTCCGGTGTCACCAGGTATTGGCCGCCGCGGGGATTGATTTGCCGACCACGGTATTCGGCGATAATCCGGACGACACCAGCGATCTGTTGGCGATGCTCGGACCGCCGCCGCATGTCATCAAGCTCAACGAGGGCACTCAGGGCGCGGGCGTGATGGCGACCGAGAAATCCTCGGCTTCGCGCGCGGCCATCGAAACCCTGCGCGGGTTGTACGCGAATTTTCTGGTGCAGGAATTCATCGCCGAAGCCGGCGGCGCGGATTTGCGCTGCTTCGTGGTTGGTGGGCGAGTGGTGGCGGCGATGCGCCGGCAGGCACCGCCCGGTGATTTCCGTTCCAACTTGCATCGCGGTGGTAGTGCCAAGCCGGTGCGGCCGAACAAGGCCGAGATCGCCACGGCGGTACGTGCCGCGCAGATTCTCGAACTGGGCGTGGCGGGCGTGGACATGATCCGCAGCAAGCGCGGCCCGCTGGTGCTGGAGGTCAACGCCTCGCCGGGACTCGAGGGCATCGAGGCCGCGACCGGCATTGATGTCGCCGGTGCGGTGGTCGAGTTTGTCGCCCAGGAAGCGGCCTCCAGTGCCGCCAGACCGGAGCGCAATCCCGCGGTCATGTGAGGCAACCGTTCCGGCAGGCGGCCAGAGTTCGATCCCTGCCCGGCATCGATCCGTGCGCAACCGGAACCTTGGGCGAGCGTGCCGGTCAAACCGACTTCCCGTTCGATCCATGCGCGGCCGCTGCGCGCGTTGATCGCAGGCGATGCGTCGGTATTGCACCGTGCATGCGCCTGTCGGGTCGCCGCTGTGCCAGAATCCGGGTACGGCGCAGCGGGCGCGACATGCGCACCCGTATTCCCCCTCATTCCGGAAGGACGACATGCGCATCCTGGTCATCGAAGACAATCCCGACATCGCTGCCAACCTTGGCGATTTCCTCGACGAGTGCGGCCACACCGTCGATTTCGCCGCGGACGGCGTCACCGGCCTGCATCTGGCAGTGGTCCACGAGTTCGACGCGATCGTGCTCGACCTGAACTTGCCCGGCATGGATGGCCTCGAGGTCTGCCGCAAACTGCGCAACGATGCGCGCAAGCAGACCCCCGTGCTGATGCTGACCGCGCGCGACACGCTGGAAAACAAGTTGGCCGGCTTCGAATCCGGCGCGGACGATTACCTGATCAAGCCGTTCGCCCTGCAGGAGGTCAATGTTCGCTTGAACGCCCTGGCGCGGCGCGGACACGGCCTGCCGGCGCGGGTGCTGACGGTGGGTGAGCTTGAATTCAACCTCGATACGCTGGAAGTGCGGCGCGAAGGCAAGCTGATCCAGCTCAACCCGACCGCGCTCAAGATCCTGCAGGCGCTGATGGAAGCTTCGCCGGCGGTGGTCACCCGGCAGGATCTCGAAAGCCGGGTGTGGGGTGAGGAACTGCCGGATTCGGATTCGCTGCGGGTGCATATCCACGGCCTGCGCGCCCTGCTGGACAAGCCGTTTGCGCAGCCGATGATCCAGACCAGGCACGGCATCGGTTACCGGATTACCGCGCCGGGGGGCGACTGACGCGGCATGGTTGAACCCGAAATGCCGCCTTCGCAGCAACGCCGCAAGCCGCGCTACCGACGCCGGCTGCGCAGCCGCATCATCCTGTCCTACCTGCTGCTCGGCTTCGGCCTGACGCTGGCGCTGGCGTTCGCGACCAACTGGGCGCGCACGCGCGTCGAGACCCAACTGGTCGAAGACCTGATGAACCGCAATCTCGACGAATCGTGGAAACGGTTCGAACAGAGTGGTGGGCGCGAGCCGGTGGTGCCGGTGCAGCAACTGCGGGCGTTCTTCTACACACCGGACAAATTCGACGACCTGCGCATTCATCGGCCGGAGTGGTATGCGCTCGACGACGGCATCCACAACATGACCGTGGTCGAGGAGGACGGCAGCAAGTCCTACTACAAGCTCGGCGTGCGCAAGACGCCACAGGCGTGGTTCTTCCTCGCCTACGACATGTCGCAGTCGGCGCGCGGCGAGAAGCAGTTCAACAATGCCCTGATCGGAGTGGTGATCGTGTTCACCGGGCTGTCGCTGCTGGTGGGCTGGTGGGCGGCCTCGAAAGTGATGAGTCCGGTGTCTGATCTTGCGCAACGCATTCGGCGCTCCGGCAACAGTTCCGATCCGGAGGCGCTGGCACCGCATTTCCCGCAGGATGAAGTCGGCGAATTGGCGAAGGCACTGGATGACTACGCGACGCGATTGACCGAGGTCGTGCAGCGCGACCGCGAGTTCAACGCTGATGTCAGCCACGAATTGCGCACGCCCTTGGCGGTGATCCGCGGCGCGGTGGAATTGTTGCTCGTGCGTCCCGATCTGGATGAGCGCACCCGCACCCGCTTGCAGCGCATCCAGCGGGCCGAACAGCAATGCACCGACTTGATCGGCGCGTTGCTGCTGTTGTCGCGCAACGAGCGCGCACAGGGCGCTTGCGATGTTGCCAAAGTGGCGCAGCAACAGTTGGAGAGCCATCGTGCCCAGCTTGCCGGCAAGCCGATCGAGCTGCGACTGGAGGGTGAGACCGGGGTCTTGCTGGATGTCCCCGATTCCGCTCTGGCGGTGGCGCTGGGCAACCTGATCGGCAACGCGGTGAAGTACACGCCCAGCGGCGAAGTGGTGGTGCGGGTCCACCGTGATGCGGTCGAAGTAGTCGACTCCGGGCCCGGGCTCAGTGCCGAGGATGCGGCCAACCTGTTCACCCGTGGCTATCGCGGCAGCCACGCCGGTGCTTCGCAGGGCGGCGGCATCGGCCTGTCGATCGTGCGCCGGCTGTGCGCGTTGTACGGTTGGGACGTGCAGGTGCAACCGGGCGCGGAGAAAGGCGTGGTGGCGACGCTGCGGTTTGGTTGAGCGTTGGCTGCGGGTGATCGGCGCGCAATCGAGAGCAGAAATTTTCCTGACACGGATGGACGCGGAGAACGCGGATAAGCTTTTTAAAAAATGCTCTATCCGTGGTTTCCGCGTCGATCCGCGTCCAAGGTTTTCAGCGACTCAAACCGGCTCCAGCCAGCCGTGTTTGTCCGGCGTGCTGCCGTCGAACAGGCCGAAGAACAGCGACTGCATCCGGCGCGTGATCGGACCGGCCTTGCCCGCGCCGACCTGACGCGCATCCACCGAGCGGATTGGGGTGATTTCCGCCGCGGTGCCGCACATGAAGATCTCGTCGGCCAGATACAGGTACTCGCGCGGCATGTCGCGCTCGACCACGCTGATCCCGGCGTCGCGCGCCAGCGTGATCAGCGAGTTGCGGGTGATGCCGTTGAGCAGGGCGGCGCTGACCGGCGTGGTGTGCAGTGCGCCATCGATGATCAGGAACAGATTCTCGCCGGCACCTTCGCTGAGCAGGCCGGTGGATGCCAGCGCGATGCCCTCACCGAAGCCGAGCCGGCGCGCTTCGCGCGCGATCAAGGTGCCCGACAGGTAGTTGCCGCCGGCCTTGGCACCGGCCGGAATGGTGTTCGGCGCGAATCGCTGCCAGCTGGACACGCAGGCATCGATGCCGTTCTCCAGCACGCCTTCACCGAGGTACTTGCCCATCTTCCAGGTGGCCACCGCCACATCGGTCGGGGTGGCCGCCGACAGGCCGAAACCACCGAGGCCGCGGAAGGCCACCGGGCGCAGGTAGTCGGTGCTGTTGCCATTGGCCTGGATGACCTCGCGGCAGGCCGTGTTGATCGCATCGAGGTCGAACGGCATGTCGATCTCGTGGATCTTGGCCGAGGTGAACAGGCGCTTGTTGTGGTCGGTCAGGCGGAAGATCGCCGGGCCGTTGTGGGTCTGGTAGCAGCGGATGCCCTCGAACACCGACGAGCCGTAATGGATCGCATGCGCCATGACGTGGGTGGTGGCCTCGGCCCAAGGCTTGATCTTGCCGTTGTGCCAGATGAATTGCGGGTAGTCCATCGCCATCGTCGCATCCTCGCCTTGATCGAATGCGACATTGTGCCGCAATGCGGCGTGTGGAGTGATGGCGCGAGGCGTTTCCTAGCCTCGAATCCACCAACAACCCATGCGCTTGATGATGCCGAAACTCTCGTGCGAAGGCGTATGCCCATCGGACAGCACCTGCTCGATCCGCAGGCCGACCAGGGGGCGCGCGGATGGCGCAGGGCTTGCCGTGGCAGCAGGATCGGTGGTGGCTGCCGGTCCATCCGATGGCGGTGCGGCATTCGCGCTGGCATACACCGGCAGGAGATCGACAAACGGGCGCGTCGCGATCCGGTCGAAATGATCCATCAAGCGCTCGGCCTCCGCATTGCCCACGCCGGTCCAGTCATACAGGCTGGAAATCTGGTTGGCATCGCCGGACTGGACAGCGCTTTCCAGTCCGTAAGCCAGGTCACGCACACTGCGCGCGCACAGGCTGCGCAGGGTAGAGGCAGCGCCGCCGCTGCCGGCCGGCACGGTGGGGGTGGTCACGGCGGCAGCGCCGATGTCCGGGCACAGACGGTCGGTATAGACGAGGCTGCCAGAAGCACTCACGCACCTGCGGACCTGCGCATGCGCCTGCGGCGCCGGCGCGAAGCCGGGCAGCAGCAAGACCAGCAGGAGCAGTGCGCGTCGCATCGGTGCAGCGTACGCGTGCAGCCGATGTGGCGAAAGCCCAACCAACGGCAGGGTTCAGTCCAGCCGTTCCAGTACGGCCAGGGTGGGCTTGGCCATGTTGAGCGTGTAGAAATGCAGGGCCGGCGCACCACCGTCGATCAGCCGACGGCACAGATTGGCCACAATGTCGGAAGCGAATTCGCGAATGCCCTCGCTGTCATCACCCAGTGCGCGCATGCGCTGGGAAATCCAGCGCGGAATCTCGGCGCCGCAGGCGTCCGAGAAACGCCGCAACTGGCTGAAATTGGCGATCGGCATGATGCCCGGCACGATCGGGATCTCGACCCCGAGCTTGCGGGCATCCTCGACGAAGCGGAAATACGCATCCGGATTGTAGAAGTATTGGGTGATCGCACTGTTCGCGCCTGCGTCGACCTTGGTCTTGAAGTGGCGCAGATCGGCATGGGCGTCGTCAGCCTGCGGATGGGTTTCCGGATTGGCCGCCACCTCGATCTTGAAATGGTCACCATGCTCGTCGCGGATCAGCTTGACCAACTCACTGGCGTGACGAAGGTCTCCGCTGCGCGCCATGCCGGAAGGCAGGTCGCCACGCAGGGCGACGATGCGGTCGCAGCCGAGCGCGCGATAGAGCTTGAGCAGGCTGCGGATTTCCTCGCGGCTGCCGCCGACGCAGGTCAGGTGCGGCACGCCGGCCACGCCGTGATCGCTGCGCAGGCGCTGCACGGTTTCCGGGGTATGGCTCAGGGTCGAGCCGCCGGCACCGAAGGTCACCGACATGAACTGCGGCGCGTGCCCCTTGAGCTTGCGCACGGTGCGGTCGAACTGCACGCGCTGATCGTCGGTCTTTGGGGGGTAGAACTCGAAGGAGAGGGGAAGTGGGAGAGGGGAGACGGGAGACGTCATTGCACAGGCCCTTCGGAGTCTTCGGAAAGCCGCTTGATCAATGCGTTGAGACGGGCAAAGACCCGTTCGACGTGCTCATCAAGATCTGGATGTCGTGTTGCAAACCCCAACCGCACCGAAATCAGCAGTTGTGTTTCGAGTTCGGAGAGGGAACCGCGCGCGATGCCCAGATGGTGCAAGTATTCCTTGCGTGACCTGCGCGCCGCGCCTTCGGCGATATTGGAGGGGACACTGACGGCCGCACGCCGCAGTTGCGAGGTGAGGCCGTAGCGCTCGTCAGCGGGAAATGGATCGGTGAATCGGTACACAGCCTCGACCAGCCGAACGGCGTCGTCCCAGACGTCAAGCCGAAGATGAGGCCGTGGCACGTCTCCCGTCTCCCTCTTCCCTTTTCTCGGTATCAGTACCGGTAATGCGAGGGCTTGTACGGGCCTTCGACCGCGACGCCGAGGTAATCGGCCTGTTCCTTGGTCAGCGTGGTCAACTTCACCCCAATCTTCTCCAGATGCAGGCGCGCCACTTCCTCGTCCAGCTGCTTGGGCAGGATGTAGACCTGCGGCGAGTAGCTGTCCTTGTTCGCCCACAAGTCAATCTGCGCCAGCGTCTGGTTCGAGAACGAATTGCTCATCACGAAGCTCGGATGGCCGGTGGCGCAGCCGAGGTTGACCAGGCGGCCTTCCGCCAGCAGGAACATCGAACGGCCGTTCGGCAGGTCGAAGCGATCCACCTGCGGCTTGATGTTGACTTGCTTCACGCCGGCATGTGCCTTCAACGCATCGACCTGGATCTCGTTGTCGAAATGGCCGATGTTGCAGACGATGGCCTGATCCTTCATCGCCGTCATGTGCTCGAGGCGGATGATGTCCTTGTTGCCGGTGGTGGTGACGTAGATGTCGGCGATGCCAAGGCTGTCCTCGACGGTCTTGACCTCGTAGCCTTCCATCGCCGCCTGCAGGGCGCAGATCGGGTCGATTTCAGTCACTATGACGCGAGCACCGTAGGCACGCAGCGAATGCGCGCTGCCCTTGCCGACGTCGCCGTAACCGCAGACCACCGCCACCTTGCCGGCCAGCATCACGTCCATCGCGCGCTTGAGGCCATCGGCCAGCGATTCGCGGCAGCCGTAGAGGTTGTCGAACTTGGACTTCGTCACCGAATCATTGACGTTGATCGCCGGCACCAGCAACTTGCCCTGTTCGGCGATCTGGTAGAGGCGATGCACGCCGGTGGTGGTCTCCTCGGAGACGCCCTTCCAGTCGGCGACCACGCGGGTCCAGTAGCCGGGACGCTCGCTGGCGACGCGCTTGAGCAGATCCTTGATGACCTGCTCCTCGTGGTTGCCGGAAGCACTGTTGACCCAGCTCGTGTCGCCCTGTTCCAGCTCGTAGCCCTTGTGGATCAGCAGTGTGACATCGCCACCGTCATCGACCACCAGCTGCGGGCCGAGGAAGCCGCCCTTGCCGTCCGGGAAGGACAGCGCGGCCAGCGTGCAGTCCCAGTATTCCTCCAGCGTTTCACCCTTCCACGCAAACACCGGCGTACCGGTGGCGGCAATTGCAGCGGCGGCGTGGTCCTGGGTGCTGAAGATGTTGCATGACGCCCAGCGCACGTCGGCACCGATGTCCTTCAGGGTTTCGATCAGAACGGCGGTCTGGATCGTCATGTGCAGCGAGCCGGTCACGCGCACGCCCTTGAGCGGCGTGGAGGCGGCGTACTTCTTGCGGATCGACATCAGGCCCGGCATCTCGTGCTCGGCGATGTCCAGCTCCTTGCGGCCCCAATCGGCCAGTGAAATGTCGGCGACCTTGTAGTCGCCTTCCTGCGAGAAGGTCTTGATCTGTGCGTTCATGGTGGCTCCGTGAGGGCAGTGGATGCGGTCACGGGCGCCGTTGTTGCGTGGGACTCAGCCGAGCCTGGCCGTGGTGTCCACGGTCGCAGCGCCCCTCGGCGAAGCCAATCAGTATACGGCCGTCCGGCCGGCCGATGCCGCGAAAGCGTCAATTGACATCTGATGCGTGATGCGTGATGCTTTCCGCGTTCAAACGTCTTCCCGTGGTCTATTTCGCATGCGTACCACCTTGCAACTTGACGATGACGTTCTGTCGGCCGCGCGCGCAATTGCGGAGCAGCAAGACCGCACGTTGGGTGACGTGGTGTCGGAGCTTGCGCGCAAGGGCTTGGCTCCGCCTGCAGCTCCGCAATACCGCAATGGAATCCGGCTGATGCCGGTACGTTCGGATGCGCGACCCAGTTCGCAGGAGGACATCAACCAACTGCGCGACGAGCTGCCGTGGGCGCGGTGAGCCGTTCGCGTGCGCCAAAGCGGGTGGGGGATGCCAACGTGCCGTGGCCTGCACGACGCGTCACTTGGCTGCTGGACGTGAACGTCCTGCTGGCTCTGCTGGATCCGGTGCATCCGCACCATTCCGTGGCGCATGAATGGTTTGTCGACGCCAGTGCCTCGTGGGCCAGCTGCACCCTCACCCAGAATGGCGCGCTGCGGATCATGGCGCATCCGCGCTATGGCAACGCGGTGGCGTCGGTGGCGATTGCCGCAGCATTTTTGGGTGACCTGTGCGCCCGGCCGGGACACGTTTTCTGGCCATCGGACTTGAGCCTGCTGGATTCGTCGCTGATTGATCGTGAACGACTGTTGGCGTCGGATCAGGTGACGGATACGTATTTGCTGGCGCTTGCGGTTCAGCATGGGGGGCGTCTCGCCACCTTCGACAAGCGGCTGGTGACCAGCGCGGTGCACGGCGGCGAAGCCGCCAAGTTCGTGATTGCTTGACCGCAGGTGGATCTTGTAGGAGCGCACCGTAGGGGCGCGATGCGTACCTTCCATGTGTTCGACGTCGCGCCCCTGCGGTGCGCTCCTGCAGGTCGGGGTGGCGTGCGGGTTCAACTGTCCAGTACTTCCCAGCGTGCGTACGCCGCGTCGAGTTCGGCCTGCAACGTGGCCAGGGCTTCATTGGCGGCAACAATCGCGCTGCTGTCCTGCTGGAAAAACGCGGGTTCGTTCATCGCTTCTGTGCGTGTGGCGATCTCGGACTCCAATTGCTCGATCCGCCCGGGGAGTTGTTCCAGCTCGCGCTGTTCCTTGAAGCTGAGTTTTTTCTTCGCGGCGGGAACAGGTGGGCTTGGTTTTTGCTCGTCATCCCGGCGCAGGCCGGGATCCATGGACGCTGCCTTGGCGTCCTGCCTTGGCATTGCCCGCTGCCGCAGCCAGTCGCTGTAGCCGCCGACGTATTCGGCAAGCCTGCCATCGCCTTCCAGCGCCAAGGTGCTGGTGACGACATTGTCGAGAAAATCGCGGTCGTGGCTGACCAGCAGCAAAGTGCCGGGGTAGTCCAGCAACAACTCTTCCAACAACTCGAGCGTTTCCACGTCGAGGTCGTTGGTGGGTTCGTCCATCACCAATAAATTGGATGGCTGCGCGAACAAGCGCGCCAGCAGCAGGCGATTGCGCTCGCCGCCGGACAGACGGGTGATCGGCGCACGCGCGCGTTCCGGCGAGAACAGGAAATCCTGCAGGTAGCCGATGATGTGCTTGCGGCTGCCGTTGATCTCGACGAAGTCGGCGCCGCCGGCGACGTTCTCGATGGCGTTGCGGGTTTCGTCCAGCTGGCTGCGGTGCTGGTCGAAATAGGCGATCTGCAGCTGGGTGCCTTGCTCGACGCTGCCGGCATCTGGCGTCAGCTCGCCCAGCAGGATCTTCAGCAGGGTCGACTTGCCACTGCCATTCGGACCGATGATGCCGATGCGGTCGCCGCGCAGGATGGTGGTGGAAGCGTCGCGCAAAATGACCTTGTCGCCGAACGCCTGCGCCACCCCGGCCATCTCGATCACCTTCTTGCCCGAAGCCTGCGCGCCGGCGGCCTCCATCTTGACCTTGCCGGTCAGCTCGCGCCGCGCTGCCCGTTCCACCCGCATGGCCTTGAGCGCGCGCACGCGGCCTTCGTTGCGGGTGCGGCGGGCCTTGATGCCTTGCCGGATCCACACTTCTTCCTGCGCCAGCAGCTTGTCGAAGCGGGCGTTCTCCTGCGCCTGCGCGTGCAGGCGCTCCTCGCGCCGACGCAGGTAGTTGTCGTAATCGCCGGGCCAACTGGTGAGCTGTCCGCGATCGATCTCGACGATGCGGGTGGCGAGCGCACGCAGGAAGCTGCGGTCGTGGGTGACGAAGACCAGACTGCCGGCGAAGGACTTGAGGAAACTCTCCAGCCAGTCGATCGCCTCGATGTCGAGGTGGTTGGTGGGCTCGTCCAGCAGCAGGATGTCGGGGGCGCGCACCAAGGCCTGGCCCAACAGCACGCGGCGTTTCATGCCGCCGGACAGGGCGGCGAATTCGGCCTCGTCCGGCAGGTCGAGCTTTTCCAGTACCTGTGCCACCCGGCGGTCCAGATCCCAACCGTGCCGGGCTTCGATCTGCGTCTGCGCCGCCGCCATCGCATCCATATCACCGTCATGCACGGCGTGGTGGTAGGCGGCCAGCAGCGCGCCCAATTCGCCCAGCCCCTGCGCCACCACGTCGAACACGCTGCCTTGGGTGTCCTGCGGCACTTCCTGCGCCATCCGCGCGACCACCACGCCGCCCTGCACGCGGATTTCGCCATCATCCGGTTGGATCTCGCCCGCAATCAGCCGCATCAAGGTGGACTTGCCGGCACCGTTGCGGCCGACGATGCAAACGCGTTCGCCCGGATCGATGCTGAAATTGATCTGCTCGAGCAGCAGCGGGCCGCCGACGCTGTAATCGACGTTTTGGAAATGAAGAAGAGGCATCCGCGTAGTTTACGGGGTGCCACCCGCTCGCCGTCTGAAAACGGGATACTGGCTGGATCAAGCGGGAGATGAATGATGGACACATTGACGATGGCACCGGAACTGCAATGCACGCAGTGGTTCAACAGCCCGGAGCCGTTGACGCTGGCCGCGCTGCGCGGCAAGGTGGTGGTGATCGAGGCCTTCCAGATGCTGTGCCCGGGCTGCGTGGCGCACGGGCTGCCGCAGGCGCAGAAATTGCGGCGGGTGTTTCCAGAGGAGCACGTCGCAGTGCTCGGTCTGCATACCGTGTTCGAACACCACGCCGCGATGACGCCGGTTTCGCTGCAAGCCTTCCTGTACGAATACAAGATCGGCTTCCCGGTGGGCGTCGATGCGCCGGCCGACGACGGCCCGATCCCGCGCACCATGGCCGCCTACGGCATGCGCGGCACGCCCACGCTGCTGCTGATCGACCGCGCCGGCCAGCTGCGGCAACACCACTTCGGCCAGATCGAAGACCTCGCGCTGGGCGCGCAGGTGGCGTTGTTGATGGGGGAGGCGGCACCATCCTGACCCGCCTCCGGCGCGGCATGCAGCCAGAACTGCGCCTGCAACACCTGAGTGCGGACGATCACCGGGAATCAGTGCGATTTCGACGATCCGGAAAACGCCAGGATTTTCGCTGAAGGCAGCAGGTGCTTGCGCAGCAGATCGGGCGCATGGTGGAACCCCATGTAGCCGCCACCGGGCAGGTCCTTGCGGCTGAACGGTGTGGCCAGCATCCGCAGCGCCACGTCGAAGGCGGTCAGCCGGTGGTGGGCGAATTGCCTCCAGGCTTCGTACTTGCGATGGTTCATCGATGTCACCAGGCCGCGGTTGCCGTTGCGGGCGAAGGCGAATGGCTGCGCCAGCGCATCGAGTTCCGCCTGCGCCAGCGGACTGTGGATGCCGCATTCCTCGAACAACCCGGTCAACTGTTCGGCGGCCATGTCATGCAGGCGATGAAGGTCGGCGACCGTGCCCGGCAACACCAGCACCAGCCCGGTCGCGGCATTCATCAGCAGCACGAAGGGCGCACGGTCGATGAAGTCGATGTCCGCGCACCACTCGCCCAGCGGGTTGTCGGCAGGTGGCGGCTCGCGCAGCGTGCGCGGTTCCAGGCGCAGGCGCTTGAGCAGTTTTTGCGAGCAGCGGAGGATGGTCATCGCAGCGGAATCGTCTGGCAGGTGGCGGCAGAGGATCGCATGAAGGCGCAGGGGCTGGGCTGGCAGCCAGTCTCACGATCTGGGACGATGAAGGGACAAGCTGTCCGCATTCCGTCCCAGAGAGCGCCTGCATGGAAGACCCGATCCCCTATCTGCTGGCATTGCGCCGGCACCATTCCCAGACCGATATCGCCCGTGCATTGCAGACCACCGCGCGCACCGTGCGGCGCTGGGAAACCCGCGAAACCGACCCGCCGCCGTATCTGCTGGATGCGCTGCGCCAGCGCCTGCTGCTGCCGCAGGAGTCGCAGCGGCCCGCGCCGGGAACTGCGGCATTCCGCTTCATCGACCTGTTCGCCGGCATCGGCGGCCTGCGCACGGCGTTTCAGGCGCAGGGTGGCCAGTGCGTGTTCACCAGCGAATACGACAGCTACGCGCAGAAGACCTATCTGGCCAATTTCCCCGATGCCATCGAGCACATGGCCGGCGACATCACCAAGGTGAAGGCCAGTGACATCCCCGAGCACGACGTGCTGCTGGCCGGGTTTCCCTGCCAGCCGTTCAGCATTGCCGGCGTGTCCAAGAAGAATGCGCTGGGGCGGGCGCACGGCTTTGCCGATGAAACCCAGGGCACGCTGTTCTTCGACGTGCAGCGGATCATCGCGGAGAAGCGGCCGGCCGCGTTCCTGCTGGAGAACGTGAAGAATCTGGTCAGTCACGACAAGGGCAACACCTTCCGGGTGATCCGCGGCGTGCTGGAGCAGGAACTTGGCTACCACATCCACTGCAAGGTGCTGGATGGCGGTCACTGGGTGCCGCAGCACCGCGAGCGCATCCTGATCGTCGGCTTCCGCGAACCCACCGATTTCGACTGGCAGGACGTGCGCATTCCCGCGCAGCGGCGGGTACTGGGCGACATCCTGCATCCGCAGGACGGCAGCGAAGCGCCGGAAAGCCACTACACCACTGGCGCGAATGCGAAGGTGGATGCGCGCTACACGCTGACCCCCAAGCTCTGGGCCTATCTGCAGGCCTACGCGGCCAAGCACAAGGCGGCGGGCAACGGCTTCGGCTTCGGGCTGGTGAACGCGCAGAGCGTGACCCGCACCCTGTCCGCGCGCTACTACAAGGACGGCTCCGAGATCCTGCTGTCGCAGGGTGCGAGAAAGCGGCCGCGCAGACTGACCCCGCGCGAATGCGCGCGGCTGATGGGATTCGCGGATGATTTCGTGATTCCGGTGAGCGATACGCGGGCGTACAAGCAATTCGGAAACAGCGTGGTGGTTCCGATGATGGACGCGGTAGCGAAAGCCATGAAGCCACGCGTTATGCAGTTGATTTCGGATGACCCCCAGATGCAACAATCACTCAAGGTCGCATAGGAGAGCGAGATGGAAAGTCGGATTCCTGCTTACGATTCAGCCAGCCCGGACGGAATGCAGATCTGGTTCGCGGAAATGTCCGCGCGAGGCCTGTTGTTCCATCCGGAGGAAGACCCTGCAAGTGTCGTGCGCATCGGCACATGGGAACGCACGTTCACGGATGCCGAAGCCGCTCGGATTCGCCGGATTCTCGGGCGGATGTTCGACCAGTACGGTGACGAGACGATCAGTGCCTGCTATCCGATCTTCATGCGTGCAGCCGGTCAGCGGCTGGATGCCTGATTGATGGATGTCGTGGATCGCGCCACGCGAAGCCGGATGATGTCCGGCATTCGCGGGCGGGACACGAAGCCGGAAAAACTGGTGCGCAGCTTCCTGCATCGGGCGGGCCTGCGCTTCCGATTGCATACCTCGCTGCCGGGAAAGCCGGACCTCGTGTTTCCGAAGCATCATGCAGTTGTGTTCGTCCACGGCTGCTTCTGGCATCGACATGCCGGCTGTCGGTACGCAACCATGCCAACAACCAATGCAGCATTCTGGCAAGCGAAGTTCGCTGCAAACGTGGCGCGCGACAATCGCGTCACACGGCAGCTTCGCAAGGAAGGCTGGCGAGTATACGTGGCGTGGTCATGTCGGATTGACGAAAGTCGCATGCAGTCCTTGTCCAGAAAGATCAGGGGAGAGTGATCGATGGGGTTTCATCCGGAGTGGTCGGAAATTGCCGCGTGGATCGCACGCAGCGAGCGGATTTTCGTAAAGAAACTATCCCGCAACGATTGCTCTTGGGCAGATCATCCCGGGAGCCATCAATCAGGCATCTACATTCCGAGTGCGATTCAGGAGTCCGGATTCTTTCCGGAACTTGGGAACACAAATCCCGACAAACCGCATGTCTACGACACTTTTTTCGAAACGCTGTGGCCCGCGTCAGGCGAGATACGTCAGTCGCGACTCAAGCACTATTCGAACAAGGGGCGGGAGTTTCATTTCACTCGTCTTCCGAAAGAGCAGTTTTCCGGTCTCTCTCCCGCATCACTCTTGCTTGGCGGGCTGCTGAATGTGCCGGTGGAGAGCGCCAGGCACTGGTTCATAGTCGTGGACTCGGTGAGTGAAGCTGCAGAGATCATCGAAAGCGCCTTTTCGCTGCAGACCGATTTCCATTTCGACCTGTTCGCGTCTAATGTCGTCAACAGTGCTTTGGATGAGGAAGCGACGCTCATCGCGGAACTGACGGCTGCACTGCGTGACGGCTCGATCGACACTTACATCGCTCGGCAGGATCTGCCACGACCGGAACAGCTCGCCGCGCAAGCACAGACGGAGTGGCTGGCGCAGCATCGTCATGGCTCGCTCGACCCGTTCGCCATCGACGCCCCCGGCGACGCTGTCATGCGCATCAGTCGCGACATCGAGTATGCGCTGTACAAGCGCGCGGAACTGCGCCAGCGTGCCGCGCAAGTGGCCGGATTGCTGTTGCGCGGAAAAGATCCGGTGTCCGATCTGGTGCGCGGATTCGGGCAACTCGATGGCCTGTTTCTCAGTGCGGCGCAGACACGCAAGAGCCGCGCCGGCCGCTCGTTCGAGCAGCATGTGCAGCGCCTGCTGGTCGATGGGCGCATTCGCCATCAGGCGCAAGTGGTGCTGGGCGGGCGTCGTCCCGATTTCGTGCTGCCCGATGTGGCCACGCTCAACCGGGCACAGAATCGGGAGACGTTGATTCTCTCGCTCAAGACCACCCTGCGCGAACGCTGGAAACAGTTGGGGCTGGAGCGGCCGCATGCGCCGGTGTTCCTGGCGACCGTGGATGACCGCGTATCCACCGAGGCCATCGAGGAGATGGCCCGCAACGGCATCGTGCTTGTGGTGCCGGAATCTTTGAAGAAGTCGAAGGAGGCCGTGTACGAAACGCAGATGCAGGTGATCAGCTTCCGGCATTTTTTCGATCAGGAAATTCGCGCACGCCGGCCTGCCTTGCTGCTGGCGGGTTGAAGCCTAGAGGCGGTTGGCCCAAGGGGCGCAATGCAAAACGGCCCGCATCGCTGCGGGCCGTTTCGGTGTCGCCGGGAGAGGTCGCGCCCCGGTGGTGCGCTCCTACGGCTGAGGGTCGCGCCCCGGTGGTGCGCTCCTACATTTGAGAATCGCGCCCCGGTGGTGCGCTCCTACAGTTTGGCGGCCTTGCGCAGGGCGTCGGCCTTGTCGGTCTTTTCCCACGAGAACGCAGTGGCCTTGTGCTTCTTGCCGGCGCCGTCGGTGTAGCTGACTTCCTTGGGCTTGCGGCCGAAGTGGCCGTAGCTGGCGGTGGCCTGATAGACCGGGTGGATCAGGTCGAGCATCTGGATGATGCCGTAGGGGCGCAGGTCGAAATGGGCGCGGATCAGCTTTTCGATCTGCGCATCGGGAATCCTGCCGGTGCCGAAGGTGGTCACCGAGATGCTGGTCGGCTGGGCCACGCCAATCGCGTAGCTGACCTGCACTTCGCACTTGTCGGCAAGCCCGGCGGCAACGATGTTCTTGGCCACGTAGCGCGCCGCGTAGGCCGCGCTGCGATCGACCTTGGACGGATCCTTGCCGGAGAACGCGCCGCCGCCGTGGCGGGCCATGCCGCCGTAGGTGTCGACGATGATCTTGCGCCCGGTCAGGCCGCAGTCGCCGACCGGGCCGCCGATCACGAACTTGCCGGTCGGGTTGATGTGCACCTTGTTCTTCGGCAGCGCGTCCAGCCACTTCTTCGGCAGCACCGGGGCGAGGATGTGCGCGCGCACGGCCTCGACGAGGTCCTTCTGCTTGATGTCGGGATCGTGCTGGGTGGACAGCACCACCGCGTCGAGGCCTTCGATCTTGCCGTCGCTGCCGTAGGCCAGCGTGACCTGCGACTTGGCATCCGGGCGCAGCCACTTCAGCTTGCCGGCGCGGCGCACCTTGGATTGCTGCTCGACCAGCCGATGGCTGTAATAGATCGGCGCGGGCATGTATTCCGGCGCTTCATTGCAGGCATAGCCGAACATCAGGCCCTGATCGCCCGCGCCCTGATCTTCCGGCTTCTTGCGGTCCACACCCTGATTGATGTCGGGCGACTGCTTGCCGAGCATGTTGATGATGGCGCAGGTGTGGCCATCGAAGCCGACGGTGGAATTGTTGTAGCCGATGTCGTTGATGACCTTGCGCGCCAGCGCCTCGATGTCCACCCATGCGCTGGTCGTCACCTCGCCGGCAACGATCGCCGCGCCGGTCTTCACCAGCGTCTCGCAGGCCACGCGGGCGTGCTTGTCCTGCGCCAGGATGGCGTCCAGCACCGCATCGGAAATCTGGTCCGCGAGCTTGTCCGGATGGCCTTCGGACACCGATTCGGAGGTGAACAGATAGTTCGACATCGCGTTATATCCCTGTATTCGGATGAAAAGATGGGCGCGCATCATACCGCGATGCGCCGGTGCGTGCATCTTGCCCCACCCGGCGATGCCTTGCATTCAGGTGAGGCTGGTCGGCTAGCATCCCCGGATGGATTCGATCACCCATTTGTTCTATGGCGGCGTCATCTGTGCCGCCATCGCACCGAAGGCGCACCGCCGCGCCGCGCTGCTGGCCGGGGCCGCACTGAACACGTTGCCGGATCTGGACGTGTTGCCGCTACAGCTGTGCGATGACCCGATCATGCGGATGACATGGCACCGCGCTGCCACACATTCATGGCTGCTGCTGCCGCTGCTGGCATGGGCGATCTGGTGGTGGTTCCGTCGCCGTGGCGGGCGGGTGGCCGAGGCGCCGACGCGCTGGTGGTGGGCGATCTTTCTGTGCCTGATGGCGCATCCGTTGCTGGACAGCTTCACCATCTACGGCACGCAGCTGTTCTGGCCGCTGCCGTTGCCGCCGCTGATGTGGGGCAGTCTGTTCATCGTCGATCCGCTGTTCACCTTGCCTTGGCTGCTGGCGTTCGTGCTCGCCATGATCGCCGGCCAGCGGCGTTGGGGAAGCCGTGCGCTTGTGGCAGGGCTGGCGTTGGGCGTGGGCTATCTCGGCTGGTCGCTGCTCGCGAAGGCGCTGGTCGAACGCAAGGCCGATCACGCGCTGGCGGCGATGGGCCTTGCGGATGCGCCACGTTTCTCGGTGCCGATGCCGCTGAACACGTTGCTTTGGCGTGAAGTGGCGATGACGCCGGACGGTTATGTCGAAGGCTTCCGCTCGCTGGTGGCCGATCACGGGCCGATGCCCTTCACGTTCCATCCTTCCGACACCACCGCGCTGCATGCCGCCAATCAGGTGCCTGCGGTGCAACGATTGGATTGGTTCACCCACGGATTTGTCGGGGCACGGGTGGTCGATGGGACGCTGGTGCTCGATGACCTGCGCATGGGGAATGCGCCGGAGTATTTTTTCAGTTTCGCGGTGGCGAAGCGGCGAGGGCCAGGCTGGGTGGCGATACCGGTGACGTCGGTTCGCTCGCCATCACGAAACATTGGAGCGCAGTGGACTGCGGTTTGGCAGCGAATCTGGACGCCGCCGGATCAGGCCGCGACCGGCAAGTCCGGTGCGACGCCTGCAGCCAGCGCATCGAAATAATCGCGCGTCAGGTGCAATTGTTCTTCGGCCGTCTGCGCACGATTGACCACGGCGCGGAAGGCCGCATTCTCGGGGCGATCCTTCGCATACCAGCCGAGGTGCTTGCGGGCGATGCGCACGCCGGATTCTTCGCCGTAATGCGCATGCAAGGCGCGCAGGTGGGCCAGCAGGATCTCGCAGATGTCCGCCAAACTCGGATCGGGAAGGCGTTCGCCGGTGGCGAGGAAATGCCCCATCTGTCCCAGCAGCCACGGCCGTCCTTGCGCGGCGCGACCGACCATCACCGCATCGGCGCCGGTGGCGTTCAACACGAAGGCGGCCTTGTCCGGCGAGTCGATATCGCCATTGGCGATCACCGGAATGTTCAGCAAGGTCTTGATCTGCGCGATGGTGTCGTATTCGGCAATGCCGGTGTAGTGCTGGTCGCGGGTGCGGCCGTGCACCGCCAGCGCGGCGATGCCGGCGTCTTCGGCAATCCGGGCGATTTCGGGCGCGTTCTTGTTGTGCGCATCCCAACCGGTTCTGATCTTCAACGTCACCGGCACGCTGACTGCACGCACCACCGCGGCGACGATGCGCCCGACCAGCAACGGGTCGCGCATCAAGGCACTGCCGGCCAGCACATTGCAGACCTTCTTGGCCGGGCAGCCCATGTTGATGTCGATGATCTGCGCGCCGTGATCGACGTTGTAGCGCGCGGCCTCGGCCATGGCGAGCGGATCGGTACCGGCGATCTGCACGCTGATCGGATCCGGCTCGCCGGCATGGTCCATCCGCGTGCGTGATTTGGCAGTGCTCCAGAAGCGCGGATCGGAAATGGTCATCTCCGATACCGCCAGCCCCGCACCCAGCCGCTTGACCAACAGCCGAAAGGGTTTATCGGTCACGCCGGCCATCGGGGCCAGCACGACCGCCGGCTGGATGCTGTAGGGGCCGATCTGCATCGGCGCATTGTACCGGCAGGTCGGGCCTGCCCTTGCGCCGATCAGCTGCGTTGCGGAGCGACATCGCGCCCCTGCGGTGCGCTCCTGCCACAGCAGTTGCGGAATGAAATCGCGCCCCTGCGGTGCGCTCCTACTGCAACAGCGAACGCAGCATCCAGGCGTACTTCTCGTGGGTCTGCAGGCGCTGGGTCAGCAGGTCTTCGGTGGGGGCATCGTCGGCGTCATCGGCCACGTCCAGGGCCACCCGCGCGGTGCGGCAGAGCGCTTCGTTGCCGTCCACCAATTGCTGCACCATCTCGTGCCAGGCCGGTGCCGCCGTCATCCCGGGTTCTTCCCGGATCGTCGTCAGGCGGGCGAATTCGGCGTAGCTGCCGGGGGCGTTGAAGCCCAATGCGCGGATGCGCTCGGCGATGGCGTCCAGTGCCGCCCACTGCTCGGTGTACTGCGCCTCGAACATGGTGTGCAGGGCGTTGAACATCGGCCCGGTCACGTTCCAGTGGAAGTTGTGGGTCTTCAGGTACAGGGTGTAGGCGTCGGCAAGCACATGCGCCAGCCCGGCGGCGATGTCGGCGCGGTCCTTGGCGTTGATGCCGATGTCGATGGCCGGGCTGGCTGCGGGTGGTGCCTTGGCGGGCTTGCCCGTGCTTGTGGGCTGGCTGCTGGTCTTGCTGCTGGATTTGTTGCCGGATTTGGCCATGACGGTCTCCATTGCGCGCAGGGTGCGGGCTTGTTGCGACAATACGCGCAAACCACGCGCGCTTGAAATTGAAAATACTGCTGCTTTCGATAGATGGGGACTGTTGACGCCAACGCCAAGCCATACACTGAACCTGCATTCAGACAGGCCCGGCGCGCCATCGATACCGCGCTGACTCGCGACCGCGGCCGCCTGCTGGGGCTGCTGGGCAAGTGGCAGGGCAAGCCAGCCGATGCGGCGCTGCAGGCGGTGTTTTCGCAAAAACTGCAGGCTTCGATTGCAGAGCGCGAGCGCCGTGCGGCGCAGTTGCCAAGCGCGCAGGTGGCGGAAGACTTGCCGATTGCCGCGCATGCCGAGGACATCGTCGCGCTGATCCGCAAGCACCAAGTCGTGGTGATCGCTGGCGAGACCGGCAGCGGCAAGACCACGCAATTGCCCAAGCTATGCCTGGCCGCTGGGCGCGGAGCAGCGGGCGTCATTGGCTGCACCCAACCACGGCGACTGGCCGCGCGTTCGGTGGCGCGGCGGGTGGCGGAGGAGTTGCAGGTGCCGCTGGGCGGTGCGGTGGGCTTTCAGGTACGTTTCAACGATGCCGTCAGCGAGCAGACCGCGATCAAGTTCATGACCGACGGCATCCTGCTGGCGGAAATCCAGAACGACCGCTGGCTGTCGAAGTACGACACCCTGATCATCGACGAGGCGCACGAGCGCAGCCTCAATATCGATTTCCTGCTTGGCTTTCTCAAGCAATTGCTGCCGCGCCGGCCTGATCTGAAATTGGTCGTCACTTCGGCCACCATCGATACCGAGCGCTTCGCTGCGCATTTTGGTGGTGCGCCGGTGGTGCAGGTGGAGGGGCGTGGCTATCCGGTGGAGCTGCGTTATCGGCCGCTGGATGAAATGGTGTCAGGGACAATTTCCGGCGATGCGAAGGCAATCGGTCGTACAAGTCGCGAAATTGTCCCTGACACCATTTCCGGCATCGTTGCCGCCTGCGACGAAATCCAGCGCGAAAAAGGCATCGGCGATGTGCTGGTGTTTCTGCCTGGCGAGCGCGAAATCCGCGATGCGCATCAGGCACTGGAGAAGCGCAAATATCGCCACACCGAAGTGCTGCCGCTGTATGCGCGGCTGTCGGCCAAGGATCAGGATCGGGTGTTCCATCCCGGCCCGCAGCGGCGGATCGTGCTGGCCACCAATGTTGCGGAAACCTCGCTGACGGTGCCGCGCATCCACTACGTGATCGACCCCGGCGTGGCCCGCATCAAGCGCTACAGCCCGCGGCAGAAATTGGATCGCCTGCATATCGAAGACATCTCGCAGGCCAGTGCCAATCAGCGCGCCGGCCGCTGCGGGCGGATCGAGCCGGGCGTGTGCATTCGCCTGTATTCCGAAGCGGATTTCCAGTCTCGCGCAGAATTTACCGATCCGGAAATCCGCCGCGCCGCATTGGCCGGGGTGATCCTGCGAATGCTGGCGCTTGGCCTGGGCGAGATCGAAAAGTTTCCGTTTCTGGAGCCGCCGGATTCGCGTGCAATTGCCGATGGCTGGCAACACTTGAATGAGCTGGGCGCGGTCGATGGCGAGCGCAGGCTCACCGCGATCGGCAGGACGATGGCCAAGCTGCCGGTGGATGTGAAGCTTTCGCGCATGCTGGTCGCCGCTCAGGCGCACAGCGTGTTGCCGGACGTGCTGGTGATCGCCAGTTTCCTCGGCGTGCAGGACCCGCGCGAGCGCCCGGCCGATGCCCGCGCCGCCGCCGATGCCGCGCATGCGCTATTTGCCGATCCCAAGTCGGAATTCATCGGCATTCTCAAGCTGTGGCAGGGCTATCGCGAAGCGCACGAAGCGATGACCCAGTCGCAGTTGCGTAAATGGGCCGACAAGCACTTCCTTGGCTTCCTGCGCCTGCGCGAATGGTGGGAGCTGCACCGGCAGTTGAAGCTGCAGTGCGAAGAGCTGGGCTGGAGGACGACGGTCGAAGCCGCGGCGGATTACACCCTGCTGCACCGCGCCCTGATCGCCGGCCTTCCGAGCCAGATTGGCCATCGCACCGAGAAGGGCCAGTTCGACGGCCCGCGTGGGCGCAAGTTCGCGCTGTTCCCCGGCTCCAAACTGGCCAGCAAACCACCGCCTTGGCTGCTCTCGGCCAATCTGCTGGATACCGAGAAAGTCTGGGCATTGACCAATGCCGCGATCGAGCCGGATTGGGCGATTGCCGAGCTGCCGCATCTGCTGGCGCGCCGCCCGCACGACCCGCACTGGTCGCGGGCGCAGGGTCGGGTGCTGGGCAGCGAACAGATCAGCTTGTTCGGGCTGGTACTGGCGCCGAAAAAACCGATCCACTACGGCGCGCTGTTCCCGGAAGAGTCGCGCAATATCTTCGTGCGCGAGGCGCTGCTGACGGGCGAGATCAATACCCGCTGCGCGTTCCTGCCGCGCAACCTGCGCACGCTGGAGCTGGCGCAGCAGGAGGAGGCCAAGCAGCGCCGGGTCGGCCTCGTGGTCGATGAGGACTGGCAGGCGCGCTGGTATCTGGATCGGTTGCCCGCGCATGTGCACAACGCGCAGGCACTGGATGCGTGGTTCGGCAAGTTGTCGAAGGAGCAAAAGGCGGCGCTGGAATGGAGCCGCGATGAACTGCTGGTGGCCGACCAAGCCGATGCCGCGCGCTTCCCCGCCTATCTGGCATTGGGTGATGCGCGATTGGCCGTGCAGTACCGCTTCGAACCGGGTGCGGTGGACGATGGCATGACCGTGGCGGTGCCGCTGCATCTGCTGGGTGCGCTGGATGCCGCAAGGCTGTCGTGGTTGGCACCAGGTTTTATCGAAGACAAGGCGACGGCGTTGATCAAGTCGCTGCCGAAGGCGCTGCGGCGCGGTTTCGTGCCGGCGCCGGACTTTGCCCGCGCCTTTGCCGAGGCGCACCCGCGGCCCGAAGCCGATAGCTTGGAAGGGGCGCTGGCACGATTCCTCAAGAAGCTTTCCGGTGTCGATGTGGGCGCGCTGGAGTTCGATACGTCGAGTCTCGATGCCCATCTGCGCACCAATCTGCGCCTGTTCGATGGCAAGACGGTGCTGGCTGAATCGCGCGATCTGGATGAGTTGCGCATGCGCTTCGGGCAACGTGCCGCGCAGGCCTTTGCCCAATATGCGGCAAAAGGCATGGCGAAAACCGGCATGGTCAATTTTCCTGAAACACCGGTGCCGCTCAGTGTGCCAGGTGCCGGCGGTGTGCCTGCCTATCCGGCCTTGCAGGACGATGGGGAAACCGTGTCGCTTGCGCTGCACGCGCAGCGTGAGGTGGCGGAAGCGCGGCATCCGCAGGGCGTGCGTCGGCTGTTGGCGCTGGCGCTGGTGGATCGATGCAAGCAAGCGCGCAGGCAGTTGCCGGTGCAACCGAAGATTTCCTTGCTGTACGCGGCAATCGAGTCTGAAATGGGGTCAGAGTCACTTTTCCTGCGTCACGGCCAAGAGGCTGCAAGGAAGAGGTGGAAAACTGACTCTGACCCCATTTCACGCGACCGCCTGCGTGCGGATCTGGTCGATGGCGCGCTGGCCGCGCTCACCGCGGATGGCTTGCTGGACGTGCGTGATGCCGATGCCTTCGCGCTGCGGCTTGAGGCCGTCGGCAAGGCCTTGTTCGCTGAGGCAATGGTCAGACTCGAACAAGCGGAAACCATCCTCGCGTTGGTGGCCGAAGTACGCGGCAAACTGGAATCGAAGCTCATGGGTTGGGCGCGAGCCAATCTCGACGACATGCAGGCACAGCTCGACGCGCTGGCCGCACCTGGCTTCCTGCGCGACCTGCCGGCGAAGGTGCTGGCAGAGTATCCGCGCTACCTCAAGGCACTGTCATTGCGCGCCGAACGCGCCCAGCGTGACCCGGTGAAGGATCAGGCGCGGATGTTGGAACTCAAGCCCTTCGCTGATGCACTGGCTGCCGCTGATCCTGCACATCCCGAAGCGCAAGCCCTGCGCTGGGAGCTGGAAGAGCTGCGGGTGCAACTGTTCGCGCAGGAGCTGGGTGTCAAGGGTGGCGTATCACCTAAACGATTGGCGGCGCGCCTGCATGCATTGACGTCGGGATAATCGCTGGCCGAGTTACGCCTGCGTCGCTACTGTAAGCACATGAATGCGGCGCCCACCCACTCCGTGACTTGCTTTGCCGATGCACTGGCTCGCGTCGCGCCGGAGGCGTTGCCGCCGCCGCTGGCCGAGTTGTGGCTGGCGCGCGCAAATGCGGGTGCGTCGATGCGTGATCGCGCCGACGTGCTGGTGGATACGCTGAGCATCCTCGAATCGCTGCATGCCGATTCGGAAGTGATCGCGGCTGCATTGCTGGATGCAATGGTCGAACTGGAGTCGACCGCTACCGAAGCCAGAATCGCCATTCCGGAGCGCTTGCATGTCCTGTTGGAAGGCCAGCGTGCGGCCAGTCGGGTATGGGCCTTGCACCGCAATCATGGCGGCGGACGCAACCCGGAAGGCATGCGTCGGCTGCTGTTGGCCTTGGTACGTGACCTGCGAGTGGTGCCCATCGTGCTGGCGCGCCAGCTCGCGCGGATGCGTGCGGCGTGGCGGCTTCCCGAAGACGAACAACAGGCCTTGGCAAGGCTGTCGCGGGATATCCATGCGCCATTGGCCAACCGGCTTGGCATCGGCCAGTTGAAGTGGGAGCTGGAGGATCTGGCGTTCCGGATCCTGCAGTCTGCCGACTACCTGCAGATTGCACGCTTGCTGGACGACAACCGCAGTGGGCGCGAGCGCTATGTCCAGAAGGTGGCGGCCCAGTTGCATGCGGCGCTGGCGGCGCAGGGCATGGATGCCGATGTAGCCGGTCGGCCCAAGCATATATACAGCATCTGGCGGAAGATGCGCCGCAAGGGCGTGGATATCGACGAACTCTACGATCTGCGCGCGTTGCGGGTGCTGGTGGACGACATTCCCGACTGCTACGCCGCGTTGGGGTTGGTGCATGCGCTGTGGGTGCCGATTCCCAGCGAATTCGACGACTACATCGCCAGACCCAAGCCCAATGGCTACCGCAGCCTGCACACCGCGGTCATCGGTCCACAGGGCAAGACCCTCGAAGTCCAGATCCGTACCCGCGAAATGCACGCGCAGGCCGATCTGGGCGTGGCCGCGCACTGGCGCTACAAGGAAGGCAGCAGCGCCGGCGGGGCGGCGATGGACAAGCGCATTGCGTGGATGCGCAGGCTGCTGGAGCAGGCCGCCGAGGCCGCGCGCGAAGGGGAACCGGCACCGCTGCAGGGCGTGGACAGCGACCTCATCGAAGATCGCGTCTACGCACTGACACCCAAGGGCGAAGTCATCGACCTGCCGCAGGGCAGTACCGTGCTCGACTTCGCCTATCAGGTCCACACCATGGTCGGGCACCGCTGCCGTGGCGCCAAGGTCGATGGCCGGATCGTGCCCCTGACCTATGCATTGCACACCGGCCAGCGGGTTGAAATCCTGACCGGCAAGCTGCCCGAACCCAGTCGCGATTGGTTGGTGGCCAGCAGCGGCTTCCTCGCCAGCAGTCGTTCGCGCGAAAAGGTGCGCGGCTGGTTCAACAAGCTCGACCGCGAACGCAACCTGCAGGCCGGGCGCGAGCTGCTCGATCACGACCTGCGCCGGATGGGCCTGCTGCATGCCGATCTGCTGCCGGTGCTGGCGCGGTTCAATGCTGCGAGTATTGATGACCTGCTGGTGGCGGTGGCCTTGGGCGACATCGGGCCCGGGCAAGTGGGGCGCGCCTTGCTCGAACTGGAGCGCCCCGCCAAGGAGCCGGAACCACTCGCGCCGCCGCTGGCGACCGCAACCAGCGCGGATGATCGACGTGCCGGCACGGTGACCGTGCAGGGTGTCGACAATTTGCTGGCGCAGGTGGCGCGTTGCTGCCAGCCGCTGCCGGGTGAGGCGATCATCGGCTACCTGACGCGCTCGCGTGGGGTCAGCGTGCACCGCCCGGACTGCACGGCATTCCTGCGCCTCGCCGGCAAGGAGCCCGCCCGCGTCCTGCCTGTGGAGTGGGGTGCGCGGCAGGGCGGGCAATCGGTCGAAATCCGCATCGATGCGATCGATCGCAAGGCCTTGCTCAAGGACATCACCACCCTGATGGCCCAGCTCGGTGTGCATGTGCTGGGGCTGACCGCCGAGCAGGTGCGTGGTGGCTATGGCCGGATGCGGATCGCGCTGCGCGCGCGGGTGGCGGATTTCGGCCAATTCGGGCTGTTGCTGGCGCGGTTGGAGTCCTTGCCCGGGGTGAACTCGGCACGGCGTGATTGACGTCGCCGGGCCGCCGAACCGTCAACGCAGCGTTCAAGGTGACGCCACCCGACTGCGCTAGACTGCGCACGACGGCCGCATCGCGGTTTCGGAGCCACCTGACCACCCATGCCCCGGATCGAAGACGACGACCTGCTCGACGGGGACGATGAGGACACTGGCGACGCGTCCGGCGATGGCGGCGGCGGGTTCCTGCGGGGTGGCTTGCTGCGGCTGGGTTTGCTGGCCTTCGCCCTGCTGCTGGGCTTCCTGATTCCGTATCTGTTGTACCTGAATCATCAGGTCGGCGAGCGCTTCGGCAAGTTGCGCTGGCAGGTGCCGACGCGCGTCTATGCGCGGCCGCTGGTGTTGCGTGATGGCTTGGTGATGGATGGCCGAACCCTGAAGATCGAGCTGGATGCCGCGTCCTATCACGCCGGCGATGGCAGCAAGCCTGGCACCTACGCACAGAACGGTTCGCGCTGGCGGATCTCCAGCCGCGGCTATGACGACATCGACGGGCGGGTGGCCCCGGCCATCGTCGAGGTGAGCCTGCAGAACGGTGCGGTAGCGACGATCCGCGATGTGCAGGGACGACGCGCCCTGCGCAGTGCGCGCATGGATCCGGCGCGGATCGCGACCCTGTACGGGCAGTTGCAGGAAGAACGGCGACTGGTGCGGATCGATGAGGTGCCCGGGCTGCTGGTCACCGGCCTGCAGGCGGTCGAGGATCGCGATTTCAACCACCATATTGGCGTCGATTTCAGCGGCATGTTGCGTGCCGTGTTCGTCAACCTGAAATCCGGTGGCGAAACCCGGCAAGGCGCCAGCACCCTGACCCAGCAACTTGCACGCAGTGGCCTGCTCGGCATCGGCAAGGAGCAGACCTATCGGCGCAAGTTCAAGGAGATCCTGTTTGCGCTGTTACTGGAAGCGCGTTACGACAAGCGCACGATCATGGAGGCCTATCTCAACCAGGTCGACCTCGGTCAGAACGGCGCCCAGTCGATCCGTGGCGTGGCTGCCGCGTCGGAGTTCTGGTTCGGCAAGGACCTGCGTGACCTGAAGGACGAGCAGATCGCGCTGTTGATCGGCATGGTCAAGGGGCCGTCCTGGTACAACCCGCGGCGCAATCCGGAGCGTGCGCTGGAACGGCGCAACTTCGTGCTGAAGCAGATGCTGGATACCCACCTGATCGATGAAAAGGCGTATCACCGCGCGGTCGCCGCCCCGTTGGGGGTGACCGCCAGCCCCGGCACGCCCAATGCCAACCGCTTCCCGGCCTATGTCGATCTGGTGCGCAAGCAGTTGGCGCGTGACTATCCGGCCGAGCAATTGTCCGGTGCGGGCCTGAGCGTGATGACTGGCATGTCGATCGCCGCGCAGGGTTATGCCGAAGGCGCGGTCACGCGCACGCTGAGCGCATTGGATCGGCGCGGGCGGCCGCCACTGCAGGCCGGCTTGGTGGTGACCGACGTGCACAACGGCGATGTGCTGGCGGTGGTGGGATCGCGCGATTACACCGAGCCGGGCTTCAATCGCGCGGTCGATGCGCGCCGGCCGGTCGGCTCGCTGCTCAAGCCCTTCGTCTACCTGCTGGCATTTGCGCAACCGGAGAAGTGGTCGCTGGCGAGCACGATCAGCGATGCGCCGGTCAGTATCGGGCTGGGGCAGGGTCGGCAGTGGAAGCCGGTCAATTCCGATGGGCGCAGCCACGGCGACGTGACGCTCGTCGATGCGCTGGCACACAGCTTCAATCAGGCCACCGTGCGATTGGGCATGGACATCCAGCCGCAGCGGCTGGCCGATCTCATCCACACCCTGGCGGGCATCCAGGCCGCACCGCAACCTTCGTTGATCCTCGGGGCGACCGACCAAAGCCCCTATGCGATGGCGCAGCTCTACGAGTTCCTTGCCTCAAGTGGGGAAATCCATCCGCTGCACGCGGTGCGCGGCGTGCTCGATCCGCGCGGTAGCACGATCAAGCGCTACGACAGCGCGGTGCCGCCGGCGCAGCCGGGTGATTCGCTGGCGGCGCGCCTGGTCGGGGTTGCGCTGCAGTACGTGGTGACCTCGGGCACCGGCACCGGCCTGATGCGCGATGGCCTCGGACGCCTGTCGCCGGCCGGCAAGACCGGCACCAGCAACGATGGTCGCGACAGCTGGTTTGCCGGCTATACCGGCGATCATCTGGCCGTGGTCTGGGTGGGCAATGACCAGAATCAGGCGACCGGCCTGTATGGTGCGACCGGGGGCATGCGGGTCTGGTCGGAGATTTTCCGGCGCCTGCCGAGCGCACCCTTGCGGCTGTCCAACGCGGGCATGGATTGGCGTTGGGTGCTGGATGGGCAGAGCACCGATCCGGATTGTCCCGGCGCCCGCCATTTCCCGTTCGTCGCCGGCCACACACCGGCGTATCAGACCTGCGAGTACGCGCCGCCGCAGGAGCTCGACGAATTCGGCAATCCGATTCCACCACCGGATGACGCCAGCGGGGATCCGCTCGAACGTGCCGGCCAGCTGATTCGTGGCTTGTTCGGTGGCGATGATCCGGCCAAGCACGATCCGAGCACGCCGCCTCCTGCTCCGCCGGCACCCACGCCGCCACCGGCCCAGTGAGTTCGCACGTTTCGGTCAACAGCCGACTGGCGCAGCAGGCAAGTGCCGCGCTCGGTGTCGGCTCGCCCTTGTCCACGGCGTTCGCGGGCTATACCGAACGCCCGGCCCAGCAACGGTTGGCGGAAGCCATTGCAGACGCCATCGAAGCGCGCGAGGTGCTGCTGGCCGAGGCCGGCACCGGCACCGGCAAGACCTTCGCCTATCTCGTGCCGATCCTGCTGTCGGGCGTGCGTGCGATCGTTTCCACCGGCACCCGCGCGTTGCAGGACCAGTTGTTCCTGCGTGATTTGCCGCGCTTGCGCGAGGCGCTGGGTGTCGATCTCAAGGCTGCCTTGCTCAAGGGCCGCGCCAATTACCTGTGTCATCACCGATTGGAGCAGGCCAGCGAAGACACGCGGTTCCAGCGTGGCCCGCTGGCGGCACAACTGCGACAGGTGATGGCATGGAGCAGGCAAACCCGCAGCGGCGATCTCGCCGAGATCGAAGCACTGGCCGAGGATTCACCGCTGCTGCCGCAGGTCACATCGACGATGGAAAACTGCCTCGGCACCGGCTGCCCGTTCTGGGAGGATTGTTTCGTTGTGCGCGCCCGTCAGCGAGCACAGGCGGCCGATCTGGTGGTGGTCAACCACCATTTGTTGTTGGCCGATCTTGCGTTGAAAGAGGAGGGCTTCGGCGAAATCCTGCCTGGTGCGCAAGCCTATGTGGTGGATGAGGCGCACCAACTTCCGGAGCTGGCCGCGCAGTTCTTCGGCGAAGCGGTCAGCCTGCGCGCGCTGACCGAGCTTTGCGTCGATGTGCTCGGCGAATGCGCCACGGTCGCAAGTGCGCTCGCCAGCGTGCAGGAGCCGGCGCGGGCGGTGGACCAGACGGCGCGTGCGCTGCGTGCGGCGATGGATGCGCTGCCTGTCCGCGGCACCGCAGCACGCGCTCTTGCGGCCGTGGACGTGGAGCCGGCTTTCGACAATCTGCTCCTCGCCCTGCAGGACCTGATCCGGGCCTTGGCACCGCTGCGTGAAGCCGCCGCCGGTTTCGACAGCTGTCATCTGCGCGCAACCGTGCTGCGCAGACGGCTGGAACGCTGGTTGCCCGGTGCCGATCAGTTCGAAGACGCCGACCCGTTCGATCCGACGGAAGACGACATTTCGGCGGATGTTCGCGAGCCAGTCGATGCCTCGGTGTTCTGGTACGAGCTGACCGCGCGCGGCTTTCGCATGCAGCGCACGCCACTGGACGTGTCGGGCCCGCTGCGTGCGCATCGCGAGCGATCGCATGCGGCCTGGATCTTCACGTCGGCAACATTGGCGGTTGCCGGCAGCTTCAGGCACGCGGCGCGGCGGTTGGGGATCGATCATGCCCGCGAACTGATCGAGCCCAGTCCGTTCGATTGGCAGCAGCAGGCCTTGTGTTACCTGCCGCGACAGTTGCCGGAGCCTTCGTTACGCGATTACACGCACAGCGTGATCGCAGCGGTGTTGCCGGTGCTGCGCGCATCGAACGGGCGTGCCTTCCTGCTGTTCGCCTCGCATCGTGCGCTGCGCGAGGCGCAGGACTGCCTGCAGGGCGTGCCATGGCCGCTGTTCGTGCAGGGCAGTGAACCACGACATGCACTGCTGCAGCGGTTTCGTGAGTCCGGCAATGGCGTGCTGCTGGGCACCGCCAGTTTCCGCGAAGGCGTCGATGTGGCCGGCGACGCGCTCAGCGTGGTGGTGATCGACAAATTGCCGTTCGCCGCGCCCGACGACCCGGTGTTCGAAGCGCGGTTGGACGCGGTCCGCCGCAGCGGCGGCAATCCGTTCCGCGACGAGCAATTGCCGCAGGCGGTCATAGCGCTCAAGCAGGGTGCAGGCCGGTTGATTCGCACCGAAACCGATCGCGGCGTGCTGGTCCTGTGTGATCCTCGCTTGCGCAGCCGTTCCTATGGACGGACCTTCCTCGACTCGTTGCCACCGCTGCCGACCACCGGCGATCCCGAGGATGTGAAGGCGTTCTTCGAAAGCGCGCCGTTCTGAGGCAACGCTGATTCATCAGCGTTGCTTGCCGACCATGGAGGGTCGGCCGCGGATCGATCACGGACGTGATTGATCCACGTGAGCCGCTTCCGGGCATGCACCGGAAGCGACGTGTGCTGACAAGTCCAGGAAGGACTTGTTCAGCATTGTCCTGAGTCGAGAACGGGTGGCACCGGCGCTTCCCGCATAATGGCGCGATGAGACTGCTTGCATTCGAAACCGCGACCGAAGCCTGCTCGGTGGCCATCAGCGTGGATGGGCGCGTGCTGGAGCGCTTCGAGATCGCGCCGCGCCGGCACGCCGAGTTGGCATTGCCGTGGGCCGAGGTGCTGCTGGCCGAGGCGGGCGTGGCGCGCTCGCAAGTGGATGCGGTCGCTGTAAGCCGCGGGCCGGGTGCGTTCACCGGCGTGCGTCTTGGAATTGGCGTGGCGCAGGGAATCGCGTTGGCGCTGGATCGGCCGGTGATCGCGGTCTCGACGCTGGCCGTACTCGCCGAGGGCGTGGTTGGTTCGCTGTCGCAACAGGTCCCGGAAGCTGGTGACCACAACGTGATGGCAGCCATCGATGCCCGCATGGGCGAGGTCTACGTCGGCACGTTCTCTCGCCGAGCTGGCGACGTCGTCGCCTTGATGCCGGAAGTCGTGGCCAAGCCGGAGGACGTTGCGGTGCCGGAAGGCTCGGGCTGGATCGCTGTCGGCACCGGGTTTGCTGCAGCGGACGGTGCGCTGCGCTCGCGATTTGCTGACCAACTCGCACGAGTGGATGCGCAGGCCTTGCCCCGCGCAGGCCATCTGGTGCGACTGGCGGAAGCTGCGTTCGCCCGCGGGGAAGCACTGGCACCGGAGCGAGTTGAACCCGCCTACCTGCGCAACAATGTGGCGCTCACCTTGGCCGAGCAACAGCGCCTGCGCGCCGGCTGACGCATCGCCCGCGGCGACTTTGCGCTATCCTCGCCTGTGGGTTCTTTACACGCAGGTCGTTCGTGAAGCTGCCATTCGTGATGATTCCGGCCATGCTGCTGGCCGTGCTGCCGGCCTCGGCCGCCGACGTGACCTACAACGGGCACACCCTGCAAGTCGCCGACGGGCAGGACAACGCCCCGATCCAGCGTATGCTGGGCGCGCAATACAACGTTCAAGGCACGGCTGCCGACATCGTCGGACGCGCACAGACGTGCGCAGCCGGTGTTGCGGGCTTGAAAGTCGAATCCGCCGATCCTGCCAGTGGTGCATTGGTGCTGAGTGCGAGCACGGAGTATCGATCCGGATTTTCGTCGAGATCGATCCGCAGCCGGATCGACCTTGCCGCGGCTGATGCGGCGTACGTCATGTCCGAGTCGGGAATCGAGGTCGCGCAAGGCACCGGACCGGAGGCGAGCTTTGTCCCACTGACACATGGCGAGGGCGGCTGGGAAAAGGGCCTGGATGCCCTGATCGGGCTGGAAAACAAGGTCACCGACTGCCTGTACCGCTGAGTCGCGGCGACAAGCGGATTCACTGATCCACCAAGGCACCGCCCGGCAGGAATTGCCAGGTGCGGGTGACGTGCAGGATGTCAGGATCTTCGCGCGTCTTCGGCAACGGCGCGAAGGGTGCAGAGAGCCGGACGATGCGCTGGGCGGCTTCGTCGAGCATGGGGATGTGGCTTGATCGGATGATCTGGATGCCCTCGACGCTGCCATCGCGGCGCACGGCCACGCTGATCACCACCACGCCGCCGATATGGCGACGTCGCGCCTCGTCCGGATAGTTCAGATTGCCGACCCGCTCGACCCGGTCGACCCAGCCGCGCAGGTACTGCGCCCATTCGTATTCGGTGGTACTGGCGGAGACGAATTTGCGCTTGGGTCGGCGCGCGTACTGTTCGGAACGCAATTCGATTTCCGCGGCAAGCCGCGCCATCTCGATATCGCGGTCGATCTTCTCGCGACCGCGCGGGGCTTGGGTGGGATCGGCGTCGGGCTGAGTCAGTGGTTGCGGCAGGGTGGTATTGCCGCGCGCAGAGGCGATCACGCTGTCGCGCGGCGGCGGGCTGGGTGCCGGGGACTGCCTATGCAGCGGTCGCGGTGCGAGGCCATCGCGTGGCTGCGGCACCGGGCCGGCTTGCGGCGCACTCGGTCGGCTGGCCTTGTCCTGCTCGCCGCCGCCCTGATTGTTGGCCTGGGCGAGGAAATCGGCCTGCTTCGGCGTCAGCGGCGTCTGCGTGCGGGTCTGGATCACGTCCAGGGTCGGCACCAAAGGCGCTGGATCTTCGAGGGTGAAGCCGATGCCCAGGATCACCATCGCATGCACCAGCACCGACAGCACGATGGTCGCGCGCAGGCGCTCGACTTCGCCGATGCGCGGCGGTGGCGGCACCGCGGGTGCGTGCGTGTCGATCATCAGCCTGCGGCCAGCGTTTCAATCCGATCGAACAGGCGGCCGGCGATGTTCAAGCCGAATTGCTTGTCCAGTTCGCGAATGCAAGTGGGACTGGTGACATTGACCTCGGTGAGGAAATCGCCGATCACATCCAGCCCGACGAACAGCATGCCGCGTTGCCGCATCAACGGGCCGACCTGGGCCGCGATCCAGCGGTCACGCTCGCTCAAGGGCCGGCCTTCGCCGCGACCACCAGCGGCGAGGTTGCCGCGGAACTCATCGCCTTGCGGAATCCGCGCCAGGCAGTAGTCCACCGGCTCGCCATCGACCAGCAGGATGCGCTTGTCGCCATCGACAATCTCCGGCAGATAGCGCTGCACAAGGGCCAGCTGGCGGCCGCCATCGGTCAGGGTTTCCAGCATGACGTTGAGGTTCGGATCGCCGGCGTGGCTGCGGAAAATCGAACGCCCGCCCATGCCGTCCAGCGGCTTCAGGATGGCCTGGCCGAGTTCCTGTACGAAGGCCTTGAGTTCGCGCGCATCGCGGCTCACCAGCGTTGGCGGGATGCATTGCGGGAACAGCAGCGCGGCGAGTTTTTCATTGAAATCGCGCAGGCCCTGCGGATCGTTCACCACCCGCGCGCCCTGTTGCTGAGCCAGACCAAGGATCTGGGTATCGTGCAGGTAGGCGGCATCGACCGGCGGGTCGGTGCGCATCAGCACCGCCTGGCCGGGGCCGAACTCCAGCGTGCGCCATTCGCCCAGGGTGTAGTGGTCGCCGGGCGTATCGCGAACCTGCAGCGATGCCACTGTCGCGACTGCACGGGCGGCGCGGATCGCCAGGCCACCGGGGCGCACATAATGCAGCCGGTGGCCGCGCTGCTGCGCTTCCAGCAACATCGCAAAGGTGGAGTCTTTGGCGATCTTGATGGTGGCGATGGGGTCCATCACCACCACGACGTCGAGCTTGCTGGAGGGCGGCATTCGGGCTTCCCGAGACGGGGATTGGGATGGTAGCAGGCGGTGACTGATTGCCGGTTTCCGCAAGGTGGCGCTTGACAGGCAAGGCGCGTACTGGAATATAGGTATTCCGCGACGTGCTGGAACGTGGCGGCTGGCAATCGCCCAAGGGGATTACATGGCGCAGCAAGGCGGCTCCGACTCCGGCCTCAAGGGCCTGAGGGTGATGATCATCGACGACTCACGGACGATCCGGCGCACGGCGGAGACGCTGTTGACGCGCGAAGGCTGCGATGTCGTCACCGCGACGGACGGGTTCGAGGCGTTGTCCAAGATCGCCGATCACTCGCCGCAGATCATTTTCGTGGACATCATGATGCCGCGGCTCGACGGCTATCAGACCTGTGCACTGATCAAGAACAACCAGACCTTCAAAAACGTGCCGGTCATCATGCTTTCGTCGAAAGACGGTTTGTTCGACAAGGCGCGAGGCCGTATCGTCGGTTCCGAGCAATATCTCACCAAGCCGTTCACGCGAGAGGAACTGCTGGGTGCGATCCGGACCTACGTGAACGCCTGAACAGGGGAAGGCAACCGTGGCACGCATCCTGTTGATCGAGGATTCGCCGACTGAAACCGCCGTCATGGTGCAGTTGCTGCAACGCAATGGCCATGACGTCACCACCTCTGGCAGCGCCGAAGACGGCATCGAGACCTGCCGCCGGGTCAAGCCCGATGTGGTGCTGATGGACGTGATCCTGCCGGGCATGAACGGCTTCCAGGCCACCCGCCTGCTGTCGCGCGACGCCGAAACCAAGCACATTCCGGTGTTGATCGTGAGCACCAAGGGGCTGGATACCGACCGCGTCTGGGGCATGCGCCAGGGTGCCAAGGACTACATCGTCAAACCGCCGCGCGAGAGCGATCTGATCGCGCGCATCAATGCACTGATCGGACACTGACGCATGGCCAAGCGCGGCAAGCAGAAGCAGAAACAGAAAGGCAAACAGGCGGCTCCCGCCAATGTGGCCGTCGAGACTGCGACTGTCGAGGTCGCTGCGGAAGAGGCCAGTCAATCCCATGCAGAGGCTGCGGAAGCGGACGCACCTGCTGCTGCGGTCGAAACCGAAGCCGAAGCCGCTGCAGCAGAACACGTCGCAGAAGCCAGTGCCGAGGCGACGGCTGAGGCGTCCGAGGCCCCAGTGGAGGATGTTGACCCGCACGCTGCGGTCGAAACATCAGCCGCCGATGAAGCGGAAACCGTGCTGGAAGCGTCCGAGTCGGTCGAAACTGCGCCGAGCGAAGCAGTGGCCGCGGAAGAAGAGGTGCCGGCTCCGGTCGCCAAGCCCCGGAAACGCATCCGTCCCGCGCGTCCCCGTGATACCCGTTCCCCGTTCCTGGTGCTGGCCGACTACGAACAACGCAGCTTGGCGCATGTCGCCGGCCTGCCCGAGCAGCTCGATGCGCCGGGCCTGTGGCGTGGCGTGGCCTACCGCGTCGGCAGCCGCCGGCTGGCGTCAGGCTTCGACGAGGTGCTGGAAATCCTGCCGATGCCGCCGGTGACCCATGTGCCTGGCTCGACGCCATGGATGCTGGGGGTGGCCAATATCCGCGGCACCTTGCTGCCGGTGGTCGATCTCAAGCAGTTCCTCGAAGGCGAGCGCACCGTGCTGCAGGAAAAGCAGCGCGTGCTGGTGGTCCAGCAGCCCGGCGGTGCGGTCGCCGTCACCATCGACGAGTTGTATGGACAGCGCAGTTTCGTCGATGCGCAAAGTGTCGATGCCGCCGAGATCGCCGACGGCCGTTATGCCTATTTCGTTGATCGCGCCTACCGCTTCGATGGCAAGGACTGGGGCGTGTTCAGTCTCAGCTTGCTCGCCCGTACCCCCGAATTCCGCCAAGCCGCCGCCTAACCCGCGCACCAATCTGCAAGCCGAGGTCTGAACATGAGCACGATGATGGATACCGCCGCCGGCAAGGGCCGCAATCTCAGCACCAACTTCTGGATCTGGATGCTGCTCGGGTCGCTGGTCGTGTTTGCCGGCAATACCTTGTACGCCACCACCAAGGCCTCCCGCCTCGGCGGTGCCAGTACCTCGGCATCGCGGCTGCAGCTGAACTCCCAGCGCATGGCCAACCAGAGCCGCGAAGCGATCGACGGCAAGGCGCAGGCCTTCGATGATTTCAAGGCCACCCGCCAGGAAATCGACGAAGACATCAAGACCCTGAACGACCGCTTCGGTGATACCGCCGGTGTCGCCGGGCCGATCCGCTCCGTTTCCGCCACATGGGCGCCACTGGCCAAGCGCGCCGACGAAGTGCAGGCCTCGCAGGCAGCCGTGCTGGCGCTGGCCGGCCACGCCGACAGCTTCACCGCCAAGGTGCCGCAGCTGCAGGCGCAGCTCAGCGAAGCGGTGCGCGGCCTGGCCTCAGGTGGCGCGACCTCGGCGCAGTTGTTCACCGCACTGAACGAGGTGGTGACCTCGGCCTCGATGGCCCGTCGCATCGCCGAGTTGCGCGCCGGTGGTCAAGGTGCGCAGGTGGCCGCCGACGCGCTCAGCCGCGACGCTGCGACCTTCGAACGCCAGCTTGGGCAGTTGCGTGAAGGCGGCGGCGACATCGCCAAGGTCACGGCCGCAGGTGCTCTGGCACCGCTCAACCAAGCGGCTGCGATGTGGGTGGGGATGAAGAAGGATCTGGACGCCATCGTCGGCGACTCCGGCAAGCTGATCGGTGCACAGACCTCGGCGGCGGCGCTGACGACTGGTTCCGACAAGTTGCTCTCGGACAGCGAGACCCTGTTCTCGGCCTTCACCTCGTTCGGCTCGCTGAAGGACACCAGCATCATCGGCGGCGTCTGGGTCAGCATCCTGTCCGGCGTGGCCGCATTGTTCTCGATCGTCGGTTTGTTGTGGGCCATGGGCCGCGCGCAACGCGTCCGTTACAACACCACCAAGGAACTGAACGACCGCAACCAGGAGGCGATCATGCGCCTGCTGGACGAAATGGGTTCGCTCGCCGAAGGCGACCTGACCGTGAAGGCGACCGTGACCGAGGACATGACCGGCGCGATCGCGGACTCGATCAACTTCGCGGTCGAACAGCTGCGCACCCTGGTGACCACGATCAACGACACCTCGGTTCAGGTGGCGTCGAACGCGCAGGAAACCCAGGCCACCGCCATGCAACTGGCTGACGCGGCCGAGCATCAGGCGCAGGAAATCAACTCCGCCACCGACCGCATCAACGAAATCGCCACCAGCATTAATCAGGTGTCGCGCAACTCCGCCGACTCCGCCGAGGTGGCGCGTCGCTCAGTGCAGATCGCGACCAACGGTGCCGGTGTGGTGCGTCAGACCATCGCCGGCATGGACAGCATCCGCGACCAGATCCAGGAAACCTCGAAGCGCATCAAGCGCCTCGGTGAGTCCTCGCAGGAAATCGGCTCGATCGTGGAACTGATCAACGACATTTCCGAACAGACCAACATCCTCGCGCTGAACGCGGCCATCCAGGCGGCCTCGGCCGGTGAAGCGGGTCGCGGGTTCGCGGTGGTGGCGGACGAAGTGCAACGCCTCGCGGAACGCTCGTCGAATGCGACCAAGCGCATCGAATCGCTGGTGCAGACGATTCAGGCCGATACCAACGAAGCGGTCAGCTCGATGGAGCAGACGACCTCGGAAGTGGTGGCGGGTGCCCGCCTCGCCGAAGACGCCGGTACCGCACTGGGCGAGATCGAAAAAGTGTCGTCCGACTTGTCGGGCCTGATTGAGGGGATCTCGGTGGCGGCGCAGGAACAGTCCTCGGCGGCATCCAACATCACCCAGGCGATGAACACGATTCAGGCCATTACCGCGCAGACCTCGCAAGGTGCCAGCCAGACCGCCGAGTCGGTGGGCAACCTAGCGCAGCTTGCGTCCGACCTGCGCCGTTCGGTCGCCGACTTCAAGCTGCCTGCCTGACGCCGGACGCGTAAGGAAATCGGGATGAGCATTTTTCTCCAGGCCAGCCCCGCGGAACGGGGCCCTACCGGAGCCAGAACATGACGACGGCACTGCGGGACGCCATCGACCAAACCGCGCTCGGCTGGGTGAAGCCCGAGATCGACGAGACCCTGCGCCAGGCGCGGATCGATCTTGAAAGCTTCGCCGGTGCGCCTGATGACGCTTCGCCGATGAATTCGTGCATCGCCGGCCTGCATCAGATCTTCGGTACCTTGCGGATGCTCGAGTTGCGAGCACCGATGATGGTGGCTGCGGAAATGGAGCAGGTGGCGGTCGCCCTGCTCGGCGGCAACACCGGCAATCGGGAAGAGTCGCTGGCTGTGCTCATGCGCGGCATGGTGCAACTTCCCGACTATCTGGAACGCCTGCAAGGCGGGCATCGCGACATCCCGATCGTGTTGCTGCCGCTGATCAACGAATTGCGGGCGACGCGCGGCGCCGAGGCGATGGCGCAGGAAGACCTGCCCGCGCTGGTGGTCGAACCGACCGAAGCTGAAATCGAACACGCGCGCGGCAGCCTCGCCGGGCGCAACCGTGCCCTGCTGGACACGGTGTCGGCGGCGATCAAGGAGGATCTGCTGCGCGTAAAAGACGCGTTGGATCTGTATTTGCGCGGTGCGCGCGGCAATATCGAGGAGCTGATTCCGCAGGCCGAGGCGCTGGACCGGATCGGCGATACCTTGTCGATTCTTGGCTTGGAGAATTCGAAGGCCATCGTGCAGGAGCAATGCAAGGTGGTCCATGACATCGCCACCGGTGCACGGCCCTCCAGTGAGGCCGATCTGATGGGCGTCGCCGGTGCCCTGATCTCGATCGAGCACTCACTCGATGATCAGGTTGCTGACTTGGGCAGCAGTCAGGACGGCAGCGCCGACGATCAACGCGCGCAGGAATCCCGCAAGGTCATGGGCGTGCTGATGCGCGCCGCGGCGGCAAATTTCGCGGAAGTCCGTGGTGCCTTCGTCGGTTTCATCGAGACCAATTGGGATCACGCAGCACTGGCCAAGGTGCCGGACTGGCTGAGTGAAGTCGCGGGCGCGATGCGCATCCTCGAACTGCCGGAATCCGCCGGCTATCTGGATGCATTGCGGGCCTACACCCAGCGCGAACTGATCGCCAGGAAGAGCATCCCCGGCGGTGCGCAACTCGATACCCTCGCCGATGCACTGGCGAGCATGGAATATTTCCTGGAATCACTGCGCGATCCGCACGACACCCGCACCGACCTGCTCGGCAAGGCACGCACCAGCCTCGAAGCCCTGCACTATTGGCCGATCCCGGAACAGGCGGCGGCACCCGCTGCGGAAGCGGTTGCGCAGGCCGAAGCGGCGTCGGAAGCGACGAGAGAGCACGTCGATGCGGTAGAAGTGGCAGCGGCTACGCCGCCGGCCGAGGAAGCACAGGCCCCTGTCGAAGCAGCGGCTCCCGCAGAAACGGCTCCCGCAGAAGCGGCAGCCGTGGTTGCAATGGTTGCGGCCGGCCCCACCATCGATGCAGGCTTCGTCACCGTGGGCGAAGAAGTCGACGACGAGATCCGCGAAATCTTCCTCGAAGAGTTCCAGGAGGAGCTCGGCAACCTCGAGCAATTGCTGCCGCAGTGGCGGCTGGCACCGGAGGATAGCGAGGCGCTGCGCCCGATCCGCCGCGTGTTCCATACCCTGAAGGGCAGTGGCCGCTTGGTCGGGGCAAAGGTGCTCGGCGAGTTCAGCTGGCACGTCGAGAGCATGCTCAATCGCGTGCTCGATGGATCGCGTCCGGCAAGTTATGCCGTGTTGTCCTACGTTGGACAGGTGCAAAGCGTCCTGCCAAGCCTGCACGCGGCCTTGCGCGGCGAGCCCGGCTTCAATATCGACATTCCAACGCTCGAAGCCGTCGCTGATCGCCTGGCGGCGGGCGAAGATGTGTTGTTGCAGGCCGTTCCGACCACTGCGCCTGCCGCAGTGGAGCCGGCTGTCGAGCCGGAAGTCGAAGCTGCCACGGCCGATGTTGCCGAAGTGGCGCATGCGGGTGCCGAGGTCGAAACGGTTGCCGCTTCCATCGATCCCGTGTTGCTCGAAATCCTGGGTTCGGAAGTCGGTGGCCACCTCGAGACCATCGATGCGTGGTTGGCACAGGCGCGGTCCGGCCAGGCGCATGCCACGGATGGACTGGCACGCGCGATCCACACGCTCAATGGCGCCTTCGCGATGACCGAAGTGCCGTCGGTGACCGAGTTCACTGCCCCAGCCGAAGGGTACGTCCGTCGTTTGATTGCCGCGCAGTCCGAGGCGGACGGGCACGGTGTCGCAGCGATTGGCGCGATGGCGGATGCCGTTCGTGCCTCCACCGCGGCATTGCAGTCCTCGCCGGATCGGGTGCCGGTGTTCCGCGCGTTGGCCGAGCAGATGACGGCCTTGCGCGATGCATTGCCGGAGCCGAGCGTTCCGTTCATCGAGCCGGCACATGCCGAGGCCTTGGCCGAAGCGGATCGTATCGCGGCCGAACAAGCCGAAGCCGAGCGGCTGCAAGCCGAACAGGCTGCGCAGGAAGCTGCGCGTCTGGAAGCCGAGCGTATTGCAGCCGAACAGGCCGAAGCCGAGCGCGTCGCCGAAGAGCAAGCCGAGGCGGAACGTGTTGCGGCGGAGCAGGCAGAAGCCGAGCGCGTCGCCGCGGAGCAAGCCGAAGCCGAGCATGCCGCCGCAGAGCAAGCCGAAGCGGAACGTGTTGCGGCGGAGCAGGCGGAAGCCGAGCGCGTCGCCACGGAGCAAGCCGAAGCCGAGCGTGTTGCCGCAGAGCAGGCCGAAGCCGAGCATGCCGCCGCAGAGCAAGCCGAAGCGGAACGTATTGCGGCGGAGCAGGCGGAAGCCGAGCGCGTCGCCACGGAACAAGCCGAAGCCGAACGCGTTGCGGCGGAGCAGGCCGAAGCCGAACGCGTTGCAGCCGAGCAGGCCGAAGCCGAGCGCGTTGCCGCCGAGCAGGCGGAAGCCGAACGCGTTGCGGCGGAGCAGGCCGAAGCCGAACGCGTTGCAGCGGAGCAGGCCGAAGCCGAACGCGTTGCCGCGGAGCAAGCCGAAGCCGAGCGTGTTGCGGCGGAGCAGGCGGCGTTGGCAGAAGCCGCGCGCCTGGAGGCAGAGCGTGCCGAAGTCGATCGCATCGCTGCTGCACGTGCCGAGGCCGAGCGTCAGGAGGCCGCACGCGCGGCGGCCGGGCGGCGCGAAGCGGAGCGCAAGGAGTCCGAGCGCCGGGCTGCCGAATCGGCGGCGATGGCCAAGGCGCGCGAGGAGGCTGCATTGGCCTCCCTGCTCGCAACCGCGACCGCAGCCGAGGATCCGGATGCGCCGCTCGATACCAGCGATCTGGACATCGAGTTGCTGGATATCTTCATCGAGGAAGGCAACGACCTGCTCGATCATTCCGATGGTCTGCTGGCACAGTTGCGCGACAACCAGGATGACGGCGAGCTGATCGTCGGCCTGCAACGCGACCTGCACACCTTCAAGGGTGGCGCGCGCATGGCCGGCATGATGTCGGTCGGCGAGCTGGGCCACGCGATGGAATCGCTGTTGGAGGGCGTGGCCCTGCAGCGTGCGGAACTCGGTGGCGATGGCGTGAAGCTGCTGGAACGCGGCTTTGATCGCCTGCGTGACATGGTCACCCGCATCGCGGCACGCCGCGCGGTTGGCATGCCGGCCATGCTGATCGAAGAATTCGTTGCACGTTCGGAAAATCGTGCCTACGAAGCTCCGGCAGCAGCGGACCCGGCACCCGCAAGCAGTGGACACGAGGCCACGGCGGAGGCACCTGCGGAACACGAGGCACATGCGGCTGGCGAAACTGCGGAAACCGGCACCACCGCACCCGAACCTGCTTCGGAACCGGCGGCAGACGCCAAACCGGAACCGGCAAGCGTCCCGGCGCCGGGCAAGGTCGCTGCACTCAAGCCGCTGTCGGCACCGATCGACGAACGTGCGTTCGCCGGCGACGACGATGCCGCTGTGCGTGCCCCGCAGGAGCAGGTGCGCATCCGCGCCGATCTGCTCGACCGGCTGGTGAACTACGCGGGCGAAGTCGCGATCTATCGCGCCCGCCTCGAACAGCAGCTCGCCGCCTTCCGCGCCACCGCGCAGGAAATGGAGCGCACCAACATCCGTCTGCGCGACCAGCTGCGTCGTCTCGACTCCGAGACCGAAGCGCAGATCATGGCGCGCTACCAGCGCCAGAACGACGCCGGTGACGAGACCTTCGATCCGCTGGAACTGGACCGTTTCAGCACCCTGCAGCAGCTCTCGCGCGGTCTGGCCGAATCGGCCGCCGACTTGCAGAGCCTGCATGATTCGATGGACGACCTCACCCGTCAGTACGAGACCCTGCTGACGCAGCAGTCACGGGTGAGCTCGGACCTGCAGGAAGGCCTCATGCGTACGCGCATGTTGCCGCTGGATTCGCTGCTGCCGCGACTGCGCCGGGTGGTGCGTCAGGCGGCGGGCGAGACCGGCAAGCAGGCGACGCTCAAGGTCGATGGTGCCCAGGGCGAACTCGACCGCAGCGTGCTGGAGCGTATGACCGCGCCGCTGGAGCACATGCTCCGCAATGCGGTCGCCCATGGACTGGAAGCGCCGGATCGGCGTGCGCAGGCGGGCAAGTCGCTGGAAGGCGTGATCCGCATCGCGGTCCGACACGAAGGGTCGGAAGTGGTGATGGAGGTCGGCGACGACGGTGGCGGTCTGCACCGCGACGCGATCCGTTCGCGTGCGATCGAGCGCGGCCTGATCCAGCCGGATGCGGTGCTGACCGATACCGAGCTCGACCGGATGATCTTCGAGCCGGGCTTCTCGACCGCCGAAACGGTCAGTCGCCTTGCCGGTCGTGGCGTCGGCATGGACGTGGTGGCGAGCGAAGTGCGCCAGCTCGGCGGCTCGATCGAAATCCAGTCCAAGCTGGGCGAGGGCACCAACTTCGTCCTGCGTCTGCCGCAGACACTGGCGGTCACCCAGGCGGTATTCGTCAAGATCGGTGAGACCGAATTCGCGGTGCCGATCGCATCGGTGCGCGGCGTCGGCCGGATCCCGCGCGAAGACCTGGCCAAGGCGGACGCGGTCTACCGCTACGGTGGCGAGGACTATGCGTTGCACGATCTCGGTGCCTTGGTCGGTGCACCGACGGCGAAGGCCGAAGGCCACCTGCAGATGCCGTTGCTGTTGATCGGCGCGGGCGATCTGCGTGCGGCAGTTGCGATCGACCAGGTGATCGGCAGCCGCGAAATCGTGGTCAAGGACGGTGGCCCGCAGCTGGCCGCGGTGCCGGGTGTGTTCGGTGCAACCATCATGGGTGACGGCCGCGTGGTCGTGATCCTCGACGTCGCTCCGCTGGTGCGTCGCTATGCGTCGATGGCCCACCTGGAAGTTCCGGTCGAGCAAGCGCCGGCCGAAGAGCAACGCCGCGTGCCGCTGGTCATGGTGGTGGACGACTCGGTCACCATGCGCAAGGTCAGCGGTCGCGTGCTGGAACGCCATGGCTTCGAGGTGGCGACGGCGAAGGACGGTCTCGACGCGCTGGAGCACATGGTCGATCTGGTCCCGGACCTGATGCTGCTCGACATCGAAATGCCGCGCATGGACGGCTACGAACTGGCGACCGCGATGAAGGCCGATCCACGCCTGCGCGGCGTGCCGATCATCATGATCACCTCGCGTACCGGCGACAAGCATCGCCAGCGTGCGGTCGACATCGGCGTCGAACGCTACCTCGGCAAGCCGTATCAGGAGTCCGAGCTGATGCGCAACGTGTTCGAGTTGCTCAAGCTGGAGCGCGTCAGCGACGGTAGTCTGCAATGACCAGCCACCGCGTGGTCGTCCTGGCCAAGGCCGGCGCGGCCTGTGATCGCACCGTCGAGGCGGTGCGGCAGGCCGGCGCCGAGATGGTGGCGGTCCTGGACCCGACCACGATCTCCGAATACGAGGTGCTCGCAAACACGCCGAACGCCTTGTTGTTCGTGCTGGATGCGGCGACCGAGGCGGCGCTGGACAAGTTCGACGGCCTGCTCGCGAACCCGGGCCTGGAGGTGCTGTTCGACGACGCCGATGTGGCGGTCAAGCGCACCGGTTGGGAAGCCGCGCGTTGGGCGCGACATCTGGCCGCGAAGCTGACCGGCAGCGATAACGTGCTCCCGGATGTCGTTCGCGATGACGCCGTCGCGTTCGAAACGGAAATGCGCGAGCTGTCGCTCGCAGTCAATGCCTTGCCCGAGACGCCAAGGCAAGAGGCGGCGCAGGATCAGGGTGAAGGTGCGGTGGTGATCGTGGCGGGCGTCGGCGGGCCCGATGCAGTACGCCAGTTGCTGGGAGAATTCACGGCCGGATTCCCGCGCGCGGTCTTGTTGCGCCAGCGCATCGAGGGCGCACAGTACGACCGTCTGGTGCGGCAGATGCAACGGGCGACGACGATGCCGGTCGGGCTGGCGCAGGCCGGCGAGGCCGTGCAGCGTGGCAATGTGCATGTGTTGCCGGATGGTCTGGATGTGGTCGTGACGGCCACGGGGTTGGCGTTCGCCGCAGCCGAAGGCGAGCCGCGCTTCGCCGCATTGCGCCCCGCCGACAGTGCCATGCTCCTGCTCAGCGGCGCAGGCCAGGATATGGTCGATGTGGCACTGACGATGTCCTGGGCCGGTGGCCTCGCCATCGGCCAGGCACCCGAAAATTGTTTCGATCCCGCGGCGACGCAGGCGCTGATCGCGCGCGGCGGTGACTCCCGCAGCCTTCCCATCATGGCGCGCCAGGTTCTGGACCGCTGGCCCCACTGAGGTGTCCGATGACTGAAAATGCCCACATCATCCGCGGCGTGTTGATCCAGGTAGCTGGCACGCGCCTGTTGCTGCCCAATGCGGCGATTGCCGAGGTGATGTCGTTCGCACCCCCCGAGGCCATTGATGATGCGCCGGATTGGCTGCTTGGCCGTATCCGCTGGCGCGGCTGGGGTTTGCCGCTGATTTCGTTTTCGCGCTACTCGGGTATTGCCGACGAGCAAGGTGGCCTCGGCAGCAAGGTCATTGTGCTCAAGGCCTTGGGCGGCGATACCAAGCGTCCGTACTTCGCGATCCTGACCCAGGGCTTCCCGCGCCTGGTGACGGTGACCGATGCGGCGCTGTCACGCCTGGATGAAGCAGGAGACGAATTGCCCGAGGGCGTGCTGTCGCGGGTGCGGCTCAGCGAGGACAATGCCTATGTCCCCGACCTCGAAGAGCTGGAAGCCAGCTTGCGCGAGGTGATCGCGCAGGCGGCCTGAGGCCTGGTGCGATCTGAATCGGCATCACTTGGGTGTTGCGATGCCACTCTGCGTTCAATGATGCGAAATCGTCACGCGTGAAATGCGCGGCGTACTTGGCGTTCAGCCCAAATCGCCGGCAAGCACCTGCAATGCGGCAATCGCCGCGATGCCCGCGGTCTCCGTGCGCAGGATGCGTTGGCCCAGGCGCAGGCCGATAAAGCCGGCGGCATGGAGTTGTTCCAGGTCGCGGGCAGACCAGCCACCTTCGGGGCCGATTGCGAGCGTGCACGCGCTCGTCAGCGTCGCTGCAAGCGTGCGCGACGCGCCTTCCGCCAACGGATCGAGGACGAATCCCGGACCATCGCGCAATGTGGCTGCATGATCGAGCGCGCTCGGGGCGGCGACGGCAGGCAGCACCGCGCGGCCACTTTGCTCGCAGGCCGAAATGGCGACCTCGCGCCAATGGGCGACGCGGCGATCCGCGCGTTCGCCATCCAGACGGACTTCGCTGCGCTCGCTGACGACGGGCAGGATTCGTGCCACGCCCAGCTCGGTGGCCTTCTGCACGATCCAGTCCATCTTCTCGCCGCGGGCGATGCCTTGCAGCAGGGTGATGCGCAGCGGTGATTCGTTGTCGATGGCACGACGTGCGGTGATCTCGACCTGTGCGTTGCGCTTGCCGACCGCGATGATGCGGGCGTCACAATCGTGACCATCGCCATTGAACAGGATGCAGGCATCGCCTTCGCGCAGACGCAGGACGCGCAGCAGGTGTTGGGCGACGGCCTCGGGCAGGGTCAACGTCATCCCGACGGTCAGCGCCTGGTCGAGATGGCAGCGAGTCAGGCGCATCGGGATGCTCCGTGTCGTGGGGTCGAACGATCAATCATGTGTTGGACGCGCCTCATGCCGCCGCCATGATTGCAGCCGTAGTCGCCTGCGCCAGTAGCTCCAATTGCGAGTCGTCGATGCAATAGGGCGGCATCCAGTACAGCACGTCACCCAGCGGGCGCAGCAGGACATCGTGCTCCAGCGCGGCGCGATACATGCGCAGGCCGCGGCGACCCGAGATTTCGACCGCGTGGCCGTCTTCGCGGTTGCCGGGTTCCGGATGCAACTCGATGGCGAGGATCATCCCGGTCTGACGAACCTCCGCGACCAGCGGATGAGCGGCAAATGGCGCGGCAAGGTCCGCCATCCGCTCGGCTGTCGCACGATTGCGTTCGAGAACGTGGTCGCTTTCGAGGATGTCCAGCGACGCCAGTGCCGCCGCGCAGGCCAGCGGGTTGCCGCTGTAACTGTGCGAATGCAGGAAGGCGCGCTCGCGTGAATCGTCGAGGAAGCCATCAAAGATGGTTTGTGTCGCAAGCACGGCGCACAGGGGCAGGAAGCCGCCGGTCAGGCCTTTCGACAGACACATGAGGTCGGGCTGGGTGCCGCCTTGCTCGCAAGCAAACAGGCTGCCGGTGCGACCGAAGCCGACCGCAATTTCGTCGGCGATCAGGAAGATGCCGTGCGCATCGCACAGTGCGCGGGCGCGGCGCAGGTAAGCCGGGTGATGCATGCGCATGCCGCCGGCGCATTGCACCAGCGGTTCGAGGATGAAGGCGCAAATCTCGCCGGGATGGGCTTCGAATAACTGCTGCAGGGCATCGGCGGCCGCATGCGCGCGTTGCTCGGCAGCGCTGGCGTCATGCGTGCCGAAGGCATCCGGGGAGGGTGCAAACAGAGCCTGCGGGAGCAAGGGCCCATACACGCTGCGGTACAGGGGCAGGTCGCCCACCGCCAACGCGCCGATGGTTTCGCCGTGGTAACTGCCGTGCAGCGCGACGAACCTGGTCCGACCCGCTTCGCCGCGATTGTGGAACCAGTGGAACGCCATCTTCAGCGCGACTTCGACGCCGGACGAACCGTTGTCGGCGTAGAACACCTTGGCCAAGGCGTCTCGTCCGCCCTGACGCGGGGCGAGGGCCAGCAGGCGCTCGGCCAGTTCCACCGCCGGCGGGTGGGAACAGCCGGCCAGGATGACCTGCTCCAGGGTATGCGCCTGACGCGCAATGGCGGCGGCGATTCGTGGTTCGGCATGGCCATGCAGATTGGTCCACCAACTGCTGACGGCATCGAGCACGCGGCGGCCGTCGTGGCAGACCAGCCACGCACCTTCGCCGCGTGCCACGGGCAACAGGGGCAGTGCGACGGCTTCGCCCATGAGGTGTGCAGGCAGCCCGACGCCGTGCTCGCGCATCTGCGTGCACGGGTGCCAGAGCACCGCGAGGTCGCGCGCGCGCCAGCGCCCGGCGGTCGCTATCATGTCGTCATCGTGATGTCCTTCCATCTCCCCATTATCGCTGCCGAGGCGGCCGCATGAGCCGCCGCCTGCCGATCATCCACGGCATCACCGAACACGACGCCGGGCCATACCGGATGGAGCGGCTCGATCTCGAATTCGGCAATGGTGAGCGCCGCCGCTACGAACGCCTGCACGGGCGCGGACACGGCGCGGTGGCGGTGGTGCCGATGCTGGATGCCGAGACGGTGCTGCTGATCCGCGAATACGCGGCCGGCGTGCATCGTTACGAGCTGGGCCTGGTCAAGGGCCGCATCGACGCCGGTGAAACGCCAGAGGCTGCGGCCAATCGCGAATTGATGGAAGAGGCCGGCTACGGTGCGCGCGACGTGCGCGTGCTGCGCAGCCTGACCTTGGCGCCGACCTACATGAGCCACCAGACCCATCTGGTGCTGGCGCGCGACCTGTATCCGCAGCGCCTGGCGGGGGACGAGCCGGAGCCGCCGGAAGTGGTGCCGTGGAAATTGGCGGAGCTGGGCGATTTGATCCTGCGTGAGGATTTTTCCGAAGGCCGCACGATTGCGGGCTTGTTCATCGTCAGGGAGTGGTTGCAGCAACATGGACATCAATGAGGCATTGCGCGATGGCGTGATCGACGTGGCGCGCCGCGCGGCCACCGAAATCCTTGCGGTGTATGACGGCGACTTCGCGGTCCAGCACAAGGGGGACGACTCGCCACTGACCGCCGCCGACCTCGCCGCGCATCGCTGCATCGTGCAGGGCTTGCAGGCGCTGACGCCGGACATCCCGGTGTTGTCGGAGGAATCCAAGGGCATCGATATCCGCGAACGCCGGACCTGGAGCAGGTTCTGGCTGGTCGATCCGCTCGATGGCACTCGCGAGTTCATCAAGCGCAATGGCGAATTCACCGTCAACATCGCCTTGGTCGAGGACGGTGTGGCGGTGTTCGGCGTGATCCAGCAGCCGGTCACCGACGGGCTATGGCATGGCACCTTGGGGCAGGGCGCGTACCGCCGCGAGGGTGATCACGACATCGCCATCCGCACGCGCATGCCGGCGACCGCACCACTGACCGTGGCCGCCAGTCGCTCGCACCGCGATGGGCGCACCCAGGCTCTGCTGGACGCGTTGCCCGGTGCCGATGTGATTGGCTGCGGTTCGGCGCTGAAATTCTGCAAACTCGCCGAAGGAGCCATCGACCTGTATCCCCGCTTCCATCCCACCAGCGAGTGGGATACGGCGGCGGGGCAGGCCATCGTCGAAGCCGCGGGCGGCGTGGTGCAGGATCTCGCAGGTCGGCCGTTTCGCTACAACCAGCGCGACACCTTGCTCAACGGCGATTTCATCGCCGTGGGAGACCGCGATTTGCTGGCACGGCTGCCGACATGAGCGGAAGCGGCCGCATCGATGATCTGCTGGCGATCATGGCCAAGCTGCGCGATCCCGTTGATGGCTGCCCGTGGGACACCCGGCAGACATTCGCGACCATCGCCCCGTACACCATCGAGGAAGCCTACGAAGTCGCCGATGCCATCGATCGTGGCGACATGGTCGACCTCAAGGACGAGCTGGGCGATCTGCTGTTGCAGGTGGTGTTCCACGCGCGCATGGCCGAGGAAGCGGGCGCGTTTGCCTTTGCCGACGTGGCCGCGGCGATCTGCGACAAGATGGAGCGCCGCCATCCGCATGTGTTTGGTGATGCGAGCTTCGAGGATGCCGAAGCGCAATTGGCCGATTGGGAGGCACGCAAGCGCCTCGAGCGTCGCGCCAAGGGCGAGCAGGACGACTCCGCACTGGCGGGGATTTCCCGTGGCCTGCCGGAATGGCAGCGGGCGGTGAAGCTGCAACACAAGGCCGCCAAGGTCGGCTTCGACTGGCCGGGGCCCGCGCCGGTGCTGGAAAAATTGCACGAGGAAATCGAGGAAGTGCGTGCCGAATTCGACGCGGTTGCCGCCGCGCCGGCGGATGTGAAGGCGCGCGAACGGTTGGAGGACGAGATCGGCGACGTGCTGTTCGTCTGCGCCAATCTCGCCCGCCACGCCAAGGTCGACGTCGGCAGCGCACTGCGGCGCGCCAATCACAAATTCGAACGCCGGTTCCGGGCGATGGAAGCGCTGGCTGCCGCCGCCGGTGGCCTGGCGGGCAAGCCGCTCGCGGAGCAGGATGGCTATTGGGACCGCGCCAAGCTCGCCGAGCGCAAACTCCCGTAGGAGTGCCCCGATGCCACAGGCTGTAGGAGTGCACCGAGGCCAGAGGCCGAGGGGCGCGAACCGCGAACCACGAACCACGAACCACGAACCACGAACCACGAACCACGAACCACGAACCACGAACCACGAACCACGAACCACGAACCACGAACCACGAACCGCGAACCGCGAACCACGAACCGCGAAGCATCCAGGCACACCTGATGCCCGTCGCGCCCCTGCGGTGCGCTCCCACTGCCACTGGCCTGTAGGAGTGCACCGAGGCCAGAGGCCGAGGGGCGCGAACCGCGAACCGCGAACCGCGAACCGCGAGATATCCAACACACCCAACACCCGTCGCGCCCCTGCGGTGCGCTCCCGCAGTCCGGTGTGCCCCGTGCACCGGCAGGTGGATATCATGGCAGCCGCTGCGGGGAGAATATCGATGAGCGAAGGCTTTGCCAGTTTCCGCGAGTTCTATCCGTTCTACCTGAGCGAACACCAGAATCGCACCTGCCGACGGCTGCATTTCGTCGGCAGCAGCGCTGCGCTCGGCTTCATCGTGCTGGCGATCAAGGACGCAGTCGCGTGGTGGCTGTTGGCGTCCCTGATCTCGGGCTATGCCTTCGCCTGGGTCGGGCATTTCTTTTACGAGAAGAATCGCCCGGCCACCTTCAAATATCCGTTCTATTCGTTCCTGGGTGATTGGGTGATGTACAAGGACATCCTGATCGGCCGGATCCCGTACTGAGCCGACACTCGGCGTCGGCAGCCTTCACGCGGAATCGACCATCGGGACGGCATCGTGCACGCATCGGGGCGGACGGATCACGCGCATGCAGGACAAGGAACAAGCCGGGCTGGTGCTCATCATCGAGGACAACCGCAACATCTCCGAGATGGTCGGCGAGTATCTGGAGGGCCGCGGTTTCGAAATCGATTATGCGGTGGATGGCATCGACGGCTACCGGCTGGCGTCCGAGAACACTTACGATGCCATCGTGCTCGATCTCATGCTGCCGCGGCTCGATGGCGTGGAGGTGTGCAAGCGCCTGCGCAGCGAAGCACGCAAGGCCACGCCCATCCTGATGTTGACCGCGCGCGACACCCTCGACGACAAGCTGACGGGGCTGTCCTCCGGTGCCGACGATTACCTGACCAAGCCCTTCGCGATCCGCGAGCTGGAAGCGCGCCTGCATGCACTGATTCGCAGGGATCGTCGCCAGATCGGCGCCGAATCCTTGCGCATCGGCGATCTGGAGCTGGACCCCGGCGCGATGCGTGCAACTCGCGACGGCGTCGAGTTGCAACTCTCGCCGATTGGCCTGCGCCTGCTGTCGATCCTGATGCGCGAGTCACCACGGGTGGTGAGCAGACAGGAAATCGAGCGCGAGATCTGGGGCGACGACCTGCCCGATTCGGACACGCTGCGCAGTCATCTGTACAACCTGCGCAAGGTGGTCGACAAGCCGTTCGGTCGTCCGCTGTTGCATACCGTGCAGAGCGCCGGTTATCGCGTTGCCGACCTGGGCGACTGAACCATGTCTGTGCGTGTTTCGACCTGGCAGCAGCGCGTGCGCAGGATCTTCCTGCTGCAACTTGCGCTGGTCTGCGCGGTGGTCGCCTGTGGCTTGCTGGTGCTGGCTTGGTACGGTGCTGATTCGCGCTCGTGGTTGCCGCCCACGGTGTTTCTCGCAGCGACGCTGCTGATGTTGGCGATCGTCTGGCTGGGGGATCGCGCTGCACGCAATGCCATTGCCCCGGTGTGCTGGATTCTGCGCGAGGTCCGGACCTGGGATCCGCAACGCCCGAATCCGGATGCCTTGGCGCCCGAACATCTGCCTGATGGCATCCGCGATGACGTGCGCACGCTGGCGGATGCCCTGCACGGCTTCGGCCTGCGTCTGCGGGTGCATGCAGCGCGGGAGCGCGAATTCACCCGCGCGGCCAGCCATGAGCTGCGCACGCCGCTGACGGTCATTCGCGTCGCCAGCGACCTGATCGGGCATGACGAAGCCTTGTCGGAGGCGTCGCGGCGTTCGCTGGAACGGATCCGGACGGCGAGTGCCGGCATGGAGGCCATCATCGATGCGCTGTTGTTGCTGGCGCGCAGCGAGGAAGTCAACCCGGAGGCGGAAGAATTCGCGGTGGCCGAGGTGCTGGAGCAGGAGTTGCAGCGAATCCAGCCCATGGTCGAGGGCAAGGGCCTGACACTTCGGGTGCAGCGCGATGCCGAGCCGGTGCTGCACGCGCCGCCGCAACTGCTGCGGATCGTGCTGGGGCGTTTGCTCGACAACGCGATCCGCTACACCCACGACGGCGAGGTGCTGGTGCGCCTGACCGCTGATCGATTGCAGATCGAAGACAGCGGCGTCGGCATGGATGCGACGACGCTGGAGCGCGCGATCGAGCCGTTCTATTGCGGTTCCGGACCTTGCGACGCCACCGGGCCGGGCCTGGGCCTGGCGATTGCCCATCGCGTGGCCGAGCGCTGTGGCTGGGCACTCGAACTCGAAAGCGTGGCCGGACATGGCACTCGCGCCAGCGTGGTGTTCCGGCCAGTCGCCTAGCCCTTATGGCACGTGAGCTGAACACCGGGCGTCGATAGCATCGCGGCCTGTCAACCCAAAGGGGCCGCGTGCGTTGCACGTTAGGTCGCCATCCCCCCACGAGCCACGACGCACATGAAGAATGCACCACGTTCCACAAGCCTGTTCGGCCCGCGCCGACTGGTCATCGCCGCCATCGGATTGGCTGTCCTTGTCGGCGGTTGGTACCTGTGGAAGCACAAGGGTGCGAACGATGCCGATAGCGGCTACCGCACCGAGGCGGTGCAGCGCGGCAACATCCGGGTGACGATCTCCTCGACCGGCACGCTCAGCGCGATTTCCACCGTGACCGTCGGCAGCCAGATTTCCGGGCAGGTGACCGATGTGCTGGTGGATTTCAATTCGCCGGTGAAGAAGGGCGACGTGCTGGCCCGGATCGATCCGTCCACCTATCGTGCGCAACTGGAACAGGGCGATGCCGCGATCGCCAGCGCGCGTGCGCAACTGGCGCAGGCGCAAGCGAGCCTGCGCAATGCCAGCCTCGATTTCCAGCGCAAGCAGGATCTGGTCCAGCAGAAGCTGATCGCACGCAGTGATTTCGATCTCGCCCGCGCCGCGCTCGACCAGGCCAAGGCACAGGTGAACTCGGCGCAGGCGCAGATCCGCCAGCAGACGGCCGCGGTGAAGAACACTCAGGTCAACATCAATCGTGCCGTGATCACCTCGCCGGTAGACGGCGTGGTGCTGACCCGCAAGATCGATCCGGGCCAGACCGTTGCCGCCAGCTTCTCGGCGCCGGAGCTGTTCACCATCGCCGAAGACCTGTCGAAGATGCAGATCGAGTTGGCGGTGGACGAATCCGACATCGGCCAGGTACGGGTGGGCCAGAACGTGAGCTTCACCGCCGACGCCTTCCCGGATCGCCAGTTCAAGGGCGTGGTCAAGCAGGTGCGGATGGCGGCCACGACGACGAATAATGTCGTCACCTATCCGGTCATCGTCACCGTCGACAACAGCGACGGCACTTTGCTCCCGGGCCTGACCGTGAATGCCGAGATCGAAGTCAGCAGCCGCGAGAACGTGCTCAAGCTCGGCAATGCCGCGCTGCGCTTCAAGCCGAATGACGATTCCCCGCTTGCCGACCTGCAGCCGGAAGGTGCGAGCAATGGCCCGCCGGGTGCGGGTGCTGGCGCTGGCATGGGCCAGGACTTGCAGACATTGGCGGCGATCTTGGGCCTGAACGCCGAGCAGAAGGCGAGCTTCGAGCAGGCACTCGAGGAAATGAAGCAGCGCCAGGCCGAGCGCGCCGCGCAGTTCCAGCAGCGCAGCGGTACGCAGCAAGGCGGCAGCAGCCTGTTCGGGCGTGGCCGTGGCTTTGGTGGGCGCTCCGGTGGCGGCAATGCCGACCCCAGCATGCAGGCGCAAATGCGTGCGCGCATGCGTGATCGCCTGAACCAGCAATTCACTGCGTTCACCACCAGTCTCGATCCGGCTCAGCGTGGCAAATGGAGTGCCGGCGTGGATGCCCTGCTCAATGCCCGCCGCGTCACCGTCTATCGCCTGACCAACGGCAAGCCGGAAGCGATTTCGATCAAGATCGGTGCCAGCGATGGCAGCAGCACCGAAGTGTCCGGTCGCGATCTGCATGAAGGCGATCAGATCATTTCCGGCGAGCGCGCGGCGACGGGAGCCAAGTGATGGCCACCGATGCCGCGGTGCCGGTGATCCGCACGCAACGCCTCGGCAAGATCTACTCGGCCGGCACCGAGGCGGAAGTGGTGGCGCTGCGTGGCGTCGACCTGATCATCGAGCGCGGCGGCTTCGTGGCGATCATGGGGCCGTCGGGCTCGGGCAAATCGACTCTGATGAACCTGCTGGGCTGCCTCGACAAGCCGACCTCGGGCAGCTACGAGTGTGATGGTGTCGATGTGTCCACTCTGGATGCGGAACAACTGGCGCAGTTGCGACGCGAGAAGATCGGCTTCGTGTTCCAGGGCTTCCATCTGTTGCCGCGGATGGACGCGACCGACAACGTGGCAATGCCGTTGGGTTATGCGCAGATTGCCCACCACGAGCGCAGGACCCGCGCACTGGCGGCGCTGGAGGCGGTTGGTTTGGGTGGGCGCGCCGATCATTTTCCGAACGAACTTTCCGGCGGACAGCAGCAGCGCGTGGCGATCGCGCGTGCCTTGGTCAACCATCCGCCGATCCTGTTGGCGGACGAGCCCACCGGCGCGCTCGACAGCAAGACCGGCGAGGAAATCCTTGCCCTGTTCAAGCGCCTGCGCGATGACGGCCACACCGTGATCCTGATCACCCACGATGCCCATGTGGCGGCGCATGCCGACCGCACCTACGTCATGCGCGACGGCGAGTTGCATGCGCAGGAGCCGGGACCCGGAACCGGGGACCGGGGACCCGACAGGGCAGAAGCCCCGAATCCCGAATCCCGAATCCAGAATCCATGACTCTCACCGACATTCTCCGTACCGCCTTCTTCGCCCTGCGCGGCAACTGGATGCGCAGTGCACTGACCTCGCTGGGCGTGATCATCGGTATCGCGGCCGTCATCGTGATGGTGTCGATCGGCCAGGGCACCCAGGCCGAGATTGACAAGATGGTGTCCGGCCTCGGGTCACAGCGTCTCGACATCGGCAGCTCCGGCGGCATGGGGCCGGGCGGGGCGCGGATGGCACAGGGCAGTCGCTGGTCACTGAACGTCGGTGACGTGGAGGCGATCCGCAACGAGGTGCCGGAGGTGCAGTACGCCGCTGGTTCGCTGCGCGGCGGCGCGCAGATTGTTTATGGCGTCAACAATACTTCGACCCAGTGGCAGGGTGTGCAGCCAGACTGGTTCCAGATCAACGACTGGCAGATCGCCCAAGGCAATGGCTTTGACGCGGCCGACTATGGCGGTGGCAGCAAATCGGTGTTGATCGGCGAGACCGTGCGCAAAACGCTGTTCGGTGACGACAACGGGATCGGGCAGACGATCCGGATCGGGCGCGTCCCGTTCACCGTGGTCGGCGTACTCGGCTCGAAAGGCCAGGGCGGTTTCGGTCAGGACCAGGACGACATCGTGGTGGTGCCGCTGGAAACGGCGCGTCGGCGGCTTTCGACCTCGCAGGACATGCCGCCGGGGGCGGTCCAGCAGATCGCTGTGGGTGTCGACGATGCGCGCAACCTCGACAGTGCGCAGAGCGAGATCGAGGGCCTGCTGCGGCAACGACACAAGATCGAACCGGGTGCCGATGACGACTTCGCGGTACGCAACATCGCCCAGATCGTCGCCACCCGCACCGCCACCACCAACCTGATGTCCAAGCTTCTCGGCGCAGTTGCCGGGATCTGCCTGATCATCGGCGGCATCGGGATCATGAACATCATGCTGGTGTCGGTGACCGAGCGGATCCGCGAAATCGGCTTGCGGATGGCGGTGGGTGCCGGGCCCTCCGACGTGCGTCGGCAGTTCCTCGCCGAGGCGATGCTGATTTCGCTCGGGGGTGGTGTGATCGGGATCGGGATCGGAGTCGCCGGCGCGCTGATCGTCGGCAAGATCGGCGACCTGCCGGTGCAACTCAACACCCAAGTGGTGCTGCTGGCCGCCGCGTTCTCGATCTGTACCGGCCTGTTCTTCGGCTACTACCCGGCGCGCAAGGCTTCGTTACTGGATCCGATCGAAGCGCTGCGGTCGCAATAGGGCGGGTCTCGACCCGCCGCTCACCCAGCGCCACCACCAGCGGGAAGCCGGGTGCCGGAGGCCGGCTTATGGCAGAATTGCCCCGACGACGCGGCTTTCGCCGCCGGTTGCGACCTGTTTGATGCCCTCCCGAACGCCCAACACGCCTTCTGATCGCGGGGTCACCCTGGATGGCTGATGTTCGTGGGCACCTCCCGCGCGGGCCTGCGGGCGTCGTGCGGGCCGCCAAATGGTCGCTATTGGGCTTGCGTGCTGCGTGGCTGCACGAGTCCTCGTTCCGGCTGGAAGTCTATCTGCTCGTCGTGCTCGGCCCGTTGGGCTGGTACCTCGGGCAAACCGGAATCGAGCGCGCCCTGCTGATCGGCAGTTGCCTGCCGGTGCTGGCGATGGAATTGATGAACTCCTCGATGGAAGCGGTGATCGAGCGTTTCGGCCCGGAACGCCACGAGCTGGCCGGGCGCGCGAAAGACATGGGCTCGGCGGCCGTGTTCGTCCTGATGATGAACGTGGTGCTGGTGTGGGCCTTGCTGTTGCTGCCGCGCTGGACGTGAGGAACACGGTCCGGCGCGCCATGACGAGAATGAAATGGACCTGAGTTTCCTGACCAGCGCCGACGCGTGGCTGACCCTGTTCACCCTGAGCGCACTCGAAATCGTGCTCGGCATCGACAACCTGGTGTTCATCTCGATCGCGGTCGGGCGCCTGCCGGAAGAGAAGCGCCCGCTGGCGCGTCGGCTTGGCATCGCGGCCGCCTGCATCACCCGGGTGCTGTTGCTGGTGACGCTCGCCCACCTGGCGCGGATGCAGCAGGATATTTTCTCGGTCGCCGGGATGGGCATCTCGATCCGCGACATCGTGCTGATCCTCGGCGGCGGCTTCCTGATCTACAAGGGCACCGCAGAAATCCGCGAGCTGATCAGCGGTGGCGAGGACGAGGATCCCAGGACCACGCAGGCCTCGGCGGTGTTCGGCTTCGTGATCCTGCAGATTGCCATCATCGACATCGTGTTCTCGCTGGATTCGGTGATCACCGCGGTGGGCATCGCCGACCACGTGATGGTCATGGTGCTGGCGATTCTCTCGGCAGTGGCGATCATGCTGCTGGCCGCCAACCCGCTCGGCACCTTCATCGACAACAACCCGACCGTGAAGATGCTGGCGCTGGCCTTCATCCTGTTGGTCGGGGTGGTGCTGATCCTGGACGGGCTGGAAGTCCACGTGCCCAAGCCCTACATCTACTTCGCGATGGGCTTCTCGGTGCTGGTGGAGTGGCTGAACCTGCTGATGCGGCGCAAGGCCAAGGCCAATTACATTCCGGGTGCCGGCGATTGGTGAGCCGCGCGGCTTACACTATGCGCTGACTCGAACCATTGACGCATGATGCCGATTCTGGACCAGATCGACCCGATCGCCGTTTCGCTTGGGCCGTTGAAAGTGCACTGGTACGGGTTGATGTACCTGCTGGGCTTCGCCGTGGCCTGGTGGCTGGGCGCGCGACGCGCGCGCGCAGGACGCCTGCCCGGTGTGAACGAGGCGGGCTTCTCCGACCTGATGTTCTACACCATGCTGGGCGTGGTGCTGGGCGGGCGCATCGGCTACATGCTGTTCTATGGCTTTGCCGATCTGATCCGCGATCCGCTGTCGCTGTTCCGGGTCTGGGAGGGCGGCATGAGCTTCCATGGCGGCCTGTTGGGCGTGCTGGCGGCGGTCGCCTGGTGGTCGCGCAAGCATCGCCTGCACTTCTTCGACACGGTGGATTTCATCGCCCCACTGGTGCCGGCCGGGCTGGGGTTTGGCCGGATCGGCAATTACATCGGCGGCGAGTTGTGGGGCAAGCCGACGGCGGGCACCATGTTCGATGGCTGGGGCGTGGTGTTCCCGCGCGCCCTGCCGGAACCGTTCGCCTCGATGAGCCCGGCGGCGTTGAAGGCGCAGTTCGAAAGTGGCGTGCTGAACAGCTTCGCCCGCCATCCTTCGCAGCTTTACCAGGCCACGCTGGAAGGCCTGGTCCTGTTCTGCGTGCTGGTCTGGTATTCGCGCAAGCCGCGACCGCGCTATGCCGTGTCCGGCCTGTTCGCGCTGCTGTATGGCTGCTTCCGCTTCCTGGTCGAATTCGTGCGCGAACCCGACGCACAGTTGGGCTATCTCGCCTTCGGTTGGCTGACGATGGGCCAGCTGCTGAGCACGCCGCTGATCCTGCTCGGGCTGTTTTGGCTGTGGAAATCGCGGACCAGCCCGACCCTGGAGCCGGAGTCGCGCTGATGCGGCAGTACCTGGACCTGCTGCGGCATGTGCTGGAGCACGGCACCGAAAAGGGCGACCGCACCGGCACCGGCACCCGCAGCGTGTTCGGCTGGCAGATGCGCTTCGACCTAGGCAAAGGCTTCCCGCTGGTCACCACCAAGAAATTGCACTTGCGCTCGATCATCCACGAACTGCTGTGGTTCCTGCAGGGCAGCACCAATGTCGCCTATCTGCGCGAGCACGGCGTCAGTATCTGGGACGAATGGGCCGATGCCGAGGGTGAACTTGGGCCCGTTTACGGAAAGCAGTGGCGCAGTTGGGAAGGTGCCGACGGCACGACGGTCGACCAGATCGCCTGGCTGATCGACGAGATCAAGCGCAATCCCGATTCGCGGCGCTTGATCGTCTCGGCCTGGAACGTGGCCGAGTTGCCGAAGATGGCGCTGATGCCCTGCCACAGCCTGTTCCAGTTCTATGTAGCGGATGGAAGGCTCAGTTGCCAGCTCTACCAGCGCAGCGGCGACATCTTCCTCGGCGTGCCGTTCAATATCGCCAGCTACGCCCTGCTCACCCACATGGTGGCGCAGGTCTGCGGGCTGGGCGTCGGCGATTTCGTGCACACGCTGGGCGATGCGCACCTGTATTCGAACCATTTCGAGCAGGCGCGCACGCAGCTGGCACGCGATCCCCGCGCCTTGCCGACACTGCGCCTGAAACCGGAAGTCACCGACATCTTCGGCTTCCGATATGAGGACATCGCCATCGAAGGCTACGACCCGCTGCCCGCGATCAAGGCGCCGGTGGCCGTCTGATGCAAGTTTCCCTCCTCGCCGCACTCGATCGCAACCACGCCATCGGCAAGGGCAATGCCCTGCCTTGGCATCTGCCGGATGACCTCAGGCGCTTCAAGGCGCTGACGCTTGGCAAACCTGTGTTGATGGGCCGCAGGACGGCGGAGTCGCTGGGGCGCGCGTTGCCGGGGCGCTTGAATCTGGTGCTCACGCGCTCCGGGCGCGTGCCGTTCTCCGGGATGCAGGTGGTGGAGACATTGGACGAGGCGCTGTCCGTTGCCGGGCCGGGACAGGCCGATGAACTTTGTGTGATCGGTGGCGGCGAAGTCTTCGCGCTGGCGCTGCCGCGGGCGACGCGCATGCACCTGACCTGGGTCGATACCGTAGTCGAAGATGCGGGTGCCTGGTTCCCGCACTTCGATCCAGCAGAATGGCGCGAGGTCTCGCGCGAAGCGCGTCCGTCCGACGCCCGCAACGCATTCGCGTTCGCGTTCGTGGATTACTGCCGCGCCTGACGGTTCGACGGCAGCGCGCGGATCTGGTCGAAGCTCAGGGTTTCGATCTCGCCGGGCGGCGGCAGGCCGATCTTTGCGCAGAACGCGATGAAGCGCGGATCGTCGCGCAGGTTCATGATCAGTGGGTCGGTCGGCAGGTAGACGAGGTCGTGGGTCGAAGCGCGCTGCAGCCATTCCACGGCATGGGCGGCATCCCCGCGCAGCGCGTAGATTTGCGCGACCGAGTACGGGTCGGGATTGGCCGTGCTTGCGAGGGCGTTCGCCAGCGCTGCGTCCGCAGTTTTGTGGTCCGGCCCGATCTGGGCCGCCAGCGCCACATCCAGGTCGCGATACTTCACCGGCATTTCCGCGGCGATGCCCATGGCCGCTTTTGTCTCGCCACGCATCATGGCGTCGATCATGCGTGAGAAGACGATCAACGGGCGCCAGGTTGGATTCGTCTGCGGCAGGCTTTCGGCGGTGCGCAGGTATTTTTCCGCCTCGTCCAGGCGGCCGGCCGCCATCATCAATCTCGCATACTGCAAATAGTTGATGGTGTACAACGGTTCGGTCGAAAGCAGCCGCGCCCTCAGCGGAATCGCCTCACCCAGTTTTCCGACTTGGGCGAACACATAGCCGCAACCATTGAGGACGGTGCCATCCTTCGGCGCCAATTGCACGGAACGCCGACACCCGGCCAAGGCGCCCTGGTGATCGAAATGGTAGATCTTCAGGTAGGCGAGAGCCGCGTGGGCCGAACCCAGTTCCGGCGCCAGTTGCAGTGCCTTGTCCGCCGCGAGCCGGGCGATGCGCATGTGTTCGTTGGCGACCTCGGGTGACTCGTTTCCGAACGCGGCAACGGTGCTCCACGATCCGGACAGGTGCGCCCAGGCGATCGCATAGCCCGGGTCGAGCTGCACGGCCTGGGTCATGTATTCGGCGGCCTTGCGGAAATCCTCGTCGTGCCAGTACTTCAAACCCTGCAGGTAGGCGTTGTAGGCATCGAGGTTGCCGCTGGGCGGCCGGTCGTCCTGACTCGCAGGAGCACCCGACGAAAGCAGCTTCGCTTGCAGGGCGCCGGCCACGGCGTTGGTGATTTCGTCCTGCAGCTTGAACAGATCCTTGTAGGGGCGGTCGTAGTGTTCGGCCCACAACGTGCTGCCATCGGCGGCCTTGATCAGCGAAGCGCTGATGCGCACCAGATCGCCCGAGTGCTGCACGCTGCCGCTGAGCAGGTAGGCAGCACCCAACTTGCGGCCGATGGTCGCGCTATCGCCCTTGTCGCCGCGGAACTGGAACGAGGACATGCGGCCGATCACCTTCAACCCGTCGAAGCGCGACAGCGTGTCGATCAGGTTTTCGGAAAGGCCGTCGGAAAAGAACTGCTGCTCCGGGTCGTTGCTGGCATTGACCAGTGGCAGCACCGCGATCGAATGCTCCACCACGTTCGGTCGCGTGGGTGCCGTGCTCGCCGCCGCAGCTTGCGCGGTGGATCCTGCGTGCTGCGCCGGGGGCACTCGGCCGAGGAAGAACCATCCGACCGCAACGGCCATGAGCGCTGCCGCGATCACGAGCATGCGATTGCGGCCCGAGGTGCTGACATCGAGTTTCACGCCTTCCGGGGTGAGTTCCAGGGCCCAGGCCATGAGCACGGCGATGGGGAAACCGAGTGCGAACAGCAGGATGATGAGGCGCAATGCCCAGACCGGCAGGTCGAATGCCGGAAGGATGGTGGCCGTCACCTGTACCAGCAGCCAAGCCACCGCGAGGTAGCCGATGGCCACCTGGAAGACCTTGCGCCTGCGGAGTTCGGCCAGGAACGACATCGAATAGCGGTTTCCACGTGATCCCGTGGCGATACTACCGAAATGCGGTCACGCGGTGTGCTGGCCGACGCGGTGGGAACCCTGGTGGCGTTGCTTCGATTTCGGCATCGGTGCCGGCACGTCGCGCCCTGGCACCTGCACCACGTTCAGGCCTTCGGCGTCCAGTTGCAGCGCGGTCAGTTTGCCGCTCCACACCGCGCCGGTGTCGATGGCATGGACGCCATGGCCGATGAACAAGTCGAGTGCGCTCCAGTGGCCGCAGACGATCTTGAGGTCGCGGTGGGCATGGCCCGGCACTGCGAACCATGGATACAGACCCGGCGGCTGGCTGCCGGGCGTGCCTTTCTGTTCGAACGCGACCCGCCCGCGCGGGCTGCAATAGCGCATGCGGGTGAAGATATTGATGATCGCGCGGTCGCGCTCGCTGCCTTGCAGGCGCGGCGACCATTCCGGGCCGTCGCCGTACATGTTTTTCAGCAGTTTGCGATAGCCGTCACCGCGCAGCCGCACTTCCACCTCGCGCGCATGCCGCTCCGCCAGCTGGGTGGTCCATTTCGGTGCCAGTCCCGCGTGCACCATCATCCAGCCGAGCCCGCGATCGACATGGCAGAGCGGACGGCCGCGTAGCCAGGCCAGCAGTTCTGCGGCATCCGGCGCGAACAGCACGCCCTGCAGGTCGGGGTTGACTCGGCGCTGCTCGTCCGGCGTGCGCTCGGAGATCGCCAGCAGGGACAGGTCGTGGTTGCCGAGCACCACATGGCTCACCTCGCGCAGCGAATGCACCAGCCGCAGGGTTTCGATCGACTGGCCACCGCGATTGACCAGGTCGCCGCAGAACCACAGCCGGTCGACCGCGGGATCGAAGCGGATCTTCTCCAGCAGGCGCTGGGTCACGTCGTGGCAACCCTGCAGGTCGCCGATTGCCCAGACGGCCATCCGTCACCGTCCTTCAGTGCAACGTGCGCGGCACGGACAGGGTGAATGCCGGGATCGGCGTGGCGAAGCGGGTGCCGTCGTCGGCCAGCATGTCGTAACTGCCCTGCATGGTGCCGATGTCGGTCTCCAGAACTGCACCCGAGGTGTATTCGAAGCCCTCGCCTGGGCGCAGCCACGGCTGCTCGCCCACCACGCCGTCGCCTTCGACTTCGCGGACGTGGCCATTGCCGTCGGTGATCAACCAATACCGGCCCAGCAGTCGTGCCGGCACCTTGCCTTGGTTACGGATGCGAATGGTGTAGGCAAACATGTAGCGCCGTTCCTCCGGGACCGATTGGTCGTCCAGATAGCGGGCATCGACGTTGATGTCGAACTGATATTCGTTGTCGCTCATGCCGCCATTCTAGCGGTTCAAGCGTGCGCGTCGCCTTGCAGGGAGGACGGGCTGCGTTTGGTCGATGGGTCGATCGGCGCGAATCGAGGTCGGGCTCGCCCCAAGGCCGCAGTCCAGAGTAGGAGCGCACCGCAGGGGCGCGATGGATGCATGGCGGATGTACGGCAGATCGCACCCCTCGGCCTGCGGCCTCGGTGTGCTCCTACAGGGCGTTGGGTGGGGCGTTGTGCAGCAGGTTGGCCAGATGCACGAATCCGGCGACCTCGACCTGCTCGGCGCGCGCTTCCACGCGCAGGCCGGCGGCCTCGATCTGTGCCGATTCCGCCACGCCTTGCAGCGCGTTGCGCAGGGTCTTGCGGCGCTGGCCGAAGGCAGCGCGGACGACGGCGGCAAAGGTGCCGCGGTTGCGCACCACGATGCGTTCGGGCGGCAAGGGCACCATCCGCACCACGGCGGAATCCACCTTCGGTGCCGGCCGGAACGCGCCCGGCGGCACCACGAACAGCGGGGTGACCGTGCAATACGCCTGCAGCATCACGCTGAGACGGCCATAGACCTTGCTGCCGGGGCCGGCGGCCATGCGTTCGACCACTTCCTTCTGCAGCATGAAATGCATGTCGCGAATCGCGCCGGCATGGTCGAGCGCGTGGAACAGGATCGGCGAGCTGAGGTTGTAGGGCAGATTGCCGGCGAGCCGGATCTGCCCCTGCGCGTCGCCACGTGCGGCCGCGAGGGCGGTGAAATCCACGGCGAGCACGTCGCCTTCGATCAAGTGCAGCACGCCGTGGGCCTGCGCGGCAGCCTGCAAGGGCGCGTGCAGGTCGCGGTCGAATTCAATGGCGGTGATCTCGCCGTGTTTCTTCAGCAGTGGAAACGTGAGTGCGCCCTGTCCAGGGCCGATTTCAACTATGACATCACCCGGCCGGGGCGCGATGGCCTGCACGATCTTGTCGATCACGCCATGATCGTGGAGGAAGTTCTGGCCGAGGTGTTTTTTCGCCGGCTCGGTAAAGTGGAGGCTCATAGCAGGCGCGTCCCCAATGGCACTTCGCGGTCGGGGACGCAGAGTGCGACTGCGCCGGCGGCATCGTGGAAACCGGTCACCAGGCACTCTGACATCAACGGGCCGATTTGCTTGTTCGGGAAATTGAGCACGGCGACGACCAGTCGTCCGACCAGGTCTTCCGGCGCGTAGTGCACGGTGATCTGTGCGCTGGACTTGCGCACGCCCAGGTCGGGGCCGAAATCGACCTTCAGGATGTAAGCCGGTTTGCGCGCCTGCGTGAAGACCTCGGCCGACAGCACGCGGCCGACCCGCAGTTCGACTTTCAGGAAGTCGTCGAAGGTGATGGCGTCCATCAGGCGAGGCCGCCGCGACGGACCAAGCGGGTGCAGGTGTCGATGGCGGCAAACAGCGAGGATGGATCGGCTTGCCCGGTCCCGGCCAATTCCAGCGCGGTGCCATGGTCCACCGCCACCCGCGGATAGGGCAGGCCGAGGCTGATGTTCACCGCATGGGCGAAATCGGCGTGCTTGAGCACTGGCAGGCCCTGGTCGTGGTACATCGCCAGCACCGCGTCGAAGCCGCGCAGCTTCTCGGGCAGGAAGGCGGTGTCGGCAGGCAGCGGCCCCACCACTCGCATGCCCCCGCCGCGCAGGCGCGCAAGCGTCGGGATGAGGATGGCCTGTTCCTCGTGGCCGAGCAGGCCGTCTTCGCCGGCATGCGGGTTCAGTCCGAGCACGGCGATCACCGGGTCCGCGATGGCGAACTGCACGCGCAGTGCGCGATCGACGATCCGCAGCGTCTGCGTGAGCGCATCCTGCGTGATCCGATTGGCCACCTCGCGCAGCGGAATGTGCACGGTCTGCAGGGCAACACGCATGACCGGATTGGCCAGCATCATCACCACGTCGCAACCGGCATGCGAGGCCAGCAGGCCGGTGGTGCCGGTAAAGGCGATGCCGCCGGAATTGATGACGGCCTTGTGCACCGGCCCGGTGACCATGCCGTCAAGTGCGCTGTCGAGGCAGGCTTGCGCAGCACGGGTCAGGCTGGCGACAACCGAGGCAGCGTTGGCGGGTTCGAGCTTGCCGAATTCCGCGATCACCGGATGCGGGATGTCAACGAACTCCAGGCTGTGTGGATCCCGAGGCGGCTCGCCCCGTGCATGCAGGAACAAGGGCAGGGCGAGCATCTCTGCCGCCCGCCGCAATACCGCTGCATCACCATAAACGACAAGTTCGGCTTCCCAGGCGCGCTGCGCTGCGCGCACCACCAATTCCGGGCCGATGCCCGCAGGCTCGCCGGGGACGAGGGCAAGCCGGGGACGCATGCGCGTCAGAACAGCGAGTGGTCGTCGGTCTGGTCCTGAACCGGCGTCACCTGATGGCGTTCCGGGGCTGTGGTGGGAAGGGCTGTACGTGTGGACCGACCTTGTGCATCCCGGATGTCGACATAGGCTTCGTTGCGCATCTCGCGCTGGAAGCGTTCCCATTGCTCGTCCATCTTGCGACGGCCGATGGTTTCACGGATCTGCGAGCGCATCGCATCGTTGGCTGCCGAAATCTCGCGGGTGCCCTGACGTTGCACGATCACCCAGCCTTCGTCGGTCTTGAACGGGGCCGACGTCTGCCCATCGGCAAGCGCCGCGACCTGCAAGCCAAGCGCGGTACTCTGTTGGTCGGCACTGAACCAGCCTAGATCGCCACCCCGCATGCGAGTGGCCTGGTCATCCGAGGCTTCACGGGCCAGCTTGGCGAAATCGGTGCCACCGGCCAGGCGAGCCGCCAATGCGTCGATCTTGGTTTTTGCGGCGGCATCGTTGGTGTTGGCATCGATCCTCACCAGGATCTGGCGGGCCGAGTACTGGGTCACTTTCTGGTCGGACGCCGGTGCCTGGTCGCGGGTATCGACCAATTGCAGCAGCTGGAACCCGCTGGGGCCGCGCACCGGGCCGATGATCTGACCGGGCTGCATCTGGGCGATGGCGGAGGCGAATGCCGGCGGGATTTCACTGGCATTGCGCCAGCCGAGGTCGCCGCCTTCGAGTGCATTGGGGCTGTTGGAATAACGCACTGCGGCAGCTGCAAACGTCAGGTCGCCATGTTCGATCTGGGCTTTGATGCCTTCGATCTTGGTCGAGGCTGCCTGCACCTGGTCGGGTGTCGCATTGTCTGGTGTGGTGACGAGGATGTGCGCAAGGTGAAACTGTTTGGTAAGGGTAGAGCCGGCATTTGCCAGGGCTGCATCGACTTCGGCTTCGCTCACGTTGACGCGGCTCTGGGCGAAACTCTGCTGCAGCTTCTGGCTGATGATCTCGTTGCGCAGGTTGGCGCGGAAATCGGCCAGGCTCATGCCGTCCTTCGCGATGCGTTCACGCAACTGGTCCTGGGTCATGCCGTTCTGCTGGGCGATGTTGTTGATCGCACCGTCGATGTCGGCATCGGTGGCGGTGATGCCGCCTTCGGTCGCGCGTTCGATTTCAAGACGCTGCAGGATCAACCGTTCCAGAACCTGGCGTTCAAGCACCTCGGGCGGAGGCAAGGTGTTGGCTTGGCCGGCGTACTGGGCGCGAATATTGGCGACTGCGCGATCCAGTTCGCTGCGCAGGATCACGTCCTCATTGACCACGGCAGCGATGCTGTCCACCGGCTGGGCAGAGGTGGCTTGCTGCGCCGATGCGGCGCCGACACACAACAAGACCGGCAGCAGCGCGGCGGCAAGGAGGCGCGACAGGCGCGTACGGGGGGAAGACGTCATGATGGGAGTTGACTCAATCCGGCATGGGGGGCTGGTTCGTCGCAGCTTGCGGCGGCACCAGGTAGAGATCATCGCGATTGTAGCCGAGGATGGCCCGGCGCAAGGTGTTACGGGTGTCCTGGCCGGCGCTGCCGAGGCCCTTCAGCTCGATTTCCAGCATGAGGGTGTTGTCGAGGCGGCCATCACGGTTGCGCATGTAGCGGCGGCCGACCAGGCGCACGGCAACGCAGCAGCTGTCCCATTGCACGCCAAACAGGCTTTCCAGGGTCTTGTGGTCGCGCAATGAATAATAGTGGCGACCGACCATGCTCCAGGTCGGGTTGATCGGATACAGGAACGAGAAATCGACCTGCTTGAGCAGGTCCCGGCGATAGCGATAGTTCAGGTTGATCACGCCATCGCCCGGGAACAGGTAGCGGGCGCGCACGCTGGCGAGGTCGGTGCGCTGGAACTTGGGATCGCGTTGGTAGGACGCACCGAAGGTCCAGCGGTCGGTGGGCGCGTAGTTCACATCGGCTACCCAGGCCGAGCGGTCCTGCACGATGATGGGTTCACCCGGAAGGTGCACGCGCGAGTCGCGGAAGTAGCGGATCTGGCCGAGGCTTGCGGAAAAGCGTTCGCGTCCGTCCGATTCGCGGATCATCCGGGTGCTGATCGCCAGCGTCAGCTGGTTGGCATCGGCTTGGCGGTCGCCGCCGGAATAGCGGTTGTCGCGGAACAGCTGCGGCCAGCTGAACGTCATCGGTTGCGTGTCGAACACAGGCAGGTCGTCCTGATCGGCGTAGGGCACGTTCAGGTAGTACAGCCTGGGCTCGATCGTCTGCAGATAGCTCTTGCCCTTGAGCTGCATCTGGCGGTCGAAGAACAGGCCGGCATCCAGGCTGAAGATCGACTGCCCGCGCGAGGGCGAGGCGCTGCCGAGGAGCTGCGCCAGTGCATGATCCAGCGAATAACTGGTCTGCCGGAAGGCGAGGCTGGGGCGCAGGAACCAGGCATTGCCTTCCAGAGGCAGGCTGATCCATGGCTTGATGTCGAAGCGCGTGCCGGCCGGGTAGAGCGTGTGCTGGAAACGCACGAGTTCGGTCTCGAACCCGACTTCGAACGGGCCGCCGGACAGGGGGCGCTCCCAACGCAAGGCGAGCCGTGGCATGCGGTCGTAGGGCAGGATCCCCTCGCCCAGCGTGTAATCGGCCAGTTGCCAATGATCGGCACTGATCGATGCGCTCCAGTGCCGGCCGCGGCCGTACAGCCCGATCACGCTGTAGGACGTGGTTTGCGACAAACCTTCGATGCTGTTGGTGAAATCCTCGAAGTAGCGCGGATCGCTGATCCAGTGGACGTCGGCGCGCAGCTGCCAGTGCTCGCTGAAATCCTGCCGAGCGTCGTAGGCGAGTTGCCAGCGGTTGCGGTCGCGCAGTTCGTCGTGCGGCATCCACAGTGCGTCGAGCGTGCCTTGGCCGTGTTCGTTCAAATAGCGGAATTCGGTTTCCAGTGACGAGCCCCTTCGCGACATGTAGCGCGGACTGAGGGTCAGGTCGTAGTTGGGCGCGAGGTTCAGGTAGATCGGTTGTTCCCAGGTGAATCCATTGCGCCCGGAATTGGAGATCGCCGGGTACAGCAGGCCGCTGCGCCGGCGCTCGTCGGTGGGGAACATCAGCCACGGCAGGTACAGCACCGGGATGTGGCCGATCTTGAGGCTGGCACCGTGCGCCACCGCCATGCCGGTGGTCTGGTTGATGTCGATTCGCCGCGCGCTCAGTTCCCAATGGCGGGCTTCGGGCGCGCAGGTCGAATAGGTCGCGCCGTACAGGCTGCCGTCTTCGCCGGTCATGGTGGCGCTCTTGGCGGTGCCGTTGCCGCGCCGTGACAGCAACTGGTAGCGGATGTCTTCCAGCGTATGCGAATCGGTGTTCTGGTTGCCTTCGGCGTGATCGGCGCGCAGACGCATGCCGGGGGCCTGGTAGCGGATATTGCCGGCGGCGGTATAGGTGCCCTTGTCCTGATCGTAGGTGATCTCGTCGGCACCCATGAACTGAGCGCCGTTGCGCATGGTCACATTGCCGCGAAAGATCGGATTGACGTCGGTACCGGCGAGCTGATCGCCCTCGATGTCGGTGGCTTGGCCCTTGCGGTCGATATCGAGGCCTTCCGGCGCACGCGCGGCATCGGCAAATGCCGGGATCACTTCCTTGATCGGGCACAGCCCCCAATTTTGCGGATGGTCGTTGCCCGCCCGCGCTTGCAGGGAGGATGCAATCAGCAGGGGCAGGACGAGTAGGCGCGGGGATGGGCGCACGGGCAGGTTCGCAGGCAAATCAGGCGGCTAGCTTGCCGGAAGCGGGGCGCGGCGGCAAACCCTTCCTGCGCGCCATTCAGTGTCGCTCTGCGGGCTGCAGCAATGCGTCGACGTGGGCCACGCTGCATTCCGCCAGCGCCTGCAGGTCGTAGCCGCCTTCCAGCATGGAGACGATGCGGCCAGCGGCATGGCGATCGGCAATCGCCACAAGCTCGCGCGTGATCCAGCTGAAATCGTCGGCATCCAGCTGCAGCTGTGCCAGCGGGTCGCGGCGATGGGCGTCAAAGCCGGCGGAAATCAACAGCAGCTGCGGCGTGAAGGCATCGAGGGCCGGTAGCAGGCGCGTCCGCCAGGCGGCGCGGAAGGCGGTGCCGTCGGCGTTTGCGTGGAGTGCGACATTGTGGACATTGCCGCAACCAGTCTCGTTCTCCGCCCCGGTACCGGGATACAGCGGGCTTTGATGGCTGCTGGCGTACAACACGCGCGGATCGTGCTCGAAAATTGCTTGCGTGCCATTGCCGTGGTGGACGTCGAAATCGACGATGGCCACACGTGACAAGCCGTGCACGTCGATGGCGTGACGCGCCGCGATCGCGATGTTGTTGAGCAGGCAAAAGCCCATCACCGCATCCACGGTTGCGTGGTGGCCGGGCGGGCGCACTGCGCAGAACACTCGGCGTATGGAACCGTCGATCACCGCATCGACGGCCTCGATCCCGGCCCCCGCTGCACGCAGCGCCGCTTCGGCCGAGCCGGGCGAGGCCATGGTGTCGGGATCCAGTGCGATCAGACCTTCGGCAACGGTGGCCAGTGCCTGGTCCAGCAAGGCAGGTGTGTGCGCGCGCAGGAGTTGCTCACGCGTGGCGCGTGGTGCCTGCCGCCATTCCAGTCGTGGATGGGAGACCTGCAAGGCTTGCAGGACGGCCTCGAGGCGCTGGGGTCGTTCGGGGTGATCGGGGCCTGTTGCATGTTGCAGGCAGGCCGGATGGGTGAACGCCAACAGCGCGCGTTCGTTCACTGCGCCTGTGGCCGCCGGCGGCGTTCGTGGTTCCACAGGACTTCGCCGTGGCCGCTGGCCCGCGCCAGCACCCGTGCCAACACGAACAGCAGGTCGGAAAGCCGGTTCAGATACTGTCGTGGCTGTGGACGGATGTCCTCGGTCGCCGCCAGGGTGACCGTCAGGCGCTCGGCCCGGCGCACCACGGTGCGGGCGATGTGGCAACGCGCTGCAGCCTCTCCGCCGCCGGGCAGGATGAATTCCTTCAGTGCCGGCAGGTCGTGGTTGTAATGATCGATCTGCGCCTCCAGCGCTTCGATATCGGCATCGAAAATGGCCGCATGGCCCGGGATGCACAGCTCGCCACCGAGATCGAACAGCTGGTGCTGGATGTGGATCAGCAGGCCGCGCACATCCTCGGCCATGTCCGTGGCCAGCAGCAGACCGATGCAGGAATTGGCCTCGTCAACGGTGCCGTAGGCCTCGACCCGCACGGCATCCTTGGTCACGCGCGAGCCGTCGCCCAGTCCGGTGGTGCCGTCATCGCCGGTGCGGGTGTAGATCTTGCTGAGGCGATTGCCCATGGCGGGCGATCAGGCGGTCTGGGCGCGCAGCAGCGGATGGCGACGACGCAGCAATTCGAAGCCACCGAACAACAGTGCCGAGTAGAACAGGGTGCTGGCGACGGTCCACTGGAAGAACGGGATGCCGGCCACATAGGCGGCGGTCAGACCGGCGCTGGTGTGCGGGTACATCGTGCCCAGCAGCCAGGTGGAGAAATTGGTGACGATGAAGAACAGCACCGAGCCGACCAGCGAATAGCCGAGCACGCGGCCGCCATTGACCTTGCCGCGCAGGCCGAAGCCCAGCACGGTGGACAGGGCGATGCAGGCATACACCACCAGATTGCTGGTGCTGGCGATATAACCCAGGTATTCGCCGCCATTGAGCAACCCCAGGGCCAGATCCGACGCCAGCATCGCCAGCAGCGGCACCAGCAGCGCCCAGCCACGCTTGATGAAATACGCGCCACCGAACAGGGCGATCGCTTCGATCGGCGAGAAATTCGGCGGATGCGGCAGCAACCGGCTCAAGGCGGCGATGAAAATCAGCGCGGCCAGCAGCAGCGGACCGGTGGGGAGCGTCGAATCAGTGCGGTTCATGACGTGTCGTGAGGTGGCGGCCAACGAAGGCGTAAGCATAGCGCAAAGCCCGTGTGGCCCGGATCAAGGTTTCCATGCCATCGGCATGTTGCACTGTAACTTCTGGTGATTCGGTGATTGCGCTTCGGCGCGTCACGCCATTCTCGCGGTCGTCGCAAACACCGTGATTTCCTCGCGATCGTGGTAGAGCTGCTTGGCGCGCAGAGTCAGCGGTTTTTCGGCCTGCTGGTTGAACAGGTCGAGGCACAGCCGGGTTTCCTGCCAACGTTTCTTCATCGGCAATTTCAGATTGAAGATGGTGTGGCGGCACCAGCCCTCGCGTACCCAGGTGGCCATCCGTTCGGCGACACGTCGTGGCTGCTCGACCATGTCGCAGACCATCCAGTCCAGCGGATGTGGCGGTTGCCAGGAAAACCCGTCGGCGCGCAGATGCTGGACCATGCCGGAGGCCAGCAAGTACGGGTGCATCGGGCCATTGTCCACCGCCGTCACCTGGATCCGATCACGGGTCAGCACCCAGGTCCAACCGCCGGGCGCGGCACCGAGGTCGGCACCGACCATGCCCTCCTTCAGCAAGCGCTGGCGTTCCTCGGTGTCGAGCAGGACCAGCAGTGCTTCTTCCAGCTTGAGTGCCGAGCGCGAGGGTGCGTCCTTGTGCATGCGCAGACGGGGAATGCCAAGCGGCCACGGCGCACTGTCGGCGGCGTGGCTACGCGCCAACAGGGCGTGATCGCCGGCGAGCAGGCAGATGTGCAGCCGCGGCAGGCCAGGGTTGTCCTTGACGCTCAGCAGCCCGGCCTTGCGCAACGCCGGGCGCAAGGCGTTGCCGAGGCTGCGGGCGAGGCCAGCCAGTGGTTTGCCGGCATCCGTGTCCGGATGCTCCATCACCAACTCGCCGAAACGCGGCTGTCCGAGCAGCGCATCCAGCATCGGCGCAATCCGATCACTCGGGTTCAGCCCGCGCAGTTCGGCAAGGAAATGCAGTTTCTGTCGCGCAAAAATCAGCGATGAAAACGGCAGCGCGCGATCCAGCGCTGCACCGTTCTCGCAGAAGAACAGCGCATGACCACTGTCGCGCTCGGTACGCGCGTAGCCGGCAAATCCGGCCTGCGCGGCACGTTCAGTCAGCTCCGCCGCCAGTTCCGGTTCAAAGCCCTGTCGGCAGTAGGCGAGCAGGCCGTCAATAATTCGGCCCGCCCAGTTCGCCATAGCGCTTGAGCACGGCGCAAGCGGCCTCGCGCTCGACGTCGCGCACGACCTCGATCCCGCGCTTGTTCAATTCGCCCAGCCAATCCGCCGGCAACGGGCCTTCGTCGAACGGGGTCAGCGTTTCCACATCCTCGCTGCGCGCGCCGATCAGCAGGCGGTCGATGCCGGCCCACATGGTCGCGCCGTAGCACTGGCAGCAGGGCTGGGCGGAGGTGGCCAGTGTTATCGGACCACCGTCCTCGTTCAGGCGGAAGCGCTGCAGGCGTTGCTGCGCCAGCATGTAGGCCATGGTTTCGGCATGCGCCAGCGAACAGCTCTGGCGCACAACGCGGTTCACGCCGACCGCGATCAGCTGGTGGGTAGCACTGAACACCGCAGCACCGAATGGGCCGCCGCTCTGGCGTTCGACGTTGTAGTTCGAGAGTTCGACGGCGAAGCCGACCTTGGCAGCGTCGGTCGAGAAATCACGGCCACCGACATCCAGTTCCAGCACCCAGATCGGCAGGGTGATGTGCAGCTGCGCGGGCAGGGGCATCGGCATCGTTCAGCCCTTCTGGGTCCAGGTGTCACGCAGGGTGACGCTGCGATTGAACACCGGCGCGCCGGGCTGGTGATCGTAACGGTCGGCGACGAAATAGCCGCTGCGTTCGAACTGGAAGCCCTGTTCCGGCGTGGCGCATGCGGCAGCCGGTTCCACGTAGCCGGTGACGACCTTGCGCGAACCGGGATTCAGGTAATCGACATAGGTCTTGCCGCCTGCATCGTTGTCCGGATCGGGCACGCTGAACAGGCGGTCATACAGGCGGATCTCGGCAGGGACGCCGTGCTTGGCGCTGACCCAATGGATGGTGCCCTTGATCTTGCGGTTGGCGCCCTCCATGCCGGGGCGCGAAGCGGGATCCAGCGTGCAGTGCAGTGCGAGTGCGCGGCCGTCGGCGTCCTTCACCACTTCATCGCAACGGATGATGCCTGCCCCGCGCAGACGCACTTCGCCGCCCAGGGTCAGGCGCTTGAAGCCCGGCGGTGGCACTTCCTCGAAGTCTTCGCGCTCGATCCACAGCGCATGACTGAAAGGAATGTCGCGCTCGCCTTGCGATTCATCCTTGGGATGGTTGGCAAAACGCAGGGTTTCGACGTGGTCTTCCGGCAAATTGGTCAACACGACCTTCAGCGGGTCGATCACCGCCATCCGCCGCGGTGCATGCGCGTCGAGGTCATCGCGCAGCGCGCCTTCGAGGATGGAAATATCCAGCAACGAGTTCTGCTTGCTGATGCCGACCCGATCGACCATCAGCTTCAAGGCAGAGGCGGTATAGCCACGACGGCGGATGCCTTGCAGGGTGGGCATGCGCGGGTCGTCCCAGCCGTCCACCAGCTTGTCGGTAACGAGTGCCATCAGCTTGCGCTTGCTCATCACCAGGTAATTGAAATTCAGGCGCGAGAATTCGATCTGGCGTGGCTTGGCGGCTTCCTTCGGCAGGCCTTTGATGACCAGCGGTTCCAGCAATTCTGGATTACCGGCGAGGTCGACATTGTCCACGCTCCAGTCGTACAGCGGGCGGTGGTCCTCGAACTCCAGCGTGCACAGCGAATGGGTGATGCCCTCGATCGCATCGCCCAGCGCGTGGGCGAAGTCGTACATCGGGTAGATCGGCCAGTCGTTGCCGGTGTTCTGGTGCTCGACATGCTTGATCCGGTACAGCGCCGGGTCGCGCAGGTTGATATTGCCGCTGCCCATGTCGATCTTCGCGCGCAGGGTGCGGCTGCCGTCGGCGAATTCACCGGCACGCATGCGGCGGAACAGGTCGAGGTTTTCCTCGACGCTGCGTTCGCGGTAGGGCGAGTTGCGGCCGGGTTCGGTGAGCGTGCCGCGATAAGCGCGTACTTCGTCCGCGCTCAGGTCGCAGACATAGGCCTTGCCGTCGCGAATGAGCTTTTCGGCGGCGAGGTAGTAGACGCCGAAATAGTCGGACGCGTGGCGCAGGCTGTGCCAGTCGAAGCCCAGCCAGCGCACGTCGTCCTGGATGGCGCGCACGTATTCCGGGTCTTCGCGCGCCGGGTTGGTGTCGTCCAGCCGCAGATTGCAGACGCCGCCGAATTCCTGAGCGATGCCGAAATCGAGGCAAATCGCCTTGGCGTGGCCGATGTGCAGGTAGCCGTTCGGCTCCGGCGGAAAGCGGGTCTTGATCGCGGCGTGCTTGCCGGAGGCCAGATCCTCGCGAACGATCTGGCGGATGAAGTCGTTGCGGACGGGCGCATCGGCGCCGGTGGACGGAATGGAGGACACGGTTGGCCGCAGCTGTGGAATCGACTTGCCAGTTTAGCGGACGGAGGCCGGTCTGGCTGGCGCGGCATGCACGCCTTCCTTGCTAGGCTTGGCGCCATGCGTACCGTCTATGAAGCCCAGAACCTGATCGATGCCCACCTCGTGAAGCATGCGCTGGAGGCCGAGGGCATTCCGACCTTTGTGCGCGGGGAGTCGTTGACGGGCGGGATCGGTGAGCTCGGCGTGTTCGGCTTGGTCGCAGTGATGGTGCCCGAGGATGCCTGGCCGCAGGCACGGGACTGCGTGGAGTCGTTGCAGCTGGGCTTGGCCCCGGACCTTCGATCCGGGCGCGATGATGGATTACCCGGCGCATTGCCGGCATGAGCGATCCCCAGCCGCGCGCCGCCAGCCTGGAGCTGTTGATCGGTGCTGCCATCATCGGCAGCAATGGACTGATGGTGCGCTTGTCGCAGATGCCGCCGATTGCAGTGGCGTTCTGGCGGATGTTGCTGGCGGGGATCCTGCTGGCGGCGGTGGTGAGCCTGCGGCATCGCTGGCAACCGCTGTCGCGCAAGGCGTGGCTGTGGCTGCCCTTGCCGATCCTGGCCTTTGCCGTCGATCTGACCCTGTGGCACAAGAGTATCCAACTGGTGGGGCCCGGGCTTGCGACCCTGCTGGCCAACGCCCAGGTGTTCTTCATGGCGCTGGCGGGCTTGTTCGTGTTCGGCGAGCGATTGGGGCCACGCTTCCTGGCAGGCGTGCTGCTGGCCTTCTTCGGCTTGTGGCTGCTGCTGGGAGCCGACTGGTCCACGTTGCCACCGCAGTACCGCTGGGGGGTGTGGCTGGGGCTGGGTACCGGCGTGGCGTATGCCGCTTACAACATCGGCATCAAACGGTCCCAGCACGCCGCGGCCGATGGCAAGGTGCGTGCACCGGTGGAACAGGTGCTGTGCATCGCCGCGTTCGGCAGTGCGCTGTGCCTGGGTCTGCTGGGCTGGGCCGAAGGGGAGGTCTTTGCGCCTCCGTCGCTGCACGCCTGGGGCATCCTGCTGGTGCTGGCAGCGGTGGGTCACTGCCTGAGCTGGGTGTTGATCTCGCGCTCGATGGTGGTCTTGCCGGTGGCACTGGCAGGCTTGCTGTTGCTGGCGCAGCCGATCGTGGCCTATCTGCTTGATGTGCTGGTGCTGGGGCTGATGCCCACGCCACGGCACTGGGCCGGACTGATGGTGAGCCTGCTCGGCATTTTCGTTGCCGGGATGAAATCGAAACAGCCCAGCGTCGCGCAGGAGGCCTGAGCTATTCGCGGGTGATGGTGCAGGCGTAAATCAGTTCGCAGGCGCCATCACCGCTGTCATCACGACGCAAGGAGCTGACCCAGTGCCAGCCATCCTTGCGGTCGATGCGCACCAGCCAGCCATCGATGCGCAGGTTGTCGCCGGCTTCGACCGCGTCCAAAGCGCTGGCCACCTCCTCGCTGGCCGGGATGATGTGCATGTTGCTGGCGCTGCGCACGATCTCGGGCGGAGGAATCGGCGGCTGGTCGCGCCATCGGTAGCTGAAGAAACGACTGCCCTGGCTGATCGCGAGCTGATCCAACACCGCGTTCTCGCGCATGCGGCCCCAACCCAAGGCCAGGTCGGTGGGTGAAAACCGGGCGCCGGCATCGAAATAGTAGTTCTCGCGGCGCAGTACCCTCGCTTCAACGCTGAAGCCAGCAAGTGGCGTGAGCGTGCTTTCTGCCAGCGGCGGCAGCGCCAATCCCGCAGGGACCGGCGTCTGCAGCGGCATTTCGCCGCGTGTGACGCGCGGAGGGGGCGGGCAGGCGGCATTGGCAAGGGTTTCGCGCGTGGCCTGCGGCAGTTGCGATCCCGGGGGATGGGCCAGGAACCACGCCACCAGCAGGTAGCCGGCGATGAACACGAGGACGAGTGCGACACGCGACCGCATCGGAATCTGCTTCGATCAAGCCTGGGCCAATTGTGCCTGTGCCAGTTCCGCGATGCGGGTTCCCAGTCGCTGCAGGAAGCCGTCCAGTGCCGAGGACTTGCGCCAGACCAGGGCGATCCGCCGACTGGGGGCCGGCGATTGGAAGGGGATCAGCTGGATCGTGGGCGATTGCAGGATGGGGGAATGCACCGACAGCGCCGGCAGCAAGGTGACGCCAACGCCGGCTGCCACCATCTGCCGCAGGGTTTCCAGGCTGGTGGCGCGGAAGCCGGATTTCTCCTGCGCACCGGTCAGCCGGCACACGTCCAGCGCCTGATCCCGCAGGCAATGGCCGTCTTCCAGCAACAGCAAGGTCTCGCTACCGAGGGCATCGACCGCCATCCTGCGCTGCCGGGCAAGCGGATGGCCGGAGGGCGCGGCAAACAGGAAGGGCTCCTCGAACAGGAACTGGGCGTGAAGTTGCTCGTCGTGGAGCGGCAGGGCCAGCAGGGCGGCATCCAGCTTCCCATCACGCAGGCGTTGCAGCAGGACGTCGCTCTTTTCCTCGACCAGCAACAATTCCAGTTGCGGAAAGCTTTCCCGCAGCGGCGGCACGACATGCGGCAACAGATAGGGACCCAAAGTCGGGAATACGCCCAGGCGCAGGCTGCCGGATTCCGGATCGCGGCTGCGGCGGGCGGCGTCCTTCAATTCCTGCACCTCGGCGACGATCCGGCGTGCCCGCTGCACCGCATCCTGACCGGCGCGGGTCAGCATCACCTTGCGCGGGGCACGTTCGATCAGGGCCACGCCCAGTTCGTCCTCCAGCTTCCTGATCTGGGTGGACAGCGTGGGTTGGCTGACGAAGCAGGCCTCGGCCGCCTTGCCGAAATGGCGCAGGTCGGCCAACGCGATCAGGTAGTTGAGGTCGCGCAGGTTCATGCGACGGGCCCCTTGAGCTCGATGGTATTGCCGTCCGGATCGCTGAAATACATCGAGGGGCCGTCGCCCTCCGCACCGAAGTTGTGCGAGGCCGGGCCATGCGGCTGCAGCCCGTATCCGGCGAGGTGGTGGACGATGCCGGTCTCGTCGAAAGGCTCGATGCGCAGGCACAGGTGATCGAGATTGCGGCCTTCGCGGCCTGGCGCCGCACCGCCGCGCGCGCCGAGTCTGCCGTCGATGGCGATGAGGTCGATCATCGACGCGCCCGCGCGCAGGTGGCGCAGCCCGAGGTCGTCGCGTCGCCGCTCGACCTCGCAGCCGAGCAACTCGCGGTAGAAGGCCTCGGCGCGATCGAGATCGCGCACGCGCAGCACCACATGGTCGAGGCGCTGGACCGCGAACGGAGGCCGGCCGCCCATTTCAGGCAGCCTGCGCTTCGGCTTCCGCGGGAGCCGAATGTCGGATCAGGTGGTCGAACGCCGATAACGCTGCGGTCGAGCCACCGCCCATCGCGATGACAATCTGCTTGAACGGCTCGGTGGTGGCATCGCCGGCGGCGAACACGCCGGGCAGGCTGGTGTGGCCACGGTCATCGATCACGATTTCGCCGCGCGGGCTCAATGCCACACTGCCTTTCAGCCATTCGGTATTGGGCAGCAGGCCGATCTGCACGAATACGCCGCCCAGGTCCAGATCCTTGGCCTCGCCACTGGTGCGGTCGGTGAAGCGCAGCCCGGTAAGCTTGCTGCCGTCGCCGAGCATCTCGGTGGTCTGCGCGTTCAGGTGTACGGCGGTGTTGGGCAGGCTGTGCAGCTTGCGTTGCAGCACCGCATCGGCGCGCAGCTTGCCATCGAATTCCAGCACGGTGACATGTTCCACCACACCGGCCAGATCGATCGCGGCCTCGATACCGGAATTGCCACCGCCAATCACCGCGACCTTCTTGCCCTTGAACAACGGGCCGTCGCAATGCGGACAGTAGGTCACGCCCTTGGTGCGGTATTCGGCTTCGCCGGGCACGCCAGTCTGCCGCCAGCGGGCGCCGGGGGCGAGGATCACGGTCTTGCCGCGCAGGGTGGCACCGCTTTCCAGTTCGATGCCGGTCAGCGCACCTTCGTGGGTGGCCGGCAGCAGCGCCTTGGCGCGCTGCGCGGTGATCACCTCGACGCCGTAGCTGCGCACATGCGCTTCCAGCGAGGCGGCCAGCTTCGGCCCTTCGGTGTATTCGACCGAAGGGAAGTTCTCGATCGACAGGGTGTCCTGCACCTGGCCGCCGAAACGCTCGGCGACGAGGCCCGTGCGGATACCCTTGCGGGCGGCGTAGATCGCCGCCGCCGCGCCTGCTGGGCCGCCACCGACGATCAGCACGTCGTACGGCGCGCGTTCGTTCAGCGCTTCCGCCGCGCGTGCCGCCGCGCCGGTATCGAGCTTGGCCAATATTTGTTCGATGCTCATGCGGCCGGCGTCGAACTCGACTCCGTTCATGTAGACGGTGGGCACCGAGAGGATGTTCTTCTGCGTCACCTCCTCCTCGAACAGGGCGCCGTCGATGGCGATGTGCCGGATGCGCGGGTTGAGCACGCTCATCGCATTCAGCGCCTGCACGGTGTCCGGGCAGCTCTGGCAATGCAGTGACATGAAGGTCTCGAACCGATACTCGCCATCCAGCGCACGAATCTGTGCGGCGAGCGCTTCATCGATCTTGACCGGATGCCCGCCGACCTGCAGCAGGGCCAGCACCAGCGACGTGAATTCGTGGCCCAGCGGCACGCCGGCAAACGCCACCGCGACATCACTGTCGACACGGCGGATCTCGAACGAAGGCCTGCGTTCGGCCGATCCTTGGGCGCGGGCAATCTTCGGTGACAGCGCGGCGATTTGGCCCAGCAATTCATCCAGTTCGCGCGCGGCTTCGGAGTCGTCCAGCGTGGCGATGAGGGTGATCGGGTACTGAAGCTTTTCCAGGTAGGCGGCGAGCTGGGTCTTGAGGCTGGCATCCAACATGGCGGGTCTCCTTGCATGGAATTCAGGTGCAGGCACCCGTTCCGCGCGAGGCAGAGCGGGTCGATGAAAGAGCTGGGTGAAATCGACGGCGGGGATCGGTTTCACGCAGCCCTCTCCAAGGGGGAGAGGGTGCGATGGCGCGGTTAGATCTTGCCGACCAGATCCAGCGACGGGGTGATGGTCTTGGCACCTTCCTTCCACTTGGCCGGGCAGACCTCGTTCGGATGGCTGGCGACGAACTGCGCGGCCTTGAGCTTGCGCAGGGTTTCACTGACATCACGGGCGATGGCGTTGTCGTGCACTTCCATGGTCTTGATCGTGCCGCTCGGGTCGATCACGAAGGTGCCGCGCAGGGCGAGGCCGGCTTCCGGGATATGCACGCCGAAGGCATTGGTCAGGGTGTGGGTGGGGTCACCGACCAGCGGGAACTGCGCCTTGCTCACCGCCGGGCTGGTTTCGTGCCAGACCTTGTGGCTGAAATGGGTGTCGGTGGTGACGATGTAGACCTCGGCACCGGCCTTCTGGAATTCGCCGTAATGCTCGGCGGCATCTTCGATTTCGGTCGGGCAATTGAAGGTGAAGGCGGCCGGCATGAAGATCACGACCGACCACTTGCCCTTCAGGTCGGCGTCCGTGACGGTGATGAACTTGCCGTTGTGGAAGGCGTCGGCCTTGAAAGGCTGGACTTGGGTATTGATCAGGGACATCGGAGTGCTCCTAGGCTGGGTGTTGGGTGGACTGGAACGGAGCCAGCATAGGCTCGGCATATCAATAAGTAAAATTGATTATTGATATATAATCGATAAATAAAAACTATCATTACCGATGCGAATCGTTGACGCTGCGGGCCGTGGCCGCGACCATCCCGCGATGCCCGCCGCCGCTACCACCGTGTCCACGCTGCTGGCCCATGCGTGCCAGCGGATCGATCCGACTGATGCCGACATCCTGCTGGCGCATGCCTTGGGACGCTCGCGCAGCTGGCTGTTCGCGCATGCCGATGACGGTTTGAGCGATTCCGAGTTGGCAAGCTTCGAAGCCTTGCTGCAGCGCAGAGTCATTGGCGAGCCGGTGGCCTACCTGACGGGCAGCCAGGGCTTCTGGACGCTGGATCTGCTGGTAACGCCTGCGACCCTGATTCCACGTCCCGAGACCGAGCTCTTGGTCGAACAGGCGTTGGCGCGCATGCCGAACGATGCCGCCGTGCGTGTTGCCGATCTTGGCACCGGCAGCGGTGCGATTGCCCTTGCCATCGCGAAGGAACGCGCGCGCGCGCGGGTGGTGGCCGTGGACTTGAGCAAGGATGCATTGGACGTGGCGCGCGCCAATGCGGCGCGCAATGGCATCGGCAATGTCGAGTTTCGTCAGGGCAGCTGGCTGGAGCCGCTGCATGGGGACGGGTTCGATGTGATCGTGAGCAATCCGCCCTATGTCGCCGACGGCGATCCGCATCTGGCGCAGGGCGACCTGCGCTTCGAGCCGGCGCTGGCACTGGCCTGCGGGAAAGACGGTTTGGACGCGATTCGATTGATCATCGGCGGCGCCTCGAAGGCGCTGCGCCCAGACGGCTGGCTGCTGTTCGAACACGGATTTGATCAAGCCACCGCGGTGCGCAGCCTGCTTGCGGATGCAGGATTCGGCGAGGTCGAAACCTTGCGCGACCTGGAGGCGCGCGATCGGGTCACGCTGGGACGGGCACCGTAGAAATCCACCGAAGTTGTGGGAGCGCACCGCAGGGGCGCGACAGCTGACATGTGGATCGCACCCCTCGGCCTTCGGCCTCGGTGTGCTCCTACAATGGGTGCATCAGACTCCAGGCCGTTGACCCATGCGCACCTTGTATCCCGCCATCGAGCCCTACCAGACCGGAACCCTGCAGGTTGATGCCCGTCACCGCCTGTACTACGAACAATGCGGCAACCCCGACGGCAAGCCGGTGGTGCTGTTGCATGGCGGTCCCGGCGCGGGCTGTTCGGACACGATGCGGCGCTTCCACGATCCAGCGAAGTACCGGATCGTGCTGTTCGACCAGCGCGGCAGCGGGCGCAGCACGCCGCATGCCGATCTGACCGACAACACCACCTGGGATCTGGTCGCCGACATCGAGAAATTGCGCGAGCACCTCGCCATCGACCGTTGGCAGGTGTTCGGTGGCAGCTGGGGTTCGACCCTGGCGTTGGCCTACGCGGAAACACATCCCCAGCGCGTGACCGAGCTGGTACTGCGCGGGATCTTCATGCTGCGCCGCTGGGAGCTGGAATGGTTCTATCAGGAAGGTGCCTCGAGGCTGTTCCCGGATGCGTGGGCGCATTATCTGGCCGCGATTCCGGAGGTGGAACGTGGCGATCTCATCTCGGCGTTCCATCGTCGCTTGACCAGCGACGACGAGGCCACGCGGCTGGCGGCAGCCAAGGCCTGGAGTATCTGGGAGGGCGGCACCAGCTACCTGCACATCCCCGCCGATTACGAGACCAGCCACGGCGATCCACGCTTCGCGCTGGCATTCGCCCGGATCGAGAACCACTACTTCGTCAATGGCGGCTTCTTCGAGATCGAGGACCAGCTATTGCGCGACGCGCACCGGATCGCCGATATCCCCGGCGTGATCGTGCATGGCCGCTATGACGTGGTCTGCCCGATCCAGAACGCGTTCGACCTGCGCGCCGTGTGGCCGAAGTCGGAGCTGCTGGTCAGTGTCGCCTCGGGACATTCCGCATTCGAGCCGGAAAACGCCGCGGCACTGGTGGAGGCGACGGACTGCTTCGCCGGTTGATCACTGATTGAGACCTGTGGGAGCGTACCGAGGCCGCAGGCCGAGGGCGCGAAACGGTCGAGTAAGCCCGAGGTCAGTCGCGCCCCTGCGGTGCACTCCAACCGGTTCAATCGATCAGCGAACCATCCGGATTGCGCTCGATCATCCACAGTCCGGCCCAGAGTTTGAGGTCAAGCTCGTAGCCTTCGGCGTGTTTCTGCATCAGCCAACGTGGCGCATCGCTGCGTGGCACGGCATGCACGGTGATGTCCTCGTTGTCGACGCCGCCACCATCGCCCACTTTCACCAGTTCGCGGGCGCGCACGAAGGCGATGCGCTCGTTGCTCATGCCGGAACTGGTCGGGCCGACCAGCAATACCTCGACGCGGCCGGGCGACCAGCCGGTTTCCTCGACCAATTCGCGTCGCGCGGCGTCGGCCAGGGTGTCGTGCGCACTCTCGTCCCCGACCAGGCCGGCCGGCATTTCGATCGTGCGCGCGCCCAACGGCACGCGGTATTGCTCGACGAACAACACCTCATCGGCCGGCGTCACCGCGATCACGATCACCGCCATACCCTGGCCGTGGGTACGCTCGCAGGATTCCCAGGTGTCGATCTGCACCAGCCGCAGCCAGCGACCTTCGAACAAGGTTTGCTTGATATTGCCCATGCGAGGATGCTAACGCAGCCAGACACCTGCAGGAGCGCACCGCAGGGGCGCGAAAGTACCTTGTCGAAATCCCGGATCGCGCCCTTGCAGTGCGCTCCTACAGGCTTGCCGCATCCGCCAAGCGCTTGCGCGTCATTTCACCAAAGCCGATCCAGTCCGCCAATGCGGTCAACTCTGCAGCATCGCCACGGGCGCGCTGAAAATCGCCCTCGGGGAGTGGGGCATCCACGGCGACCGTGGTCAGTCTGCGCCACAGCAAGGTTTGCTCACGCTGCTCGCGCAGGCGCGCGGCCATTTGCGTGGCCCCGCGCAGGCGCAGGAAGGGCACTTCGTCGATGCGTTCCAGTAGCGCGTCCAAGGTCCCGAAATGGGACAGCAGCACCGCTGCTGACTTCGGACCAATCCCGGTGACACCCGGAATGTTGTCCACCGCATCACCGGCCAGCGCGAGGTAGTCGGCGATCTGCTCGGCGCGCACGCCGTGGCGGGCCTTGACCCCCGCATGCCCCCAGCGTTGACCCTTGCCGAAGTCGTACTGTTCGTCGTCGGCCTGCAGGAGCTGGGAGAGATCCTTGTCGGCGGAAACAATCACGCTGCGGAAACCTTGCCCGCGCATCGCGTGGGCTGCGCTGCCGATCAGGTCATCTGCCTCGAAATCCGCATGCGCCAGCGTCACCAGACCGAGCGCTTCGCACAGGGCCTTGCACCAGGCGAACTGGCGCTTCAGCTCGGGTGGCGCAGGGTCGCGATTGGCCTTGTAGGCCGGATACAGGGCGTGGCGGAAATTGCTGCCGAGGCTCTCGTCGAAGGCAATGGCGATGTGGCGGGGGCGCTCCCGCTCCAGCAGTTCCAGCAGGAACCGTGCGAAGCCGTGCACCGCATTGGTGGGCCAGCCGTCGTCGTCGCGGAAGTCATCTGGCATCGAGTGCCAGGCGCGGAACACGTACAGCGAGGCGTCGACGAGGTGCAGGGTAGGCCGGGTCATGCCGGCATTGTAGGAGTGCACCGACGCCGCAGGCCGAGGGGCGCGAAGCGTGGCCCTCGAAAGAACGTGCCTATCGCGGCAGCCAATCCGCCAGCAACTCGGCCGGATCCGGGCGCGGGCGGTCTGGCACCTCGATCCGCGGCGTGCCGATTGCAATCGTGCCGACCAGTTGTTCCTCGGCATCCAGCCCGAGGACGCCTTCAAGGAAGGGGCGGTCGTAGGCGATCCAGCCGGTCAGCCATTGCGCGCCGAAGCCCACCGCATGCGCCGCCTGCAACAGCTGGAAACACACGCATGCCGCGCTGGAGAAGCGTTCGGTGGCAGGGATTTTTTCGTCTGGCCCGGTGTTGGCGATCACGGCGAGGGTCAGCGGCGGCGTGGTGAAGCGGGAGCGCAGTTTGTCGATCACGGCCTCGCCCGCATCCGGCTCACGTTCGCGCAGGCGTCCCTCGGCGGCGTCTGCAAGTGTCGTGCGAGCCGCCCCGGTGATGCGCAGGAACCGGAACGGCACGCGCTTGCCGTGATCGGGAACCCGCACCGCGGTGTCCAGCATCTGCAGCAGTTGCGCGTCGTCGGGTCCGGGCGCATCCAGCTGCCGGGTGGGGGTGGAATGGCGACTTGCGAGGGCGTCGAGGGTCAGGGACATCGGGTGGGATTGCGACAGGGAAGCTGCATGGTAGCGGCTGCATTTGGTTACGATGTGGGGCAATTCGAATCAGGGAGCGGGCGATGGCGGTGATCGTGGGCGTGGCGCGCGAGACGGCAAACGGCGAACGCCGGGTCGCCTTGACCCCGGAGACCTGCAAGAAGCTGGTGGCAGCGGGTGCCACGGTTCGCATCCAGCCGGGCATCGGCGCGGGCGCGTATTTCCCGGATGCGGCCTATGCCGCTGCGGGTGCCCAATTGGCAGAAGATGCGCTTGCCGAGGCCGATGTCGTGCTGTGCGTGCAGCCCGCGGCCAATGCCGCACTCGCAGAGATCAAGCAAGGTGCCGTGCTGGTCGGCAGCCTGCAGCCACAGGCCGACCCGGCGCGCGCCGAGGCGATCCAGGCGCGCGGGTTGACCACCTTCCCGCTGGAACGGCTGCCGCGTACCACGCGTGCGCAGGCGATGGACGTCCTCAGCTCGCAGGCCGGCATGGCCGGCTACAAGGCAGTGCTGATCGCCGCGCAGCTGGCACCGCGGTTCTTTCCGATGCTGACCACGGCGGCAGGCACGATTCGCCCGTCCAAGGTGCTGATCGTCGGTGCTGGTGTCGCCGGCTTGCAGGCCATTGCCACGACCAAACGCTTGGGCGCGGCGGTGGAAGGCTTCGACGTGCGCCCGGAAACCCGCGAGCAGATCGAATCGCTGGGCGGCAAGTTCCTCGACCTCGGCGTGTCGGCTGCGGGCGAAGGCGGTTACGCGCGCCAGCTCACCGACGAGGAGCGCGCCCTGCAGCAGCAGCGGCTGGCCGATCACCTGAAAGGGATCGACGTGGTGGTGTGCACGGCCGCGGTGCCGGGCCGGCCAGCGCCGAAGATCATTTCCGCCGAGATGGTGGCGGGAATGAAGCCGGGCAGCGTGATCGTCGATCTGGCTGCCGAGACCGGCGGCAATTGCGCGCTCACCCAGCCCGGAGAGACCGTCGATAGCAATGGCGTGATCGTCGCCGGACCGCTGAACCTCGCTTCGATGGGGGCCCAGCACGCCAGCGAAATGTACGCCCGCAACATCTACAACTTCGTCAGCCTGCTGCTCAAGGACGGTGCCCTGCACTTCGACTGGAGCGACGAGTTGCTGGCGAAGACGGTGTGGCCGGAACGGGCGGCTGCGTCCTGAGTCGAATCAGGGCTTCGCTGAAACTACGGCGTCATCCCGGCGAACGCCGGGATCCAGCTTTTCAGCAATGCATCGCTCTACATGGATTCCAGCCGTCGCCGGGATGACGCGCCGGGGATTTCAGGCAAGGTCCATTCGAACCATGCTTCAATCGTTGCCCGGCTGCCGCTCCGGCGCAGGATGCGCCTTGACCCAATCGGCCTTCTGTTGCGGGCTCAGGGTGCGCCAGTTGTCCATGAAGGCGCGGCGGGCGTCCTTGTCCATCCCTCGCATGGCGTGGAAGACCGCACGGGCCTGAGCACGTTGCGCGGGGTCCATGTTGTCCCAGCGCTGCATGCCGCGGCGGGCGTGACTGCGTTGGTCCGGGGTCATCGTGCGCCAGCGCTGGGCGTGGTCGAGCATGCGGCCGCGGTCTTCGGGGCTGTTGTTCCAGCGATCGCGCAGCGGTGCGGTCAAGGTGTCACGCTGGGCGGGCGTCAACTGTTCCCAATTCGGCAGCGATGTGGATGAACCTGGATTGGCGGGCGCGGATTGCTGCGCGAGCGCCAGCATCGGCCACAGCAACAGCGCGGGAAACGCGAAACGGATGAAGGTTTTCATGGGCTTACTCCTTGGCCACCTGGGCGGCGTCGCTGGAAGCGAGCCAGGTGTAGAACTCGGGGTCTTCGTCGAGCAAGGTTGCGGCGGCGCGTGGATCGGGCGTCGTGTTCGCGGCGGCCACGGCCACCGGGGCGACGGCAACGGAAGGGGTTGGTTGCCGATGGGCCTGCGGGCGATTGAATTGCAGGCCGATGGCCAGTGCCGACAGGGTGGCAAAACCCGCCACTGCGTAGCGCAGCCCGTGCCGTGGCCGGTGAACCTGTCCACGCAGCACGGCATTGCGACGCTGGGTGAGTTGCGCCTGCACCTGCGGCGATAGCTGCGTCAGCGCATCGGCGTGGCGGGCGCGGACGACGGCATTCAGTCGCAAGTCGGCAATGTCGTGTTCGGTTGGGTTGTTCATCGCACATCCTCCAACTGCTTCTGCAGCGCGGCGCGCGCGCGCGACAGATGGGTCTTGACCGAGCCTTCACTGCAGCCCATCACGGCCGCGGTCTCGGTGACATCGAGGTCTTCCAGCACGCGCAGGGTGAAGGCCTCGCGCTGGCGATCCGGCAGGCTGCGCAAGGCGGCACGAATCTTCGTCCATGCCTCGCGGCTTTCGTGGCTGCGTTGCGGATCGGGGCTGTCGTCGGCCCAGTCGATCGGCTCGCCATCGCGGTCGCTGCTGCCGGGCAGCAGCCAGCGCAGGCGGAACAGGCTGCGCCGCTGCATGTCGGTCATGCGGTTGCGCAGGATGCTCCAGAACAGCGGGCTCCATTCGTTCGCCGGGCGCTCGCGGTAGGCCAGCATCTTCACCATCGCGTCCTGCACCGCGTCCAGCGCATCGTCGCGCTGGCGCAGGCCGATTTCCGCAAAACGGAACGCCCGCGCGCCGATCTCGCGCAGGAAGCCGTCGAAATCGACGGCTCCGGCATGTGTGTCCGAATTCGGATGGAGGTCGGCAGGGGCAGTCACGGTGAGCAGCATACGGGCGGGGCTCAGTGCGTGCGATCCCAGCGACGGTCGAAGCGTGCACCGCGACGGTCCCAACGCGCTTCGAGTCGCTCGCCCTTGGCATCCATCCGGTGTTCGATGCGATCACCCTGGCGATCCAGCTGCTCGGCGCGTTGCTCGTGCCCGTTTGCCGCGGCTTGAATCGCACGTTGGTCGTAACGGTGGTCGATGCGTTCGCCGCGCTGCTCGTAGCGCTGGTCGATGCGTTCGCCGTGGCGATCCATGCGGCGTTCGACCCGATCCCCGCGGTCGCTGGCGGCGGCGGAGCCACTGATGAGCGTGGCGAGTAGCAAAACAGGCAAGAGCAAGCTGCGGGTTTTCATGGCGGGCATCGTGTCCTGGGTGATCCGGGAGGGTGCGCAGGCGTTCCTGCCTGCACAGGGATCAACGCGCGAGTGGCGGATCGGATGACACGAAACGGATGCCGGCTTGCCAGCAGCATTCCAGCGCCGGTTATGATGCGGTGCAAACAGGATCGGGGTGGAACATGGGCGACGGCTTGGTGGCGCTGTACATCTTCATGCTGGCGGCGATCGCCGGCAACGTGATCATTTCGCGGGTCCCCGTCATCCTGCACACGCCGCTGATGTCCGGCTCGAACTTCATCCACGGCATCGTGCTGATCGGCGCGATGGTGGTGCTGGGCGAGGCGACGACGCCGCTGGAGCAAGCGCTGGGCTTCGTCGCAGTCTTGCTGGGCGCGGGCAATGCCGCCGGCGGCTACGTCGTCACCGAGCGGATGCTGGACATGTTCAAGTCCAGCAAGAAGGAGGGCGGGAAGTGAGCGTCCTTGCCTTGGTCAAATTCAGCTATTTCGTCGCCGCGACCTTGTTCCTGCTCGGCCTGCAGCGCATGGCCAGCCCCAAGACCGCGCGCAGCGGCATTCAGTGGGCGGGCGTCGGCATGCTGATCGCCACCGTCGCCACCTTCTTCCTGCCAGGCCTGCACAACATCGCCTTGATGGTGGTGGCCATCGTGCTTGGCGTCGGCCTGAACTGGGCTTGGGGCAAGAAGGTGGCGATCACCGACATGCCGCAAATGGTCGCCCTGTTCAACGGCATGGGCGGCGGCTCGGCGGCTGCAATTGGCGCGGTCGAGCTGGTGAAATATTCCGGTGGTGTGCCGGTGCCGTCGATGCTGGGCCTGGTATTGGCCGTGGTGGGGGCGCTGATCGGTTCTGTGTCGCTGACCGGCTCGATCATCGCCTGGGCCAAGCTCGACGGCCGCATGGACAAGCGCTACACCTTCCCCGGCCAGCAGTATTTCAATGCGCTGATAGCGCTGGCGGCGGTTGCGTGCGGGGTGATGGCGGTCCACACGCTGGCGCTGCCGTGGATCATCGCGTTCTTCGTGCTGGCGCTGGGATTGGGCAAATTGATGACCCTGCCGATCGGCGGTGCCGACATGCCGGTGGTGATTTCGCTGTACAACGCCTTCACCGGCCTTGCGGTGGCCTTCGAAGGGTACGTGCTGGGCAATGAGGCCCTGATCATCGCCGGCATGATGGTCGGTGCGGCCGGCATGCTGCTGACCCGCTTGATGGCCAAGGCGATGAACCGGTCGATCAAGAGCGTGCTGTTCTCGAACTTCGGTGGCGGCTCCGCGGCGATGCAGGAAATCGGCGGCTCGATGAAGCCGATCGAGGCGGCCGACGTGGCGGCGATGATGGCCTATGCCGAACGCGTGGTGATCGTGCCCGGTTATGGCATGGCGGTGGCGCAGGCCCAGCACAAGATCTGGGAGCTGTGCCAGCGCCTGATCGCGCGCGGGGTGAAGGTGAAATTCGCCATCCACCCGGTGGCCGGGCGCATGCCGGGGCACATGAACGTGCTGCTGGCCGAGGCCGGCGTGCCCTACGACCTGATCGCCGACATGGACGACATCAACCCGGAATTCGCCAATACCGATGTGTCGCTGGTGATCGGTGCGAACGACGTGGTCAACCCGGTGGCCAAGACCGATCCGGCCTCACCGATCTACGGCATGCCGATCCTCGACGTAGTCAATTCGAAGAACACCGTCGTCATCAAGCGTGGCAAGGGGACGGGTTTTGCCGGGATCGAGAACGCGCTGTTCTTCGCCGACAACACCCGCATGCTGTACGGCGATGGTGCCGAGATGGCCAACGCGCTGGTCAGTGAGTTGAAGGAATTGGACGGCGGCGGGCATTGAGCCCGGACAGCAGGGCCAGCACCAGGCCTGCGCCGTACCAGAGCAGGTCCGCGCGGGTGTTGGCCAGCGTCGCCAGCAGCCAGGCGTAGCCCACGCCCATGTGCAGGGCCGATTCCAGCGGGCGCATGCCGAAATCTTCGCCGATCTGGCCGGCGGCGATCATGAAGTTGGCCAAGGCAATGATCAGCGTCGTGGCCAACACCGCCGCCAGCCCGCGTTGCAGGCCGCGTGGCCAATTGACCAAGCGCTGCAGCACGGCCAGATCGAACGCGCCCAGCAGCGCCATCCACGCGAATTGATGATCGAAGCGCAAGGCGAGCAGCACCCAGGCCGCCGCGAATCCCGTCGCGCCCAGCAACAGCAAGGCCCAGGCGTGCCAACGAACAGGGGGCGGGGGAATCGAGGACATGGAGTGCGCGCAGGAGGGTGGCCGATGATGCCATCCCGTGGCAGCCGTGACCAATGCCAGCGGTCCTGATCGGGTCGCAAGACCGCACCGCGGGCAGCCGGCAAGCCATTGATTTCATTTGGCTGCAGGACTGGTTCGCCTGATGTGGCGCATGCGATGGCGCCCCTTGATGCGCGTCAAGTCCGGGCGTGTCTCGGCCTTGCCGGGCGGGCGTCGTCGTCGATTAGCACTAGAATGGTACGACTTCACGGCATGCAGGCCACCTGGATCATGTACTCCCGCAGCAGCGAACCCGTCCGTTTCGAGCGTGATTGCGCTGCCGTGCTGGTTCCACAAGGTGATCAGGTCACCTTGCCGGTCGGCACCGTCGGTTACATCACGCAGGCGCTGGGTGGCAGCTGGACGGTGTTCGTCGAAGGCAACCTCATGCGTATCGCCGGCGAGGATGGCGATGCAATCGGCAAGGAAACCGCGCAGCCGCTTGAATTGGCCGAAGGCGCGGATGACGCGGCGGTGGAAGCCTTGATGTGGGAGCAGCTGCGCACCTGTTTCGACCCGGAAATCCCGGTCAATGTGGTCGAGCTCGGCCTGGTCTATCTGGCCGAATTGACCCATCGCGAAGGCGACGGCGCGCGGGTGGCCAAGGTCCGCATCACCCTGACCGCGCCGGGTTGCGGTATGGGCGACATCCTGATCGACGATGTCCGCAGCAAGCTGCTGAAGATCCCGACCGTCGTCGATACCGATATCGAATTGGTGTTCGACCCGCCTTGGAACCAGTCGATGATGTCTGATCTGGCCAAGCTCGAAACCGGGATGTTCTGAGCGGCAAGCAAGTCGCGCCGTGGTTACGAGACCGGCGCATCTTGAGCAAAGGAAAGTCGCTAGTGGCAGGTGGCCAAGGGATAGCCGTGTGTATTCCGTGGAATCCGGCACGCTGAAAACGTGAACAAACGCACAATCAAGGCCGGTTTTTCAGCCCGAATTGTCACAAAGTGACGCGCAAGGGCAGCATTCGCGCATGGTGCGCTGCAATATCCGGTATCTCTGCAAGTCCATGAAGACGGTAATTGCTGCGCTGCAAGGACCGATCCCATGCGACAGAAGCCGCGAAATTGCTTGTTGTTACCCGGTGTATTCCGCACGGGAATAAAGCAATAACGTATGGTTCTTGACAGGAATCCACCTGCAGCGCAAACGTCGCCGGTCGCTTCGGAACGGTTCAGGTTCAGGAGCGGTGCCCAGTTCGGCCACAGAGGTGGCAATCGCCAGGGAGGAAGGCGATCTGCGCGGGATGCGCAAGGGCGTGATCCAGATCGAGCCGTTGTCCCATTCCGACCCAATCCATCCAACCTATCTCAGGGGGAAGTCACCAGTGAATCGTACCCAGACCATCAAGACGCTGACCGCCGCCATCGCACTGTCGCTCGCCGCGGTGGGTGCTCAGGCCGCCACCCGTGCCGACCTGCACCAGCGTGACATGAACCAGATGCGCCAGCAGTACCAAGGTTTCGTCGCGGCCCACGGCCAATCCGCCGTGAACATGGCCAACCGCCGCCATGCCGCCTTCATGGGTGCCGGCAGCTCGACCACCTTGGTCATGCGCGCCAACCGCCAGGGCAACGGCGTCCACAACTACCGTTACGACCAGAGCTGGCGTGGTATCCCGGTGTTCGGCGAGAACATCGCGGTCAGCGAAGATGCACACGGCAACGTGCGCGCCATGTTCGGCAATCTGGTGTCCGGCCTGGATCAGGACATCAGCAACACCCGTCCTTCGATCAGCGCTGCGCAGGCCCTGGTCGCCGGCAAGCGCGCCGGCCTCGGCAACAGCCTCGCCGGGATGACCACTCGCAATGAAAGCAGCGATGTCGTGGTCTACATCGACGACGCCGGCCGCGGTCACCTCGCCTACAAGGTCACCTTCTTCGCCGACTCCGCGACCGCCGGCCGCGCCACCCGCCCGATCATCATGATCGACGCCCACACCGGCGCTGTGCTGAAGAAGATCGAGAACCTGCAGACCGCCCTGATCGGCACCGGCCCCGGCGGCAACCAGAAGACCGGCCAGTACGAGTACGGCAGCAACACCACCAGCCACAGCTACCTCGACGTGACCCAGAGCGGCAGCACCTGCTCGCTGAACAACACCAACGTCAGCACCATCAACCTCAATGGCGGCACCTCCGGCAGCACGCCGTTCTCCTACACCTGCCCGCGCAACACGGTGAAGGCGATCAATGGCGCCTACTCGCCGATGAACGACGCCCACCACTTCGGCAGCGTGATCTTCAACATGTACAACGCGTACATGGGCCAGAACCCGCTGACCATCAAGCTGCTGATGAAGGTCCACTACAAGACCAGCTACGAGAACGCGTTCTGGGACGGCACGGCCATGTACTTTGGTGACGGCGCCAGCACTTTCTACCCGCTGGTCAGCCTGGACGTTGCCTCGCATGAAATCTCGCACGGCTTCACCGAGCAGAACTCCAACCTGACCTACTCCGGCATGTCCGGCGGCATGAACGAGGCCTTCTCCGACATGGCCGGCGAAACCGCCGAGTACTTCGACCGCGGCAGCAATGACTGGCTGGTCGGCGAGGAAATCTTCAAGGGCAGCGGCGCACTGCGTTACATGTGCAACCCGACCCAGGACGGTGGCTCGATCGACAACGCCGCCGACTACACCAGCAGCCTCGACGTGCACTACACCTCGGGCGTCTACAACAAGGCGTTCTGCACCCTGGCCAAGACGGCGGGCTGGAACACCAAGATGGCGTTCCAGGTGTTCGCGACCGCCAACAAGAACTACTGGACGGCCAGCAGCACCTTCAACCAGGGCGCTTGCGGTGTTGAATCCGCGGCGACCGACCTTGGCTTCACCAAGGCCGATGTCACTGCGGCGTTCAATGCGGTTGGCGTGTCCTGCTCGGGTGGTGGCGGTGGCGGTGGCGGCGGTGGCAGCACCGGCGGTGCGCTGACCAAGGGCACCCCGGTGACGGGTATCAGTGCCGCGACCGGCAGCGACGTGGTCTACACGCTCGCCGTTCCGTCCGGTGCCAGCAACCTGACCTTCACCATGTCCGGTGGTACCGGTGATGCCGACATGTACGTGAAGTTCGGCAGCACCCCGACCGACAGCAGCTACGACTGCCGTCCGTACAAGTCCGGCAATGCCGAGAGCTGCAGCTTCGCGACCCCGTCGGCCGGTACCTACTACGTGCGCCTGAAGGCCTATGCGACCTTCTCCGGTGCCAGCCTGGTGGGCGATTACACCACCGGCGGTGGCGGTGGTGGCGGTGGTGGCGGCTCCACGACCATCAACCTGCCCAATGTTGCCAAGGGCAGCTGGTCGCCGACCTACACCGCGACCGTGCAGGCCGGCCAGACCGCAGTCTTCGCGATCTCCGGCGGCACCGGTGATGGCGATCTGTATGTGCGGGCCGGCAGTGCGCCGACCACCAGCAGCTACAACTGCCGTCCGTACCTGACCGGCAACAACGAGAGCTGCACCTTCACCCCGAGCACCACCACCACCTACTACATCAAGGTGCGTGCGTATGCGGCCTTCTCGGGCGTGAAGCTGACGGAAACGATCAACTGAGATTGATCACGGGCCTGCGTCGGGCAACCGGCGCAACTCCCGGCAGGAAGCCAGAAAAACCCCGGTCTTGGCCGGGGTTTTTTCATGTGCCGAAGTAACGTGGAGACAGGAACGAAGCGTCAGTCGATCGACTCGAACCGATTGGCATCGACGTTCTTGCGCACCTTGCGTGGATCCCAGATGCGGCCATTCATGGCGATATAGACGCCTTCCGGCAGGGACTGCACCGCGCCGACCGCACAACCGATATTGAATACCGCATCCGAGCCTTCGAAGCGGGCCGGGTTGAGCGCGCCGGTCAGCACAATCGTTTTGCCAGGGATGCCGGACAGGACCTCTGCGGTCTGCACCATGCTGTCGGTCCCGTGGGTGACCAGCACATGAGCTTCTTCCTGCGCGGCGATGGTGGCGCGCAACAACTGCCGATCCGCATCGGTGACGAACAGCGAATCCTTGCGCAGCAGCGGGATCACGTGGAAGCGGAACGCCACCCGGAAATCTTCGAGGATGCCGCCGATCTGTGGCTCGCCGACTTGATAGTCAGACTTGGCATCGAAATAGATCTTGTCGATGGTACCGCCGGTGGTGACGATGAGTAGATTGTCCATGCGCGCATTGTCACGCAAATCCGGATTGGATGCGGCGGCGTGGAGTGATGGCCTGGGATCAGGCGGTCGGCAAGCCCAGCGCCGTGCGCAGTGAATCCAGTCGCGCGCCATATCTCTGTGCGCGACCACTGGACGCCTGCAGCGGTTGCCGCACCTGCGCGGCGCTGGCGGTGCGCACGCTGCGGTTTGCGCTGTGGAAAGCGAGGCAGGTGGGATCGAACCTCAGTCCGCAGTCGTCGAGCAAGACCCGGATGCGGGCTTCCGGTGCTGCGAGCAGGGCCTCGTAGTGATGCAGGTGGATATGCGCCGGATCGCGGTTGCGCCACACCGCCATCGCCTGTTCGCAACGGCGCAGGTACAGGCCGATATGCTCCAGCGTGTTGGCGAAGTGCGGCTGGCTGTAGAACTGTTGCTTGAAGCAGGACCACGCGGTTTCCAGCGGATCGCGGCGGGTCTCGATCACGCTTGCGCCTGGCAACATCGCGCGCAGGATGCCGGCGTGTTTCCAGTTGTCCGGCTGCTTGTCGGTGTGGCGTGGGCGGATTGCCCGCCAGCGCGCGGTGCGTGTCAGATAGGCCTGCCCGAGGCGTTGCCAGTCGGCGGCGCTGGCCTGCGGCACCCAGTGCGGGTAGGGCAGGCCGCGACGCTGGGATTCCTGCTGGATGACGATGCCAAGATCGTCCAGTTCACTGGCGCCTTCGACTTCGGGATGGGCGGCCAGGATCTGTTCGAACAGGGTCGAGCCCGAGCGCGGCAGGCCGACGATGAAAACGACCTCCTGACCAAGCGTGGGGTCTGGCGGTGTGGGCAACGACTCGGTCGCTGCCTGCGCTTGGGTCAAGTAGGCCTCGAATGCTTCCGGCCGCCACGGTGTCAGCTGTTCCTGCAGCGTGTTGGCAGCGATGAAGACAGCCAGTGCGGCATCCAGTGCACCACGGTCTTCTTCGGCCTTGCCCAAGGCATGGCCCATGGCCACGCGGTCGCTGGGTGCCGTTTCGGTACGTGCGGTCTGCGTACGCAGGGTGGCGATGTCGTGCTCGTCCAGCGGGACCGTCTTGATATTCGACAATCCCCGCCACGCATCGCCGCAATCCGCATGCAGACGCAACGCTTCCCGATAGCTGTTGGCGGCGTCATTGAAGCGGCCCGCGTGAACCAAGGCATCACCCAGCAGGATCCGCGCCGGCAGCAAGGCCGGTGCAAGAGTGACGGCGTGCCGCAAGGCCTCGATGGCGGCTTCGGTGTCGCCAAGTTGTTGCAGATTGCGGCCAAGGTTGAACCAGGGCATCGGCTGGCCGGGATCCAGCGTGCAGGCACGCCGCCAACTGGCCAGCGCGGCATCGAGATCGCCGCAAGCTGCTTGTGCGGTCCCGAAGTCCGCATGCAGCAGGGCGTCGTCGGGTGCCAGCGCCAGCGCGCGAGTGAGCGTGGACAGTGCGGGTCCGGGGCGGCGGGTGTGCAGCTCGAACAAGGCCAGATAGCGCAGCGGCTCGGGATGGGCCGGAGCGCGCAGACAGGCTTGACGAAACAGGGCTTCGGCCTGGGCGGGCTTGCCATCGCGCAGTGCACGCGCACCTGCGTGGACAGATGCGGCGATGTCCGGATCCAGCCCCGCCATGCGCGGATCGCCGATCATGCGCGCTTCGGCTGCTTGTCGCGCCGGGCACGCATGCCGGGCAGGCAGGCCGCGTGGATGATTGCGAGGCTGATCAGGATTTCGACAAAAGCCGGCACGCGCGCGCTTGGTTCCGCCCACGCCAGCATGACCCCATGGCTGAACCACAGCAGGGACAGCACCGCGGCGGTGAAGCCGGCGCGCTTCCAGTCGAATGCAGCGGCGACCGCGAGCAGGGTGGGTGGCAGGAGAAAGACCAATAGCGCGCCCACGACATTGGCCTCGCGCGCGAACCAGACGCCATACAGCAGCGCCAGCGCAAGGAGAGTGGCAATGAGATAGCGCTTGGGGGTCATCGGCAGGATCTATGGCGAGTGCTGCGGCGGAGCTGGGTGATGCGCCGCGGTCCATTCGGGCAGCCGTGGGTGATCAACCGCCTGCGCAGTTTCGCACGCCACTCGGTTGAATTCGATGCGCCGTGTCTCCTCTGCCGGCAGGCTTGCAACGGTTCGCGCTGGCGACCTGCTAGGCTTGCCGCATGTCGCCCGTCGAGCTTGTCCGCCGTTGGAGCCTCAACCTGCGCGATCCGGCACGGATCGGCAGTTTCTCGCGCTTCGTGCTGCGGCGTTTCCTCGACGACCGCCTGTTCGAGGCTGCGGGTGCGCTGTCGTACACGACGGCATTCGCCCTGGTGCCATTGACGATGGTGGCCTTCGGCGTGCTATCCGCGTTCCCGGTCTTCGATGCCTGGAGTGATCGTCTCAGCGGCTATATTTTCGCCAACTTCGTGCCCAGCGCGGCGCGTGCGGTGTCCGGCTATCTCACCGATTTTTCCGCCAACACCAGTTCGCTGACCGTGGCCGGTGCGTTGGCGCTGATCATTTCGCTGCTGGTGGCGGTGAGCAGCGTGGAGTCGATCTTCAACCGGATCTGGCGGGTGCCCACCGCACGTCCGAAGTTCAGCCGTTTCCTCGTCTACTGGACGGTGTTGACGCTGGGCACGCTGGTGGCTGCGGCGAGCCTGGCGCTATCGACCCGGTTCTTCGCGCTGGCCATTTTCGAGACCCTGCCGGGGCGCTGGCTGGAAGCCTTGATGCTGCGGCTGACGCCGATGTGCATCGAACTGTTCGCGTTCGCGGCCTTGTTCAAGGTGGTCCCGCACCGCACGGTGTTCTGGCGGCACGCGCTGGGCGGGGCCTTGCTCTCGGTGGTGTTGTTCGAAAGCGTGAAGTCTGGACTGGGCTTGTACCTCGGGAGTTTCAACGCCTACCAGAAGATCTATGGTGCGGTGGCGCTGGCACCGATCGTGATGCTGTGGATCTATCTGAGCTGGGTCGCGGTGCTGCTCGGGGCCTCGTTCGCGGCATCGACCTCGGCGTTTCGCTACCAGCCGCGCGAACTGCGGCTGCCGCATGGCCACGAGTTGTATGGCGTGCTGCGCATGCTCGGACGCTTCCAGCAGGCACGTGGCAAGGGCAATGGCCTGAACAGCGAAGACATCCGCGCATTGGAGCCGAGCCTGACCGACGACATGGTGCAGACCCTGCTGGCGCACCTGGCCACGATCAGTGTCCTGCAGCGTGCCGAGAGCGGGGAATGGCTGTTGGCCCGCGATCTGGACGAGGTCCGTCTGGAAGACATCTACGAAGCTGCGTTGCTGCGGGTGCCCGCCGGTAGCGTGGTGCCACCGAATGCCGATGACGCGCTGGGCATCGCGGTGATGCGCGCCGTCGAGCAATTGCGCGATCCGTTGCGCCCGATGCTGCGCCAGCCGGTAGCGCAGGTGTACCAAGGACTCTGGAGCACATGACGTATCGATTTCTCCGTTGCACTGGCCTGATCCTTACCATCGTCCTGCTGACGGCATGCGGTCGCAGTGGCAATGGCGAGGCCCCGACGCCTGCGGTTGCACCTGCGGCAACGGCACAAAGCGCGCCAGCGCCGAAGGATCATCCGCGCTTGCGCGTGCAAACCCTGGACGGGAAGGATTGGGACCTCGCCCAGCAACGCGGCAAATGGGTGTTGGTCAATTACTGGGCGACCTGGTGCGGCCCCTGTTTGCAGGAGATGCCGGAGCTTTCCGCGATGGCGGCCATGCGCCAGCATCTGGTGGTGATCGGGCTGGCCTACGATGAAACCGAACCGGCCGAGCTGCGCGCATTTCTGGCCCAGCATCCAGTGACCTATCCGATCGCCCGCGTCAGCGTGTATTCGCCGCCCGAGGATTTCGGCGTGCCGCGCACCCTGCCGACCAGTTGGCTGATCGGCCCCGATGGGCGGATCGTGCGCAAGTATTCCAGTCAGGTCACTGCTCGCATGCTGGATGACGACATCGCTGCACATGGCGGGCCGAAGGCGGGTTGAAATGACGCAGGCGCGTTTCATCGTGACGGGTCGGGTGCAGGGTGTCGGATTTCGTGCCGCGACCCGCAATCAGGCCATCCGGCTTGGCCTGACCGGCATCGCCCGCAACCTTGCCAATGGCAGTGTCGAGGTGTTGGCCATCGGTGAAGCCGCTGCGCTGGATGCGCTGGAGGCATGGCTGCAGCGTGGACCGCCGCTGGCGAAGGTCGATCACGTGGTCCGCACCGAGGTCGAGGTGGGACCCGCGCTGACATGGCGGGGGTTTTCGACCGGCTGACGCTGCAACCCGGCGCGCGCATATGCCAGAATCGCGGAAGCCCGGCATAGGATGCCCGCAGATGGCTCGAAACTTCATCGCTGAGCTTCGCCGCCGCAATGTGCTGCGTGCTGCCGTTCTCTACATCGGCGCGGTGTGGGCACTGGCACAGGGTATTGCGCAGCTCGGGCCGTCGGTGGGTGCGCCCGATGCGACGACGCGCTGGTTCCTGATTGCCGCCGGTTTTGGCTTCCCGCTGTGGCTGGTGCTGTCCTGGCGCTACGAATTCACTGCGCAGGGCATCAAGCGCGATGACGAAGTGGCGATCGCCGATGTCGCTTCCCGGCGCAGCCAGAACCGCAGGACCGACCTCGTCATCATCGCGGTGCTGGCGGTGGCGGTGGTGCTGTTGCTGACGGATCGGGTAGTGCAGCACGAGCAGCCGGCCGCACAAGGCGCTGCGGCCGTGGCTGACAAGAATTCGATTGCCGTGCTGCCCTTCGACAGCGGCGGAGGTGATCAAGGACAGCAGGCCTTTTCCGATGGATTGTCGGAAGGCTTCATCATCGCCTTGGCGCAGATCAAGGGCCTGCGGGTGATCAACCCGAAGTCCTCGTTCCAGTTCCGCGGCAGCAGCGACGACAACCGCAGCATCGCCGCCAAGCTCGGCGTCTCGCACCTGCTCGAAGGCACGGTGCGCAGGATGGGCGACACCGTACGGGTCAGCGCGACCCTGATCCGCGCCTCCGACGGCAGCACCCTGTGGGCCGACAACTACGACCGGCCGTACAAGGACCTGTTCGCGTTGCAGGACCAGATCACCGCGCAGGTCGCCGCTGCACTCAAGTCGCAGCTGCTGCCCAAGCCACAGGCTGCGGTGCAGACCGATCGGCCGCCGAGCGGGAATCTGGAGGCTTATGACGCCTATGTGCAGGCGCGGGTGCTCCAGTCCACGGATGGGTTGAAGGCCCTTGAGTTGTACAACCGCGCCATCGAACTTGATCCCGATTACGGCATGGCTTATGCGTGGAAAGCCAGCACCATGATCGACTCCGTGGTCGGCGGCGGGGTTACTGGCAAGGATGCTTCGAAGTTCCTCAGCGATGCTGATGCGGCGGTCACGCAGGCGCTGCGCCTGGCGCCCAATCGAGCTGCTCCGCATCTGGCCCGCGGTTGGCTGTTGATCACCCGTGATTTCAACTGGAAAGAAGGCGAAGCCGAGCTTCGCAAGGCGGTGGATTTGGCACCAAACGATGGCGACATGCTCTACCAGTTGGGTGTTGTACGCGCGAGCCAAGGCGATCTAACGCAAGCGGCGGAATTGACCCGACGTGCGCTGAAAACCAACCCGATGGATGCGAACTGGTATCGATGGTTGGTTGCCTACCTGATGCCTGCCAATCGGCTGGACGAGGCAAGCCAGGCCTTGACCAAGGCGATAACTCTGGAGCCCAAGGCGCTCTACAACCACTTCCTGCTTACGATCATCGAGGTGTTGCGCAAAAATCCGGCTGCGGCGCAGAAAGCTGCCGAGGCCGAGCCCGAGGGTGCTTGGCGATATTTTGCGTTGGCGATGGCGGCCCAGATCGGTACCGATCGCGCTGCGGCTGATGCCCGCTTGGAGGCGTGCATCCGCGGCTATTCGGTAGGCTGGGCGTTCCAGATCGCGCAGGTCTATGCCGTGCGCGGCGAGCCCGATGCGATGTTCCAGTGGCTGGACAAGGCGCTGGCGGCGCGCGATCCGGGCATGCAGTCCTTGCTCTACGATCCGCTGTTGTTGCGCTATCGCGATGATCCGCGTTACGCGGCGTTGGCGCGCAAGGTCGGCTTGCCTTGGCCCCCGGCCGCGATATCCGCAGCATCCGCAACGACGCCCCGTCCAGCGACGACGCCTGCTGCTCCCCACTGAGGGGTGGTCAATCCTTGGTCGCGCGTGCCTTGCTGGCACGCTTGCGCGGCGGCGGTGGCGCAGGAGCAGGGCGCATGCAACGCGCGATTTCCAGCAGCGCACCTTGGCGACGCGTATCCAGGCTGCGATAGCAGGCCAGCAATTCGTGCTCACCGCGGGTGCGGGTCGGATCGAGGCTGGCGGCCAATTCGCCCAGCAAGGCACCGGCCGGTACACCGAGGGTACGCGCAAGCGCTTCGATCTGGTCGTAACCTGGCAGCTTGTCGCCGCGCAGCCAGGCGTTGACGGTCTGGATGCCGGCCTTGGGGATGGCGGTGGCGAGATCGGCCACGCTCAGGCCGCTGGCCTTGGTCAGGCGTTGCAAGGTGGCGGCGATGGTCATCTTCACTCCGGCAGCGGGTGGCTGGCTTCGAGTGTAGGCCGCCGACGGGTTTCCGGCTACGGCATGGGCTTGCGCGACCCGTGCCCGCATTGCCACGCGGCGCGATCGCGCATGGACGCATCGCGCCGTGGAACGCTCACGCCTCTTGCGCGAGCCGGGCCAGTGCTTCGGCCTGGTGTTCCTGTTGCAGGCGCGCGATCAATGCATCGAGGTCGCCATCGAGGATGTTCGGCAGGTCATAAAGCGTGAGGCCTTCGACGCGATGGTCGGTGATCCGGCCCTGCGGAAAGTTGTAGGTGCGAATACGCTGGCTGCGGTCGCCGCTGCCGACCTGCAGTTTGCGGTCGGCGGCGGTGGCGGCCGCGCGCCTCTCCAGATCGGCTTCCACCAGCATCGCCTGCAGGCGTTTCATCGCCTTGTCGCGGTTGGCGTGCTGGCTGCGCTCGGTCTGTGATTCCACCACCACGCCGCTGGGGACGTGGGTGATGCGGATCGCCGACTCGGTCTTGTTGACGTGCTGGCCGCCGGCACCGGAGGAACGGAAGGTATCGACCTTCAGGTCGGCAGGATTGATCACGAGGGTCGTGTCGTCGCCGGTTTCCAGCGCGATTATCGCCACCGTTGCCGCCGAGGTGTGGATGCGGCCCTGCGATTCGGTGGCCGGCACGCGCTGCACGCGATGGGTGCCGGATTCGTATTTCAGCTGGGCGTAGGCGCCATCGCCTTCGATGCGCGCGACGATTTCCTTGTAGCCGCCGTGTTCGCCGGGATTGGCTGATTCCACGTCCACCCGCCATCCGCGCGTTTCCGCGAAGCGCGCATACATGCGGAACAGGTCGCCGGCGAAGATCGCCGCTTCGTCACCGCCGGTTCCGGCGCGCACTTCCAGATACAGGCCGCCGCCATCACGCGCATCCTTCGGCACCAGTTGCGCCAGCAACTCGCCTTCCAGCTGTTGCAGGCGCAGACTGACGGCAGCGATCTCATCGTCGGCCAGTTCGCGCAATTCGGGATCACTGCGCATGGCCTCGGCCGCAGCGAGATCGGCGCGGGCGCGGGCTTCCGCCGCCAGCGCATCGGCAACGGGTTGCAGGCTCGCGAATTCGCGCGACAGGTTGCGAAAGCGCGATGGGTCGGCGGCCACGGCCGGATCGGCGAGCAGGCGTTCGACTTCCTCGCGCCGTTCCAGCAGCGCTTCCAGTTTGCGGCGCAATCCCGGCCTCATGCCGGCCAAGCATCCATGCTGTTCATACCCTGGACGCTTCCGGGTCGGTTGACGCGTCACTGCCGACGGCATCGTGAGCATCGTGCGGAAACAGTTTTTCCGCAGCGCGCGCCAGCTCGGCATCGCCCTGCAGCGCGGCCTCGCGCAGGGCCACCGTGGGGGCGTGCAGGAGGCGATTGGTCAGGGTATGTGCCAGCACTTCCAGCGCCTGCTCCGCGGGCATGCCGGCCGCCAGTTGTCGGCGTGCCTTGGCCAGTGCATCGGCGCGGGCGCTCTCGCCCAAGGCGCGCAAGCGCAGCAACGGTTGCTGGTGGCCGCTGGCCTGCCATTGTTCGATATAGCGCGCGGCGTGCAGATCGACGATGGCTTCGGCTTCGCGTGCGGCTTCGCGGCGGCTGCGACGGTTGTCCTCGATCACGTGTTCGAGGTCATCGACGGTGTACAGGAACACGTCGCGCAGGTTTGAGATGTCACCTTCGATGTCGCGCGGCACCGCCAGATCCAGCAACAGCATCGGCCTGTGGCGGCGCAGCTGCAACGCGCGCTCGATCTGCGCACGACGCAGGATCGGTGTGCGGCTGGCGGTCGCGGAAATCACCACGTCGGCTTCCGCCAGGTGACGATCAAGCTCATCCAGTGGCAGCGCGAAGCCACCGTGGCGACTGGCCAGGTCCTGCGCATGGGCGAGGGTGCGGTTGGCCACCAGCAGACGCTTGGCCCTTGCTTCAGCGACGTGGCGTGCGGCCAGTTCGATGGTCTCGCCGGCACCGATCAGCAGCACGGTGGATTCGTCCAGTCGCGCGAAATTGCGCTGGGCGAGCTGGACCGCGGTGGAGGCCACGGACACCGGATGCGCACCGATCTTGGTGCTGGTGCGGGCGTGCTTGGCGGTGGCGAAGGCTTGCTGGAACAGCCGATCCAGCGCGCCACCCAGCGCTCCGGCCTCGCGTGCGGCCGCCCAGGCCTGCTTGACCTGACCGAGGATCTGCGGCTCGCCCAGCACCAGCGAATCCAGCCCGCAGGCGACGCGAAACAGGTGACGCACCGCCTCGGCGTCGCTGAGGCGATACAGGTAAGCACCCAATTCCGGTCCCGGTGCAGCCTCATGTGCGCTGCCCGGATGCGCGGCCAGCCAATCGACCAGGTCGGCATCGCTGCCATTGGCCTGCGCATACACCTCGGTGCGATTGCAGGTCGACAATAGGGCCACTTCACGGACCTCCGGGAGCGCGCGCAGCGAAGCCAGCGCCGGCGCCAGCGCCTCGGGTGCAAACGCCACCTTCTCGCGCAGGCCAACCGGCGCAGTCTGGTGGTTGATACCGAGGACGTACAGGCTCATGGGTCGAGGTGGGTTGGGCGTTCGCAAGCGATGCGCCGATCCTGCCGGATGCGTGGGTTAAGCTGGGCGTTCAACCGTCCATTGTACCGGCGAACCCATGCGTATCCCGCAAACCCGTGTCCTGCGGCAGCTGCTCCACCTGGTCCTGCTGGGGACATTACTGGTCGCAGCGCCGGCATGGGCAGGCAAATCACCGCCCGCAACGCCTGCGCACGTGGATCCGCTGGAGGCCAGTCTTGCCGGCGAATTCGCCCTGCAAAACGGGCAATTGCAGGATGCGGCCCGCCATTACCTCGATGCGGCGCGCTCTGCGCAGGACCCGGTGCTCGCCGAACGTGCCATGCGCATCGCGTTGCTGGCAGACGCCGATGATCTGGCGCGTCAGGCTTGGCGCTTGTGGCATGTGCTGGCGCCGCAGCCCTCCCGCAACCAGCACATGCTGGTCGGCAGTCTGGCCCTGCGCGGCGGGCAAACCCGCGATGCCAGGCGCGAGCTGCGCGCCCTGTACGCCTCCGGCGATTGGAAACTGGCGCTGGCAGCGATGGCCGGTGCGGTCGGCAAGCAGCCCAAGTTGGTGGTGAAATTGCTGGGCGAGGCGGTCGATGACGGCGTATTGCCGAACCAGCTGGACGCGTGGCTGGGGTTTGGTGGTTTGGCCGAACGCATGAACCAGCAGGCGCTGGTGGATCGGATCGTGGCGCAGGTGGTCGCGCGCTTCCCCGACGATCCACGGGTGGCCCTGCTGCGTGCGCAGTTGCTGCGTCAATCCGGCAGGCTCGACGCCGCCCGCGAGGCACTGGCGGGATTGCAGCGCGATCCTGCGTTGTCGCCGGAATTGCGCTGGAGCCTGGCCGGCGAGTACGAGGCATTGGGTGATCCCGCCAAGGCAGCGGCCTTGCTGGCACAAGGCCCACAGGATGAATCGGTGTACGCGCAACGCGCCGACCTGCTCGACAAGGCCGGCGACAAGGCGGGCTTGGGCGCGCTGTACGACGAGCTCAAGAGCGGCGCGACCAATCCCAATCCGCTGCGCCGCTTGCTGCTCGGGCAGGTCGCCGAATTGCTGCAGCGTTACGACGAGGCTTTGTCCTGGTACGCCAGCGTACCAGGCGAGCGCCTGCAAGGCCGGATCAAGCTGCGCCGCGCCGCGGTGCTGCATGCGATGGGCCGAATCGATGCCGCGTTCGAGGCATTGCGCGGGCTGGAAGCGGACGCCGCCGTGGCCGAGGCGGAGCGCCGCGATGGCTACCAGATGGAGGCCGAGCTGCGACACAAGGACAAGAACGTCGCGGGCGAGCGCGATGCCTTCGCGCGTGGGCTGGCCGCATTCCCCGACAGTCTCGACCTGCTGTACGCGCGCGCCATCATGTGGGAGCGGCAGGACGAGATCGCCAAGGCCGAGGCCGATTTCCGTCGCATCCTGGTGATCGATCCCAACAATGTCGCCACCCTCAATGCCCTGGGCTACACCCTGGCCGACCGCACCGCCCGCTTTCGCGAGGCGCTGGAGTTGATCGACCGGGCGCGGGTGGCCGATCCCGGCAACGGCGCGATCATCGACAGCTACGGCTGGGTGCTCTACAAACTCGGCCGCAAGCGCGAGGCACTCGATTACCTGCGCCGCGCCTATGCGCTGCAGAAGGATCCGGACATCGCCAGCCATCTCGGCCAGGTGTTGTGGGAACTCGGCGAGCGCGACGAAGCGCGCCGCCATTTCGATGAAGCGCGCAAGCTGGATCCCGAGAATCGCTCGCTGCTGCGCGCCCTGCAGGAGACCGGTGCGTGAGGCAACTCGGCAGAGCGCCGCTGCCGTGGCTGGCAATGCTGTTGGCTGGTTGCAGTTCGCTGCCCGCGGTTGCCCCCGACGCCTTGCCCGCTGCCTCGAATCCCGCCGCACGTGCCGCCACGCTGGGGCTGGCGCAAGGCGACTGCAGTGCGCCGCATTGGGGCATGGCAGGGCGGGTGGCGTTGTCGAATGGTCGTGATGGCGGAAGTGGCCGGATCACCTGGTCGCAGGGTGGCGGAGCCTTGCATCTGGAAATGTCGGCACCGCTGACCCGCCAGAGTTGGCGATTGGATGTCGATGTGGAAGGTGCGGTGTTGCGCGGGATGGGCCCTGACGCGCAGCGTGGCGATGATGCCGCGCGACTGCTGCGCGATGCGACGGGCTGGGATGTGCCGGTTCAGGCGATGGGTTGCTGGCTGCGGGCGGTGGAGGCCGATCCGGCCCGCTTCGGCCCGGCACAGATCGAGCGCGGCGTTGACGGCTTGCCCAAGCACCTTGCACAGGCCGGTTGGTCGGTGGATTACGCGGGCTGGACGCCGGATCCTGCAAGCGGCCTGCCCATGCCGGTGCGGGTGACCGCCAGCCGTGACGCCAATCGCGTGCGTCTGCTGGTTGATCGCTGGTCGGCCGAATGACCGCGTTTCCCGCCAGCGAAAGCTGGACCGCCTGGCCGGCTCCGGCCAAGCTCAACCTGTTCCTGCGCATCACCGGCCGCCGTGCGGATGGCTATCACACGCTGCAAACGGTGTTCAGACTGCTGGACTGGGGTGACACCGTGTTCCTGCGTCCGCGCAACGATGGCGTCATCGCTCGCGTGGGGGAGGGTGCCGCAGGTGTCGTTGAGGCGGATGACCTGCTGATACACGCAGCTAAATTACTGCAATCTGCAACGAATTGCGGCCAAGGTGTGGATATCGGCATCGAAAAACACATCCCGTTGGGGGGCGGCTTTGGCGGCGGGTCGTCGGACGCTGCAACCGTACTGGTGGTGCTGAACAGGCTCTGGTCGCTGGGCCTTGGCGAGAATCGGTTGGCTGGACTGGGCCTGCAATTGGGCGCCGACGTGCCGGTGTTTGTGCGCGGTCGCAATGCCTGGGCCGAAGGCGTGGGTGAGGAGCTCGCCGCCATCGACCTGCCGTCGGCCTGGTACGTGCTGGCAAGTCCAGGTGTGCATGCGGATACGGCTGAACTATTCCGCAGCCCGGATTTGACGCGCGACGCCGCTCCCGCGAAAATGGCGGACTTCCTTTCCGGATCCGGGCTCGGCAATGCGTTCGAGCCGGTGCTGCGTCGTCGTGAACCTGCCGTCGAGGCCATGTTCACGGCGCTCTCGGGCATCGGTCGGCCGCGTTTGACCGGCTCGGGTAGCGGCTGTTTCGTGGAATTTGCCGATGAGCAATCCGCGCGGCAGGCGCTGGCGGCGTTGCCTCCAGGTGTAGATGCCTGGGTGGCGCGCGGTGCGGACAGGTCGCCATTGCTGGATGCGGTGGCGGAAGACTGAAGACTCGAAGACAGCGCTGATACATCCATGCTGTGCTTCCGACCATGGAGGGTCGGTCGCGGATCGATCACGCAAGTGATTGATCCGCGTGAGCCGCGACCGGACATGTGCCGGGCGCGGCGTTCGCTGGCAAGTCCAGGACGGACTTGTCCAGCGACAAAACAGGGGCGTCGCCAAGCGGTTAAGGCACCAGGTTTTGATCCTGGCATGCGTAGGTTCGAATCCTTCCGCCCCTGCCAATTCGTCGTGTCATTCGTTCATTTCGGCAGCCATCATGCAAGACACACCCAACTTGCTGGTCTTCTCGGGCAACGCCAACAAGGCGCTGTCGGATGCGGTCTGCCGTGAACTGGGCGTACGCCCGGGCAAGGCACTGGTCAGCCGCTTTTCCGACGGCGAAGTGCAGGTCGAGATCGAAGAGAGCGTGCGGCGGCAGGAGGTCTACGTCATCCAGCCGACCAATGCGCCGACCGCCGAGAATTTCATGGAACTGCTGGTGCTGATCGACGCGCTCAAGCGCGCCTCGGTCGCCAGCGTGACTGCGGTGGTGCCGTATTTCGGCTACGCGCGGCAGGATCGTCGCCCGCGCTCCTCGCGCGTGCCGATTACCGCCAAGGTCGCCGCCAAGATGTTCAGCGCAGTGGATACCGACCGCGTGCTGACCGTCGACCTGCACGCCGACCAGATCCAGGGCTTCTTCGACATCCCGGTCGACAACGTGTACGCCTCGCCGCTGCTGCTGGCCGACATCTGGCGCGTGCATGGCACCGACAACCTGATCGTGGTGTCGCCGGACGTCGGCGGCGTGGTGCGTGCACGCGCGATCGCCAAGCGCCTCGACGATGCCGAACTTGCGATCATCGACAAGCGTCGTCCGCGTGCCAACGTGGCCACGGTGATGAACATCATCGGTGACGTCGAAGGCAAGACCTGCGTGCTGGTCGATGACATCGTCGATACCGCCGGCACCCTGTGCGCCGCTGCCAATGCGCTCAAGGAGCGCGGCGCGCGCAAGGTGGTCGCCTACTGCGTGCATCCGGTGCTCTCGGGCGCGGCGCTGGACAACCTCGGCAAGTCCTCGCTGGACGAGCTGGTGGTGACCGACACGATTGCCTTGTCGCCGGCAGCGAAGGCCTGCGGCAAGATCCGCCAGCTCAGCGTCGCCGAACTGCTGGCCGAAACCATCCGCCGGATGGCGTTCGGCGAATCGGTCAGTTCGCTGTACGTCGACTGAGCACATGCTTCATCGCGGGACGGGGCATCCTGCCGCCGCCCGCGAGCCCCGATCCGCGGCAAAGCCGCGAATCGGTCCGCCGCCATCGGGCGATGGCGGCGTCGGCACATCCCTGTGCCGATTCCGTGGCTACGGAGTCGCATGGGAACCCCACTCACCTGGTCGCGGGTGAGTGTCATCGCCGCCGCGAGGCGGTTCCATTGCAACGACAGAGAGAGTTACCGAAATGTCTGAACACATCATCAAGGCCACTGGCCGCAGCGTCGAGGGGAAGGGTGCGAGCCGCCGCCTGCGCCGCGCGGACATGATCCCGGCCATCGTTTATGGCGGCAAGGCCGCTCCCCAGCCGATCAAGCTGGAACATGAGCCGATCTGGCTGGCCAGCCAGCACGAGTGGTTCTATGCCTCGCTGCTCAATCTCGAGATCGACGGCAAGGTCGAGCAGGTGCTCCTGCGCGACCTGCAGCGCCATCCGTACAAGCAGCAGATCCGTCACCTCGACTTCCAGCGCGTCGATGCCAATGAAGCCCTGCGGACCCGCGTGCAGTTGCACTTCGTGAACCAGGAAAAGTCGCCGGCCGGCAAGACCGGTGGCGTGGTCGTCATGCACGAGTTGACCGAAGTCGAAATTTCCTGCTTGCCGAAGAACCTGCCGGAAGCCATCGAAGTCGATCTGGGCAACCTCGCCGTCGGCGGCGTGGTCCACCTGTCCGACCTGAAGCTGCCGGCTGGCGTGGAACTCCCCGCGCTCAAGCTCGGCAAGGAGCACGACGTTGCGGTGGTCGTGGCCAAGCATGGCAAGGAAGAGGCCGTGGACAGTGCGGCGCCGACGGCGGCCGAAGTGCCGGCTACCAAGGCGACCAAGAAGGACGACGCGAAGTAATCCCGCAGCGCCGGCCCGGCGCGGGCCCGGCCTCCGGCATGGCGCATCTGCGTGCGCCATTGCCGTGACCGGCGCGCGCCAGGGTCGCATGCGGAGTCACGTCACATGGCAGGACTGCGCCTGATCGTCGGTCTCGGCAACCCCGGGCCGGAACACCTGAGGTCCCGGCATAACGCCGGGTTCTGGTTCGTCGATGCGCTCGCGCTGCGTTTGGGCGCGAGCTTCACTGCCGAAGGCAAGCTGTTCGGCGCGGCCGCGCAGGCGCAGATCGACGGCCAGCTGGTGCGGCTGCTCAAGCCGATGACCTTCATGAACCTGTCCGGCAAGTCGATCACCGCCGCGCTGCGGTTCTGGAAGATCGAGCCGGAAGAAATGCTGATCGCCCACGACGACCTCGACCTGCCACCGGGCGCCGCCCGGCTCAAGTTCGATGGTGGCCACGGCGGCCAGAACGGCCTGCGAGACACCATGCGCCTGCTCGGGCATGGGCGCTTCCATCGGCTGCGGATCGGCATCGGTCATCCCGGGCCGGGGCGCCAGGAGCTGGTGGTGCCGTGGGTGCTGGGACGGCCCAGCGGCAGCGACGAAGCGCTGATGCTGGACGCCATCAGCGATGCGCAGGACGTGCTGCCATTGGCCGTGGCGGGCAACTTTCCCGAAGCGATGAAGCGGCTGCATACGGCGAGGGATTAGGGGCTTGGGATTAGGGATTGGGGATTCGGGATTCGAAAGCACAGGCTGCTTTGGCGAATCCCGAATCCCGAATCACCAATCCCGGATTTTCCCCATGGGCATCAAATGCGGCATCGTCGGCTTGCCGAACGTCGGCAAGTCCACGCTGTTCAATGCGCTGACCAAGGCCGGCATCGCGGCGGCCAACTTTCCTTTCTGCACCATCGAGCCGAACGTCGGCGTGGTGCCGGTGCCGGACCCGCGCTTGAATGCGTTGTCCGAAATCGTCAAGCCGCAGAAAGTCGTGCCGACGGCGGTCGAGTTCGTCGACATCGCCGGATTGGTCGCAGGTGCCGCCAGTGGCGAGGGCTTGGGCAACAAGTTCCTTGCGCATATCCGCGAGGTCGATGCGATCACCCACGTGGTGCGCTGCTTCGAGCATCCGGACGTGATCCATGTCGCCAACAAGGTCGATCCGCTGGCCGATATCGAGACCATCGACACCGAGCTGGCGCTGGCGGATCTGGAATCGGTGGACAAGGCGATCGCGCGCTTTGAGCGCGTCGCCAAGAGTGGCGACAAGGACGCCAAGGCCAGGATCGCCGTGCTGACCAAGCTGCGTGCCGCGCTCGACGCGGGCAAGGCGGCGCGCACGGTAGCGCTCGATGACGAGGAGCGGTTCGCCATCCGCGACTTGTTCCTGCTCACCATCAAGCCGGTCATGTACGTCGCCAACGTCCTCGAAGACGGGTTCGAGGGCAACCCGCACCTCGACGCCGTGCGTGCACGCGCCCAAGCCGAAGGCGCGCAGGTGGTGCCGGTATGTGCCGCGATCGAGGAAGAGCTGAGCCAGATGGACGAGGTGGATCGGGATGTCTTCCTGGCCGACCTGGGCCTTGGCGAGCCGGGCCTGAACCGCGTCATTCGCGCCGCTTACGAGTTGCTGGGCCTGCAGACGTATTTCACCGCTGGGGTGAAGGAAGTGCGCGCCTGGACGGTCAAGGCCGGCTCCACCGCGCCGCAGGCCGCCGCCGTGATCCATACCGATTTCGAGAAAGGCTTCATCCGTGCCGAAACGATCGGCTATGACGACTACATCAAGTACCGCGGCGAAGCCGGCGCGCGTGATGCCGGTCGGTTGCGGCTGGAAGGGAAGGAGTATCGGGTCCAGGAAGGCGATGTCCTGCACTTCCGCTTCAACGTCTGATCGGAGGCGCGGCGCTCGCCCGGGCTTTGTCGGCATCGAGCTTGCCCGCAGTCGTTGGCTTCAGCCAACTCCTGCGTGCGCGCCCTTCGCCTTCGCGCCCGACCATCGCCCGCTTGCCGATCCTTCGATCAGGGAAATTTCGCGCCTGACCGTTGACAGCGCGGAAGGCGCCAGTCAAAATTACGGGCTCTTTGGAAGGTCGCTCGCGGCCCTCCGGCGAGATGTTCGGAGGGATACCCAAGCGGCCAACGGGGGCAGACTGTAAATCTGCTGGCTTACGCCTTCGGTGGTTCGAATCCACCTCCCTCCACCAGTTTTGGCGGTATGCGTTTTGTGACATGGCGGGATGTTGGAAGGGCGAGTCGGAGGTGGGTGAGAACCACCGCTGGTTCGACAGCAAGGCGCAGCCTTGCTGAGTGCGCCGCAGGCGCAGCCCGCAGGGCCAAGGCGCGCCGCGCCGCAGCCATCCACCTCCCTCCACCAGCTTTTGGCGGTATGTGTTTTGTGAAATGGCGGGATGTTGGAAGGGTGCGCCGCAGCCATCCACCTCCCTCCACCAGTTCCATCCGCAGGCCTTACCAGCCGGCGGTGCGTCAAGGCAGGCCTCCCGATGCGGGAGTAGTTCAATGGTAGAACTGTAGCCTTCCAAGCTACTAGCGCGGGTTCGATTCCCGTCTCCCGCTCCACCATTGCATTGCGCGGCCTGTCCACAATTCGCTCACGTAGCTCAGTCGGTAGAGCACCTCCTTGGTAAGGAGGAGGTCGATGGTTCGATTCCATTCGTGAGCACCATCTTCGCGGGGTTACCCGCAAGCACCGGCCGGTTGCGGTCGGCGTCAAACCAAAGCACCAACCACCAAATCACGCAGCGAGATTGCAGCCATGGCAAAGGGTAAGTTCGAGCGCACCAAGCCCCACGTGAACGTGGGCACGATCGGTCACGTTGACCACGGCAAGACGACGCTGACGGCGGCGCTGACGAAGGTGGGCGCGGAGCGTTTTGGTGGTGAGTTCAAGGCGTACGACGCGATCGACGCGGCGCCGGAAGAGAAGGCGCGCGGGATCACGATCTCGACGGCGCACGTGGAATACGAAAGCCCGAACCGCCACTACGCA
>JAFECB010000017.1 GCA_018242365.1 Pseudomonadota bacterium
CGGCTGGCCTGCTCAACCGCGCCACGCTTGAACTCCTCGCTGAACTTCCTTCGCATTGACATGAACACTCCTCATGGCCTCGATCGGCCTTCTTGTAAGTGTCCGTGAAAACGGGGGTGAACCCGATCCATCCCTTTGGGGATCTTGGTGCCGTCCGACAACTTGTTCCTGACTCGATACCGCTCTTCTCGGCCCAGGTACAACTCCCAGAACGCTTTGATGTCGATGTCGGCACCGAACCGTTTCACGTAGCCGTCGTAGAGGGTCCAAGCTTCTGCGCTGTAGCACATGCGATCTTCCTCAACTCGATTGGTGCTGGGCGCGAACCAGTGCGCGATGTCTCATTCCGACGCGATACTGGAAAAGCCTATAACACGCGCGTGACGGGGTGGCCGGCACATGCGGTCGACCTAGACGATATAGCCATCGGCTCGCTGTTCAAGCTCTATCCGCTGGAAGACCTGTTTTCGGATCCGTTTGGTCTTGAGCTGCTACGATCAAACCTCCAGTTTCTGGATCCTGCGTGGAAGCTGGCGTTGAGCAACAAGGGCGTGCTGCCATTATTGTGGGAACGCCATCGCGGCCACCCCAACCTGCTTGAGGCCTACTTCGACGATGGCGCCCCGCTCAGGCCGGGATGGGTGCGCAAACCGCTGCTCTCACGCTAGGGAGCGAACGTGGAGATGCACATTGCCAATGGGCGGTTCCTGCACGAAGCCGGGCCATACAGCGGTACGGCCATTCGGCAGCGTTGGCATTTTTTGCCGTCTTTTTCGGGACTCTGTCCCTTGGTCGGCAGTTGGGTGATAGGCGACGCGGCCAGTGGCATCGGCATTCGCAAAGACTCAAGCCCGATTACGCGTGACTCGGCGCGGTTCGTGTCCATGCGATCGTTGACGAGGTAGTCGGGCCCATCACTATCGAAGCTCAAGCCCTTCCGCTCCGCTCCGGTGACCCAAGAGTGCACCCTACTATCCCCGGTAAACATCCCGCCTCACGTCCTCAAGCTACTCGGCTTGGCCTGATCACCTAGCGGACACCTTGAGGCGTTAGCCTGCCATGTGAGGGCTGCCATGACATATGGCGCCAGTAGTTCGACACCGCCGAAACAAGCAAGACGAAAACTACGAAGGCGCTGGTGCGAGGTCACCTACCTGGATCCTATGCAGTTCGTCCAGAACTGCCGCGACGCCCGCCGTGGTGCCCAGCAAGTCCAGCGGACGGGCGCCTAACACCGGACTGGAAGCAGCCAACCATCGCCAAGCCGTGCTCGCATCCTCAAAGACAGCAACGGCGCATGTAGCCACCACCTGACCGTACGCCGCCGCTTCGGCCACCGCCTGAAGCCGTGTAGCTTCGTCGGCCGCGCGGGAGGCGCGTAAGCGGTCTCGCTCGTGGATGGCCTCGCGTTTCAAGTACAGCCCGCCGCCCAACGCAACCGCCAGCAGCAGGGAAAGAATGATGTAGTCAGTCATTGCATTGAGTTCCGACGTCTGTCCGACGGTGCCAACGAACCTATGCCCGAATCGAGATCGGCATAGACGTTGTCGCTCTTGGCTTCGATTATCATCGAAGCCGGAGGATAGCCGATCATCAAGGCCTAAGAACCGTAACCTTGTAATACAATTTGTAATACAAAGCTGAGGGAATCAGCGGTACCTATCCCGGTCCCGGCGCATAGTTGTACGTCTTACGTGATCGCCTACTGCGCGTCCGTACGCGGCAACATCATGACGCCATGGCGACGCTACACGGATTACACCCGATAATTTTGGCTAATCCTCCGACTCGACGGTCCGCTTCCGGCCGAGGCTGTGTGAAAGCTCCAGCTTCGCTCGCAAGATCTAATCACTCCTCGATCGGTGCTGATCATGAAGCGATTCGTCCATGGCGTGGATCGGACTCTGGCGCTTCTCCTACCTGATCGGCTCAAGGATTACGTCCATCAGGACAATCCGGTTCGCCTCCTCGACGCCTTCGTCGTCACCGCAACCGTTCGCGGACTGCCTCGCGCTTTAGGCAGAAGCCGCCGACAAACGAGGCGAGCAAATAGTCAGCACGACAAAATCAGTCATCGCAACTCAGTCTCCATGAGACACTGCGAGCCAATTTGTCATTATCTTCATTGCCCGTCGCCATCTTCGTCCCGCCCTTCACGCAAACTAACTTCGCCTCTCCTCATAATGAAAAGCACGCCGCCGCACAACATCAACACCCCCCCAAAGAGCGACAAAGCTGCCGCAGTCTTCTGCGAAAAGATTAAGCCAGCTAGATAGTAGATGGCGACCGGAGGAAGGAACACCACCGCTGCCCCAATTAGCGACAAAACAACTAACTGAAGCAGCTGAATCGCCACATAACCTAATGAACCCCATATCGACTCAACCTCAGCCCTTCCGCGCTTACGCTCTTTCATCTCAGCCTCCATTCGATGGACACACAAGCTCAACAACTGCGCGTCATTAGATCTAGCAAATCACCGAACCTTTACCAAATCGATCCACGAGGTGGTGTAGCTGGGCGAGAGCGCTGCCTGATTCATCGACCACACCGGCTTCTCCAGCGCCCCCTTGCGCGCGCGCCAGGCACTCGATGCCAGCCCTAGGGCCCCGCGCCCGAAGCGCGCATTGGCTCGATCCATGACCTCCATCAGGCTCTTTGAGCGCGGATCCGCCTGTGCGAAGAGATCCCCTTGCTGGTGGTCGCCATGGGTCAGATCCAGCAGGCCGACGCCGGCCTTCTTGTAGCGATAGCCCTGCCGATACATCGCCCGCACGAGGTGCTGCGCAAGGCGCAGCACCTCGCGGGTGTCGGACGTGGGTGCGATCAGTGGCATGGCGCCGGAGGGGTGGTATTGCGGTGCGTCGGGCTTGAAGGGGTTTGTGTTGCACCAGACCCAGACGCCGTTGGCTTGCAGGGAGCGGGCGCGCAGCTTCTCGCAGGCGCGCTGGGCGAAGGTCGCCACGGCCTGCTGCAGGTCTTCCAGCGCGACGACCTCACGGCCAAACGAGCGGCTGACCACGATCTGCTTCCGATCCGGCTCGCTCTCTTCCAGGTCCGTGCAGGGGATGCCCTGGAGCTCGCGCTGGGTGCGGGCCAGCACGACGCCGTAGCGCGCCCGGAGCGTCTCGGGGTCGGCGCGGCTTAGGTCTGCCGCGGTCACGATGCCCTCGGCGCCAAGCCGGGCCGTGAGCCGGCGGCCGACGCCCCAGACATCCTCCACGGGGAAGCGGTCCAGCACCGGATCGTCGGGCAGGACCGTCACGACGCCGTGGGGTGTCTTCTTGGCGACTTTGTTGGCGAGCTTTGACAGCGTCTTGGTTGGCCCGATCCCCACGCAGCAGGGAATGCCCACCCACTGCCGGATCCGGCCCCGCACCTCGGCGGCGACCTGCTCGCGCCGTTCCGCCCGGATCCCCTGAAAGTCCACGAAGGATTCGTCGATGGAGTAGACCTCCACCCGGGCGAACTGGTCGCGCAGGATCGACACCACTCGGCCCGACAGGTCGCCGTAGAGGGCGAAGTTGGCCGAGAAGATCCGCAGCTGCCGGCGCAGTGCCGGCGGCACCTCATGGATGGGCTGGCCCATCCCAATCCCGAGGTCCTTGCATTCCTGGCTGCGCGCGATCACGCAGCCGTCGTTGTTGGACAGCACGCAGACAGGCACGCCCTGTAGCTCGGGCTTGAACGCCCGCTCGCAGGAGGCATAGAAGTTGTTGCCGTCGACCAGGCCGAACATCGGTCATTGCTCCGCTAGACCCATCAGTCCACGGGCAGGTGGACGGTCGATTCCGCTTCACCGGGCAGCTGGCGGATCAGGCTCAAGACGCCCTCGAAGCGCTGCAACTCGGCCTCTTCAGTGGTGGCGCGGGCATAGGTCTCTGGCTCATCCAGCACGTCCAGCATCATCGCGGTGGCCGATCCATCCTTATGCAAGGCCAGATGCGCCTCATAGACACAGGCACCGGTCCAGGAACGCCAGTACCGCAACACATCGCCGTCCAGCCAGACCGCCCAGCGGTCGTCCATGTCGCGCGGCCACAGGCCTGCCTGCAGCCGCAGGACATCGTCGGCGGCAAACACGTGGCGGCACCGCAGCGGCCAGCGCGGGCCTTCCATCGGCTTCAGCTTGTGCTTCCAGCTTTGCGCGGTGTCGCTCATCGCTTGCGCCCCAGGAGTTGACGGAAGTTCCACGTCACAACACCCCAGATCTCCAGCTCCATGTCGGGGGGAACCAGGATCGGGGGATAGTCCGGATGCCCGGAATGAAGCTCGAACCGCCTGCCGCGCCACTGCAGCTGCTTGCAGGTGAAGCCACTGTCCCAGATGGCAATCACGATGTGCCCGTGTCGTGGCGTGATGCTGCGATCCACGATCAGCGTGTCGTCGGGGTAGATCCCGAAGTTGACCATCGAGACCCCGGTGTCGGCCCGCATGAAGAAGGTCGAGACGGGGTTGAGGATGCAGTGCCGGTTGAGGTCCAGCGCGTCGTTCTCGCCGAAGAAGTCCTCGGCCGGCGACGGGAAGCCGCAGGTCACCCGGTTCGACAGCAAGGGCAGCGCAAGTTCTGGCGCGTCAACATCGGCAGGTCCGATGACGCCAAGCGGCAGGAGGGGCAAGTGGGAATCGAGCATGGCGGCAGTCTCGGGGACGGCGGGCTCACCGTTTGAGACGGGCCATGATAGTCGGTTAGTAGCAATACTACTAACTGGCTTTTGCGGCGCACACTTCCACCCGACAGCTCAAGGACTTCCTGAGGCGGAACCCCTAGCCGGTGGGCCGGTCCACGTCGTAGCGGGCGATTAGATGACCACTGCCGGCGGGTGTGTCTTGCTTGCCATCTATAGGCCGGCGGATCGAAGTACTTCTGAAGGCACTGTTCTTAGTCCTTCACAGACACGAAGCAGTGTGGCCAGGGTGATGTTATGAGAACCACGCTCGATAGCGCCGTAGTAGGCACGGTGCATTGCGATCATGTCCGCGAGCTTGTCTTGGCTGATTCCTTGAGCCATGCGCGATTGACGCAACACTCTACCCACACGGATGTTTATTGATGCTTCGTCCATCACCGGCAAGGTATGGACATCACTACTTCTGTCGCTACTACTATATACCTAGGCTACATATATATATCGGAGATGGCGGCATGGCGTGCTTGACCCTTACTGGGAGCGGCCGGGCGATTGAAGTACCTATCCGCGACGATCTCGGAGACACCTTGGTTGAGCTGTTGCATTCCGCGCTGCTCAAGGTAGGTTCCGAACGACTCGGGCAGGTTGCCGCGCATCGGCTCCTTAGCATGGCAAATGACTTAGCTCAGCCTGACCAACGACCACCGTCACCAGCCCAAATTCGGTTTGCAGTGGACATTGCTGATAAGTACAACCTGGCGCTTCCAATTGGAGCGCTTACTGATCGGTCGGTGCTTGGTTGGTTCCTTTCTCAGTACACCTCTGGAAGCGGACGAAAGCACGCTCCGCGCAGCAAATCTGATGTGGAACAATCCATCAGCGGCGAGGCATCACAGCTTGAAGGTGAAGGCTCCCCTAAGAAGGCATCGTCGCTCGCACCGACAATTGGCACCAGCTCACCAGCAAAGCCGTCATCGCCAAGACACAGCAGGTCGAAAAAGAACACCTGCTGATTGAGACCTGCCGCCCCATGTAGAGCAGGTATATCGAGAGCTTCAACGGGAAGTTACGCGCTGAGTGCCTCAACGAGCACTGTTTCACGTCGCTCACTCAGGCCTGCGACGTGATCAGCCAACGGCGGCAGTGCTAGAAAAAAGTAAGGCAGCACAGCAGTTGCGCACGCATCACGCCATGCAAGTTCACCGCCGACCACCGAGCCAAGAGCCAGCGAACCCAGACTTCCCTCAGCTCCGATCAAGTGATAGCTAGACTCGGCCATATCGACTTGTACTCACTTACACTTGTGCACGTAAACCCTGATTGGCAATTCATGGCTAACGCACAAAGCACCGCTATGACCGTCCGGAAGGTCGCTGACTATCTTTGGATGAACCAACGCATGGTCTACTGTTTGACGGTCGACAGCAAACTGCCCGCGTTCAAGATTGGTGCAACTTGGGAGTTCAAGCGCACGGCCATCGATCCCTGTATCAAGTCGCAAGGCAACCAACCCAACGTGAACAACCTAGCGGAAGGGCAGATTGAGTTATGAGGCTGGTACAGAACCGGGGCGCTGACCGTGCTATCGACCTGCTGAGTCGGAACCTCCAGGCGAGCCAGTCACTGGCGTTAATGACGCCGACCTTCTCGCTGCATGCCTACGCCGAGCTGCGCGATGCCCTGAAAAGCGTGACCGGCATCCAGCTGATCCTGCCGAGCGAAGGCCAGGATCTGGAGATTCAAGGCGGTCAAGGGAATCGTACAGCCCGCAATCGGCTGCAGACCCGGTGGCTGGCCAACCAGTGCGCCGCGTGGCTGCAGGGCCAGGTGGAGGTGCGACACGCACCAGGACGGATTCCTCAAGGTACGGCCGTACTGCGCAACGCGCAGGGCACACCCGAACAAGTCATCATGGGATCGGTAGCTATGAGTACGGAGGGGCTGGGGCTGACGCCCGGCAACCCCCTGAGCCTGACACAAGCATCGGAGAGCGCCGCAGAAGCCGCCATGCTGGCCCAATGGTTCGACCAGCAATGGAAGACGCTTCCGTCGGCCACTGAGTCGGCTGATGCCGCGCGACAGGCACTGCTAAACCAGCTTAAGACCATCGGCGAGTACCGGGCGCCGTTCGCGATCTACGCGCTGATGCTGAACCACTTATTCGGCGGGCGGGAGGATATGCTCGACGAAGAGCGCATCGTCAAGTCGGCCACCGGAATCCGCAACACAGTGGTCTGGAAGAAGCTGTTTAAGTTTCAGCGAGATGGTGTCATCGGCGCCATCGACAAGCTGGCGCGCTTTGGCGGCTGCATCATCGCGGACAGCGTGGGTCTCGGTAAGACTTTCGAAGCGCTGGCTGTAATCAAGTACCACGAGCTGCGCAACGACCGCGTGCTGGTCTTGGCACCTAAGCGCCTGCGAGACAACTGGACCCTCTATAAGGCCAACGACAAGCGCAACATCCTGGCGGCGGATCGGTTCAATTACGACGTGTTGAACCACACTGACCTGTCGCGCGACGGCGGCCACTCCGGCGACATTGACCTGTCCCACGTAAACTGGGGCAACTACGACCTGGTCGTCATTGACGAGAGTCACAACTTCCGCAACAAGATGTCGCCCCGACAAGGCACCGAGACGCGCTACGACCGGCTGATGCGCAAGATCATCCGGGAAGGGGTCAAGACCAGGGTGCTGATGCTATCGGCCACTCCGGTGAACAACCGGCTGACCGACCTTCGCAATCAGATCGCCTTCGCCACCGAAGGCGACGACACCGCGCTGGCCGACCATGGCATTGACAGCATCCAACAGACCACACGCAAGGCGCAGATCCAGTTCAATCGCTGGCTCAGACTCGAAGATGCCGAACGCACTCCCAGCCGTCTGGTCGAGATGCTGGGCTTCGACTACTTCACGCTGCTGGACCACCTGACCATTGCACGCTCGCGCAGGCACATCCAGAAGTACTACGGAACGCAGGAAACCGGACGCTTTCCTGACCGCCGCCCCCCCATTAACATCAAGGCCGACGTGGACCGAGCAGGTAAGTTCCGCGCCATCAAGGACATCAACCTGGAGATACGGCGGCTGAACCTGGCCGCCTACGCGCCGCTACGCTACGTATTGCCGCACAAGCAGGCCGCCTACGACGCCAAATACAGCACCGAGATTCGGGGCGGCGAGAGTTTTTTCCGCCAAGCTGACCGCGAGGAGAGCCTCATCCACCTGCTCCGTGTGAACGTGCTCAAGCGCATGGAGAGCGCAGTGTCGTCTTTCGCACTGACACTGCAGCGGCAACTCCGCGACGTGGAGGCGGTGCTTGCACGGATCGAGCAGCATGCCGACCAGGCCGCTAATGACGACAGCATCGAAGAGCTTGACATCGCTGACGTGGACATCGACGACTCCGCCTTCGAGGCGCTGCTGGTCGGTCGAAAGGTGAAGGTGCTCTTGGGCGATGTGGACCTCATCCGCTGGCGGCAGGACCTGGTGGAGGACCGCAACCGCCTGGACACGCTTCTGACCGCTGCCCATCAGATCGATGCGTCCCGCGACGCCAAGCTGGCCAAGCTGCGCGAAATGATCGAGGACAAGTGCCGTAACCCCATCAACGACGGCAACCGAAAGATTATCGTCTTCACGGCGTTCTCGGACACCGCCCATTACCTATACGACAATCTAGCGCCGTGGGCCAAAGCCGCGCTGGGCATCGACGCCGCCCTGGTCACTGGCAGCGCCGGCATCCAGACCACACTTGCCGGCCTGCGCAAGAGCATGAGCAGCGTGCTCTCGGCCTTTGCGCCACGCGCCAAGGAGCGCCCGGCCGACCTGGCCAGTGAAGGCGAGATTCACCTGCTGATTGCGACCGACTGCATCTCTGAAGGCCAGAACCTGCAGGACTGCGACTGGCTCATCAACTACGACATCCACTGGAACCCCGTCCGCATCATCCAGCGCTTCGGCCGGATCGACCGCATCGGCTCGCCCAACCGAAGCATCCAGCTGGTCAACTTCTGGCCGAACATCGCGCTCGACGAGTACATCAACCTGGAGCAGCGCGTCAGCGGGCGCATGGTGCTGCTGGATGTGTCGGCCACCGGTGAGGAAAACCTCATCGAGCAGCAGTCCGGAGACCCGATGAACGACCTGGAGTACCGTCGCAAGCAGCTTCTAAAGCTGCAGGACTCCGTCATCGACATGGAAGACCTCAGCAGCGGGGTCTCGATCACCGACCTGACGCTGACCGACTTCCGCATCGACCTGGCGCAGTTCCTGCGCGACCATCCCACGGTACTGGAGAGCATGCCGCTGGGCGCGCACGCCGTCACGAGCAGCATCGACGCCGACATCGAGCCCGGCATCATCTTCTGCCTTCGGGCCGAGGGACCAGGCGCGAGCAAAGCCCCAGCCGGCGCCGGATCTGGCGACTACCCGCTGGCACCCATCTACCTGGCTCATGTGGGCGACGACGGCACCACGGTGCTGGCCTACCCGCAAGCGAAGCGCATCCTCGACCGCCTCAAGCGCCTAGCGCTGGGTCGCGAGCTGCCGGACTTGGGCGCCAGCAGCCGATACGACAAAATGACCCGTCAAGGCGAGGACATGCGACACGCCCAGAAGCTGCTGGCCTCAGCTGTTGCCTCGGTCGTCGGCAAAGCCGAAGAGCGCGCCGTCGCCAGCCTGTTCTCGCCCGGCGGCACGCATGCCATGAAGGGCGAGTTCGCCGGAGCCGGTGACTTTGAGGTGCTGGCCTTCATGGTGGTCTTGGCGAACCAGAACCATCAAGGAACACCGCAGTGAGCTTTCGTACCGCAGAACCGGCGTTGAAAGACGTGCTTGACGGCATCGCAGCCGGCCAGATTCAGCTGCCTGACTTCCAGCGTGGCTGGGTCTGGGATGACAATCACATCCGGTCGCTGATCGCGAGCCTGTCCCTGTCGTACCCCATCGGCGCCGTGATGTTCCTGGAGGCCGGTGGCGTGCCGTTCAAGCCCCGGCTGTTCTCTGGGGTGCATCTGCAGCCCGCGCCCAAGCCCAAGATCCTAGTGCTGGATGGCCAGCAACGCCTGACCTCGATGTATCTGTCGTTGCGCAGCGGCCAGCCCGTGCCCACGCGCACCGAGAAGGGTGCCGACATCCGCAGGCTCTATTTCCTGGACATGGCCAAGTGTCTGGATCCGGACGCCGACCGCGAGGAAGCCGTCATCTCGGTCCCCGAATCGCTGCAGGCCACTTCGGACTTCGGCCGCAAGGTCGAACTCGACGTGAGCGCGCCTGAACTGCAGTACGGCCAGCGCCTGTTCCCGGTGGCGCTGCTATTCGATATCCAGGGGTTCATGACCTGGGAGAGCGGCTTCAGTGCCCACTACCAGTTCGACGCGGAAGCCATGCAGTTCATGCAGAAGTTCCGCAACGAGATCTGGCTGCGCTTCCAGCAGTTCAAGGTGCCAGCCATCGAGCTGACCCAGGACACACCACGTGAGGCGGTGTGCCAGGTCTTTGAGAAGGTCAACACCGGCGGCGTCACGCTGACCGTGTTCGAGCTGATGACCGCCACCTTTGCAGCAGACGAGTTCAACCTGCGCGATGACTGGGAAGCCCGGCGCGAACGGCTGACCGCCAAGCACGACGTGCTGGAGGCCGTGGACGGCACGAGCTTCCTGACTGCCATCACGCTGCTGGCCAGCTACCGGCGGCACCAGGCTCAGAAAACGGCGGTGAGCTGCAAGCGTGCCGACGTGCTGAAGTTGGATCTGGCCGACTTCAAGGCGTTGGAGGCGGCCCTGGAACAGGGCTTCAAGCGCGCGGCCGAGCTGCTGGCCGAGGAGAAGATCTTCGATGAGCGCAGCCTGCCCTATGCCACGCAGCTGATTCCACTGGCCGCGATCTGCGCCCACCTGGGCGATCGGACAACCCTGCACGGCATCAAGCAGAGCCTGTTGCGTTGGTACTGGAGCGGCGTGCTGGGGGAGCTCTACGGAGGCGCCAACGAGACGCGCTTCGCAATGGACATGCAAGACGTGGTGGCATGGGTGGACGGCGGCACCGAGCCGCGGACGGTGCGCGACGCCAATTTCGCGCCCACCCGCCTGCTGTCGCTGCAAAGCCGCCTGGCGGCGGCCTACAAGGGCCTGGCCGCCCTGCTGATGAAGCATGGCGGACGTGACTTCATCAGCGGCACGCCCATCGACCTGAACACCTACTTCAACAACGCCATCGACATCCACCACATCTTTCCGCGCGCGTGGTGCGAGAAGCAGAAACTGCCCAAGGATAAGTGGAACAGCGTGATCAACAAGGCGCCGCTTGCCGCCGGCACCAACCGTTTCATCAGTGGTGACGCCCCCAGCGTCTATCTGGGCCGGATCCAGAAGGCCAAGCAGGTGCCGCAGAGTAGCCTGGACGAGTTCCTGACCTCGCACGTCATCCCCGTGGCCGCACTGCGTGCAGACGACTTTGACGCCTTCATCCGCCTGCGCGCTGGCGCATTGCTGGAGCTCATCGAAGCCGCCACCGGCAAGACCGTGTCGGGCCGCGACAGCGAGGACACCGTCAAGGCCTTCGGAGCTGCGCTGACCCCATGACGGCGACGCACTACCTCACCGCTGACGACGTGGTCAAGGCGCTGGCCTTGCCCGAGCGCGCACGCGTGGACCAGCGCGTGCCCAAGAAGATGCTGGCCGAGCACGGCGCGCCGACGGCGGCCGACCGGCGGCTGCTGACCGACGGCATCGAGGAGCTGCAGTGGATCGCTGCGCTGAAGCCCGGCACCGTGGCCATCCCGGAACACCGCGCCGACGGGCGCGAGTACCTGGAAGTGGCCGTGCTCAGCGTGCAGGTGCGTGCCACGCATGGCAAGGCATCGCAGTGGTTGCGGCTGGCCGAGCTGGTGCACCGGGCAGTGCCCTACCCCGTGCTGCTGATCCAGGCGCTGACGCCGGGCGCCGCATCAGCGGCCGAGGCCTCGACACCGACCCGGCTCGCCCTCAGCCTGGCCCACAAGCGCCCCGCGCAGAACGAGGCGGGCAGGCTGGTGCTCGACGGTGAGCTGGTCCGCTCCGAGCTGCTTGGCCCCGACACCGGCAACGCATCCGTGGCGGGCCCACTGCTGGAGGCGATGGCCCTGGACCGCCAGCCGCATCAAGACCTGATGGCCCTGTACCAGGGCTGGATGGACTGCCTCACCGCTGCGGAGGCCGCCCGGCTGACCGGGAACTTCCGCCTGCCCAGCGGCCCCACAGCAGCCGCCGCCCAGCGCGAAGCCCTGCGCACCTGCCAACGGCTCGAACAAGAGGCGGCGCGCCTGCGCAGCCAGGCCGCCAAGGAACGACAGATTGCCAAGCAGGTAGACCTGAACCTGGCGCTGCAGCGCCTGCAGGCCGACCTGAACGCAGCCCGTGCGCAGCTGTGACTCGCCCACCCCGAAAAGTAAGAACGACCGAATGAAAGACCCAAAGATGCAGAAGCTCGAAGCGGCCAGCCCTGAGGCCCAATCCGCCGACCTGGTGGCCGAAAACGTGGCCCAGCTCAAGGCCCTGTTCCCGGAGCTGGTGACCGAGGGGCCGAACGGCCCGGCCGTCAACCTGGACGTATTGAAGGCGCTGGTGGGCGACGCGACGTTGAGCGACGCCGAAGAGAAGTACGGCCTGAACTGGCACGGTAAGCGGGCTGCGCGCCAACTGGCCTTGACCCCCAGCACCGGCACGCTGCGCCCCTGTCCGGACGAAAGCGTGGGCTGGGGCTCCACGAAGAACCTGATGATCGAGGGCGACAACCTCGAAGTGCTGAAGCTGCTGCAGAAGAGCTACGCCGGCAAGGTAAAGCTGGCGTACCTGGATCCTCCTTACAACACCGGGAAGGACTTCGTGTACCCCGACAGATTTAAAGACAGCATTAGGAACTATTTGGAGGTGACCGGCCAGCTGGACGGTAGCTACAAGATAAGTAGCAATTCGGAGGCGAGCGGCCGGTTCCACACGGACTGGCTCAACATGATGTATCCCAGGTTGAAGCTTGTAAGGAACCTTCTGACGAGCGACGGAGTTCTTTGTATTTCCATCAATGACAAGGAACAGCACAGCCTCAAGCATGTGTTGAACGAGGTTTTCGGCGAAGAGAACTTCATAGCGCAACTGGTGTGGGATAAGAACCACAGTGCACAGGCGGGCCTGTTCAAGGTCTACCACGAGTACGTGCTTGTGTATGCCCGGTCAATTGATGAAGTTAAGACCATCAAGGCCCAAGAAGCGGAGGACTTCGAGGCTGGCGCAATGAAGAAAGAGTCTGCCCGCCACCCGCTGCAGAAGTTCAAGTTCCCTAAGGGAACTAGATTTGATGCGCCAGATGGCTTTGAGTTGAACGGAACTTGGGGCGAGACCGAAAAGGTTCGACTTTGCGAGGGTCGAATGATTGCAGCTGACGGCAAGCTTTCTGAAGACGTCGTGCTTGAAGCGGCATTCACTCAAGCAAATCAGATGAAGCAGTATTTCTACGGAGATCGGAACGCGTTGGTCGATTCGCGCGGCCAAAGAGTGCTTGAGTTCTATTTCACCGGCACTGGAAAATTAAAGGTCAGCAAGGAGCGAGGCGTCTTTACGCCACCTACTGTGCAGCGGTGGGGTATGCAGGGAGAAGTATCAACTGAGCTCGCAGGACTATTCGGCTTATCTGCGCCTCCGCTTGAGACGCCAAAGAGCCTCACGATGATGCAGAACCTGATCGGGTGGTTCACTACCGCTGACGACCTCGTTGTCGACTTCTTTGCTGGCTCGGGGACGACGGGACATGCCACGATGCGTACAAGCGCGGAGTCAGGCCAGCCCCGCCGTTTCATCCTCGTTCAAATTCCCGAGCTGTGCGCTGAGGGCAGCGAAGCGGCTAAGGCAGGCTTTAGAACCATTGCTGACATCTGCAAAAAGCGGCTGGCTTTGGCAGCCCAACGCATCCGTTCAGAGTTTCCGGATGCTGAGGTTGATACCGGCTTCCGCAGCTACCGGCTAGACACGTCAAACATTACGGCCTGGTCGCCCAAACCTGCCGACCTGGTGGCATCGATATTCGATCATGCCGAGCACATCGTCCCAGGCCGAACAGCGGCTGATGTGCTGAGTGAACTGCTTCTCAAGCTTGGGCTGGACCTGTGTGTGCAGGTGACAACTAGAACCATCGCAGGCAAGACGGTGCACAGCGTGGCGGGCGGCGTACTGATTGCCTGCCTTGAGCCGAGCATTGGAGCGCCGGAGATCGAGGCATTGGCCCAGGGCATCATCGCCTGGCACAAGGAAATGGCTCCAGCCGGCGACACCACTTGCGTGTTTCGTGACAGCGCCTTCGCTGACGACGTTGCCAAGACCAACATGGCCGCGATCCTGGAACAGAACGGCATCGCCAACGTGCGCAGTCTGTGAGGCCGATGCGATGAAGCTTCACTTCGAGCCCAACCTGGACTACCAGCTCCAGGCCATCGAGTCCGTCTGCGACCTGTTCCGTGGCCAGGAGATCTGCCGCACCGAGTTCACCGTCACCATGAAGCTGCCCGACCAGCAATTGACGCTGGGCGTGGCCGATACCGACAAGGGCCTGGGCAACCGCCTAACCCTCGTAGACGACCAGCTGCTGGACAACCTGCGCGGCGTGCAGCTGCGCAACGGCCTGGCGCCTTCATGCACGTTGGCATCGGGTGATTTCACCGTCGAGATGGAGACTGGCACCGGGAAGACCTACGTCTACCTGCGCACGATCTTCGAACTGAACAAGCGCTACGGCTTCACCAAGTTCGTCATCGTGGTGCCGTCGGTGGCGATCAAGGAAGGCGTCTACAAGTCGCTGCAGATCACCGAGGAGCACTTCAAGAGCATGTATGCCGGCGTGCCGGTGGACTTCTTCCTGTACGACTCGAGCAAGCTGGGCCAGGTGCGCAACTTCGCCACCAGCGCCACCATCCAGATCATGGTGGTGACGGTGGGCGCCATCAATAAGAAGGAGGTCAACAACCTCTACAAGGACAGCGAGAAGACCGGCGGCGAGAAGCCCATCGACCTCATCCGCGCCACGAGACCCATCGTCATCGTGGACGAGCCGCAGAGCGTGGACGGCGGCCTCAGCGGTGCCGGCAAGGCCGCACTGGACGCGATGAACCCGCTGTGCACCCTGCGCTACTCGGCCACCCACGCCAACAAGCACCACATGGTGTACCGGTTGGACGCCGTGGACGCCTACGAGCGCAAGCTGGTCAAGCAGATCGAGGTGGCAGCGGCCACCATCGAGGACGCCTATAACAAGCCCTACGTGCGGCTGCTGGAGGTGAGCAACAAGAAGGGCATCTCGGCCAAGGTGGAACTGCACGTGCAGACGGCCACCGGCGCCAAGCCGCAGGTGCTGACCGTCAACGACGGCGACGACCTGGCGCAGCTGGCCAAGCGGGCGGTGTATGCCGACTTCCGCGTGGGCGTGATCAGCACCGCCAAGGGCGAAGAGTTCATGGAGCTGCGCTACCCCGGCGGCGAGGTCCACCTTGCCCTGGGGCAGGCCCACGGCGAAGTGGATGCCCTGGCCGTGCAGCGCGAGATGATCCGGCGGACCATCAAGGAGCACCTGGAGAAGGAGAAGCTGCTGCGGCCCAAGGGCATCAAGGTGCTGTCGCTGTTCTTCATCGAGTCGGTGGCGCGCTACCGCCAGTACGACAAGGACGGCAACCCGGTGAAGGGCGACTACGCCCGCATCTTCGAGGAAGAGTATCGGCGCGCGGCCAAGCTGCCGGCCTTCCAGAGCCTGTTTGGCGAGGTGGATCTGGCCCAGGAAGCCGCCGCCGTGCACGACGGCTACTTCTCGATCGACAAGAAGGGACGCTGGGCCGACCCCGAGCTGGACAAGGCAGGCGGCCTGAAGAACGAGACCAGCCGCGCCGACGCCGAGCGCGGCTACAACCTCATCATGAAGGAGAAGGAGAAGCTGCTCAGCTTCGGCACGCCGCTGAAGTTCATCTTTTCCCACTCGGCCCTGAAGGAAGGCTGGGACAATCCCAACGTCTTCCAGATCTGCGCCCTGCGCGAGATGGGAAGCGAGCGCGAGCGACGCCAGACCCTGGGCCGCGGATTGCGCCTGTGCGTCAACCAGGACGGGCAGCGCGTCTACGGGCACGACGTGAACCGGCTGACGGTGATTGCCACCGAGTCGTACCAGGAATTCGCCGACAACCTGCAGAGGGAAATCGAGGCCGACACGGGCATCCGCTTCGGCATTGTCGAGCAGCACCAGTTCGCTACCCTCGCGATTACCGCACCCGACGGCACGGTGGCCCCGCTGGGCGTGGACCAGTCCAAGGCCTTGTGGGACCACCTGCGTGCTGCCGGACACATCGACGCCAAGGGCAAGGTGCAGGACTCGCTTAAGACCGCCCTGAAGGACGGCAAGCTGGCCCTGCCCGAGGCCTTCGAGCCCTACCGGGGCCAGGTGGCCGAGCTGCTGCGCAAGGTGACCGGCCGCGTGGAGGTGAAGAACCGCGACGACCGCGAGACCGTGCCGCTACGCAAGGGCGCCGACGGCAAGGCCGTGACGCTGAGCGAGGACTTCAAGGCGCTGTGGGACCGCATCAAGCACAAGACCACGTACCGCGTGCAGTTCGACAACGACAAGCTCATCCGTGACTGTACGGCGGCGCTGACCCGTGACCTGCACATCGCCCGCGCCCGGCTGCAATGGCGCAAGGCGGAAATTGGCATTGGCAAAGCTGGCGTGGAGGCCACCGAAGTGGCTGGTGCGTCGACGGTGGTGCTGGACGAGGCAGACATCGAGCTGCCAGACCTGCTGACCGATCTGCAGGACCGCACGCAGCTGACGCGGCGCACGCTGGTCAAGATCCTGACCGAGTGCGAGCGGCTGGACGACTTCAAGCGCAACCCACAGCAGTTCATCGAGCAGGCGGCCGAAATCATCAACCGCTGCAAGCGCATGGCCCTGGTGGACGGCATCCGCTACCAGCGCCTGGGCGACGACGCCGTCTGGGCCCAGGAGCTGTTCGAGACCGAGGAGCTGACCGGCTACCTGACCAACATGCTGCGCGACACCAAGCGCTCGATCTACGAGCACGTGGTCTACGACTCGGCCACCGAGCGCGACTTCGCCGACGCCCTGGAAAAGGACGACGACGTGGTGCTCTACGCCAAGCTGCCCGGCTGGTTCAAGGTGCCCACCCCGCTGGGCAGCTACAACCCCGACTGGGCCGTGCTGGTCAACAAGGACGGCACCAAGCGCCTGTACTTCGTGGTCGAGACCAAGAGCAGCCTGTTCACCGACGACCTTCGCAGCAAGGAAAGCGCCAAGATCGAGTGTGGCAAGGCTCACTTCAAGGCGCTGGCCGTCGGCGACAACCCTGCGCGCTACCTGGTGGCACGGTCGCTCAGTGACGTGCTGTCGGCAGCTGAAAGCTGAACCAAACAGCGCACTCCATGTCGAGGCCGGCCGATGCCCTGCAGACTGAAGGGATCATCGTCCGGCCTCGCGTTGCTCATGGCCCCCGGAACTCTGCCCTGATACCAACAATCAAAACCCAACCGCCCAAGGTTAAGGATTTTCGTGCCTTATGAAGCCGGCCTCCGTCTGTTGTTGACAGTTCCTGCGGAAATATTGCGAATTGCGCCGATCAGAGACTTGGAGAGCTAGATCAGGATTCTCCCGCTTCACTATCAAGCGCACGGAGATGAGCAAGTTTCTCAGCAATTTTCGACTCTAGACCACGGCGAACCGGTCTATACCAACCCGGCTCCCGCATGCCATCTGGAAGATATGTTTCACCTGCAGCGTAGGCTTCTGGCTCATCATGAGCGTAGCGATATTCTTTGCCGTGCCCAAGTTGCTTCATTAGGCTTGTCGGAGCATTGCGCAAGTGGAATGGCACATCCCGCGACTTATCGTTAGCAATAAAAGCTCTCGCCTCTTTGTAAGCCATGTAGCCAGCGTTGCTCTTTGGAGCAATCGCCAGATAAATAACAGCTTGCGCCAATGCCAACTCACCCTCAGGCGAGCCTAGACGCTCAAATGTTGAAGCAGCATCATTCGCAATCTGCAGTGCCCGGGGATCAGCCAAACCGATGTCTTCCCACGCCATGCGAATTATACGCCTGGAGAGATATTTGGCATCCGCACCGCCGTCGAGCATGCGATTCAGCCAGTATAGAGCTGCGTCAGGATGCGAACCGCGCACCGACTTATGCAACGCCGATATCTGATCGTAGAAGTTGTCACCATTCTTGTCGAAACGGCGAGAGTTTAAGGTGAGAGTGTTCTGAAGGAACTCAACATCAACGACTTGATTGCCGGCAGCGCGGGCAGCCGTAAGTACTTGCTCGAGAAGATTGAGCATTCGCCGAGCATCGCCATCCGCGTAACCGATCAGCACTGCGATCGCAGCATCGGCCAAATGCATATCAGAAAAGGCCACCTGGACCGCTCTTAAAGCAAGAAGCCTCAGATCCTCATCCGACAGCGATTTCAGCACATACACTTGCGCCCGCGACAACAGTGCTGCATTGACCTCAAATGACGGATTTTCAGTTGTCGCCCCGATGAAGGTAACCAATCCTGATTCAACGAACGGAAGTAGAGCATCCTGCTGGCTCTTACTGTAGCGGTGGATTTCATCAATGAATAAGATTGTCTTCTTGCCGAGTGCGAGATTCTGCTCGGCAAGTTCCATTGACGCCCTGATATCCTTCACACCCGAAAGAACTGCTGATTGAGCGATGAACTCGAAACCGAATGCACTCGCAGTCAGCCTTGCGATGGTCGTTTTCCCAACCCCAGGCGGCCCCCAAAGAATCATTGAGTGCGGTTTCCCTGACTCAAAGGCGAGCCGAAGTGGCTTTCCAGGGCCAATCAAGTGTGCCTGACCTACAACCTCGGCCAGGCTTTTCGGCCTCATTGCATCAGCTAGCGGCGCGGATGGGGCCATTTTTAAGAGATCACTCATTGCTGCTCGTCATTCTCGAGTTGGCGGACCGACTCTTGCGGCTTTCCGAATATCGTCCACGCCTGTGCTTTGATAAATGTCCGGCGCAGAGCCCTCGAAGGGCTGGATGCCTCGTCGATGATTAGCGACCTACGCATACAGCAAGGACGCCTTCAATGTCGGACCGCATCCCCCAAAGTCCCAGCCTGGCGGCGCATCACAACCGGAAACTGTTACATCATCCATGTCATTGTTTCGTATTGAAAAAACGTCAGTTAACAGTTAGTAGCGACCCGGAAGTAGTGCACCTCATCGACGAACAGCAAGGTGCGCTCGCCCGCTTCGAAGCGCGCCTGCGCACGCGCCAATACTTCGCGCACCTGTGGCAGGCCGGAGAGCACCGCAGAGATGGCGACGAATTCCGCCTCCGCGTGGTGGGCCAGCAACAAAGCCAACGTGGTCTTGCCGCAGCCGGGCGGCCCCCACAGCACCATCGAGTGCAGGCGACCGGCTTCGATCGCGCGGCGCAGCGCCGAATCCGGGGCCAGCAGGCGCGACTGCCCGACCATCTCGTCCAGCGTGCGTGGTCGCATGCGCTCGGCCAGTGGTTTCAATGCCATGGCATCGGCCTGCCCGATCGGCAGATCCAAGCTCCCTGATTGTTTGCGAGTGCCGGCCATGCCGGCATTCTACGGCCCGCCGTCGCAGGGTTTGCGACGCGGTGCGCGCGCCCAGCCCTCGTTACTGCCCGCCGATCACGTCCACACCCGCTGGAGGCGTGAAACTGAAGGTGCCGGCAGCGAACGCCGGGTTGCGCTTCCAGCCACTGAACTCGATCTGGGTGCGCTGACCGAGTGCGTCCTCGTATTCCATCCGCAACAACTGATTGCGGATGAAGCCGATCCGCGCACTGCGGAAGCCGGCCTCGGCCGAACGCGGCTTGATCGCCAGCCAGTCCAGGCCATCGGCATCGCCGCCATCTTTCACGATGAAATCGCGATCCAATCGCGCAGGATCGAGCAGGATGGCGAGCGGACTGCTGGCCTCCTCCACGCCTTGCGGGCGGCGGCTGACCTGCTTCAAGTCGGGATCGAACACCCACACGGTCTTGCCATCGGCGATGATCAACTGTGCATACGGCTGCCTGTATTCCCAGCGGAACAGGTTCGGCGCGGACATGGCGACCCGCCCGGAACTGGTGTCCTTCTTGCGCCCCTGTGGGTCGAACACATCCTGCTGGAATTGACCGTCCAGCCCGCGCAGGCCGGTAGCAAATGCCTTCAGATCCTCCCGCGCGCCGGCATGGGCGAACCCGCAGCCGAGCAACAAACCTGCAACCAGGGTGGACGCGAGAAGTTTCATGGGACGTATTCCGATGTGACTGCAGTCAGTGTGCAGTTTGTTTGCTGAATCCAGCGGGAGCATGCCGCGATGTGCGCATGGCGGTTTGGACAGCGTTGAAAACCAGCGCCACCTCGGACAGATGGCGGCCTGTCCATTCAATGCCTTGCACAAGAAATGGATCCCGGCTTGCGCTGGGATGACGGCCTAAAAAGCACAACCCGAGATCACGCAATCATCTTTCAGCATGCGCGGCAAAGCGATCACTTGCTCACGGCATCCTTCGGAGCAACAAGGGTTTCCTGCAGCTTGGGCAGGTCGATGAAATGGGTGAAATTCATCGCACCCTTGGTCACATCCGGCGAATCGAAAATCTGTCGTCCCGCCACCTGGCCGAGCATCTCGAAGGCATCGCTGAACGCTGTGCTGCCTTCGTAACGAAAGGCCTTGCTCGCTTCGTCCTTGCAATAGTCGGTCAGCAGCTTCTCCACCAGCGCAGCCAGCCGCGCATCGATCTGCGCATGCTGCTCCGGGCTCATCCGCGCGTACTGGCTGATCCTCGGGTTGTAGGCCAGCGCGGAAAATATCCATTCGACGAGCTGCTGTTTATCGGCATCGGTGGAGCGTTCGACCATGCACTTGCCCAGTGCCTCGCCATAGGTTCCCGCCTGTGCGGCAGGTGCCAACATCACGATGGGCAGCAACAATGAAAACGCGAGCTTGCGCATGGGCAATCCTGGGGTCTGATTCACGGCCCCGCATTATGCATGGCACGCGCTGGAATCCTGATGTCAACGCGGTGGCGGCGGCGCCAACACGGCACGATCGCCGTTGTGCTCGGGGGCGCTGACCACGCCTGCGGCCTCCATCGCCTCGACCAATCGTGCGGCGCGGTTGTAGCCGATCTTCAGCCGGCGCTGCACGCCGGAGATAGACGCGCGACGGGATTCGGTGACGATCTGCACGGCCTGGTCGTACAGGGGATCGGCTTCCGGGTCGGTGCTCGTCGGTGCTTCCGGCAAGCCGCCTGCGCCGACGCTGCTGCCGTCGTACATCGTCTGTGATTCTTCCAGTACGCCCTCGATGTAATCCGGGCCGGTACTGCCCTGCTTGAGATGCTCGACCACGCGATGCACCTCCTCATCGGAGACGAATGCACCGTGCACACGCTCGGGCAAGGCGGTGCCGGGCGGCAGGTAGAGCATGTCGCCATTGCCGAGCAGGGTTTCGGCACCGCTCTGGTCAAGGATGGTGCGCGAATCGATCTTGCTCGACACCTGGAACGCGATCCGGGTGGGGATATTGGCCTTGATCAGACCGGTGATGACATCCACCGACGGCCGCTGGGTAGCGAGGATCAAGTGGATGCCGGAGGCACGCGCCTTCTGCGCGAGGCGGGCGATAAGCTCTTCCACCTTCTTGCCGACGATCATCATCATGTCGGCGAATTCGTCGATGAAGACGACGATGAAGGGCAAGGGTTCCAGCGTCGGCGGTGCCATGTCGGCGTTCGGATCGGCCTTGAACAGCGGGTCCAGCATGGGCTGGCCAGCGTCGATGGCGTCCTTCACCTTCTTGTTGAACCCGGCGAGGTTGCGCACGCCGACCGCGCTCATCAACTTGTAGCGGCGCTCCATCTCGGCCACGCACCAGCGCAGGCCGTTGGCGGCTTCCTTCATGTCGGTGACGACGGGTGCCAGCAGGTGCGGGATGCCCTGATAGACCGACAGCTCCAGCATCTTCGGGTCAATCATCAGCATCCTCAACTCCTTCGAGGACGCCTTGAACAACAGGCTCAGCACCATCGCATTGACCGCGACCGATTTGCCCGAGCCCGTCGTGCCCGCCACCAGCAGATGCGGCATGCGCGCCAGGTCCGCGACCACTGGCTGACCGCTGATGCCCTTGCCCAGCGCCAGTGTCAGCGGGCTGGAGGATTTGTCGTATTCCTTGGAGTCGAGCAATTCCGACAGGTAGATCATTTCGCGGCGGGAATTCGGGATTTCGATCCCGATCACCGACTTGCCGGGAATCACGTCAACCACGCGCACCGATTTCACCGACAGGCCGCGGGCAATGTCCTTGTCCAGCGAAGAAATCTGGCTGACCTTCACGCCCGGTGCCGGCTGCACTTCGAAGCGGGTGATCACCGGGCCAGGCTGGGCTTCCTTCACCTCGACGTCGATGCGGAAATCCTTGAGCTTGAATTCGATCTGCCGCGACAGTGTTTCCAGCGTCTCGGCGTCGTAGCCCTTGGGCTGCGGCTTGGGCGGATCGAGCAAGGACAACGACAGGCGATCCGAACCGGTGCTGCCGCCAGAGAACAATGGAATCTGTTGCTCGCGCTTGGCGCGGTCACTCTTTTCAACCACCGGTGTCGCCGGCGCCTCGATCTTCACCTTGTCACGCTTGGCACGCAGTTCGCTGTCGGTGCGACGCGCTTCCTCGCGCTCCTCGCGCAGTATGCGCGCTTCACTCCACTCGCTCGCGGTCTTCGCGCCCTGCCGCGCACCGCGATTGAGCAGATTCGGCAGCGCCAGCACAAAGGCCCCCACCCGATCCATCACCGCCAGCCACGACAAGCCGGTCGCCAAAGTGACCGAAATCAGGAACAAGGTGACCAGGAACAGGTTGGCCCCCACCGGCCCGAAGCCATGCAGCAGCGAGCGCCCGGTGAGTGTGCCGAGGATGCCGCCGGGGCCGGCAGAGTAGTCGTTGGCGGGCACATCGCGCAGGAACAGCAGGCCGCAACTGGCGACCAGGAACCCGACGATGCCGACCAAGCGCAGCGCCGGCCCGAGATCGGCATGACCATCGCCGTCACTGTCCATGCCGAACAGCGCGATCCACGCGATCGCACCGAGCACGAACGGCAGCAGGAAGGCGACGTAGCCGGTCAGAAACAGCAGGAAACTGGCGATCCATGCGCCCGCAATCCCGCCGAGGTTGTGCACCGGCGACAACAGGCTGCCGCCGCGATCCCAGCCGGGATCCAGAGTGTTATGGCTGAACAGGCTGACCAGCAGATACAGCAGCAACGGCATGACCGCGATCAATGCAAGATCGCGCCAAAGTCGAGACGAAGGCGGACGCTCACCGCTGCTGCGCGGCGGTGCCGTCTTGCGACCGGATTTGCGAACGTCGGCTGCCGCTTTTGCCACCTGCTATCTGACCTCAGGAATATTCCGCACGTAATTGATAATACGACAAAGACTCGGGCTGTGCTGCGCGATCCGTCATCCGCTTGCCGCGTCATCCAATCCGGCCTGGTCAGCACCCACACAGGCCCAGCCCACGCATTCGACAATCGTCGCCGCGCGCCTGCGCATTGTTGCACTTTCGGCCAGCAGCACGAGCGCGTTTGTCCCAGCCGTGGCCGTCTGCGTCTCGATAAACGCGCCTTGTAACAACACGCCGTGGCCACCAAGTTGGAAGCAGCCAGTAAACTCCGTGCAACCTCTCGATGTCAGGAACACCCTACCCCGCCATGAGCACCCGTCGCCACGTCCGCCTCCTGATCCTCGGTTCCGGCCCCGCCGGCTGGACCGCCGCGGTCTATGCCGCCCGCGCCAACCTCAAACCGGTGGTCATCACCGGCATGCAGATGGGTGGTCAGCTGACCACCACCACCGAGGTCGACAATTGGCCCGGCGACGCCCACGGCCTGATGGGACCGGCCCTGATGGAACGCATGCAGGCGCATGCCGAACGCTTCGAGACCGAAGTCGTGTTCGACCACATCCACACCGCCGACCTGTCGCAGCGGCCGTTCCTGTTGGTCGGCGATTCCGGCGAATACACCTGCGATGCGCTGATTATCGCTACTGGCGCCACCGCCAAGTACCTCGGCATTCCCTCCGAAGAGGCCTACAAGGGCCGCGGCGTGTCGGCCTGCGCCACCTGCGACGGTTTCTTCTACAAGGATCAGGACGTGGCCGTGATCGGCGGCGGCAACACCGCGGTCGAGGAGGCGCTGTACCTGTCCAACATCGCCCGCAAGGTCTACCTCGTCCATCGTCGCGACACCCTGCGTTCGGAAAAGATCCTGCAAGACAAGCTGTTCGCCAAGGTGGCCGAAGGCAAGATCGAAACCGTCTGGTTCCACACCGTCGATGAAGTGCTGGGCAATGACGCCGGCGTCACCGGCATGCGGCTGACCTCGGTGCAAGACGGCAGCAGCCGCGAGATCGCCGTGCAGGGCTTCTTCGTCGCCATCGGCCACAGTCCGAATACCGAACTGTTCAAGGACCAGCTCGCGATGAAGAACGGCTATCTGGTGATCAATACCGGCCTTGCCGGCAACGCCACCCAGACCAGCATCGAAGGCGTGTTCGCCGCCGGCGATGTCGCCGACCAGGTCTATCGGCAGGCCATCACCAGCGCCGGCTTCGGCTGCATGGCCGCGCTGGATGCAGAGAAGTACCTCGACGAGGGGCATTGAGCACATTCCCCGCAGGAGCGCACCGCAGGGGCGCGAAGCAATGCTTTGTCCTCGACATTTCCATCGCGCCCCTCGGCCTGCGGCCTCGGTTCGCTCCTACGCCAAGCCATGCAACCCTTGCCCGTTCTGCTCGATAAGGCACCAGATGCACCGTTTCCGCCCGTCGATCATGCCCTGCCCGACCCCGACGGCCTGCTTGCGGTGGGCGGCGACCTGTCGCCCACGCGTTTTCTGACCGCCTACCGCAGCGGCATCTTCCCTTGGTATTCCGAGGGCGAACCGATCCTGTGGTGGAGTCCGTCGCAGCGTGCGGTGTTTCGCAGCGATGGCGTGCACCTGTCGCAGCGGTTGCGGCGACGCCTGCGACACAGCGGCTGGACGGTGCGCGCCGATAGTGCATTCGGGCAGGTCGTCACGGGCTGCGCGGCACCACGCACCGGGCAATCCGGCACCTGGATCACCGCCGAGATGCAAGCCGCTTATGCCCGGATGCACCACCTCGGCCATGCCCACAGTATCGAGGTGTTTGATGGCGACGGCCGCCTCGTGGGTGGCCTGTTCGGCTTGGCGGTGGGACGCATGTTCTGCGGCGACAGCATGTACTCGGCGTGCTCGGGCGCGTCCTCGCTGGCCCTGGCCGTGCTGGCACAGCGCCTGCTCGACTGGGGCTGGCCCCATATCGACGCGCAGGTCCCCAATGCGCATACCCGGCGTCTGGGCGTCGAGGTCTGGTCACGAGAACGCTATCTGGCTGCACTTGCCGATGCCCGCGACCAGCCATGCCTGATCGGTTCGTGGAGCAACGCCTTCGGCGAATTCCCGGCGGAAGAACTGGCCTGAAGCCAGCCGTCAGACGTGGTCGGATGTCCTTGCGTGCGAAATCAAGGGGGAGGCGTCGGTCGCAGGCCGGCGCCGGAGAACATACGCACGCAAGGGCATCCGGCCACGTCTCCGCACAGGCGGGAGCTATTGCCGGCGTCAGAAGAACCCGGCTTTGCGTACAGCCCATCAACGTGCCAAAATAGCGGACTTTGGGACCGCATTCGCGGCGCCCGGTTGCGCATACCGCCCATGGCGAAAGACGACGTCATCGAATTCGAAGGCACCATTTCCGAAACCCTCCCGAACACCATGTTCCGGGTGACGCTCGAAAACGGCCACGAGATCATCGCCCATATTTCCGGGCGCATGCGCAAGAACTACATCCGCATCCTGACCGGCGACAAGGTCAAGGTCGAGATGACGCCCTACGACCTGACCAAGGGCCGGATCACCTACCGGCACCGCTGAACCGGCGCGCATGACGGCACCCCGATAACGCCCGGCAACGGGCGTTTCGCGTTTTCGCAAGGCATTGACGCAGGTCAGCGCCAGCATGGCCTCCTGAGCCGAGACTATCGGCACTACACGGAGGCGACAGCCATGCCCACGCGCTTTCCCGGCGTTTCATCCACCATCCTCGATGCCATTGGCGATACACCCCTGCTCGATATCGACGGCGTGTTCGCCAAATGCGAATTCCTCAACCCCTCCGGCTCGATCAAGGCGCGCATCGCCAAATACATCGTCGAGCGTGCCGAGCAGGAAGGCTTGCTCAAGCCCGGCGACACCATTGTCGAAGCCACCAGCGGCAACACCGGCAATGCGTTCTCGATGGTGGCGGCGGTCAAGGGCTACCGGATGCTGGTGGTGATGCCGGAAGGCCTGTCCAGTGAGCGCGTCGCTATCTCCCGTGCGTTCGGCGCCGAAGTGCTGTTCTGCGGCAACTTCCACGTCAATGCCGCGTTGGAACGCGCCCGCGAGCTGGGCCAGCAGCCCGGCTTCTTCTTCCCCGGCCAGTTCGAGAACGAATGGAATGTGGAAGAAAACCGCAGTTGGCTTGGACAGGAAATCCTCGCCCAACTCGGCCAGCGCGTGCCCGATGCCTTCGTCCACGGCGTTGGCACCGGCGGCACCCTGATCGGTGTCGGCGAAGCGCTGCGCGCGGTCAACCCGAACGTGCGCCTGTTCGCGATGGAACCCTCGGAGTCGCGCACCATCCTGTGCGGCGAAGTGGCCCTGCATCAGATCGAAGGCATTTCCGACGGTTTCATCCCCGGCATCTTCGCCCGTCACCGCGCCCTGATCGGTGACAACACCATCAGCGTCTCAAGCGAGGAAGCGATCACGCAGATGCGCAAGCTGGCCAGTACCCGCGGCCTGCTGTGCGGGCCCAGCTCCGGCGCCCACCTGCTGGCCGCGCAGCGGATCCGCGCCCAGCATCCGGAACTGAAGACCGTGGTGACGATCTTCGACGACGAGGGCGAGAAATACCTGCACGATTTCTACATGCCCATCGCCGGGCAGCCGGCGCTGCCGTTCCACTGAGGTGCAACCGATGCTGCTCCTCGATGCCATGAGCCCAGCGCCACGCTGCCTGCGCATGTTCCTGCTGGAAAAAGGGTTGGCCCTGCCCGCGCAGCAGATCGACGTGTTCAGCGGCGAAAACCGGCAACCGTCCTGCCTCGCCCACAACCCGGCCGGACAGACGCCGGCGCTGCTGCTCGACGACGGCACCTGCCTCGCCGAGTCGGTGGCGATCATGGAGTACCTCGAAGAACTGCATCCAGCACCGGCGCTGATCGGCAGCACGCCGCAGGAACGCGCGGTCACGCGCCAGTGGCAACGACGCGTCGAACTCAACATCACCGAAAACATCCACAACGCCTACCACTACGCCGAAGGCCTGCAACGCTTCGAAGGCCGAATTCCGGTGGCGCCTGAAGCCGCCGATGGCCTCAAGCGCGTGGCGCAGGATCGCATCCACTGGCTGGATGGGATCCTGGGAGCACGCGACTATCTGGCCGGTGCACGCTTCACCATTGCCGATATCTGGCTGTTCGTGTGGCTGGACTTCGCCGACTCCGTCGGCCAGCCGTTCAACCGCGCCCTGCCCCACCTCGGCCCTTGGTTCGAACGCATCGCCATCCGTCCTTCTGCTGGCGCCAGCCTGCACCCCGGCTGCAAGCCCGGTGGTGTGCGCGGATAACGCCCTGCGCGCTTACTTCAGACGAAACGCCTGCTGCAGCATCTGCCCATCGAAGCCGGTGGAGGATGCTTCGCCCATCGCATAGCGATACAGCGCCGCCGAGTAGATCCCGGCCAGCGCCGCGTGGATCAGGGCGACCAGCACGAAGGCCACGACCATGACCGCCACCGCGGTACCGATCAGCACACCGTTGCCGGTCATCGCCGCCAGCACGATCACTGCGATGCCCAGCAGGACCATCGCGACATAGATCAGGCCGAACACCACGCCGACGCCACCTTGCCCGATCAGATTCTCGCCCCAGGTCTTCTTGAGCAGGGCCGCACTTTCCTTGACCGCATCGATCGGGCCGATATCACGACTGACCAGCACCGGCACCACCAGGAAACTCGCCACCGTCCACGCCACCCCGATCATGCTGACCACGATCTTGCCCAGGAAGCCGGCACGTTCCTGCAGCGAGCGCAGAATCATGCCCACGGTCGCCGCAATCGCCGCATAACCGAGGATCGGCACGATCTTGCGGCCGGCGATGCGCAGGCCGTCGCCCACGGTCGGATCGCCGCCATCGAGCCGGATCATCGCCGCGCCCACCAGCGCCGTGTTGAAGAAGAAGATCACGAAATACTGCGCCAGGTAGAACAGGAAGGTCAGCACATACATCCCGACCGACACCCCCGCCCCGCCCTCTTTCAGCCCGTCCAGCGAGCCCATGCCCAGCGCAGGCAGGATAAAGGCCACCGCCACGATCACCGTGCAGATCGACGACAGCAAGGGGAACACCAGCAATTCCTTGTCCTTGGACAAGACGCCGGCACTGGCCTTGATCAGGCTCCAACTGCGTGAGAAGCGTTCAAACATGGCGGCAGCCTCGGTGTGGACAGGATGCCGTGATCGTACAGGCAGACGGGTCCAAATGGGGCATCACCAACCACCTGCCCGCTCGCACACGCCCCCCCCTACCGAGAACGGTTCGGGGTTTGGTATTGGTGGACGGTTGACCCTGTGCCAACCAGTCTCCCGAGCTTATGGGCACTGGCGCGGGTGGCTGCGGGCGCGCGCGGAGTTATCCGCAATCTACCTCCGCTTCGGTTTCGGCAGAGCGTTGGCAGCATCCTCCAAAGCCCGAACATTGGATTCGGCCCCTTCGGCTTCAAGGAATGCCCGACGCTGGGCAGCGAACTGCTCGTACTCGCCTTCTGCGTGGGCATCGGCTTGCTTCTTGGAAACCCGGCCCGCGCCTTCCAGCACATCGCGCTCATTGAATTTCAGGAAGGCATCCAGCTTTTCGGCCCAATCCTTGAGGAACACCTCTTTGCGGCGGCGTGCCTGATCCTCGGCAAAATCCAGCCACATCGTCACGATGCGATTGAGCTCACTGATCTCGGGTTCGTGCAGGTAGTTCTTGGCCACGGTCACGTCGGCCTTCTGCACACTGCCCGATTTCCAGGTGGTCAGGCCATGTTCGGGATGTGGCTATCGGCGCGTTCGGCAATCAGCTCGGCAGCGGTCTTGCCGGTGACGGCGAAATGCAGCTTGTTCTGGATGTAGCGGAAGAACCGGGTGGTTTCCGGCAGAGCGGGTGCGTAGTCGGCCGCCATGGCGAAAATCTCGCGCACACGCAGGTACATCCGGCGCTCACTGGCCCGAATGTCGCGGATGCGGTCCAGCAATTCGTCGAAACGGTCTGGCACGGCCGACCCGGCGACGGGCGGGTTCTTCAGGCGCTCGTCATCCAGGGTAAAGCCCTTGAGCAGATACTCGCGCAGGCGTTCGGTGGCCCAGCGACGGAACTGCGTGCCGCGTACCGAGCGGACCCGGTAGCCCACCGCCAGGATGGCGTCGAGGTTGTAAAACTTGAGCGTGCGTCGAACCTGCCGCTCCCCTTCCGCCCGAACTTGTAAGTAACTCTTACAGGTTGCCTCAGTGGCGATTTCCCCTTCCGCGTAGAGCGCCTTCAGGTGCAGGGTGATGTTCTGCGGCGAGGTCTGAAACAGCTCTGCCATCATGGCCTGAGACAGCCAAAGGGTATCTTCAGCAAAACGGCATTCAACGCGGGTGCGGCCGTCCTCGGTTTCGTAGAGCAGGAATTCGCCGGGAGTTGGCGCTTGGAGTTCGCTCACTTCAGCGCCTCCTCAACCCAATCCCACCGCTTGTCCGTGATCATCACGAACCGGCAACGGCCTTCTGACAGATTGGCCCACAGGCCGCCGATCAGGCGGTCATCCTCAGCCCCGCTCCAGCGATCCGCGCCCTTGTATTCAACCGCGAGAATCGGCCCCGGTTGGTCTGCCGTCCCAGGCAACTGGCAGAGGAAGTCTGGGTAGAAGCGGCCATCGGCCTTCTGCAAGAAGAATGAACTGCCTTCGCGCCGCACGAGGTTGCGCACCCAGAACTGGATGCGTCCCTGCTGCGCCCACATATCCAACTGGCAGGCGCATTCGAACTCTTCCTTGCTGTCGAAGTCACCCATGCGCCCATAGAAGTGCTTGCGGAAATCGAAGTGCCCGAAGCGACCGTCGTAGTCGCGGCTGGGGGCGTAGGCCTGGGCGTGGAACTCGAAGGCGTATTGATCCGTCACCGCCACCCGCTTGGCCGCATCGTCACCGAATAGCGCCTGCTGGAACGCCTTGCGAACGGCCTGCTTGCGCAGTTCACGAATGCGCGCGTCGACCAGATTGCGGATCAGAAATTTCTGAAGGTTGACGCGAGCCAGCGTGAAACCTTCACGTCGCAGCAAATCAGTAATCCATACAGCAACATATGCCTGCTTGCTCGCGTGGGTCAATGACGGCTCGGGGAGGTTGCGGCATAGCCAGGTGGCGATGCGAACTTCATCCCAGTTTTCCGGTTGATGGACGAGGCCCAGATCGCGTTGCAACTCCGGCAGGAAGCGCGACACCACGTGGCCACCCGCATCGATATCGATCTCGCCGCCTTCCGATACCTTCAGCGCGGCACCCAAGGCCGTCAGGTCATCGGCCGTCGGCGCGGCATCGTAGGGTGAAAGATCCCACGGATACTCCAGCACCTCCGGGTCATCAAACAGCGCCAAATCGCCTTGTCGGCCCTGCACGTGCAAGGCCAAAGCGGGCACCCGAAAACGCTCGCCCAATTCGGCTGGCGTCTGGAAGAATTCAATCGCCGTGGTGCGGCTGACTTCGGCGGCGTCCACAATCGCCGCAGCAGCAGTTTCCGAGGTCACCGATGCCTTGAGCACTTCAGCTTCATCTTCCGTGAGCGGCGTGCTGATCGTCAGCGTGTTGAGCTTGCCGTCCCAACTGACCTTGTCACGCACCGGCTTCGGCACGCTCTTCAGGTCGGGTTTTTCGGACAAGGTAATCGCTACGGGCCGAACGACCACGCGCCCAGCGTGGCCCTCCAGGTCCAGCCGCGCCTGTTCGGCCTTGGCGGCAGTAACGAACTCGGTGACTTCGCGCCGCTCGAACCCGGCACCGGCCACCAGCCGGTCGCGCAGCGCACCAGCCGTTTCGGCAAAGTTGCGCGACACCACGAAGGCATAGGACTGATTCAATGCCTTGGCCTGCCGATGGCTGGCACCGGGCTGCCGCAGCACGCGCCCGAGCAACTGCTCCACCGCCGTGGCCGATGACAACGACGCCATGCTCACAAGAATGTAAGCAAACGGGCAATCCCAGCCCTCTGCCAGTGCCTTCTGGGTGATGACGAATTTCACTGGGCAAGCCGGATCGGCAATGCCCAGCTTGTAATCGGCATCGATCTGCTCCAGCCCCTTTTCCTCGCCCGTGGCCACCACGATTTCGCTGGCGGGAATGCCGTGGTTGGTGATCAGCTCGTTCTTCACCTTCTCGAAATCCAGCGTCTCGATACCGGCGCGGCGAGGTTCGGACTGGATCAATACGATGGGCCGCAGGTAGGCCGCGCCAGCACGACGTTCTTCGTCCGCCAGCTTGTGCAAGGCATCGCGGCGACCAATGGCATCGGCCAGGCACTGCTGCCAGTTGGGTTCCGTTTCCAGTACCACCGGCAGCTTGATCATTTCCTCCACCTTCAACTCGGCGGCGGAAACGCTGTGCAGCACATTGGTCGGCGTGCGCTCAAGATCGGGCGTGGCGGTCAGTTCCATCACCCCGCTGGGGCGGAAGCGCGCCAGCATGTCGAAGGCCAGTGGCGTGCGACTGTTGTGTGCCTCATCGACAACGACGAATGGGCGGCGCAGGCGCAGCACATTGGCCAGCGAGTACGGTGTAGTGCGCTCGCTGCCCTCGCCATCGGTCAGCAATTCGTCGCGCTGCGTTGGCGACAGGTTGTCGAAGTGGTGCATCAGTGCGCCGCTGGACTGGTACACCTTGCGGCACTCTTCCTCTTCCACCTGAAACGCCTGCCGTGTGGCGACGATCACCGTGGTCGAGGTGTCCAGCGTGGCACGGGTCACGCTCTTGGCCTCTTCCAGATCCAGCACCGTAATCGGCCCTGCCTCGCGCAATGCGGCGTGATACGGGTGGCTGCGATCTTTCAATGCCTTGATGGTTTGCTCGCGGATCGGCTTGCTGGGCACCAGCCACAGAATCACGCTGTGCTCGCAACGAAGCAAGTGCGTGTTGACGAGCTGGACGCTTTTCGCCGCCAGCCAGGTCTTGCCCCCGCCAGTGGGCACGCGCAAACAGAAGTACGGCATATCGAGCGGGAAGCCCGACAGCGGGTTGTGCGACAAACCGCGCCCCCACAGGCGTTCGGTGGTGGCGGTGAACGCAATCGAGGGCGACGGCAGTTCATGGCAGGCCTTGAAATAGGCTTCCACACTGTCGAGCACTTGCTGTTGATAGATTTTCGGTGCGAATCCGGACATGGTTTACACCTCCAGCGCGTACGGGGTCTGCTTGAAGGCGATGCCTTCACGTGCCGCGCGGGCACCCATGCGGTTGGCAGCGGCGTAAATCACTTTCGGGCCGGCGAACTTCGGCAGCACATCGAACACCGGGCCGGTGAGCACATTGCCGCCGGCAACGGACTTGTCCTTGAGGATGCCGTTGTAAAGCAGGTAAATCGCGCGGCCTTCGTGCACGCCCAGCAGCGGTGAATCGGCGGTGCCGGTGAAGCCCGTGCCGGTTTCGGCAAACCAGACGAATTCGGCGAGTTGCGCGAACTTCACATCGGCGCGGATTTGGCCGTCGGCGTCGAACAAGGGTTCTGCGGACAGGCGGCAGAACTGGAAGCCGCCACCGAGGCCTTCAACCGCCTGCCCCTTGGCGTTGGTGTAGCCCTTGGCCACGCGCTTGACGCGCTCGCGGGTGACGTTTTGGGCGATGTTTCCATCCATTTCCACCAGAATAAAACGGCGGTTGCCGCCGTCTTCGGCATTTTGCTTGAGGACGGCGTGGCCGGTGGTGCCGGAACCGGCGAAGCTGTCGAGGATTAGTGAATCTTTGTCGGTGGCGATTTGAAGGATGCGCTGAAGGAGCAAGGATGGCTTGGGCGTTGCAAAATCCGATGCCGAAGGAATGTCATGCAACACTTCTCGAAGCTCCTTGCGTGAGCCGTCGGTGTGGCCAGCAAATTCATGCGGCCACAAAGTCTGCGGCACAACTCCGTCATTGCGAAGCGTGTGCTTGTAGCGTTTGTAAGCAGGCACTTTGCCCTTGCCGACCTTGCCCCAGTAGATCAAACCCTCTGCCACATGGCGTTGGTGCTCTTCTTGCGAGTAGGCCCAGACACGGGTGCGCTTGGGCCAGATTTCCTCACCCGTGTTGGGGTTGGTGACGGAGTAGTAAAGATTGGGGCGTTCTTCGGCTGTTTTTGCGCAGGTGTAATCGCTACTACGAAACTGACCTTTCTCGTCTTCAAATTTGTACTGGCTGTCTTTTTCTTCGCCACGCGGCAGTAGCTTGCGTTGCCAACTTGGTGATCGCTGATAAACCAGCACGAAGTCGTGCATGGGGGCGATAGTTTTGTGGTCGTTGGATACGGCGTACTTTTTTTGCCAGATGACGGTGCCCACAAAGTTGCGGGCTTCAAAAATCTCATCCATCAACAAGCGCAGCGTCGCCACCTCGTTGTCGTCGATGGACACAAAAATCGCCCCATCCTCACGCAGAAACTGCTTCAGCAACACCAGACGCGGATACATCATGCATAGCCAGCGATCATGCCGGTCCAGTGTCTCGCCTTCCTTGCCCACCACCTCGCCCAACCAGCGGCGAATCTCCGGGCTGCTCACGTTGTCGTTGTAGGCCCAGCCCTCGTTGCCGGTGTTGTACGGCGGGTCGATGTAGATGCACTTCACCTTTCCGGCATAGCGGGGCAGCAGCGCCTTGAGTGCGTGCAGGTTGTCGCCCTGCACGATGAGGTTCCCGGCATCCGCCGGGCCGCAGGAAAGTTCCGGCACCGGCTCCAGCAGGCGGAAGGGCACATCCTTGTGGTGTTTGACGACGGCTTCTTTGCCGATCCAGTTCAATGTTGGCATGGATGCCGATTCCCCTTCGATGCGTGATGGCCATTGCCACGTTGCTCGTTCCGCACCTTGAGTGCGTGCTGTCTTCGAGTATGCCAGAAAAGAAAAACCCCTGAATAATCAGGGGCTTGTGTTGGTGGAGGTGGGGGGAATTGAACCCCCGTCCGAAGGCACTCCATGCCCGGCACTACATGCTTAGCTCGGTGTTTGATCTCGGATGCCGGCAACACACCGTGCGAGGCACGCCGTCATCCACACCCGCTGAGTTTCGGAGCCGGTTGGCGGGTCGCCGCCGGAACCTATCCCGTGATAATGACCCTACATCCACGAGCACAGGCACAAGTGGGTTCGGGGCTAGGCCTTAAGCGGCCAGAGCGTAGTTGTCGTCGTTGGCAACTATGAGTTTTGCAGCTGGATTAGCGAGGAAAGCTACCCCCTCGGCATGCGCCGTGCGATTTCGCAACCCCCGTCGAAGCCAGTGCACCCCCGGGAAATCGTGTCGTCGCCGACGCGGTCAGTATAGGGGCTGCGAACGGTCGCACAAGGGGCGCAGCGGCTGGTGTTCATCGTCGCGGTTGCAAGTCTTTGCTCTGACGCGGATCAACGCGGAAACTGCGGATGGAGCGAACCGCGTACTCCACCCTTTCCCCTGCTCTATCCGCGCTCTACCCGCGATTCATCCGCATTGATCCGCGTCCAGAAGCCCCACAGGAACTCACGAACGCATCGGCAACAGCCGGATCTCGACCCGACGGTTCTGCGCGCGGCCGGCCTCGGTGTCGTTGCTGGCGATCGGATAGCGCTTGCCCATGCCGATGACTTCGAAGCGCTGCGGCTGCACGCCTTGCGCGGTCAGGTAGCTGGCGACAGCATTGGCGCGTTGTTCGGAAATGCGCTGGTTGACCGCATCCGAGCCGATGCTGTCGGTATGCCCGCTGACCTCGACGATGGTCTGGTTGTACTCGCGCAAGGTGCCGGCGATGGTGTTGAGCGAGGGATAGAACTGCGGCTTGATGTCGGTGCGGTTGAAGTCGAAGGTGACGCCATCGGGCAGGTTCAGGGTGATGACATCGCCATGGCGCTGCACGTCAATCCCGGTACCGGCGGTTTCGCGACGCAGCTCGGCTTCCTGGCGATCCTGGTAATTGCCGATCGCCGCGCCAGCCAGCGCGCCGATGCCCGCGCCGACCATCGCATGCTGGCGACGCTCGACCGCGCTGTCGCCACTGAGCAGGCCGGCCGCAGTGCCGATGGCGGCACCGATCAGTGCGCCACGGCGGGTGCGCTGGTTGGTCTCGTTGCCCTGATCGTCATAGGTGGCGCAGCCGGCGAGGAAGACCGCCAGGCAGGACGCGACGACGGCGAGCTTGATCGGAGAGGTGTTCATGTGTGGCTCCGGCGTGGGGGACAGGCCCAAGCCTAGATGCGTTCGCGTGGCCACAGAATGAACGTACGCAATTTCACCCGTCCGGATTCAGCTGCGAGACACGAAGCAGTGCGTGTCCTTCGTTTCGCTTGGTTGGTTGCGCACGGCAGGCGGCTCACTGGATGTCTACGGGGACATGTGCAACGCAGAACCTTTCAGGGAAGGTCTGAACAACTCCATCCTGGAGTTGTCAGCCCGCGCCAAGACCGGTCAATGCCCTGACTTGGCTCACACGAATCAATCACTTGCGTGATCGATCCGTAGCCAGCCATCCCTGGCTGGCAGGAACCTCTGAGTTGTTCAGAGGCTCCTTCGCCCGTCAAGCCGCGTTTTCGACCAGCAGCCCTTCCGCCGCATCCGCATCCAGCAGCCGGTCCCACGAACCCATCATGGCCAGATACACCAGCTTGTCGAATTCCTCGACGAAGCGGCGCGCCACCGCGTCGGGGTCCGGGATCAGGCGGGCATCGGTGATCAAGCCGAAATGGACCTGGCCGCGATAGCTCAGGATCGACAGGCCCAGTCCGATCGAGCCGGTTTGCGGCACCCAGAACATGATGTCGCGCAGGGTGCTGCCGGCCATGTAGAGCGGCTGCTGCGGACCGGGGACATTGGTCGCCACCGCGCTGGCCTTGCGGCTGAACATCTCCAGCGCCAGTTCCTGTAGCGGCTGCGGGGCGATGCCGAGTGCAGCCAATAATCCATATGCAACAATGGCTTGCCTAGAATTTTTCAAGTTATACATACATTCGGCGACACGCTCCAACCGGCCCAGTGGATTGGGCTCGCCGACCGGCAAATCCAGGAACACGAGGCCGAAATGGTTGCCGAGCTTCTTGGCGTGCTCCAGCGGCCGCAGGTTGACCGGAACAGTGGCGCGCAGGGTCAGCCCATCGACGGCATCGCCACGGTCGAGCATGTAGCTGCGCAGGGCACCGGAGGCCGCCGCCATCAGCACGTCATTGACAGTGAAGCCGCAGGCCCGCCCGACCGCCTTGACCTCTTCCAACTGCAGAGGCTGCGCCCATGCGACGCGCTTGCTCACGCCCAGCCGGCCACGCAACAGCGACGGTGGATCGTCCGGCAGGGACAACGCCTGCACCAGCTCCATCGCAATGGTGCTGCCCTCCTTCGCCAGCAGCGAGGCCAGCGACGGGTCCTGCATCATCGCCATGCCCTGCTCCAGCGCCTTGCCACCGAGCTTCATGTAGCGCTCCATCGCGCCCACCCGGCGTGCCACCGGCGCGGCCTGCTCCTTCAACCAGGCCTTGTCGAGGCGGGAGTTGGTCGAGGCCTCGCGGCTGGTGTCGGTGAGCGAAAGCAGCACCTGCACCAGGGCAATCCCGTCGGCATAACAATGGTGGATGCGCGCGACCACCGCCGAGCCGCCCTGATAGCGTTCGATCAAGTGGAATTGCCAGAGCGGCTTGGTGGGATCCAGCGGGCTGGACGCGAGCTGGCTGACGAAGCGCTCCAGTGCGCGTTTTTCCGAAGCCTTGCCGGGTTTGCCGGGCAGGCCTGACAGGCGCACATGCCAGTCGAGGTCGAAATCCGCGTCCTCCACCCATTGCGCGCCGGTGGGCCCATCGACCGGCTTCTGGCGGAACCGCGCATAGGCGAGGAAGCGGTGCTCGATCACCTTGCGCAGCTGCGCCACCGTCATCGGCTCGGCGAACATCAACACGCCGGTGATCATCATCGGATTGGTCGGCCGCTCCATCCGCAGCCAGGCGGTGTCCACCTTCGACATCGGCTCGCGCTTCAGGCGGCGCGGCGATGGCTCGGAAGTGCGGCGCAGGCGCGGTTTCGAGGTGGCCATTGCGGCTCTCCGTGGAAGACGCGATGAGTGAATCATCCACGGGGCGCGAGGTCAACGCAGGTGCGGGATTGCCGGCAGGGACAATGCGCTGAAACCGGGACGTATCGACTTCGACCAGGGATCGCTTTGCGTCCATGGGTCCCGGCGTTCGCGGGGATGACAAGCAGGCGCGGATCAGCCACCGCGATACTCGCGCGGGATGCGCTCGTTGAGGCGGGTGAGGATTTCGTAGCCGATGGTATCGGCCCAGCCGGCGAGGTCTTCCACCGCGATCCCCTGCCCGTCCTGCTGGCCGATCAACACCACGTCATCGCCGTTGTAGGCGGTGCCGTGCGGACCGAGATCGACCATGCACTGGTCCATGCACACGCGGCCGATGATCGGCAGGCGCTGGCCGCGGATCAGCACCTGGCCACGATTGGACAATGCGCGTGGGTAGCCATCGCCATAACCCAGCGGGATGGTCACCACGCGGGTATCGACGCTGGATGTCCAGGTGGCGCCGTAGCTGACCGGCCGGCCGGCATGCACCACCTTGAAATACACCACTTGCGACAGCAGTTGCAGCGCAGGCGCAACCGCCAGCGTGCGCTGCGAGCTCGGGTCCGGCTGCACGCCGTACAGCACGATGCCCGGCCGCACCATGTCCAGCCAGCTTTCCGGAAAATGCAGGATGCCGCCGGAGTTGGCGAGGTGGCGGATCGGCATCGGCGCACCGAGCCGGCTGAAATGCGTGCAGGCATCGCGGAAGCGTTCGATCTGCAGCGCGGTCATCCTTGATGCCGGATCGTCGGCACAGGCCAGATGCGAATACACGCCCTTGACCACGCACCAGCGCGCGGCCACCGCGGCCTCGATGAAGGGCGCGCAGGTTTCGCTGTGCACGCCGATGCGCTCCATCCCGGTGTCGATCTTGAGATGGATGATGGCCTTGCGGCCCATCGCTTCCGCAGTCGCTTCGACCTTGCGCAGCTTGTCCAGCGAGGACACGGTGATTTCCAGATCGTGTTCGATCAACTGGGTGATCTGGCGGCCGAGGATGCCGCCGAGAACAAGAATCGGGATGCGGATGCCGGCGCGACGCAGGGCGATGCCTTCTTCCAGGAAGGCGACCCCGAACTGTTCGGCCCCTTGCGCCTGCAGGTGCTGGGCGACGCGCACCAGTCCATGACCATAGGCATTGGCCTTGAGGATGGCCATTACCGGCACGCCAACGTGGCTGCGGATCGTGCGCAGGTTGCCGGCCAGCGCGTCGAGATCGACCACGATCCGGGTGGGGCGCTGGTTGTCGGCTTCGCTCATGGCCTGCTATTCGAGCATGCGCGGCGAGGCTTGGCTAGGGCAACGCTGATTCAGTATGCGTTGCCTGCCGACCATGGATGGTCGGCCGCGGATCGATCACCGAAGTGATTGATCCGCGTGAGCTGCGTCCGGGCATGCACCGGACGCGGCGTGTGCTGACAAGTCCAGGAGGGACTTGTTCAGCACTGTCCTGGTATCCGCCGAATACGCCGTCATCCCGGCGAACGCCGGGATGACGAGCGGGGGTTTCGGCGCTATCCCCAAGCACGCTCGGGCGCAACCGCCGGGCGCAGGCCCTTATTCGAAACTGCCCACTGTGTCGTAGGCGAGGTTGTCGAAGCGCGTGTATTCGCCGAAGAACTTGAGCTTGAAGCTGCCGGTCGGGCCGTTACGCTGCTTGCCGATGATGATTTCGGCGAGACCTTTATCAGGCGAGCTTTCCTTGTTGTAGTACTCGTCGCGGTAGATGAACACGATCATGTCGGCGTCCTGCTCGATCGCGCCGGATTCACGCAGGTCGGCCATCACCGGGCGCTTGTCGGTGCGTGATTCCAGCGAACGGTTGAGCTGGGACAGCGCGATCACCGGCACTTTCAATTCCTTGGCCAGACCCTTCAGCGAGCGGCTGATTTCGGAAATCTCGGTGGCGCGATTCTCGCTGTTGCCGGGCACAGCCATCAGCTGCAGGTAGTCGATCACGATCAGGCCAAGATCGTGTTCGCGCTTGAGCCGGCGTGCCTTGGCGCGCAGCACGTCCGGCGACAGCGCCGGGGTGTCGTCGATGAAGATCTTCACCCCACCCAGTTGGGCAATCGCCCCGTGCACCCTGCCCCAATCCTCGTCTTCCAGATCGCCCACGCGCAGGCGGCCGGCGTCGATGCGGCCGAGCGAGGAGATCAGGCGCAGCGCCAGTTGCGAGGCCGACATTTCCATCGAGAACACTGCCACCGCTTTCTTCGACTTGAGCGCGCCATACTCGGCGATGTTCAGCGCCAGCGTGGTCTTGCCCATGGCAGGACGCGCCGCCAGCACGATCAAGTCGGTGGGCTGCAGGCCGGCGGTCATCTTGTCGAATTCGACATAGCCGGTCGGCAGGCCGGTGATGCCGCCGCCATTGACCGCGCGCTGTTGCAGGACCTCGAAGGCCTCGCTCAGCGCGGTGTTGATTGCGATGAAATCCTGGCGGCCGTGGTTGTGGTTCTCGGCGATTGCAAAGACCGACTCTTCGGCCCGCGCCAGCAATTCGCTGGCATCGCGGCCATCGGGCTGGAAGCCATCATTGACGATGGTGGTGCCGACATCGATCAGGCGGCGCTGGATCGCCTTGTCGCGCACGGTCTCGGCGTAGGCGCTGATATTGGCGGCACCGGGCGTATTGGCGGCCAGTGCGACCAGGTAGGTGGTATCGAGGCCATCGCCGACCAAGCCCTGCCCGTCCAGCCACTCGCCCACCGTCAGCACGTCGCAGGGTCGGTTCTTTTCGGTCAGCTCGCGGATCGCGCGGTAGACCAGCCGATGGTCACGCCGATAGAAATCCTCTTCGACCAGGCGATCGGCGACCTTGTCGTAGGCATTCGGATCCAGCAGCAAGCCGCCGAGCACGGCTTGTTCGGAATCGATCGACTGTGGCGGCACCCGCAATTGCTCGATCCGCGCATCATTGCGCGAACTGAAACTGTGGTCCCGCTGCGCGCCCGAGCCTGTGGTCATGGATGAATACCGCCTCGCTGAAGGTGCCGCGGGCGCAGATTGCAGCCGGCGCGGGGTGTCGCTGTCGAATGGGTCAGAATTCGCGTCATGGCGCGCCTGTCCGCACGCTCATCATCCTAGGCGAGGACCGCCGATGAGGGTTGCAGACAAGTCATGGGACATCCTGTGGACAACCCGTCTCACGGCCTGAGATCGGGCAGTCACTTGCTGCAAAAACAACTGACCCCAAACAGAACGGGCGCCCGAAGGCGCCCGTCGCGGGATCGAAATGGCCGGGACTCAGGCCGCTTCGGGGATCACCACCACCTTGACCGTGGTCTGCACGTCGGCGTGCAGGTGGACCTGCACCTCGAACTCGCCGGTGTGACGCAGCGGGCCTTCGCCCATGGTGACTTCGGCCTTGTGCACGTCGACGCCGTAGTGCTTCGACAGTGCTTCGGCGATTTCGCGCGGGCCGACCGAGCCGTACAGCTTGCCTTCGGTCGAGGCATTGGCGGCGACCGTCACGCTGGCGCCTTCCAGCTTGGCCAGACGGTTGTTGGCGGAATCCAGAGTCGCCTGCGCCTTGGCTTCATAGTCGGCGCGCTTGGCTTCGAACTCGGCCAGGTTGGCAGCGGTGGCCGGCACCGCCTTGCCCTGCGGCACGAGGTAGTTGCGGCCATAGCCAGGCTTGACGGTGACCTTGTCGCCGAGGCTGCCGAGATTGGTGACTTTCTGCAGGAGGATCAGTTGCATTTCAGTGCTCCGTATTCGTTAGCAGGCATTCGCCCGCAACGTGTGCTGTCCGAATGGACGGGATGTTGGAACGTGTTGACGCACAGCCTGCGCTGGCGTGGCAAGGAGCGGGAGGGAGCGCGCACCGCAGTTGACTGACGTCAATGAGGATGCGCGCGACCGACCAGCGACGCCGCCACGCCGAGCAGGCGCAGCGTCAGACGTGGTGGTTATCGGTGTAGGGCAACAGCGCCAGGAAACGCGCGCGCTTCACTGCGGTCTGCAGCTGGCGCTGGTAGCGCGACTTGGTGCCGGTGATGCGGCTGGGCACGATCTTGCCGTTCTCGGTGATGTACTGGCGCAGGGTCCCCAGATCCTTGTAATCGATCTCGGTGACGCCCTCGGCGGTGAAGCGGCAGTACTTGCGGCGGCGGAAGAATTTGGACATGGTCAGGCTCCTCAGGCGGCTTCGGCGTTGTCGTCGGCGCGATCGGCATCGGCCGCACCGTCTTCGTCACGATGACGGCGTTCGCTGCGCTCGCCGCGGTCGCCCTTCTCGTCCTTGTTCTTCATGATCAGGGACTGTTCGGTCACCGCGCCATCGCAGCGCATGACCATGTGACGCAGGATCGCATCGTTGAAGCGGAAGCTGTCGACCAGCTCGTCCATCGCGGCCTGGTTGGCCTCGATGTTGAACAGCACGTAATGGGCCTTGACCAGGTTCTGGATCGGGTAGGCCAACTGGCGGCGACCCCAATCTTCAAGGCGGTGGATCTTGCCTTCGGCGGCTTCGATCGAACCCTTGTAGCGCTCGATCATGGCCGGAACCTGCTCGCTCCGGTCCGGATGGACCAGGAACACGACTTCGTAATGACGCATGGTGGTTTCCTTGTGGATGGTGGCAAGCGCTCGCTTGCCGGTCAGCCCTCGGCCACCGGCTTCATCGTGAAGCGCGGCGCGTTCGGGCAAGGTCTCCCGCGAACGGGAGCCGCCCATTATGGGAAATCAAGGCCTTGCGTGCAAGTTTCGGGCGCGCGGCGCGGAGACGGCCGGCGTGATCCAGCTGTCTGCGCAACGCCGCAATACTCGATGGATGACGCACTCCGGTAAACTGCGCGGCCTGACTTCGCGAAACGAGTTTTGCAACGATGACGACGATTTCCGTGGCCCAGGCCTTGGCCGGGCATGTGCCGGAAGGTGGGCTGGTATCCGTGCGTGGCTGGGTGCGGACCCGCCGCGACTCCAAGGCGGGCCTGTCCTTCGTCAATGTCAGCGATGGCTCCTGCTTCGCGCCGATCCAGGTGGTCGCGCCGGACAGCCTGTCCAACTACGAATCCGAGGTGAAGCACCTGACCACCGGCTGCGCGGTGATTTGCACCGGCACGCTGGTGAAGTCGCAGGGCCAGGGCCAGAGCTTCGAGGTGCAGGCATCGAACATCGAGGTCGTCGGCTGGGTCGAGGACCCGCTGACCTACCCGATGCAGCCCAAGCAGCATTCGCTGGAATACCTGCGCGAGTTCGCCCATCTGCGCCCGCGCACCAACCTGTTCGGCGCGGTGACCCGCATCCGCCACTGCCTGGCACAGGCGGTGCACCGCTTCTATCACGAGCGCGGCTTCTACTGGATCAGCACGCCGATCGTGACCACCTCCGACGCCGAAGGCGCGGGGCAGATGTTCCGCGTCTCCACCCTCGACATGGCCAACCTGCCGCGTGACGGCAAGGGCAATGTCGATTTCTCCCGCGACTTCTTCGGCAAGGAAACCTTCCTCACCGTCTCCGGGCAGTTGAACGTCGAAGCGTTCTGCCTCTCCTTGAGCAAGGTCTACACCTTCGGCCCGACCTTCCGCGCCGAGAACAGCAACACGACGCGGCACCTGGCCGAGTTCTGGATGATCGAGCCGGAGATCGCCTTCGCCGATCTGAACGACGATGCCAACCTCGCCGAGGAGTTCCTGAAGTACCTGTTCCGCGCGGTGCTCGACGAGCGCGGTGACGACATGGCCTTCATTGCGGAACGCGTACAGAAGGATGCGATCACGCGGCTGGAAGGCTTCCTCAACGCCCCATTCGAGCGCATCGATTACACCGATGCGGTGGCATTGCTGCAAAAGTCCGGCAAGCAATTCGACTTCCCGGTGGAATGGGGCCTGGACCTGCAGACCGAGCACGAGCGCTGGCTGACCGAGGAGCACGTCGGCCGTCCGGTGGTGGTGATGAACTACCCCGAACAGATCAAGGCCTTCTACATGCGCTTGAACGACGACGGCAGGACCGTCGCCGCGATGGACGTGCTGGCACCGGGCATCGGCGAAATCATCGGCGGCTCCCAGCGCGAGGAACGCCTCGACGTGCTCGATGCGCGGATGGCGCAGTTCGGCCTCGACCCGGCGCATTACGGCTGGTATCGCGACTTCCGTCGCTACGGCACGGTGCCGCATGCCGGCTTCGGTCTCGGTTTCGAACGGCTGGTGGTCTACGTCTGCGGCCTCGCCAACATCCGCGACGCGATTGCCTATCCGCGCGCACCTGGCACTGCCGAATTCTGATCGCCGCGTTGCCATGGACACCGACGTCATTCTGTTTCTCGCCCTGCTGGCCTTCGCCTTGGCCATCGCGGGGGCCACCGCGTTCGTGATCTTCTGGCCGTTGACCCTGATCCACATCCGTGACCGTCACCCACGGCTTGGCGAACAACTCGGTCCGGGCGCGTTCCTGCGCCCGGCGGCATTGCTGTGGCTGCTGCGGGGCGGCTATCGTGAAACACCGGACCCCAATCTGTCGGCCCTCGCTACGCCGGCGCGAATTTCGGAAGTGGTGATCCTGACCGGGCTGGCACTCGGCGGTGTGCTGTGGGTTGTGGGCAAGGCGTTGGGTTGAAGGGTTTGGCGCAGACCAATCCCGCCCAGGACTTCGCAACGGCCGAGTCAATGGCGTATCGAATGTAAGAAGCGTTTGCCGGAATGACGCGCTTGTGCTTGTTCACGCATCGACAAGTTTCAGTGCAAGCGATGGTGATTGAGCGCAGCCACAGCCACGCCTTCAGATGAATCGCGTGTCGGCCCTGCTCAGCCGCCGGCCGGGCTGGGTGTGACAGCGGCGGGGGCAGAGACAGCAGGCGGCGTCACCGGCCTGGGCGGAGTCCCCGCAGCCGGTGGTGTTGCAGGTTTTGGGGTCGCAGGTGTTGCCGGCTTCGGCTTCGCCGCTGGTGCCGGCGGCGGCGTCACCGGTGTTGCCGGTTTGGGTGCGGGCGGCGGCGGGCGCACGCTGCCGTTGTCTTCCTGCAGCTCGGGCTTGAACGGAATCGCCGGTGCCGGACGCCCGGTTGCGGATTGTTCGTTGACATCCGGGTTGAACGGCATGCAACCGCCGCCGAGCTGCAGCAGTGAGACCACGCACTTGAGCGACAGACTGGTGCCGGGAATCGGAATCGTCATTTCCTTGACGCCCTTGCGCACCCACTCCTGCAGCAAGGTGCCGGTCGGGATCCAATACTTGTCGAACCGGGTGCCGCGATATTCGAGGCCGGGGCGCTTCAGCCAGGTGCCGGCACGATCCAGATCGACACCATGGTTCGCCGTCCATTGGTCGGGCAGGCGCACGCTGCCATCGTCATTGAACAGGCCCGATTGACCATTGCCGTTGCCGTTGTTGCCACGGCCGTTGTTGCCGCTGCCGGCGGTGCCATTGCCACCGCGACCACTGCCGGTACCGGGCGCATTGCGATTGGACGCACCCCAATCATCGCTGCGCGCTGCCCCCGGCCAGCCACCGGCGGCAGGCTTTGCACCCGGACCTGCGCCTGCACCCGTCGCCGACGCACCGCGTCCACCCTGGGTGCCTGGGGCGGTGCCATGGCCGGTTCCCGCCTGCGCCTGGCCCTGTCCGCCGGGACTGGCGGCATTGCCGCCCGCGCCACGCGCCGCAGCATCGCCCAAGGCGGTCGAGCCATTGCCGGCCGATGCGGTGCTGCTGCCGCCCGGCCCGCTACCGGACGGAATGCCACGCACTTCACCCTTGAGTTCAGGCACGCGTATCTGCGCCTGCCCGGTGGCCGATGAGGGTAGCGCGCGCTCGCGGGTGATCTGGGTGCGATCCGGTGTGAACACCTCGATCTCGCGCACCGTCTCGCGCAGCTCCTGCGGGCGCAATTGCGCCTGCGGCTGCTGCACCTGCAAGGTGCGGATAGGCTGGGCCTGGAAGGTGGTGATCGCCTCCACCTGCGCCTGCAACTGCGGTTCACGCGGTTGTGGCTGCGGAGTCGGCAAGCTCAGTTCGCGCGGTGGCGGCAAACGGAATGCCTCGGGCGTGGGCTTGGGCGTTTCGCTGACCTGCAGCGGCTGTGCGGGCGCAGGCTCCTGCAATGGCGCTACCTGCTCCAGCTTGGGGGCCTGCGAAGCGGCGGCCACGGCCGCAGGCAGCGGCACGGTGACGAGGGTCGGCTTGCCGCCACCGGCATTGGCGCTGGCCGCTGCTGCGGGCTGCGGTGTCGGCTTGCCGGATGCAGCGGCCGAGGCGGCAGCCGGCGCGGCCTGCGCACCTTCGGTTGCCAGTGCGCCGCCACCTTCCTGCACATTGCCGCGGCCGATGAATTCCACCTGTACTGCGTCGCTGCCGCCCTGCTCTTCTTCCGGCACTTCAACGGCAAACAACTGCAGGTACATCAGCCACAGCAACAGGCCGGCGAGGATCAGGTGCAGCAGGATGTCGGCAGCAGTCGCACCGATTCGCAGGCCCCGTTCATCGCGCGGGTCGAACGGACGGCTCTGCCGCAGCAATTTGAAGAACGGCCGGGCAAGGCCCGCCAGGCCCTTGGGTTGTTGCAGTGGTCGCACATTCAGCGCATCCACCCAGGCCCGCGAATCCGGCCGCGCCACCCGCCCCTTGACCGGATGCATTGCGTCCAGCCACGCCTGCCAGCCGGTCGGGAGCCCGACGCGTTCTTCCGGTGATTTGCCGGTCTTGAGCAGGCGGCGCTGATTGAGCGCCGCAATGAAGTCGGTGGCTTTCGTCACGCGCGCCGGGTTCCGTCAGGCCTTGCCATAGGGGGAGGCGGAAGCCGCCTGGCTACCACGCGCCGCGTAGGGATTGGCACCGCTGTCGTGGTCGGTGATATCGACCACCCGGCGGACACCGGCCACTTGCGCCAACAGGGTTTTCTCGACGCCTTGCTTGAGGGTGATATCGACCATGCTGCAGCCGTGGCAACCGCCGCCGAAGTTGAGCCGGACCACGCCATCGTCACCGACGCCGGCCAGCTCGACGTGACCCTTGTGCATGGCCAACTGCGGGTTGATGTCGTTGTCGATCACCCATTGCACGCGCTCGGCCAGCGGCGCGTCCGGCCCCGGCGACATGCCCTTGATGCGCGGCGCGCGGATCTGCAACTGCCCGCCGGTCGGCAAAGTCTCGTAGTCGATCTGCGCACCTTCGAGGTAAGGCGCGCTGGGCGCATCCAGCCACAGGGTGAAACCGGCGCAGTCGATCACCCACTCGTCGCCACTCAGCTCATCGGGTTCAGCGAATTCCAGACGGACATCTGCGCGCTTGGTGCCCGGATGCAACGCAGACAGGCGCACGCCAAGACCGGGAATGGCCTCGCGCTCGATCAACTTGCGGAAATGCGACTGCGCTGCCTCTGTGATCTGGATCAATCTACGCTCCCATGCGATCGATCCAGTGCCCCCAGCCGGATCGGCCCAACGTTGTACAGCTGCCTCGCGCGACGATTCGCGACTATTCTAGCGGCACCCGGGCGCCGCGCGCGACCGCCCCTCCGGACCGCCACAAGGACACGCCGATGGCTGATCGCATCCCGCTTGCAGACACCCAATGTACGCCACGCCGCGGCCACGAACACCGCTTGGGCGAAGCGCGCCTGCGTGAACTACTGCCGCAACTGGCCGACTGGTCGCTGATCGACAATGGCCACGCGATCAGCAAGACCTTCCGCTTCCCGGACTACTACCGCACGATCGCTTTCGTGAACGCCCTGGCCTATATCGCCAACACCCAGGACCACCATCCCGATCTGTCGGTGCACTACGACCGCTGCGTGGTGCAGTTTTCCACCCACGATGTCGGCGGGCTGTCGGAAAATGACTTCATTTGCGCCGCCAAGGCGGATGCGTTGATCCGCTGATCCTGCAGGAGCGCACCGCAGGGGCGCGACGGGAATGCGTTAGATCGCGCCCCTGCGGTGCGCTCCCACAAGTTCAGGGTGATCCCACAAGTCCAGGGTGATCCCACAAGTCCAGGGTGATCCCACAAGTCCAGGGTGATCCCACAAGTCCAGGGTGATCCCGCAAATTCAGCGGTGCCTTACCCAAGCCGATCCAGCACCTCGATCAAGTCTGCCGCCAGCGGCGCGTTCAGGAGATACGGCGTACGTCCGCCGTCGAGCGAGAACTCCATCGACGATGCGTGCAGGAACAATCGCTTCAGCCCCGCCTTTTCGCGCAGCCGGCGGTTGACCTCGGGCTCGCCGTACTTGTCGTCGCCGGCCACCGGGTGGCTGATGTGCTGGGCGTGGACGCGGATCTGGTGGGTGCGGCCGGTGGCGATCCGCACTTCGCAATAACTCTGGCCACCACGCCGCTCCAGCACCCGGAACTCGCTCAGCGACGGCTTGCCGGCAGCGCTGACCTGCACATGGCGCTCGCCACCCTGGCGCAGGCCGACGTGCAGCGGCGCATCGACCGCCATCATTCCATCCGGCAAGCGGCCGACCAGCAGGGCCAGGTAGCGCTTGTGAACGCCGGCGCCATGGTCCTCCCGCAGCAGGGCTTGCAGTTCGGTCATCGCCGAACGCTTCTTGGCGAGGATCAACAGGCCCGAGGTGTCGCGATCCAGCCGATGCACCAATTCGAGATTGTCGCGTGGACGCAGAGCGCGCAATGCCTCGATCGCGCCGAAGGCCACGCCACTGCCGCCATGGCTGGCCACCCCGGAGGGTTTGTCGATGGCCAGTAACCGTGCATCTTCGAACACGATCGCCGCATCGAGTGCCTTCAACAGGCTATTGGGTGGCGAACGCCCTGCATCTTGCGGCGATTCGATGCGAACAGGCGGGATTCTGACCTCATCTCCAGCCTCCAGCTTGCGCTCGGCCTTGGCCCGCCCGCCATTGACACGCACTTGTCCGCTGCGCACCAGCTTGTAGACCAGGCTGCGCGGCGCGCCCTTGAGCTGGCCGAGCAGGAAGTTGTCGATGCGCTGGCCGGCGCGGTCTTCGGGCACGCGGACGATGCGGACACCGGGATTCGGAGATTCGGGCTGTGTCATTGGAAGCTGATCTGCTACACTCGGGGGGCGATGCAAGGGTTTGATTTCGCGGGAAGTAACGGACGCATTGTGCGCCCTTCGGCCGAAAGCCGGCCTTCCCGACGATCCCCGCCGCAGTGACGTTGCCACCACCCTCGGGGTGGACATGTTAACGACTGCGCGGCAAACCCGCCCAGCGTCGGCCATTCGGTCGTGACGGTCCAGCTGAACAACGTCCCGTGCGACGCGCCCTGCCCGATGGGGTCGAGGCGGCAGTCGCCGGTCCTGCAACATACAACCAAGGAACAAGCGCTCCCGCGGTCCGCCGTGGTGTGGCAGCGCTGGAACACTGGAGGGTCGCACGGTCCGCGCTTGGCGCGGCCGCGCGCTTGGCGGTATCCAGCTGGCGAAAACGCCCGCGGCGTTCCGCTTCCCGTCCGTCACGGACGTGGAGCGCAAAGGAACGCGACAATGAAGAGAATGCTGATCAACGCCACGCAGGCGGAAGAACTGCGGGTGGCCATCGTCGATGGCCAGAATCTGTACGACATCGACATCGAACAGCCGTCGAAAGACAACAAGAAATCCAATATCTACAAGGGCCGCATCACCCGGCTCGAACCCTCGCTGGAAGCCGCCTTCGTCGAATACGGCGCGGAACGCCATGGCTTCCTGCCGCTGAAGGAAATCTCCCGCGACTACTTCCAGGCCGGGGTCGACCCGCACAAGGCCAGCCTCAAGGAATTGCTCCGTGAAGGCCAGGAAGTCGTCGTTCAGGTCGACAAGGAAGAACGCGGCAACAAGGGCGCGGCGCTGACCACCTTCATCTCGCTGGCCGGCCGCTACATGGTGCTGATGCCGAATTCGCCCACTGCCGGCGGCGTCTCGCGCCGGATCGAAGGTGACGACCGCGCCGAGCTGAAGAAGGCGATGGACGCGCTGTCCATCCCCGACGACATGGGCGTGATCATCCGCACCGCCGGCGTCGGCCGCGACGCCGAAGAACTGCAATGGGACCTCGACTACCTGCTGTCGATCTGGCGCGCAATTGCTGAAGCCGCCCTGTCCAAGCCCTCGCCCTTCCTGATCTACCAGGAATCGCGCCTGATCGTGCGCGCCCTGCGCGACTACATGCGCTCGGACATTGGCGAAATCCTGGTCGATACGCCGGAGATGTACGCCGAGGCGCTGGAATTCGTCGAGCAGGTGATGCCGCACAACAAGCGCAAGCTCAAGCACTACACCGACGACACCCCGCTGTTCAACCGCTTCCAGATCGAATCGCAGATCGAATCGGCCTATGAGCGCACCGTGCGGTTGCCGTCCGGCGGCGCGCTGGTGATCGACCAGACCGAAGCGCTGACCGCGATCGACGTCAACTCGGCGCGCGCCACCAAGGGTGGCGACATCGAGGAAACCGCGTTCAACACCAACCTCGAAGCCGCCGAGGAAGTGGCCCGCCAACTGCGCCTGCGCGACCTCGGCGGGCTGGTGGTGATCGACTTCATCGACATGTCATCGAGCAAGCACCAGCGTGATGTCGAGAACAAGCTGCAGAACGCTCTGAAGTACGACCGCGCGCGCGTGCAGTTGGGCCGGATCAGCCGCTTCGGCCTGATGGAAATGAGCCGCCAGCGCCTGCGCCCCAGCCTCGGCGAAGCCAGCCAGATTGTTTGTCCGACCTGCGAAGGCCATGGCCGCATGCGCAGCATCGAATCGCTGTCACTGTCGATCATCCGCGTCGCCGAAGAGCACGCGATGAAGGACAACACCGGCCAGGTGCTGGTGCAGGTGCCGGTGGAAATCGCCAACTTCCTGCTCAACGAGAAGCGCAGCGCGCTGCGTGAAATCGAGCAGCGTCACGACGCGCCGATCGTGATCGTCGCCGACGAGCAGCTGCACAGCCCGCACTACGAGGTGACCCGCATCCGCAGCAATGAGATGGGCGAGGAAACCAGCAAGCCCAGCTACCAGCGCGGTACCCCACGCAAGCTCAACACGATCTCCCTGACCAAGGGCCAGCTCAACATCCCGCCGCCGGCCGTCACCAAGGTCAAGCCCACCCAGCCGGCACCGCTGCGCGAACCCAAGCCGATGCCGGTGGAGCCGGAATTGCAGGCCGCACCGGTACAGGCGCAGGTGCAGTCGATCCCCGCCGCCGTCGCGCAAGCAGCCCCGGCCAATGGCGGCTTCTTCGGCTGGTTGCGCAAGGTGGTGGGTGGGGCACCGGCACAACCCGTCGCTGTCGAAACGCCAGCACCGCAAGCCCGTGCACCGCAGGGCGGTGAGCGTGGCGATCGCAACGAACAGCGCCAGCGTCGCGAAGGGCGTGGCGACAATCGCGGAGAAACTCGCGGCGACGGTGGCCGTCAGCATCAGCAGAAACAACAAAAACAACAGCAGAAGCAACAAGGCAATCGGCAGGACAGGCAAGAGCGCCAGGATCGTCCGGACAAGCAGGAGCGGCAAGAACAGCAGCGGCAAGAGCGGCAACAGCAGCCGAAGCCGGAGCGAAGCGAGGCGGCTGCCCGCCAGGACAAGGGTGACGCCCGCAACAAGCCGGCACGCCAGGAGCGGCAGGAACGCCCGAATGCTGCCGCGCCGGTCGTGGCAGTCGTTGCAGAAACTGCGGCGGCCATTGACGCGGATCCGCAGTTGCAGCCGAATGCTCCCGTCCAGAACGAGGAACTGGCGACTGCTTCGGTTACCACCAACACGGCATCGGACAATGTCGCTGCGACCAGCGAGGACGCTGCAGGCGGCGAAAACGGCGGCAAGCGTCGTCGTGGTCGCCGCGGTGGACGTCGGCGTCGGCGTGGCGGCGGTGACTCGGCTGCTGCCACCGTTGAGCCCGGCGAGCACGACGACGCACTGGATTCGGTGCTGGACGTGGACACCGCCCAGCCCGAATTCGAGTTCAGTGATCTTGATCCGGGAGATGCAGAGCACGCACAGGCCGAAACCACCTCTCGCCCGGCGGATACGGCCAAGGCACAGGCTTCCGAGCCTGTCGCAGCGCCAGCGCCTTCGACGTCACCGGCATCCGCTGAGCCGGCAACACGCGTGGAACCTGCCCAGCCTGTCGCGGTAGATGCCCAGGCGGATCACACCACCGTGAATCCCGAACCACCGGCAGCCAAGCCAGAAGTCGCACGTACCGAGCAGGCTGAAGCCGCGCCCGCTCCATCGGTGGAGGCAATGCCAACGAACGTCGATGTCGCTGTCGATGCCGAGCGCGTCGAGTCGGCGATTGCGGTGGTCGAGCCGGTGCTTGTGCCGGTCGCGATGCCGGCGACGCCCGCCGCCAACACGCCGGAGCAGGCCCTGCCCATCGCCGCCAGCAGCACGGCCGATGAAGCACCGGCAGAACAGCTCGTCCCCAGCACCAGCGGCGATGAGGATGTTGCCGCCAAGCAGCGTGCCGAACAGCTGCGCATCCTGTTCGAGGCTGCGCGTCAACAGCCGATGTCGGCAGCAGCTGCACCGACGACCACGAGCACGGCTTCCAACCCGCCGCCTTCGAACGCAGGCTGATCGAGAGCGAAGGCCTGGCAACGTCGACTCGCGTTGCCAGGCCGGCGTTACATCGCGTCGCGTCGCATTTGACCCAGCCTCACGCGGCGAGGTTGTCCCGCAAAGTTCCAATCAAGGCAACTCCGGTGTGGAACTTGGCCGGTAGTTCTGTGCGGCGTTGACACGCGCTCGATCGTCCGATTCGTGGACTTTCATGCTTTACCGGAGATGGATCCCAGCTTGCGCCGGGATGACGGAGCTTCGGCCAAGCGAATGCGTCCGGCCTCTCGATATCGAGCGAGAAATCAAACGCACCCATGCGCCCTTAACTGCGCGCGTCCTTGCGTGCCAGCGTCAGTGCATCGCCTGCGCCGGATCGACCAAGCCGTACTGGCTGACCAGCCGTGCCAGCGCGATGTTGTCGTGCACACCGAGTTTGTCGAACAGATGCGTCTTGTGGGTATTCACGGTCTTGGCGCTCAGGCTGAGCCGTTTGGCGATGGCTTCCTGGCGCAGGCCCTGGTTGAGCAGAAGCGCGATCTCCAGTTCGCGCGGGGTCAAGCTATCGAATGGAGAGCCATCGTCGCCCTGCAGGCGCGACAGCGCCATGCCTTGGGCAACCGCGCTCGTGAGGTAGCGCTTGCCGCGCGCGACATCGCGCACGGCGCGCAACAACTCCGCGGCATCGCAGCCTTTGCCGACATAGCCCTGTGCACCGGCTTCCAGCAGGCGTCGCGGCATCGGCCCATCCTCCAGCACCGAAATCGCGATGACCCGGGTGCCGTGATCACCGCGCACGATCCTCTCGGTCAACTCCAGACCACTCAGCCCAGGCAGATGCAGGTCGCACAACACGATATCGGGCCGCAGCCGGCGGATCTCCGGCAATGCGGATTCCGCACTGTCGGCCTCGCCGACGACCTCGATGTCGCCCTCCCCTTCCAGGATCATGCGAAACCCGGTCCGGACCAGTGCATGGTCATCGACGATGAAAACCCTGATCGGCATGGTGCTCCCCTGCTGCGATTGCCTGATGACAAGGTAACGCGATGCCCGCGCGTGGCCAAGCAGGCAATGGCCCAATCGAGGATAGGAAAAATCCTAGCTTCCGTGGCCGGACTCGCAAACACCATCCAGACGCAGGTTGCGATTTCAGCAGACCCGCGAGGCAGCGCGCGCCGCCAGCATCCGATCCAGCATCGATTTCAACGCCAGTGGCCGCAGCGGCTTGAGCAACAGCGGCAGGCCTGCTTCCTGCGCCGCGCTGCGCACGGCCCCGGTCTGGTCGGCACTGAGAATCAAACAAGGCACCGGCGCGAACTCGGAAGTCAGTCGCGCACGCAGGGCCACGCCGTTGTCGCCGTCATCGAGGTGGAAGTCGAAAATCCATACATCGAACGTGGTTGCTTCGAGTGCGATTCGCGCAGCTTCGCCATCGGTAACGGCCAGCGGCTTGCAGCCCCAGCCGCGTAACACCGTGGCCAGCGCCGTGCCCGCCACGGATTCGTTATCGACGATCAACACCCGCAGACCTTGAAGGCCACGCGTCGGCTGCCGTTGCTGCAGGCCAATCTGCACCCGTGGAACTGCCATCGAAAAGCAACTGCCCCGCCCGATCTGGCTTGCCAGCCCAATCTCGGTACCGAGCAACTGCGCGATCCTGCGTGCAATCGCCAAGCCCAGGCCCAGGCCTTGCCCATGCCCCTCACCACCGCGGCGGAACTCCTCGAAAATCAGTTCGCGTTGCGCAGGTTCGATCCCCGGCCCGGTGTCGTGTACCTTGATGCGCAGCTCGCCGCCTACTCGCCGCACGCCAATCAGGACGCCGCCACGCACGGTATAGCGCAGCGCGTTGGCGAGAAAGTTCTGCAGGACGCGACGCAGCAACTGCGGATCGCTGCGCACCCAAGTGCGCGTCGGCACGAAGCGCAGGCGCAATCCACGCTCGCGTGCCAGTACCCGGAATTGCGCCACCAATGGCTCAAGCACTTCGGCCAGCGGAAACTCACGTGGTTCGGGGACCAGCCCGCCTGCTTCCAATCGCGACATGTCCAGCAAGGTGCCCAGCAAGTCAGTCGTCGAATCCAGCGCATCACCAATCTGGCGCGCCAACTCGCGCTGCGGTTCCGCGCCATGCTGTTGCAGGGTATCGACCAGCAAGTGCGCGGCATGCAAAGGTTGCAGCAGGTCGTGGCCAATTGCGGCGAGGAAACGACTCTTGGCATCGTTGGCGTGTTCGGCCTCGCGCTTGGCGGATTCAAGCAGGGCGGTGCGCTCGTCCACGCGTTGTTCGAGGGTCTCGTTGATGCGCTTGAGACCGTGCTCGGCCTGACGAAAGTCGGTGACATCGGTGAAGGTGGCAACGAAGCCGCCTCCGGGCATCGGATTGCCGCGGATTTCGACGATGTTGCCGTCCTTGAACACCCGCTCGGACAGGTGCGGCGTGCCTGCACGCATATGTTCCAGCCGACGCGAAAGCGCTTCAGTCGCACGATCAGGATCGATGCCGGCAACTTCACGCAAGGCCCACTGCGACGCATCCGCGATCGGCATGCCCACCTGCAACATGCCGGGCGGGTAGCCCAGCAATTCTTCGTAGCGGCGATTCCACGCCACCAGATGCAGGTCCGCATCGACCACGCTGATGCCTTGGCTCATGTTCTCCAGCGCCGCTTCCAGCAGGCGTTGGTTGAAGCGCAGGTCTTCCCTCGCCTCGCCGACGATTTCCGCCACCGTGTCGAGATCGGCGCCGGGTTGCGCGCGCCGGGCAGCGTCCAGCAGCAGGCGTGCCGACGCGCTGCCGAGCACCGCTGCCAGTTCGTGTTCCAGCCGTGATTCGATCACCGATGGCACCGGCCCGATGGCAGGTGCCGCCTGCAGGAGTTCATCCACGCGCGCTTGTGGCAGGAACCGGCGACCGGCGCGACGCAAGGCCTCCAACCCCGCGCCGCGTACAACGTCACGCTGGGGTTGGTCGCGCAATACCGATATCAACAGCGTCACCGCTGTGCCGACGAACAAACTGACGCCGATGGCCCGCCCGACCCGGCTCCAACCGGTCAATCCGAACAGCGTATCCGGGGCCAACCAGCCCAGGCCAAACGGGCCGGATTGCAACCATGCCGCATCAGCCCCGCTGCCGGTGACCAGCAGCGGCACCAACATCACCCACAGCCACGCGATGAAGCTGGCGAGGATGCCGCAACTGGCCGCCAGTGGCGGCGTCCGTGGTCGCCAGACCGCGAAACCCAAGGCCGGAATCAGGGTGGCCAAGGCCGAAAACGAGACCGTGCCGACATCCGCCAGCGCCTCGCTGCCGCTGACAAGGCGCGCATACGCCCAGCCCAGCAGCATGATGGCGAGAATGCCGCCTCGGCGCAGCAGCAGCAAGCCGCCACGATGATCGTCACCACGGCTGCCTGCCCACGCACTTCGCAACAGGCCCGGTGCGAACCAGTGATTGCCGATCATCAAACTCAGCGTCAACGTCGCCACGATCACCATGCCGGTGGCTGCGCTCAAGCCACCGAGGAAGACCAGCAAGCCCATCCCCGCGTGGCCCTGTGACAAGGGCAGCGCCAGCGCGAACATGTCGGTGGGGACGCGGTCGCCCAGCAGGGCGGCACCGGCACGCGCCGCGGGCAAGGTCGGCAAGGCGATCAGCAGCAGATACAGCGGGAACTGCCAACGCGCCGTGCGCACATCGCGCTCGTCGCGACATTCCACCACCGCGACGTGGAATTGATGCGGCATCACGAACATGGCCATCGCACCAAGGATGACCAGCGGCACGAAACCGCCTGCCGCCTGTGCGACCGGCGCGGCGTTCGTTGCCGGAACATCGCGAAGACCGAGCCACAAGAATCCGCCGAATGCCAGCATCGCGACCAGCTTGAACAGCGAGTCGAATGCCAGCGCCAACACCAACCCGCGATTGTGTTCGGCGGCGCTGACGCGACGGGTGCCGAACAGGATCGCGAAGGCGGCCATCACCAGCGCGACATACAAGGCACCATCACGCCAGAAGGGAGGCGCGGAACCGTCCGCCGCGCCAAAGCCCACGGTCACCGCGGTCAGGCTCAGGGTGATCGCCTGCAATTGCAGGGCGATGTACGGGATCAAGCCCAGCACGGCGACCAGGGTGACGATGGCGGCCAGCCATGCATCCTTGCCCAGACGCGTGGCGATCAGGTCGGCGATCGAGGTGGCATTGCTGGCGCGCGCCAAACGCACCAGCCGCATCATGAACGCCAGTGCCAGCGTGTAGAACAGGATCGCGCCGATGAAGGTCGGTGGCAGCGGCCAGCCATAGCGCGCCGCCTGGGTGACGGTGCCGTAGAAGGTCCATGAGGTGCAATGCACTGCCAGCGAGAGGGTGTAGACGTGTCGCCAGTGGCGCGACAACACACCCGGATGGCGTTCGGCATACAGCGCGGTGCCGAACATCAAGGCCATCCATGCCAACACGGCGAGGGCCACGACCGTGAGGTTCAGCATTGCGCAAACCTCGGTCGCGAACGTGGCGTGGCGTCAGTGTCGGACATTGCCGGCGAGGATAACCCGAGGCGACACCCGCGCTCCGGCCACAGGCGTCGCATTCCAACGCCATATGCTCTCCGACCCTCACCCCAACCCCTCTCCCGGCGGGAGAGGGGCGTTGGCAGCGTCAGAAGTTGTAACGCAGCGACACGTACCAGTTGCGCGGCCAGCCGAAATACGCGGTCTGGATATTGCCAACGCTGGAGAACTCCTGGCCTTCGGTCATGTAGGTCTTGTTGGTCAGGTTGCGCACGCCGGCACGCGCCTGCCAACTGCCCTGCGGCGAATCCCACACACCGAACAGTCCGATCAGGGCATAGCCGGACTGGCGCAGGTTCGGCCGGTTATCGACCGACAGCCAGGTCTCGCTGCGGTAGGACACATCACCACCGATGCTGAGCAGCGAACCATTGCTCAGATCGAAGCCGTGCTGCAGCGCAATTCGGCCGGTGATGTCCGGCGCGAACGGCACATGGTCGTGGATGTGCGGGTTGTAATCGGGGCGGGTGGGATCGGTGACGCGCAGATCCACGAATTGCTTGTAACGTGCATTCATCCAGCTGAGCTGGCCGGTCAATGTGGTGGACTTGCCGAGCAACGCCGTGCCTTCAAGCTCGAAGCCATCGATGGTCATGCGCGCGGCGTTGATGACCGGGAAGGCGAAGGTCGGGACGCCACCGTTCTGCACCACTTCCGAGACCCGCGCCTGGAAATCGCGGTAGTTGCTGTGGAACGCGGTGATATTGCCCTGCAGGCGATGGTCCGAGGACTGCATCTTCAGGCCGACTTCATAGGTCCACACGAATTCGGGATCGAAGATCGGGTTGTTGGACTCGGCCTGGGAATTCGCGCGCCCGTTGAAACCGCCGGACTTGAAGCCGCGGTTTGCCGAGAAATATCCCATCATGTTTTCGCTGAACTTGTACTTCAGACTGAACGATGGCGTCAGCGCGCCCCAGCTGTGGTGGATGCCGGGGATGACAGCCTGCGGACTGGCACTGAAGATACTCAGCGGCGGCCCGAAGTAGGCGCTGGTGGTGCGGAAGTAGTACTTGCGATCACGCGAGTAACGCAGGCCGGCCGCCAGCGACCAGGCATCGTTGATGCTCCAGTCGATATTGGCGAACAGTGCGGTGCTGGTCGTGCGCAGGTCATCATCGATCGTGCGCAAGAAGGTGAACGGGACGCCCTTGTAGCGCAGCAGGTCATCGGCATAGGCCTCCTGGTGCGAAGGCAGGCGTTCGTTGAGATAGTAGGCGCCAAAGATCGCCTTGATCGATTCGCCGTGATACTGCAATTGCAGTTCCTGGCTCCACTGGCGCTGGTGGAGGCCCACGAACACGTCACCCAGCTCGTACTTCGATGCGTCGATGTCGATGTAGGAGGCGGTGTCGAGCTTGCGCCAGGCGGTGATGCTCTTGAGCAGCCAGGCGTCGTTGATGTTCCAGTTCATGATCAGCGACACACCCTTGTGGGTCATGTCCTGACCCTTGTCCGGCCCGAACGAGGTGCGTGCGCTGAAATCCCAGGTTCCGGTTGGCGTCGGCTGCAGCACGTAGGGGCCATAGCCTGGCCACATGTCCGTCGCGATCAGCGGCGCGGTTGGCCGTCCCATGGTCAGTGCGGCGTCCTGATCGGTGTAATCGAACGAGAGCGTCGCATTGAAGGAATCATTTGGCTGGAAGGACAGCTTGGCGCGCAGCGCGCGCGTATTGTCGTCGTTGTAGCGACTGCTGGTCAGCGCGTCGCGGACATAACCGTTATTGGTCACCCACGCACCGGCGATGCTGCCGGCCACGGTATCGCTGATCTTGCCGCCATAGTAAAAACGGCCTTCGGCGCGACCGAAATTGCCGAACGTCGTTTCGACGCTGCCGCCTTGGTAGTCGAACGGATTCCTGGTGCTCAGCTTGATCGCGCCGCCTGTCGAGTTCTTGCCGTACAGGGTGCCCTGCGGGCCGCGCAGGACTTCGATCTGGTCGATGTCGAACAGCGAGAACATGGCGCCGTTGATGCGCGAGTAATACACGTCATCGACGTACATGCCGACACCCGGATCGAAGGTCTGCAGCGCGTCGGGCTGGCCGATGCCGCGGATGAACACGTTGATGCTGTTGGCGGAACCACGGCCCTGCACGATGTTCATGTTCGGCACCGCGCCTTGCAGTCCATCCACATTGCTGGCCTGCATGTCGCGCAGCTGGTTTTCACCGAATGCGGACACCGCCACCGGCACTTCCTGGATGGGTTCGGCCACGCGGCGGGCGGTGACGGTCACCGTCTCCAACTGGGTCGGCGTGGACGGCGCGGTGGCGCTGGGCTTGGCGGTCTGCGGCTGGGCTTGTGTCTGCTCCTGCGGCTGGGCCGGCTGGGCACCCTGTTCGGCCGCGAGGGCCGGTGCACCGATCAGCAAGGAGGCGACCAGCGCACCCTGGATTGCCATGCTCAATTGCTTGCGTTTCATCTGCCACTCCTGCGGGTAAGTCGAATTCGGACGACGCCAGCGCGCCACCATGGCGAGCACGTTAAGGATTCGTTGACCTCGGCGGCATTGGACGTTCGGGCAATGGGAGCCCACCCGTGATCGCACCCACACTGGCCGCCGGATTCCGAATCTGGACAGACGATGGCGTTCCTGATCGTGTTGGCGGCGCTGTGCTTCCTGATGGTGATGGCCTATCGCGGCCACAGCGTGATCCTGTTCGCGCCGGTCGCGGCGCTGGGCGCGGTGCTGCTGACCGACCCTGCACTGGTCGCACCGATGTTCACCGGCCTGTTCATGGAAAAGATGGTCGGTTTCCTCAAGCTCTACTTCCCGGTGTTCCTGCTCGGTGCACTGTTCGGCAAGGTGATCGAAACTTCGGGTTTCTCCAAGGCGATAGTCGCCTCGACCATCAAGGTGGTCGGCGCGCAACGCGCGATTCTCTCCATCGTGCTGGTGTGTGCACTGTTGACCTACGGCGGGGTGTCGTTGTTCGTGGTGGTGTTCGCGGTGTATCCGTTTGCCGCCGAACTCTTTCGTCAGGGCAACATCCCCAAGCGCCTGATCCCCGGCACGATTGCGCTGGGCGCGTTCACCTTCACCATGGACGCGCTGCCGGGCACCCCGCAGATCCAGAACATCATCCCCACCACCTTTTTCGGCACCAATACCTGGGCCGCGCCGTGGCTGGGCACGCTGGGTGGCGTGTTCATCCTGATCGTTGGCCTGAGCTATCTCGAATGGCGTCGCCGCGTCGCGCTCAAGGTAGGTGAAGGTTATGGCGATGCCGCCGAATTGATGAATGAGCCTGCGCCGTTCGCGGACAGCCGCCTGCCCAATCCGCTGGTCGCCCTGCTGCCGCTGCTGGTGGTCGGCGTCGTCAACAAACTCCTGACGCTGTGGATCCCGCAGCACTACGGCGACAGCACCAGCTTCGTCCCGGCGGTGATCGGCAATCCCGCGCCGGTGGTGCAGGAAATCTCCAAGCTGACCGCCATCTGGGCGGTGGAAGGCGCGCTGCTGCTGGGTATCCTGTGCGTGCTGCTGTTCGCGTGGAAACCAGTCACCCGCAGCTTTACCGAGGGCAGCAAGTCCGCGATTTCCGGTGCCCTGCTGGCGGGCATGAACACCGCATCCGAATATGGCTTCGGCGCGGTGATCGCCGCCCTGCCCGGCTTCCTCGTGGTCGCCCACGGACTGGGCGCGATCCCCAATCCATTGGTCAACGAAGCGATCACCGTCTCCTCATTGGCCGGCATCACCGGCAGTGCTTCCGGCGGCATGAGTATTGCGCTGGCGGCGATGGCCGAGACCTTCATCACCAACGCCAACGCGGCGGGAATCCCTATGGATGTGCTGCACCGCGTTGCCGCGATGGCCTCTGGCGGCATGGATACCCTGCCCCACAATGGCGCGGTCATCACCCTGCTGGCGGTGACGGGATTGACCCATCGCCAAGCCTACAAGGACATCTTCGCGATCACCTGCATCAAGACGCTGGCAGTGTTCGTGGTGATCGGGCTCTATTACGCCACCGGGTGGGTGTAAGCGCTCAGCCGGCTCGGTCTTGCTTGCCACTGCGGCTGCCCGCACCATCGGCGGCATGAGCGATCAAGAATCCCCGCACGTCCTGCCCAGCCGCACCACGCCCACCTGGGAAGTCGAACTGTTGATTTCCGGCGTGGCGGTGTTCGCCATGCTGCAACTGCCTGGTTGGCTGGACGATGCCATGTTCGCGCTGGCGCCGCGGCTGGGCGAGACCTGGGTGGACGTCGCCAGGCTGGCCTACGTCTACAGCAAGAGCGCGGCAGTGATCCTGGCGGTGACCTTCGTGCTGCACCTGCTCCTGCGCGCGCGCTGGATCGCCCTCGTCGGCATGCATTCGATCTACCCGCAGGGCGTGCGCTGGGACACGCTGGGGATGAGCAGGGTGCAACGCGAGGTGGAGCGCAAGCACGAGGCCCCCACCGAGGAAGTCATCGAACAAGCCGACAATCTCGCGACCACGGTGTTTGCACTCGGCATCATGCTGGCGATGGTGATGGTGATCGTCACCGTGGTGGCGACATTGCTCACCGGCAGCGCCGCCGTGCTGGCGGTCGCATTCGGCCACGAAACTGCCGCCATGGTGATCTTCATGGCACTCTTTGGCGTGCTCGTGTCCCCCTACCTGCTGGCCATGGCATTGGATCGACGATACGGCACTGGCCTCGATCCCGACGGACGCCTGCACGCGTTCATCAGTACGATCTTCGAAGCATACGCGCGGCTGGGCATTCGCTCCGGCAATAGCCGGATCCGCGCCCTGCTGGTCAGCAATGGCGGCTACCGGCGCGTTCGCGTGATGATCATGGCGACCATGGCCGTCACCCTGGGATTCGTCCTGCTCAGCTTTGCCCTCCAGCGCAACGGCAAGGTTCTCGGCAGCTATGGACTGTTCCCGTTCGATGCGCCCGATGCCGTGGCGGCTGCGCATTACGACGACTCCCGCAACCCCGCGCGCGATCCGCTGGTGCCGTTCGTGCAATCGAAAGTGATCGCTGGCGACTATCTGGAGTTGGTCGTGCCGTATTCGCCGCGCCGCGACGGCACCAAATTGCAACATGACTGCAGAGCGGCTGGGGCTACCCGCGACGCCGCCTTGCTGGCCTGCCTGGCGCGCCTGCACGCGGTGACGCTCGACGGCAAGCCGGTGGCCGGCCTGCACTACGACATCACCAGCGACGCGCGCACCAACCGTCCCGCCCTGCTCGCGATGATCGATGTGCGCGCGCTGCCACGCGGCCGCCATGAACTGCGCATCGCCCATCCACCCCATGCGGATCCGGAACAGGACGACGGCGATCCCGGCTACGACAGCATTCCGTTCTGGAAGTGATGCAACGCAAGATCATCCACGTCGACATGGACGCCTTCTACGCGTCGGTGGAACAGCGCGACGATCCGGCATTGCGCGGCAGGCCAGTGGTGGTGGCATGGAAAGGTGCACGTTCGGTGGTGTGCGCGGCCAGTTACGAAGCACGCAAGTTCGGCGTGCGCTCGGCGATGCCAGCGCTGCGCGCGGAGAAACTCTGCCCACAGGCGATCTTCGTGCCGCCGGATTTCAGCCGCTACAAGGCGGTGTCGCGGCAGGTACGCGCGATCTTCGCCCGCCATACCGACCTGATCGAACCGCTGTCGCTGGACGAGGCCTACCTCGACGTCACTGCGCCGATCAAGGACCTTGGCAGCGCCACTGCGATAGCCGCCGACATCCGTGCCACGATCCTGCAGGAAACCGAGTTGACCGCCTCCGCCGGCATCGCGCCCAACAAGTTTCTGGCCAAGATCGCCAGCGACTGGAACAAGCCGAACGGCCAGTTCGTGGTGAAGCCTTCGATGGTGGACGCCTTCCTCGCACCGCTGCCGGTGGGCCGCCTTCCCGGCGTCGGCAAGGTCATGGAAGCTAAGCTTGCCGAGCTCGGGATCGCCACCTGCACGGACCTGCGTGCATTAGGTGCGCAAGCGTTGGAAGCCCGCTTCGGACGCTGGGGCCTGCGCCTGCACGAGCTGTCGCTCGGCATCGACGAGCACCCGGTCCAGCCCGAACGCCCCACCCTGCAGATTTCCTCCGAGGACACCTTCGCCAGCGACCTGCACCTGTCAGATCTGGAGCCGCACATCCGGCGTCTGGCGGCCGATACGTGGCGCGGCTACGCGAAGGAATGGCAGCAGCACCCGGGCCGGATCGCCCGCACCGTGGTGCTCAAGCTCAAGACCGCCGATTTCCGCATCCTCACCCGCAGCCTGACCGCCACAGCGCCGCCCACCAGCCAGCAGCAGCTGGCCGAGATCGCCTGCCGCCTGCGTGAACGCGTTGAACTGCCCGCGCAGACCCGCTATCGGCTGGTCGGCGTCGGTCTCTCGGGCTTCGTCGAGCCCGATGACAGCCCGTTGCAGGAAGACCTGTTCGATTGAGCCGGCTTTCGCATACGCTAGCCGGATGCATGCATCCACCCTCGCGCCCGACACCGCCCCCGCCTCCGGCCTCAATCGCCAACAGATCAAGACCCTGACACTGTCAGCACTCGGCGGCGCGCTGGAGTTCTACGACTTCGTCATCTTCGTCTACTTCGCCACCACCATGGGCGCGCTGTTCTTCCCGGCCGACATGCCGCAGTGGCTGAAGCTGGTGCAGACCTTCGGCATCTTCGCCGCCGGCTATCTGGCGCGGCCGCTCGGTGGAATCGTGATGGCGCATTTCGGCGACCTGTCCGGGCGCAAGCGCATGTTCATGCTCAGCATCCTGCTGATGGCCTTGCCAACCCTGCTGATGGGCCTGTTGCCGACCTATGCCCAGGTCGGCGTGCTGGCACCGATCCTGTTGCTCCTGCTGCGCATCCTGCAGGGTGCTGCGATCGGTGGCGAGGCACCGGGGGCCTGGGTCTTCGTCAGCGAACATGCAGGCACGCGCCATCGCAATTTCGCCTGCGGCGCGCTATCGATGGGCCTGTGTGCCGGCATCCTGATCGGCTCGCTGGTCGCCTTGCTGGTCAATGCCTTGTTCGACGATCAACAAGTCCTGGCCTGGGGCTGGCGCCTGCCCTTCCTTGTCGGCGGCGTGTTCGGTCTGCTGGCGATGCGCTTGCGCAGGCAGTTGCACGAAACCCCGGTGTTCGCTGAACTGCAATCACGGCGCGCACTCGCCGGGGAACTGCCGCTGAAAGCTGTGGTTCGCGATCATCGGAGTGCAGTGATGTTGGCCATGCTGCTGACCTGGCTGTTGACTGCCGCAGTAGTGGTGACGCTATTGATGATGCCGACTTTCCTGCAAGGCCACGGCGTGGCCCGTGGTGCGGCATTGACCGGCAATGCGCTGGCAGTACTCGCGGCGATGCTGGCCAACCTTGCCGCCGGGGCGCTGGCGGATCGGTTCGGTGCCGGACGCGTGCTCGCGGTGTGGAGCCTGTGGCTGGGCGTGGTGTTCTGCTGGTTCTATGCCGGTGTGCAAGCCGGCCATTACTCGATCCTTGCCTATGCCCTGGCCGGCAGCGCGATTGGCCTGACCGCGATGATCCCGGCGATTGCCCTCGCCGATTTCCCGGCAGCCGTGCGGTTTTCCGGGCTGTCGTTTTCCTACAACGTCGCCTATGCGATTGCCGGCGGGTTGACGCCGGTGCTGCTCAGCCTGGCGATGAAAAACAATCCCGATGCGCCGATCCATTACATCGGCGCGATGGCAGTGCTGGGTGTGGTGTTGGGGCTGTGGGTAGCGCGACAGGAACGCGTCCCATCCCGCGATTGAGGCGGCATCACCGACGAGTCAGAAATACCGGCGCAGGCTCAACTGCAGCTGCACATCCACCTGGCGAGGTGACAGCCCTCCCAGCAGCCGCTGACTGCGCACGCTGTCGACGCGCAGCAACTCGCCAGTGATGCGCCATTGCGGATTCGGTCGCCAGTTGATCGCGGCCGTCAGCGCATTGCCATGTTCACTGCGCGGGTTGCTCAGGGTGTCCGGCAGTTGATGGACCGTGAACCAGTCGATACGGATCGCCGGTTGCCACGCCCCGCCCGGATTCCAGCCCAGCAGCAGATAACCGGCGCTGAACTTGCTGTCCAGATACAGGCCTTCGACCGGCTCGAACGCGGTGTTTCCCGTCATCGCCTGCGACAGCAGTTCGACATCGCCCCACTGCCAACGCGCACCCATGCTCCAAAAGCGCGTTCGCCATGCATACAGGCGATGTCCGGCGTTCCAGGTCCATGCTTCCGGGTCGCCACGGTTGTCATAGCGGAGCAAGGCCAGGCGGCTGCCATCGACGCCATCGCGGGCGATGCCGGCATACCAGCCGATGCGGTGGTCGATTTCCAGGAAAGGATCAAAGACCATCGGGCTGGCGATGCCCAACCGCGCGGCATAGGCATCCGGCTCGCGCACGCGGGCAAACAGACCCGAGCTGGTATCGCCCAATGCCCAGCCCCGCGCCGCCAGCAATTCCCCGGCAGGGTCGTTCATGCCATATGCCGAAGCCACCACACTCCACGTCGCGGATTCGCCGCGATGTTCGAGCCTCAACTCGACCCCGGTGCTGCGCAATTCCTCACCGACCCAACTGTTGATCGCCGACGGTGTCAACATCCACGGGCTGGTCCAGCCGACGTCATCGTTCTCCAGCGAGACCGGCGGGAAGAACGCGCCGAGCTTCACCGACCAGCGCCACGCGGTGGTGGACGCCGGACGCCAACGGACACTGGCTTCCAGCACGTCCAGCGGCCGTTGCTGGTCGCTCTGCAGTTGCAGGGCGGCCGACGCCAGCACGCTTGGCGTGACTTGCCACGCAATCAGGGCAGCACCACCGAAGGCGGTTTGTGAGTCACCACCGAAGCGGGTCTTGCCGAGGCCGCCATCGGTCCAGTCCTGTTTCCGGGCCGGGGCAGCAAGGCGCAGGTCAAGATAGCCTTGGGCCGATACCGATTGCGCACACGCGAGCGAAGGCGCGCAGGCCAGCAGGACACTTGCCAGTCGCCATGCGCCGGTCATGCCGATGCCGCCCCATCCGATGCCACCGCACGCCCCGGCCACTGGCCGGCGGCGAGGAATGCCTCGAATGCCGCGCCGTCCATCGGCCTTGCGATCAAATACCCCTGTCCGTGATCGCAACCGAATTCGGCCAGCCCATCCAACCCGGCCTGATCTTCCACGCCTTCGGCGGTAACCCGATAGCCGAGGTGATGACCCAACTCGACGATCGAACGCACGATCAGACGATCCTCGCGTGATGTCCCGAGATGGCGGATGAAGGTCTGGTCGATCTTCAATTCACGCACCGGCAACCGACGCAGATAGGCGAACGAGGATTGACCCACGCCGAAATCGTCGATCGACAGATCCACACCAAGCTCGGCCAATCGCCGCAGCACCGCGATGGCGGCATCGGGCTTGCCCATGATCGCGCTCTCGGTCACCTCCAGCACGATCCCTCCCGGATTCACCCGATGGATCGTGAGCAATTCGGAGACGCGCCGCGGCAGGTCGTTGTCGTCCAGATCGCGTGCGGAAATATTGAGCGACAGTCGCAAGGCCATGCCGGCTTCCTGCCAGCGCCCGGCTTGGGCAATGCCGGTGGCCAGCACCCAGCGGGTCAGCTTGCGGACGTTGCCGCTTTCTTCCGCCAGCGGCACGAAGGTCGCCGGCGAGACCATGCCCAGCCGTGGGTGCCGCCAACGCACCAGGGCTTCGGCGCAGTCGACGCGTCCACTGCGCAGGTTCAACTTGGGCTGGTAATGCAATTCCAGACCCTGGTCATGCGCGAGCGCCTCGCGCAGATCGGCCATCAGCGACAGGCGATCCGGACGGTGCGGATCGGTGTCGGGGTCATACACCGCGACCGGCTCATCCGAGCCGCGGGTGGCGATCAGGGCGACTTCGGCACGTCGCAACAAGTCACCGGCATGGGTGCCGTGCGCGGGGGCCAGCGCGATCCCGACCGCCGGTGCCAGATCCAGCGTCAGATCATCCTTGTGATAGGGCTCGGACAGCGCCTCGACGATGCGGAACGCAGTTGCGATCGCCGTCTGCCGGTTGGCGTGAGCGAGGAATACCGAAAACTGGCCGTCGGTCGCGCGCGCGATCTCACCGCCACGAGCCGGCTCCAGCAGGCTCACACCGGCCTGACGCATGACCCGATCACACACGTCATGACCGAGGGTCTTGATGATCTCGGGCAACCGCTCCAGCGCGATCATCAGCAACGCCGCCGGGGTATCAGGCTGGCTCGCCAAGGCGTGGTCGATGCGCACCTCCGTCGCAGCACGATTCGCAAGTCCGGTGACCTGATCGTGTCCGGCCTGATGCAGGATGCGCGCCTCGCGCTCGCGGATCGCGTCGGACATGCGCGCAAAGGCCGTCGCCAGTTGTGCCAGTTCGTCACGCCCCCCCGGCTCCACCGAGGCGATATCGGCAAGCGTGTAATCACCGGCCGCGATCCGCCCTGCTGCATCCGCCAGTCGCTCCACCGGTCGCGAAATGCCACGCGCGATCAGCCAGGCACCGACCAGGCCCACCAGCAAGCCAAGCAGGCTGATCCCACCCCAGGCGAAGGCCACGTTGCGATAGGGGCGCAGGGCATCATCCACCGAGTAGCCCAGCAGGGCAGCGACCGGCGCACTGCCCTCGGAGCGGTCCAGCCAGAGGCCTTGCACCACGTATTCACGCCCTTCGACCTCAGCGGTTCGCGGCAGGGTCGGCAGCTGCGCACGCGGCGTCAGCAGGGTTCGAGTCAGATCCGCCGGCGCATCACCATGCGCCAGCAACTGCCAGCGCCCGTCACCGCCACGACTTGCCAACTCGACCTGGCGCGGCAAGGTCGATTGCCCTTGCAACTGCACCAGCAGGCGATTGTCGAGCGGAATGACGGCGGCAACGAAGCCGACCAGGTTGGGCGCAAATACCGGCACCACCACCATCCATTGCGCACCGCCCTGCCAGGCCACCACGGCCGAAGCGGGTTGGTCGAGCGCATGATCGATCAGGTCCGGATAGGGAAAACGCGCGCCCGCGGCAACCGTCCCCGCGGTATCCGCCTGCACCCTGCCCTCGGCATCGATGGCGAACATCTGCCGCGCACCGACGCGGCGACCGTGATTGCGCAAAGCCGACAACAAGGTGGCCTCGTCGTGCTGGGCGAAGGCGGAGCGCAACGCGTAATCCAGCGCCAGCAAGTTGACGCTGTCGGCGACCCGTCGCGACACATCGGTCAATTGCTTCGAAAACGCGGCCGAGGCCACCTGCAGTTGCCGCTGACCTTCTTCGATCAACTGCTGGCGCGCAACCTGGTAGACCAGCAAGGCAGTCAGCCCCTGCACGATCACCAGGACCGCAACGAAGAAGGACGCCAGCCGCAGGCGGAATCCCATGGCCTTCACTCAATAGTGCACATGGCCGGGGCCGGCACGCAGCCGCGGGTCGGGCAGCAGGCGCAGCGACACCGAGACCGTCACCGTGCCGCTGCCGGCATCGACATGCACGCGCTGTGCAGGCAATGGCGTGCCGGGCCGCAGGCGTGGCTGCCATGCTTGCAGTTGATAATCTCCCGGTGGCAGAGCGTTGATGACGGCCTTGCCCGATGCATCACTTTGCGCCACCCAGGGCGCATCGGTCACATAGAGGTAGGCGATCATCTGGTCGTGGATATTGCAGCCGACCGCAATCGCACCGGGCTGAGCCAGCCGCAGCGGTGGAGAGCTTTGCGCAGGCGCGAGCACGAACTCGAACTTGCCGGCTGCGGAAAACGAATAGACGTGGTGTCGGGTACTGTCGCTATTGCGGAACACCACCTCGTCGCCCGGCCGGAACACTTGCAGATAGGGCTGGAACATCAGCAGGCGTTGGTCGATCACATGGCGCGCCTGCGGCTTCGGTGCAGGCACTTGCTGGCCCGCTGCAGGCCGCAGCAACAACACCGCATCCGCCACCGGCTTGCCCTTGCCGTCGTCGAACTTGACCTCGAGGTCACCGGCCAGTGCCGGCTTCGCGCCGAGCGCCAGCCACAGGTTCAGGATTGCCAGCGCGCGCGTCCGCATGCCCCACCCCCTGCGTGTCGGTTGCAGCCTAACACCGCCGCGTGACAAATCCGAAAAGAGGTCAGCGAACATGTCCAGTGCGGGCATCCATCAGGTCAATTCTCGAACGGAAATGTTCTCTGACCCCTCTTCGTTTCGCTGACCCGTGTCGTAATAATGCCGGCATGGACCCGTCTTCGCCTCATCCCGACCCACGCCCGCAACCGCCCGACAAGCCCTTGCCGCAGGACTGTTGCGACAGCGGCTGCCAGATGTGCGTGAACGACGTGTATGCCGCGGAGCTGGAAGGCTATCGGCTGGCCTTGGCCTTGTGGCTGAAACGGCATCCCGAGGCCGATCCCGTCGTCGAACCCGCATCCTCGGGGCGGCATCCCGCCGACTGATGCAGGTTCAGAGGTAACGCCAACCGCAAGCCTCATCCAATCGCGTGCCGCTGCATTCCACCTGCACGCCCGGTGTCAGCGCCAATGCCAACGCGCCGTGCCGGAATCGCCAAGTCAATACCTGTGCCGCGGCGGTATCACAAGGACGTACGCCCAGTTCACGACTTGCCCGCGGGTGCAGACCTTCGCCCGTTCGCTTCACCCGGGCTTCGTTCAACGCCCACAATTCGAGGAAGACGCGCTCGCGCTCGCCGGCGTCTGCTGCTTGCAGCCGTTGCTGATCGCTGCGCGAAAACATGAAGCCGGCCAAGGCGTCGATGTCACGCAGGCGTCGCGGCAGCTCGACATCGACGCCCACCGCCACCTCACCCAAGGCGACTGCCAGCCAATCACCGCTATGCGACAAGGACAAGGACAACGGCACCGGATCGTCATCGAGACAGACCAACGGCCGACCATCGGCGAAACTCGCGAGTGAGATCCGTGCCGAGCGCACGCCCAACCAACGCGCGACCAGCTTGCGTGCTTGCCAGTGTCCGGCAAGGAAGCTGTCGCGCCGCGCCTGCGCACGCATGGCCTGCAGGCGTCCTGCCTCGACCTCGGTCAGCCAGCCCAATCCCTCCGCCGTCGCTGCTGCCGCCAGCTTGCCGATGGCCGCGACGTGCAGCTGGACACGCGGTGTACCCACGCCGCCTCAGACCATGGTGGCGGGCAGGAGTTTTTCCGGCTCGGCCTGCACGTCGAGTCGCAGTTCCCCATCGACCGCATCCAGCGAGACCCGTCCGCCCTTGACCAATTTGCCGAACAGCAGTTCGTCGGCCAGCGCACGCTTGACCTTGTCCTGGATCAGCCGCGCCATCGGCCGCGCGCCCATCTGCGGATCGAAGCCCTGCTGGCCCAGCCACTCGCGGGCGGTCGGGGTTGCAGTCAGGGTGACGCCCTTGTCGTGCAGCAGCACTTCCAGTTCGATCAGGAATTTGTCGACCACCCGCAGGATGTGCTCGAAGCCGAGTGGCTGGAACTGCACGATCGCGTCGAGGCGGTTGCGGAACTCCGGAGTGAAGGCGCGCCGGATCGCTTCCATCGCGTCGCTGCTGTGATCCTGATGGGTGAAGCCGATACTGCGCCGCGCCGCCTGCACCGCGCCGGCGTTGGTGGTCATCACCAGGATGACATTGCGGAAATTCGCCTCGCGGCCATTGGTATCGGTCAGGGTGCCGTGGTCCATCACCTGCAGCAGGATGTTGAACACATCCGGGTGCGCCTTCTCGATCTCGTCGAGCAGCAGCACGCAATGCGGGGTCTTGACGATTTTCTCGGTCAAAAGACCGCCCTGGTCGAACCCGACATAGCCGGGGGGCGCGCCGATCAGGCGCGACACCGAGTGCGGCTCCATGTATTCGGACATGTCGAAGCGGATCAGCTCGATCCCGAGTTGCAGCGCCAATTGCCGCGTCACCTCGGTCTTGCCGACGCCGGTGGGGCCGGCGAACAGGAAGTTGCCGATGGGCTTGTCGACCTCACCCAGGCCCGAACGCGCCAACCGGATCGCCGAGGTCAGCGTGCCGATGGCCTCGTCCTGACCGAAGATCACCATCTTCAGATTGCGATCCAGGTGCTGCAGCACGTCGCGGTCGGTCGCCGACACCTGCTTGGCGGGAATACGCGCCATCTTCGCCACGATGGTCTCGATCTCGGCCACGTCGATCACCCGCTTGCGCTGCTCCGGCAACAGCAGGCGCTGGCGCGCACCGGCCTCGTCGATCACATCGATTGCCTTGTCGGGCAACAGGCGATCACCGATGTGCTTGACCGACAGATCGACCGCGGCATGGATCGCCTCGTCCGCGTAATGCACGTCGTGGTGGTGTTCGTACTTCGGCTTCAGGCCCTGCAGGATTTCGACGGTTTCGGCCACGGTCGGCTCGACGATGTCGATCTTCTGGAAGCGACGCGCCAGCGCGCGATCCTTCTCGAAGATGCCGCGGTATTCCTGGAAAGTGGTGGAACCGATGCAGCGCAGTTCGCCATTGGCCAGCACCGGCTTGATCAGGTTGGACGCATCCATGGTGCCGCCGCTGGCGGACCCGGCGCCGATGATCGTGTGGATTTCGTCGATGAACAGGATCGCTTCCGGCACCTTGCGCAGCGACGCCAGCACGCCCTTCAGCCGCTTCTCGAAATCGCCGCGATACTTGGTGCCGGCCACCAGCGCGCCGAGATCGAGCGCGTAGATCACCGCGTTGGCCAGCACTTCGGGCACTTCGCCCTCGACGATGCGCTTGGCCAGGCCTTCGGCGATCGCGGTCTTGCCGACGCCGGATTCACCGACGTAGAGCGGATTGTTCTTGCGCCGGCGGCACAACACCTGGATGGTGCGTTCGATCTCGTCGGCACGCCCGACCAGCGGATCGATCTTGCCGGCCGCCGCCTGTTCGTTGAGGTTGACCGCGAATTCCTGCAATGGATCGCCCTTGGACTCGCCTTCGACCGTCTCGGCCTTGCTGCCCTCGCCTTCGGCCGGTGGCTGCGGCGCCTCGTCGCCCTGCTTGGCGATCCCGTGCGAGAGGTAATTGACCACGTCGAGCCGATGCACGTCCTGCTGGCCGAGGAAATACACCGCGTGCGAATCCTTTTCGCCATAGATCGCCACCAGCACATTGGCACCGATCACTTCCTTGTTGCCGGACGACTGCACGTGGTAGACCGCGCGCTGCAACACGCGCTGGAAGCCCAGTGTGGGCTGGGTGTCGCGGGTATCGCCATCGGGCAGGCGCGCGACCGAGGCATCGACCGCATTCTCCAGCTCGTTGCGCAGGCGGTCGATGTCGGCGCCGACCGCGCGCAGCACCGCCTCCGCCGATGGATTGTCGAGCAGCGCCAGCAGCAGGTGCTCGACGGTCATGAACTCGAAGCGCGCCTCGCGGGTGCGCTTGTAGCACTGGCCGATACTCTGTTCGAGATCCTTGCTGAACATGCGGTGCTCGCCTTTGGTCTGGTTACGCCTGCTTCCTATGTAAGGTGCAAACGGCGCAGGGGCAAGTGCCCGGCGTGATCGCGTTCACATTGCCGCCATTCCGACGGGCGGACCACGCGCCCGTCACGGTCAGGCCCGCTCCATCGTGCACAACAGCGGATGCTGGTTCATCCGCGCGTATTCATTGACCTGGGCCACCCTGGATTCGGCGATTTCCCTGGTGTACAGCCCGCAAACCCCGCGCCCGCGGGTATGCACATGCAGCATCACCTGGGTGGCACGTTCCAGGTTCATCGAAAAAAACTGGATCAACACATCGACGACGAAGTCCATCGGCGTGTAGTCGTCGTTGAGCAGCAGGACCGTGTACATCGGCGGGCGGGCCGTTTCGGGCCTTGCGGGCGCGACCACGGTACCGCGGTCATGCTGCGGCTTGTCAGGTTGCTGGGGCATCGGCAAAGTATAAAGCGCACCGGCCAATCGGCCGAGCCCAGGGAAGCTCCTGGCAGCGCCATCCGGCGGCTGCCCGCAGCCTTCACCATTACCGGAGCCACGTCCATGCGCCTGATTGCCCTCGCCCTCGCCTGCCTGCTGCCGCTGGCCTCGCTGCCCGCCACCGCCTCCGACGCCGCCGTCGAGGCGCGCCTGACCGCACGCGGCCTGAAATTCACCACCGATGAAGACGGCGACTACAAGGTGGTGCTGAACTTCAGCAGCGAAAACCGCACCCAACTGGTCTATGTGTCTGGTACGACCGAGGACGTCAGCGGGATCAGCGTGCGCGAGGTGTTCGCGCCAGCCGCCAACATCAAGACCGACGGCGTCACCGCGGCGATGGCACTGGACCTGCTACGAGAAAGCCGGACCAAGAAGATCGGATCCTGGGAAATCGACGGCGATTACCTGTATTACGTGATCAAGATCCCGGACAACGTCGACGCCGCGCAGTTGGGTGCGGCCATCCGGGTCGCCGGTTCGATCGCCGACGACAAGGAAATCGAACTGTCCGGCGACGCCGACAACCTTTGACCATGGTGACGGGCGGCAATCGCCGCGATACCCCGGAGGTGACCGTCGCGGTGCTGTGCGCACGCGACGGTCGGCTGCTGTGCATCGAGGAATGGAATCACGGCAGACTGGTACTGAATCAGCCGGCGGGCCATCTGGAGCCGGGTGAAAGCCTGGTCGAGGCCGCCGTACGCGAAACCCGCGAGGAAGCCGGCTGGCAGGTGCGCGTCACCGCCCTGGTGGGTATCTACCAGTGGACATCCAACCACAGCGGCGTGCGTTATCTGCGCGTCGCCTTCGCTGCCGAAGCGCTGGACGAAATCCCGGATGCGGTGCTCGACACCGGCATCGAGCGCGCACTGTGGCTGACGCCCGATGCGCTGCACGTGCAGGCCGAACGCCATCGCAGCCCGTTGGTCTGGCGAGCCGTGACCGATTACCTCGGCGGACAACGCGCGCCGTTGTCGCTGCTGCATGCGGATCCATGAGCGCCGAGCGGATCGTCGTCGGCGTCTCCGGTGGCGTCGATTCCTCGGTCGCGGCCTTGCTTCTGCGCGATGCCGGCAACGAGGTGGTGGGCGTCTACATGAGCAATTGGGCCGATGATGGCCATGGCGACTGCCGCGCCGAAGACGACCGCCGCGATGCCGTGGCCGTGTGCGGGCAGTTGGGCATCCCGATCCGTTTTCGAGATTTTTCCGGAGAATACTGGCGCGAAGTCTTCCAGCATTTCCTGGCCGAATACGCCGCCGGTCGCACGCCCAACCCGGATGTGGCCTGCAATCGCGAGATCAAGTTCAAGCACTTCCTGGATGCAGCGCGCGAGCTGGGGTTCGACACCATCGCCACAGGCCATTACGCCCGGGTGGAATATGTCGAAGACCGCTTCCGGCTGCTGCGCGCGCTGGATCGGAACAAGGACCAAAGCTATTTCCTGCACCAACTCGGGCAGGCGCAACTGGCCGCCACCCGTTTCCCGTTGGGGCATCTCGACAAGTCCGAGGTCCGCGCTCTCGCGGCCCGACACGGCCTTGGCACCGCCGGCAAACGCGATTCCACCGGCATCTGCTTCATCGGCGAGCGCGACTTCCGCGAATTCCTGTCGCACTACCTGCCCAGCCAACCGGGCGAGATCCGGACTGCGGATGACCACGTGGTCGGCGAGCATCCCGGTGTGTGCTACTACACCCTTGGTCAGCGTGAAGGCCTCAACATCGGCGGTGTCAGAGGGCGTGCGCAGGCACCCTGGTTCGTGGTCGGCAAGGACATCTCGCGCAACATCCTGTACGTCGAACAGGGTCACGATAACCCCTGGTTGCTGTCGCAGACGCTGCGCAGCGAGACCGCGCATTGGATCGCCGGCGCGCCGCCTTCGGACCACTTCAGCTGTACCGCGCAAACCCGCTATCGCCAGCCAGACCAGACTTGCGAGGTCAGCGTGCAAGCCGACGGCAGCTTGGCAGTGCGCTTCGCCAGTCATCAGCGTGCTGTGACACCCGGGCAGTCGCTGGTGCTCTATGCGGGGGATAATTGCCTCGGCGGCGCAGTGATTGCATCCACCGATGCGCCCGAGCCCGGCAGCTCCAGGAACCGAGACGCATGAACCCCACAAGCATGGATGATCGTGTGCTGGCGCTGGCCGGCCTGCTGCAGGCTCTGGTCCAGGTCAGGCGGATTGCCGACACCGGGCAATCCGAACAACGCCAGGTGGAAATCGCGCTCGATAGCGTGTTCCGCATCGATGCGGACGACACCGGCGCAGTCTACGGAACCCCGGCCAACGTCAGCGCCGGCTTGCGGCAGTTGCGCGACTACCTCGCCAACGGCAACAAGGACGAAGCCTTGGGCCGGCTGGTCCTGGCCGTGTTGCAGCTGGAGCGTCGCTTCGTCCGCGACGTGACGATGACCGAACAGGTGCAGTCCGGCCTGCGTCGCCTCGGCATTTCCGGTGATGCGCAGGGCAGCACCGCGCCCGACACGATCAGTGCACTGGCCAAGCTCTATGCCGACACCATCAGCACCCTGCGCCCGCGGGTGTTGGTCCAGGGCAACCCGCACTATCTCGGCCAGGTCGGCGTGGTCGCGGAGATCCGTGCCCTGTTGCTGGCCGCATTGCGCTCGGCCGTGCTGTGGCGGCAGATGGGCGGCAGCCTGTGGGATTTCGTGTTCCAGCGCCGCGCAATGGCCAGCGCGATCGATGCAAGACTGGCGTGATTGGAACGATTCGGCCCCGCCGGACGCCCGGCGCCGATAATCACAGTGACAATTCCGGCTCGTCGCCAAGCACATACAGCCGCTGCGTGTCGGCAAATCTTCAGACGCGCGACACCCCGCCAGCGCGATGAAGCGCTGACGGAGTGCGTTCCAACAACAAACCGATGAGGCGGTTCCGGTTCATCACGCCGAGACCGCCAGCCTTGGCTCAGTCGGTATAGGTGTATTCGCCGATCTCGCAGACGTTGATCTTGCCGCGGGTCGCTTCGTTGCCGTTGCTGAACACGGCCTTGAAGTCGTAGATGCAGGCGCCGGTGCCGTCGTCGATATTGATGCGCACCGAGCTGCCTGAACGGAGCACGTCGTCGCCGAGGATGTCCTCTTCCCAATCGGAAGTCGACGAACGCGAGGCGTAGAAACGCACCATCGTGTAGCTGGTCTTGTTGATGATCCGGACGTGACGATCAGCGGCACTGGCCTGACTCGTCGCACCAAGGGCGAACAGGCCGGCCACGCAGGCGGCCACGATCGAAGTACGAATGGAAAACATGGGTTGTCACTCCGCTTGTGTTGTTGGATGGAACATTGGACAAGACCGGGATCACCGGCCACCTCACCAGGCCCAGGCAGCCTCGTCCGCTGCCCGTGACACTACTGTCCTCTCACGATGAATGCGTTGGAACCCCCCATACGGGGGATCACCTCCCCATTCCCCGCAAATCCAGCCTAGCACTGGATATAAACGAATCAAGGGGGGTGCGCAGGACATTTGCGCCTGCCCTCATTCAGCTGCACGACATGGTTGGCAGATCGACCGCTCCAGTCCGCCGGCAAACCAAGCGCACAGCCAACCTGACAGCCCGACCGATTCCGCTCACCCGTGTGGAATGATCAGCTTCAAGCCCTTGAAGTAATCGCGGAAAAACCCGGCATCGCGGGTGATCAGGGCATCGCATTGCAGCATCGCATGGGCGCCGATCAGGAAATCCGCCACCAGCCGTTCACGGCCACCGCCGCGGGCGCGGAAGCGCTTGAGCATGTAGCCGGCGCGCATCGCGGCGCTCTCACTGGTCGCAAGATGGCGGATACCCAGCGTGGCCAGCGGCTCCATCAGGCCGACCGACGATTCCAGCACGGCCTGGACTTCGGCGATCACGGCATCGCAGACCACCACGTCGTCGCGGCCCAGCGCGTCACCGATGCAGGCCTCGGCGGCCTCGGCGTGGCGCGCATCGCCCACCAGAAGGTCGATCAGGACCGGGGAATCCAGCGCGATCACCCGCGCTCACCCTGGTCGTCGCCGTCGAGCGGCGCACGGCCACGCAACTCACGCATGGCGGCATCGGTCGACGCCAGCCCGTCGGCCAGCCGGAACTTGCCACGCACCTTGCGCAGCGCTTCGCTGGCATCCTTGCGCAGGACGATCCGGCCGCCGTCGAGTTCGACCTTCAGCACACTGCCCTTCGCCAAGCCCAGCGCATCGCGCACCGGCTTTGGCAGGGTCACCTGACCGCGCTCCCCCACAATGACGTCCACGGCGATGCCCCCCATGAAATCGAAGTATGCATGAAGCATACATACTTTTTTTGGCATATCATACTGCTGCGCAAGCACTGCCGATCCTGTCCCTGCATCACCTCGCGGTCACGACGGCACCCCTACACTTTCGGCGTCCCGCCACGGAGCAGTCCCATGCACGATTCCTTCGCCAGCCACGACCAGCTTTCGCTCAACGGCAAGTCCTATCGCTACGCCAGCCTCACCAAGCTCGGCCAGCGCTTCGACATCGCCCGTTTGCCGTATTCGATGAAGATCCTGCTGGAAAACCTGCTTCGCCACGAAGACGGCGTTTCGGTGAACCCGGCGCATATCGAGGCAGTGGCGACCTGGAACCCGGCGGCGCAGCCGGATACCGAGATCGCCTTCATGCCGGCGCGCGTGATCCTGCAGGACTTCACCGGCGTGCCCTGCGTGGTGGACCTGGCGGCGATGCGCGATGCGGTGGTCAAGCTGGGCGGCCGCCCCGAACAGATCAACCCGCAGATCCCGTCCGAGCTGGTGATCGACCATTCGGTGCAGGTAGACGTGTTCGCGACCCCTGACGCGCTGGATGCCAACGGCAAGATCGAATTCGAACGCAATGGCGAGCGCTACGGTTTCCTGCGCTGGGGCCAGAAAGCGTTCAGTGATTTCAAGGTGGTGCCGCCGAACACCGGCATCGTGCATCAGGTCAATCTGGAATATCTCGCTCGGGTAGTGATGACCCGCGAGATCGGTGGTGAGTCCTGGGCGTTCCCGGACACCCTGTTCGGCACCGACAGCCACACCACCATGGTCAACGGCATCGGCATCCTTGGCTGGGGCGTCGGCGGGATCGAGGCCGAGGCCGCGATGCTGGGCCAGCCCTCGTCAATGCTGATTCCGCAAGTGGTCGGCTTCAAGCTCACCGGCAAGCTGCCGGAAGGTGCCACCGCCACCGATCTCGTGCTGACCGTCACCGAGATGCTGCGCAAGCATGGCGTGGTCGGCAAGTTCGTGGAGTTCTACGGCGAAGGCCTGCAGCACCTGCCGCTGGCCGACCGCGCCACGATCGGCAATATGTCGCCCGAATACGGCGCGACCTGCGCGATCTTCCCGATCGACGCCGAATCGCTGCATTACCTGCAATTGTCCGGCCGCAGCGACGAACAAATCGCTCTGGTCGAGGCCTATGCCAAGGCCCAGGGCCTGTGGCACGACGCGCAGACGCCGGCTGCGAGCTACAGCTCCACCCTGGAGCTGGACATGGGCACGGTGCAGCCCTCACTGGCCGGCCCCAAGCGCCCGCAGGACCGCGTGCTGCTGTCCGACATGAAGGATTCGACCCGCAAGGCCATCCGCACCCTCACCACGGCGCGCGACCAGCGCAACGGCGAGGTGTCGGCGTTCGTCGCCGAAGGCGGTGGTGCCGCGGTCGGCAATGAGCAACATGGCAAGGGCCAGGCCGATATCACGATCGACGGCCAGCACATGCGGATCAAGGATGGCGCCGTGGTCATCGCCGCGATCACCTCTTGCACCAATACCTCCAACCCGGCAGTGATGATCGCCGCCGGCTTGCTGGCCCGCAATGCCGCAGCGCGTGGCCTGACCCGCAAACCCTGGGTCAAGACCTCGCTCGCCCCCGGTTCGCGCGTGGTCACTGACTACCTCGAAAAGGCCGGCTTGCAGAAGGAACTGGAGAAGGTCGGCTTCTATACCGTCGGCTACGGCTGCACCACCTGCATCGGCAATTCCGGCCCGCTGCCGGTCGAAGTCAGCGCAGGGATCGCCTCCGGCGACCTGTGCGTGGTCTCGGTGCTGTCGGGCAACCGCAATTTCGAAGGCCGCATCCACGCCGAAGTGAAGATGAACTATCTCGCCAGCCCGCCGCTGGTGGTGGCCTATGCGCTGGCTGGCGACACCGGGATTGACTTGGCAAACGATCCGCTGGGTACCGGCAATGACGGCCAGCCGGTCTACCTGAAGGACATCTGGCCGACCAGCAAGGAAGTCCGCGACACCATCGCCGCGACCATCGGGCCGGAGATGTTCCGCAAGAACTACGGCGACGTGTTCAAGGGTGATGCACGCTGGAATGGCATCGCCTCACCCGATGGCGATCTGTACGCGTGGAGCGATGCCTCCACCTACATCAAGAACCCGCCCTACTTCGACGGCATGACGATGGCGGTCGGTTCGATCAACGACATCCACGGCGCGCGCGTGCTCGGCCTGTTTGGGGATTCGATCACCACCGACCACATCTCGCCCGCCGGCAGCATCAAGAAGGATTCGCCGGCCGGTCGCTACCTGATCGAACGCGGCGTGGCCCCGGCCGAGTTCAACAGCTACGGCAGTCGTCGCGGCAACGATGACGTGATGGTGCGCGGCACCTTCGCCAACATCCGCATCAAGAACGGCTTCTTCGGCGGCGAGGAAGGCGGCAATACCCTTTACTTCGGCAGCACTCCGCCGGAGAAGATGGCGATCTTCGACGCGGCGATGAAGTACAAAGCCGACGGCACCCCGCTGGTGGTGATCGCCGGCAAGGAATACGGCACCGGCTCCTCGCGCGACTGGGCCGCCAAGGGCACCATCCTGCTGGGCGTGAAGGCGGTGATCGCCGAGAGCTTCGAGCGCATCCACCGCAGCAACCTGGTCGGCATGGGCGTGCTGCCGCTGCAGTTCCAGAATGGCGAGAACGCCACCTCGCTGGGACTGGACGGCACCGAGACCTACGCGGTCACCGGCCTCAATGATGGCGCGGCCAAGACCGCCACCGTTACCGCCACGCACGCCGACGGCGGCAGCAAGAGCTTCAACGTCGACGTGCTGTTGCTGACCCCGAAGGAAGTGGAGTACTACCGCCACGGCGGTATCCTGCAATTCGTCCTGCGAGAACTGGCGGCGAAGAAGGCAGGCTGAGGCGCATAGCCGCAAAAACGCTTGGACGCGGATCAAATCGGAAGGGCGCGGATACAGCATTTCCGCGCCCTTCTGCTTTTTGTTCCGTCTGTCGAATCCCGTGAGACTACCGGCCCAGCGCCTTCCGCCCCATCCACTCCAATCCGCATCCATCCGCGTCAAAAATCCAGAACTCGCCCCCGGCACCCACCTACAGCTTCGGCTTCCAGCTGGCGCTGCGCAGCAGCCAGTCGCTACCGTCGCGATGCCAGCCGGTTTCGACCTCGAACACCTGCCCATCCTGCGGCAGCAGCCCGCCGCTGCCGGCGGTCGCCAGCACGGTGAAGCGGGCGATGGCATCGTCATCGCCGCGCAGTTCCACGCTGACCGGCCCGATCCGGCCGGTGACGTTGCGGTATTGCAGGAAGATCCCGGCCGCCATCCGCCGCGCGCCGCGCTTGTCCATACCGTCATTGCCGACGAAGTCCTCGGCCAGCAGGTCGGCTACCTTGCCGGCATCGCGCGCATCGATGGCGGCCTGCATCGCCGTGATCTGCGCGCGCACCGCCTGCTCCGGTGGCGGCCCGCCGCATCCGGCCAGTGCCAGCAGCATCAGCCCGATCGCCCATCCCCGTGACCACCGTCCCAGCTTCCACATCGCCGCAACTCCGAGGCGCAAGAATCGCCTTGCCACGCCCATGAGGCTATGCTGAAATCGGATTCGGCACCATACGCAAGCGCATTGCGCGCATCGATCACGCTCCGGGGGAGATGACCATGAGTTCAGAACGTCCTTGGCTGGCCCACTACCCCGCCGGCGTGCCGGCCGAGATCGACCTCGATGAGTTCGCATCGATCACCGACGTATTCGATGTCGCGCTGCAGACCTATCGTGATCGCATCGCCTTCCTCAACATGGGCAAGGGCCTGAGCTACGACCAGCTCGACCGCCTCAGCCGCGACTTCGCCGGTTACCTGCTGGGCGAACTCAAGCTGAAGAAGGGCGACCGCGTCGCGGTGATGATGCCCAACTGCCTGCAGTACCCGATCGCGGTGTTCGGCATCCTGCGTGCCGGGCTGATCGTGGTCAACGTCAACCCGATGTACACCGCACGCGAGCTCAAGCACCAGCTCTCCGATGCCGGTGCCAGCGTGCTGCTGGTGCTCGACAATTTCGGCAACGTGGCGCAGGAAGTACTTGCGCAGATGCCGAACGTGCGTGCGATCACCACCGGCCTCGGCGACATGCTCGGCTTCCCGAAGGGCGCGATCGTCAATTTCGTGCTGAAGTACGTGAAGAAGATGGTGCCCGACTACAGCATCGCCGGTGCCGTGCGCTTCAAGGACACGCTGACGCTGGGGCGGATGCACGCGCTTCCCGAGGTGCGCAACGCGCCCGAGGACATCGCCTTCCTGCAATACACCGGCGGCACCACCGGCGTCTCCAAGGGCGCGATGCTCACCCACCGCAACCTGGTCGCCAACATGCAACAGGCCTCGGCCTGGGTGACCTCCAACGTGCGCCCCGGCGAGGAGCTCATCGTCACCGCATTGCCGCTGTATCACATCTTCGCCCTGACGGCGAACTGCCTGGTCTTCATCAAGCTCGGCGCCACCAACCTGATGATCACCAACCCGCGCGACATGCCGGGCTTCATCAAGGAGATCAAGAATTCGGGCTTCACCGCGATCACCGGCGTCAACACCCTGTTCAACGGATTGCTCAATACCGCCGGTTTCAACGAGGTCGATTTCTCCAAGCTGCGCCTCACTCTCGGCGGCGGCATGGCGGTGCAGCGCGCGGTGGCCGACAAGTGGAAGGCGGTCACCGGCTCGACGCTGGCGGAAGCCTATGGCCTGACCGAAACCTCGCCGGCGGTGTGCATCAACCCGCTCGATCTGCGCGAATACAACGGCTCGATCGGCATGCCGGTGCCTTCCACCGATGTCTGCATCAAGGGCGAGGACGGCGCCATCCTGCCGATGGGTGAGATCGGCGAGCTATGCGTGAAGGGCCCGCAGGTGATGAAGGGCTATTGGCAACGACCCGAGGAAACCGCCAAGGTCATGGACGCCGACGGCTGGCTGCATACCGGCGACATGGCGAAGATGGACGCGCAGGGCTATTTCTACATCGTCGATCGCAAGAAGGACATGATCCTGGTGTCCGGCTTCAACGTCTATCCGAACGAAGTCGAGGACGTGATCGCGATGATGCCTGAAGTGATGGAAGTGGCAGCGATTGGCGTGCCTGACGACAAGTCCGGCGAGGCGGTGAAGGTGTTCGTGGTCAAGAAGGACCCCGCCCTGACCACCGACCAGGTCAAGGCGTTCTGCGCGGAAAACCTGACCGGCTACAAGCGCCCGAAGTTCATCGAATTCCGCAGCGAACTACCGAAGAGCAATGTCGGCAAGATCCTGCGCAAGGAACTGCGGGAGCCAGCGAAGAGCTGAGTTCGCACACGCCGGGTCGCCCACCTCGACGGATCGCTGCGGCGGTCCGTCGTCCTGTCTGCAGGAGCGCTTGCACCGACAATGATGGATCGACTTGCCACCGTCACCCTCGCCGGCCACGGCGTCCGCCTCGAACCGCTGGCGCGCGAGCACATCGCCGCGCTGCAGGAGGCATCAGAAGATGGCGACATCGGCGCACTGAATTACGTGAACGTGCCGACGCGCGACGGCATCGCCGCCTGGGTCGAACATGCGCTGATGATGCGGGATGCCGGCCTGCACCTGCCGTTTGCCATCCTTTCCGATGACCGCGTGGTCGGCACCACCCGTTACTACGACATCGACCTGTCAGTGCCGACACTCGCCATCGGCTACACCTTCCACGGTGCCTCCGTGTGGCGCAGCCACGTCAATACCGCCAGCAAGCGCCTGCTGCTGGGGCATGCCTTCGACAGCCTGGGCATGCAGTCGGTGCGCTTCCATACCAGCCATCTCAACCTGCGTTCGCAGGCGGCGATTGCACGGCTGGGCGCACGTCACGAAGGCATTCTGCGCGCGCATATGCGGCACAAGGACGGCAGCTTGCGCGATACCTTTACCTATTCGATCCTCGCCACCGAATGGCCGGAGATCCGCAGCAGACTGGATCAACGCCTTTCCATGTAGGCGCACCGGTTTTGTGGGAGCGCACCGCAGGGGCGCGATGCTGCTTCGCCTTCACCGACTTTGTGGGAGCGCACCGCAGGGGCGCGATGCGCCTTCACCGACTTTGTGGGAACGCACCGCAGGGGCGCGATGCTGCTTGCGGGAATCCTGCGAAAGCTGTCGCGCCCCTGCGGTGCGCTCCTACGGGTCGAACAGCTTGCCGGGATTCATGATCCCGTTCGGATCGAGGACCGCCTTGATTCCTCGCATCAGCGCGATCTCTTCGGCACTGCGCGTGCAGCCCAGATAGGGCTTCTTCACCAAACCGATTCCGTGTTCGGCGGAGATGCTGCCGCCGTGGCGTAGCAGCACCTCGGCCAGCAGCTTGGTCACACGTTCGCAATCGGCGACGAACGCCGGGGCCGGCATCGACTCCGGCTTGAGGATATTGATGTGCAGGTTGCCATCGCCGATATGGCCGAACCAGACCACCTCGAACTGCGGATACTCCTGTGCCAGCAGCGCCTGCGTGTCTTCAAGGAACGCGGGCATCGCCGAAATGCGCACCGAAACGTCATTTTTGTAGGGAACATGGCGTGCGAGGCTTTCCGTGATGCCCTCGCGCAAGCGCCACAACTGCGCCGATTGCGCGTCACTGGCACTGAGCACGCCATCGCTGGCCAGCCCGGCCTCCATGCACTGCTCGAACGCGGCCATCGCCTCGGCTTCGCTGGCGGCGTCGCTGGAAAATTCGGTGACGACGTAATACGGATGCATCTCGGCGAATGGCGCCTGTGCACCGTGCGCCAGCACATGCCGCAAGGCGTGGTCGGTGAAGAATTCGAACGCCTGCAATTGCAGCCGCGAACGGAACGCCGCGAACACCTGCATCAAGGCCTGGAACGAGGGCAGCGCCAGCAGCATCACATGGCTGGGTGGCGGCGGCTCGGTCAGTCTGAGGATCGCCTCGACGATGATGCCCAGCGTGCCTTCCGACGCGATCACCAGATGCCGCAGGTCATAGCCGCTGGAGTTCTTGACCAGCCCACGCCCCAGTTCCAGCACCTCGCCGGTGCCTGTCACCAAGGTCAGGCCGGCAATCCACTCTCGGGTATTGCCATAGCGCAGCACGCGGATGCCGCCTGCATTGGTGGCGATGTTGCCGCCGATGCTGCAGGAACCACGTGCGGCGAAATCGACCGGGTATTGCAGGCCATGCTCGCGTGCGGCTTCCTGCACCCGTTGCAGCGCGATCCCGGCCTGCACGGTGAGTGTCCGATCCACCGGGTCAAAGCCCAGCACCTTGTGCATCCGCTCGAGGCTGACCACCAACTCGCCATTCGCGGCCACCGCGCCGCCCGACAAGCCGGTGCGCCCACCCGACGGCACGATCGCCACGCCTGCGGCATGGGCCCAGCGCACCAGCGCCTGCACCTGCTCCACGCTGTCCGGCAACGCGACAGCCAAGGGCGCCGGCGTCCAGCGACGGGTCCAGTCGCAGCCGTAATGCTCCAGATCGGCAGGATCGGTCAGCAGGCGCAGCGCGGGCAGCGTGGAGCGCAGGGAAGCAAGGCGGGTGTCGGTCATGGGGTGGCTACTGGACGGCATGTCTCGCTCGAAAAATACCATGCCGCAGCGCAACAAAGCGGGCCGGATTCTGGCTATAGTCAGCGTCCCCGACCCGGATCCGACAGCCGCGCATGGCCCTCCCGAAAACCTCGTACCCGAAGCAGGACATCCGTATCTTGTTGCTGGAAGGCGTCAGCCAGACCGCGGTCGACACCTTCAAGTCTGCCGGCTACAGTCAGATCGAATATCACGCCAAGGCCCTGCCCGAGGACGAACTGAAGGCACGCATCGCCGAGGCGCATATCGTCGGCCTGCGTTCGCGCACCCAATTGAGCGCCGAGGTGCTGGCCGAGGCCAAGCGCCTGATCGCGATTGGCTGCTTCTGCATCGGCACCAACCAGGTCGACCTGGACAGTGCCGAACAGGCCGGCATCCCGGTGTTCAACGCCCCCTATTCCAATACCCGCAGCGTGGCCGAACTGGTGGTGGCGCAGGCGGTGATGCTGATGCGCGGCATCCCGCAGAAAAACGCCGAGTGCCATCGCGGCGGCTGGTCGAAGGCCGCCCACGGCAGCCACGAAGTGCGCGGCAAGACCATCGGCATCATTGGCTATGGCCACATCGGCACCCAGGTCGGCGTGCTGGCCGAGGCATTGGGGATGCAGGTGATCTTCCACGACATCGAAACCAAGCTGTCGCTGGGCAATGCGCAATCGGCGGGCGGGCTTGCCGAATTGCTGGCCCGCGCCGACGTGGTGACCTTGCATGTCCCGGAAACGCCGGCCACCCGAAACCTGTTCGGTGCGGCGCAGTTGGCGGCAATGAAGCCCGGTGCCCACCTGATCAATGCCTCACGTGGCACCGTCGTCGACATCGACGCACTGGCCACAGCGCTGGGTTCCGGCCAGATCGGCGGCGCGGCAGTGGACGTGTTCCCGAGCGAGCCCAAGGCCAATGGCGATGAATTCCTTTCCCCGTTGCGCGGCTTGGACAACGTGATCCTGACCCCGCACATCGGCGGCAGCACACTGGAAGCACAGGACAACATCGGGGTGGAGGTGGCAGCCAAACTGGTGCGCTACAGCGACAACGGCAGCACCCTGTCGGCGGTCAACTTCCCCGAGGTCACCCTGCCCGAACACGCCGGCAGCCTGCGCCTGCTGCATATCCATCGCAACGTGCCGGGCGTGCTGTCGAAGGTCAACGAGATCTTCAGCCGCCACAACCTCAATATCGATGGCCAGTTCCTGCGCACCGATCCCAAGCTGGGTTATGTGGTGATCGACATCAGCGCCAGCGAAGCACAGGCGCAGGCCGTCCGTGACGAGTTGGCGGCGATCGAAGGTACCCTGCGCACGCGGGTGCTGTATTGATCCGATGCATCTGATCGCGCCCCTGCGGTGCGCTCCTACGGAATCCCCGCGATGAACCGTAGGAGCGCACCGCAGGGGCGCGATCATTATTTGGCACGCGTCTCTTCGATGCGTTCCAACGAGTCAGGGCGGCAGAGCGCCAGCCATTTTCCCGCCATGCGCCGTACCGACGCATCGGCAGCGGGGTCGTTCGCCAGCGCCGCGATGTCCCGCCAGGCCAGGTCCAGTGATTCCTCGCTGATGGTGAAGGTTTCGTCATCGCCCGCGCGAACCACATAACGCACGTCGTAGTGCCAGTGCGCCGGCACGCCCTTGTGCTCGGGGATTTGGTGACGATCGAGGTCAAAGATGCCTGCCTCCACGCGCAGGTCGGACAGCCCGGATTCTTCCTCGGCTTCACGCAACGCCGCCAGCGTCAGGTCACGCTCGCCATCGGCATGACCGCCCAGTTGCAACCACAGCCCCAGCTTGCGGTGATGGGTCAACAGCACGCGCTGGCCATCCGCGCTCACCAGCCAGCAGGACGCGGTGAAGTGTCCGGTCAGGCGCTCGCGCCGGAAGGGGTCGACGGGATCGGCGAGCAAGGTTTCGAACAAGGCCGCGGTGTCGGCCTCGCCCGGCCAACGGCGCGTGTAGTCGGCCAGTGCCTCGGTAAACCCGTCGTCCAACGTCGCAGTCATCGAGCTCTCGCGCCCCAATCAACCTGAATACGCCAGATTATCGCCGACCATGGCTCACGGTGCTTGTGCTGAACCCACCGAAACGTATAAGGTCGACCGATTGCGGCCTGCATTCTGCGGCTGCGCCCTGCACGGACCTGAAAGGGGGAGTACCCGATGCTGTTCCAGCGCGTCAAACCACTCGACAAGATCCTCGAGACCGCGGAAAAAAATGCCCTGACACGCCAGCTTGGCGCGTTCGACCTGACCATGCTCGGCATCGGTGCGGTCATCGGCACCGGCATCTTCGTGCTGACCGCGGTCGCGGCCAACAAGGCCGGCCCGGGCATGATGTATTCCTTCGTGATCGCCGGCATCGTCTGCGCGCTGACTGCGTTGATGTATTCCGAAATCGCGGCGATGGTCCCGGTCTCGGGCTCGGCGTACACCTATTCCTATGCCGTGCTCGGTGAGATGGTGGCGTGGATGGTGGGCTGGGCCTTGGTGCTGGAATACGCCGTCGCGGCCGGCGCGGTTGCGGTGGGTTGGTCCGGTTATGCCAACGGCTTCCTCGTCAATCACGGCATCGGCCTGCCGGAATTCCTGTCGTCCGGGCCGTTCTGGGTGGAACAGCTGAAGGACGGCGCGGTCGTGCACATGGTCGATGGCGTGACCCACAAGGGCGGGTTCAACCTGATCGCCTTCCTGCTCTCGCTGCTGGTGACTTTCCTGCTCGTCGCCGGCACCTCGAAGTCCGCCAAGGTCACCGCTTTGCTGGTGATGATCAAGATCATTGCGCTGACGGCCTTCGTCGCACTGACCCTCCCGGTCGTGCAGCACGCGAATTTCGAACCGATGTTGCCCAATGGCTGGGGCACGCCGCTTTCGGGCGTTGGCGTGCTGGGCGCCGCCGCCTCGATCTTCTTCGCCTACGTCGGCTTCGACGCGGTCTCCACGGCCGCCGAGGAAACCAAGAACCCGAACCGCAACATCCCGATCGGCCTGATCGGTTCGCTCGGCATCTGCACCATCTTCTACCTCATGGTTTCCTACGGCGTTGTCGGCGCCGCCGGTGCACAACCGGGCGGGGAACTCTCGCAGTCGAAGGAGCCGCTGGCCTTCGTCCTGCGCGCCATCGGCCATCCCACGATCGGTGATGCGGTCGGTTGGGCCGCCATCATCGCGCTGCCGTCGGTGGTGCTGATGATGATCTTCGGCCAGACCCGCATCCTGTTCACCATGGCGCGCGACGGCCTGCTGCCGTCGGCCCTGACCAAGGTCCACCCGAAGCACCACACGCCGCACGTGGTCACCTGGATCACCGGCATCGTAGTCTCGTTCTTCGCCGCGTTGTTCCCGGTGGACATCCTCGCCGACATCTCCAATGCCGGCACCCTGTTCGCGTTCTTCACCGTCGGTATCGGCGTGATGATCCTGCGCAAGACCGAACCGAACCGCCCGCGTCCGTTCAAGACGCCGATGGTCTGGATCGTCGGGCCGCTGTCGCTGGCCGGCTGCGTGCTGCTGTTCTTCAGCCTGGGCTGGAACCCGACCATCAAGTTCTTCTGCATCTGGGCCGTGCTCGGCCTGATCGTCTACTTCATGTATGCCCGCCGGCGCAGCAATCTGGCCCCCGGCAACGAAGCCAAGGCTTGATCGACGCAACCGCATGCAAACGAAAACCCCGCTAGGCCGGGTTTTTCGTTTCCGGGGATCTGACGGCACGCGTATCCTTCGAATCCACCCCTCGACGATCCCGCCCATGCACGACCACGAACGCGCCGCCCGGCAATCCCTGATCGACCACTGCCGGGCGATGAATGCCAGCGGGTTGTCGTTGAACAAATCCGGCAATGCCAGCCTGCGCTGGGGCGATGGCCTGTTGATCACGCCGACCGGGCGCGCCTATGACCGCCTGCTGCCCGAGGACATCGTCTATCTGGACGCCGAAGGCCACTGCCCGCCGGGGCAGTTGATCCCGTCCAGCGAGTGGCGCTTCCACTGCGACATCCTGAACGCCTTCCCGGACATGAACGCAGTGGTCCATGTCCACTCCACCCATGCCACCGCGCTGGCCTGCCTCGGTGAATCCATTCCCGCGTTCCATTACATGGTCGCGGTGGGCGGCGGCGACCGCATTCCTTGCGCCGATTACGCCACCTTCGGCACCACCGAGCTTTCCGACAACATCCTGCACGCACTCGCAGGCGGCCTGCGCGCCTGCCTGATGGCCAACCACGGCCAGGTCAGCACCGGCAAGACCTTGTCCGAGGCCTATGCACTGGCCGAGGAAGTGGAAAACCTCGCCCGCCAGTACATGCTGGCGCGCACGCTCGGCCCCACCTGCAACCTGTCTTCCGAAGAAATGACCGTGGTGCTGGAGAAGTTCAAGCACTACGGCCAGCAGCGCAAGCCTGAATAGTCGTCATCATGATTGGCGTAAAGGTCATAAACCCGCCGCCGGCAATCGTTACACTGCGCGGATGACCAATCCCGCCTTCGATCACAACCTGTACGCTGGTTGCGCCGCGCAGATCATCTCGCACACCCGCGAACTGGCCGCGAAAGGGTTCACTCCCGCCACTGCCGGCAATTTCTCCATCCGCATGGGGCCGGACCACGCCGCCATCACCATTTCCGGCAAGGACAAGGGCCGCCTGACCGAGGCCGACATCATGGTGGTGAACATGGCCAACGAGCCGGTCGCCACCCACCACCGCCCGTCTGCCGAGGCGGCACTGCACACCCATCTGTATCGCCGCTACCCCGAGGTCGGCGCGGTACTGCATACGCACTCGCCGACCCAGACCATCGCCGGCTTGTTGTACGCCGATCGCGGCCATGTGCCGCTGCGCAATTACGAACTGTTCAAGGCACTGCGCGGCCACGACACCCACGAGGCCGAAGTGGACCTGCCAGTCGTGCCCAATTCGCAGGACATGGACACCCTGACGGCCAGCGTTGATGCGGTCCTCACCGAACCGAACAGCTGGGGCTACCTGATCGCCGGCCACGGCCTGTATGCCTGGGGCCGCGACATCAGCGAGGCGCGCCGCCATCTCGACGCCTTCGAGTTCATGCTCGGCTGCGAGCTGGAAATGCGCCGGTTGCGCGCCTGAAGGAGACGCATCGATGAGCCGCCTGCGCATCTTCGCCGAACGCAATCCCACGCTGCCAGTGCTGACCAAGCACAAGCATGAGGCGATTACCGCCGAGCTGAAAAAGATTGGCGTGGCCTTCGAACAATGGAAGCCCGCGCGCCCGGTCAAACCGGGTGACGCGCCGGAGAAGGTGATGGCCGCCTACCAGGCCGATATCGACCGACTGGTGGCGGCGCATGGCTTCCAGAGCGTCGACGTGGTCAGCATCGCGCCCGATCATCCGGATCGCGCGCTGCTGCGCGCCAAATTCCTCGACGAGCACAGCCACAAGGAAGACGAGGTGCGTTTCTTCGTGGCCGGCAGCGGGCTGTTTTCACTGCACGTCGGCGAGTCCGTCTACGAGGTCCTGTGCGAGGCCGGCGACCTGATTTCGGTCCCGGACGGCACCACCCACTGGTTCGACATGGGCCCGGTGCCGAGCTTCGTCGCGATCCGCTTCTTCACCCAGCCCGATGGCTGGGTGGGCTACTTCACCGGCAGCGACATCGCCCGGCAGTTCCCGCGTTACGAGTAAAGCCCCTCTCCCTTCGGGAGAGGGGTTGGGGTGAGGGTCGGGGGTCCGAAAAGGGGGAAATGTTCTCTGACCTCTTTTCCCGCTTACTGTTCCGGCCGCATGTAAGGAAACAGCAGCACATCGCGGATCGAACTGCTGCCGGTGAGCAGCATCACGAAGCGGTCGATGCCCACGCCGAGGCCACCGGTGGGCGCAAGGCCCACTTCCAGTGCGCGGATGTAATCGGCATCGTAGTGCATGGCCTCGTCGTCACCCGACGCCTTGGCCTCGACCTGCGCCTTGAAGCGCGCGGCCTGGTCTTCCGGGTCGTTCAACTCCGAGAAGCCGTTGGCGAGTTCCTTGCCGCCAATGAACAGTTCAAAGCGGTCGGTGATCCCCGGCTCGCTGTCGGATTCGCGCGCCAATGGCGAGACTTCCACCGGATAGTGGGTGATGAAGGTCGGCTGCACCAGCCCACCTTCCACCGTCTTCTCGAAGATTTCCAGCAGCAGCTTGCCCCAGCCGTAGGCCGGCTTGACGTAGATACCCAGTCGCGCCGCGTGCTTGGCTAGCGCCTCGCGGTCGCGGCAATCCGCCACCGAAATTTCCGGATTCAATTCGCGCACCGCCTCTTCCAACTTCCAGCGGCGGAAGGCCGGCCCGAGATCGATCGAATACCCATCCCATTCGAACGTCGTGGTGCCCATCGCCTCGACCGCGACATCGCGCATCATCGCTTCGGTCAAGTCCATCACCTCGATGTACGTGGCGTAGGCCTCGTACAACTCGAGCATTGTGAATTCCGGGTTGTGTCGGGTGGACACGCCCTCGTTGCGGAAATTGCGGTTGATCTCATACACCCGCTCGAGGCCACCGACCACGAGGCGCTTGAGGTAGAGCTCCGGCGCGACGCGCAGGAACAGGTCGAGGTCCAGCGCGTTGTGATGGGTGGTGAAGGGCTTGGCCGTCGCACCGCCGGCGAGGTAATGCATCATCGGCGTTTCCACCTCGAGGAAACGCCGCGCATCCAGCCAGCGCCGCATGCAGGAGACGATCCGCGAGCGGGCGATGAACACCTCGCGGGCCTCGGGCGTGACGATCAGGTCGACGTAGCGTTGGCGATAACGCTGCTCGACATCGGCCAGGCCATGGAACTTGTCCGGCAGCGGCCGCAGCGACTTCACCAGCAGGCGCAGCACTGCCACCTTCACCGACAGCTCTCCGGTCTTGGTCCGCATCAGCGAACCTTCGGCCGCGACGATGTCACCGATATCCCAGCCCTTGAACGCATCGTAGGTGTCGCCCAAGGCGGTCGCTTGCAGGAACAACTGGATGCGCCCGCTCATGTCCTGCACGGTGGCAAACGCCGCCTTGCCCATGACGCGCTTGGCCAGCAGGCGGCCGGCGATGGCGACCTGGCGACCCGTGGCTTCCAGTGCTTCGCCCGTCCACTGCGCGGCATCGGCGTACTCGGCCTGCAGGTCGCCGGCGAAGTCGTTGCGCTTGGCGTCGTTGGGAAACGCAATGCCCTGCCCGCGCAGCGCGGCGAGCTTGGCGCGGCGCTCGGCGATCAGGTGATTTTCATCGAGGACAGGTTGGGGATTGGCGTCGGTCATGGGGGCGGTTCGCTGTTCGGAGGGATCGGGGCTGGGCGAAGGTCGACGCGGTCAGGCCGCGTCGCTGCGTTTCGCCCCGGCCTCCAGCCCGGACTTCAGGCTGGCCTCGACGAATTCGTCGAGATCGCCGTCCAGCACCTTCTGGGTGTCGCTGCGTTCGATCCCGGTGCGCAGGTCCTTGATGCGGCTTTGATCCAGCACATAGTTGCGAATCTGGCTGCCCCAGCCGATGTCGGACTTGGTGGCTTCCAGCGCATCCTTCTCGGCGTTGCGCTTCTGCACTTCCAGCTCGTAGAGCTTGGCCTTCAGCATCTTCATCGCGCGGTCGCGGTTGGCATGCTGGCTGCGCTCGGTCTGGCAGGCCACGACCACGCCGCTGGGAACGTGGGTGATGCGCACCGCCGATTCGGTCTTGTTGACGTGCTGACCACCGGCGCCGGAGCTGCGATACACGTCGGTCTTGAGGTCGGCCGGATTGATCTCGATATCGATGTCGTCGTCCACTTCCGGCGCCACGAACACCGAGGTGAAACTGGTGTGGCGACGGTTGTCGGAATCGAACGGCGACTTGCGCACCAGTCGGTGCACGCCGATCTCGGTCTTCAGCCAGCCGTAGGCATAGTCGCCCTCGACGCGGAAGGTGGCGGACTTGATCCCGGCCACGTCGCCGCCGGAAACTTCCATCAGTTCGGCCTTCCATCCACGCGACTCCGCCCAGCGCAGGTACATGCGCAGCAGCATTTCCGCCCAGTCCTGCGCCTCGGTGCCGCCGGCACCGGCCTGGATGTCGACGAAGGCATTGCAGCCGTCCATCTTGCCGGAGAACATGCGCTGGAACTCGATCGCCTCCACGCCTTTCTGGTAGCGGTCGATGTCATCGACCACGGCCAGCGCGGTGTCCTCGTCGTCCTCCATCTCGGCCAGGTCGAGCAATTCGCTCGAGCCTGCCAAGCCGTCCTTCAGCTCGCGGATGCCATTGACGACCTTGTCCAACTGCGAACGTTCGCGGCCGAGCGCCTGCGCACGCGCGGAATCGTTCCAGACATCCGGGTGTTCCAGTTCGCGTTCGACTTCTTCCAGGCGTTCACGCTTGGCGTCGTAGTCAAAGATACCCCCGGAGCGCATCGAGCCGACCGGTCAGGTCGGCGATGCGGGCTCGGATGGGATTGAGCTCGATCATGGGGGCATCGCACAGTCAGGTGAATCGGACATTTTAGCAGTGCATGAGCCGGTAACGCCGGTTGAAGCTAGCCCTCCAACCCCACCCGCTGCCGTAGCGCCGTGCGGTAGGTTCGGCTGCAGGGCAGTTTCGCCCCATCTTGCATGTGGATCCGCGCATCGCCGGTGTCCAAGGGCTCGATCGACGCCAGTTGATCCAGATTGACCATGTAACTGCGGTGGATGCGGGCGAAACGCGTCGGGTCGAGTTTTTCCTCGATGCCGGCGAGGGTACTGCGCAGCGGGTAGTCATGCCCGCGCACGTGCAGGTTCACGTAGTTGCCGGAGGCTTGCAGCCATTCGATGTCATTGGCCGCGATCAGGAATTCACGCCCCAGTTTGCGGATGAGGAAGCGTTCCGGTCGCTCCACTGGCTCCACCGGCGGGCCCTCGTCCGGCGCGGACAACAGGCTGGCCTCGCCCTGCATGCGTCGCAGGACAAAGCGATAGCCTTCGAGGATGGCCACGGCACCGGCGTAGGTACGCACATCCTTCAGGTATTCGTAGCCGAATTCCCACCACCACAGGCCGAAGTCGTAATGCTCGCCGGCATTGGCGTAGGCGAGTTTTCGCAGCGCCACCATCCCAGCCACGTGCAAGACCGACCACGCCAGACTGCCCAGCAGATGGATCGGCAGCATCCGCCGCATGGTGTCCAAATGCAGGGGGAAACGACGGGTGAACCAGACCAGGGCCGGCACCAGAGCCAGGGTGGTAAGCGCCGAGCTGGCCTCCCACACCACCGGCTGCCAGGCGGTGAAGTCCAGATGCGCCCGCTGCACGTCCATGTTCACGGTGATGCTGTTGGCCACCGTGCTGATCAGGCATTGCAGGATCCAGAACCCGGGCTCGATGACACGTCGCCACGGCAGGTAGCGCTGGTAGAAGCCCGGCGACGTCGATTCCATCCGCGCATTGTAGGGGCGTGGTCGTACCACCCATCCCCGGTTCGTCACCGGGTTCCGCGATTCGTCCCAAACCCGCGTCATATCGACACATCGGGCTGGAAGCGTGGATTTGAGGCATGGACGCTGGCAGCCTTTTCCACCACCGGGAACTGTCATGCAGCGCCGCCACGATATCGACGCCTTGCGCGTCATCGCCTTCAGCCTGCTCATCCTGTACCACGCGGCGATGGTCTATGTGGCCGACTGGGACTTCCACATCAAGAGCACACACACCTTCGAATGGTTGCAATACCCAATGATTGCCCTGAACCGCTGGCGGATGCCGCTGCTGTTCATGATTTCTGGAATTGCCTTGGGGCTGGCCGGAATCGAGAGCCGCCGCTGGCGCTTTGCCGGAGCGCGCAGCCTGCGCCTGTTGCTGCCGCTGCTGTTCGGGATGCTCGTGGTGGTGGCGTTTCAGGCCTACTGTGAAGGGCGTGCCAACGGCCATTTGTCGCCCGGCTTGTGGCAGTTCCTGACCAGCTACTGGCAGGTGCATCCATGGCCGGAAGGCAGTTTCAGCGGCTGGCAGTTCGGCATCACCTGGAACCACCTGTGGTATCTGGCCTATCTGCTGCCCTACACCCTGCTTCTGCTGGCCTTAGTACCCTTGTTGCAGCGAGTCGCAGGCCGGCTCGCACAGCCCAGGCATCCACGCGTGACTGCCAGCCTGCTGTTGGCATTGCCCATTATCTGGCTACTCGTCGTGCGGTTGTGGGTGGCACCGCACTATCCCGAGACCCATGCCCTGTTCGGAGATTGGACGGTGCACGCGGAATCGCTGCCCTTGTTCCTGTTCGGCTATGTGCTGTCGAGGAATGCTGGCTTCTGGACTTGGGCGCAACGTATCCGTGGGTGGACACTCGCCGTGGCCCTGCTGGCGATCACGGTGGAATTGGGGCTGCGTTGGCTGAGCCGGAACCCGCCCAGCGGGGAAATGCCGGAGTGGCTGTTCCAGATTCCGTGGTACACGGTGGAACGCTGCGCCCGTGTCACCTATACATGGATGGCCTTGCTGGCGCTGTTTGGCTGGGGCCGCGCCCTGCTCGACCGGCCGTTCCGCTGGCTGCCGTATTGCAGCGAGGCCGTGTTTTCCTGGTACATCCTGCACCAGACCCTGATCGTCGCCCTCGCCTATTGGTTGATCCCGCTGCACTTGGGCGCGGCCGTCGAGGCAATGCTGGTGGTCGGCGGCACGATCGCAGGTTGCCTGCTGCTGCACGAATGCCTGATCCGTCGAATCGCCTGGCTGCGTCCGCTGTTCGGCCTCAAGCTGGAACCGAAGCGCTTGCCGGCTCCCGATGCGCAACCACTAGCTGGATAGCATCGCCGCCGCGGTAGTCGTCCGGCACGATGCGATAAGCGATGCGCACGCGTGAAGGCGGCGCATCGTCATTCCAGCCATTGAACTGGATCGCGTTGAAGCGCTTGCCATCCAGACCGAGCTCCAGTTTGAGGTGGCGTTCTTTCAACACGCGAAAACCCAACATTTCGAACTCGCCGTCGAACAATGGTTCGGGATAACCCTGCCCCCAATGGCCACCGTCGCGCAGGGCCAGTGCGGTGTCGATGTGGAATTCATGCGCGGCCAGCGCACCATCGCTGCGTAACTCTTCGGTCAGCATGTCAGCGGAAAGCCGCTCGCGGGCGACGTCGGCGAAGGCGTCGCGGAAGGTCGGGAATGCATCACGTGGCAGGCTCATCCCCGCCGCCATCGCATGCCCGCCAAAGCGCGTGATCAGGCCCGGATGGCGGGCATCGACCAAGGCCAGAGCGTCGCGAATATGGAACCCCGGGATCGACCGCGCCGAACCGCGCAGCACATCACTGTCCGGCTCTGCGGGGGCGAAGGCAACCGCCGGACGATGCAATTTTTCCTTCAGCTTCGAAGCGACCAGCCCGACCACGCCGGGATGCCAGTCGGGATCGAACAGACAGGCGGCGAAGCGCGTGTCGAAGCCGTCGAGGCTGGACTCGGCCATGTCCTGCATATCGGTCTGCAAGGCACGACGTTCCTCATTGATGCCGTGCAGAACCGACGCCAGCTCACGCACCTGGCGCGGGTCATCGTTGAGCAGGCATTCGATGCCGATACCCATGTCTTCCAGCCGCCCTGCCGCATTGATGCGCGGGCCAATGGCGAAACCGATGTCGGTGGTGGACAGGGTGGCCGCCCGTCGCCCGGAGACTTCGATCAGCGCATTGAGTCCTGCGCAGCCCTGCCCCGCCCGCAGCCGGCGCAGTCCAGCGCCCACCAAGGCACGGTTGTTGGCATCCAGCGGCACCATGTCTGCGACCGTCCCCACGGCCACCAGATCCAGCAACGACGCAAGCTCGGCCTGCACGCCCAATCTGGCCCGCAATGCCAGCAGCAGGTAGAACATCACCCCAACCCCCGCCAGTGCCTTGCTGGGGAAGGTGCAACCGGGTTGGTTGGGATTGACGATGGCATCCGCCGGCGGCAGCGTCGGGCCCGGCAAATGATGGTCGGTGACGAGCACCCGCCAGCCCAATGCCTTGGCCGCGGCAATCCCGGCATGACAGGCGATGCCATGATCCACCGTCACCAGCAGGTCCGGTTGCAACCCGACAAGCTCTGCAACCAAGCCCGGCGTCAATCCATAACCATGCACGATGCGATTGGGCACCGCATGCACGACATTGCGTGCGCCCAGCAGGCGCAAGCCGCGCACCGCGACCGCGCAGGCGGTGGCACCGTCGCAATCGAAATCCCCCACCACCAGGATGCGAGCATCGCGGGCAATAGCCTCGGCCAGCAGCGCAATTGCCGTATCGATGCCTTTGAGCTGCGACGGCGGCAACAAATCCGCCAGTTTCGGCATCGCGCTGCGACCATCACTGCCGCGCGTGGCATGTACGCGGCGCAGGACCTCAGGCCAGTGTGCGGGCCAGTTGCCGACCGGCTCGACGAATGGTCGGCGAACGATACGGCGCGGCGCGCTCATGCCAGCTCGGCCAGGGGTCTGCGCCAGAACCGCCAGCGCTGACCGGGATTCAATCTCAACGCCACACCATCGGCAAAATCGAACGTCACGTCCTGTCGACGTGCACGACCTGCGGTTGGTGAGAGCCAGTGCTCCAGCACCACCCGCGGATCGTGCTGGCCGCGCAAATCGACCAAGGCGTCGTGTTCGGTATCGTGCTGGAAAGCGGACAACAGCATGCCTTGCAGCTTGCCAAGTCGCGCAGCACCCTGCACTACCGGATCGTCGGAAAAGATCCTCGGCGCATCGCTTGAAATGGCATCAGGCAAGATCCCGCCACCCCAGAACCACAGTGCGTTTATCGGCACTCGGCCCGAGGCCAGTCGCACCGCGTTGTGCGGATGGTGATGCAGGACGACTTGCACCTCGTTGGCAAGCACACGCCAACGTCGCGCCTCGGGACCATCCGGGAGGTGATCGAACACATCATCGCCCAGCGCATCGTCGGGCGAAGCAAACGCAGGCAGCTTCGCTTCGCGTGCCAGCCGCAGATACCAGCGCGTCGGATGCGGCGCATCCAGATGGAAGCCGAGATCGCCAAACAGCGGCTTCAGCGCCGGCAACAGCGCCTCCACATCGTCCTGATCCAGACCGACGGTGCGACCAATACCGAGCAAGCGCGCGCCGTTGATGTCCGGCCGGATATGCGCGGGATCGACGCGCAACCACGCCCCGAGGCGGGCATCGTCCTCACCTGTATCCAGCAGGCGCGTCAATGCCGCTGCCGGCCAGCCGCGCGGCAGCACATCGAAGTGACGTGCCAACTGGGCGGGTTCGCCCGCTGCTCCCTGGCTACGATCCGCGCGACCCAGTGCCTTGGCCAGTCTTGCCGGCAAGGCAATGCCGGCGAAACGCGAGGTCGCCGGCAGCAGCAGGGTCAAGCGAGGCACGGCTCAGCCCTTGTAGGCGACCGACACGATCTCGTACTCGCGGGTGCCGCCCGGCGCTTCGATGGTGATGGCATCGCCTTCGTGCTTGCCGATCATGGCGCGAGCGACCGGCGAGGAAATCGCGATCAGGCCCTGCTTGATGTCGGCTTCGAGGTCACCGACGATCTGGTAGGTCTTCTCCTCGTCGGTATCGCAGTCGACCAGCACCACGGTGGCGCCGAACACCACCTTGTCGCCAGCGGCGAGCTGGGCGACGTCGATCACCTGCGCATGCGACAGCTCGGCTTCGAGGTGCTTGATGCGCCCTTCGATGAAACCCTGCTGCTCGCGCGCGGCATGGTATTCCGCGTTTTCCTTGAGGTCGCCGTGCGCACGCGCTTCGGCGATCGCCTCGATCACCGCCGGTCGCTTGACCGACTTCAGTTCTTCCAATTCCGCGCGCAAACGCTGCGCGCCCTTGGCCGTCATCGGGACCGGCATGGATCGAGCTCCTTGTGCAATTCCTGCAGCGAGAGCACATCGCCCTTGCCGCGGTGGTCGAGTGAATGCAGCAGCGCGCTTGCGCCTGCCACGGTGGTGGAATAGGTCACGCGCGCCTGCAGCGCCTCGCGACGGATCGAGAACGAGTCGGCGATGGCCTGGCGTCCTTCGGTCGTGTTGACGATATAGCAGATTTCGCCGTTCTTGATCAGGTCGACGATATGCGGGCGGCCTTCGGCGACCTTGTTGATCTTGTCGCAGACCACGCTGTGCTCGCTCAGGTAGTGGGCGGTGCCGCCGGTGGCGACGATGCTGAAGCCGCGTTCCAGCATGTAACGGGCGACCGGCAACACGCGCGCCTTGTCCGGGTCCCGCACCGAAATGAAGGCCTTGCCGGGCTGCGGCGCCTTGATGTTGGCGGCTTCCTCGGCGCGCGCGAATGCGGCCTCGAAGCTGCGGCCCACGCCCATCACCTCGCCGGTGGAGCGCATTTCCGGGCCGAGGATCGGATCGACATTCTGGAACTTGGCGAACGGGAACACCGCTTCCTTCACCGAGTAGTACGAGGGCACGATTTCTTCGGTTGCGCCTTGCTCGGCAAGGGTCTGCCCGGCCATGCAGCGCGCCGAGATCTTGGCCAGCGGCCGGCCGATCGCCTTGGACACGAAGGGCACGGTACGACTGGCGCGCGGATTCACTTCCAGCAGGTAGATGGTGTCTTCCTCGTCGCCATCGGGCATGCCGACCTGGACCGCGAACTGGGTGTTCATCAGGCCGATCACGTGCAGCGCCTTGGCCAGTGCCACCACTTGTTCGCGCAGGCGCTCCTGGGTGCGCTTCGACAACGAATACGGCGGCAGCGAGCAGGACGAATCGCCGGAATGCACGCCGGCTTCCTCGATGTGCTCCATCACCCCGCCCACCAGCACATTGCCGTCGCGGTCGGCGATCACGTCCACATCCACTTCGACCGCGGCATCGAGGAAATGGTCGAGCAGTACCGGCGAATCATTGGAGACCTTCACCGCCTCGCGCATGTAGCGTTCGAGGTCGGCATCGGCATGCACCACTTCCATCGCCCGTCCGCCCAGCACATAGCTTGGGCGCACGACCAGCGGGTAGCCGATCTCGCGGGCGTGGGCCAGCGCCTCTTCGGCGCTGCGCGCGGTGCGGTTCGGCGGCTGCTTCAGGCCCAGCGCGTCGACCAGCTTCTGGAAACGCTCGCGATCTTCGGCCAGATCAATCGAATCCGGCGAGGTGCCGATGATCGGCACGCCATTGGCTTCCAGCGCTTTCGCCAGTTTCAGCGGGGTCTGCCCGCCGTACTGCACGATCACGCCCTGCGGCTTCTCCAGCTCGACGATCTCCAGCACGTCTTCCAGTGTCAGCGGCTCGAAATACAGGCGGTCGGAAGTGTCGTAATCGGTGGAAACGGTTTCCGGGTTGCAGTTGACCATGATGGTCTCGAACCCGTCCTCGCGCAGCGCCAGCGCGGCGTGCACGCAGCAGTAGTCGAATTCGATGCCCTGGCCGATGCGGTTGGGGCCGCCACCGAGCACCATGATCTTCCGGCGATCACTCGGATTCGCCTCGCACTCGTCCTCGTAGGTCGAATACAGGTAGGCGGTCGAAGTGGCAAACTCGCCGGCGCAGGAATCCACCCGCTTGTACACCGGACGCACACCGAAGGCCTTGCGCAGCGCGCGCACTGCCGTCTCGTTGGTGCCCGCCAGTTGCGCGATGCGGGCATCGGAAAAGCCCATGCGCTTGAGCGCGCGCAGGCGCTTGCCGTCGAGACCATCGAGGCCACGGTGCACCACGTCCATTTCGGCATCGATCAATTCCTCGATCTGATCGAGGAACCAAGGATCGACGAAGGACAGCGCGTGCACGTCCTCCACGCTCATGCCGGCACGGAAGCCATCGGCAAGATGGAAGATGCGCTCCGGGCCAGGCTCCTTCAATTCACGACGCAACGTCACCAGGCCTTCGTCGGAGCCGAGGTCGAGCCCTGTCGGATCCAGCCCGGTCTTGCCGATCTCCAGCCCGCGCAAGGCCTTCTGCAGCGATTCCTGGAAGCTGCGGCCGATCGCCATCACCTCGCCCACCGATTTCATCTGGGTGGTCAGGCGTGCATCGGCAGCCGGGAACTTCTCGAAGGCGAAACGTGGAATCTTGGTGACGACATAGTCGATCGACGGCTCGAAGCTCGCAGGCGTCAGGCCGCCAGTGATCTCGTTCTTGAGTTCATCCAGCGTGTAACCGACCGCCAGCTTGGCCGCCACCTTGGCAATCGGGAAGCCCGTGGCCTTCGAAGCCAGCGCGCTGGAGCGCGAGACGCGCGGATTCATCTCGATGACGACCACGCGGCCGTCTTTGGCATTGATGCCGAACTGCACATTGCTGCCGCCGGTATCCACACCGATCTTGCGCAATACCGCAATCGAGGCATCACGCAGGCGCTGGTATTCCTTGTCTGTCAGGGTCTGCGCCGGTGCCACCGTGATCGAATCGCCGGTGTGCACGCCCATCGCGTCGAAGTTCTCGATGGAGCAGACGATGATGCAGTTGTCGGCGGTGTCGCGCACCACCTCCATCTCGAATTCCTTCCAGCCCAGCACCGACTCTTCGATCAGCACCTCGTGGGTGGGTGACAGTTCGAGGCCACGCCTGACGATCTCCTCGAACTCCTCGCGGTTGTAGGCGATCCCGCCACCGGTGCCGCCGAGCGTGAACGAGGGCCGGATGATGGTGGGAAAGCCGACCTGGGCCTGGATGTCCAGCGCCTGTTCGTAGGACTTCGCCACTTCCGACTTCGGGCTGTCCAGGCCGATTTCGGTCATCGCCCGCTTGAACAGCTCGCGGTCCTCGGCGGTGCGGATCGCATCGCGCTTGGCGCCGATCAGTTCGACCTTGTACTTCTCCAGCACGCCATTGTCGGCCAGGTCCAGCGCGCAGTTCAGCGCAGTCTGCCCACCCATGGTCGGCAGGATCGCATCGGGCTGCTCCTTGGCGATGATCTTCTCGACCGTCTGCCAGTTGATCGGCTCGATGTAGACCGCATCGGCCATGTCCGGGTCGGTCATGATCGTGGCCGGGTTGCTGTTGACCAGCACCACCCGGTAGCCCTCGTCACGCAGGGCCTTGCAGGCCTGCGCACCGGAGTAGTCGAACTCGCAGGCCTGGCCAATGACAATCGGGCCAGCGCCGATGATGAGGATGGTTTTGAGGTCTGTACGTTTTGGCATGAATCAACTCCGGGACCGGGGACCCGGGATCGGGGACCCGGGGTCGAGCTTGGCGGACAGCGCTTGGTGGAGTCGGCGCAACATCTTGCTGACGCGCTCGCACATATCGAGGGCTTGTTCGATCTTCGCGTGGTCGCCGAGTTCCAGGGAGGCAGCCAGCATCAGCTGCGTTTGCAGCTCAGCGGCGGAACCGCAGGCCTGCGACACGAACCGCGCATAATCGCGGGTCGTTGCGCGTACATTGCCTTCCGCAATGTTGGACGGCACGGACACGGCAGCCCGCTGAAGCTGGGAACTCAAGCCATAACGCTCTTCCCTGGGGAAGTCCGCGACCAGCGAATAGACTGCCTTGGCCAGCGTCATGGCGGTTTGCCACACTTCCAGTTCGCGAAAATGGGAAGCCATCAGGTAACGATCCCACGGTCCCCGGTCCCCGGTCCCCGGTCCCGTTCCATCATCGCAATGAACTTGTCGAACAGCGGCGCAACATCGTGCGGACCAGGCGCGGCTTCCGGATGGCCCTGGAAACTGAAGGCCGGCGCATCGGTCAATTCGATGCCCTGGTTGGTGCCATCGAACAGGGAGCGATGGGTGACGCGGGCGTTTGCCGGCAGGCTGGCCTCGTCGATGCAGAAACCGTGATTCTGCGAGGTGATCATCACCCGGCCGCTGTCGAGGTCCTGCACCGGGTGATTGGCACCGTGGTGGCCGTGCGGCATCTTCATGGTCCGTGCACTGATCGCCAGCCCCAGCAGCTGATGGCCCAGGCAGATGCCGTACAGTGGAACCTTCGCCGCGACGAATTCACGCGTCGCCGTGATCGCATAGTCGCAAGCGGCCGGATCGCCGGGGCCGTTGGAAAGGAACACGCCATCGGGATTCATCGCCAGCACCTCGCTGGCAGGTGTCTGCGCCGGCACCACATGCACGTCGCAGCCGCGTTCGGCCAGCATGCGCAGGATGTTGCGTTTGGCACCGAAGTCGTAAGCCACGACCTTGAACCTCGGCATGGCGGAGACGAACGCATTGCGGTCGAGATCCAGCTGGCCCTCGTTCCAGCGATACGCTGCGGTGGTGCTGACGACCTTGGCCAGATCCATGCCGGTCAAACCGGGGAACTTGCGTGCGGCTTCGATGGCAGCATCGACATCGAGTGTTTCGTCGTGCCGGGAAGCAGCCAGCAGGGCCGCGCTCTGAGCACCGCGTTCACGCAGCAGCCGGGTGAGCTTGCGGGTATCGATCCCTGCGATCGCGCGGATGTCCCGCGCCTGCAGCCATTCCGGCAGCGTCACCTGGCTGCGCCAGTTGCTGGGCCGGCGCGGCACGTCGCGAACGATCAGGCCGGCGGCCCAGGCCTTTCCAGCTTCATCGTCCTGCCCGGTGCAGCCGGTGTTGCCGATATGTGGGTAGGTCAGGGTGACCAGCTGGCGGGCATAGGAAGGATCGGTGAGGATCTCCTGATAGCCGGTCATCGCCGTGTTGAACACGGCCTCGCCCACCGACAAACCGGGGGCACCCACGGAAATGCCCTCGAAGACCGTACCGTCTTCAAGCGCGAGGATGGCGGGAATATTCAAGTGCGTCGCCTTTCTGTAGGTTGCAAAAAAGCGCCGAAGCGGTGATGACCGGTTCGGAGCTGTGTGTGTTCAGGCGAGGGGGAATTGTACCGACGCCGGCCGGCATGCGCCAGCGATTCTTGCTTTCGCGTTGACGGAAAGCCGCCGTTGCCCTACCCGATCAATCGAACGCTTGCGACTGCGCGTCTGCCGGGATGCTGCCTAGGCGATCAATCGCCTTGCCGGCCCAACCGCATGGGGCGGCCATTCCAGCCGACGTCGCTGCGGTAATGCACTTCATAGACCTTGATATCGGCATCCGAGGCGTAGTCGACGTAGTAGATCTTGATGTCGGCGTCGGAGGCGTAGTTGGCCCGCCACCAGAACCCGTCGCCTTCGGCGTCGCTGCGGTAGTCCACCCAATAGATGCGGAGATTGGCATCCGAGGCGTAGTTCACCCGATAGACCTTGATATCGGCATCGGAAGCATATTGCACCTCGTACACCTTGACCGCCTGCGCTGAACCGGAGGCGATCAGACCGAGTGCAAGCAGCAGCCAGCGTTTCATGGTGGTGTCCCGAATCAAATCCCGGTGCTGCCTTGCTTCAGAGCATCTCAACGAGCCGATAACAGCCCGGAGCACGCCCGACCATTTGCCGTGCCGCGTGCAACGCCCCACGCGCAAAGATGTCGCGATTGCTGGCGCGGTGCACCAGTTCGATGCGCTCACCCAAGCCAGTGAATTGCACAACATGCTCACCGACGATGTCGCCAGCCCGGATCGAGGCGTAACGCGGCGTTGCGCCATTCGCTTGCGCGCTGGCACCCAAGGTGAGCGCCGTGCCCGATGGCGCGTCCTGCTTGTGCACGTGATGGGCTTCGATGATGTCGCAATCCCAGCCCGGCAGGTATTTCGCTGCCTGCGCCACCAGTGCATGCAATGCAGCCACGCCCAAGCTGAAGTTGCTGGCCCAGAGCAATGGAATGGTGGTTGCAGCCGCGTCCATCGACGTCCGCTGCGCAGCTGAAAGTCCCGTCGTCCCCGACACCAGCGCGGCATTGCGCGAGGCGCACAGGTCCAACACGGCATCGAATCCTTCCGGCAGGCTGAAATCGATGGCGACATCAAATTCGGGAACCTGCGCGAGGTCGGCGCTGGCGAAACCGGGCACGTCCGCATCGTCCGGGACTTGGCGAGCGACCGCTGCAACCACGACGCAGCCGAGGGACTCTTCACGACACAGACGCAACAGTGCGCGGCCCATGCGGCCGCTGGCACCATGTATCAATAGACGGACAGGTGAATTCATCAGCGGAGGCTAGCCGCCGTCAGCCGACACGGCAAGCCCGCTGCTGGCTCGACCCCTGCCCACGCGCCGGTACGCGCAGGCGACGGGGTCGGTCAGCGTTCTGCAGCATTCACGCTCTGCAGACGATTGACCATCTGGTGCATGGCATCGTCAAAGGCGGTATTGCCTTCGCGCAGGCGGATCTTGTCGAGCGTCACCATCGCTGCCAGTTCCTGGGTCGAAGCGACCAGCACGCGGATGCCGCGGCGATTGACCAGCAGCAGGCGCGAGGAAATCGGACTGATCCACGACACCTTGGCCGGGGCGAACGTCTGGTCGGCATTGGCCAGTTGCAACCAATCTCCAACCTTCAGCTCACGCACGCGCTCGAGGACGGCATCGTCATAGTCCAGATGCGAGTTGTCGGCAACGACTTCCAGTTTCGGGGCTTCTGCCACCGGGTCCAGCGGGATCGATTGGGTGGCGATGCGCGCATCGGACTCCGGCAGGGTCTGGCCCTTGGCCATCCGCGCAAAGGTTTCGCTCAGCGCATCCAGTGCGCCTTGTGCGGCCGTTTCGGTGAAGCCGGCGCTGTTGAGGATTTCCTTCAAGCCCTCTTCGGCCAAGGCCCACACCGGATCGGGCCAGGTGCCTTCGCTGGCGCTGTCCAAGGCCGCCAACATGCCGTCCACTGCGCCCAGCGCGCGGTCGTAACGGATCGATTCGGTGCCGTCGCGCAGGGCAACCTGCACGAGATGGTGGGCGGTATGCCGGGACAGGAAATCCTCGATGACCGCGGGCAATTTGCGATCTCCACGATGGGTTTCGAGGTCACGCGCCGCCGACGCACGCGCATTGTCGAGGCGCTCGCGGCCCCATTGGGCCTCGGTCGTGCGTCGCTCCACCAATTCGAAGCGCTTGCGGTGCTGGGCCATGAAGCCGCGCAGCTCCTGCTCGAGCGTTTCGAAGATCGCGACGTCTTCATTGAACTCCGACACCAGCCGTTCGATGGTGTGGTCGACATGGTTGAGCAGTTCGCGTTCCTGCGGCTCCTCGCCACGATTGCCCTCGCAGGCCTCGGCGACAGTATTGAGCAGTTTGCGCGCCGGATGCTCCTTCATCAGGAACATACGCCGATCCTTGACCGCCGCCTTGACGCAAGGCACCAGCATGCGGCCGATCTTCTGGCGGATGCGGGTGTCGTATTGCGGGCCATCCAGCAGGACATCGAACAGCAGTGCCACCAGATCGACCGCATCACCGTCGAGGCCATCGAGGTTGATATTGTCGTTGGTGACGCCCAGCTTGCGCGCGCTCTGCTCCATCTGCTTGCGCAGCAAGCCGGCGATCGAGGCCCCCGGAACCGTGTCGAGCGAATTGTCCGGCAGGATCGGGGCCGAATCCCGCTGCATCAGCGACAGGATCGACAGCAGGTCATTGGTGCCCAGCGTCGGCCCGGTGGGTTGCGCGGGGGCAAAGTTCGTCCCCATCGCTGCGCGCCAGCCCTGCAACTGGCCGAGCATGCTCATGAACATGGCCTGGTCGGCGACGCTGACCTGCATCGGTGCCTGCGGGCCGCCGTAGGCACCCGCCGGGACACCCATTTGCGGCATGCCGGTTGGCTGCTGGGGTACTTCGGCTTGCGCTTGGCCTGCGGCGGGTTGCTGCGGCGCAGTCGGCCCACGCCGTGGCTGTACCGCCGCCGTGGCCTGCAGTTCGGGCAGGATGCCGGCCCCGACCATCGAGGCATTGCAGCGGTCGTACAACTCGCCAAGCGCACTGTCCAGCTCGCGTTCGAAGAACTTGAACACGATGATCCGCAAGTCGTCACTGACGTTCAGCTCGCCCATTGCGTTACCGAGCACGCTGGCAAGAAAGACCGGATCGAGCGGGTTTTCATGGCGCTGCAGGTCGGCGTCATTCGCCAGCACGGCGATCCGCTTGCTCGCCACTTCGAAGGCCGGTCCGTGCGAACGCAGCGCCGCGGTTGCCAGCTGTTCGACCGCCAACTGCTGCTCCAGATCCTGGTCGGACAACAGGCTCAGGTTGGCATCCAGCACGCTTCCCGCTGCTGCCGCGCGCCGGTTCGACATCGATGTGAAGCAAGCAGTCACGCGCGCCCGGAAGCCCTGCACGATCTGCGCGCGCGACCGGCGCATTTCGCGCAGCGAGTTGAGGCCCAGCTCCTCGTCACCTTTCTGGCTCAGATCGAACAGGTAGTCGTCAACGTCGCCCAAGGCGGCGTCCAGGGCCGGGGTGATGCGGTCAAGCACGTGCTTTTGCAGGGCGTCGATCAAGGCCGATGCCACTGTGCCTGCGCCATGTTTGGAGTCCGTGGGGGGCCGGATGCTCATGACTTTGCCTGATGGTTGGACTCGATATGGGACATTAGCGCACCGATCCGCCAAATAAATTGAAGTAAGTCATGTTTTGACGCTCCGGGTCAACCTCTGCCCTACTCATCGCACCGATCCGTCGATAACACCCCGCCAGACCGTCGCACGGCAGAGCAAGGGCCACGTCGCGCACTCCGCCAGTCCACCGCGCATCGTGGCCACTCAGCCATCCCTTGCGAAGATCCTTGCGCGGTCCTGCACCTCGATACAGTCAAAAACGCACGCACCCGCCTTCGCAGGACCTGCACAGGCGATTCACTCAGGCTGCATTCATCCAGTCAAATTCGCGCTGCACGCCTGCGCCGGCATTCGGCCAAGCGCATGGCAACAGCCGCCCAGCCATTCAAGGGCGTCGTCCCGTACGTGCTACACCAGGCTTGCCGTGATTCACGAAGGAGGCCGTGGAACGGACTGCTCCCGTTATTGCAACGGACGAACCTGATCCCGAACATCATTGTCAGCACCCAGCAGAGCCGCAACGCCTGACAACCGCGATATCGCTCAGGACACCATCCGATCCCAAAAGCCCTTGACGCCATCCAGGAACGTGCTGGATTTCGGCGAATGCCGGCGCGCACCCTCGCCCACGAAGGTGGATTCGAACTTCTCCAGCAGGCTGCGCTGCTCGGGCGTGAGGTTGACCGGGGTTTCCACCACCACCTTGCAATACAGGTCGCCGGGCTGTCGGCTGCGCACGGATTTGACGCCCTTTTCGCGCACGCGGAAGATTTTGCCGCTCTGGGTTTCAGCGGGGATGCGCAGCTCCACGTCGCCGCCCAGGGTTGGCACTCGCGCCACGTCGCCCAGCGCGGCCTGCGAGATCCGGATCGGCACTTCGCAGTGCAAGTCATCACCGTCGCGTTCGAAGATCGCGTGGGGACGCACCCGCACTTCGACGTACAGATCGCCCGGTGCGGTGCCGGCCGGACCGGCTTCACCCTCGCCGGCAAGGCGAATGCGATCCCCATTGTCGACGCCTGCGGGAATCTTCACCGCCAGCGTCTTGTCTTCCTGGACCCGCCCGTGGCCATGGCATTCGTGGCAGGGATTGGGGATGGATTTGCCGACCCCGCCACACTGAGGACAGGGCGTCTGCATCATGAACGGACCGCGCTGCATGCGGACCTGGCCATGCCCCTGGCAGCCTGCACAGGTCTCGATCCGGCCATCCTCGGAGCCGCTGCCCTTGCAGTGATTGCAGCCTTGCAGGGTAGGCACATGGATCTGTTTCTCGACCCCGGCGACCGCTTCTTCGAGGTCCAATTCCATCACGTAACCGACATCGGCTCCGCGTCGCGGGCCGCGTTGACGGGCACCACCGCCACCGAAGATGTTGCCGAAAATATCGCCGAAAATATCGCCCATGTCGGCAAACCCGGGGCCGGGGTTGCCGCCACCCATACCCTGTTCGAATGCGGCATGGCCGTGTTGGTCGTACATGCGGCGCTTGCCGCCGTCGGACAGCACTTCGTAGGCTTCCTTGCATTCCTTGAATGCGGCCTCGGCGGTCTTGTCGCCCGGATTGCGGTCCGGATGGTATTTCATCGCGCAACGCCGATACGCCTTTTTCAGCTCGTCCTCGTTGGCCGTGCGGGTAACACCCAGCACTTCGTAGTAGTCGCGTTTGCTCATGCGGAATGCTTCAAATGGAGTTCGATGCGGCGATCAGGGACGATCCAGAGCAGCGCGACCAGGGCATACAACGCGCACGACAGGACCGGCAGGTAGAACGCCAGCGGGATGGCTAGGGCATAGACCAGCAGCGATGCTTTCACCTTCCAGTCGCCGCCGCGTCCGCCCAGCGCCCGCCCGAGCACGCCATCGGCACCACCGTTGCTGCAGATCAGCGTGCGCGCCAGCGGTATCCACGACACCGCCGCGATCAACAACACCACGCCGTACATGGCGGTAGGCAACGGGGTGAAATGGTTTTCGCCCATCCACGCAGTGGCGAACGGGAACAGCGACAGCCAGAACAGGAAGAACAGGTTGGCCCACATCGCCCGACCATCCACCTGTTGCACGGCATGCAACAGGTGGTGGTGGTTGTTCCAGTAGATGCCGACGTAGATGAAGCTGAGTGCATAGCTCAGGAACACGGGCAGTAACGGCCGCAGCGAGGCGAAATCGCTGCCATGCGGCACCTTCAGCTCCAGCACCATGATGGTGATGATGATGGCGATGACGCCATCGCTGAATGCCTCGATCCTGCCCTTGCCCATGCCCTCTCCCGGTGCGACGAACGCCCGTCAAGCGGGCGTTCGTGCTGACTGGTGTCGTGCCGACGGATCAGCCCTGCTTGTCGTCCTTGACCTCGGTGAACTCGGCATCGACCACGTCGTCGCCGCCCTTGGCCTGGCCCGCATCACCGGCCTGCTGCTGGCCGGCCGCAGACGCCGCGGCGAACAGGGCCTGGCCGGCCTCTTCCAGTGCCTTGGCCTTGGCATCGATGCGCGCCTTGTCGTCGCCCTTGATCGCAGCCTCGAGTTCCGCGATCGCCGATTCGGCGCGGCCGATGGCATCACCCGGCAGCTTGTCGCCGTTTTCCTTGATCACGTTGCGGGTGGCGTGGATCAGGCCATCGGCCTGGTTGCGCGCGGTGACCAGCTCGTGGAACTTCTTGTCTTCCTCGCGATTGGCTTCGGCGTCCTGCACCATCCGCTGGATCTCGTCGTCCGACAGGCCCGAGCCGGCCTTGATCTCGACCTTCTGTTCCTTGCCGGTCTTCTTGTCCTTGGCGGTCACATGCACGATGCCATTGGCGTCGATGTCGAAGCTCACTTCCACCTGCGGCATGCCGCGCGGCGCAGCATCAATGCCGGTGAGGTCGAAACGCGCCAGGGTCTTGTTGTAACGGGCCTGCTCGCGCTCGCCCTGCAGCACATGCACGGTGACGGCCGACTGGTTGTCCTCGGCGGTGGAGAACACCTGCGAGGCCTTGGTCGGGATGGTGGTGTTCTTCTCGATGATCCGGGTCATCACCCCACCCAGGGTCTCGATGCCCAGAGACAGCGGGGTCACGTCCAGCAGCAGCACGTCCTTGACGTCACCGGCCAGCACGCCACCCTGCACCGCGGCACCGATGGCAACCGCTTCGTCGGGGTTGACGTCCTTGCGCGGCTCCTTGCCGAAGAACTCCGCCACCGCCGCCTGCACCTTGGGCATGCGGGTCTGGCCGCCGACCAGGATCACCTCGTGGATCTCGGACGCACGCAGGCCGGCATCGTTCAGCGCGACGCGGCAGGGCTCGATGGTCTTCTTCACCAGATCATCGACCAGGGCTTCCAGCTTGGCGCGGGTCAGCTTGATATTGAGGTGCTTCGGGCCACTGGCATCGGCGGTCACGTACGGCAGGTTGACGTCGGTCTGCTGCGCGGTGGACAGCTCGATCTTGGCGCGCTCGGCGGCGTCCTTCAGGCGCTGCAGGGCCAGCGGATCCTTGCGCAGGTCGACGCCATCGGACTTCTGGAACTCCTCCACCAGATAGTCGATCACGCGGTTGTCGAAGTCCTCGCCACCGAGGAAGGTGTCGCCATTGGTCGCCAGCACTTCGAACTGCTTCTCGCCATCGACGTTCGCAATTTCAATAATCGACACGTCGAAGGTGCCGCCGCCGAGGTCGTACACGGCGATCTTGCGATCCTTGCTGTCGCCCTTGTCGAGGCCATAGGCCAGCGCGGCGGCGGTCGGCTCGTTGATGATGCGCTTGACGTCGAGACCGGCGATGCGGCCGGCGTCCTTGGTGGCCTGGCGCTGGCTGTCGTTGAAGTAGGCCGGCACGGTGATGACGGCCTCGGTGACGGTCTCGCCAAGGAAGGCCTCGGCGGTCTTCTTCATCTTCTCCAGCACCTTGGCCGAGACTTCCTGCGGCGCCAGCTTCTTGCCGTCGGCCAGGCCCACCCAGGCATCGCCATTGTCGTGCGCGGTGATGGTGTACGGCACCACGCCGAGGTCCTTCTGCACTTCCGCGTCGGTGAACTTGCGGCCGATCAGGCGCTTCACCGCGTAGAAGGTGTTCTTCGGATTGGTGACCGCCTGGCGCTTGGCCGAGGCGCCCACCAGCACTTCGCCGTCCTTGGTCCAGGCGACGATGGACGGGGTGGTGCGATCACCCTCGCTGTTCTCGATGACGCGGGCCTTGCCGCCTTCCATGATGGAGACGCAGGAGTTGGTGGTGCCGAGGTCGATGCCGATGATCTTGCCCATGATGAAATCCTCTTTGATGTCGTTGGCGCTGTGCGCCGATGCCTTGGATATGGGGTTCAAGCCCTCCCCTTCAAGGGGAGGGTTGGGTGGGGATGGTGTTGTTCGATACCGTCAGGCAAACACCATCCCCATCCCGGCCTTCCCCTTGAAGGGGAAGGAGAAAAGCGGCTCAGTCGTGGCGGGCGACGATCACCAGCGCCGGTCGCAGCAGGCGGCCATTGAGCACATAGCCCTTCTGGAACACGTTGATGACATGGCCCGGGGCGATGCCTTCGGCTACGCCCTGGCTGATGGCCTGGTGGAACTCGGGATCGAAGACCTCGCCCACCGGGTTCAGGATGCGCATGCCATTGTCACCGGCGACCTTCAACAACTGCTGGAAGGTCATCTCCAACCCCTGCCGCAGCGGCGAATCGGTGCCGCCGGCCGCAGACAAGCCGGCATCGAGGCTGTCGAACACCGGCAGCAGGTCGCCCAGCAGGCGCTCGTTGGCAAACTTGCGGGCCGTCTCCAATTCGCGTCCGAGACGACGGCGCTGGTTCTCGAGATCGGCACGTTCGATCAGGGACGCGGCCTTGAGTTGCTCGATTTCGGCGCGCAGCACTTCCAGTTCGTCCAGCGGCTCCTGGGTCATGGCATCGTCGTTGGTCTGGATCGGATCGTCGGTCATGTTCACGGTGCGATAGGCGGCGACAGGCCGCGTTCCCCCACCCGGATGGGGATCAATTTTCCGGAATCAAGGCAGCGCCGAGCGCCGCCGCGGTGGCTTCGACCACCGGTATCACCCGCTCATAGGCCATCCGGCTGGGGCCGATCACGCCCACTACGCCCAGCACCCGGCCCTCGCTGCCGTAGGGCGCGCCCACCAGCGACATGCCCTCCAGCGGCGCCAGCCCGGTTTCCTCGCCGATGAAGACCCGCATCCCCGGCGCCTTTGCGATGCGTTCCAGCAGCCGCAGCAGCTCGCGTTTCTCCGAAAACGCCTCGAACAGGGCACGCAGTTGATCGAGGTCGCTCAAATCCTGCAGGCCCATCAGCCGGGTCTGGCCGGCCACCAGCATGTCGTCACCCGCTGCCGGCAAGAATGCCTGTTCGGCCAGATCAATCGATGCGGCAAGCAGCCGATCCATCTCGCTGCGCGCCTCCCGCAGGTCCCGCAACAGCGTCGCGCGGATCCGTTCCAGCGGCAGGCCAGCGAAATGGGTATTCAGGTAATTGGCCGCCTGTTCCAGCTCGGACGGCGTCAACGCACGACGCACCGGCACGATCCGGTTCTGGATCTCGCCATCGGCAAAGACCAGGATCGCCAACACCCGCGTCGGCTCCAGCGCCACGAAATCGATCTGTCGGAACGCGAAACTTTCGCGCTTGGGGACGCTGACCATGCCGGCGAAGCGGGTCATCGTCGCCAACAATTCACTGGTGGTGCCGAGCAAGGCGCGGGTGCCCGCGCCCGGAGGCAATTCGTTGCGCAGCAGGTCCACGTCCTCCTTCGGCAGGGGCTTGAGCTGCAGCAGCGAATCCACGAACAGGCGATACCCCTGGGCGGTCGGTATCCGTCCCGCCGAGCTGTGCGGCGCGGCCAGCAAGCCGGCATCCTCCATCGAGGCGAGGATGTTGCGGATAGTGGCGGAACTGACATCCAGCCCCGCATGTTGCGCCAGCGTCTGCGAACCCACCGGCTCGCCGCTGCGGATATGCCGCGCGACCAAGGCGCGCAGCAACTGGCGTGCGCGCGGATCGAAGGCGATGTCGTCGTGGCGGCGTCGGGACATGGCAAGGTTGTATGCGCACCGCAAACTTCGCGCAAGCGCTACCGCTGCAGGCCGCAGGCAGGCACAATCGCGACCCATGCTCCTGCGCCTGTCCATCCGCGATTTTGCCGTGGTCGCCCATGCCGAATTGGAGTTCGGGTCCGGGCTGACGGTCATTTCCGGCGAAACCGGTGCCGGCAAGTCGTTGCTGGTGGATGCGCTGGGCTTCCTTTCCGGTGCGCGCGCCGATACCGGCGCGGTGCGTTTTGGCGCGCAGCGTGCCGAATTGAGCGCCGAATTTTCCCTGGTCGATTGCCCGCAAACCACGTTGTGGCTGCAAGCGGCCGAACTCGACGATGGCGAGACCTGCCTGCTGCGCCGGGTCCTGCACGCGGATGGCGGCTCGCGGGCATGGATCAATGGGCGGCCGGTGGCGCTCTCGCAATTGACCGACCTGGCCGAGTTGCTGGTGGAGTTGCACGGTCAGCATGCCCAGCAAGCACTGCTGGTGCGTCCGCGGCAAACCGCATTGCTGGATGCCTGCCTGCGCCAACCCGAGTTGCTGCGTGATACTTGCGACACCGCTCAGCGCTGGAAAGTCCTGCACGAGGAACGACACCGCCTGCTGGCACGCGGCGATGTGGCCGAACGCCAGCGCTGGCTGCAATTCCAGCTGGAAGAACTCGATGCCCAGCCACTGGCAGCCGATGCCTTGGCCGAACTCGATACCAGCCATCGTCGTCATGCCCACGCTGCTGCGCTGATCGCGGTATGCGACGACACGCTCGATGCGATCACCGGCGACGCCGCCATCGGTTCGCGTCTCCAGCACCTGCGCAGCGGCTTGCAACGCGAATCCGCGCACGACGCCCGTCTCGCCGAGGTGGATGCCCTGCTGGACTCCGCCAGCATCCAGCTCGACGAGGCCGTGTCGCAGCTGCAGCGCGTCCGCGATGATCTGGACCTCGACCCCGACGCATTGGCCAGCCTCGAACGCCAACTGATTCGCGTCCAGGACCTCGCCCGCAAGCATCGCGTCACGCCCGATCAGTTGCAGGCGCAGCGCGATGTGCTGGCCGCCGAATTGGACGCGCTGGCCGATGCGGACGACAAACTACGCCGGCTGGATGCGGACATCGCCGCCGCGCATGCGGCGTGGACGCAGGCGGCTTTGCGCCTGCGCGACGCACGACACGAAACGGGCGCGACGCTGTCGTCCTCGGTCTCCGCACTGATCGCCCAACTCGGGATGGAGGGCGGCGTGTTCGCGATCCAGTTCGATGCCAACCCTGACTCGCAACCCGATCCCAATGGCAGCGAACGCGCGGAATTCCTGGTCTCGGCCAACCCCGGGCAGCCGCCCCGCCCGCTGCGCAAGATCGCCTCGGGAGGCGAGTTGTCGCGCATTTCGCTGGCGATCGAGGTCGCCGCGCAAGGCGAGGACGCGGTGCCGACGATGGTGTTCGATGAGGTCGATGCCGGCATCGGCGGCGCGGTGGCTGCCGCCGTCGGCAGCCAATTGCGCAAGCTCGGCCACGGCCGACAGGTGCTGTGTGTCACCCACCAGCCGCAAGTCGCGGCCGCCGGCCACGCCCACTATCGCGTGCTCAAGGCCGCCAGCGACGGCATTACCCAGTCCTCGGTCACCGCACTCGATGCCACCGACAGGATCGAGGAAATCGCGCGCATGCTGGGCGGAAGCGCCGTGAGCGACGAAGCCCGCGCGGCGGCAGGACGCCTGCTCGACGCACACTGACGCACGCAGTGCGCATCGCGCCGCATGTGCGACCATGCCCGCATGCCTGCTTCTTTCCTGTTCTACGACCTCGAAACCTTCGGCAGCAATCCGCGCCAGAGCCGCATCGCCCAATTCGCGGCGATTCGCACCGACCTGCACCTGAACGAAATCGAGCCGCCGATCAGTTTCTTCGTGCAGCCGGCCAATGACCTGTTGCCCTCGCCCGAGGCCACCTTGGTCACCGGGATCACCCCGCAGGATGCATTGCGCGACGGCGTGAACGAGGCCCAGGCATTCGTACGCATCCTCGACGAGATGGGTCGTCCGCAAACCTGCAACCTCGGCTACAACTCGTTGCGCTTCGATGACGAATTCATCCGTTACGGCCTGTACCGCAACTTCCATGATCCGTACGAGCGCGAGTGGAAGCACGGCAATTCCCGCTGGGACCTGCTCGACGCGCTGCGGCTGATGCATGCGCTGCGACCGGACGGGATCCAGTGGCGTCAGCGCGAAGATGGCAAGGGAACGAGTTTCAAGCTCGAACATCTGGCGGAAGACAACGGCCTGCGCGTAGGCACGGCGCACGAGGCGCTGTCGGACGTACGCGCGCTGATCGGTCTCGCCCGCCTGTTCAAGCAGTCCCAGCCGAAGTTGTGGGAGTACGCACTACGCCTGCGCGACAAGCGCTTTGTTGCCTCCCTGCTGGATCCGATCAACATGGCACCGGTGTTGCATGTGTCGCAACGCTATCCCGCCACCCGCCTGTGTGCCGCACCCGTGTTGCCATTGGCGATGCATCCATCGATCGCCACGCGCACGATCGTGTTCGACCTCGATGCCGAACCGGACGACTTGCTGACGCTCGATGCCGACACGATTGCCGAGCGCCTGTACCTGCGCCAGCAAGACTTGCCCGAAGGTGCGACGCGGATCCCGCTGAAGGAAGTCCATGCCAATAAATGCCCAGCCTTGGTGCGTTGGGAACATTTACGCGCGCAGGATTTCCAGCGGTTAGGTATCGATCCTGACGTGGTGCAGACACGCACCGAACGCCTGCGCGACGTCGGCCCTGCCCTCGCGGAGAAACTTCGCCACGTGTATGCGCGTGCACGCCCCGTCACCACGACCGATGCGGATGCCGCCCTGTACGAGGGCTTCCTGCTTGATGCCGACAAGCGTGCGCAGGCGCAGGTACGTGCCACCTCAGCCGCGCAATTGGCAAACACGCGATTCGATTTCCGCGATTCACGCCTGACCGAATTGCTGTTCCGCTACCGTGCGCGCAATTGGCCACACACTCTTTCGCCTGCCGACACGGAACGCTGGGATGCGTTTCGACGACACCGCCTGCTGGAAGATTCCGGTCTCTCGGAACTGACCCTGGCGCAGTACGACGCACAGCTCGCGACCCTGCGCGAGCAGCATGCGGATGACGCGCGGGCGCTGGTCTTGCTGGCTCGATTGCACGATTGGGGCACAGGCCTCGCGGCTGAATTGCAAGCCTGAGGCGACACTGTTCCAGCTGCTTGTACTTCGACACCCTCGCGCAAGCGAGCGGCCTCCAGCATCCGAACGGCTGACCAGCCCTGAGCCTTGCTCGAACGTCCATGGATCCCCGCCTGCGCGGGGATGACGACACTGCTCACCCATGCCGCAGTGCGGCATGACAATCGAATACGCATGCGTATGCTGTCCGTACTGCATCGTGTGGGACGGTGTGGCACGTCCGCCGCAGGCGACCCAGCGGCATCGCAGAAACCCGGGGGGGATTCCATGCGTAGATTCGCGTACGGCGCGCTGCTGGCTTGCGCCGCCTTGTTCACCGCAGCACCCGCGCTGGCCGCCGATGTCACCGGCGTCGCCTTCGTCCACGGCACCGGCCACCAGACCGACGCCTACAACGATTACTGGCAACCGACGATGGTCAACAACGTCCGCGCCGGGCTCGCCAATCCGTCCAACTACACGGTGATCAACTGCGACTTCGAGCAGTACATGTGGGATAGCCGCGCCGCCGGCTGCCTCGCCACCCAGCTCACCAGCTTCATCAATACCAAGCACATCACCCGGCTGATCGTCATCACCCATTCCAACGGTGGCAACGTGATCCGCTGGATCATGTCGAATCCGACCTGGGACAGCCGCTATCCGGCCATCATCAGCAAGATCGTGCGCGTCGATGCCCTCGCGCCTTCGTCGGCCGGCACGCCGCTGGCGGACGCCACCATCAATGGCAACGTGTTCGAGTCCTCGCTGGGCTGGCTGCTGGGCTACAAGTCCGACGCCGTGCGCCAGCAGCAAGTCAGCTGGATGGCCTACTACAACGGCAACTACCTGTACGGCACTGGCGGTCGCCCCTCCTTGCCCAAGCTGTTCCGCAGCGTGGTCGGCACTGATGTCGATTCCGCGGTCTGGGATTCGGACAGCTATTGCGGTGGTTACACCTTGAACGTCGGCCTGGAAGTCACCCAAGCCTGGCTGGATTCCTGTTCCGATGGCTTCCTCAATTGCAGCAGCCAGTCGGCCGCAGGTTCGGTGTGGTTCCAGGACAAGTCCCGCATGGCCGGCGGCGAACCGCTCAGCCACAACCAGAGCCGACGCGCCTGCTTCGGTCTGGACACCATCCTTCGCAACGACATGAAGTGAGGCCACGACCATGCGCATCAAGCTCCTGCATGCCGCGGCCCTGGCCGCACTGACCACCCTCGCCACCTCCGCCGCCTACGCAGCACAACCCCTGCTGCCCGCCGCCGCCGGCGATCAAGTCCCGACTCGCCTGGTCTCATTACCGGCACCAACCGGCACGATCGAGCGCAAGCCCGTTTCCTTTTCGTGGGCACTCGACCCCAACCTCGCGCTGGCGCAGCCCGATCCCTACCTGTCCACCAGCCGCGAATATTGGCTGACCGTCGATGGCAGCGAACTGAACCGTGGCGTGTCGCTGGCGATGTCTTCGCCTGGCGCACTGGTACGGATCAGTCCTGCGCGTGGTGCGAAACCGTTGCGCTCTGCTGACTTCGCGATGACCAGCCAAGGCCGTCGAGTGACGGTGGATCGCGCCGCCGATGCCGAGGCCTTGCGCAAGGCGGGCATGGACGCCAGCGCCGGCACCCAGGTGCTGCGTCTCGGGGCAGGCAGCGGTGCCGGCGCATCGATTTTGCGCGCACAGAACGCCAGCGGTCGCTACGTGGTGCATGTGTTCGAACCCAATAGCGACCAGCTGCTGTTCGCCCGCCCCGACCGCGATCACGCGCTGGCCGGCCAACAGATGCGGGTGGTAATCGGCTCCACCGCCAACGGCCGCCGCGCTGCCCTGCGGTCCAGTGCCTTGCTGGTGGCACCGGATGGCAGCAGCCAGAAGGTGAGCGTGCGCAATACCAACGGCGGCGGGCAGGAAGCCGTGTTCAACCTGCCGACCCAGGTACGTCAGGGTGGTGGACTTTGGGAACTGCAGGTGTTCTCCGACATCGGCGGCACCCCGCGCGATATCCGCACGGCATTCGCAGTGGCACAACCCACCGCACGCTTCGCTGGCAATTACGCACTCGATGCCAGCCGCCTGCGCGTGTCACTGCCAGTGCAAGCCGGCTCGCCCGGACGCTACGAAGCACGCGGCACCCTGTACGCCAGTGCGCCCGATGGCAGCCTGCGGGCCGTCTCCGAGGCACATTCGGCTGCATGGATGAACGCCGGCAATGGCAGCTTGGTGTTGCAATTCGACCGAGCGCACATCCCGGCGGGGTACGGCGCGCCCTTCGAACTGCGCCAGCTCGAATTGAACGACCAGGGCCGGATGGTGCCGATCGAATCGCATGCCCGCGCGGCGAGGTTCTGACGCAGTTTCGGATGATCGGGTGGTTTGTCGCGACGGCCGGGCTTGCCCGGCCGTCGTCATTTGCGCACCCTGTGCGCTGACTGCCGTGGAGCCGGGAATGAACAGGAAACTCAAATGGGGATTGGCCCTGATCGCCGTGATTGCGCTGGCGACGCTCGGCTACGTCATCGCCGGTCCCTATCTCGCCATCAACGGCATCCGTCATCTCGTGGCAGGGAAACGCGGCAGCGAGCTGCCGTTGTTCGTCGATTTCGCCGAGCTCCGCGCCAGCATCGACCCGCAGATCCGCGAGCGCATCGCACGCGGCATCCTCGCGAGGACCGGCTCCAGCCAGAGGCCGCAAACCATCGCCGAGGTGGTCGAGTTGATCGGCAAACCCGCCATCGACGCCATCGCCTCGCCCGCAGGGATTGATCGCCTTCTGGTCGGCGACACCCTGCGGCCTGCTGGCTTGGCCGCCAATGCGCCGTTCGATCCGCTCGCATCCGCACAGACCAGGTTCGAGTCTGCATCACTGTTCACGGCCAGCGTACCGAACGCGCAGGGCAAGCCACTGGTGTTCGAATTCCGACGCGATGGCCTGAGCTGGAAGCTGACTGGCCTGCGCCTGCCGGAGAACTGATCCACACAAAGGCGAAAAGGCGAGAACAGCCGGAACGGGGGCAGAGAACATTTCTGTTTGAAAGTTCCAGCCGTTCGACGCAACGCTGCGGAAATGTTCTCTGACCCCTTTTGTGACGCTGTCGGGCCACGTCAGCCGTCGTTGGCCACGCCGTGCGGCACATGGCCAGCGGCGACGTGACGACGCGCGGAATCGATATTGTGTGGCGAGTCGTCGAAGAAGATATCGGCACCGAAGGCTTCCAGAAACGGGCCCTTGTCGCGGCCACCGAGGAACAGTGCCTCGTCCAGCCGCACGTCCCACTCGCGCAGGGTGCGGATCACCCGCTCATGCGCGGGAGCCGAGCGCGCGGTGACGAGGGCGGTGCGGATCGGCGCATCCTCGCCCGCCGGGAACGCCGCCTGCAGGTCGTGCAGGGCCGACAGGAAGCCGCGGAACGGCCCGCCCGACAAGGGCTGGTGCGCAAGCGCACGTTCATGGCGACCGAACGCTTCCACACCCTGCTCGCGGGAGACGCGCTCACTTTCGTCCCCGAACAGCACCGCATCGCCATCGAAGGCGATGCGCAATTGCGACTGCCGTGGCTCATTGGCTTTTTCCGGCAGGATGGTGGCGGCCGCCACCCCGGCGGTCAGTGCGGCGCGCACCGACTCGGGATTGGCGGACAGGAACAGCTGCGCGCCGAAGGGCTTGATGTAGGGCCAGACCGGCGCGCCGGCAGTGAATGTGGCGCGGCGGATATCGAGGCCGAAATGCTCGATGGAATTGAATACCCGCAGCCCGGTGTCTGAAGAGTTGCGCGACAACAGGATCACCTCGACCCGCGGCATCTCCCTGGTCGCGCCGGCATTCAAGGCCAGCAGCTTGCGCACCAGTGGAAAAGCAATGCCGGGCGTGAGCACGTCATCCTCGTGGCGGCGCTGGAAGTCGGCGAACGCCGCGATGCCCTCGCGCTCGAACAGCGCGTGGCTGTCCTCCATCATGAACAGCGCACGCGCGGTGATGGCAACGGTGAGGGTGGCGGTCGGTTCCTGCATGCCCGCATTGTCCGCGATCCCGGTCGCAGTTGCTGCGACTGGCCCATGCCCCCCATCCGCAGGAGCGCTCTGTAGGAGCGCACCGCAGGGGCGCGAACGCTGTTGCAGGATTCCGCAAAAGGCATCGCGCCCCTGCGGTGCGCTCCTGCAGGATCAGACTGCAAACTGCTCGATCAGGATGCGCTCTTCCAGGTTGTGGCCCTGATCGAACAGCAGGCTCACTCCGCGCTTGTCCGATTCGCGCACCAGCACTTCCGTCACATCGCGCACTTCGTGCGAATCGGCGGTGGCGCTGACCGGGCGCTTGTGCGGTTCGAGGATCCGGAAGCGCACCTCGGTGCCCGATTTCAACACCGCGCCACGCCAGCGTCGCGGCCGGAATGGCGCGATCGGCGTCAGCGCCATCACGTTGGCACCCAGTGGCAGGATCGGCCCATGCGCGGAAAAATTGTAGGCAGTGCTGCCGGCCGGGGTGGCCAGCATCACCCCATCGCAGACCAGTTCACCCAGGCGCACCTCGCCGTTGAGCTCAATGCGGATATTGGCGGTTTGCCGGGTTTGCCGCAGCAGCGAGACTTCGTTGTACGCAAGCGAAGTGACGCTGGCGCCGGATTCGGTATGCGCGATCATTTCCAGTGGATGCAACAGGTCCGCTTCGGCCACCGCGATCCGCGCCGGCAGATCATCGCCTTCGTGATACTGGTTCATCAGGAAGCCGACCGTGCCCAGCTTCATGCCGTACACCGGCTTGCCGAGCCCGCCGTAGCGATGCAGGGTTTGCAGCATGAAGCCATCGCCGCCCAAGGCCACCAGCACATCGGCGTCTTGCGGCGCGCAGTGACCGTGGCGGGCCGCCAACTGGGCCAAGGCCAGTTGCGCCTCTTCGGCGGGACTGGCCAACAAGGCAAGGCGCGGCGGGCTGCTCATGCCGTGAGCATACCGCCCGCCGCCACCGGTAAGTCCCTGTGGCGTGTTTTCCGGCACACCGGAGCCACGGTCATGCTCAGGCCCGGCTGGCCAGCTGCGCCACCCGCTGCACCGCCACCGAGACGGTCGGGTAATCCAGCACCTTCTGCGAGGCCAATTCGGTCAGCATCGCCAGGGTGAAGCGCAGGTTGGCGTCGTCACGCGCCAACCATGCGGCGACCTTGGCATCTGCATCCTTGCCCGGCAGCGACAGCACCTGCCCGGTCAAGGTCCGCAATTGCGCCGACAACTCATCACGCAGCACGCCACGCGCCACCGCATGCCAACGGCCTTCGACCTTGAGCGCGTCGATCTGGGTGCGCAGCCACGGTGCGCGCAGGGCGTCGGACAGGCGGAAATAGACCTTGGCCACGTCGATCGTGCGCAGCTTGCGCTCGCGCGCCAGCTCGATGATGTTCGGGCAGGATTCGAGGTATGGCAGGGCCGCCAACTGGTCGGCGAGTGCCGCCGGCACGCCCTTCCCGCGCCATTCCTTGCGCATCGCCTCGTAGGCCGGGCGCTGCGAATCCGGCAGGATGCCCTCGCCGGCGCGGATGTCGCGGAAGCCGTCGTGGTAGCGCTCCACCGCGGTGGTGATCGCCGGCACCGCGCCCGGGCGCGCCAGCAACCAGCGGGTGAAGCCGCGCTGCAATTCCCAGATCACCATCAAGGCATCGATCTGCACGTCATCCGTCACCTTGCCGTCGAGCGCGTCGATCTGCGCCCACAGTTCGCGTGAATCCAGGGTTTCACGGGTGATGGTATAGGCGCGCGCCACTTCGCCGATGCTGCGGCCGCTGTCTTCCTGCATGCGCTGCAGGAAGGTCGCGCCCATCCGGTTGATGGTCGAGTTGGTCACCGCGGTGGCGATGATTTCGCGCTTCAGCCGGTGGTTGCCCATGGCCTTGACGAAATCCTTCTGCAGCGGGTGCGGGAAATACTGCACCAACTCCTTCGACAGGTAGGGGTCTTCGGGGATATCCGAGGCCAGCAGCTCCGGGAACGCGACCAGCTTGGCGTAGGACAGCAGCACGCACAGCTCCGGCCGGGTCAGGCCCTGGCCGCGCAGCTTGCGCTCGGCGACCTGGGCATCGGTCGGCAGGAATTCGATCTGGCGATCCAGCAGGCCCTTCGACTCCAGCGTGGTGATGAAGTGCATCTTCGAGCCCAGGCGCGACGCACTCATCCGCTCCATCAGACTCAGGGTCTGGTTCTGCCGGTAGTTGTCCTTCAGCACCAGATGGCCGACTTCATCGGTCATCGACGCCAGCAATTTGTTGCGCGCATCCAGCGTGAGCTTCTTCTTGCGGACCTCGGCATTGAGCAGGATCTTGATATTGACCTCGTGGTCGGAGGTGTCCACGCCAGCGGAGTTGTCGATGAAATCGGTGTTGAGCAGCACACCCGCTTGCGCGGCCTCGATGCGGCCGAGCTGGGTCATGCCGAGGTTGCCGCCTTCGCCGATGATCTTGCAGCGCAGGTCCGCGCCGTTCACGCGCAGACCGTTGTTGGCGCGATCGCCGACATCCGCGTTGTTCTCGCTGGACGCCTTGACGTAGGTGCCGATGCCGCCGTTGTAGAGCAGGTCCACCGGCGCCCGCAACGCGGCGTGCATCAGGTCGGTCGGCGTCATGTGCTTGACGTCGTCGGCGATCCCGAGCGCGGCGCGCACTTCCGGAGTGATCTCGATCGACTTCAGCGAGCGCGGATAGATGCCGCCACCCTTGCTGATCAGCTTGGCGTCGTAATCCGCCCAGCTCGAACGCGGGACCTTGAACAGGCGCTGGCGCTCCTTGAACGACGTCGCCGCGACCGGCTCCGGGTCGAGGAAGATGTGGCGATGGTCGAACGCGCAGACCAGCCGGATGTGCTGGGACAGCAGCATGCCGTTGCCGAACACGTCGCCGGACATGTCGCCGATGCCGACGCAGGTGAAATCCTGCTTCTGGCTGTCGCGGCCGAGCGCGCGGAAGTGGCGCTTGACCGATTCCCAAGCGCCGCGTGCAGTAATCCCCATGCCCTTGTGGTCGTAGCCCACCGAGCCACCGGAGGCAAATGCATCGTCCAGCCAGAAGCCATGCGCCTGGGCGATGCCGTTGGCGGTGTCGGAGAAGGTCGCGGTGCCCTTGTCGGCCGCCACCACCAGGTACGGATCGTCATCGTCGTGGCGCACCACGCCCGCCGGCGGCACGATCTTGTCATTGACGAGATTGTCGGTGATGTCCAGCAGGCCGTTGATGAAGCGCTTGTAGCAGGCCACGCCTTCGGCGAACCATGCATCGCGGTCCACCGCCGGGTTCGGCAACTGCTTGGGATAGAAGCCGCCCTTGCTGCCGACCGGCACGATCACCGTGTTCTTGACCATCTGTGCCTTGACCAGGCCCAACACTTCGGTACGGAAATCCTCGCGCCGATCCGACCAGCGCAGACCGCCACGGGCGACCGCACCGAAGCGCAGATGGGTGCCTTCGACACGCGGACCGCACACCCAGATCTCGCGGAAAGGACGCGGCTTCGGCAAGTCCGGCACCTTGGCGGTATCGAACTTGAACGCGAGGTAGTCGGCCGGGCCGCCGTCCTTGCGCAGGCCGTCCTTGTACTCGATGTAGTAATTGGTGCGCAGGGTCGCCTCGATCACGCCGATGAAGGCGCGCAGGATGCGATCCTCGTCGAGGCTGGCGACGCGATCCAGCAAGCCCAGCAGCGAGCCACGCGCCGCTTCGATCTGCGCCGCGCGGTCGCTGGTACGCGCCTGCACCAGCGCGTCCAGTGCCTTCAGCGCGGCGTCATCGCCGGCAACCAACTGCCGCAGCTGCGCGCCGAAGCGCTCCATGCCGAGCTTGATCTCGCCCGCGCTCTCGTGCCCGGTGCGCGGATCGAAGCGCGCCTCGAACAATTCGACCAGCAAACGCGCCAGCAGCGGATAGCGCGTCAGCGTCGCTTCCATGTAGGCCTGCGAATACGGGATGCCGGTCTGCAGCAGGTACTTGCAATAGGCGCGCAGCATCGCGACCTGCTTCCAGCTCAGGCCGGCGGCCAGGATCAGCCGATTGAAACCGTCGCTCTCGGCATCGCCGCGCCAGATGCGGGCGAAGGCCTCCTCGAAATCCTCGTCCAGTGCATCCACGTCCAGATCGCCCTGGGTCGCTTCGACCTCGAAGTCCTGGATGTAGACCAAGCCACCTTCGGCCTCCACTCGATAGGGATGCTCGGTGATCACGCGCAGGCCCATGTTTTCCATCAGCGGCAACGCATCGGACAACGGGATGTCCTTCAGCGGCCGGTACAGCTTGAAACGCAGGCCGCCCTGGCCTTGCTTGGGCTCTTCCAGCGACAGCTTCAAATCATCGGGACCCGACAGCGCGGCGAGGTATTCAACGTCGTCGGCAGCGATTTCCGGGCTGACCTCTTCGATGTAACCTGCCGGCAGCGCGCGCCCGAAGCGCGCCAGCAGCTTCAGTCCGGCTTCTTCGCCATGGCGTGCAACCAGGCGCTCGCGCAGCTCGTCGCTCCAATCGCGCACGATCTCGCCGAGGCGGCGCTCCAGCAGCGGCAGGTCGATCTCCACCTTGTGTTCCGCCTCCGCTGGCGGCCGCACCAGGATGTGCAACTGCGCCAGCGGCGATTCGTCGATCAACACATGGGTATCCACCCGGCCGCCGCCCAGCGCGTCGCGCAGCATGGCTTCGATGCGATCGCGCACACGATTGCCGATGCGGTCGCGCGGCACGTAGGCCAGCACCGAGTAATAGCGCCCGTAGCGGTCGCGGCGCAGGAACAGCTTGCTGCGCACGCGTTCCTGCAGCGCAAGGATGCCCATGCTGGTCTTGAGCAATTCTTCCTCGCTGGACTGGAACAGCTCATCGCGCGGCAGGGTTTCCAGGATGTGGCGCAACGCCTTGCCGCTGTGGCTGTCCGGGTCCAGCCCTGATTGCTGCATCACGTAGTTGTGGCGCTCGCGCACCAGCGGGATGTCCCACGGCCGCCGGGTGTAGGCGCTGGAGGTGTACAGGCCGAGGAAGCGCTGCTCGCGGATCGCCTTGCCGTTGGCGTCGAAATCGAGCACGCCGATGTAGTCCATGTAGCCAGGGCGATGCACGCTGGCACGGGCATTGGTCTTGGTCAGGATCAGCGCATCGACCGAACCCGAATGCCGCATCGAATGTGCCGCAAGTGATTTGACCGGGCGCGGCTTGTGCTCATCGTCGCCGCGCAACAGGCCGAGCCCGCTGCCGGGCACGGCGCACAGCACGTCGTCCTTGCCCTTGCGCTCCACCTGGTATTCGCGATAGCCGAAAAACGTGAAGTGATCGTCCGCCGCCCATTCGAGGAATTCCCTGGCCTCGCGCTTGCCGTCCTTGCTGATCGGCGACTTGCGCGCTGCCAGGTCGGCGGCCACGGCCTGCATCTGCGCCTGCATCGGCGTCCAGTCGGCCACGATCACGCGCACGTCCTCGAGCACGCGGATCACCCGCGCCTTGATCGTCGCCAGCGCTTCCTTCGGCTGGCGATCCAGCTCCAGGTGCATCACCGATTCGCGGTCGCCTTCGCCAACGGCGAGCAGCTTGCCGGCGCGGTCGCGGCTGATGCGCATCACCGGATGGCCGAGTGCGTGCACGCCGATCCCGAGTTCTGCCATCGCCATCGCCACCGAATCGACGAGGAAGGGCATGTCGTCATTGACGATCTGCAGCGTCGTGTGCGCGCTGCCGACCGGGCCCGCCTTCAGCGGCGGATTGAACACCTGCACATTGGCCTTGCCGCGCTTGCGCGTGCCGGCGAAGTCCAGCAAGGCCAGCGCCAGTTCGGCCCAAGCCTCGGCGCCACGGCTGGCCAGCTCCTCGGCATCCATGCGCCGGAACAGCGCCGACGCGAAAGCCGTCGCCGATGCCTGGCCGCTTTTGCCGACGCGCTTGGCGAGCACGTCGAGGATGGGTTTCAGGCCGGCATCGGCTGCGGAATCAACGGACTTGTTCATGTGGATCACTGCCTCCAAAGGAAGACGGCCGCGCAAGGGCGCGGCCGATCGGTAAGTCGTGGCCTCAGCGCAGGCCGGTTTCGTTGCGGGCGATCACCAGGCGCTGGATCTCGCTGGTGCCCTCGTAGATCTCCGTAATCTTGGCATCGCGGAAATAGCGCTCGATCGGCATTTCCTTCGAATAGCCCATGCCGCCATGGATCTGCAGCGCTTGATGGGTGATCCACATCGCCGCCTCGGACGCGGTGAGCTTGGCCATCGATGCCTCGGTGGAAAACCGCTGTCCCTGCCCCTTCAGCCACGCTGCGCGCAGCGTCAACAGCAGCGCAGCGTCGAGCTTGCACTTCATGTCGGCGATCTTGGCTTGGGTCATCTGGAAGGCGCCGATTGGCTGGCCGAAGGCCTTGCGTTCCTTGACGTAGGCAATCGTCGCCTCATAGGCAGCACGCGCGATACCGATGGCCTGCGAAGCGATGCCGATGCGGCCCGCATCGAGCACGCCCATCGCGATCTTGAAGCCCTGCCCTTCCACGCCCAGCACCTCATCGGCCTGCACGCGGTAGTCGGTGAATTCGATCTCGCAGGTCGCCGAAGCACGAATACCGAGCTTGGGTTCGGTCTTGCCGCGATGGAAGCCTTCGCGGGTGGTGTCGATCAGGAACGCGGTGATCCCGCGCGCACCCTTGTCGGGATCGGTCATCGCGAACAACACGATGTACTTGGCCACCGGCCCCGAGGTGATCCAGCTCTTCTTGCCGTTGATCACGTAACTGCCGTCGTCTTGGCGGACTGCCTTGCAGCGCATCGCGGTGGCATCCGAACCGGACTGTGGCTCGGTCAGCGCAAACGCGCCGATCTCGCGCCCCTCGGCCACGTCGCGCACGTATTTCTGCTTCTGCGCCTCGGTCCCGAAGGTCAGGATACCGTTGCAGAACAAAGAATTGTTGACCGACAGGATGGTGCTGTGGGCGGCATCGGCGGCGGCGATCTCGACCATCGCCAACACATAGGCCACGGTGTCCATCCCGGCACCGCCGTACTCGGCCGGCACCTCGATCCCCATCAACCCGTTCTCGCCTAGCGCCCGGATATTCTCAAGCGGGTACTCGCCGGTCTGGTCGTGGTACTCGGCACTCGGCGCGATCTTCTCGCGCGCGATCCGGCGGGCCACGTCCTGCAGCATCCGCTGCTCTTCACTGAAGCCAAACTCCACGACTGCCTCATGGTGCAACAGGAAAGCGACATTGTAGCTCGCCGGGGTGAAATGGTGTCAGGGACAATTTGATCACTGCGGCGGACGTCCCGGTGGGCGCGCAGTCGCGAACCTGCCCGTTCGCGCTTCCACCCATGTGCGGAAGCGATCCGAGCCCAGCGCCTTCTGTTGCCCCAGGTAGCGCCGGATCTCCGCGACCAGGTCGTCCGGCAAGGCCTCATCGAACAGCCTGCGATAGGTATTCGCGCGCGTTGCCGCATCGGGGCCCAATGCGAGATAGCGCGGATGTGCGCTCAGCAACGGATTGCATGCGCTCCCGATATTCGCCCGATGACTGGACCATGGATATTCCGCCGGCTCCGCCGCGATCCAGGCGCGCACCGGGTTGAGCTCGATATATCGGCTGCAAGCAAGGAAGTACCCATCCGAATCCACCAGGCAGGCCTTGTATCGCCCCTCCCACAAGGTACCGGTGCGCCCATGCCGGGCATTGAAGATGCCAGCGTAGTTGCGCGCGAAGGTATGCATCAGCCGCGAGACCGCCCCGGACTCACCCGGCGTCATGAGCAGGTGGACGTGGTTGTCCATCAGCACATAAGCATGCAACCGGCACCCGAACCGGGGCAACGCACCCAGCAGGCACTGCAGATAGCGCTGGCGATCATCGTCGTCCAGGAAACAAGGCAGCCGGTTGTTGCCCCGCTGCACAATATGTTGGGGGATGCAGGGAAGATCGGGGCGAGGAAGTCGGGCCATGCCTGCAGCGTGCCCGCCCATCCGGCATCAGGCGATCAGGAAAACCAGCAACCGTCGATCAGAAATTGTCCCTGACACCTTTTTCCACTGCAGAAATTGTCCCTGACACCTTTTTCTTTAGAAATTGTCCCTGACACCTTTTTCGAGGAAGGAAAACAGGGGTCAGAGTCGACTTTTAGAGCCGACCAACCTCAACCTGCCTGATCTCTGAAAAAGTCGACTCTGACCCCTGTTTTAGGCGACATGACCGTGCTGCCAACACGCGAAGGTCCGCTGTACTTCGCCGCGCTGGTCGATGCATGCAGCCGTCGCGTCATCGGTTGGGCGATGGACGACCACCAACGCCTGGATCTGACCGAACGCGCACTCGAGATGGCGCTACAGCACCGTCGCCCGAAACCCGGCCTGCTCCTTCACCACGATCGCGGCAGCCAGTACACCGGAGCGCGGTACCGGGCAAAAGCGGAGGCAGCGAAAATCCAGCTGAGCATGAGTCGTCCGGGCCTGCCGTACGACAACGCCATGGCCGAGAGCTTCTTCGCCACGCTCAAGCTGGAACTGATGGACGATAAACCGTTCGAAACCCGCGACGCCGCACGCGCCGCGGTGTTCGAATATGTCGAACTGTTCTACAACCGCATCCGCATGCACTCGGCACTCGGCTACCGGGCGCCCATGCAGGCGGAGCGGGATTACCAAACCGTCAGGACTGTATCCTGACTACCCGTCTGTGGAATGCGGGGCAGTCCAACCTGACCCCGTTTTGACCCCATTTTGCTAGTTTCGCCCACCCCGTTTTGCCCTGACATCTTTTTGCTTTACCCTAGCCAGCACGGTTCTCTGAACGAAGTGATATGGATAACCAGCCACAATTTTCATCATTGACTGTCAGTCAATGGCGGCAATTTGACTCCATCGAGATCGAAATACATCCACGCCTCACCGTTCTTACCGGCGCGAACGGCGCTGGCAAGACAACTCTGATAGGGATTCTGACGCAGCATTTCGGATGGTCGCGTCCGTTGCTTGCAACTCCATGGCGCAATAGCGACGGATCAGTAACCTACATAAGCGGCGCTTTCAAGACCCTTCTGAGCTGGTTTAGCAAGAAGGAAAATCCACAAGTCGAAATCGGGAAGGTTGGCTATACGAATGGATCGCATGCATCTCTTAACGTGCCAACCGCTGGTTCAGTGGAATATGGAGTCTCAATAAATGGGCAACAGAGCGTTCTCGGACTGAGCGTTCCCTCTCATAGAATCATGTCTAGGTACCAGGCCATACAAGCCATACCGACAATGGGGATCTCAGCGCATCAAGCCTACAACAGCTACAACAGCGAAATTCTCAACCGATTTCAGGGTGGCCATACAGGCTTCTCGCCTCTCTTTCGAATGAAAGAGGCATTGATTTCTATGGCAACGTTTGGCGAGGGAAACAAATACGTCAAAGGCAAGCCCGAGCTTCTTCGCTCATATCTAGGCTTCATCGATGTCTTAAAAAAAGTCCTCCCCGGATCCTTGGGGTTCGAAACGATCGAAATTAGAACGCCGGATGTCGTCCTTGTCACAAAGAGCGGCGAATTTCTACTCGATTCGGTATCTGGCGGAATCAGCGCCCTGATTGACTTGGCGTGGCAAATTCACACGTTTTCGCACGACCTGCAGAGCTTTGCTGTCGTCATCGATGAACCAGAGAACCACCTTCATCCGTCGATGCAGAGATCACTTCTGCCAAGTTTCTTGGATGCGTTTCCGCAAGCACAATTTATTGTCGCCTCCCACAGCCCTTTCATTGTTACTTCTGTACGAGATTCGAATGTCTATGTCCTGTCATACAAAGAGGGGCTAGCGGAAGCGAGCCTTCGCGGGATCGCACCATCGCGCAGCGTGTTCTCGACGCGGCTAGACCACATCAATAAAGCAGCCACTGCAAGCGAAGTATTGAGAACAGTCCTCGGCTTGGACTCGACAATGCCTTTGTGGGCAACTAAGGAACTCGGTCAAATCATCGAGCGGTATCGAAGCCAACCCTTCACTCCTGAGCAAGTCGATCAACTAGATCGGGAACTAGAAGATCTCGGCATGAGCGACAGCTTGCCTCAAGCTATTGATGCGATATTTCAGGAGCCCAAGCCTTGATTCCCCTTACGAAGACGGCAGAGCCGGCTGTGTTGCAGCGCAACGCAGCCACTTGGACCGCTGAGCTTCTACAGAAAATCGCTGATGGAGATGAGCCAACGAAGTACCTCTTGGGCCGATATGCTCACCCCGACATCAAAGTTGCGCTACTAATCGAAACGAGTGAGAAGTGCGCCTACTGTGAAAGTTCCTTCAGACATGTGACATACGGCGATATCGAGCACATCGTTCCAAAAGCAGTAGAACCAACATTACGCTTCGCTTGGCACAACCTGACAATTGCATGCGATGTGTGCAACACCAACAAGTCCGACGTTGCCGACTTGGTTGATCCGTATGCGTGCAACCCCAGCCTTCGTTTCAAATTCCACGGCCCGCTTATGTGGGCAGTACCCACCGACAACTCAGCTGTTCTGACCGAGGAGCAACTCGATCTAAACAGAAGCAAACTGGTAGAACGCCGTTGCGAGCGGATCGAATTTCTACGTAATCTTATTGGATCAGCGGTCACTAAGCCGCAAGCGATACGCGACGCCATGCTTCGTCGGGCTGAACGAGAGACACTTGAAACAAAGCCGTACTCGGCATGCGCAACAGCCGCACTAGCGAATCTCAGAGCCTTACACGGACTATAGTCAAACATCGAAAGTCCCGCGTCCTACATATTCCGCCGATACTCCCCACCCACCTCATACAACGCATGGCTGATCTGCCCCAGCGAATGCGTCTTCACCGCCTCCATCAGCGATTCAAACACATTCCGCCGCTCGCGCGCCGTCGCCTGTAGCGCACGCAACCCCTCGGCCGCATAGCCGTTGCGGTTGCCCTGGTACCCCGCCACGTTCGCAATCTGCTGCCCCTTCTCCCCTTCCGTCGAGCGGATCAGCTCGATCTCGGTGACGATGTCGCCGCCGTGTTCCTTCGGCAGGAAGGTGTTGACGCCGACCAGCGGCAGACTGCCGTCGTGCTTCTTGTGTTCGTAGTAGAGGCTTTCTTCCTGGATCTTGCCGCGCTGGTACATGGTGTCCATCGCGCCGAGCACGCCGCCGCGCTCGCTGATGGCCTCGAACTCCTTGTAGACGGCCTCTTCCACGATGTCGGTGAGCTTGTCCACGATGAAGCTGCCCTGCCACGGGTTCTCGCAGAAGTTCAGCCCCAGCTCCTTGTTGATGATCATCTGGATGGCCACGGCGCGACGCACGGACTCTTCCGTGGGCGTGGTGATGGCTTCGTCGTAGGCGTTGGTGTGCAGGCTGTTGCAGTTGTCGAACAGCGCGTACAGGGCCTGCAGCGTGGTGCGGATGTCGTTGAACTGGATCTCCTGCGCGTGCAGGCTGCGGCCGCTGGTCTGGATGTGGTACTTCATCATCTGGCTACGCGGGCTGGCGCCGTAGCGCTCGCGCATGGCGCGGGCCCAGATGCGGCGGGCCACGCGGCCGATGACGGTGTACTCCGGGTCCATGCCGTTGCTGAAGAAGAAGCTCAGGTTGGGCGCGAAGTCGTCGATCTTCATCCCGCGCGCCAGGTAGTACTCCACGATGGTGAAGCCGTTGGACAAGGTGAAGGCCAGCTGGCTGATCGGGTTCGCCCCGGCTTCGGCGATGTGGTAGCCGGAGATGGACACCGAGTAGAAGTTGCGGACGGCGTTGTCCACGAAGTACTGCTGGATGTCGCCCATCATGCGCAGGGCGAATTCGGTGCTGAAGATGCAGGTGTTCTGGGCCTGGTCTTCCTTCAGGATGTCGGCCTGCACGGTGCCGCGCACCGTCTTCAGCGTCTGCGCCTTGATGCGGGCGTAGGTGTCGGCGTCCACCAGCTGGTCGCCGGTGACGCCCAGCAGGGCCAGCCCTAAGCCGTTGTTGCCCTGCGGCAGCTCGCCTTCGTAGCGCGGGCGAGGCTTGCCTTCGAACAGGGCGTCGATCTTCTTCTGGGCTTCGGCCCAGCGTGCCGGGTCTGCCTTCAGGTATTGCTCCACCTGCTGGTCGATGGCGGTGTTCATGAACATCGCCAGGATGATCGGCGCCGGGCCGTTGATGGTCATCGACACGCTGGTGGTGGGCGCGCACAGGTCGAAGCCGGAGTACAGCTTCTTCATGTCGTCCAGCGTGGGCACGTTGACGCCGGAGTTGCCGATCTTGCCGTAGATGTCCGGGCGCTTTGCTGGGTCTTCGCCGTACAGGGTCACGCTGTCGAAGGCGGTGGACAGGCGCGCGGCCGGCTGGCCCACGCTGAGGTAGTGGAAGCGGCGGTTGGTGCGCTCCGGCGTGCCCTCGCCCGCGAACATGCGGATGGGGTCCTCGCCGGTGCGGCGGTACGGGTACACGCCGCCGGTGTAGGGGTAGTAGCCGGGCAGGTTTTCCTTCTGCAGGAACACCAGCAGCTCGCCCCAGGCCTTGTAGGTGGGCGCGGCGATCTTGGGGATCTGCTGGTGGCTGAGCGACTCGCGGTAGTTCTCCACGCGGATGGTCTTGTCGCGCACCTGGTATTCGTTCACCGGCTCGGTGATGGATTTCAGGCGGGCCGGCCAGTCGCGCAGCAGCTTCAGCGCCTCGGAATCCAGCGACTGGATGGCGTCGTTGTAGCGCTGGCGCAGGGTGAGTAGCGAGCGGTCATTCGCCTCCAGCAAAGCATCGGCAGCATAGAGGTCCAGAGCGTTCGGCAGCTTGTCGTCGCCCAGCTCCGACAGCGCCTGCCACAGCGACTGCGCACGGTCGGCGATTTCGCTTTGCGATTCGATCCGCGAATTGATTCCACGGCCCTGCTCGGCGATCTCGGCGAGATACCTGACCCTCGCGCCGGGGATCAGCACGGTGGCGCGCGGTTCGCGCAGCGAAATGGTGTCAGGGACAATTTGCGCGAAGATGCTGCCGCCGGCGCGATCGGTGCCAGGAAATTGTCCCTGACACCATTTCGCGTCCAACAGCCGGCACAGGTTGGCGAACATCCAGTTCAGGCCGGGATCGTTGAACTGCGACGCGATGGTCGGGTAGACCGGCACGTCCTCGTCCTTGACATCGAAACGGACATGGTTGCGCTTCCACTGCTTGCGCACGTCGCGCAGCGCGTCCTCGGCGCCGCGCTTGTCGAACTTGTTGAGCACCACGAGTTCCGCGAAATCCAGCATGTCGATCTTTTCCAGCTGGCTGGGCGCGCCGAAGTCGCTGGTCATCACGTACATCGGGAAATCGACCAGATCGACGATTTCCGAATCGCTCTGGCCGATACCGGCGGTTTCCACGATCACCAGGTCATAACCCAATGACTTCAGGAACCCGATGCAATCCTTCAACACCACATTGGTGGCCATGTGCTGGCGGCGTGTGGCCATCGAGCGCATGAACACGCGCTGGCTGCGCAGCGAATTCATGCGGATGCGGTCGCCCAGCAAGGCGCCACCGGTGCGGCGGCGGGTCGGGTCGACCGAGATCACCGCGATATGCATCTCCGGAAAGCTGGCGAGGAAGCGATTCAGCAGCTCGTCGGTCACCGACGACTTGCCGGCGCCACCGGTGCCGGTGATGCCGACCACCGGAGTCTTGCCACCGGCCAGTGCCCACTCCTTTCGCAGGTGCGACAGCGTTGCCTCATCCAGTGCGGATTCCTCGATCGCGCTGAGCATCCGGCCAATTTCGATCTCGTTGTCGAAGCCCACCTTGTGCGGCGCATCCACCGGCAGCCGCGCTTTCTCCGCACGCGCCACCACATCCTCGATCATGTGCACCAGCCCCATGTGCATGCCGTCATTGGGGTGGTAGATACGCTCGACGCCGTAAGCTTCCAGCTCGCGGATTTCCTCGGGGGTGATGGTGCCGCCGCCGCCGGCGAACACGCGGATGTGCGCGGCGTTGCGCTCTTTCAGCATGTCCACCATGTACTTCAGGTATTCGACGTGGCCGCCCTGATAGCTGGACAGCGCGATCGCGTCGGCGTCTTCCTGCAGGGCCGCGCGCACCACGTCCTCGACGGAGCGGTTGTGGCCCAGGTGCACGACTTCCGCACCCTGCGCCTGGATCAGCCGGCGCATGATGTTGATCGCGGCATCGTGGCCATCGAACAGGCTGGCGGCGGTGACGAAGCGCAACGGGGTGGATTCGGTTTGCGCGGTGGGAAGCTGGGCGGCCGGGGTACTCATGGGAGACTCTCAGATCGTGCGTGCGGTCGACCTTTCATTGTAACGCCTGCGCTAGGATGCCCTCCTCTCACACTGAGCATGTCGACATGCCGCAACGCCTCGCCCTGTTACTGGCACTTGCCTGCGTCATCACCGCCACCCAGGCGCGTGCCGAACAGGCAAGTCCTGCCGCCCACGCACCGGAAATCCTGCTGCTGGGCGAAGTCCACGACAGCGCCGTCGGTCACGCCGCGCGTGCCACCTTGCTGCAACGTCGAATCGCTGACGGCTGGCGGCCGGCGATCGCGATGGAACAGTTCGATACCGACCAGCAGCCGGCACTGGACGCGGCGATGGCCGCCTGCGCGGATGCGGATTGCGTGCTGGCGCGCGTCGCCGGCAAGCCCAGCTGGCACTGGCCGTATTACAAGCCGGTGATTGCGATGGCCCTGCAATACCACTTGCCGCTGTACGCCGCGAATCTGTCGCGTGGCGATGCCGGCAAGATCGTCAAGGATGGTTTCGCCGCGGCGCTGCCGGCTGCATTGGTTGCGCATTACGACCTGGATCACCTGCCCGCCGCGGTGCTGACGGCGCAGGAAGCCGAAGTCCGCGATGGCCATTGCGGCATGCTTCCGGAGGAGATGGTGGCCCCTATGGCGAAGGCACAGATCGCCCGCGACGTGGTGATGGCCGAGACCCTGCGCACGCACGCCGGCAGCGGCATCGTCCTGATCGCCGGCAATGGCCATACCCGCCGCGACATCGCGGTGGCCTACTGGCTTCGCAAGGACGGGCTGGCCGCGCACGCGGTCGGCTACCTTGAACCCGATAGCGAAGGCGACCGCTACGACGAGGTCCACCGCATTCCGAAAACCGAACGCCCCGATCCCTGCGCGCAGTTCCGCGCCCCGAAGCCGGCAGGCTGATCGATCCCCCGCGCCCATACCTGCCCGTACTGACGAGCCGCTTCGACCGATGACTTACAATGGGCGGCTGCGAACGGCACGAATGATCGCACCGTCGCCGGCACACCCGCCATCGTCCACCCATGCCACCGGTCCCGAAGCCACGCGCGCGGCACCGGACGGAGTCTTGCCATGATCTTCGAAACCCTCGACACCTTCGGCCACGAGCAGGTCGTCTTCTGCCACAACAAGGATGCCGGCCTCAAGGCGATCATCGCCATCCACAATACCGTGCTCGGCCCGGCCCTCGGTGGCACCCGCATGTGGCCCTATGCCAGCGAGGCGGAAGCGCTGAATGACGTGCTGCGGCTGTCGCGCGGCATGACCTTCAAGAACGCGGTGGCGGGCCTGAACATCGGTGGCGGCAAGGCGGTGATCATCGGCGATCCGGCCAAGGACAAGTCCGAGGCGCTGTTCCGCGCGTTCGGCCAGTTCGTGGATTCGCTGGGCGGCCGCTACATCACCGCCGAGGACGTCGGCATCGACGTCAACGACATGGAATACGTCTATCGCGAAACCCAGTACGTGACCGGCGTGCACCAGATCCACGGCGGCTCCGGCGATCCCTCGCCGTTCACCGCCTATGGTGCGCTGCAGGGCCTGATGGCCACGCTCAACAAGAAGTTCGGCAACGAGGATGTCGGCAAGTATTCCTACGCCGTGCAGGGCCTCGGCCACGTCGGCATGGAATACGTGAAGCTGCTCAAGGAGCGCGGCGCCAAGATCTTCGTCACCGACATCAACAAGACCCTGGTCGACAAAGCGGTCTCCGAATACGGCGCCGAAGCAGTGGGCCTGGACGAGATCTATGACGTCGCTGCCGACGTCTACTCCCCCTGCGCGCTGGGTGGCACGGTCAACGAGAAGACCTTGCCGCGCTTCAAGTTCAAGGTCATCTGCGGCGCCGCCAACAACCAGCTCTCGACCGACGCGATCGGCGACGAAGTGGTCAAGCGCGGCATCCTGTACGCGCCCGACTACGCGGTGAACGCCGGCGGCGTGATGAACGTGGCGCTGGAGCTCGACGGCTACAACCGCGAGCGGGCGATGCGGATGATGCGCACCATCTACCACAACCTCACCCGCATCTACGAAATCTCCGACCGCGACGGCATCCCGACCTACCGCGCCGCTGATCGCCTCGCTGAAGAACGCATCAGCGCGATCGGCAAGCTCAAGCTGCCGATGGGCCGCAGCCAGCCGCGCTTCCAGGGCCGCATCCGCGGACAGTGAGTTGAACACACGGCCAGCGGGGCGCTGTCACCCTGCTGTGCCAACGCCGGTCCCTGCGCCATCCCACCCACCGACACGTGAATCCCATGCGCCCCTTCCCCCTCGGCGACGACATCGATGCACTGCGCGAGGCGGTTCGCCGTTTTGCCGAGACCGAGATCGCGCCGCGCGCGGCCAAGGCCGACGAGGACAATTGGTTCCCGCAGGAGCTGTGGTCGAAGCTGGGCGAGATGGGCCTGCTGGGGATGACCATCCCTGCCGAATTCGGTGGCAGCGGGATGGGCTACCTCGCGCATCTGGTGGCGATGGAGGAAATCAGCCGCGCCTCCGGCTCGATCGGCCTGAGCTACGGCGCGCACTCCAATCTCTGCGTCAACAACCTGTACGCCAACGGCAACGCCACGCAGCGTGCGAAGTACCTGCCCAAGCTGTGCAGCGGTGAATTCAAGGGCGCGCTGGCGATGAGCGAGCCCGGTGCCGGCTCCGACGTGGTCGGTTCGATGGCCTGCCGCGCCGAACTCAAGGGCGACGTGTGGGTGGCCAACGGCAACAAGATGTGGATCACCAACGGCCCCGAGGCCGACGTGCTGATCGTCTACATGCGCACTGCCAGCCGCGAGCTGGGCAGCAAGTGCATGACCGCATTCATTGTCGAAAAAGGCATGCAGGGCTTCTCGACCGCACAGAAGCTCGACAAGCTGGGCATGCGCGGCAGCAATACCTGCGAACTGGTGTTCGAGAACTGCGAGATCCCGCAGGGGAACGTGCTGGGTGAGGTCAACAACGGCGTCAAGGTATTGATGAGTGGCCTCAACACCGAGCGTCTGGTGCTGTCCGGCGGCCCGATCGGCTTGATGCAGGCCGCGCTCGATATTGCCCTGCCCTATGTGCGCGAACGTCGTCAGTTCGGCCAGGCCATCGGCACCTTCGAGCTGATGCAGGCCAAGATCGCCGACATGTACACCAGCCTGCAATCCAGCCGCGCCTTCGCCTATCAGGTGGCGCGTGACTACGACGCCGGCCACAAGAGCCGCATCGACGCCGCCAGCTGCCTGTTACACGCATCGGAAGCAGCGGTCCAGGTGGCGCTGGAAGCCATCCAGTCGCTCGGCGGCAACGGCTACATCAACGAATTTGCTACCGGCCGCATCCTGCGCGACGCGAAACTCTATGCAATCGGCGCCGGCACCAACGAAATCCGCCGCATGCTGATCGGACGGGAGTTGTTTGCGGGAAATCACTGAGCTGGGAGAAGGGAGAGGAGAGGCGAGAGACGAATTGCGTCTTGTGACCTTGCGAGCCTCCGTTCCTATCTCCCGTCTCCCATCTCCCGTCTCCCCGCCCTCAAAACCGATAACTGCCCCAAAGCATCGCCGATCCGGCCTTGCCGACATCGCTGCTGCGTCGATTCAGGTCGAACCGCAGCAGTGCGTGTTGACCGAACAACGCTGACAGCCCGAAGCCGAACAACTGGCTACGACGCGCCAGCGCGATCCCCTGCAGCGGTGCCCATTGGTCGATGCCGGTATAGCTGGCATCGACCAACATGCCGGATTCTGTCAGCGTCCTTTGCCATTCGGCTCGCGCGTCCGCACGCAGCTCGACATCGCCGAACCGCCAGCCCCGCTCGGCGCGAACACCGGCCATTGCCTGCCAGCGACTGGCATTCCAGGCATTGGCGCGCAGCCCGAAGCCCGACGTACCGGCTTCGCTGAAACCGTCATTGACGACAGTCACATATTGGGTGCCGAGGTACGGTGTCAGTCCGACATCAGTGAACGTGAATCGGTGCCCGATTGAAGCCGACAGCCCCTGATAGCGCCCGGCAACCTGCGTCGATACCGCATCCTGCAGTGATCCCAACAGAAGATTGCGTTGCATCCTGCGCTGGAAATCGCCGTTGACGAACTGCGCCTGCACGTACCACGGGCCTCGCCACGCGGCACCATAGAGCTGCACCTCGTGTTGGCGACCACGGCTGTGATCCCCGAAGGTCCCCAGCCAGGTGCTCTGGTCGAGCCGGCTGATGGCGATGCCGAGCATCGCGTTCGAACCCAGTCGCCAATCGTTGCCGATCATCTCGCCACTGGAATCCAGCCCGACGCTATCGAAACCGGCCTGTGCAAGCTGACCACTATCCGACAGGTCGCGATACCAGCCACCGACACGTGTCGGCGTGCGCTGCAATCGGTCCATGCGTTGCTCCAGCGTGCGCCTGCCGGCATCAATGCTGTCGAAGGTCAACGCCGTGGATGCCGCATGCATCTCACCTGACAGGCTGCGCAATGACAGATCGGCCTGCGCGGCATTCGGGGTTTGCTGGAGCGCGCCAGCCGCATTGATGAATGCAGTACCCAGCCCGCCCGGCATGCCCGCGGTCAGTTGCACATCGATCGCCGTCATCGCCGATTCCACCCGCACCGCCGACGCCTGCGCGCTGGCACTCAGGCCCATCGCGGATGCCGCCTTGGACACATCGATGCGATTGATGTTGAGAAAGACGTTGTTCGGGTCGTAGGCCAGCGCCGCATCCAGAAACACGCTCGGTGCTGCCTTGAGATCGCTGAAGGTGCCGGTCACGCCGCCAACGGCATTCAGCAGGGTTTCGTGCGACGTCGTGGTGTAACCCGACTTGACGCCGAGGATCGACATCGTGCCGGCGATGTTGGCGCTGCCGGTGACCTTGAGCGGATTGCCCAGCCACACGCCAAGATTGCCGCCACTGGATTGCGAATAATTCCCCGCAATGGTGGTCGCCGCGGCCGCACCAACCAGGAAACGCCCGCTGCTGGTGACATTGCCGCCAAACGCGCCCAGCGCCCAGACCGTGGCCCCGCTGCTGATATCGAGATTCGACTTCAGGCCCTTGCGAACATCGAGGCCACCTTCCTCGACCCGGGTGCCGCCGGTGAAGTTGCCCGCCTCCGCCAAGGTCAGGATGCCGGTGCCGCGCTTGATCAGGCCACCGGAACCGATTATGGAATTGCGCCACACCGAATTGCCGGAGAACGCCACGCTGAAGTCGCCCCAAGCGAAGTTGCTTGGACCCATCGCGGCCTTGGTGACATCCAGCAGGCCCCAACCAAACACCGGATCGACGCCGGGCGCGCCGAGATCCTTCGATGCTGCCAGCACGGTTTGCCGCACCTGATCATTGTTGAAGTAGGGGAATGCGGACCACACCACGGCGGCTGCACCGGAGACCTGCGGAGCCGCATAGGACGTCCCGCCGCCTTGGTAGAGGCTGTAGCTGGCATCGCCGACCTTGGCTTGCGGATCGATGAAAATCACATTACCCGGCGCGACCAGGCAATAGTCCATCGCACTGCCGCACTGTTGCGAATACGAGGTGAGCTGGGTGGGATGATCGGGGTCAAGGGCACCGACGGTGATCCAGCCTTTCGCCAAATCCGGGTCGTTGGCCAAGGTCGGCAAGCGCGCGATATCCGATGGCTCCCCGGCATAGCGCGGGTCGGTGCCACTGTTGCCGCTGGCGAACACGATCAGGCCGCCGCGACCCACCACGAATTGCCGCCAAGCGGCATCCAGTTCGGTGGTGACGCCCGGGTCGCTCCAGTACACGCCGCCCCAGGAATTGTTGAGGATCTTCGCGCCGGCATCGGCAAGCTCGGCATTGATCCCGGCGAAATAGTCGCCCACGCCTTCACCGGCATGCCATTCGTTGCCCGCGCCGGAACCGTCGTCCGGTGGCGGCGTGTCGTCGATGATCCTCGAGACGGCAATCTTCGCGCCCTGCGCGACACCACCACCCCAATTGCCGATCCCCTTGCCGGCCGCCATTTCGGCGACAACCGTGCCATGGCCGACGACATCATCCACGCTGGTGTTGTTGGTCGCCGGATCGACATGGGTGAAATGGGCCGTGACCCGTCCCTGCAGGGCCGGATTGGCCCCATTGACGCCCGTATCGAGCAGACCGATGGTGACGCCCTGCCCGGTCAAGCCGGCACCGAGTGCACCGGCTGCATTGGTCAGGACCAGATGCCGGCTGTATTGCGGCAGGCTCGCGGGCCCAGCGAGCACTGGAATGGCCGGCGGATTGACCGCCAGCGAAGCATCGTTGACGACATTGGGCGTGAAGTTCGGGACGGTCGGCGTCGTCGGCGTGGTGGGAGGCGGCGTCGAACGTACGGTGCCGCCACCGCCACCACCGCAGGCCGACAACAACAAGGCAATTGCACAAGGCAAAACCGCCAACGACGGCAGCCTTCCCACCGCACGGTTTTCACCCACAGCAAGCAAATGCAGTCGCATGTCGAACTCCCCTGACGATCCCGCTCCCGTTGTAAGCCTCGCCATCGCAACGCGCAATGCCTGCGAGGCCAGGCATCGCAATCGGATGATTGCGGCAATGCAACATGCCGCCCGGTTTGCGCCATAATCGGGATTCGCCGGAACGTCCGACGCCCCCATTCCCGGAGTCTTCCCATGAACGACATCGTCATCGTCGGTGCCAAGCGCACCGCCATTGGTTCCTTCCTTGGCCAATTCACCGGCACGCCGACGCCGACCCTGGGCAGCGCCGCCATCGCTGGCGCATTGGCGCAATCCGGCATCAAAGCCGATGCCGTCGAAGAAGTGATCATGGGCTGTGTACTGCCGGCCGGACTCGGACAGGCACCGGCACGCCAGGCCTCGCGCGCGGCCGGCATTCCGGACGCCGCCGGCTGCACCACCATCAACAAGGTCTGCGGCTCCGGCATGAAGGCGGTGATGTTTGCGCATGACCTGATCAAGGCAGGCTCGGCCAAGGCCGTGGTCGCCGGCGGCATGGAATCGATGACCAATGCCCCACACCTGCTCAATGGCTCGCGTACCGGTATCCGCTACGGCAGCAGCGAGTTCCTCGACCACATGGCCTGGGACGGGCTGACCAATCCCTACGACGGCAAGGCGATGGGCGTGTTCGGTGACGCCGCCTGCGCGAAGTACGGCTATGACCGCGCCACCGTCGACGCGTTTTCCGCCGAGAGCGCGCGCCGTGCACAGGCCGCGCAGGCAGCAGGTGCATTCGATGCCGAAATCGCGCCGGTGACGGTCAAGACCCGCAAGGGAGAGGTCGTGGTCGGCAAGGACGAGGAGCCGGGCAAGATCGACCTCAACAAGATTCCGGAACTGCGCGCTGCGTTCGGCAAGGATGGCGTGCTGACCGCCGCTTCGTCCTCGAAGATTTCCGACGGCGCCGCCGCACTGGTGGTGATGTCGGCGGATGCCGCCGCTGCCGCCGGGGTGAAGCCGCTGGCGCGGATTGTCGCCCACGCCACCCAGGCGCAGGCACCGGAATGGTTCACCACTGCACCCGTGGGTGCATTGCAGAATGTGCTCGCGAAAGCCGGCTGGAACGTGGCTGACGTGGATCTGTTCGAAGTCAACGAGGCGTTTGCCTGCGTGGCGATGGCACCGATGACCGACCTCGGTATCCCGCACGAGAAGCTCAACGTCAACGGCGGCGCGCTGGCACTCGGACACCCGATCGGCTGCAGCGGTGCCCGTCTGCTGGTGACCCTGCTGTATGCCCTGCAAGCCCGTGGTGGCAAACGCGGCGTGGCCTCGCTGTGCATCGGTGGCGGCGAGGCGACAGCAATGGCCATCGAACTCGTTTGACGTTCATGGCCATGGCGAATCCGACTTGCAGGATTCCGACTTGTATGAAAAACGTTAACGCCAGAACAAAAAAAAACCGGCCAAACTCTTGACAGCGGCCGCGGAATCTCCATCATAGGCAGTGTGCGCGGCTACAGGCGCACCCGCATTCATAATTCGAGGAACCTGCAACATGTCGATCAACAAGATTCTGCTGGCGATGGCGCTGGGCGTTGCCCTGAGCGCATGCAGCAAGCAGGAACCGGCCGCTGATGCGTCCGCCGCTGCCCAGGCGCCAGCCGCTGAAGCTCCGGCCGCCGCTGCCCCGGCTGACGCCACTGCTGATGCCGCCCCAGCTGCAGCTGCCCCGGCCGATGCCGCAGCCGCGCCTGCCGACGCCGCCGCCACGCCGGAACAAGCCCAGCAGACGGCCGATCAGGCTGAGCAGGCTGCCACCGGCACCGGCAAGCAGGCCAACTAAGCAAGCCGACGGAGTATCATTTCGTCGGATTCCGCAGCAAAAATCGAGGAAGCCGTCGCTAAGCCGGCGGCTTTTTCGTGCTTCGGTTGAGTCCGGAGCTGTTCCAGTCAGTGTCAACGAACCACCGGCCGACGCCGGTACGCTAAGCGCACTGGCGTTGTCCGTTCCACCCTCGCACTTCTCTGTCAACCTTTGGGGTAATTTTCCATGAACAACAAGCTCATCGTGCTCCTCGCCGCCGGCGTCCTCGCCCTGTCCGCCTGCCAGAAGACCGAAGCCCCGGCCGACGCCGCTGCTGCTCCGGCTGCTGACGCCGCCGCTGCTCCGGCCGCTGACGCCGCTGCCGCTCCGGCCGACGCCGCTGCTTCGGCTGACGCCGCTGCTCCGGCCGCTGACGCCGCCGCTGCTCCGGCTGCTGACGCCGCTGCTGCTCCGGCCGCCGACGCCGCTGCTCCGGCTGCTGCTCCGGCTGACGCCGCTGCTGCTCCGGCCGCTCCGGCTGCCGACGCCGCCAAGCCGGCCGGCAAGTAATTCCCGAGAAATCAGGAATTCGGAACGGGTCCGTCGGCAACGACGGGCCCGTTTTTTGTTGCATTGAATTCGGCCACAAATGCCGGATCCAGCGGGTAGCATCCTGACCAGCCCGACTGCACGCCCGCCAGCACGCGCAACATGTGTCCACGTGCGAGCGGCAGTTTCCCCACCGGCAGGAAGGCCAGGTCGCGCAACACGGCGATTCCGTCATTCCCGGACTGGAACAACGGCGTCAACCATCGGCTGTAGCGGTGGTAGATCGATAGATGCACGCGTCGCTCGCGCTCGTAAGCATCGAACGCATCGGCAGTCGAGGTGGCTTGTCGGAACTGCGCAGCCAGTGACACTGCATCCACCAGAGCCATATTGACGCCCTGCCCCAGCTGCGGACTCATCGCATGGGCGGCATCGCCCAGCAGGACCGCGCGTCCGCGCCACCAGCGTTTCGGAATGGCATCGCGGTAGGCAGCGCGCGCCAACACGCCCACATCGAAGGTCTGGCCAAGTTGCTCGCGCGCCTGCGGCCACAACGTTGCCACCGCATCCAGCCAGGCCTCGCGACCGGCCATTCTCCACGCGTCGAACTCCGCAATCGGCAAGCTCCAGAAAAAGCTCAGCTTGCGAACGGATTCGCCGGGCATCCTTCCCACCGGCAACATGCCGGCCATCTGTCGCGCGCGCCGGTAGCGTTGCCGCAGTTCATCGACCCAAGGCCAGTCGCTTTCCGGCAGCAGGCACCACAGCGCACCCCACGGATACGGGCGGTCGATGCGCATGCCGGTGACTGCGCTGCGCAGGACGGATGCCGAGCCATCCGCGATCACGACCGCATCGAACGGGCCATGCCATTGCCCGCGTGCATCGCGCAGACGGCCACCCTCGCAATCGACCTCCACGACGGCGCAGTCGGCATGCAGGTGAATTGCCGACTCACGCGCAATCGCCGCATGCAATAGCGCGAACAACGCACCACGCTGCATGCCCACTCCCGTCAGACGCGGATCGAGATCGGCGTAGCGCATGTCCATGACCGCGCGGCCTGCGGGCGTTTCACCAAACAATCGCGACACCGGCGTACCGAGAGCGCGAACCTCATCCAGCAAGCCCAATCGCCACAAGGCCTGCAGGCCGGTCGGCTGGAGCAGGAAACCCGCACCCACCGGTCCGGGTGCCGGCACGCGCTCGAAGATCTCGACCTGATGCCCATCGCGGGCCAGGGCGAGTGCCGCTGCCTGCCCGCCACTGCCATAGCCGACAACGGCGATGTGCAGGCGCTGCCTCATCCCGCCAGCAAGGATCGCAACAGGCGCGGCACGCCGTCCATCGCCGCCCTGACATTGTCCAGCACGTCCTGCAAGGTGATGACTTCATCGACATTCGGCCCCGCGCCTGCCGCCCAATTGGCGACGATGGCGAGGCAGGCGTAGTCCAGCCGCAACTCCCGTGCCAGTCCAGCCTCGGGCATCCCGGTCATGCCGACCAGGTCACAACCGTCACGGCGCATGCGCGCGATCTCGGCCTTGGTCTCCAGCCGTGGCCCCTGGGTGGCGCCGTAGCAGCCACCCTCCACCAGCGCGACGCCCCCCTGCGCAGCGGCGGCGATGACGCGTGCGCGCAGGCTCGGCGTGTAGGGATCGCCGAAATCCACATGCAGCACGTCGCTGCCCGGCTCCTCGCACAAGGTACTGATACGGCCCCAGGTGTAGTCGATCAGCTGGTCCGGACAGGCCAGCACGCGCGGGCCGAAGCGTTCACTGATGCCACCGACGGTATTGAGAGCCAGCACGCGTGATGCACCCAGCGCCTTCAGCGCGGCGAGGTTGGCGCGATAGTTGATCTTGTGCGGCGGCAACGCATGGCCTTCGCCGTGACGGGCGAGGAAGGCGACGCGCTTGCCTTCCAGTGTGCCGACGCGAATCGGGCCGGACGGTGCGCCGTAGGATGTGTCTGGCTGCCGGGTTTCGACATCCGCCAGTTCGCCCAAGGCATAGACGCCGGTGCCGCCGATGATGGCGAGGTCGATGGTGCTCATGCGTGTCCTCTCGCGGCTTCGTTTCGCGGCAGCCGGGCACCGGTGGCGCGCTGCCGGACTCTCGGCGGCAGGGACGCTGCCGAGAAGCCTGCAGGGATGTATTCACGGCGTGTCCGGCAATGTGCTGCCGGTGTGCGGCTGCCATTCCCCATCAGCCCCCCAGCGCAAATATCACAGGCAGATTGCGGCCCTGTTCGTAGTAATCCATGCCGTAACCGAACACATAGGCATCTGGCACCTGCACGCCGACGTGATCGGCGGCTATGCCCTCGACGCAGCGGTCGTGCACTTTTTCCGCCAACACCGCGATGCGCACTTCGGCGGCGTCCTGGTCCTCGCACCAGTGCTTGACCGCCAGCAGGGTGTGACCTTCGTCGAGGATGTCGTCGACCAGCAGCACCTTGCGCCCGCGCATCGGCGTGGCCGGACGATGCAACCAGGCCAGACCGGAACCGCTGGTCTGGCCGCGGTAGCGGGTGGCGTGCAGATAGTCGAATTCCAGATCCAGCCCGCGCTCGCCCAGCGCAAATCCCAATTGCGAGGCGAACGGCATCCCACCGTTCATCACCGTGATGTACAGCGGCACCTCACCGTCGGCATAGGCCGGCCGGATCTCGTCCGCCATCCGCAGGATCGCGGCTTCCAGCGCGTGCCGGTCGAACAGCACCCGCGCCGTCTGCAGGGCTTCATGCAACTGTGGTGCGCTCATGCCACGCTCCCCACTTCGTTGGCGCCGGACTGCACGCCGGCATCGGTTCCGACCTCGGGAACGCCGCTCATGCCAGCGCTTGCTTGTTGATGGCGTGTATCGGCGAGCAAGGCATCCCAGCCGAGCGCGCCGCGCCCGATCAGCCCGGTCAGCGCCATCGACGGCATGGCGCGGCCGTCCATCGCCTGCAGCGCGTCTTCGACCATATGCGGATGGCAGACCAGGACCGCGTCGCAACCGGCATCCAGATGCGCATCGATGCGGCCCTTGATGCCGCCCGCAGTCTCGGCACCGACCATGCCGATGTCATCGGAAAAGACCACGCCGCGGAAACCCAGCTCGCCACGCAGCACGCCTTCGATCCAGCGCGATGAATAACCGGCCGGCTCCGCCGCGACCTGCGGATAGACGACGTGGGCCATCATCACCGCGTCGGCACCCGCGGCAATCCCGGCTGCAAACGGCAGCAGATCGGCAGCGCGCAATTCATCGAGCGTGCGCGGATCGACCACCATGTCGAAATGGCTGTCTTCCAGCACCGAGCCATGGCCGGGGAAATGCTTGAGCGTGGCCACCATGCCTGCCTCGTGCATACCGGCGATATAGGCGCGGGTGAAATCCGCCACGACCTGCGGATCCTGCGCGAAGGCGCGATTGCCGATCGCACGGTTGCCGCGGGCCAGATCGACCACCGGCGCAAAACTCAAATCAAGCCCGGTGGCGCGGATCTCGCTGGCCATCAACCAGGCGTGTTCGCGCGCAAGCTGGCGTGCCGCCTGCGGATCACGCTGGTGCAATGCCTCGAACCCGCGCAGTGCCGGCAGCGGCGTGTAGCCGTCACGGAAGCGTTGCACGCGCCCGCCTTCCTGATCCACGCAGACCAACTGCGGGTTCGGCGCGGCCGCACGGATGGCCAGCACCAGGTCCGCCACCTGCGTGCGTGAAGCGAAGTTGCGGGTGAACAGGACCACGCCCGCACAGGCCGGATGCTGCAGCCAGTCGCGCTCACGCGCGCCGAGTACGTGTCCGAAAACGCCGATCAGCAACATTCAGGAACCCTCGATCACATCAACTGCCATCCGCTCGTCCTCGCGCCACTGCGCGTATGGGCGCGAGGCCAAGGCCAGATTGTAGTAGCGCGGCGCGTGGGTGGCTTCCGCGCCCGCCCAGGCCGGCTTTTCGAACATCTCTTCGACATCACCCAGCTCGATTTCCGCCACCACCAAGCCTGCGTTGTCACCAAGGAATTCGTCGATCTCCCACAGGTGACCGGCATGCCGGACGTAGTGGCGGGTCTTTTCGATCCGTCCGCCCACGCATAAGAGCAAAAGTGCCTGCGCATCGACCACCGGTATCGCGTATTCGAATTCCTGTCGTCGCGCACCCAGCTCGCGCGACTTGATGTTGAGGAAGGCCGCCTCGCCTTCAATGCGGACCCGCACCGAGGCCTGCATTGCGCCGCTATCGACCATGCCGATGTCATTGAGATAGCCCTGTGCCATTGCCACCGACGTGTGCGCTGTTGCGCGCCAGTCGTCATTCGCCAGCAGGAATTTGCGTTCGATCTCGATGCCCACGGCTCAGCGCCTCGCTGGTGGATCGAACACCGCAATCGATTCGACGTGCGCAGTATGCGGGAACATGTCCATCACCCCGGCCTCGCGCAGGTGCCAACCCGCTTCATTGACGAGATAGCCGGCATCACGCGCCAGCGAGCCGGGATGGCAGCTGACATAGACAATCCGCTTCAGCCCCTTCAGCGGCAATTGCTTGAGCACCTCGATGGCCCCCGCACGCGCCGGATCGAGCAGCAACTTGTCGAAGCCCTGTTTCAGCCAGGCCTGGCCGGCCAGATCCTGCGCCAGATCCGCGGCGTGGAATTGCACATTGGTCATGCCATTGTGCTCGGCATTGGCGCGTGCACGCGCCACCAGGCCGGCATCGCCCTCGACGCCGACCACCGCCCCTTCGCCCGCCACCCGCGCCAATGGCAGGGTGAAATTGCCCAGCCCGCAGAACAGATCGAGCACGCGCTCACCGGGCTGCACATCCAGCAGCTCCAGCGCGCGGGAGATCATCGCCTCGTTGAGCTTGGCGTTGACCTGGATGAAATCCAGCGGGCGGAAGTTCAGTTCGATGTCCCACTGCGGCAACCCGAACGCCAACGCGGGCGGCTCACCGGAAAGTGGATGCACCGAGTCAATGCCACCGGGCTGCAGCGAGATCGCGAAGCCATGTTCGCTGCCGAATGCTGCCAGCTTGCTCTTGTCCACCTCCGACAGCGGCTGCAGATGGCGGAACACCAGTACGGTGGCGGCATCGCCGGCAATGAATTCGATCTGCGGGATGTCACGACGGCCATCCAGACCATCGACCAATGCGCCCAGCACGTCCAGCTTGAAGCCCAGCTGCGGCACCACGGTGTGGCACTCGCGCAAATCAGCGACGAAGCGCGGATCGAGTTCGCGAAAACCGACCAGGGTCTTGTCCTTCTTTTCGACCCGCCGCACCGACAACCGGCCCTTGCGCCGATAGCCCCAGCTGTCCCCGCGCAGCGGCGGCAACACGCTGGCGGGCGTGACGTGGCCGATCCGCTGCAGGTTGTCCAGCAGCACCCGCTGCTTGGCATCGATCTGTCTGCCTTCGGCCAGATGCTGCAGCACGCAGCCGGCGCACACACCGAAATGCGGGCAGCGCGGCTGCACGCGATCCGGCGATGCAGTCAGCACGTCCAGCGTCCTGGCTTCATCGAAATGCTTGGAGCGTGCCGTCTGCTGCACCGAGACGGTTTCCCCCGGCAACGCGCCGGTGACGAACACCGCCTTGCCGGCCTGGGCATGCCCCTCCGGCCAATGCGCGACGCCCCGGCCGTCATGGCTGAGGTCGGTGATCTGGAGGGTTTTCGGAGATTGATCGAGACGGGCCACGTGTCGGGAAACAGCAGGGTGGCCGGTCATTGTCGCAGACTGCCGGGGCGCAGGCGGTATCCTTGGCGACTGCATACCGCAAACGGACGTCCTGCATGCCCGCGTTGACCACCCAGCTTGATCCCCGCTCGCAGGATTTCCTCGACAACGTCGCCTTTCACCGCGAACTGGTGGCCGAGCTTGACCGCCGCCTCGCCCATGCCGCCAACGGCGGCGGCGAGAAGGCACGCAACAAGCACACCGAGCGCGGCAAATTGCTGGCGCGCGACCGCATCACCGCCCTGCTCGATCCCGGCTCGCCGTTCCTGGAAATTGCGCCGCTGGCCGCCGAGGGCATGTACGACGATGCCGCACCCGCCGCCGGCATGGTCTGCGGCATTGGCCGTGTGTGCGGTCAGGAAGTGGTGATCGTCGCCAACGATGCCACCGTCAAGGGCGGCACCTATTTCCCGATGACGGTGAAAAAACACCTGCGCGCGCAGGAAGTGGCGCGGGAAAACAACCTGCCCTGCGTCTATCTGGTCGATTCCGGCGGTGCCTTCCTGCCGCTGCAGGACGAGGTGTTCCCGGACAAGGAACACTTCGGCCGGATCTTCTACAACCAGGCGCGGCTGTCGGCGGAGAACATCCCGCAGATCGCGGTGGTGATGGGCAGCTGCACCGCCGGCGGTGCCTACGTGCCGGCGATGTGCGATGAGTCGGTGATCGTGAAGGAACAGGGCACGATCTTCCTCGGCGGCCCGCCGCTGGTCAAAGCCGCGACCGGCGAAGTGGTGGACGCCGAAACCCTGGGCGGCGCGGACGTGCACACCAGCATTTCGGGCGTGGCCGACCACTACGCCGAGGACGACCGCCACGCGCTCGACATCGCGCGCGGGATTGTCGGTTCGCTCAATCGAAAGAAAGTGTTGCCGGTGGCGGTGCAGCACGTGCGCGAACCGCTGTTCCCAGCCGAAGAGCTGTACGGCATCGTTCCGAAAGACGCGCGTCGCCCTTTCGATATCCGCGAAGTGATCGCCCGCATCACTGATGGCAGCGAGCTGCAGGAATTCAAGGCGCGCTACGGCAAGACCCTCGTGACGGGCTTTGCCCATCTGCATGGCTACCCGGTGGGCATCGTCGCCAACAACGGCATCCTGTTCGCCGAATCCGCGCTGAAGGGTGCGCATTTCATCGAACTGTGCAACCAGCGCGGCATTCCGCTGGTGTTCCTGCAGAACATCACCGGCTTCATGGTCGGCAAGAAGTACGAGCAAGCCGGGATTGCGAAGGATGGCGCGAAGATGGTCACCGCCGTCGCGTGTTCGCATGTACCCAAGTTCACCATGGTGATCGGCGGGTCCTTCGGCGCCGGCAATTACGCCATGTGCGGCCGGGCCTACGGCGCACGCTTCCTGTGGATGTGGCCGAACGCGCGGATCAGCGTGATGGGCGGCGAACAGGCCGCCTCGGTGCTGGCCACGGTCAAGCGCGATGGCATCGAGGCCAAGGGCGGCGTGTGGACACCGGAGGAAGAAGACGCCTTCAAGTCGCCCATCCGCCAGCAGTACGAAGACCAGGGCAACCCCTACTACGCTACCGCACGCCTGTGGGACGACGGCATCATCGACCCGGCCGATACCCGCCGCGTGCTGGGGCTGGGGCTGTCGGCCAGCCTCAATGCGCCCATTGAAGCGCGCACCCGGTTTGGGGTGTTCCGGATGTAGTTCACCAGCCTTGCCCGAGGCTTGCGGCAGACTGCTCACCCATTCAGGAAACAATTGACGGCAAATTGGTGGTAGCCTCGGGAATCTGCCCCCCCGAGGAGACTGCGCAATGGCCATCTGGAAAGATTCCACGCCCGCCCCCAAGGCGAACGAGCCCGTCCACATCGACCCGCCGCGCCCCGCTGCTGTGGCCGAGCCGGCACCGATTCCCGCGCCTGCGCAGCCACGTACCTCAGACACCGGCGCACGCGAGTCGGTGATCGCGTCCGACCTCACCATCGAAGGCAAGATCGAAGGCAGCGGTCATGTCCGCATCGCCGGACGCTTCAAGGGCGACATCAAGGTGCAGGGCAACCTCACCGTCGACAAAGGCGCCAAGGTCACCGCCGGTGCCATCTCCGCCAGCAAGGTCGCGCTTGCGGGTGATCTGGAAGGCAATATCTCCGGCGCCCAGCAGGTGGAGTTGCTTGCGACTGGCGCGATCACCGGCGATGTCAAGGCGGGCAGTCTCACTGTCGCCCCCGGTTCGCGCATCCGTGGCCATGTGGAATGCGGCTGGGGCAAGGAAGGCGCACCTGCGGCCAGGCCGGAGGGCGGCTCGACTGCATGAGCAGTCCGCGCCCGGGCGCAGTGGGGGCCACCCGCACTTGCCCGCACTGCAAAGCCACCATCCTCGACAGTGCGCCGGTGTGTCCGGCCTGTCGCGGCCACCTGCGGCTGGATTCACCGGGCGCGTCGGAGGCCCGGCAAGTGCCCCTGCAGGTGGAAGGCAACCTCAGCGGCACCCGTGACACTGCCTACGAATACACCGTCGTGGTGGTGATCCGCGACGAACGCGGCAAGGAAATCAGCCGCCATGTCGCCGGTGTCGGCGCAGTGTTCGCCGACGAAGCCCGCAGTTTTACCGTGACCGTCGAAGCGACACCGGCCCCGCCCGACAAGCGGCGCAAGCACTGAGACCGGAAGTCACGGCACGCGCACCACCTGTCAGCCGCAGCCGTTGCAGCCGCCGCAATCCTTGCCGCCACCCACTCCGACCGGGGCGATCCTCCTCGCCAGATTGCGCAACCAGTCGGGGCGACCATCCCGCAACAACGGCAGTGCCACCGCGATACGCAAGCGACGGGTGGCGTTCGGAAACTGCTTGTGCATCACCACGCCTGCACTGACCAACACGGCCAGCGCGACGATGACGTATTGCAGCAGCAGTGAAGCGTCCATCATCCGGCTCCGAACGCCAGGGCGATGCGGTAGGTCACGAACGAGGCCAGGAAAGCCAGGCCGAACAGATAGCCGGCCGCGAATGCGGTCTGCTTCCACGAATGGGTTTCGCGCTTGATCGTCGCCAGCGTGGACACGCATTGCGGCGCATAGATGAACCACACCAGCAACGACAACGCTGTGGCCAGCGACCATTGCGACTGGATGATCGGGCTCAGCGCCTGCGCAGCGGCATCGTCATTGACCGCGGACAGCGCATAGACCGTGGCCAGCGACGACACCACCACCTCGCGCGCGGCCATGCCGGGAATCAGCGCGATGCAGATCTGCCAATTGAAGCCGATCACCGCGAACACCGCGGTCATCACGTGGCCGATGCGGCCGGCAAAACTGTAGTCGATGGCCGGGCCGGTGGCACCTGCCGGTGCGCCGGGAAAACTGAGCAGGAACCACAGCAGGATGGTCAGCGCCAGAATGATCCCGCCGACCCGCTTGAGGAAAATCATCGCCCGTTCCCACAAGCCGATCGCGATATCACGCAAGTGCGGTACACGATACGAAGGCAATTCCATCAGCAGCGGATGCTCGCTCTTGTCGCGCCGCCAGAACTTCATCGTCCATGCCACCGCCAGCGCGCTGAGGATGCCCGCCGCGTACAGGCCGAACAGCACCAGACCCTGCTGATTGAACCAGCCGATGTCCTTCTTCGGCACGAACGCACCGATCAACAGCGCATACACCGGCAAGCGCGCCGAACAAGTCATCAACGGTGCCACCAGAATCGTGGCGAGGCGATCACGCGGATCCTGGATCGATCGCGTGGACATGATTCCCGGCACCGCACAGGCGAAGCTCGACAGCAATGGAATGAAGCTGCGTCCGGACAGGCCCGCCGCAGCCATCATCCGATCCAGCAGGAAGGCGGCACGCGGCAGATAACCGGATTCCTCCAGCGCGAGGATGAACAGGAACAGGATCAGGATCTGCGGCAGGAACACGATGACGCCGCCGATGCCGGCGATCACCCCATCCACCAGCAGGCTGCGCAGCGGGCCTTCGGTCATCGCATTGCCGACAACTTGTCCGAACCAGGTGGTGGCCGCCTCGATGCCGTCCATCATCGGCGTCGCCCACGCATAAACGGCCTGGAACATCAGGAACATCACCACGCCCAGCACCAGCAGGCCGAACAGCGGATGCAGCAGCCAGCGATCCAGCGCATCGTCAATGGCCGCAGTGCGGCGCGGCATCTCCACCGCCAGCGTCAACAGCCGCCGCACTTCCTCGTGCAAGGCATCGTCGGCCAATGGCGCGTGCCGCTCCATCGTGAGCTCGGTCGTTGCATCCAGCCGCTCCAGCAGGGCCCGCGCACCATGCCGATGCACGGCGACGGTCTCCACCACCGGCACGCCCAATTCGCGTTGCAGCGCTTCCACGTCGATGGCGATGCCGCGTTTGCGCGATGCGTCGATCATGTTGAGCGCCACGATCATCGGCTTGCCCAAGGCGCGCAGTTCCAGCACGAAGCGCAGGTGCAGACGCAGATTGGTGGCATCGACCACGCACACCAGCAAGTCCGGCGCAGGCTCGCCCGGATAGAAGCCGCGGATCAGGTCACGCGTCACCGCCTCGTCCAGACTGGCGGCATTGAGGCTGTAGGCTCCCGGCAAGTCGAGCACGGTCAATTCATGTCCCGCCGGCAAGCGCAGCCGGCCTTCCTTGCGCTCGACGGTCACCCCGGCATAGTTGGCCACCTTCTGCCGGCTGCCGGTGAGCAGGTTGAACAGTGCAGTCTTGCCGCAATTGGGATTGCCGACCAGTGCAATGCGCGGCGATGCGGTGATGGCGTTCATGCGCCAGCTCCGTTGCGCAAGCGCACGCGTGCGGCCTCGGAGCGGCGCAGGGCGAAGCGGGTGAAGCCCACCTGCACCAGTAGCGGTTCGGCACCCAGGGGGCCGGCCGCGACCACCTCGACATCCTCGCCGGCGACGAAACCCAGCTCACGCAGGCGACGCGCAACCGGATCATTCGGCGTGTGGTCTTCGACGCCTTCGATGATGGCCGAGCGACGTCGCTGGAGCTCATTCAAACGCATTGGCGTTGCACTGCATTGACAAATAGGAATTGTTCGCAATTGTAGCACTCCCGCCAGCCGGTATCATGTCGGTGTTGTCATCTTCGGAAGGCGTCGGAACCGCGCATGAACCAAGCCCTGCAACTGCACCGCGACGGCGCCGTCGCCCGCCTGCGGATGACCCGCCCCCAGGTCCATAACGCCTTCGACGCCGGCCTGATCGCCGACCTGCAAGCGGCCTTGGACGCTGCAGCCACCGATGCCAGTCTCCGCGTGCTGGTACTGGAAGCCGAAGGCCCTTCGTTTTCCGCCGGCGCCGACCTCAACTGGATGCGCGGGATGGCCGCCGCCAGCGAGGCCGAGAACCGCGAGGATTCCCTCGCCCTCGCCCGCCTGATGCGGACCCTCGACGAGCTGCCCAAACCCACCATCGCCGCCGTGCAGGGCGCGGCCTTCGGTGGCGGTGTCGGCTTGGTGGCCTGCTGCGACATCGCCATCGGCGCGTCGGAAGCGAAATTCGGCCTGACCGAAAGCAAACTCGGCCTGCTGCCGGCGGTGATTTCACCCTATGTGATCGCGGCGATCGGATCGCGCAACGCAAGGCGCTACTTCGCCAGCGCCGAAATTTTCGACGCCAGCGAAGCCCTGCGCATTGGCCTGCTGCACAAGGTGGTGAATACCACCGCACTCGATACTGCCGTGCAACGACAGATCGACCTGCTGCTGAAGGCCGGCCCCGTCGCCAGCGCCAGTGCGAAACAACTGGTCCGCACCGTCACCGCGCACACGGACGGCGCCCGCCACGACGCCGACAACGCCGCGCTGATCGCGCGCCTGCGGGTTTCAGCGGAAGGCCAGGAGGGGCTGTCAGCCTTCCTCGACAAGCGAAAGCCCGGCTGGGCGGGCTGAGCTGAACTCCGGGAAGGGCAAGTCGAGTCACAAAGCCCTCCCCTTCAAGGGGAGGGTTGGGTGGGGATGGTGTTCAGCAAGGAACCAGCGGATGCGAGGACAAACCAACGACGCCATCCTCCAACCGCAGCTGCAACGCCGGTTGCGCAACGGCATGACCGACGCCGAACGCCACCTCTGGCGCATGCTTCGCAGCCGTCAGCTGGACGATTGCAAGTTCCGCCGGCAGCATCCCTATTACCATTACGTTCTTGATTTCGTCTGCCTGGAACGGAAAGTCGTGGTGGAAGTGGATGGAGGACAACATGCGCATTCGACCACCGATCCGGCGCGCGACGCATTCCTGCGGGAAGGTGATTTCATCGTCCTGCGGTTCTGGAATCATGACGTGCTGAATCAGACGGAAGCGGTTGCAGAATCAATTCATCGAGCGCTTGTGGCGCGTCGCAGTCACCATCCCGATACCTCCTTCGGAAGGAAGGGAAATGAAGTAGATCGGCACGGCACCTGTCTTGTTGCAAACCCACACCATCCCCACCCCCGGCCCTCCCCTTGAAGGGGAGGGAGAAGAGCCCCGCTGATGTTCGAGAAAATCCTGATCGCCAACCGCGGCGAAATCGCCTGCCGGGTGATCCGCACCGCACGCAAGCTCGGTATCCGCACCGTCGCGGTGTTCTCCGAGGCTGATGCCGACGCGCAACACGTGCGCCTGGCGGATGAAGCGCACTGCATCGGTGGCCCGCGCCCGCAGGACAGCTATCTGCGCGGCGACGCCATCCTGGACGTGGCGAAAGCCACCGGCGCGCAGGCGATCCATCCCGGCTATGGCTTCCTGTCCGAAAACGCCGACTTTGCCGACGCGGTGAAAGCCGCAGGGATCGCCTTCATCGGCCCCTCCGGCACGTCAATGCGCAAGATGGGCAGCAAGGCAGGCGCCAAGGACCTGATGGCCGCCGCCGGCGTGCCGGTGGTGCCGGGCTACACCGGCGAAGACCAGTCGCCCGACTTGCTGCAGCGCGAGGCCGACCGCATCGGCTATCCGTTGATGATCAAGGCCGCGCACGGCGGCGGCGGCAAGGGCATGCGCATCGTGCGCAGTGCCGATGAATTCCTGCCGAATCTGGAGAGCTGCCAGCGCGAAGCGAAGGGCGCCTTCGGACGTGATCGCGTGTTGCTGGAGCGTTACATCGAGCATCCGCGTCATATCGAAATCCAGATCTTCGGCGATGCCCACGGCCACGCCATCCATCTGGGCGAGCGCGAATGCTCCGCGCAGCGGCGCTACCAGAAGGTGCTGGAAGAGTCGCCTTCGCCCTTCCTCACCCCCGAATTGCGTGCCCGCATGGGCGCGGCGGCAGTGCAGGCGGCACACGCGATCGACTACGCCAATGCCGGCACGGTGGAGTTCATCGTCGCCCAGGACGGCGGCTTCTACTTCATGGAGATCAACACCCGTTTGCAGGTGGAACATCCGGTGACCGAGGAAGTGACCGGGCTGGATCTGGTCGAATGGCAATTGCGGATTGCCGATGGGCAAGTGCTGCCATCGGGACAAGAGGACATTCGCCAACACGGCCATGCCATCGAAGTGCGGCTGTACGCAGAAGACCCGGATGCCGGCTTCCTGCCGGGTTCCGGCACCTTGCAGACCCTGCGGCTGCCGCCACCGTCGCGGCAGGTGCGGATCGATTCCGGCGTGGTCGAAGGCGACACCGTCACCATCTTCTACGACCCGATGATCGCCAAGCTGATCGTCTGGGACGAAGACCGCCCGCGTGCATTGGCGCGACTGCGAGAGGCGCTGGCCGATTGCGAGATCATCGGCCCGAAATCGAATATCGGTTTCCTCGAACGGCTGGTGCGACATCCGGCCATCGTCGAGGCGCGCATCGATACCGGCTATCTGGATCGCCACCTCGACGAATTCCTTGCACCCTCCGTCACTGACCCCGCCTTGGTGCTGGCTGCGGCCAGCACCTTCCTGCTGCAACAGGAAGCCACCGCGCGCAGCAACGCCGAAGGTTCCAGTGATCCCGGCTCACCGTGGTCCGTGGCCGACGGCTGGCGGCTGGGCCATGCTGGCGCACGCCGGCTGGCGTTCACCCACGGCGAGCACCGCGTTGAGTTGCTGGCACACGGGCACGCTGGCGAATATCGCATCGTCAACGGAACCTGCAACCATGCCATCGCCGGCGCACGCCTTGAAGATGGCCTGCTGAGTGCGCGCTTCGACGGCGCCATGCGCCGCTATCGTGCCCGCGTGTCCGGTGATGACGTGCTGGTGCATGATGGCCAACAACGGCTGCGGCTGCGCAGCGAACCGCTGTATCGCCGGCAAATCGACAACGCGGCTGCCACCGAGCATCGCATCCGTGCACCGATGCCGGGCCGGGTGGTGCTGGTGCAGGCCAAACCCGGCGATACCGTGTCGGCAGGCGACGTGGTGCTGGTGCTGGAAGCGATGAAAATGGAGCTGGCGTTGAAATCGCCGCGCGACGGGGTCATCGCCGAACTACGCGTGCAGGCGGGAGATTTCGTGGAAGCCGACACCATCCTGGCAATGCTGGAGCAATGAACATGCGGGTCTTGATTGCACTTTTCGTTTTGATCGCCGGCCTGCTCACGGGCTGTTCCACCACCGTGTACGAATCGCTGCCGGTCGGCTCGATGACCCGCTGCGATTCCGGCTGGCCGGGCCTGTGGAATGTCACCGGCAGGGGCGCGAACGCCGCATCCGCGACACCCGAGGCGAACACGGTCATCATCACCACGGACTGTCGCATGCTCGACAAGGACGGCAGTTCCAAGCCGTTGAATGTGTCGCTGCTGACAACACGCGATGGCCAGTACCTGGTGGTGAGCAATGACCGCGGCACGCCGGACTGCGTGGGTGCGAACTACACCCATTGCGGCTATCAGCTGCTGCGCTTCGAGCGTGATGGCGATGTGATGCGGGTGTACTTCCCGGACAATGCGCGCGTATCCAGGGCGATTGCCGATGGCGTCGTGAAGGGCTACCAAGGCCCTGTCCCGAGACAGCAGGACCCGAACAGTGAACCGACATATCGCAATTTCATCGCAGGCAATTCCAGGGAGGTCGCCCGCATCCTGCGTGAGCACCCGGAGTTCTTCCTGACCGAGCCGCAATTCGTGCTGAAGCGTGCACCTGCGGACATGCCAGCGACCTCGCTGGTCCCGCCCGCACCCTCGACGAGTACACTGGCACCGACCGTACCCGCCACGACGGCTACCCCAACCCAAGGCAACGACCACCACCCGTGAGCGCATCGATTCCCGCCCAGGTTCGAATCGTCGAGGTCGGCGCGCGGGATGGGCTGCAGAACGAAGCCATCGACATTGGTACCGCAGCCAAGATCGAGCTGATCGACCGTCTCTCGCGCACCGGTCTGCGCAACATCGAGGCGACCGCTTTCGTCAGCCCGAAGTGGGTGCCGCAGATGGCCGATGCCGCCGAGGTGCTGGCCGGGATCACGCAAGCGCCCGGCGTGTCGTATCCGGTGTTGGTGCCGAACGAGCAAGGCTACGCACGCGCGCTTGCCGCCGGTGCGCGTGAAGTCGCCGTGTTCACCGCCGCCTCGGAAACCTTCAATCGAAAAAACACCAACGCCGGCATCGACGAATCGCTGCAGCGGTTCACGCCGGTGCTGGCGCGCGCCAAGGCCGATGGCGTGAAGGTGCGTGGCTACGTTTCGACCGTGCTCGGATGCCCCTATCAGGGTGAGGTGCCGCTGGCCGATGTGGTGCGCGTGGCACGTTCCCTGCATGTGATGGGCTGTTACGAAATTTCACTGGGCGACACCATCGGCGTGGGCACACCCGGCAAGGCGCGGGCCATGTTGCAGGCGGTCGCGGCCGAGGTGCCGATGGATGCACTGGCGGTGCATTTCCACGACACCTATGGGCAGGCCTTGGCGAATCTGCTGGCCTGCCTTGAAGAGGGTGTCGGCGTGATCGACAGCGCGGTCTCGGGCACCGGCGGCTGCCCCTATGCCAAGGGCGCGAGTGGCAACGTCGCCAGCGAAGACGTGGTGTACATGCTCGATGGACTCGGTGTCCGCACCGGCGTCGATCTGGGTGCGCTGGCGGACACTGGGCGTTGGCTGGCAAGCCTGCTGGGGCGCGAAACCAGCAGCCGCGTCGGCAAAGCATTGGGGAGCCGGTGAGTACCCGCAAGGCTCCCGTCAAGCGCACTACCGATTCGACCAAACTGGCCGCCGCGTTGTCGGCGGCAGCCGCAGACAGCACCCAGCCGCAGCCACTGCGCACCTTGTTGCGCAAGGCCGCCGCCGTGCTCGAGGGCACGCCCCATCAGCACGCGTTCGATGCCATCGATCATCGCGCCTTCGTCGATGCCATTCCCGATCCAACCCTGATCATCTCGCGCGAAGGCATCATCCTCGACGCCAACGCCGCCGGGCTGGAAACCTTCGGCCGCACGCGCGAAGACCTGGTTGGCCATGGCGTCGAACTGCTCAACCCGGACCTGCCGCCGCATTATCTCGATCCCGTACTGGAGGCGATCGATCGCGGTGAAACCCACATCGTGCAGACCATCAATGTGCGTGGCGATGGCACCCGGTTCCCGGTGGAGGTGCACTCGGCACGGCTGGTCAGCCCCGCCGGTGATGCCATCCTCGCGATTGCCCGCGACCTGAGTGCACGGATCGGCACCGAAGCCCGGTTGATGGCGCTGTCCGACGTCATCGACATGGCCATCACCGTGCATGATCGCAATGGCCGGATGCTGTATCTCAACCCGGCGACGGCACGCATCTATGGCCTGCCGCTGGATGCAGGTGGCAGGCCGGAGATGCGACTCGAAGACTGGACGATGATCGACGCCAGTGGTCGGGTGCTGGCGGTCGCCGACTATCCCCTGACCCGCGCCCTGCTGAAGGGAGAAACCACCAATCACGCCATCGTCGGCCTGTACCAGCATGAAAGCCAGCGCATGAACTGGTTTTCGATCACCGCCGTCCCCCAATACGACCCTGGCTCGACACAGCCGGACCGGGCACTGATGATCGGCAGCGACGTCACCGGCCTGCAACGTGACAAGGCCCTGTTCGAACGCGTGCAGGAACTCGCCCAGATCGGTGGCTGGCAGTGGGATCGACAGAGCGACGCGCTCTACCTGACCAGCGAATCGATGCGCATCCTGCGCCGGCACGATCGGCCAGCGAGCATGGCCGCCCTGCTCGACTGCCTGGATGCGACCGACCGCAAACTGCTGCACAAGACGCTCAAGTCGATCAAGGGCGACACCGGATTCGATCTCGACCTGCGCGGACATTCGACCGGCGGTGCACCCTTCTGGGTCCGGATGATCGGCGAACCCGACCCGTTCGACCCAGGGTGCATCCGCTTGGCCGGCACCCTGCAGGACATCACGGAGAGCAAGCATGCGGAGGAAGCCCTGCGTGAGCAGGCGCGCACCGATGCCCTGACCGGGCTGCTCAACCGCGACGCGATCCTCGAACACATCCGCAGTTGCCTGCAAGGACGTGGCGGAAACGACCTTGCCGTGCTTTACATCGACCTTGATCGCTTCAAGATCGTCAACGATGTGCTCGGTCACGATGCCGGCGACCAGTTGCTGGTCGATGTCGCCCATCGCCTGCGCTCGGCGGTGCTGGCGGAAGGCATGGTCGCCCGCTTCGGCGGCGACGAATTCCTGGTTGCCTGTCGCTGCAAGGACGATCTCCAGCGTCCGCAACGGCTGGCACGACAAATCCAGGACGCCTTCATTGCTCCGTTCGTGCTGGGCGGGCAGGAGTTCGGCGTCAGCGCGAGCATTGGCCTCGCCCACGCGGCCACCGATGGCAAGACCCCGAAACGCTTGATTCAGAGCGCCGATGTCGCGATGTACGCCAGCAAGCGCAAGCGCCACAGCGGCGTGCAGGCGTTCTCGCCAGCGCTGGAGCAGGCGCAGCAGGCGCGTTTGCAGATCGAGACCCGCCTGCGGCGCGCGCTCGACAACGGCGAATTCCACCTCGCCTACCAGCCACAAGTCGATTTGCGCAGTGGTCGCATCCTGTTCGCTGAAGGCCTGATCCGCTGGCGCAACCCGGATTTGGGCGAAGTGTCGCCGGAGCGCTTCATCGATCTCGCCGAAAGCACCGGTGAGGTGGTCCGGATCGGCCACTGGGCGCTGCACGAGGCCTGCATGCGGATGCGGCAATGGCGTGATCAGGGCCTGCCGATCCAGCGCATCGCGGTCAACGTGTCCTATCGCCAGTTCGTCGGCGAAGACATCGTCGCCAGCGTACGCGACATGCTCAAGGACACCGGCATCCCCGGCCATGCGCTCGAACTGGAACTCACCGAACGGGTGCTGGTCGAGGACACGCGTGATGCCAGTCGAATCTTCGACGAGCTGCGCAAGCTCGGTGTGCGCTTGTCGATCGACGATTTTGGTGAAGGCTACAGCGCGCTCAACTACCTGCGCCGCCTGCCCATCCACGGCATCAAACTGAGCCAGATTTTCGTGCGTGGCGTACCCGGCAATCGCTCCGACGTGGCGATCTGCGAAGCCGTGACCGGGGTGGCGCGCAGCCTTGGGCTGGAAGTCATCGCCGAAGGCATTGAAACCGAAGCGCAGCGCGATTTCCTGCTGCGGCTCGGGGTCGGCACCGGGCAAGGATTCCTGTTCATGCCCGCACTTGCGCCAGGTGAACTGGCCAAGCGCCTGCTGGCCCAGCAGGCCGAGTAATGACCGCGCCTGCGCCTTTCCTGCTGCGCCAGATTCGCCCGGATGACGATGCCGACATCGCCACGATCATCCGCACGGTCATGCCGGAATTCGGGGCCGACGGCGCGGGCTTCGCCATCCACGATCCGGAAGTGAACTGGATGAGCCGCGCGTATGCAGCACCTCGTCACGCGTACTTCGTGATTGAACGCGACGGTCGCGTGCTGGGCGGCGCTGGTGTCGCACCCCTCACCGGTGCGGACACCACGATCTGCGAACTGCGCAAGATGTATTTCCTGCCCGAGGCGCGCGGCATGGGTGCCGGTACCGCGATTATGGCGCGCTGCCTCGATGCCGCCCGTGGCCTCGGCTTCCGCCAGTGCTACCTGGAAACCCTGACCGGCATGGATGCCGCCCAGCGCCTGTACGAACGCAGTGGTTTCCTTCGCATCGACGGACCGCTGGGTGCAACCGGGCATGGCGGTTGCAACACGTTTTATTTGCGTGATCTACGTCAAGGAATCCAGCGCTGACAGTCCATGCCTTGTCCTGCTATCTTTGCGCCACACAGTGCTTGGTGAGAAGCGGCACTGACGATTCGTATCCAATCCATCCTGGGGAATTCCAATGCGTGATCCACTTCAGCGGCTGCGCGCCGCTGCGTCCTTGCTCGTCCTGCTGTGCCTTGCATTCGGCTTGACCGGCTGCCTCTCCATGAAATCGTACGTCGACCCCGCGCTCCCCGTCGTGGTCAAGGCAGACCTCCCCGCTGTCAACACCCCTGCGCCCGTGCAAATCCTGTTCGAGTTCCGCACCAAGGGCAACGTCAACGCCGCCGCCACTGCCGAAATCAAGCCGAGGGTCGTTGCCGCCGTTGCCGAATCTGGCCTGTTCGCCACCATCAACGACGCAACGCACGAGGGTGGCGTGCTGAACGTCGTCATCGACAACGTTCCGCTGACGGACAACGCTGCAGCAAAGGGCTTCGGCACTGGCCTGACCCTGGGACTGGCGGGCTCGATGGTCACCGATGGTTATGTCTGCACCGCAACCTATACCCGCAACGGCAAGGCCACCGCAGTGACGGTTCGACATGCACTGCACTCCACGATCGGAAACCACGCCGGCCCTGCAAACCTGCAACCGATGGAGCCACAGGCAGCGATCCACAAGGTCATGGACCAGCTGGTGTGGAACTCCCTCAAGCAGCTAGCGGATCAGCATGCATTCGAGTAAGGCCATCGAGCCGCTCACGAAGCGGGCAATGCAATGGACATTGCTCCTTTCGATCCTGCTGAGCGTGGGCTGCGCACATATGCAGCTACCGGCCTATCCGCCTGGCAACGACAGCAGCACGCGGCTTCTGCAGGGCTCGGGCAAGATCGCCGTGGAACCGTTCTCAGCGGCACCTGGCATTCGCGATCAAGGGTTGTCCGTGCGCGGCTCGCCTGTGGACGGTGCAGCTGATGGACGTTTCTCCACCTACGTGCATGATGCGCTGGTTTCGGAACTGGATACGGCGCATCGCTTTGATTCTGCCTCCCCTGTGCGCATCAGCGGCGAATTGACGCGCAACACGCTCGATGGATCCGGTGTGAGCAAGGGTACGGCACGAGTCGGCGTCCGTTTCACCGTCACTCGAAATGGCCAACCGGTGTACACGAGAGACATCGATGTTTCGCACGAATGGGAGTCGTCCTTCATCGGGATGATCGCCATTCCTGCGGCGGTTCAGAATTACGTCACCACCGTGCAGAAACTCCTCGGCAAGCTGATTTCCGACGAGGAATTCACCCGCGCAACGACGTCCTCTCCCTGATCCGGAGCTGGAAGCCGGTGGGTCCTGCCCCGCCGGCTTTCCGTACCGGGACGTTGCTGGGATAAAATTCCCCGGACTTCATTCCAGCAGGCTCTCCGATGCAACTTTCCAACGTCCGCGCCGTCATCACCGGCGGCGTGTCCGGCCTCGGTTTCGCGACCGCGCAACATCTGGTCAAGCATGGCGGCAAGGTCGCCCTGTTCGATGTCAATGCCGACAAGGGCGCCGAGGCCATCGCAACGCTGGGGGCCGACAATGCCAGCTTCTTCCAGACCGACGTCGGTGATGAAGAGATGGTGGCCACCAATGTCGCGGCTGCCAAAGCCGCACTGGGCGGCCTGAACGTCGCGATCAACTGCGCCGGCATCCTCGGCGCCGGACGCGTGCTCGGCAAGACCGGCTCGATGCCACTGGCGCAGTTTCGTACCACGGTACTGGTGAACCTGGTCGGCAGCTTCAACGTCGCCAAGGCCTGCGCCGACCTGATGCAGCACAACGAAGTCGGCGACGACGGCGAGCGTGGCGTGATCGTCAACACCGCGTCAGTGGCCGCGTATGAAGGCCAGATCGGCCAGGCCGCCTATTCGGCCAGCAAGGGCGGCGTGGTCGGCATGACCTTGCCGATGGCGCGCGAACTGGCGCGCTTCGGCATTCGCGTGATGACAGTCGCACCCGGCGTGTTCTGGACCCCGATGGTGGATGGCATGCCCGAGAACGTGCGTACCTCGCTGGAAGCCACGATCCCGTTCCCTGCGCGCCTCGGCCAGCCGGCCGAGTACGCCGATCTGGTCGCCTACATCCTCGGCAATACCTACCTCAACGGCGAAACCATCCGTCTCGATGGTGCCACCCGACTGGCACCGAAGTGATCGATTCCGGCTCCCGCGCGGAGCGTTGGGTCGCCACGCGCTGGCCCGCGATCCGTGCACGCGGCCTTTGGCATTTCGTGCTGCTGCGCGGCGTGCTGTTCTGGGGCGGGCTGATGTTCTTCGCCATGTTGGTGATGCTGGCGGTGAAGTTCGGCATCGGCCATCCGCGTTTTCCTCTTCTGGTCGGCGTTGACGCTGGCTTGTGCCTGATCGGTGGCCTCGTCTGGGGCCTGACGACCTGGTTCCTCAACGAGCGCCTTTATCGCGCGCTCCTCATTTCGAAAAAACTCCCATGAAGGCTTGCGACATCAAGAAAGGCAACGTCGTCGAATACAACAACGGCGTGTACCAGATCCGCGACATCGAGCGCAGCAGCCCGCAGGGCCGCGGCGGCAACGTGCGCTTCCGCTTTGTCATGTATTCGATTCCCGGCGGCAGCAAGCTGGATACCAGTTTCGACGGCGACGACGACCTGCGCGAAGTCGACATGACCCGCCGCCAATGCACGTACTCCTACAAGGATGGCGATGCCTTCGTGTTCCTCGACGACGAGGACTACACGCCCTACACCCTCGATGCCGACGTCATCGGCGACTTGGCCGGCTACATCGTCGATGACCTGACCGGCATCTACGTGCAACTGATCGAAGACAGCCCGGTGGCCATCCAGCTGCCGCAGTCGGTGGCGATGGAGGTCATCGAAACCCCGCCGGAACTCAAGGGCGGCACCGCCACCAAGCGGCCGAAGCCGGCCAAGCTGTCCACCGGGATCGAGATCATGGTGCCGGAATACATCGGCAACGGCGAGAAGGTGTGGGTCAACACCACCACCGGGGAATTCGCCGGTCGCGCGGACTGAGCGCGCGGGTCAAGACAATGACGTGACATGCAGACGTACCCGGCAGGTACGCCTGCTACACCCGAAACTTGTCAGGCGAACGCCGACTGGCACCACGCCATGATCGGGTTCCAGAACAGGCCCAGCACCAGCAGTGCCAATGCATTGGCGGCAAAGGTGAAGCGCAGCACGCCGTCATTGCGCGCCACCAGCGGCTCGCCGGCCGGCTCGTCGAAGTACATGACCTTGATCACGTACAGATAGTAGAACGCGCCGATTACCGCGAATACCACGCCGACGATCGCCAGCCACAGCATGCCGCCATCGATCGCCGCACGCAGCACCGCCAGCTTCGACCAGAAGCCGAGGAACGGCGGCACGCCGGCCAGCGAGGCCATCACGCACAGCACCATCGCCGCGCTCCATGGATCGCGTGCGTTCAGGCCCTTGTAGTCGGCGATCTCGTCCGCCTCGAAGCCACGCCGCGCCATCACCACAATGGCACCGAACGCCGCGGTGGCCATCACCGCGTAAGCAATCGCGTAGAACATCGCCGAGGCATAGCCTTCCGCGCCGCCGCCGGCGAAACCAAGGAACAGGAAGCCGACATGCGAAATAGTCGAGTAGGCCAGCATGCGCTTGAGGTTGGTCTGTACCAGCGCGACCAGGTTGCCGATCACCAGCGACAGGCTGGCCAACACCGCAATCAGCAGTTGCCACTGCCCCGCCATCGGCGCGGTACCGAAGCCGAACAGTCGAACCACCATGGCAAACGCGGCCAGCTTGGGTGCCGAGCTGATGAACAGGGTGATCGGCGTCGGTGCGCCGTGGTAGACGTCGGGCAGCCACATGTGGAACGGCGCCGCGCCGAACTTGAAGGCCACGCCGGCGGTCATGAACACCATGCCGGTGAGCAGCAGGATCGGGTTGTCCATCGCCATCGCCGCATTGCGGATGGTCGCGAGATCCAGACTGCCGGTAGCACCGTAGACCAGCGACATGCCGTACAGCAGCAGGCCGGAGGCCAATGCACCGAGCACGAAATACTTGATCGCCGCTTCCGAGGCCAACGGGCTGTCGCGGTCGATCGCAACCAGCGCGTAGGAGCTGAGCGCCAGCATTTCCAGGCCAAGGTAGACCATCACCAGGCTGCCGGCCGAGATCAGCAGCATCATGCCGAGCACGGCGAACAGCACCAGCACCGACACTTCACCCCGATACAGCCCGCGCTCGCGCAGGTCCGGCCACAGGAACAGCAGTGCGATGGCGGACACGCCGCAGGTGCAGATCTTGAGCACATCGGCCATGGTGTCGCGCACGAACATCCCACCGAGCACCGACGGTTCGCTGCCCGCGCCGACACCCATCACCAGCATCGCCGCAACCACCAGCAGCGCCAGCACCGACAGCACATGGGTGATGCCGCGGCGAGCATCGCTCAGGAACAGGTCGAGCATCAGCAACAGGAAGCCGAGCCCGGCCAGGGTCATCTCCGGGATCAGCGGCACCAGTTCGCTGGCGGCCGGCATGGCAAGGGTGGCCTGCATCGTCGTCATGTCCTGAAAATCGTTTCGTTATCGCGTCGGAAGGTGTTCACATCGAAGCTCACGGCAGCTTGGTCGCGGCCAACTGGTCGACCAGATGCGAGATCGTCGGCCCCATCAAGTCGGTCAGTGGCTGCGGCCACACGCCGATGACCAGAGTGCCGAGGGCGAACACGCCGAGCACGGTCCATTCGCGCAGGCTGATGTCCTTCATCGTCAGTACCGGTGCATTGGTCACATCGCCCCAGATGATCCGCTTGGTCAGCCACAGCGAGTAACCGGCACCGATGATCAGGGTCAGCGCGGCACCAAGACCAATCAGCGGATGCGCCTGGAAGCTGGCCAGCACCACCACGAATTCACCGACGAAGCCGCTGGTGCCCGGCAGGCCGCAATTGGCCATCGCGAACAGCACCCAGAACATCGCAAACCACGGCATCACCTTGGCCACGCCGCCGTAATCCTTGATCTGGCGCGTGTGCAGGCGGTCGTAGAGGACGCCGACGCAGGAGAACATCGCGCCGGAAATGAAACCGTGCGAAATCATCTGCACCATCGCGCCCTGCAGGCCGAACACCGCGGCATCGTTCGAGCCCGACACCCGCACCAGCTGGAACGCAATGAAGGTGCCGAGGACGACGAAGCCCATGTGCGCGACCGACGAATACGCCACCAGCTTCTTCATGTCCGACTGCACCAGTGCGACCATGCCGACATAGACAATCGCGATCAGGCTGAAGGCGATCATCAGCCACGCCCACTCCTGCCCCGCATCCGGCACCACCGGCAAGGTGAAGCGCAGGAAGCCGTAGCCGCCGATCTTCAGCATGATCGCCGCCAGCACCACCGAGCCGCCGGTGGGCGCCTCGACGTGGGCATCCGGCAACCAGGTGTGGACCGGGAACATCGGCACCTTGACCGCGAACGCGCCGAAGAAGGCGAAGAACAACCAGGTCTGTTCCTGCATCGTCAGCGGCATCGCGGCGAGATCGGCGATCTGCCAGCTGCCGCCCTTCATGTACAGGTAGATCAGGCCGACCAGCATGAACACCGAGCCGAGGAACGTGTACAGGAAGAACTTCATCGCCGCGTAGATCCGGCGCGGGCCGCCCCAGACGCCGATCACCAGGAACATCGGGATCAGCATGGCCTCGAAGAACACATAGAACAGCATCGAATCGAGTGCGCAGAACACGCCGATCATCACGCCTTCGAGCAGCATCAGGCAGGCGTAGTACTGGGCAACGCGCTTCTGCACCGAGCCCCAGGCACCGATCAGCACCAGCACACCGACCAGGGTGGTCAGGCCGATCAGCGGCACCGACAGGCCATCGACGCCGAGGTGGTACTGGATGTTGAAGGCCGGGATCCAGGCGTGCTGCTCGACGAACTGCATGCTCGCCGACGAGGCGTCGAAGCCGGTGAACAGCGGCACCGTCAGCACCAGGGTGATCAGGGCGAATACCAGCGAGGTCCAGCGCGCTGCATCCGGGCGGCGGTCGCCGACGATGAGCGAGAGCACGCCGCCGAGGATCGGCAGCCAGATCAGGAGGCTTAGCAGGGGCCAGTGGGTCACGCTTGCGGTATCCATCGAGTGTCGGTTGCCGGCTTACGCCCAGAAATGGCGGACCATGGCGAGCAGGGCCACGAGTCCAACGATCATTGCGAAGGCGTAGTGGTAGAGGTAGCCGGTTTGCAGACGGCGCGATATCGCAGCCACCACGCCGACCAGTTTGACGCTGCCGTTGACGAACAGCCCGTCGATCAGGCCCGCATCCACCGCGCTCGACGCCTTGCCGATGCGCAGGCTGCCGCCGGCGAATCCATTGATCCACAAGTCATCCATGTAGTACTTGCGATCGAGCAGGCGGATCGGTGCGGCCAGCGCACGGGTGATGCCGGCACGTAGTTCCGGCTTGATCAGGTACAGCAGGGTGGCGGCAGCGAAGCCAAGGAATGCGAGCCAGAACGGCAACGTCGTGAAGCCGTGCAGCGCAAACGCAATTGGTCCGTGGAATTCCTCGGCGATCCTGGCCACCACTTCGTGCTGCTGCAATACCTGGATCGCACCGGCGAAGAACGGTGTTTGCTGCGTGTGGCCCAGCATGTCGGTGCCGAACAGCATCGGACCGGCGGTGAAGAAACCGACGCCGAGCGAGGCGATCGCCAGCAGCACCAGCGGCAGGGTCACCACCCACGGCGATTCGTGCGGCTCATGCGCACCATGGTGGCCGTGGCCCGCGTCGGCGTGGTGCGCGTCTGTGGCATGGGCGTCGTGGCCATGGGCGTCGTGCGCGTCGTCATGTCCGTGCGCATCATGTGCATGTGCGTCACGGAAGCGCTCCGGCCCGAAGAAGGTCAGGTACAGCAGGCGGAAGCTGTAGAAACTGGTGACGAAGGCACCGAGGATCACCGCCCACTTGCCGTACTGCGCGATCCAGTCGCCAGGGCTTGCCTCGGCATGCAGTTCCGCCGCGACGATGATCGTGTCCTTCGAGTAGTAACCGCTGAAGAACGGCATCGCCACCAGCGCCAGCGTGCCGATCCACATGGTGAGATGGGTGATCGGCATGTACTTGCGCAGGCCGCCCATCTTGCGCATGTCCTGCTCGTGGTGCATGCCGATGATGACCGAGCCGGCCCCGAGGAACAGCAGGGCCTTGAAGAAGGCGTGGGTCATCAGATGATAGACCGCCGCCGAATACGCCGAGACGCCCAGCGCCACCGTCATGTAGCCCAGCTGCGACAGGGTCGAATACGCGACCACGCGCTTGATGTCGTGCTGCACCATGCCGATCAGGCCGGTCCAGAACGCCGTCGTCGCGCCGATGAACAGGACGAAATTGAGCGCGGTTTCCGACAGCTCGAACAGTGGCGACATCCGCGCCACCATGAAGATGCCGGCGGTCACCATCGTTGCCGCGTGGATCAGCGCCGAGATGGGCGTCGGGCCTTCCATCGAATCCGGCAGCCAGACGTGCAGCGGCACCTGCGCCGATTTGCCCATCGCGCCGATGAACAGGCAGATACAGATCACGGTGGCGATCGACCAGGCATGGCCCGGCAGGATTTCGACCGTCGCGCCGCGGATCGCATCCGCATGCGAGAACACGGTGCCGTAGTCGAGCGAACCCAGCCACAGCAGCACCCCGGAGATGCCGAGCAGGAAGCCGAAGTCACCAACGCGGTTGACCAGGAAGGCCTTGAGGTTGGCGAACACCGCGGTCGGCTTCTTGTACCAGAAGCCGATCAGCAGGTAGGACACCAGGCCCACCGCTTCCCAGCCGAAGAACAGCTGCATGAAGTTGTTGCTCATCACCAGCATCAGCATGCTGAAGGTGAACAGCGAGATGTAGCTGAAGAAGCGCGTGTAGCCGTCGTCCTCGGCCATGTAACCAATCGTGTAGATATGCACCAGCAGCGAGACGAAGGTGACGACCACCATCATCATCGCGCTGAGCTTGTCGATCATGAAGCCGACGTTGACCGAGATGCTGCCGGCCTGCAGCCAGCCGTAGACGTTCTCGTTGAACACCGGCGCGCCCTGCAGCAACTGCCACAGCACGTGGCAGGACAGCGCGCAGCTGGCGGCGACGCCGAGGATGGTCACCGTGTGCGCGCCCCGGCGCCCGACGAAACGACCGAACAGGCCCGCGACCAGCGCACCCAGCAGGGGCAGCAGGACGATCAGGACGAGATGGGTTTGCGAAATGGCCATTGGGTCGTCTTGTCAGGAACTTGTCTGGATCTTGCGTTGCCTTGGAACCTGTCGAATCCCGCCCGGCCGATGGCCGCTGCGGGCGCTGTCACTCAGCCCTTCAAGGTGTCGATGTCCGCAACATCGATCGTTCGACGATTGCGGAACAGGGTCACCAGGATGGCCAGACCAATTGCCGCCTCGGCAGCGGCCACGGTCAGGATGAAGAACACGAACACCTGCCCCGAGGCATCGCCGAGCGAACGCGAGAAGGCCACGAAATTGACGTTCACCGAGAGCAGGATCAGCTCCAGCGAGATCAACAGCATGATCACGTTCTTGCGATTTAGGAACAGCCCGGCCACGCTGATGCAGAACAGCACCGCGCCCAGCGCGAGGTAGTGACCGAGGCTCAAGCCGTGCAGCAATGCAGTCATGGTGTGCCCTCCTTGCCCGCGGCCGGCGTCGGCGTCTCCGCGCGCATCTTCACCATCCGGATGCGGTCCGCAGCCTTGGCCCGCACCTGCTCGGCCGGGTTCTGGTGGCGGGCACCTTCGCGGCGACGCAGGGTCAACATGACCGCAGCCACCACCGCCACCGTCAGGATCACCGCGGCAACCTCGAACGGCAGCAGGAATTCGGTGAACAAGGCCCGCGCCAGCCACTGCGTGTTGGAAGCACCGGCAGCCGCCGCAGGATCGGCGGACAACGGCACTTCGATCGCGCTGCGCACGCCGATCAGCACCAGCATCTGCCCCAGCATCAAGGCCGCGACCACCAGGCCCACCGGCAGGTAGCGCACGAAGCCTTCGCGCTTGGGCACCCGCTCCATGTCCAGCATCATCACCACGAACAGGAACAGCACCATCACCGCGCCGACGTACACCAGCACCAGCGCCACGCCGAGGAACTCGGCATCACCGATGATCCAGGTGCAGGCCACCGAGAAGAAGGTCAGCACCAGCCACAACACCGCGTGCACCGGGTTGCGCGAGCTGATCGCGGCCAGCGCGGCGACGCAGGCCACCGCGGCCGAGCACAGGAACGAGAGGGTTGGATAATCGAAGTCCATGCGATCCTGCTTCAGCGATACGGGGCGTCGGCGCCACGGCGTTCGGCGATCTCGGCTTCGAGCCGATCACCGATCGCCAGCAGCTTGGGCTTGGTCAAGATGTTCTCGCCGCGCTGTTCGAAGTGGTATTCGTGGATATGCGTCTCGACGATCGAGTCGGTCGGGCACGACTCCTCGCAGAACCCGCAGAAAATGCACTTGAACAGGTCGATCTCGTACTTGGTGGTGCGGCGGGTGCCGTCATCCGCACGCGGGCCCGCCTCGATGGTGATCGCCAGCGCCGGGCACACCGCTTCGCACAATTTGCAGGCGATGCAGCGTTCCTCGCCATTGGCGTAGCGGCGCAGCGCATGGATGCCGCGGAAGCGCGGCGACATCGGGGTCTTTTCCATCGGGTACATCAGCGTGTACTTGGGACGGAACAGATATTTCAGGGTCAGCCACAGGCCGCCGACGAGTTCCAGCAGCAACAGGCTCTTGAAATAGGAAACGACCTTGCTCATCGCGCCCTCACTGCCCGGCCACGAGAATGCCGAAATACACCAGCAGCGCGGTCACGAAGATCCACGCGATGGTGATCGGGATGAAGACTTTCCAGCCCAGCCGCATGATCTGGTCATAGCGGTAGCGCGGGAACGCGGCGCGGAACCAGATGAAGCAGCTGGCGAAGAAACCCGCCTTCAGCAGCAGCCACCACCAGCCAGCGCCCAGCACGGCGCCCAGCACCGGCACATCGGGGATCCACGCGGTCGGAATGGGCGACAGCCAGCCGCCGAGGAAGAAGATCGAGGTCAGGAAGCTGACCAGGATCATGTTGGCGTATTCGGCGAGGAAGAACAGCGCGAACTGCGAGCCGGAATATTCGACCATGTGACCGGCGACGATTTCCGATTCGCCTTCCACCACGTCGAACGGCAGGCGGTTGGTCTCGGCCACGCCGGAAATGAAGTAGACGACGAACAGCGGTGCCAGCGGGATCCAGAACCACTCGGTGAAACCGCCGTTGCCCGACTGCGCCATCACGATGTCGGTCAGGTTCAGGCTGCCCGAGGCCACCAGCACGCCGACCAAGGCAAAGCCGGCGGCCACTTCATAGCTGATCATCTGCGCCGAGGCGCGCATCGCGCCGAGGAAGGCGTACTTCGAGTTCGAGGCCCAGCCGGCGATGATCACGCCGTAGATGCCCAGCGAGGTCATCGCCAGCAGGTAGAGCACGCCGGCATTGGCGTTGGACAAGGCCACCTGCGCGTCAAACGGCACCACCGCCCAGGCCGCGAAGGCCGGCACCAGCATCAGCATCGGGGCCAAGCGGAACAGCACCGGATGCGCGACAGTCGGCTGCAGCACTTCCTTGAACAGCAGCTTGAATACATCGGCGAAGGCCTGCAGCACGCCCCAGCCGACATACATCGGCCCGTGGCGGACGTGCATCCAGCCGATCAGCTTGCGTTCCCAGACCACGTAGAAGGCGACCGAAATGATCACCGGCACCGCGATCAGCAGGATCTTCAGCACGATCCACGCCAGCATGCCAAGGGTGCCGAAACCGAGCAGCGCTTCGCGCAGCGGATCGACAACATGGAGCATCAACGGGTTGAAGGTCGCTGTCATCATGGGCGGGCAAGGCTCACAGTGGCCGCAGCCGCAAGCGGCGCGGTGGCGTCATGGCCGGATTCGATCCACACGCAGCCACGCGCGACGCGTGGATCGTGCGCCACCGGCAAGGTGGCGGCACCGAAGCGACCCATCGCAGCATCGGCAAGGCCGGCGGCCGTGGCATCGTCCGGATGCACGCAGGCGCGCGGGCCCTTGCTCAGCGGATGCGCCTGCAGGGCCTCGCTGCGACGGACCGCCGCATCGGTGCGATACATCGCACGCGTAACCGCCAGTTCGAGGCCACTACCGACGCGCGGCGCACTGCCGGCGGCGACCGCCACAGAGGTTGGCTGCATGCTGGCGCGCAGGCCATCGAGGCTGGTGAATTCGAACCCCGGCAGAGCCAGGTCGCCACCCAATGCGCGCAGCACGCGCCAGCCCGAATGGGCCGCGCCTTGCAGTTTGCCGGCCGGCTGGCCTTGCTGCTCGAAACCGTCGAGATTGGTGAGGCTGGCTTCGGTTTCCGGGAAGGTCCCGATCGGCAGGATCACGTCGGCCACCGCACGCAGCGACTCGCTGGCGTAGGCGTTCAGCGCGACCACTTGTGCCGCGCCGAGGGCTTCCATCGCCGCGATCGGATCGACCATGTCGAGCGCCGGCTCGATGCCGTGCACGAGATAGGCGGAACGACGGTCACGCAACATGCCCTGCGCATCACGTGCGCTCGGCAGCACCCCAAGGCGCGACAGCCCCACCGCATTGGCACCCTGCGGAATCCGGCACAGTTTCGCGCCGGTGCGCTCGGCAAATGCAGATGCGGCAGCGCGAATGGCGGCGGCATGCGCGCCGTTCTCGGCCACTTCGCCCACGATCAGCGCGGCGTGCCGGGCATCGCCCAAGTCCAGCGCCGCCAAGGTCGTGGCCAACTGCGACGGTGGCACGATGTGCTTGCCGGCGATGTCGAAGGTGAAATCGAAATCAACCGGATTGACCACGTACACGCGTGCGCCCGCCTTCCACGCCTTGCGCACGCGCTGGTGCAGCAGTGGCACTTCGTGGCGAAGATTGCTGCCGACAATGACAATCGCGTCGGCGCGGTCGAGCTCGGCCACCGGCATCGCAAATGTCTCTGCCGCCGCGCCATCGGAAAGATCCAGCTGCGCAATGCGGTGGTCGATATTGCCGCTGCCAAGGCCCGCGGCGAGGCGCGCCAGCAAGGCGCCCTCCTCGTTCGAAGTCGCCGGATGCACCAGCACGCCGAGCGCATCGCCGACATTGGCCTTGAGGATCTGCGCCGCACGCGCCAGCGCCTCATCCCAGCTCGCTTCGCGCAAGCTGCCGTTGTCGCGCACCTGCGGTGCCAAAGCGCGGTCTTCTGCATACAGGCCGACGCGCGCATAGCGGTCGCGGTCGGACAGCCAGCATTCGTTGACTGCCTCGTTGCCACGCGGCACCGTGCGCAGGATTTCGCCGCGGCGGGTATGCAGGAACAGATTGCTGCCGAGCGCGTCGTGGTAGCCCAGCGAAGGACGCGCGATCATTTCCCACGGCCGCGCCTTGAAGCGGAACACCTTGTCGGTCAGCGCGCCGACCGGGCAGACGTCGATCACGTTGCCGGACAGTTCGGTGGTCAGCGGTTTGCCGTCGAAGGTGCCGATCTGCAGGTTCTCGCCACGGTACATCCCGCCCAGTTCATAGGTGCCCGCGATCTCGGCGGTGACGCGAACGCAGCGGGTGCAATGGATGCAGCGGGTCATGTCGCTGGCGACCAGCGGGCCGAGGTTCTCGTCGGCCACCGAACGCTTGCGCTCGACGAAACGATTCACCGAACGCCCGTAACCCAGCGCCAGATCCTGCAATTCGCACTCGCCGCCCTGGTCGCACACCGGGCAATCCAGCGGATGGTTGATCAGCAGGAATTCCATCACGTTACGCTGGGCCTGCATGGCCTTGTCGTTGCGCGTGTAGATCTTCATGCCGTCCATCACCGGCGTGGCGCAGGCCGGCGACGGCTTGGGTGACGGGCGACCACCAACTTCGGTATCGACCATGCACATGCGGCAGTTGGCCGCGATCGGCAATTTCGGGTGGTAGCAGAAGCGCGGGATCGGAATCCCGGCCTTGTCCGCCGCCTGGATGATCATCGAATTCTTCGGCGCGGCCATCTCGACACCGTCGATGAAGACGGTGACCTGGTCCGGCGGCAGGTTCGGGTTGACGGGATCAGCCATCACGCCACCTCCTGCATGGGCTGGACCAACGTGCCGGCGCGCTCGTCATCGACATAGAAACGCTTGTTCACGATGGCGTATTCGAATTCATGCCAGTAGTGGCGCAGGAAGCCCTGCACCGGCCATGCCGCGGCCTCGCCGAAGGCGCAAATCGTGTGGCCTTCGATCTGGCCGGCGGCCTGGCGCAGCATCTTGAGGTCGTCGAGGTCGGCCTGGAAGCTGGCGATGCGCTTGAGCATGCGGTGCATCCAGCCGGTGCCTTCGCGGCAGGGCGTGCACTGGCCGCAGCTTTCGGCCTTGTAGAACTGGCTGATGCGCAGGCAGGCACGCACCATGCAGGTGGTCTCGTCCATCACCACCACCGCACCCGAACCGAGGCCGGAGCCGGCGTTCTTGATGCTGTCGTAATCCATGGTCAGGCCCATCATCACCTCGCCCGGTAGCACCGGCATCGAGGAGCCACCCGGGATCACGGCCTTGAGCTTGTGCCCGTTGCGCACGCCGCCGCACAGCGCCAGCAATTCGGCAAAGGTGATGCCCAGCTTCACTTCGTGGTTGCCGGGGTTGTTGACGTGGCCGGAGACCGAGAAGATCTTGCAGCCACCGCTGTTGGGGATGCCCTGGGCCATGAACCACTCGGGGCCGTTGCGGATGATCGCCGGCACCGAGGCATAGGTCTCGGTGTTGTTGATCGTGGTCGGCTTGCCGTACAGGCCGAAGTTGGCCGGGAACGGCGGCTTGTAGCGCGGCTGACCCTTCTTGCCCTCCAGCGACTCCATCAGCGCGGTTTCCTCGCCGCAGATGTAGGCACCGGCACCGAGCGCGTTGTAGACGTCGATGTCGACCCCGGAGCCAAGGATGTCCTTGCCCAGCCAGCCATGCTGGTAGGCCTCGGCCAATGCCTCTTCGATGTGCTCGAACGGTTCCAGGTGGAACTCGCCGCGCATGTAGTTGTAGGCCGCACGGGTATTGGTGGCATAGCAGGCGATCGCCAGCCCCTCGATCACCGAATGCGGGTTGTAGCGCAGGATGTCGCGGTCCTTGCAGGTGCCGGGTTCGGATTCATCCGAATTGCACAGGATGTACTTCTCGCCATCGTGCTTGGGCATGAAGCTCCACTTCAGCCCGGTCGGAAAGCCTGCACCACCACGGCCACGCAGGCCCGAGGCCTTGACGATTTCGATCACCTGCGCGGGCGGAATCTTCTCGATGAGGATCTTGCGCAGCGCCTGGTAGCCGCCGGTCTTGAGGTAATTCTCGTACGACCACGGCTTGTCGAAATGCAGCGTGGTGTAGACCGCCTGGTGCGCCTGCGGCGCCGGACCGACCGGACCCGTGGCTTCCGAGTAGTAGGTGTGCCCGATCATTACTTCAGCCCGTCCAGCAGCTCATCCACCTTCTGCGGCGTGAGCTTCTCGTGATAGTGCCCGTTGATCACCGCCGCCGGCGCACCGCAGCAGGCGGCCACGCATTCTTCCTCGCAGCGCAGGTAGACGCGACCATCGGCGGTGGATTGGCCCAACTTCACACCGAGCTTCCTTTCGGCATGTGCGACCAGGTCTTCGGCGCCGTTCAACCAGCAGCTGATATTGGTGCAGAACGACACGCTGTTGCGGCCGACCGGCTCCAGTTCGAACATCGAATAGAAGCTCGCCACCTCGTAGGCCCACACCGGCGGCAGGCCAAGGTATTTGGCCACTGCCGCGATGAGTTCATCACTCAGCCAGCCGTGGTTCTGCTCCTGCGCCGCAAACAGGCCCTGCAGCACCGCCGAACGCTTCTGCTGGGCCGGGAACTTGGTCAGCCAGTGGTCGATATGGGCGCGGGTTGCGTCCGACAGCGCGACCAACGGATCGACGTGGCGGCAGGCTTCGAAATTACCGGTGGCTTTCATCGATCAACCTCGCCGAATACCAGGTCATACGTCCCGATCATCGCCACCACGTCGGACAGCATGTGCCCCTTCACGATCTCGTCCATCGAGGACAGATGGGCGAAGCCCGGCGCGCGCAGGTGCACGCGGAACGGCTTGTTGGCCCCATCGCTGACCAGATAGCAACCGAACTCGCCCTTGGGCGCTTCCACTGCCGCATAGGTTTCACCGGCCGGCACGCAGTAGCCTTCCGAGAACAGCTTGAAGTGATGGATCAGCGCTTCCATGCTGGTCTTCATTTCGGTGCGGCTGGGCGGCGCGACCTTGTAGTTGTTGACCATCACCGGGCCGGGGTTGGTCTTCAGCCACGCCACGCACTGCTGGATGATCCGGTTGGACTGGCGCATCTCGGCCATTCGCACCAGATAGCGGTCGTAGCAGTCGCCGTTGACGCCGACCGGGATGTCGAAATCGACCTCGGCGTACTTCGCGTAGGGCTGCTTCTTGCGCAGGTCCCACTCGATCCCGGAGCCGCGCAGCATCGCGCCGCTCATGCCCCAGGACTTGGCCTGTTCCGGGGTAACCACGCCGATCCCGACGGTGCGCTGCTTCCAGATCCGGTTGTCGGTCAGCAGGGTTTCGTATTCGTCGACGCGCTCGGGGAAGGTCTCGGTGAAGCGCTGCAGGTAATCCAGCAGCGAACCTTCGCGCGCCTCGTTGAAGCGCTTGAGCTTGGCACCCTTGTGCCAGGGCGATTCCTTGTACTTGGGCATGTGGTCGGGAAGGTCGCGGTAGACCCCGCCCGGCCGGTAATAGGCCGCGTGCATGCGCGCGCCGGAGACCGCCTCGTAGCAGTCCATCAACTCTTCACGTTCGCGGAACGCGTACAGGAATGCCGCCATCGCGCCGAGGTCGAGCGCATTGCTGCCCAGCCACATCAGGTGGTTGAGGATGCGGGTGATCTCATCGAACAGGGTGCGGATCCACTGCCCGCGTTCGGGCACCTCGATCCCCATCAGGGTTTCGATGGCACGCACGTAGGCGTGCTCGTTGCACATCATCGAGACGTAATCGAGTCGATCCATGTACGGGATCGATTGGTTGAACGGCTTCGATTCCGCCAGCTTCTCGGTGCCGCGATGCAGCAGGCCGACATGCGGATCGGCGCGGCGCACCACTTCGCCGTCCATTTCCAGGATCAGGCGCAGCACGCCATGCGCGGCCGGATGCTGGGGACCGAAGTTCAGGGTGTAATTCTTGATTTCCTGCCGGGCTTCGTCCGGGTTGCTGGCGAAGGCCTCGCCGCTGGGCATCACATGCGCATTCATCGGCGGTCCTCGCGGTCGAGGAGGCGGTGACCGCTTTCCTCGCTGGCGGTCGGGAAACGACTATCGTCGCGGATCGCCCGCGCCACGCCCACACGCGGCGTCACGCTGGTCACGGGTTCATAGACCACGCGCTTGCGCTCCGGGTCGTAGCGCACCTCGACATTGCCGATCAGCGGGAAATCCTTGCGGAATGGATGACCGACGAAACCGTAATCGGTGAGGATGCGGCGCAGGTCCGGGTGGCCTTCGAAGATCACGCCGTACAGATCGAACGCCTCGCGCTCGAACCAATCGGCACCGCGCCAGATGCCGGTGACCGAGGGCACCACCGGCAAGCCGTCGTCGGGCGCAAAGCAGCGCAGGGTCAGTCGCTGGTTGTGCTGGATCGAGAGCAATTGCATCACCACCGCAAAACGCCGGGTCGGACGCTGGTCAGGAGCAATACCCGCCGTCGATGCCGCCTGGTGGCTGGGTTCTTCGCCCCAGTTGAAACGGCCTGGGCCATAGCCTTCCGCACCACGACCGAAACCGTGCCAGGACGCCTCGGTGCTGTCCCACTCGTCGTTGCCATAGCCGAGGTAATCGACGCCGCAGAGGTCGATGAAGGTGTCGAAACCGAAGTCGTCGCGGAGTGCGCTCGCCGTCTCCAGCCAAGCGGTCGGCGACACCTCCAAGGTGACCTCGCCGCGCGGCTGCGCAACCTTGACCGCATCGGCTCCGAACCTTGCGACCAGTGCATCCACCAGTGGCGTGCTCATGCGCGCGCGCCCTCGGGCTTGGCCGCCTTCGAGAACGGGTTCTGTTCCAGCCGGCGGATTTTCTTCTGCAATTGCAGGATGCCGTACACCAGCGCCTCGGCGGTCGGCGGGCAGCCCGGCACGTAGACGTCGACCGGCACCACGCGGTCGCAACCGCGCACCACCGAATACGAGTAATGGTAGTAGCCGCCGCCGTTGGCGCAGCTGCCCATCGAGATCACCCACTTCGGATCGGGCATCTGGTCGTAGACCTTGCGCAACGCCGGGGCCATCTTGTTGACCAGGGTGCCGGCCACGATCATCACGTCGGACTGCCGCGGCGACGGCCGGAACACCACGCCGTATCGGTCAAGATCGAGGCGCGCGGCACCGGCGTGCATCATTTCCACCGCACAACAGGCCAGGCCGAAGGTCATCGGCCACATCGAGCCGGTACGCGCCCAGTTCCACAACGCATCCATGCTGGTGGTGACGAAGCCGTTCTGCTGCAACGGATTGTCATCGCCCACCCGCAGGATGTCATCCAGCCGGCCTTCCGGCAGCGGGTTGTTGGCCGCATCGAGAACGCTTTGGACGAGGTTGCTCATTCCCACTCCAGCGCGCCGCGCTTCCACACGTACGCAAAACCGATCACCAGCAACACGAGGAAGGTGCCCATCTCGATCAGGCCGAACAGCCCCAGTTCACGGAACACCACCGCCCACGGAAACACGAAGGCGATTTCCAGGTCGAACACGATGAACAGGATCGCCACGAGGTAGTAACGCACGTCGAACGGCATGCGCGCGTTCTCGAAGGCGTCGAACCCGCACTCGTAGGGCGCGAGCTTGTCCGGGTCGGGCCGCTTCGGGCCCAGCACGTTGCCGACGATGATCAGCGCGATGCCGATCCCGGTGGCAACGATCAGGAACAGCAGAGGGGGCAGATACTCGGCCAGCACGCGTGCCTCTAGCGTAGGTGGGAACCGCGGGTGGAAATCCTTGCAACGCGACGTATTCGTCACTTGCTAGCCGCGCATTCTAACCGCCATGACTTGGCGCGACCAGACTTGCGTCGCGGTTTTTCGAGGCAAAGGCCCGAAACACGCGCTCGATCTGCATGACGACCGGAGCCGGTGCATTGCCATCCGCGAACCATCTCCCATCGCGAACCTCGGCACCCTGCTGAAGCGCGCATGATCGACGCATTCCGCAATTGATGAATTCGTCCGTGATTTCGGGGCAAAACCCTCCCCTGTCGTCGTACAAGGCCAACCCTTGACAGCCGGAAGCCGCTACTCCTAAAGTGACGGCTGCGAATATCCCATTCCGGAACCACGAGGTCAGGAACAATGAAAACGCTTGCAATCATTCTTGCTGCCTCCAGCCTCGCTTTTGCGGGTGCCGTCGGCGCACAGTCGCAGGATCATGTCACCCTGCGGGTCAAGGCTGGTTCGGCCATGGTCAGCAACGGCGGTGACTTTGCGCCCGCCCAGAGCGGACAGGCCGTGTCGCCTGGCGACAAGCTGTCGATCGATGCCGATACCGACGTGCAGGCGGTGTACGACCGTGGCACGGCGGCGACCAGCGATGACTGCGTCATCGAGTTCAAGGGCAAGCCTGGCGTTTACGTCGTGCCGAGCGAATGCAAGGCGGCGGGTGCGTGGGTTGCTGGCTCCAATGGCGTCAATATCTGGACCGTCGGTGCGGTTGCAGTCTTGCTCGGCGCGACCTTGGGCGACTCCCACGAAGAGCCGGTCAGTCAGGGCGGAATCTGACGTCTCCGGCGTTTCGTGCGCCGAGGTGTTGAATCATGCGGGACAGGTCGAAAGGCCTGTCCCGTTTCTTTTGCAGCAACGCGGACGGGCGTGAATTGAATCTGTTCCAGGGACAGGATGACCGTCGGGGATTGGCGGCGGCGATCACGACTTGCCTGATGGTCGTGTTGCTGGTGGCTGCATGGCTGCTGGGTGGTCCGACCCGCGACAGCAGTTGGCACGACGAGGGGTTGCAGCTGTTGTCACTGCCCGTCCTGGTGATGGCGGTTGCCGCCCTGCTGCGCATGCCGCCGCGTACCCCGATGGCGCGAGCAGCGCTGGCCGTCATGCTGGCGGCTTTTGCGGTGGTCGCAATGCAATTGCTGCCGCTGCCTGCAAGTCTGTGGATGGCCTCGCCACCGCGTGCGGCACTGGCACGGGATTTGGCGACGGCCGGCGTCACCGTATTCCCGCATCGATGGACCCTTACGCCTTACGGTACCGAGGAAGCGTTGTGGCGCTTGCTGCCACCGTTCGCGGCGTTCCTTGCCGGGTTGGTGGTCGCGCGCAGGTTCCGGCGTCCCTTTCTGGTGCTGATCGTGCTGTTGACGATGGCGAATCTGGGATTCGCGCTCCAGCAAAACGGCTTGCCGCAGAACAGCCCGCTGCGCCTGTATCCGGTAATGGATGGCGTGCCGATGTTCGGTGGCATCTTCGTCAACCAGAACCACTTCGCTGCGGCGCTGGTCATCGCCATGGCCTTGTCGTTGTGCCTTGCCGTCGATTTCTGGCGTAGGCGCGTTCCCGGAACCCGCAAACGCGAGCTGCAGGCACTGGCTTGCACGGGCTTGGGCATGGCCTGCCTGTTCGCCGTGCATCTGACCAGTTCACGCGCCGGCATGGCCTTGCTGGTGCCCGTGCTGGCCGGCTGCCTCTTGATCTCGGGGCTGGTGCGGATGGACTGGCTGGTTCAGCGTACCTGGCTGATGTGGGCCTTGGTCGCGTTGGCCGCGATCACCGCCGGCGTGTCACTGCACTGGATGGCGGGCATCCCGGGGCAGGACCCCCGCTTCATCATCGCCGACGCCACCTTCAAACTTGGCCTGTCCTGGCTGCCTTGGGGCAGCGGTGCCGGCAGCCTGACACCGGTGTTTGAATCCCGGTTGCCGGAAAGCCTGTGGATCCCCAATTTCGTCAATCACGCCCACAACGAGTTCGCTCAGTGGTGGCTGACCGGTGGGTTGCCGGGGATGATCGTCGTGCTCGCTGGCGTGGGCGTGTTTGTCGCGGCAGGCATTCGCTTGTTGCAAGTGCGTGGTCGTCGTTCCGCGTCATTGGTGGCGAGCGGCTGCTGGATGGCCATCGCTGCGACGTTGGTGCATTCCTGGGTGGATTTTCCGCTTGGCACGCTCACGCTGGCCACCACCGTCGGCTTGCTGGCGGGGCTGCTGTTTGCCTCGCTGGAGGACATGGCACCGCAGGATGATCGACAAGTGGCCGTGGCACGCTCGCGCACCTCGCCCACGGACGCTGCAAACCAGCTCAGCCAACAGGCAGGCTGACCGCCCAGCAGAACAGACGACTGGGGCGCAGCGCGCCTTCGGCGTTTACCTCGCCCAGTCCCAAGCCGCGGCCAAACTCATCCAGCACCGCCACCTGCCGCTCGCGGGGCTGATAGGGGCCGTGCAGGCCCTGACCATGCGCCAACCGCTGCGCCTGTGCTTGATTGACGCGCACGCAGGGCCATGACGCCATCCCGGATTCCACCGGCAACAGGCAGGCTTCCAGCACGCGTTCTCCGGCCTGTTCGAGCAGCAATTCGAGTTCGTCCAGGGTCCACATCCGTGGCTCGCGGAACGGATCCACCCACAGCCGCCGCAGCGCTGCCACGTGCGCGCCGCAGCCGAGCAATTCGCCGAGGTCGCGAACCAGGCTGCGGACATAGGTGCCGGAGCCGCATTCGACATGCAGGCGCAAGTTCGGCGTGCCGGCGTCCAGCAAGTCGGCGGCATTGAGCAGGTCGAAGGCGTGCACGTCCACCGGGCGCGTGTCGATTTCAATCGTCTCACCGCGGCGTGCCCGCACGTAGAGCGGTTCACCGCCCCGCTTGAGCGCCGAGAAGATCGGGGGGCGCTGCTCGATGCGCCCGGTCAGGCTTCGAAGCGCAGAATCAATCTGGTCAACGGTCAACGCCGGTACCGCCCGCTCGCGCAGCGGCTGCCCGTCCGCGTCGTCGCTATCGGTGACGATGCCGAGGCGCGCCACTGTCTCGTAGGCCTTGCGTGCACCCAGCAGGCCACCAGCGATCTTGGTCGCCTCGCCGAAACAGATCGGCAACAATCCGGTTGCGAGTGGGTCGAGGCTGCCGGTGTGACCGCCCTTCTCTGCGCGAAACAGATGGCGCGCACGCTGCAGTGCCTGGTTCGACGAAAGCCCTTGCGGCTTGTCGAGCAACAGGATGCCGTCGAGCTTGCGGAACTGGGTGCGCGGACGCGTCATCGGTAGATTCTATGACAACGCCGAACCTGCGCCGCGCATGAAGTGGTCAGTCGCGATGCGCTACGCGATGACACCGCCTGTCTCAAATGAAGTCGAGCAAGGTGCGTGCGGATCGCAACGTCGTCATTCCCCAGCATGGGGAATCCGGCCATCAGCCGTTGCGCAACAGGGCGTCGATGCGTTCGCCGCGCTCGACCGAACTGTCGTAGTGGAAGCGCAGTTCCGGCACATGCCGCATCCGCACCGCATGCGCCAGCCGGTGGCGGATTTCCGGAGCCAGCGTGTTGAGGGCCTTCACCGTCGCTATTGCGCGCTCCGGCATCAAGACGGTGACGAATACCTTGGCATGCGCCATGTCGCGGGTGATTTCGACATCGGACACGCTGGTCGAATCCAGCCCGTGCTCACGCACGGCTTCATGGACCAGCGTCCCCAATTCCCGCCGCAGCAGGGCGGAGACGCGATCAGTGCGATGGAAGGATTTGGTAGGCATGTGCGGGACTTGTTGTTCTCGGGACCGGGGACTGGGGACCAGGGGAACCGGGAGAGCAAAAGCAGCGATCGTTGCCGCTGCCCTTGATTTTCCCGGGTCCCGGGTCCCGGGTCCCCGGTCCCGGCTACACCTTACAGCGTCCGCTGCACTTCAATTCGTTCGAAGCACTCGATCTTGTCGCCCGGCTTGACCTGGTCGTAGCCCTTCACGCCGATGCCGCATTCGGTGCCGTGCTTGACTTCGTCCACGTTGTCCTGGAAGCGCCGCAGCGAGTCCAGTTCGCCCGAGAAGATGACGGTGTCGTCGCGCAGCACGCGAATGGGTTTGCCACGACGGATGACGCCTTCGACCACCACCGAGCCTGCGATCGAACCGAACTTGGAATGGCGGAACACCTGCTGCACTTCGGCAGTGCCGATGATTTCCTCGCGCACTTCCTTGCCCAGCACGCCGGAGGCAATCTGCTTCACCTGGTCGATCACGTCATAGATGATCGAGAAGTAACGCAGGTCAATGCCATTGGCTTCGATGGTCTTGCGCGCGGTGGCATCGGCACGCACGTTGAAGCCGATCACGGTGGCCTTCGAGGTCATCGCCAGCTGCGCATCGGACTCGGTGATGCCGCCGACGCCGGAGCCAACGACATTGATCTTGATCTGCTCGTTGGACAGGCTGGTCAGGGCTTCACGCAGCGCCTGCATGGTGCCGTGCACGTCGGCCTTGACCACCAGATTGAGCGACTGCTGGGCGGCACCTTCGCCCATCTGCGCCATGATGTCTTCCATGCGGTTGCCGGCCGACGCCACCAGCCGCAGCTCGCGGCGCTTGGCCTCGCGCTGCTGGGCCACGTCCTTGGCCAGACGCTCGTCGGCAACTACCACGAAGTCGTCACCGGCATCCGGCACGCCGGACAGGCCGAGCACCTGCACCGGGATCGACGGACCGGCATCCATCACCTGGCTGCCGGTTTCGTCGAACAGGGCGCGCACGCGGCCGTACTGGATGCCGCAGACCAGATAATCGCCCTTGGCCAGCCGGCCCTGCTGCACCAGTACGGTGGCAACCGGACCGCGACCCTTGTCGAGCGCGGATTCGATGACCACGCCAGTGGCGCGACCACTGGGAGCCGCCTGCAGGTCGAGCACTTCCGATTGCAGACTGATCGCATCGAGCAGATCGTCCACGCCGAGGCCGGTCTTGGCCGACAGCTCGACCATCTGCACGTCGCCACCGAAGTCTTCGGCCACAACATCATGCGCCAGCAGGTCGTTCTTGACCCGCGACGGATCGGCGTCGGATTTGTCGATCTTGTTGATCGCCACGATCAGCGGCACGTTGCCGGCCTTGGCATGCTGGATCGCTTCGACCGTCTGCGGCATCACGCCGTCGTCAGCCGCGACCACCAGCACCACCACGTCGGTGAGACGAGCGCCGCGCTGGCGCATGTGGGTGAAGGCGGCATGGCCGGGGGTATCGAGGAAGCTGATCGTGCCCTTCGGTGTTTCGACGTGGTAGGCACCGATGTGCTGGGTGATGCCGCCGGCTTCGCCGGTGGCCACCTTGGTGCGGCGGATGTAGTCGAGCAGCGAGGTCTTGCCGTGATCGACGTGACCCATGATGGTGACCACCGGCGGACGCGAGGCCAGCTCGCGCTGGTCTCCTTCGACCCGTGCCAGCAGTTCCGATTCGGCATCGTCGGCCGCAGCCACCACCGCCTTGTGGCCGAGTTCTTCAGTCACCAGCACCGCAGTGTCGTGATCGATGCTCTGGGTGATGGTCGCCATCACGCCCATGCGCATCAGCGCCTTGACCACGTCGCCTCCCTTCAGGGCCAGCTTCTGGGCGAGATCGGCGACCGTGATCGCCTCACCAATGGCCACTTCACGCACCACCGGCGCGGTCGGCTTGTTGAAGCCCGAGCCGGTGCGCGACGGATCGGCACCGCGCTTCTGCGGCTTGCCCTTGCCCTTGACACTGCTGCGACGTGAGCGGTCGCCCGGCGCCAGATGCAGCTTGCCGGCGAAACGCGCAGCGCTGTCGTCGTCCTCGACACCGGACACCATCGCATGCGAGCCACGGTGGGCCTTGCCCTTCGCCGGGCTGGCCTTGTCGGCGACGCGCGGCGCAGCGGCAGGCTTGGGATGGCCGTGCCCGTGGTGGCGGATCTTGCCGGGCGCGTCTTCGCGCCCACCATCGGCATCACCTGCGCCATCCGCATCGGCAGCAGCGGCGGCTTCTGCGGCAGCGCGCTCGGCGGCCTCGCGCTCCATACGGCGGATTTCCGCCAATTCCTCGGCACGCTGGCGATCCTGCTCGGCCAGCGCCTGCTGTTCGGCGAGGTTGCGCGCGCGTGATTCTTCCAGCTTGCGCATCGCCTCGGCGCGTTCGGGATCCAGCGACGGATCGATGACCTGTCCACTGCCGCCTTTCGCGCCGGCCTGCAGGGTGATTTTCCTGCGGGTGGTCACCTCGACCGTGCTGGCGCTGCGGCTGCTGCTGCCCTTGCCGCCACCGGCAATGGTGATTTCCTGCTTGCGGCTACGGTTCAGCGTGATCTTGCCGGGCGTGGCCGTTTCTTCCGGTGTCGCCTCGACCTTGCCGTGCGCGCGACGCAGGAAGCCGTGCAGCTTGAGCTTTTCGGCGCTGGAGATGGCCTGGTCAGGATCGGTGAAAGGCATGCCGGCTTCTGCCAGCTGCTCCAGCAGTTTCTCGACCGGCGTGTTCACCAGTTCGGCCAATTTGCGAATGGTAGTTTGTTGCGACATTCGGTTTTCGCTGCCTTTGATCGCCACGGGGGCGACCGAATCGGGGGAATTGTAGGGCGGGCCTCGACCCGCCAACCAATCAATTCAATCGGCGCAGGCCACAGGCCCGCTCCTGTTCATTCAAACCAGTGGCGGCGCGCTTCCATGATCAGCGTCGCCGCGCGCTCATCGTCCATGCCGTCGATGTCGGCGATTTCATCGGTCGCCAGTTCGGCCAGGTCTTCGCGCGTACGCACGCCGCGCTCGGCCAGTGCATAGGCGGTGCCTTCGTCCATGCCCGGCAGGTCCAACAGGTCCTGCGCCGGCTGGTTCTCCTCCAGCCCCTCCTCCACCGCCAGCGCGTCATGCAGCAACGCATCGCGGGCGCGCGAGCGCAATTCCTCGACGATGTCCTCGTCGAAGTCCTCGACCGCCAGCAATTCGGCGACCGGCACGTAGGCGACTTCCTCGACCGTGCTGAAGCCTTCGCCCACCAGGATGCCGGCGATTTCCTCGTCGACTTCGAGCTTCTCCATGAACAACGCCTTCGCCGCCGCCTGTTCGGATTCGGACTTGGCGCGCACCTGGTCGGCGGTCATCACGTTGAGCTGCCAGCCGGTCATGCGGCTGGCCAGGCGCACGTTCTGGCCGCCACGACCAATCGCCTTGGCGAGGTTTTCCTCGGCCACCGCGAGATCCATCGAATGCTTGTCTTCGTCGACCACGATGGATTGCACTTCGGCCGGCGCCATCGCATTGATCACGTACTGCGCCGGGTTGTCGCTCCACAGGATGATGTCGACGCGCTCGCCATTGAGCTCGTTGGTCACCGCCTGCACACGCGAGCCGCGCATGCCGATGCAGGCACCGATCGGGTCGGTGCGGTTGTCGTGCGCCAGCACCGCGATCTTGGCGCGGTCGCCCGGATCGCGCGCGCAGGCCTTGATCGACACCAGGCCCTGGCCGACTTCCGGCACCTCCAGCTTGAACAGCTCCATCATGAACTCGGGCGCGGCGCGGCTGATGAACAGTTGCGGGCCACGCGGCTCGCTGCGGACGTCGAACAGGTAGCCGCGCACGCGGTCACCGGTGCGCAGCACGTCGCGCGGAATGCCCTTGTCCTTGGCGATGATGGCCTCGGCATTGCCGCCGAGGTCCACGTAGATGTTGCCGCGCTCGGCGCGCTTGACCACGCCGGTGACCAGCTCGCCAACGCGATCCTTCCACGCATCGACCACCTGCGCGCGCTCGGCTTCGCGTACGCGCTGCACGATGACCTGCTTGGCGGCCTGCGCGGCGATGCGCCCGAATTCGGGGTTCTCGATCTGCTCTTCGATGTAGTCGCCGATCTCGGCGTCCTCGCTCTCGTCGACCGCATCCATCAGGCGCAGCTGGCGGTCCGGCGATTCCATCACCACGTCGTCGGCCACCACTTCCCAGCGGCGGAAGGTTTCGTAGCTGCCGTCCTTGGGATCGATCTGGACGCGGATCAACACGTCCTGCTCGGCATAGCGCTTCTTCGCCGCCGACGCCAGCGCCGCTTCCATCGCTTCGAGGATCACCGTCTCCGGGACGCCCTTCTCGGCGGCGACCGCATCGACGACCTGCAACAGTTCCTTGCTCATGCCCGCTTACTCCGCATCGTGCGGCTCATCGGCCGCCGGGTGGTTGGTTGGATTCTTGTTCGCCGCGGGTGACTTGCCCGCCACGTCCTTCTTCTTGTTCGACTTCTGCTTGCCCGGACGCGCGTCGCGTCCGGAGTTGTCGCGTGCCGGTGCCAGGCCCAAGGCAATCCAGTCCGGCACCAGCTTGGCTTTCTCGATGTTGTCCGCCGCCACGGCAAGCTCGTTGCCATCGACGCCGAACGTGATCGTCGGCCCCTCTACCCGCAGGATCTCGCCCTGCAAGCGGCGGCGCCCGTCCTGCGGCAGCTTCAGCGTGACCTTGGCGGCATCACCGACGAAACGCGCGAACTGCGCAGCGGTGAACAGCGGGCGGTCGAGTCCCGGCGACGACACCTCCAGCGTGTAGGCCGCGCTGATCGGGTCTTCGACGTCGAGCTGGGCCGAGACTTCGCGACTGACCGACTCGCATTCGTCGATCCCGACCGACCGCGAAGCCGCCTCGTCCGCGGGCACGTCGATGTACAGGCGCAGCGTCGCACCGCCGGGTGCGGTGAGGTATTCGGCACCGAGCAGATCCAGCCCGAGGGCCGCCACCGTCGGCGTCAACAGTGCAACGATTTCGCTTGCCTTGTCCGTCACGTCCAGCCTGTTCCTGAGCTTGGCGAAGCGCGAGCGCGTCGCCGGAAAACAAAAAAGGACCCGATGGGCCCTTTTCCGATGACGCTGGATGCGAAGGCCTGGAGACGCCTTCACGAGCCCGAGTCCGATGTTGAACATCCAACATTGAAACTTGGTAGCGGGGGCAGGATTTGAACCTGCGACCTTCGGGTTATGAGCCCGACGAGCTGCCAGACTGCTCCACCCCGCAGCAGAGCCGCCTACTATATTGAGTCAGCTTTCCCAATGCAACATGCGATGTGCAACTGACTGAAATAGCGTGAACCCAAGTGTAACGCTGAAGCTCGGTTTTCGTTCTGTCGCATGCACGACATATCGGGCAACTGGCCCCGGTACCCGAAAAGTGCTATTTCTCACGCCAAGGCGGGCATGGTGCCTGCACGGATACATGGAGATTGGTCATGGGTCTCATTCAAGCAGTGAAAGGTGCGGTCGGCGGCATGCTGGGCGACCAGTGGAAAGACTTCTACACGGTCCCGGACAACCTGCCCTCGACGGCGGCGCTGTTCTCTGCGGTTCCTCGTGGCACCAATGCCGGTCGCGGTTCCAATACGCATGCGTCGTCGAACATCATCACCAACGGCTCGAAGATCGTGGTGCCGGAGGGCTACGGCCTGCTGCTGTTCCAGGACGGCAAGATCACCGGCCTCGCCGCCGAGGCAGGCGGTTACGAGTGGCGTTCGGATGACATCAATTCGAAGTCGATCTTCTCCGGCGACGGCCTGCTCGATCCGCTGGTCAAGCAGAGCTGGGAGCGCTTCAAGTTCGGTGGCCAGCCCGGCGCGCAGCAGATGGCGATCTTCGTCTCGCTGAAGGAATTGCCGGACAACCGCTTCGGCACCCAGTCCGAGATCTACTGGGACGACGGCTTCCTGAACACCCAGGTCGGCGCGGTGACGCGCGGCACCTACACGTTGAAGATCGTCGATCCGATCCTGTTCGTGAAGAACTTCGTCCCGGCCACCTACCTGCAGCCGGGCCAGGTCTTCGACTTCACCGACATCGACAACGCCGCCGCCAGCCAGCTGTTCAATGAGGTGGTGGGCTCGCTGGCACCGGCCTTCAGTGCGTATACCAACGATCCGAGCAAGGGCAACCGCATCAGCAAGATCCAGATGGATTCGCTGGGCTTCGCCAAGAGCCTGTCGGAGGCGGTCGAAAACGGCTACCAGTGGAAGTCCGATCGCGGCCTCGCCATCGTCAAGACCGCGATCATCTCGATCGAGTACGACGCCAACACCAAGGAACTGCTCAAGACCGTGCAGCGCGCCGATGCACTGGCCGGTGCACGCGGCAATTCCAACCTGCAGGCCAGCGTTGCCCAGGGCTTCCAGTCCGCGGGCGAGAACGGCGGCGCGGCCGGCATCATGGGGCTGGGCATCGCCGGTGGTGCCATCGGTGGCCTCGGCAGCCTGCAGCAGCCGGTTGCACCGCCCGCGCCGCCTGCGGATGATCCGATCGCCAAGCTGAAGAAGGCCAAGGAAATGCTCGACCTCGGCCTGATCACCCAAGCCGATTACGACGCGATGAAAGCCAAGGCACTGGGCCTGTAATCCTTTCGAGGGCATTTCCCGCCATGTCCAGCGCCAATACGCCACCGCCACTGCTGCCCAGCGGCAGTGGCTCGCCACCGCCGTTGCCCACCGGTCCCGGCTCGCCGCGCGACGTGCCGCCGCCGCCCGGCAGTTTCCCGATCGACCCGGACACCCTGCCCGGACCACTCCGTGACGAGATCAAGGCCCCTGATCCGGTGGCCATCGACACATCCTCGGATGAGCTCAAGGACGGGCTCAACCAGTGCCCGAAATGCGGCTCCACCGATATCAAGCAGCGCCCGGGCACCGACAAGCTGATCTGCCTGTTCTGTCGCCACGAATGGGAAGCCCAGCGGATCGAGGAGGAATTCGGCCTCGGCGAGGGCCTCGATCAGCTCGAAGGCACGATCATCGCCTCCGGCGCCAAGGACATCGCCGCCGATTCCTCGGCGATGATGACCTTCAAGTGCACCGGCTGCGGCGCCGAGGTCACGGTCAATACCGAAAACGCGATGACCGCGCGCTGCCATTGGTGTCGGCATGTGCTGGGCGTCAACGAACAGATCGCCAACGGCGCGGTGCCTGATGCGGTGCTGCCCTTCCACATCAAGAAGGACGACGCGATTGCCCGCATCCGCCAGTTCGTCGGCAAGCGGCAATTCTTCGCGCTGAAGGAATTCAAGCAGCAGTTCACGCCGGAAAATGTCGTTGGCGTCTACCTGCCGTACATGATCGTCGACAGCAAGGCCAGTTCCGACCTCGAAGGCCACGGCGAGATCAAGACCCGCGAGTACCAACGCGGCAGCGACAACAACAAGACCACCTATTACGACGCCGATGTCTACCAGGTGGAGCGGCATGTCGACTTCACCGTCGACGACCTGCCGCTGGAATCCTCGGCCAACCGCGGCAACCTCGATACCCGCGTCAACACCAACAACATCATCAACACGATCCTGCCGTTCGACACCAAGAACGCGGCCAAGTGGAATGCGTCCTACCTGGTCGGCTTCAGTTCGGAAAAGCGCGACCTCGACGTGGAGCAGTTGCGCCCGCATCTGGAGGATCAGTTGCTGTCGATCGCCCGCAGTGAAGTCGAGGCATCGGTCGGCATGTACGACCGCGGCGTGCGTTGGGAACGCGAATACCTCAAGGTCCACGGCTCCCGCTGGGTCGCGATGTACCTGCCGGTGTGGCTGTATTCCTACCAGCAGCCCGGCACCAAGATGCTGCACTACATCGCGGTCAACGGCCGCACCGGCGAGACCATGGGCAGCATCCCGATCCAGAAATGGAAGCTGCTGCTGGTCGCGCTGACCCTCGGCACCATCCTCGAAACCCTTGCCATCTGGATCGTGAGCTGACCATGAGCGACCACGGTGCATTCCTGCTGTTGCTCGGCCCCGCTGGCGGCGCCGGCTTCTACTGGGCGATGTATCGGTATTACCGCAATACCGATAAATCGCACAACTTCGAACACGAGACCGCGATCCAGTCGCAGCCGGTGACCGGCGACGAGAAGGATTTCAAGGACGGCGAAACCCTGGAGACGCGGGACCCGCGCATCAAGGGCGACAACGTGCGCCAGTACCGGCAGCGGGTGGAGCGGATCCCGGACGACAACAGCAGTTGACGGCTAACGCGGGCGTCCGGCAGCCGGCCAAGTCGGCTGAATAGTTCGATGTCGAAAACCGACGCAAGCATGCAGCGAATGCAGGGCCGGGACGGCGTAGGCAACGCTCCCGCACACTTGTCTGCCACAGACAGTGCAAGACGTATTACAGTCGCAACCTGAGGCGACGCGCAGCGGCGCACGCTGCGACCCACCGACGATGACAGGCACCCGCATGCCCGCTTTCATCCGGAAACCCTCCAGCCCGTTGCTGTCACCCCCCGTCCTGCTGGCGATCGCCCTGCCAATACTGGTGGCACTTATCGTGGCGCATTGGGCCAGCATGCAGCGGATGGATGACGTGAGTTCGCAGATGGCGCACCGGATCCTGATGCAGGCGGACAGAATCCGGATCGAAATGAGCCAGGCCAACCGGGCGTCCCATCCGACCGCCGGGCAAGACCCCTGCAGCCCGCAAGGCATTCAGTTGATGCGCGGGGCCTTGCTGCATGCCGACACCTTGGCCGACGTGGGCTATGTTCGCGATGACCAACTGCTGTGCTCCGCCTTGGGCCAACAAGACTTGCCCATCGGCAAGCCCGCATATACCAGCCTCAACGGTTTCATCATCCGCAATGTCGTGCATCTTCCGATTGCGCAGGATGTCACCCTGCTTGCGACCACGGATCCGGTGACCGGGATTTCGATGTTCACCCATCCGGCGCAGGTCATGGACATCATCCCCGATGGCGAACCTTGGTCGGCAGCCGTCGTTGGGACTGGTCCAGATGGTGCCGTATTGGCCAGTCGCGGCAGGTTCGATCCGGAATGGTTGAAACATCCTGCATCCGGTTATTCCGGGGTGTTCTTGCACAAGCGGCACATCGTCGCGTGGGAGCGCTCCAGGAGAGGTGCCTACACCGTTTTTGCTGCCATGCCAAACGCAATGTGGGCACCCGTGGTGTTCCAGAGCACGCTGCTTGCATTGGCGCTCGGCCTGGTCGCAAGCCTGCTTCTGGTATTTGCCGTCAGGCGCATGGCACTGCGCAATACCAGCTTGCGCTACCTGTTGAAACAAGCGATCAAGCAGGGCGAGTTGTCAGTGGCGTATCAACCCGTGGTGGAACTCGCCAGCGGCCGCTGGGTCGGCGCGGAGGCCCTCATGCGCTGGCATCGTCCACGTGGTGAATCCATCAGCCCCGACATCTTCATTCCGATCGCGGAGGAATCCGGCTTGATGCCGGCACTCGGGGAACACCTGCTGCGCACGATCGAACGCGAGACCACTCCCCTGTTCACCCGCTATCCGGACTTCCAACTCGCCCTGAACTTCAGCGCGGAGGATCTGTGCGCCAGCGGTTTTCCGGCACGCCTCAAGCTCGCCAGTGATCGCACTGGCGCCAAGCCCCGGAACTTGCATGTCGAAGTCACCGAGCGCGTATTCATGCACCTGGACGATGCGGCCCCGATCATCGCCAGCTTGCAGGGCATCGGCATCAGCGTCGTGATCGATGACTTCGGTACCGGCTACTCCAGCCTGTCCTACCTGACCCACCTGCAATTCGACTGGCTGAAGATCGACAAGAGCTTCGTCGGCACGGTGGAAACCGGCGCGGTCACCAGCAAGATCGTCGACCACATCATCGCGATGTCGAAATCCCTCGGCATCCAGATGATCGCCGAAGGCGTGGAAACCCAGATGCAGGCCGACTACCTGCGCGAGCATGGCGTGCAATACGCGCAAGGCTGGCTGTATGCCAAGGCGATGCCGATCACCGAACTGCTGGATCGGATGCCGCCGCGCCGGATGCAGTCGGGCTGATATTGGCTGGGCGGAGCCTGCCGCCTCAGTACCGATCCAGATCCTGCGCCACGATCACCGGCCCCTTGTAGCCCCCTGCACGGATACCGGCCAGCAATTCCGCATCATCGTTGCCGTGGCGGACGATGTGGTGCAGCACCAGCCGCTTCGGCTTGGCCAATGCCGCAATCACGCCCAACTCAAGGTCCGAGGTATGGAACTCGCCCATGTAGGTCGGCCAGACCTCACCGCCGATGCGTAGCTCCGGCAAGGCTTGGGTGTGGGGATAGACCTCGTGCACCAGCAGGTCCACGCCACGGCTGGCCTCGACGATGGCTTCGGTGGGCCGGGTATCACCGGAAATCACGATGGAGCGATCCGGTGTGTCGATGCGAAAGCCATAGGCCTGTTTCCAGCAGCCATGTTCGACCGGGATGGCGGTGACGCGAACGCCGTCCTTGTCGTACACCAGTCCGCTATCGAACTCGTGCACGTCCACCTTGTAACCGGTGGTTGTCTGCCGCTCCAGCCCCTCGATGCGCACATGGATGTCCTCGTCCCACGCAGCGAGGATGTGTTTGGTCATCTTCTTCAAGCCACGCGGTCCGTAGGCCTGCAATTTGTCGCGCCGGCCCATCACCCAACTGGTCAGGATCAGGTCGGGGTAGCCGAGGGTGTGATCGCTGTGCAGATGGGTGATGAAGACCGCCTCCGGCCCACGGATCGACAGACCCGCCGCGGCCATTCGGCGCATGACGCCGGCACCGGCGTCGAACAGGAACACCCGCCCATCGAACACCACCGCAGTCGCCGGCCCGAAGCAGGCCGGGTCCGGCCGTGGCATGCCGGTGCCCAGCATCACCAAGCTGGTCGCATTCGGCTTGCGCGCGGCGGCGCGCTTGAGTGCGGAGCTGCGGTATTTCTCGGGCAAGGGTTTCGAGGGCATGGGGGGCGGGCAAGCGCGTCGTGTCTGCTCGAATGAAAGCACACTCGCTCGGACCGAACCATCAATGAAGCAAGATATCGCTACCGTCCAACGTCGGATCGTGGACGAGATCAGTACCACGCGCTGAACGGGGGTGAACCACGGGCAGCCTCGCCCCCGTATCGGAGCGCGTCCGCCACTCCTGCCGCCCTGCGTCGTCGTCAATCCAGCTGCCGGAGCCTGCCTGCGGCGTTCGTCGCAGCCGTCTTCAGTGCATTGGCGTACACCTTGCGGAACTGACCCGCCTCCTGTGCGGCAGTTTCAAGCCCGTGGATGTAGGCGGTGAGCAAGTCCTTGGCATTGTGCTGATGGCCGAGGTCGTCGATCGTCCGGGCGACGGCATCGCGCAGGTGGAAGTCGACGTTGGCACCGGTCTCGGCCTCCTTGGCGAGATCGATGACCCGCAGGACATGGGGAGTGATCAATCCGACGATGGTGACGCGCATGTGTTCGACCTGCATGGACTCGTACCGGGAAGATAGCCGAAAACGGGGTCAGGGAACATTTGCGATCGACCGCTTCCCATGCAACCAAATCACTATCGGAAGAGGTCGTGCTTTTCAACAATCAACTGCCATTCGGGTGAACCGTGGACACTCTCGACCTCGAAACCCGCCCTTGACCCACATCCCGCACAGCGTATAATTCATCGCTGAATCGCGATGGAAAGATATATGGATCTCGAAGGCTGGTCAGCGCATCTGAAGGTGTTTGCCGACGCGACCCGGGTGCGGCTGCTGGCACTGCTGGAGCGCGAGGAGCTGACGGTGGCCGAGCTGTCGGCGATCACCCAGTTGGCGCAACCCCGCGTGTCTACCCACCTGGCTCGGCTCAAGGAGGCCGGGCTTGTGCGCGACCGTCGCGCCGGGGTCTCCGCCTATTACCGTTTCGATGAAGACGGCCTGGACGCCACCCAACGCGCATTGTGGCATTCGATTCGCAGCGGCAGCAACGATCCACTGCTGGACCAGGATGCCAGTCGCGTGGCTGCGGTGCTGGCCAACCGTGCCGCCGAGCAGAATTGGGCCGACAGCGTGGCCGGTGACATGGAGCGCCATTACTCGCCCGGCCGCACCTGGGAAGCGATGGCACGCACCGCCATCCCGCTGCTGTGGCCGGGTGACGTGCTGGACATTGCTTCCGGCGATGGCGTGTTGGCCGAATTGCTGGCACCGCATTCCGGCCGCTATGTGTGCATTGATTCCAACCCGCGCGTGGTCTCGGCCGCCAGCGAACGACTGCGGCGATTCGGCAATGTTGAAGTCCGCGCCGGCGACATGCACGCCCTGCCCTTCGACGACGAAAGCTTCGACCTGGTCGTGCTGATGCAGGCTCTGACCTATGCAGCCAAGCCTGCGCAGGCGGTGGCCGAGGCGGCGCGGGTGTTGCGCCGCAGCGGACGCTTGCTGTTGTCCAGCCTCGACAAGCATGGCCATCGCAACGTGGCCGAGGCCTATGGACACGTCAACCTCGGCTTCAGTGCACGCGAGCTGCGCAAGTTTGCCGAGAAGGCCGGCCTGCAGGTCGCCAACCTCGAAACCGTCACCCGTGAGCGTCGGCCGCCACATTTCGAAGTGATTTCACTCACCGGAGTGAAGCCGTGACACGCCCCGCTGCACGCATGCACCCGAATCAATTTCTGCTGGACTCGTCGACATGACCCTTGCCTGGAAACACCCCGACCGCGTCGCCGCGCTGGAAGCCGCGCTGGCCAAGCGCATCCTGATCCTTGACGGCGCGATGGGCACGATGATCCAGCGCGAAGGCCTGGAGGAAGCCGATTACCGAGGCGGTCGTTTTGCGCAGGGCTATGACGCGCTGTTTGCCGTCGGCGGCCATGTCCATGGCCCGGACTGCGGCTGCGAGGCCAGCGACCAGCGCGGCAACAATGACCTGCTCAGCCTGACCCGACCCGACATCATCGGCGGCATCCATCGCAAGTACCTCGAGGCCGGTGCCGACCTGATCGAGACCAATACCTTCAACTCGACCAGCATTTCGCTGGCCGACTATCGCCTCACCCACCTCGTGCGCGAACTCAACCGTGAAAGCGCGCGGCTGGCGCGGGCCGAGTGCGATGCGATCGAAGCACGCACGCCCGACCGTCCACGCTTCGTCGTCGGCGTGCTGGGGCCAACCAGCCGCACCGCCTCGCTGTCACCGGACGTCAACCGCCCCGGCTTCCGCGCCGTCAGCTTCGACGATCTCGCCGAAGCCTATCGCGAGTCGGCGCGCGGGCTGATCGAAGGCAGCGCCGACATCCTGATGGTCGAGACCGTGTTCGACACCCTGAACGCCAAGGCCGCGCTGTTCGCCATCGACGATGTGTTCGACGAAATCGGCGGACGGCTGCCGGTGATGGTCTCGGGGACGATCACCGACGCCTCCGGGCGCACACTCTCCGGCCAGACCGCCGAGGCGTTCTGGTATTCGCTGCGACATGCCTCCCTGCTGTCGATCGGGCTGAACTGCGCGCTCGGCGCACGCGAGCTGCGCCAGCACATCGCCGTCCTCGCGCAGGTCGCCGATGCGCCGTTGAGCTGCCACCCCAATGCCGGCCTGCCGAATGCCTTCGGTGGCTATGACGAAACCCCGGAGAGCATGGCCGAGCAATTGCGCGAATTCGCGCAAAGCGGCCTGCTCAATATCGTTGGCGGCTGCTGTGGCACCACCCCGGAGCACATCGCTGCAATTGCCGCGGCCGTCGCCGATGTCGCCCCGCGGGAATTGCCAGAGATGGAAACAGCCGAATAATTTTTGACGCGGATGAACGCGGATAACGCCTTTTCCACATGTCCTGACTGCTTGATTGATCCGTTTTTTCCGTGTCAATCCGCGTCAAGAATCTCGCTCCAAAGGTCTGAAAGATGAACTCGTCACTGCACCGTCACACCCGTCTGTCCGGGCTGGAATCGCTGATCCTCAGCCCGGATGCGAATTTCATCAATATCGGCGAGCGCACCAATGTCACCGGCAGCGCCCAGTTCAAGAAGCTGATCGTCGAAAACCGCTTCGACGAAGCAGTGGCCGTGGCCCGCCAGCAGGTGGAAAGCGGCGCGCGGGTGATCGACATCAACATGGACGACGGCCTGCTCGATGCCGAACAGGCGATGGTCGAGTTCCTCAACCTGATCGCCGCCGAACCGGACATCGCCAAGGTGCCGGTGATGATCGACTCCTCGAAATGGACGGTCATCGAGGCCGGCTTGAAGTGCCTGCAGGGCAAGGGGATCGTGAATTCGATCTCGATGAAGGAAGGTGAAACCGAGTTCCTGCGCCAGGCCCGGCTGGTGCGCCGCTACGGCGCGGCGGTAGTGGTGATGGCCTTCGACGAGGACGGCCAAGCCGACAGTGCGCAGCGCAAGGTCGAGATCTGCACCCGTGCCTTCCGCTTGCTGACCGAAGAGATCGGCTTCCCGCCCGAAGACATCATCTTCGACCCCAACTGCTTCGCCATCGCCACCGGGATCGAGGAGCACGACGACTACGCAGTGGCCTTCATCCAGGCCGCCCGTGAACTGCGCCAGCGCTTCCCGTACAGCCATATCTCCGGCGGCGTCTCCAACATCAGTTTCTCCTTCCGCGGCAACGAAGTGGTTCGCCAGGCCATCCACACGGTGTTCCTGTACCACGCGATCCAGGCCGGAATGGACATGGGCATCGTCAACGCCGGCGCGCTGCCGATCTACGACAGCCTCGATCCGGAACTGCGCGAACGAGTCGAGGACGTGGTGCTCAACCGGCGCAAGGACGGCACCGAACGGCTGCTGGAGATCGCCGACAACTACCGCCGCAAGAAGGGCGAGAAGAAGGTCGAGGATCTTGCCTGGCGCAAGCTTCCGGTTGCGCAGCGGCTTTCCCATGCGCTGGTCAACGGCATCGACGCCTACGTCACCGAAGATACCGAAGAGGCACGGCTGCAGTCGACGCGTCCGCTGGACGTGATCGAAGGCCCGCTGATGGACGGCATGAACGTGGTCGGCGACCTGTTCGGTGCCGGCAAGATGTTCCTGCCGCAGGTGGTCAAGTCGGCGCGGGTGATGAAGAAGGCGGTGGCCTGGCTGCTGCCCTTCATCGAGGCGGAGAAGGCGCGCAGCGGCGACGCACCCAAGAGCAATGGCAAGATCGTGATGGCCACGGTCAAGGGCGATGTCCACGACATCGGCAAAAATATCGTGGGCGTCGTGCTGGCCTGCAACAACTTCGAAGTGATCGACCTCGGGGTGATGGTGCCGGCACAAAAGATCCTCGACACCGCCAAGGCGGAGAACGCCGACATGATTGGCGTCTCCGGCCTGATCACGCCCTCGCTGGAGGAGATGACCCACGTCGCCCGCGAGATGCGGGTGCAGGGCTTCACCACCCCGCTGCTGATCGGTGGCGCCACCACCTCGCGCGCGCATACCGCACTGAAGATTTCACCGAATTACGCAGCGCGCACGCTCTGGGTCAAGGACGCTTCGCGTGCGGTCGGCGTGGCGCAGTCGCTGATGTCGCTGGAACAGCGCGACACCGTACTGAACGCCGCCAACGACGAATACGTGGAGATCCGCGAGCGCTATCGGCTGCGTGGCAATCCACAGAAATTGGTGACCTTGGAACAGGCGCGTGAACGCCGGTTCCGCGGCGACTGGGACAGCTATACGCCGCCCGCGCCCCTGCAGCCCGGTCGGCATGTGTTTGACGACTATCCGCTCGCCGAGCTGGTCGAGTGCATCGACTGGACGCCGTTCTTCAACACCTGGGAACTGGCCGGCAAGTACCCGGCAATCCTCACCGATCCCGTGGTCGGTGCGCAGGCCAGCGAGCTTTACAAGGACGCGCGGGCGATGCTTGCGCGCATCGTTGGCGAGAAATGGTTGCGGGCGAAAGCCGTCTGCGAATTCTGGCCGGCCAACAGCGTCGGCGATGACGTGCTGCTCGACGTCGATGGCCAGGCACATTGGCTGCGCTGCCTGCGCCAACAGGCCGACAAGCCGATCGAACGCCCGAACCTGTGCCTCGCGGATTTCATCGCGCCGAAGGACTCGGGCAAGCAGGACTGGATCGGCGCGTTCACGGTCACCGCAGGGCTCGGCATCGAGCCGCACATCGAGCGCATGCAGGCGGAACACGACGACTACAACGTCATCCTGCTCAAGGCGCTGGCCGATCGCCTCGCCGAAGCCTTTGCCGAACGCCTGCACCAGCGCGTGCGCAAGGAATTCTGGGGCTACGCCGCGGATGAGTCGCTCGATAACGAAGCCCTGATTGCCGAGGCCTATCGCGGCATCCGCCCTGCCCCGGGCTACCCGGCCTGCCCCGAGCACAGCGAGAAACGGGTGATTTTCGACCTGCTCGATTCGACCGTGAACAGTGGCGTCACCCTGACCGACCACTTCGCCATGTATCCGGCGTCCAGCGTGTCCGGGCTGTATTTCAGCCATCCGGACAGCAAGTACTTCGTGGTCGGGCGGATCACCCGCGAGCAGGTCGCGGACTACGCCAAGCGCAAGGGCGTGGACATGAAGCAGGCCGAGCGCTGGCTGTCGTTCAATCTGGATTACGATCCGGAGTGAGCAGGTGGCATTGCTTGGTTTCGGGCACGCCCAGAATGGAGTGCATTTTTGACGCGGATTGACGCGGAAACAGCCGGATGAGATTTCACGACTTTATCCGTGTCATCCGCGTTTATCCGCGTCGAAAAAAATGTCCGTAAACCCACCTCACCAGACCAGATCATCCGGCACCTGGTATTGCGGGTCGGAATAGGGATCGTCGGCAGCAGGCGCGTTCGGATCCACCTTCAACGCCACCGCCTGCGAGAAGATGGCCTCCACCTGCTCCAGCACCTCGGCAGTCACCAGCAGGTAACGACCATTCTGCTGCACCACGCCCAGCAGCCCCGCGTTGAGCGCCTTGAGCTGCTCGGCATTGACGTGGATGCGCTTGATCTTGCCGCCGTAGTCGAAATGGCGGACGTGATCGGCATCGGCGGCATTCAGTGCCTTGTCCTTCAGGAAGGCTTCGAGCTTGGCGCGCGCTTCGCGGCGCAGCCGAGCTTCTTCCTGCTTGATGCGCTCGGCCTCGATGCGCTCGTCCTTTTCCTTCTGCGCACGGATAGCGAAGGCCTTGGCGAGGTCGATATCGCCCTGTGGCTTGACGTTGCGATCATGCCGCGGCTTGCCGTCACGGGATGGCTTGCCGGCTGCGGCCTTGGCAGGCGCTTGCGGGTGCGCACGCGGCGCAGGCTTTGCCGGTGTCGGCGGCTTGGGAGCAGACTTGAAACCCAGCCCCAACAGCTGGTCGCGCAGGGAATTGCTCATTGCGGTGCGGCGGCTCAGTAATGCGGTGGCGGCGGTTCGCTGGCGGCATCGCCGGTGATCGGGCTGGATGCCAGCGCGCTGCGCAATTGTCGCAGGTCTTCCAGCGCTCGATGCAACAGCAGCCCGTTGCGCGCTTCGGTATCACGTGCGGCGGCGAGCGCGTCGCTCAATTCCTGCAGCGCCTGCTCCTGGAAGGTCAGGCGGGTTTCCAGGTCAATCAACCGTTGTTCGAGATCGGACACGCTCAGCCCTTGCGCACCGAACGCCCGCGCCCGATGCCGTAATAGGCCACGCCGGCCGCTTCGACATCGGCAGGCCGATACAGGTTGCGTCCATCAAACAGGACGGCGTCGGTCAGTGCATTCTTCAGCGCGCCGAAATCGGGACTGCGAAACTGCTTCCATTCGGTGATCACGACCAGGGCATCCGCCCCATCCAGCGTCGCCGTGGACGAATCACACAGCACAAGGTCTGCGCGTTCGCCGTAGATCCGCTTCGCCTCGCCGATGGCCTCGGGGTCGAACGCCCGCACCTTGGCACCGGCATCCCAGAGATGATCGAGCATGCGTCGACTGGAAGCCTCGCGCATGTCGTCGGTGTCCGGCTTGAAGGCCAGACCCCACAGTGCGACGGTCTTGCCGCGGATGGCGCTGACGCTGCCGTAATGGCGCACCATCAGTTCGAACAGATGGCTCTTCTGCGCATCGTTGACCGCTTCCACCGCATCCAGCAGGCGGGTGCGTACGCCGTGCTGCAAGGCGGTCTTCGCCAGCGCCTGCACGTCCTTGGGGAAGCAGGAACCGCCGTAGCCGGCACCAGGATAGATGAAGCCCCAACCGATGCGCGGATCGGAGCCAATGCCCTTGCGCACCAGCTCGACGTCAGCGCCGACTTCCTCGGCAATGCGCGAGATCTCGTTCATGAAGCTGATCTTGGTCGCCAGCATCGCGTTGGCGGCGTACTTGGTCAGTTCGGCCGAACGCACGTCCATCGCCACGATCCGCTCGTGGTTGCGATTGAACGGCGCATACAGGCGTTTCATGGTGTCCAGCGCAGCAGCGCTGTCGGTACCGATCACGATCCGGTCCGGACGCAGGCAATCCTCGACCGCCGCGCCTTCCTTCAGAAACTCGGGGTTGGACACCACTTCGAACGCGATGTCCGCGCCGCGTGCGGCCAGTTCCGCCGCGATCCTTGCGCTCACCTTGTCGGCGGTACCGACCGGCACGGTGGACTTGTCCACCACCACGGCCGGTCGATCCAGATGCATACCGATACTCGCGGCCACCGCCAGCACGTATTTCAGGTCGGCGCTGCCGTCCTCATCCGGCGGCGTGCCGACCGCGATGAAGATCACCTCGCCGTGAGCGACGCCCGACGCGGCATCAACGGAAAACCGCAGGCGACCGGCCGCGTGGTTGGCCTGCACCATGGGCGTGAGGCCCGGCTCGAAGATCGGCACCACACCGCGGTTGAGCCCTTCGACCTTGGCTGCATCCACGTCAATGCAGAGCACGTCGTGGCCGACCTCGGCGAGGCAGGTCCCGGTGACCAGACCGACATAGCCGGTGCCAAAAATGCAGACGCGCATGGGGTTCGAATCCTTTCGTTTGGTGGGAGGTGGCCGATGGACTCATCCCTGCGGCAGACAGCGGAAGCCGCCGCGCAGCGGGAAGCCGCGCGGCAGCTGCCGGGGCATCAGTGCGCCGCTGCGTCCGCCGGCGGTGCGCCTGCAGGTGCTGCGGAAGGAGCAGCAGCCGGAGCGCCGGTGTTCGGCTTCTTGATGACTTCGAGCAGCTCGACGTCGAACACCAGCACCTGGTTCGGGCCGATCGTCGGCGGTGCCTGCTCGCCATAGGCCAGGCGCGACGGAATCCAGAAGCGGAACTTGCTGCCGGTGGGCATCAGCTGCAGGCCTTCGACCCAGCCCGGAATCACGCCGGCCAGCGGCATCGTCGCCGGCTCACCGCGGTCATAGGAGCTGTCGAACTTGGTGCCGTCAAGCAAGGTGCCGACATAGTTGACCTTGACGCCGTCCTGCGCGGTGGCCTTGGGACCATTGCCCGGCGTCAGGATCTGGTACTGCAGGCCCGAAGGGGTGGTGACCACACCCGGCTTCTTGCCGTTTTCGACGAGGAACTTCTCACCCTTTTCCTGATTGGCCTTGGCCTGCGCCATCATTTCGGCCATCTGCTTGGCCTGCATCTTCTGCCCGAACTCCTGCATGATCTGCTGGGCCTGCGCCTCGGTCAGCAGCGCATGGCCACCGCTGAGCTGGGTCTTCAGCGCCTTGACCAGGGTATCGACGTCGATTTCGCCCTTGATCTCGGTGAGTTGCTTGCCCATCGCCATGCCGATCGTGTAGCTGACCTGCTCCTTCTCGGTCGGCAAGCCCGGATACTGGTTGGCCCCGGCTGCGCCGTTGGCATTGGCACCGCCCGGCCCGACGGCGACGGGTTTGTCGCCGGCCTTGCAGGCGGAAAGCGCGAACAACATGGCGGCGGTAAGCGCGGTGGTGCGAATCAGCGGATTCATTGTGCAAGTGCTCCGGGGGACAGGTTGGGCCGGCGATGATCGCCGGAAGTACGGGGTCGAAACGGGATTGGACTCACTGGACGCCGATCAGTTCCACGTCGAATACCAGGGTGGCGTCGGGCGGGATGGTCGGCGCCATGCCGGACTGGCCGTAGCCGAGGTTTGACGGGATCCAGAAGCGGTATTTCGCCCCGACCGGCATCAGGCCCAGGCCCTCTGTCCAACCGGGGATGACATCGTTGAGGCCGAACACAGCCGGCTGGCCATGATCGTAGGAACTGTCGAACTTGGTGCCATCGAGCAAGGTGCCGACGTAGTTGACGCGCACCTTCTGGCCGGGCATCGGGCGGACACCCTTGCCCTGCTGGAGGATCTTGTACTGCAGGCCGCTGGGCGTGGCGAACACACCGGGCTGCTTGCGATTGCCGGCAAAAAACGCCTGCTCACGCTCCTCTGCGGCGGCATGCTCGGTCTGCCGCACGCTTGCACTGCTCACCTGCACCTTTGCCGCCAGTGCCGTGCGCACGCGATCGATCTCGGCCGCATCCAGTGCCGGCGTGACGGCGGGATTGGCGCCATCATTCAAGCCGCGCAGGAACATCGACATGTCGAATTCGCCACGCAGGCCGGTCATGCGACGACCGACATTCGTCCCCACCACCAGCCCGGCCTTGTTGCGATCGATCGCCACCGCGGGTTTGCCGGAAACACGCGCACCGATGCTGGCCATCAAGCTGCGCAACACGCCGCGCGCTTCATCCTCGGGCACGATGGGTGCACCTCCGGCCATCGCGTTTTCCAGGCCGCGCACGAACGCAGCCTGGTCGAGATCCTGCAGGCCGGCGCCGATGGAACGCCCTGCATCCAGCCCTTCCATGTAACCGATCTTGTCGCGCTCGCTGGTCGGTGGCGCGTTTTGCGCATACGCCACGCCCGCCATCAGCACAGCCGCAAGCAGCGCGCCCAGTGCGCGCATCGACAGATTCATTGCGGATGATCTCCACGGAGGCTTCGGGCCATCGGCCCTGAGCCGCCTATTGTCCGTGTTGAAGGCGCGGCGGGCAACCACACTCGGGCGCGTGCGGCCCTCCATTACCGCCCGCCATTCCCACTTATTCCGCTGTGGCCACCCCACCCATGTCTTTAGTTGGGTGGAAAGTGCTTGACGCGGCCAAATGTAGTGTTATAGTTACCTACAACACGTAGACGTGGCGAGGAGATCCCGACATGACCCGCAATCAACGCCTCCACCCGATGTTGGTGAGCGCGACCCTCGCCGCCATCCTGCTGACCGCGATGCACGCCTTCGCGGCATCGGCGGAACCCGAATCGGCGGCGCGCTCCGGCACCAGTGCCGCCGTCGATGCCATTCCGACCACGAGCCCGGACGCCGCCACACGTCGGCCACCACGTCGCTTGTCCTCGCATCCGTTCCGGCATTCCCTGCGGATGCCGTTCTTCTCCTTCCAGCCGCTGGGGTGACCCATGACCACCGTCGAATGGAGCGATGGCGCTCCGATCTATCGGCAACTCAAGGAACGCGTCGTGGCGATGATGCTCGACGGTCTGCTCAATCCCGGTGACGCCCTGCCCTCCGTGCGCCAGGTCGCCGCCGAATACCAACTCAACCCGATCACCGTCTCGCGCGCCTATCAGGAGCTCGCTGACGAGCAATTGGTGGAAAAGCGCCGCGGCCTCGGCATGTTCGTCACCGACGGCGCGACCAAGCGACTGCGCTCCAGCGAACGCGAGCGCTTCCTCAGCGAGGAATGGCCGCAGATCCAGGAACGCATCCAGCGGCTGGGCCTGTCCGTCGAAGAACTCCTTGATCCGAAACACAAGTGGGGGCCGAAATGAGCACCAGCACCAACCCAGCCGTCGTCACCGCCAAGGGGCTGCGCAAGGCCTACAAGAACAGCCTTGCCCTCGACAACGCCGACTTCACCATCCCGACCGGCCGCATCGTCGGCCTGATCGGCCCGAACGGTGCCGGCAAGACCACCGCACTCAAGGCCATCCTCGGCCTGATCCCGTTCGATGGTGATCTCAAGGTGCTGGGTAAGGACCCACGCACCGAACGCGACGCACTGATGAATGACGTGTGCTTCATCGCCGACGTCGCCGTGTTGCCGCGCTGGATCACGGTCGATCAGGCCATCGAATTCGTGGCCGGCGTGCATCCGCGCTTCGATGCCGCCCGCTGCCGCGAATTCCTCAAGGGCACCCAGCTCAAGCCCAGGCAGAAAGTGCGCGAGATGTCCAAAGGCATGATCGTGCAACTGCACCTGGCCCTGGTCATGGCGATCGATGCCAAGCTGCTGGTGCTGGACGAGCCGACCCTCGGCCTCGACATCCTCTACCGCAAGCAGTTCTACCAGCGCCTGCTGGAGGACTATTTCGACGAGGAGAAGACCATCCTCGTCACCACCCACCAGGTCGAGGAAATCGAACACATCCTCACCGACGTGATGTTCATCCAGCACGGCAAGGTGGTGCTCGATGCCGCCATGGACACGCTGGGCGAGCGCTATGCCGAGGTGCTGGTGGATGCAGACAAGCTCGATGCGGCGCGTGCGCTCAATCCCAAGGACGAGCGCAGCCTGCCGTTCGGCAAGACCGTGATGCTGTTCGACGGGGCCGACCCGGCCCGCTTGGCCGAACTGGGCGAAACCCGCACGCCGGGCCTCGCCGACCTGTTCGTCGCCACCATGAAAGGGAGTTACGCATGAACGCCGCCATCGACACCGCCGACCGTGCCCCGGCCCGTCCGGCCGTGACGCATTCCACCCACAAGCTCAAGCTCCTGCTCAAGCGCGAATTCTGGGAGCACAAGGGCGGCTTTTTCTGGGCACCGATCTGGGCCTCCGCCATCTCGCTGCTGTTCACCCTGATGGCGCTGGGCATGGCCGAATACGTGCTGCGCAGCCACAACGGTCTTCACATCAACGGCAAGACCACGATCAATGGCCTCGACCTCGGCGCGTTGACCTCGCAGATGAGCGCCGAGGACATGGCACACCTGAGCCAGGGCATCACCATGAGCACCGCCACCGCGATGTTCTGGCCACTGCTGGTGCTGGGCTTCGTGGTGTTCTTCTACTGCCTTGGCAGCCTGTTCGACGAGCGCAAGGACCGCAGCGTGCTGTTCTGGAAATCGCTGCCGGTGTCCGACCGTGACACCGTGCTGTCGAAGCTCGCCAGCGCATTGCTGATCGCACCGGCCATTGCCACCGCCATCGGCATCGTGTGCATGGTGGCCTATCTGTTGCTGCTCAGCGTGTTCGTACTGATCCACGGCGCCAACCCGTTCACCCTGCTGTGGAGCCCCGGCAACCTGCTGGCCAATGCCGGCGTGGCGATCGCGGCGCTGCCGATCTACGCCCTGTGGGCACTGCCCAGCGTCGGTTGGCTGATGCTGTGCTCGGCCTGGGCCAAGAGCAAGCCGTTCCTGTGGGCGATCATGATTCCGGTGTTCACCGGCGTCCTCGTCAGCTGGTTCGACCTGATGAGTGTCTTCAACCTCGGCAGTAGCTGGATCTGGAAGAACGTGGTCGCGCATGTGCTGGGCGGCGTGTTCCCGGGCACCTGGCTGTTCGAAATGAATCCAACCATGTTGCAAACGCGAACCGACGCCTCACTCGACCATATGGCCGTCCTCAAAGGCATGTACTCGGTGATGGCCACGCCGCAACTGTGGGTTGGCGTGGTGGCCGGCATCGCCATGATCATCGCCGCCATCCGCCTGCGCCGCTGGCGCGACGAAGGTTGATCCCGAACCCACTCCATTCTTCAGGAAGCGCCATCATGAACCGTCATAGCATCCTCGCCCTCGCCCTGCTCGCCTCGATCAGCCTGAGTGCCTGCAGCCAACCTGCCTCGACGTCGGGTTCCAAGCCTGCCGCACAAGCCGGCCAACCAGGCAACCACAGTTTCATCGGTGAACAGGTGGATCGTGCAATGGACACCGCGCGCAAGGAATTGCGCGAGAAAAACCTGGTGCTGAACAACGGCGTCCACATCAACGTCAATGGCCACGAGGTCGAACGTCCCGGTGACAACCTGCCCAAGGCGGAAATCACCCCGCAAGGCGACCTGCTGATCGCCGGCAAGCCGGTGACGATCAACGCCGACCAACGCCAGCAACTGCTGACCTATCGCAACCAGATCATCGGCATCGCCGAAGCCGGGATGGCGATCGGCGCACAGGGCGCCGACATCGCCGGCAAGGCCCTGCAGGGCGTGGGCGAGGCGATCTTCGGTGGCGAACAGGGCCAGAAGAATTACGAGGCGCGGATGGAGGCCGAAGGAAAGAAGATCGAAGCGCAGGCCAAGACCCTGTGCACCCGCCTGCCACCGCTGCTGGCCACCCAGAACCAGTTGGCCGCCTCGCTACCCGAGTTCAAGCCCTACGCCAGCATGACCCAGACGGACATCGATGACTGCGGCAAGGAAGGCGAGCGCGGCGTGGCAGTGACCAGCGACTGAAGCAAGGCGAGGAATCGCGGCACGGAACTGACGCAGGGATGCGTGGCGCAAGGACGCGCCGAACTTGCACCACGGGCCACGGGTTGGATTACCCGGTCAAGGAATCCTGGCTTCCGTGCAGGACGGGTACTGCCAGGCAGCTGCCATCGCATCGGCATCCATGCTTCAATCATGCCGCCCGACCATCCCGGGGTGGATGGCCGTTTGCAGATCAACCAACGCGGGGGAAGCGCGTCATGGCAAGCAGATTCATCCGTATCGCCGTCGCCTATCTGGTCATAGGCGGCACGCTCGGACTGTACATGGGGATCACCAAGAATTTCGTGTTGATGCCTGTGCATGCGCACATTCTGTTGGCGGGTTGGCTGTCGCTGGCCATGGCCGGCGTCATCTACAAGCACTACCCGACGGCCAGCAGCACGCGGCTGGCGTCATGCCATTTCTGGCTGCACAACCTGGGGCTTCCGACCTTCATGATCGGGTTGGCCTACATGATGACGAACGGCCACGAACTGCCGGGGGGCGTGCTGCCGATCGGTGCCACCGCCGTCCTGCTCGGTTTCTACTGTTTCGCGCTCAACGTCTGGCGCACGGTCAGGGATTGAGCAAACAGCGATCCTGCGAACCGGATCACTCCAGGCCGAAACCTGCGCCTCTGGCCAAGGTGTCGAAGCCGGGAAACGAGGTCGCCACATTGGCCACGTCGTGGATCTGCACGTCGCCCTCGGCAACCTGCGCCGCCACCGCGAATGCCATTGCGATGCGATGGTCGGCGTGGCTGTCCACGCTGCCACCGTGCAGCGGCGCTGGATGGATCGTCGCGCCGTCCGGCGTTTCATCGACCCGGATGCCCAGCGCCCGCAAGCCTTCGGCCATTACCGCAATGCGGTCGGATTCCTTCACCCGCAACTCGGCCGCGCCACGCACCACGGTCGGCCCTTCGGCGCAGGCGGCGGCAATGAACAGTGCCGGGAATTCATCGATCATGTCCGCCACCAGCGCCTGCGGCACCTCGACCCCGCGCAGCTGTGCATGACGCACGCGCAAGTCGGCCACCGCCTCGCCACCGCAACGGCCGGCATGCGCCTCCTCGATGTCCGCGCCCATATGCCGCAACACGTGCAACAGGCCGGTGCGGCGGGGATTCAGCCCCACGGCCCGCAAGCAAAGATCGGAACCGGGCACGATGCTCGCCGCGACCAGGAAGAATGCCGCCGAGGAAAAATCCGCCGGCACCACCACGTCGGTCGCACGCAGCCGCTGGCCGCCGCGCAGGCGCGCATAGCCGGGTGAAAAATCGATATCGACATCGAGGGCCGCCAGCATGCGCTCGGTGTAATCGCGAGTCGGGTGTGGCTCGACCACCTCGGTTTCACCCTGCGCGTACAGGCCGGCCAGCAAGAGCGCCGATTTGACCTGCGCGCTGGCGACATCCAGCGCATGTCTGGCCCCATGCAAGTGCTGCCCGCCATGGATATGCAGCGGCGGCAAGCCGCCAGCAGCGGTGTCGATCCGCGCACCCATCGTGGCCAACGGCTCAGTGACACGCCGCATCGGTCGTTTGCGCAGCGAGTCATCGCCGGTCAGGGTCGAATCGAAGCGCTGCGCAGCCAACAGGCCGGCCAGCAGGCGCATGCCGGTGCCGGCGTTGCCGCAGTCCAGCGCACCGTCAGGCGCATGCAATCCATCGATGCCGACACCATGCACGATCCGCCGCGAGGGCGATGGGGTTTCGATGCGTACACCCATCCGGGAGAAAATCGCCGCAGTTGCGCGTGTGTCCTCGCCTTCGAGGAACCCGTCGATGGTAGACACCCCATCGGCCAGCGCCGCCAACATCACCGCACGATGCGAAATCGACTTGTCACCGGGAATGGCCAGTGTCCCGCGCAGCGGCGATCCAGTCCGTGCGCGCCAGTCCACCCGCGCGCTCACGCCATCACCTCATCCAATGCCACCAGCAGGCACGCGTTCTGCTCCGCCTTGCCCACGGTGATGCGCAGGCAATCGCCCAGGCCATACCCACCCATCGGGCGCAGGATCACGCCACGCTGCACCAGCGCGGCCTCGATCCGGGCAGTGGCCTCACCGAACTCCACCAGCAGAAAATTGGTCTGCGACGGCGATAGCCAACGCCCGCGTGCGCGCAGGGCGTCCGCCAGAAGTTGCCGTTGCCGCGCATTGGCGGCCACCGTGGCCTGCAAATGCGCCGTATCGGCCAACGCCGCTTCCGCCGCCGCCAACCCCAAGGCGTTGACGTTGAAGCTCTCGCGCACGCGCTCCATCACTGCGATGCAGTCCGGATGCGCAATCGCATAGCCCACCCGCGCACCGGCCAGCGCATAGGCCTTGCTGAAGGTGCGGGTGACGATCAGATTGGGATGCGCGGCCAGCAGCCCCAGCGCACTGGCGTAGTCGTCGGCATCCGCCAATTCGGCATAGGCTTCGTCCACCACCACCAGCACATGCGCCGGCACCTGCGCAAGAAACGCCGCGAATGCCGTCGCCGAGTACCAGGTCCCGGTGGGATTGTTCGGGTTGGCGAGATAGACCAGCTTGGTGCGCGGCGTGATCGCAGACAGCAGCGCATCCAGATCGTGCCCGCGCGGCATCGCGTGGTCATGCGCCAGCGCCGGTGCGAGGCGCAAGGTCGCACCCGCCGCTTGCGCGGCCAGCGCATACACGGCAAATCCGAACTGCGATGCCACCACCTCGTCGCCCGCACCGGCGAACACCTGCGCGAACTGCATCAGCAGTTCGTGCGAGCCATTGCCCAGCAGCACCTGCGCAGGCTCAACGTCGTGCTTGACAGCCAAGGCACGCTTGAGATCACCGCCCAGCGGATCGGGATAGATGTGCAGACCTTCCAGTGCATCGATCACGGCCTGCCTGGCCTTTGGGCTGGCACCGTAGGGGTTCTCATTCGACCCGAGTTCAACCAGCGGCACCGGCGCGTGCTGGCGGCGCAACGCGACCAGATCGTGACCGGGATCGTAGGCACGCAGGCCACGGACCCCCGCCTGCGCGAGCGCAACGAAGTCGATCACGTGATCGCCACCGGGTAGGAGCCAAGCACCCGCACCTCATCGCCCAACCCACCGATCTCCTCGAGCGCGTCCTTGAGCGGCGCTTCATCGCAATGGCCGGCCACGTCGATGAAGAAAGCGTATTGCCATTTGTGACCGTGCTCCGGACGCGATTCGATCCGGTTCATGCTGATGCCACGCCGCGCCAGCGGTTCCAGCACGCCGTACAGCGCGCCGGGGCGGTCACGGATGAACACCAGCAGCGAGGTGCGGTCGTTGCCGGACGGCGGGAACGGCTGGCGACCGATGACCAGGAAGCGGGTGGTGTTGTCGCTGCGATCCTCGATCGGGCCAGCGATCTTTTTCAATCCGTACACCAGCGCGGCCGATTCACCAGCAATCGCCGCGGCGTCGTCGGAATTACGCGCACGGCGTGCGCCTTCGGCATTGCTGGCCACCGGCAGTTTTTCGACGCGCGGCAGGTTGGTGCGCAGCCAGCCTGCCGTCTGCGCCAGTGCCTGCGGGTGGCCGAAGATGCGCTCGACATCCTCGATGTGGCCGCTGCGCGACAGCAGGTATTGGTGCACGCGCAACTCGACCTCGCCGCAGATGCGCAGCGGCGAGGTCAGGAACATGTCCAAGGTCACCTGGATCGTGCCCTGCCCGGAATTTTCCACCGGCACAACGCCGAAATCGGCATGCCCTGCCGCCACTTCCTGGAACACTTCCTCGATGCTGGCAAGCGGCAGGCCATGCGCGGAATGGCCGAAATGCTTGTGCACCGCCTGCTGGCTGAAGGTGCCTTCCGGGCCGAGGTAGCCGATCTTCAGCGGCTCCTGCTGGGCGAGGCAGGCCGACATCACCTCGCGGAACAGCCGCACCAGGACGTCGTCCGAGAGCGGGCCTGCATTGCGATCCACCACCCGCCGCAGCACCTGCGCCTCGCGCTCGGGGCGGTAGTAATCCACCGCCGCCGCCAGCTTGCCCTTGGCCTTGCCGACCTGGTGCGCCCAGCGCGCACGCTCGGCGATCAGGCTCTGGATCTGTTGGTCGATGCCGTCGATCTGCGCACGCACCTGGGAAAGATCGGGCTTGCCTTCGAGCCCGGACGATGCAGCATCCGCTGCCGCTTTCGCCTTGCTCCTTGCCTTCGGCTTCCGCGTGTTGTCGGTGGATTGCTTAGCCATGACGCGTCTGGAACTCCTGCATGAAATCGACCAAGGCCTGCACGCCGGCTTCCGGCATGGCGTTGTAGAGCGAAGCACGCATGCCGCCGAGCACGCGATGGCCTTTCAGCGCCAGCAATCCGGCCTGCCTGGCCTCGGCCAGGAACACCGTATCCAGCGCCGGATCGTGCAGGAAGAACGGCACGTTCATGCGTGACCTTGCCGAGGCCACCACCTCGTTGCGGTAATAGCCACCGGAGCCGTCGATGGCGGCATACAGCAGCGCGGCCTTGCGCGCATTGCGGCGGGCGAACTCCTCGACGCCACCTTCATCGAGCATCCACTTCACGGTCAGGCCGAGCACGTACCAATTCCAGCTCGGCGGGGTATTGAGCATCGATTCCGAGGCGGCCTGCGCGCGATAGTCGAGGATCGGTGCCCGCGGCTGGCCGTCGCGTTGCAGAAGGTCGCGGCGCACGATCAGCACGGTGATGCCGACGGGCCCGAGGTTCTTCTGCGCACCGGCGTAGATCGCCCCGAACTTCGTGACGTCCAGCGGCTCGGACGCGATGGAGGAACTGAAGTCGGCGATCAGCGGCGCGTTGCCGGACTCCGGGATATCGCGCCACTCCACGCCGTGGATGGTTTCATTGGCAGTGACGTGGACATAGGCAGCATCGGCGGAAAGCCGCCACTGTGCGCGTCCTGGCAGGTCATGGAAACCGCCGGCCTCGCTGCTGGCCGCGATCCGCGCATCCACGCAAGGCGCAGCCTGCTTGAGCGCGGTCTTGCCCCAGTGGCCGCTGACCACATAATCGGCGGCCTGACCCGGTGCCGCAAAATTGAGCGGCAGCAGTGCCTGCACGGTGGTGGCACCGCCGGCGGTGAAGATCACCGCGTAGTCGTCGGGGATCGACAGCAGCCTGCGCAGGTCGGCTTCGGCCTGACGGGCCACCGCGAGGAAATCCGCACCGCGATGGCTGATTTCAAGGATCGAGGCGCCGCAGCCGTCGAACTCCAGCATGGTGGCCTGCGCCTGCCGCAACACCGACTCCGGCAGCATGGAAGGGCCAGGACTGAAGTTGAAGTCGCGCGACATCGGGGCGGTTCCGAGCGGAGGAAGCGTCGAGTATGCCGCAGTGCAGCACGATTGCGTCAGCCCTCACCCTGAAAACCGTCCATGACGCTTTGGCATCACGGAACAACCCAGCCGGCAAGCTTCAGAAGCGTTCGTCCAGCACGCGCTGGATCTCGGCCTCGATCTTGTCCTTGAACATCGCCGCGAGGAAGCCGAGCTTGGCTTGCACGGTCAATGCCGCCTTGCCGAGTTCGATCGTGCCATCCACGCCGGGACGGGAAAAATTCAGCACGTCGCCCTGCCACGCATAATCAATGCCGAACCTCTCGGCCAGCGTTTTCGCAAGCTCCTCCGCAACCTTGCGTGCCTCGCTTGGGGCGAGGGCGTGGGCGTGCCTGATTTCGATGCGCGACATGCGGGCTCACTGGGTCAAGGAAACGTGCGGGATCAATCGAGCAGCCAGCCACCGACTGTCGCATCGAATGCTAACAGGCCCAAGGCAGGTGATGCAGGTCCGGCGTCGGCCGGGTTGCCGACGGTCCAGACGCCGTCTCGCCCGCACGCAGCGGCGTCCCGACCTGCTAGATTGCGCGGCAATGAAGCATTCGTTCCTGCGATTCTGCGAAGACCCGCAACCCGACCTTGCGCTACCTGCCGGCGTGCAGGCCTTGGGCCGCGCCAGCGGTGGCCAGCTTGCACCCGTCGATCAGGGTGCTGACTGGCTACTGCAACTGAGCAATGACCGACGCGGCATCTGGATGACGGTTGCGGAAGGCCTGCGCGGGGTGCACGTCAACGGCCGCCCGGTACATCAGGTCGCGATGCTGCGCGCCGGCGACAGCATCCATGTCGATGGCCGCAAGCTTCAGTTGTGTGCCGATGTCGATACCCGCGCACCAACCGAAAGCGCGCCGCAACAGGATCCCGCCGCCAAGGTGCGGCTGGTATTGCGCGGCGTTGGCGGACGCCACCACGGCCGCGGTCTTGGCCTCGACCGCCCGTGCCGGATCGGCAGTGCCGAAGCGAGCGAATTGCGGATCGAAGGACCCGGCATCCAGCCCCAGCATGCGGTGATCGATGTGGTCAACGGGCAGGTGGTGTTGCGCGCCATCGATGTCGACGTCCTGGTCAACGGCCAGCCGGTGCGCGAGGCCACCCTCCACGGCGGCGACCAGATCGCCTTCGGTACCCAGCATCGCTTCGTCCTCGAAGCCCCCGCAGCGCCGGTGCCGCCGGCAAGCCATCCCGAACTCGATGCCGCGCCGCTGCCGCCGCAACGCGGCTGGGCCAGCCGCGTGCCCTGGCTGCTGGTGGCCGCCGCCCTGCTTGCGATCGGCCTGTCCGCCCTGCTCGCCTTCGGCCAGCGTTGATCGTCATCCGGCCCGCACCCGTCGCCTGCAACACGGCGGCGTGACTCCGCTACACTCGCACAGGTCACGACACGGGACAGGTGCATGCTTTCGATCCATGCGGCGCGCGAACCGACTGCGGTAAAGCATCGACCACGCATTGGCCTCGCCATCGCCGGTGGCGGACCGGTCGGGGCGATGTACGAACTGGGCGTGTTGCGTGCGCTGGAAGAAGCCTGTGACGGCCTCGACCTGACCCGTCTGGACGGCTACGTCGGTGTCAGCTCGGGTGCATTCTTCGCCGCGGGCCTGGCCAACCGCATGGATACTGCGGTGCTGTGCCGGATCTTCCTCAAGGGCGAATGCGAGGACGTTGCCTTCAGCCCGGAGATCTTCCTGCGCCCCGCCTTCCGCGAGTACCTGCAGCGCGCAGCCGCGGCACCGCGCCAGGGTCTGCGCCTGCTCCACGACCTGCTCTCGCCCGGCAACGGTTCGCGCTGGTCGGAAGCACTCAATCGCCTCGGTGGCTTGGTGCCGACCGGCGTGTTCGACAATGCACCTGTCGAGCGCTTCCTCGCCGACCTGTTCTCGCGCCATGGCCGCCGCAACGATTTCCGCACGCTTGATCGCAAACTGTTCGTGATCGGCGTCGACCTCGACAGCAGCGAAGCGGTCTGCTTCGGCGGACCGGGCTGGGACGATGTCCCGATCTCGCGCGCGGTGCAGGCCAGCTCGGCCTTGCCCGGCCTGTATCCGCCGGTCGAACTGCGTGGCCGCAGCTTCGTCGATGGCGCACTGCGCAGGACCATGCACGCCTCGGTCCTGCTTGATCGCGATGTCGATCTGCTGCTCGGGATCAATCCGCTGGTGCCGTTCAATCCCACCCGCGACAACAGCGCGGCGCGATTCGGGGATCGTCGCATCGCCCAGGGCGGGCTGCCCGGCGTGTTGTCGCAGACGCTGCGCACCATGCTGCAATCGCGGATGCAGGTCGGCCTTGCACGTTATCCGCAGCAATACCCGCACATCAGCCAGATGGTGTTCGAACCCAACGCCATCGACCGCGATCTGTTCTTCACCAATATCTTCAGTTTCTCGGCGCGGCGCCGGATCTCGCAACTCGGTTACCGCAACACGCTCGATGACCTGCGCACGCGACGCGAGTCGCTGGCTCCGGTGTTTGCACGCCACGGCATCCAGTTGCGTGACGAGATCCTGCAGGATCGCCATCGCGTCCTGCTCGACGCCCTGCCCGCCCGCGTGCGCCGCACCGAAACCACCGCCCGGCTTGCGCGCAACCTCGACGACCTCGAACACCTGCTGCAGCACGTGGTGTGAATGCTCTAGACGGCCGGCGGAAGCTGTGTCGCAATCCATCCACCACATGCGTCATCGTGACGCGGGGAAGCCAGCATGGCCAAGCTCAAGAAGTCCGCCAATTCGTCCACCTCCAAGCCCTCGGGCAAGGCCTCCAAGTCCACGCCGAATGCGGAATCCCTGCGCGCGAGTCGCTCGATCAGCGAATCGGCGCAGCAGATCTGGCTGGCCGGCATGGGCGCGTTCAACCGCGCGCAGGCCGAGGGTGGCCGCCTGTTCGAAAGCCTGGTCCGCGACGGCCTGTCGCTGGAACAGACTGCGCGCCGCTTCGCCGGCAATCGTGCCAACGTGATGAAGGGTGCGATGGAAGGCCGCGTCGACCAGGCCAAGGAACGCGCGGCGGATACCTGGGACAAGCTGGAAAAAGTGTTCGAAGAGCGCGTCCAGCGTGCCTTGGTCAAGCTTGGCGTGCCCGGTCGTGATGACCTGAACGCGTTGACCGAGCGCGTGGAGCGCCTGACCGCCGCCGTGCGTCAGTACGGTGCCGTGCCGGCCAAGCAGACCGCCAAGCCCGCGGGCACGCGCACGCCGAAGCAGGCAGCTGCCAAGCCCGGTGCCAAGCCCGCCAGCAAGCCGGCAAAGGCGAGCAAGACCGCGAAGGCCAGCAAATCGGCCAAGGCCGGCAAGGCGACCAGCCCCGCCAGCGCAGCTTGAGTCAGACAACGGCCAGGACGCGTGTTCGCCGCGTCCAGAGCCTTGATCCAAGTCCCGTCAGTCCGTCCTGCCGCTCCCCCTCCCGCGCCGATTCGGACTGACGGGCATTTCTTCAGGATGCGTTTCGACACGCAAGCACGGCGCGGCACGGTATAGTTGCGCCCTGTTCAACGTCCTCGTGTAACGCATGATCGCCATCCTGCTCGGTTTGCTTGTTTTCATCGCCGTCGGCATCGGCCTGACCTTCAAGCTGCGCGGCATGCCCGTGGCTGCCAAGGCGGAACCGGCAAAGCGTGGCGCAGAGCAACTGTCGCAACTCCGCTGGCGTGATTTTGCCCGTCTGGTGCTGCAGGCCATGCACAGCCGTGGCTACCGCCCGGTGATCGAAGCCGGCGGCCCTACTGATGGCATCCCCACCGACGGCAGCGACATCCTGCTCACGCGCGGTGGTGAAAAAGTGTTGCTGTCCTGCCAGTACGGCACCGGTGCGATCGTCAACGCCCAGGTGATCAGTGCCGCCGTCTCGTCTGCATCCTTGCGCGGCGCGGAACGCGTCATCGTGGTCACGCCGGGCCGCTTCGAATCCGGTGCCGCCGCGGGAATGGCCCTCGTTGAACTCATCGATGGCGAAACCCTGTGGCCGGAAGTGCGGCCCTATGTGGCGCACCCTGATGAGCCGATGGCACCAGCCCCCTCGGCGTCGGCTTCAGGCAAATCGATGGCGATGGCGTGGGGCGGCGCGGTGGTCGCCGGCGGCATCGTGTGGGCCGTGGTGAATGGCATCATGCCGGGCGACACCGCCGCGACGACCGACACCGCTGCAACCCCGACGCCCGTGGCCGCGGCCGCGCCGGCTGCCAGCCCGGCGGCAGCACCCCAGGATGACCGCCCGGCCATGCCAGGCGTGCCCACTGACGTCCGTGAACTGGACGAACGCCGCAAGGAAGCTGCCAATGCGGTCGCCACCCTGTTTGGTGTGAATCGCGCGCTGTGGTCAAGCCAGTCGACCCTGATGGTGTACCTGTCCTCACCGGACGCGGACCCGATGAATGATATCTGCCCGCTGCTGGAGCAGTACCCGGAACTGGCCGCCTCGCGCATCCAGTTGCAACCACCGGAAGGCAGCAACAAGCAGGTGCGCTTCACCCACTGCCGGGCCTATTGATCCGAAACGACGAGCGCCGGACTCGCCGGCGCTCGTTCGATCAGGACTGACACGCCATTACTCGATCTGCGCGCGCGCCCAGGCCGCGTCCAGCGTCTCCATCGCATCCAGCGGCTTGCACTTGCCAGCCTTCTCGTAGGCTTCCGCAGCGGCGTCCTCGTTGCGACGTGCATCCAGCAGCAGCAATAGATTGCCGTGCTCGACATGGGCAATCGGTGAGGACGGCGTGAGTTTGAGCGCCTCACGTATGTGCTTGTCCGCCTCGGACGCCTTGGCACCGTAGGTCAAGCCACCGATCATCGCGCCGATCTTGCCGACGATCTCGGCATGGTAGAGCGCCAGCGCCATGTGCGCCTCGGCATGTTTCGGTGCCAGTTCCAGCGCCGAATCCAAGGAAGCACGCACCTTGCCGGCGATGCCGAGCTTGAGCGCCTTGGCGATCGAAATCCCCTGGCTATAGCGCCCGAGTGCAAACGCATGCCGGTAGTGGCTGTTGGCCTCGTCCGGCAAGGCCTTGACCGCTGCTTCGGCGAGCTTGCCGCCCAGCTCATGCCGACGCAGGCGCTCGTCCTCATCCTCGACCAGATAGGTCGCGTGGATCCCGAGCGCCTTCACCGCTACCGAAGCACCGACCGGACCCAGCGCCTCCCCGGCCTCGAACGCCTGCTGGAAGTCGCCGCGATGGAACGCACGCCACGCGTCCTGCAGCGCCGCCGACAGCGCATCGGCATCGAGCCTGGGTGCCGCCTTGCCTGCGGCCTTGAGCAGCGCTGCGGCGTGCTTGGCATCGGGATACGGCTCGCAATCGCCGGCATGCAACTTCGGCCATGCCTTCTTCAGCGCGTCGCCCGCGAACTGGAAGGCTTTTGCATCATGCGGGAAGGCGGCCCATCCAGCGGATTTTTTCGCAGCCATGTCAGGAAATCTCCAGCGGTCTGTGTGCCCTGCGAGCATCGGGCCTCGCGGGCGCGATGGCAAGCGCGACGGTAGTGTGAAAGCTCGACATCGAGGCGGCATGCTGACCCCAGTTTCCCCACCCCGGAGTCCGCCATGGCTGCCCGCAAGAACGCAAAGACCCGCGCTCCCCGCAACGAAGCCCTCGATGTCAATCCTCGCCACCTGTGGCTGGCCGCGCTGGGCGGCTTGGTGGTCGCACGTCGTGGCGTCGCCGGCGCCCTGCATCAAGCCGGGCTGCGCATGCGCATTGCCAATGCCGACGCACGCTATGCGATGCGCCAATTCGATACCACCGCCCGCGCCGGGATCGAAGGCCTGAATGATCGCATCCAGCCGTTCCTCTGCCCGATCGGCCGTACCGTGCAGGCCGGGATCGCGCCGCTCGCGGAGCGGGTCGGGCTCAAGCTCGGTGCCAGGCATGCCGAACGCCGCAAGGCGGCGACCACCAAGACCCGCACCCGTCGCAGTGCCGCGCGCAAGCCGGTTGCACGCAGGAAGGCCGCGGCCGTCCGCTGATCCGCGGTCACCCCCGCACCCGGTCAGTCGAGATAGGCGCGGGTCAGGGTATTGAGGTGGACGCGCTCGGCATCGCGCAGGAAGGGTGAAATCGACATCATCACCTGCACGATGCCGTCGCGGATCGAGGCGCGTTCGTCATGATCGCCGCGTGCCGCGGCGTAGTTCATCCAGAAGGTCGCGATCACCAGGATATTGGTGGCGGCCGCGTTCATTTCCGCCACCGACGCACGCAGGATCCCCGCCTGCAGCAGGCCACGCAGGACCGCGTGGGCGCGTTCGTCGGCACGCTTGAGGATGCGTGCAAAGCGCATCCGCAGGCGCCGGTTGCGGGTCAGGATGTCGACCAGATCGCGGTACAGGAAACGGTAATCCCAGATGCACTCGAAGACGAGGTGCAGCTGCAGCCAGACATCCTCCAGCCCCGGCAGCCGACCCTCGGGCGCCGCCAACGCCGCATCCATCCGCGCCTCGTAGCCCGCGAACAGCTGCTCGATGATGTCGTCCTTGTTGCGGAAGTGGTAGTACAGGTTGCCCGGGCTGATCTCCAGCTCGTCGGCGATGTGATTGGTGGTGACGTTCGGCTCGCCCTGCGCGTTGAACATCGCAAGCGAAGCATCGAGGATGCGCTGGCGGGTTTGCCTGGCCACGAAAACGCCCCGATCAGCTCGTCAGTTTCTTCACCAGATCGATGTACTTCTGCATCGCCTGCGCCTGGTCGGTACCCGCAAGCTTGCTCCAGGCCTCGTATTTGGCGGTGGCGACGAAATCGAAGAATCCGGGCTTGGGCCCGCTGACATCGCCCTCGCTGCCCTGCTTGTACAGCGCGTAGAGGCGCAGCAGGGTGTCGTTGTCCGGTTTCTCCGTCAGCCCCTTGATCGCGACTGCAGCCTGTTCGAACGCGGCCTTCAGATCGGCCATGACCCACCTCCGTGCTTGGATGTGGCCATATCAGCACGCGTCGGCGCAGGGGTCAATACGGCAGAGCATTGTCGCGCGGCCCGCGGTCTGGCAACGTAGACGCCACGGCGTCACATCACGGCAGGGAACTGGACATGAGCTATTTCGTCACCGGCGGCACCGGCTTCATCGGCCGGCACCTGATCGACCTCCTCCTCAAGCGCAAGGGCACGATCCACGTGCTGGTGCGCAAGGAATCGATGAAGAAGTTCAATGCACTGGCGAAACGGCAGGGCTGGGACGGCAAGCGCGTGGTCGCGGTGCCTGGCGACATGACCGCCCCGCGCTGCGGCCTCACCGCCGCGCAACTGCGCAGCTTGGGTGGAGGCAAGATCAAGCACTTCTTCCACCTCGCCGCGATCTACGACATGGCGGCGGATGCCGAATCGCAGCGCGCCGCCAATATCGACGGCACCCAGCACGCGCTCGACCTCGCCGCGGCGCTGAAAGCCGGCTGCTTCCACCACACCAGCTCGATTGCCGCAGCCGGCATGTATCCGGGCGTGTTCCGCGAGGACATGTTCGACGAGGCCGAAGGCCTGAATAATCCCTATCTGCGCACCAAGCACGATTCGGAAGGCTTGGTGCGTGCAGAGAAGCGGATCAAGTGGCGGATCTATCGCCCCGGCATGGTGGTCGGCCATTCGCAGACCGGCGAAATGGACAAGATCGACGGGCCTTACTACTTCTTCACCTTCCTCAAGAAGCTGCGCGAGATGCTGCCACCATGGATGCCGACGCTCGGCATCGAAGGCGGCCGGATCAATATCGTGCCGGTCGATTTCGTCGCATCGGCAATGGATCACATCGCCCACAAGCCACGCCTCGATGGGCGCTGCTTCCACTTGACCGATCCGGAGCCGATGCGCGCCGGCGAGGTGATCAATACCTTCGCCCGCGCCGGGCACACCCCGCAGATGACCATGCGCATCGATGCGCGGATGTTCGCCTTCGTGCCCGGTGGCGTGCGGGCCGCGGTCGGCAGCCTGCCGCCGGTGCGACGCTTCATCGGCATGTTGCTGCGTGATTTCCGGATCCCGAAGGACGTGCTCGGCTTCATCACCTACCCCACCCGCTTCGACAACCGCGAAGCCGAGCGCGCGCTCAAGGGCAGCGGGATCAGCGTGCCACGTCTGGATGACTACGCCTGGCGGCTGTGGGATTACTGGGAGCGCCACCTCGATCCGGACCTGTTCGTCGATCACTCGCTCAAGGGCAAGGTGCGCGGCAAGGTGGTGGTGATCACCGGCGGATCTTCCGGCATCGGCCTGTCCACCGCGCAACGCGTGGCCGAGGCCGGTGCGATCACGGTGATCGTCGCCCGCGGCGAGGAAGAACTGTTCAAGGCGCGCGACGCCATGGTTGCCGCCGGCGGCAAGGTGTTTGCCTACACCGCCGACCTCGCCGACCTCGCCGACTGCGACCGCCTGGTCAAGACCGTGCTCGAGAAACACGGCCACGTCGACGTGCTCATCAACAATGCAGGACGTTCGATCCGGCGCTCGATCGCGCTCAGCTTCGATCGCTTCCACGATTTCGAGCGCACCATGCAGCTCAACTACTTCGGCAGCCTGCGCCTGATCATGGGCTTCATGCCGAAGATGCTCGAACGTCGCAAGGGCCACATCATCAACATCAGCTCCATAGGTGTTCTGGCCAATTCACCGAGGTTCTCCGCCTACGTGGCCTCGAAGGCGGCGCTGGACGCGTTCAGCCGTTGCGCACAGGGTGAGCTGTCCGGCAAGAACATCGCCTTCACCACCATCAACATGCCGCTGGTGAAGACGCCGATGATCGCACCGACCAAGATGTACGACAGCGTGCCGACACTGACTCCGGACGAAGCCGCCGACCTCGTGGTCAAGGGGATCATTGAACGCCCGAGCCGGATCGCGACGCGCCTGGGCATCTTCTCGGCCTTGGTCAACGCGGTGGCGCCGAAGGCCTACGAGGTGGTGATGAGTACCGCCTTCGAGTTGTTCCCGGACTCCGCCGCCGCCAAGGGCGAAGGCAAGGGCGGCAAGGAGGAGGCGCCGAGCCAGGAACAGATCGCCTTCGCTGCGCTGATGCGCGGGGTGCACTGGTAATGACGGCGCGGGTTGCGGCAAGCAACCCGCGCGGCATCGCAGCGGACCGCCCGCTATCCACAGCGGTGCCGGCGCGGCTACGCTGACGGCATCCATCGACGCGAGTGCTCGTGAACGCATCCACCGCCCATCCGCTCGCTGCCCTGTGGCGCCCGCCGGCCTTGCTGGGCGTGGTGCTTGGCGGCGAGGCCTTGGCGGCGATCATCGCCTTGGCCCCGGCGCAGGACGCTGGACGGCTGGTGCATTTCGGCCTGGCCTCGCTGTGTGTGCAATGGGTGGCGATCGGCACCCTGTGCGCGCTGTATCTGCTGCGCAAGCCATTGAGCCGATTGCCACCGCTGCGCCTGGCCTGGGCCTGCCTGATGGTGTTGCTGGGCATGGCCTTGATGGTCGCCGCCGCCTCGTGGAGCGTGCTGGCGATGGGGGCACTGCCCACCGAATCGCGCATCAACTTCGTGCTGCGGATGCTCGGCATCGCGCTGGTGGTCGGGATGGTCGGCCTGCTGACCTACCAGAATTACTGGCAATCGCGGCAACTCGCGCTGCGCGCCAAGCAGCTGGAATTGGAAGCGCTGCAGGCGCGAATCCGTCCGCATTTCCTGTTCAACACGCTCAATACCGGTGCCGCACTGGTGCACCAGCGGCCGGATGAAGCCGAGCGCGTCCTGCTGGATCTGGCAGACCTGTTTCGCCACGCCCTGCGCGGGCCCAGACAGATCCCGCTGGCGGAAGAGCTGGCGCTCACCCATCGCTATCTGGAAATCGAAGCCCTGCGCTTCGGCCCGCGATTGCGGCTGGAATGGAACGTGCCCGCGACCCTGCCGGACATCCTGGTCCCCTCGTTATCGCTGCAACCGCTGGCGGAAAACGCGATTCGTCACGGCATCGAACAGCGGATCGAGGGTGGCCGCATGGAAGTGGAAGTGACGGAAACACCCGACGGCATCGAGGTCGTCATGCGCAACGACCTGCCGGCAGCGAGTGCAGACAGCGCCGGCCATTCGGTCGGCCTCAATTCCGCGCGCGAACGCGTGCTGGCACTGACGGCCGGACGTGGCCGGCTGGATGCAGGCATCGAAGCAGGCCGTTTCGTGGCACGCGTGTGGCTGCCGGGTGGGCAGCATGAAGCATAGGCACTCGAAATCTCGAAACAAGCTTCTCAGACGCGGATCAAAGCGGATGGGCGCGGATGAACATTCTGAGTTGATCGAATGCGTCGCGATGACCTCCTACCCAATCATGCCTGCCTTATCCGCCCTTTCCGCGTCAATCCGCGTCAAAACCCCTCACCACCGGACAACCCATCAATACCCGTGATAGCCCAAGGCTGCCAGCACGCGATCCGCCAGCGCCGCGGCATCGGCCTCCTGCGTATGCAGATGCAGTTCCGGGCGCTCCGGGGCCTCGTAGGGTGAATCGATACCGGTGAAATTGCTCAATTCGCCACGCCGTGCCTTGGCATAGAGGCCCTTGACGTCGCGTCGCTCGGCGTCGGCCAGCGGCGTATCGACGAACACCTCCAGGAATTCGCCATCCGCAAACAGTGCCCGCGCCAACTCGCGCTCGGCACGGAACGGGCTGATGAAGCTGACAAGGACGATCAAGCCGGCATCGGTCATCAACCGCGCTACCTCGGCGACGCGGCGGATGTTTTCGACACGATCCTCTGCGGTGAAGCCGAGATCCTTGTTGAGCCCGTGGCGGACGTTATCGCCATCGAGCAGATAGGTGTGCTTGCCGAGCGCCAGCAGCTTCTTCTCGACCAGGTTGGCAATCGTCGATTTGCCGGCACCGGACAGGCCGGTGAACCACAGGCAGCGCGGCTGCTGGTGCTTGATCGCGGCGCGCTCGCCCTTGTCGACATCAAGATGCTGCCAATGGATATTGCCGGCGCGACGCAGCGCGAATTCCAGCGTGCCGGCGGCGACGGTGGCATTGCTCTGGCGATCGATCAGGATGAAGCCACCCAGCGCACGACTGTCGGCATAGGCTTCAAACGGAATCGGCTGATCGAGGTGCAGATTGCACAGGCCGACTTCATTGAGCTCCAGATGCTTGGCCGCAAGCTGGTCCTGGCTGTTGACGTCGACCTTGTGCTTGATCTCGGTCACCGAGGCACCGAGCGTGCGGGAGCCGAGCTTGAGCAGGTACGGACGGCCCGGCAGCAGGCGTTCATCACCCATCCACAGCAGGTGGGCCGCGAACTGGTCGGCCACTTCCAGCGGGCTGGCCGCCGCAGTGATGACATCACCACGACTGGCATCGATTTCATCGGCCAAGGTCAGCGTCACCGCCTGGCCCGGGTTGGCCTCGGCCAAATCGCCCGTCGCGGTGACAATACGCGCCACCTGCGAGCGACGCCCCGAAGGCTGCACCACGATGGCATCGCCGGGCTTGATCTGCCCGGACACCACGGTGCCGGCAAAGCCGCGGAAATCCTGATTCGGACGGCAGACCCATTGCACCGGCATGCGGAATGCGGATTCGGTGTCGTGACCCTCGATCGGCACGGTTTCCAGCAATTCCAGCAAGGTCGGGCCGGCATACCACGGCGTGTTGACCGAGCGCACGATCATGTTGTCGCCTTGCAGTGCCGACAGCGGCAGGCAATCGACGTGGGCAATGCCGAGCTGGGTCGCCAATGCGCGGTACTCGTCGCAGATCGCATCGAACGTGGCTTGATCGAAATCGACCAGGTCCATCTTGTTGACCGCCAACACCACGCGATCGATGCCAAGCAATTGGACGATGTAGCTGTGGCGGCGGGTCTGGGTGAGCAGGCCCTTGCGTGCATCGACCAACACCACCGCGACATCGGCGGTGGACGCGCCGGTGGCCATGTTGCGGGTGTACTGCTCGTGGCCGGGGCAATCGGCGACGATGAACTTGCGCCGCTCGGTGCCGAAGAAGCGGTAGGCGACATCGATGGTGATGCCCTGCTCGCGCTCGGCGGCGAGGCCATCCACCAGCAAGGCGAAATCGATCTGCCCATTCTGGGTGCCGTGGCGAAGGCTGTCGGATTCCAGCGCCGCGAGCTGGTCGTCCAGCAGCAACTTGGTGTCGTGCAACAGGCGGCCGATCAGGGTGCTCTTGCCGTCATCGACACTGCCGCAGGTGATGAAACGCAGCAGGCCCTTGGTTTCGTGCTGCTGCAGGTAGGCTGCAACGGCGGAGGCCGCTGCCGCGTCCTCGGGATTGGTGATTGGTGATTGGTGATTGGAAGAAGAAGACGCGGCGGCACCTTGCTCTTTCGAATCACGAATCACGTCTCTCGAATCACGGGTCGTCATCAGAAATAACCCTCCTGCTTCTTTTTCTCCATCGAAGCTGTCGGGTCGTGGTCGATCACCCGGCCCTGGCGTTCGGAGGTGGTGGCCACCAACATCTCGGCGATGATCTTTTCCAAAGTGTCCGCCTCGGATTCGATCGCGCCGGTCAGCGGATAACAGCCGAGCGTGCGGAAACGCACCTGCTTCATCGCCGGCACTTCGCCGGGATGCAGCGGCAGACGCTTGTCATCGACCATGATCAGCGCACCATCGCGCTCGACCACCGGGCGTTCGGCGGCGAAATACAGCGATGGCACTTCGATCTTCTCGCGGTAGATATACAGCCAGATATCCAGCTCGGTCCAGTTCGACAACGGGAAGGCGCGTACCGACTCACCCTTGTGGATGCGCGCGTTGTAAAGATTCCACAGCTCCGGGCGCTGGTTCTTCGGATCCCAACGATGCTGGGCATTGCGGAAACTGAAGATGCGTTCCTTGGCCCGTGACTTCTCTTCATCGCGGCGGGCACCGCCGATGGCGGCATCGAAGCCGTACTTGTCCAGCGCCTGCTTGAGCGCCTGGGTCTTCATCACGTCGGTGTGGACGGTGGCACCATGACTGATCGGGCCGATGCCCTGCGCCAGGCCATCGGGATTGCTGTAGACGCGCAGGTCCACGCCGGTCTCGACGGCACGACGATCCCGGAAAGCGATCATCTCGCGGAACTTCCACGTGGTATCCACGTGCAGCAACGGGATCGGCGGGCGCGCCGGATGGAAGGCCTTGAGCAGCAGGTGCAGCAACACCGAACTGTCCTTGCCGACCGAATACAGCAGCACCGGGTTGCGGAACTCGGCCGCCACCTCGCGCATGATGTGGATGCTTTCGGCTTCGAGTTGGTCGAGGTGGGACAGTCCGTTGTTCAAGGCGGGCATCGCAGCAATATCAATGCGCGATTTTATCAGGTCGCCTTGCTCGACCGCAGGCGCAGGATGCGCTCCGGTGCGGCGAATGTGTCACTGCGTGATTCCTCCCAGTAATCACGGAATACGGCATGTTCCGGCAGGCGGCCAGCGAGCAGTTCGCCCGGTTCGAGGAATCGATACAGGGACGCATACGACTTCACCTGGGTCTGCGACACCCTGCGCAGGATGTGCTCCGGCCCCAATTCGTCCGGATGGCTCAAACCGGCTGCGCACAGCAGGTCGCGCAGCGCACGCACGGTATTGTCGTGGTAATCGGCCACGCGTTCGGTCTTGTCCGGCACGTCGAGGTGCTTCCAGCGGCCGGGATCCTGGGTCGCGATCCCGGTCGGACAGCGGTTGGTGTGGCAACTGAGCGACTGGATGCAGCCCAGCGAGAACATGAAGCCACGCGCGGCGTTGCACCAGTCAGCACCCATCGCGATCGCACGGGCGAGGTCGAAGGCGCTGACGATCTTGCCGGCCGCACCGATCTTGATGCGCTCGCGCAGGTTCAGCCCGACCAGGGTGTTGTGGACCAGCAGCAAGCCTTCGTGCATCGGTACGCCGACGTGATCGACGAACTCGGCCGGGGCCGCGCCAGTGCCACCTTCGGCACCATCGACCACGATGAAATCCGGCAACAGGTCGGGTCTTGAAATCGCGCATTCCTGCATCGCCTTGGCGATCCCAAACCACTCCCAGGGATGACCGATCGCGAGCTTGAAACCGGTGGGTTTTCCGCCCGACTTCTCACGCAGACGGGCGACGAATTGCAGCAGGCCCAGTGGCGTGGAGAACGCCGAGTGCTTGGCTGGCGAGACGCAGTCCTGCCCCATCGGCACGTCGCGGGTGGCCGCAATCTCCTTGCTGAGCTTGGCCGCCGGCAGCACGCCGCCATGGCCGGGCTTGGCACCCTGCGACAGCTTCACCTCGATCATCTTCACCTGCGGATCGACTGCCTGCTCGGCGAAGCGCGCCTCGTTGAAACTGCCGTCGTGGTTGCGGCAGCCGAAGTAGCCCGAGCCCAGTTCCCAGACCAGATCGCCACCGCCTTCACGATGGTAGGGCGAGATCGAGCCTTCGCCGGTGTCATGGTAGAAACCGCCGCGCTTGGCACCGCCATTGAGGGCGCGGATCGCCGCCGCCGACAGCGCACCGAAACTCATCGCCGAGATGTTGAACACGCTGGCCGAATACGGCTGCTTCGACTCTGCACCGATCAGGATGCGGAAATCATGATCGGCCACCTCGACCGGCGCGATCGAATGGTTGATCCATTCGTAATCGTTGTCGTAGACATTGCGCAGGGTGCCGAACGGGCGCACGTCGTTGACATGTTTCGCGCGCTGGTACACCAAGGCACGCTGCTGGCGCGAAAACGGCACCTTGTCGGTATCGGCCTGGATGAAATACTGGCGCATCTCCGGGCCGATGGTTTCCAGCCCGTAACGAAAATTGGCCAGCAGCGGATAGTTGCGACGCAACGTGCTGGTGCGCTGAAGCATGTCGAACGTGCCCAGCAGGGCCAGCGCTCCGAAGATGCCGACGCCCCACCACGCACCGGCAAGCAGCGGCGTCAGCGCCAACATGCAGAGGGTCAACAGGATGCTGAGGATGTAGGCGAAATAGCGGGACACGGCAACTCCTTCGCATTGGTCGCGGTGGTGCCCGGAGTCGGGATCGAACCGACATGGTGTTGCCACCGAGGGATTTTAAGTCCCTTGCGTCTACCAGTTTCGCCATCCGGGCATGCGGCAAGCTTACGCGATCGCAATGCAGGCTCAAAAAACTGCCGCACAAAAAAAGCCCCGCGATGCGGGGCTCAAGTCTGGAGGCCGAGGTCGGAATTGAACCGGCGTACGCGGATTTGCAGTCCGCTGCATGACCACTCTGCCACCCGGCCGGATGACGCTTGCATTCTACCGAAATGACAAGACTGAAATGACAAGGCCCCGCGAACGGGGCCTGTCCGGAACTGGAGCGGGAAACGAGACTCGAACTCGCGACCCCGACCTTGGCAAGGTCGTGCTCTACCAACTGAGCTATTCCCGCACTGAGCCCGCTATTTTACGGGCTCACTCGCCGCTGTCAACACTCTTCGGCGATTCATCGATCAAGGACGGCCAAGCGGCACGCAAGTACTCGAACCCGGACCACAGGGTCAGCACCGCTGCCGCTGCCAACAGCCACTCACCGATGAGGAAGATCGGCAGGCCCCACAACGGATCGCGGTACAGCAGGAAGCCAAGCGCGATCATCTGCACCGTGGTCTTGATCTTGCCGACCATCGCCACCGACACCTTGGCATGCTGGCCGATCTCCGCCATCCATTCGCGCAGTGCCGAGACGGCGATCTCGCGACCGATGATGACGCTGGCCCACAGTGCGATCCAGACGGTGTGGTGGTGCTGCACGGTGACCACCAGAGCCGTCGCCACCATCAGCTTGTCCGCCACAGGATCAAGGAAGGCACCGAAGCGTGAGGACAATCCGTAGCGTCTGGCGATCCAACCGTCCAGCCAATCCGTGACCGAAGCGAGGGCAAACACCACGGTGGCCCCCGGATTGGACCAGCGCCCGCCGAGGTAATACACCGCCACCAGCACCGGAATCATCGCGATCCGGCCCAGCGTCAGCCATGTAGGAAGGGTCAACTTCATCCGCGCATTCTACTGGCAGGCCAACTCCGCGCATGGCCCCTGCGATCACTTCGATTCACGGCCCCGAGGACCATTGCCCAGGCCAGCGACTCAACCCATCCCATGCAACTGCTCCCAGATACGCTGGGCAAGTGCCGTGTTGACGCCTTCAACGCGTGCGATCTCATCGACAGCCGCTGCCTTCAATCCGGGCAGGCCGCCGAAATGTTTCAGCAATGCGGCACGACGGCGCGGGCCGATGCCGGGAATGTCTTCCAGTCGACTGGTGACGCGTGCCTTCATGCGGCGCTGCCGGTGCCCGGTGATCGCGAAGCGATGCGCTTCATCGCGCACCTGTTGGACCAGCTGCAGTGCCGGTGAGGCCGGCCCAGGCTCCACTTCTCGACCATCCGGCAACAGCAGGGTTTCCGCGCCCGGCTTGCGCTCCGGCCCCTTGGCCACGCCCACCAGGGCGACGCCATCGACGCTCGCCTCCAGCAATACCGCACGCGCCTGCGCGACCTGCCCTGCCCCACCGTCGATCAACAGCACATCGGGCACCACCGCATCCGCCGCCGCTTCCGCCACCGGACGGAATCGCCGTTGCAGGGCCTGGTGCATCGCCGCGTAGTCATCGCCGGGCTGGATGCCGCTGATGTTGTAACGCCGATACTGCTTGCGCGCCGGGCCTTGCGCATCGAACACCACGCAAGAGGCAACAGTGGCTTCGCCCATGGTGTGACTGATGTCGAAACATTCGATTCGATCGGGCAACTCCGGCAAACCGAGCAGGTCGCGCAGGGCCTCGATCCGGGCCTGCTGGGCGCTGCTGCTGGTCAGCTCGGCCGCCAGTGCCAGTGCTGCATTTCGTCGCACCATGTCGAGCTGGGCGGCGCGCTCGCCGCGCACGCCGGTGCGCAGCGCGACCTTGTGCCCGGCACGCTCGCCCAAGGCCTGCTCGATCAGCTCGCGCTCCGGTATGTCGCGATCCAGCACGATCTCGCCGGGCGCGGTATGCGCGCCGTAATACTGCGAGACGAAAGCACCCAGCACCTCTTCTGCACTGTCCTCGCCATTGGTCTTCGGAAAGAACGCATGCGTGCCGAGGTTGCGGCCGTCGCGAAAAGCCAGCAACAACACGCAGGCCGCACCGCCCTGCAAGGCCACCGCCAGCACGTCGAGGTCGGCGCTGCGGCCGTCCATGGTCTGGCGTGATTGCAGACGCCGGATCGAGGCGATGGTGTCGCGCAACTGCGCGGCCTTCTCGAATTCCAGCGCATCGCTGGCGGCCTGCATGGCCTCGGTCAGTTCACCGCTGAGCTCGTCGCTGCGACCTTCGAGGAACAACTCCGCGCGCCGCACCGACGCGGCATAGGCAGCGGGCTCGATCATCCCGACGCAGGGCGCACTGCAACGACCGATCTGGTATTGCAGGCAGGGCCGGCTGCGGTTCCTGAACACACTGTCTTCGCAATTGCGCAGGCGGAACAGCTTGTGCATCAGATTGAGCGTCTCGCGCACCGCGGTGACGTTCGGATACGGCCCGAAATAGCGGCCGGGCAGCGACTGCGGGCCGCGATGCAACACCAGCCGCGGCGCATTCCCGCGGGTGATCAGCACATAGGGATAGCTCTTGTCGTCGCGCAGCATCACGTTGTAGCGCGGCTGCAGCGATTTGATCAGCTCGTTTTCCAGCACCAGTGCATCGGCTTCGCTGCGGGTGACGGTCACTTCCAGCCGCGCCACCTGCGCCAGCATCAGCATGATCCGCGTCGGCTTCGGGGTCGCGTTGAAATAGCTGCCGACGCGGTTGCGCAGTGCACGCGCCTTGCCGACATAGAGCACGCCGCCGTCGGCGTCGAACATCCGGTACACCCCCGGTGCCAGGGGCAGGCGCGCGGCCTCGGCATGACCGTCGAAGCTCGGCTGCTCAGGCTTGGACTTGGCCACGACGCTCCCGGCCGCCGGTCAGTACCGGCCCTCGTGCAGGCGAGTGGCGATCCCGGTGGCAGCGCTGTCGATCAACTTGAACGCGCGTTCGAAATCCTTGCTGTTGCCGTAATAAGGATCAGGCACGTCCTTCTTGCCGACGCCTGCCCAGTCGAGCAGCAACTCGACCTCGGCGTGGGCCGTGCGCGGCTTGCGGATGCGGGTTTCGTGCAGGATGGTGCGGTCCGCGCACAGCAACAGATCGAAATTCTCGAAATCCTCGTAGGCCAGGCGGCGTGCCCGCTGCGCGGAGATGTCGATGCCATGGCGCAACGCGCACTCGATCGCACGCGGATCCGGCGCACTGCCGACATGGGAGTCGCCGGTTGCAGCCGAATCCACGTGGACGCGCTTGCCGAAATCGCTGGCATCGAGCCGCGCACGCAGGACGCCTTCGGCCGTCGGCGAGCGGCAGATATTGCCCATGCATACCATCAGGATCGAATACGGTCTAACCATGGCTTGCTTGCAGTTCCTTGCAGGTGTGCTCCGCCCTGAGCAGGTCGGTTTCGGTATCGACGCCCGGCGGGAACGGCGAGGGTGCCAGCGCTACCGCAATACGCCAGCCCGCTTCGAGTACACGCAATTGTTCAAGCGCCTCGACCTGTTCCAGCCGACCCGGCGGCAGTTCGGCAAACGCGCGCAAGGCGCGCACGCGATACCCGTAGATGCCGATATGACGCAGCCATTGCCCTTCCGGCATGGTGGTGCGGTCGCGTGCGAAGGCGTCGCGCGGCCACGGCACCGGCGCGCGGCTGAAATACAGCGCATCGCGGTTATCCGCACGCACCACTTTCACGGCATTGGGATCAAGCAACGTGTCGATATCGTCGATGGGCGTTGCCAAAGTCGCGATCCCGGCACCGCTGTCCACCACGGCTCGTGCGACGCAGGCGATGCCATCGACCGGCGCGAAGGGCTCATCGCCCTGCAGGTTGACAACCACGGCCTCCTCGGCCCAACCGGCAATCCGCGCACATTCGGCAAGGCGGTCGGTGCCGGACGCATGCTTGGGCGAGGTCATCGCCACGCGCACGCCGCTGCCTTGGAGCGCATCGGCGATCCGCGCATCGTCGGTCGCCACCCAGACCTCGCGCGCACCGGCGGCCAATGCGCGCTGTGCAACGTGCAGGATCATGGGCGTCCCGCCGATCAAGCGCAGCGGCTTGCCGGGCAGGCGCGTCGAAGCGTAACGGGCCGGTATCGCCACGATGAAGTCTGGAATATCCACGCCGCGGATTATCGCCTACATTCGAAGGGATTCCTCGGTTTGATCCTGTCGATGACAGGCATGCACACCCGCATGCGCCTGTTCACCACCCAGCCTGCGACAATGCACGCATCGCAATGACAACGCCATCAGGCGCTGACCATGACCTCGACCATCCTCACCGACATCGAAGGCACCACCAGCAGCATTTCCTTCGTCAAGGACGTGTTGTTTCCCTACGCGCGTGCCGCCCTGCCCGGCTTCGTGCGCACGCACGGCCATGAACCGGAAGTGCGCCGCTGGCTGGACGCGGTGGCGATCGAAATTGCCGCCAGCGCCTGTCAAGACGCGATCATCGTTGAGACCTTGCAGGGCTGGATCGACCAGGACCGCAAACACACCGCGCTGAAAGCATTGCAGGGCATGGTCTGGGAAGCAGGCTATCGAGACAAGGATTTCACCGCACCCCTGTATCCGGATGTCGTCCCGGCGCTACGACGTTGGCACGCCGAAGGGCATGTGCTCGCCGTGTATTCCTCAGGTTCGGTGCCGGCGCAGAAGCTGCTGTTCGCACACACGGATGCCGGCGACTTGACCGCGTTGTTCAGTGGCTTCTTCGATACCGAAGTCGGCGGCAAGCGCGTGGCCGACAGTTACCGCACCATCGCCACGCGGCTGGCGCGGGAACCCGGCGACATCCTCTTCCTCTCCGATGTGGTGGACGAACTCGACGCTGCCCGTGATGCCGGCCTGCGCACCGTGCTGCTGGACCGATGCGAGGACTACCCGACCCCGCGCCTTGGCGAGGCCGCGCACGGCCATCGACGGGTGGAGTCGTTCGCCGAGATCACGCCCTGAGCCAACGCCTCAGGGAGCCGCATCCAGCAGCGTGTAGCTCGTACTGGCGGTGAGCACGCCGCGCCAGCGATCGAATGCGCGCACTTCGATCCGGTGCGCGCCGGCCGCAAGTTTCGTGGGCAACGCCGCACGCCAGAGGTGCGGGGAAATCTCGGCCTCGGGCGAACGGTCGAAACCGCGCAGGGCTTCGGCCAGGTCATCGCGCATGTTTTCCTCGGTCAGGCTCGGGTCCGGCAGGTCGACCTTCTTCATCGGCTTCCACTCGCCGTCATCGACCCGGAACTCCAGTCGCGATGCGTCATCACCCATGTAGTAATTGGCGAACACACCCCAAGCCGGATAGGCGCCACGACGCAGGGCTTTCGGTGCATGCAAGCCGATCTGGGTGTCCGCCGGGTCCCGCGCCGCATGCCATTCCAGTGCATAGCCGCCCATCGGTTTGAGGGTCAGCACCGCATAACCATTCGGGCTGCCATCGCCCATGCGCGCATCGGGAATGCCGTCGGCATCCTTCACGCCGCTCCAGTACGCACCGCAGGCCGCACCGACATTGAACTCGTGCAGGGGCGTGGCACCCAGCCAGCCATCGCTTGCATCGTGGAAGACGTTGCGCTGGCCGTGGCTGTGCGCGCTCAGGATCAGCACATGCGGAAATGGCGCCAGCAGGGCAAACAGGCGGGTGCGATCAGCATCGCGGAAATTCTTCTCGTCGATCTTGTCGAACAACGGGATGTGCATGGCCAACACCAGCAGCTTGTCCTTCGGCAGCGTGGGCAGGTAACGCTGCAGGAAGGCGTACTGGTCCTCGCGCAGGCCGCCGATGTAGGCCGGTTTCTGCCCGGGCAGGGTGATCACATCGTCCAGCACCACGAAGTTGGCGAGTGCGGTCTGCCGCGCCTGCGTGTCCGGACCGATCAAGCGGTGGAACACCGTCAGCGCGGTCGCATCGCTGGTGGTGCCGCGGTCGATGTCATGATTGCCCGGGGCAAACATCCAGGGGATGCCGAGCTGCTCGGTGGTCTGCTTGACCGCCGGCAACAGGTCCGGCGCATCGTCCACCAGATCACCCAAGGTCAGGCCTAGTCGTGCCTGCGTGTGTCCGCGCAGAGGCAGCACGATGTCACGTCGGAAATAATCGACTTGTTCGACGGAGCGTGGCTGCGGATCGCCGAACACCAGCACCTGTCCTGCATCACTGCGCACGCTGGCGGGCACGCGCCGATAGACCATGCAACCCGGGCCATGCCAGTTGTCTGCCTGCGGCAAGGGTTGCGGCGCTTCCACCGCGACCGGTACGCAGGCCGTCGTCTCGGCATGTACGGTCGGGGCGAGCAACAGCAAGGTGATCAGGAATGAGCGATTCATCCTGCAATTATGCCCGCACGCCCCCGCCCGCGATGTTCATCCGCGCCTTGCCGCCAATACTTGCCGGGCATCGGCCAACGATAGGCCGCGTGCACGCAGCAGCACGGCGAGATGGTAGAGCAGGTCGGCGGCCTCGCCCAGCAGCGCCTCGTCGTCCTGCGCCACCGCCGCCAGTGCAGTTTCCACGCCCTCCTCACCCACTTTCTGGGCGATCCGGCGCACGCCCTCGGCAAACAGTTTGGTGGTGTAGCTGCCGTCCGGACGTTCGCGCTCGCGCGTTGCGATCAGTGCATCCAGCTCGGCCAAGGCATCACCAGGTGCCTCAGTGAAGCAGCTGCTGCGTTGCAGATGGCAGGTCGGTCCGTGCGGATGCGCCTGCACCAACAGGGTGTCGGCATCGCAATCGGTCGCAACACCCACCAGCTCCAGCACATTGCCGGAGGTTTCGCCCTTCATCCATAACCGCTGCTTGCTGCGGCTGAAGAAGGTGACCTTGCCGCAGGCCAGTGTGGCCATCAGCGCTTCACGGTTCATGTAGCCCAGCATCAGCACCCGCAGGCTGGTCGCGTCCTGCACGATCGCCGGCAACAGGCCGTCCTGCTTGTCCCAATCCAGCGATTCGATGTCGAAACCCGTGCTCATAGCCGCACCTGTATGCCGTGTTCGCGCAGCGTGCGCTTGAGTTCGGGAATGGCCAGCGCGCCGGAATGGAATACGCTGGCTGCCAGCGCGCCGTCCACGTCGGCGTGCAGGAACGCATCGGCAAAGTGCTGCGGCGTGCCCGCGCCACCAGAGGCCACCAGCGGCACCGCACAGACCGCACGCACCGCGCGCAGCTGTTCGATGTCATAACCGGCACGCGCGCCGTCGCTTCCCATGCAGTTGAGCACGATCTCGCCTGCGCCCAGCCGCTGCGCCTCGACCACCCAGTCGAGCGTGCGAATGCGTGGTGCACGCATCACATCGGGATTGCCGGCATGCGTGCGCACGCGCCAGTGACCATCGTCTTCCCGCACGGAGTCGATACCCACTACGACACATTGCACACCAAACGCCTCGGCCAATTCTGCAACCAATGGCGGACGCTCCAACGCTGGCGTATTGATCGAGATTTTGTCCGCACCGGCACGCAGCACAGCCCGCGCATCATCCACACTGCGGATGCCACCTGCGACACAGAAAGGGATATCGATCACGCGCGCCACGTGCTCCACCCAGGTGCGATCCACGCTGCGCCCCTCAGGGCTGGCAGTGATGTCATAGAACACCAGCTCATCGGCACCGGCATCGCGATAGCGCGTCGCCAGCTCGACGATCCCGCCCATATCGACGTGATCGCGAAAGCGCACCCCCTTGACCACCCGGCCGTCGCGCACGTCGAGGCAGGGAATGATGCGCCGGCTCAACATGCCAGCGCCTCCGCCAACGCCAACCGCCCGTCCAGCAGGGCCTTGCCCAGCACCGCGCCCGCGCATCCGGCGGCACGCGCGGCGGTCACGTCGGCCACGTCGCGCACGCCGCCACTGGCCTGCAGCTGCACGCCGGGATACCCGGCGCACAGGTACCGATACAGATCCAGGTTGGGGCCGGTCAGCATGCCGTCGCGGGCGATATCGGTGCACAGCAGATGCCGCAAGTCCGCCTGAGCGTAGTGCTCCAGCAAGACATCGAGCGTGTGCTCTGCGGTCTGGGTCCAGCCATGCACCGGCAGCCGCCATTGGCCATCTGCATCCTGCCGGGTGTCCAGCGCGATCGTCAGCACCTCGCTGCCAAATTCCTCCAGCCAATCGATCACGGCGTCAGGCTCGCGTACCGCAAGCGAACCGACCACCACCCGCGTTGCACCCGCCTCCAGCAGCGCCCGTACATCGGCACGGATGCGCACGCCGCCGCCGGTTTGCACCTGCAGGCCGGTGCTGGCCACGATCTTGGCCAGCAGCGGCAGCAAGGTGTATCCCCCGGCCTTGGCTGCATCCAGATCGACCAGATGCAGCCATTTCGCGCCGGCCTCGGCATAGCACTGGGCGAAGGCCAGTGGGTCCTCGCCATAGCGGGTTTCGTCGGCGTAATCGCCCTGCCGCAGGCGCACCACGCGGCCGCCGCGCACGTCGATGGCGGGATAGACGGTGAATGTCATGGGTGCAGACTCAGGTCGGATTCCACTGCAGGAAATTGGCCAGCAGGCGTGCGCCCACATCGGCAGAGCGCTCGGGATGGAATTGCGCGCCGGCCCGGTTGCCGCGTTGGACCACGGCGGCAAAGCGCTCGCCATGCGTGCAAGAGGCAACGCAATCCGCAGTGACCGGCGCGGCATAGCCGTGTACGAAATACGCCTGCGCCTGGGTGTCGATTCCTGCGAGCAACGGCGAGTCGCGCAATGGCTGCAAGGCATTCCAGCCCATATGTGGCACGCGCAAACCCGCCCTACCATCCAACTTGCGCACGCGTCCGGGCAATAGCCCCAGACAATCCACATCGCCTTCTTCGGAAGATTCGAACAGCAATTGCATGCCCAGGCAAATGCCCAGCAGGGGGACCGGCAGCGCGGGCAGCACCTCGGCAAACCCACGCTCACACAGCAGTGCCATCGCCGGTGCCGCGGCACCCACGCCGGGCAGGACAACGCGCCGTGCATCGCGCAGGCCATCGGCATCGCGCACCATGACCGGCGTCGCCCCCAGACGCTCCAGCGCATAGCAGACCGAGCCGAAATTGGCCCCGCCGGCATCGACCACAGCCACGCGGCTCATAGCATGCCCTTCGTCGAGGGCAGCTCTGCACCTTCGCGGCGAATCGCCTGCCGCAGCGCACGCGCCAGCGCCTTGAAGCACGCTTCAACTTGGTGATGATCGTTGTCGCCACTGACCTTCAGATTGAGGTTCAGCCCCGCCGCATCACACAGCGAACGGAAGAAATGCGGCACCAGCTCCAACGGCAGATCGCCCACGCGTTCACGCGTAAACGCACCTTCAAACACGAAGTACGGGCGCCCGGAAAAATCCAGCGCCGCTTGCGCCAAGCACTCGTCCATCGGCAGGGTGAAGCCATAGCGACCGATCCCGCGCTTGTCGCCCAGCGCCTCGCGCAGCGCCTGCCCCAGCGCCAACCCGGTGTCTTCCACCGTGTGGTGTTCATCGATCTGCAGATCGCCCTTGGCTTCGATCTCCAGCGCAAACCCGCCGTGCTTGCCGATCTGCTCCAGCATGTGATCGAAGAACGCAAGCCCGGTGCGGATCTTCGGCTCGGCGGACTTATCCAGATCCACCGCGATGCGAATTTGCGTTTCTTTGGTATTACGCTGCACGCAGGCCGTACGCGGCGCATCGGCTAGCGCATGGGCAATGTCCGCCCAATCGCAATCGCCTCCGAATTGTGCTGTGCGTAGCTGGAAGCTACGGATGCGCAGGTTATGAGCGAATTCGATATCGGTGGGGCGATCGCCCACCATCGCGCTGCGGCTCCAGTCAATGCTTCTGTCTTGCAGGTAGCCGGTAAGCATGCCGATCCCCGGCTTGCGGTTGGGGCTGTTGTCCGCCGGGAAGCTGGAGTCGATGAACTCATCACGGAAGACGATGCCCTGGCTTGCGAACACCTGCCGCATCAGCGCATGCGGGCCAGCGAAGCACGCTTGCGGAAAGGCCTGCGTGCCGAGTCCATCCTGATTGGATACGATCACGAACTGGTAGCCGGCATCGCGCAGCTTGAGCAGGGCCGGGATCACGCCGGCAACGAAGCGCAGCTTCTCGTAGGCATCGATCTGGAAGTCGTCCGGCTCCTCGATCAGGGTGCCGTCGCGATCGACGAACAGGATCGGCACCCCGCTCATGCCGCGGCCTCCGCGCCCAGCGTGGCAAGGGCCGCCAATACGCGCCGGCATTCCTCACTGCTGCCGATCGTGATCCGCAGAGCATCGCCAAGCTGCGGCAGTGCGCGCATGTCGCGCACCACCACCCCGGCGGTCAGCAGCGCGGCAAACGCGGCATCCGCATCGAAAAAACGCACCAGCAGGAAGTTGCCGGATGCGGGATACACCCGTCGTACGCACGCAAGACTGCGCAGGCCATCGGCCAAGCGCCCGCGCAGGTCGGCCACCGCCGCCAGACGGCTGCGGGACAGGGCCAATACCGGCGGCGCGAGTGCCGCCAGCGTCGCCTCCACCACCGGCTGCGGCATCGGATACGGTGCCTGGCAGCGGCGCAGCGCCTCGATCAGCGGCGCGCCTGCGAGCACGCAGCCCACTCGCGCGGCCGCCAGTGCATGCGCCTTCGAGAGGGTGCGCAGCACCGCGATGTTGTCGTATTCGGCCAACAGCATCGTGGCCGATGGCGCACCGGCATATTCGAGATAGGCTTCATCCACGACCACCAGACAGCGCCCACGCAGACGCGATGCCAGCGCAGCGATCTGCTCCAGCGCCAGCAGTTCGCCCGACGGATTGCCTGGCGTGCACAGGAACAGCAAGCTGGCACCCTGCGCGAGTGCAGCATCGCCCATCGCCGCCAGGTCGGCGCACAGGCCGGCCGGCCCGTCGCGCAGCGGCACTTGCAGCACGTGCGCGCCGTGCAAGCGTGCGCACACTGCATACATGCCGAACACCGGCGGCGCGATCACGACCCTGCCCTGTCCTGGCATGCAGAACGCGCGCAGCAACAGATCGATGCCTTCATCACTGCCGCGTCCCACCAATACCTGTGCCGTGGCAACCCCATACAACTCGGCCAGCCGCGCGCACAGCGGCTGCGGCTGCGGCTGCGGATAGCGGCGCAGTTGGCCGCTGGCATCGGCGGGATTGGCCCAGGCCGATTCGTTGGCATTGAGCCAGACCGATCCGGCCAGCGCTTCACTGCGGGCAGACTTGTAGCCTCCGAAACTGCGCAGGTCCTCGCGCAGCAATGCGTCGATCGTCATGCTCATGCGGCTGCCTCCAGTCGCAATTCGACCGCCCGCGCATGCGCCTGCAGGCCTTCGGCATGCGCCAGCGTGGCGGCGCAGGGACCGATGTTCCGCAGGCCCTGCGGCGTAGCTAGTTGCACGCTGATCGATTTCTGGAAGCTCGCCACCGACAAGCCGCTCCATGCCCGCGCCGCACCACCGGTGGGGAGGACGTGGTTGCTGCCGCTGCAGTAATCCCCCAGCGCTTCTGGCGTCCAGTCCCCAAGGAAGACGCTGCCGGCGTTGTCGATCGCAGGCAGCCAAGCCCGAGGCTCGCGCAGGCTCAGGATCAGATGCTCGGGCGCATAGGCATTGCTGACCGCGATGGCTTGCGCGATATCCACCACCCGCACCAAGCGTGAATGCGCCAGCGCGCGCACCGCGATCTCGGCCCGCGGTAGCTGCGGCAATTGCCGAGTGATTTCCGCCGCCACCGCATCCAGAAGCGCATCGCTGTCGGTCAGAAGCAGCACCTGCGAATCCGGACCGTGCTCGGCCTGCGACAGCAGGTCGGCGGCGACGAAGGCCGGGTTCGCTCCGGCATCGGCGATCACCAGCACCTCCGATGGCCCGGCCGGCATGTCAATCGCCAGCCCACCCGGCCGCTGCGTGGCTTGGCGCTTGGCCTCATCCACCCAGCCATTGCCGGGACCGAACAATTTGTCGCAACGCGGGATGCTGGCCGTACCCACCGCCATCGCCGCGATCGCCTGCGCCCCGCCCAGCTTGAATACACGCGCACCCGGTGCCTGCTGCGCCGCCAACAGCACCATTGGATCAGCACTGCCGTCCGCGCGCGGCGGTGTGCATACAAGAATTTCCTTGCAGCCTGCCAAGCGCGCCGGCACGCACAGCATCAGTGCGGTCGAAGGCAGCGGCGCACTGCCGGCCGGCACATACAGTCCAACGCGTTGAATGGGCCGCTGCACGCGCTCGCAGCGCACGCCAGATGCCGTTTCCACCGCATACGGCACCGCCATGCCAGCGCGATGGAAGGCTTCGATGCGCGCGGCGGCCTCAAGGATCGCCGCCTGCACCGCCGGCGCAACCTGTGCGTTGGCCGCAGCGAACTCCTCCGGCATCACTTCAAAACCATCCAATGCCACACCATCGAAGCGCGCACTGTATTCACGCAGGGCGGCATCGCCGCGCGCTTCCACCTCGGCAAAAATCGCCTGCACCCCCGCACGCACCGATTCGGCTACCGCCTGCACCGGACGCTGCAGCAGCGTGCCACGCTCGATCTCGCTCAATGCATTCCAGTCGAAGCGATTCATGCCAGCATCCGCTCCACCGGCAGCACCATCAGCCCGCGTGCACCGGCGCGTTTCAAGTCTTCCAGCCGCTGCCAGGTCATCGCACCGTGGCACAACGCCTGCAGCGCCAGAGTGTCGGCACCATCGACCGCGCACATGGTGGGCGGCTCGGCATCGGGCAACAATTGCAGCAGGCATTCCAGTGCATCCCGTGGCGCTTGAAACAGCAGCAGCTTGCTGTCACGAATGCGCAGCACACCGTCCATCCGCCGCAGCAGAAGCTCGGCCAGCTCGGCACGCACATCACCGAACGGCTGCGCCGGCCCAGCCAGCACCGCTTCGCTGTGCATCACGTCCTGCACCGCTTTCAGCTGGTTGGCGGCCAGTGTGGCGCCGCTGGAGACCAGATCGCAGATGGCATCGGCCTGCCCCAGCCGTGGTGCGATTTCCACCGAGCCGTTCAAGACCACGATATCGGCCTCGACCTGGTTCATTCGCAGCCACGTGCGCAGTTGGTTCGGGTAGGTGGTCGCAATCCGCTTGCCCGCCAGCTGCTGCGGTCCGCGCCAGTCCCAACCTTCCGGTACCGCCAGCGCCAGCCGGCACCCGCCAAAGCCCAGTGCCCGCCACTCGCGAAATGTCGCCGGCCGGCCCGCCGCGCAGCGGCCATCGATTTCTTCATCCAAGACGTTGCGGCCGACGATACCTAGATCGCACACGCCGTCCGCAATCAGACCGGGAATGTCGTCATCGCGCACCAGCAGCAGATCCACCGGCAGGGACTCGCCGTAGCAGAACAACTTGTCGCGACTCTCGCGCCAGCTCAGCCCGGACGAGGACAGCAGGGCACGCGCCGGCTCGCTCAGCCGGCCATTTTTCTGGATGGCGATGCGCAGACGGTCGCGCGTCCCTGGATTGGTGGCCGGGCTCATGGCTTGCCCGCGGGAGGTTGTGAAGTCATCCCCATCCGGCCAGCCGCCACCCGGTAGCCACCCGCACCGCGCTCCAAACAGCGCGCGACACGGCCAATGGTGGTGACACTCACTTTGGTGCACTCGTGGATCTCGCGATACGGCTCACCCTTCAACAATTGCGGCACCACACGCCAGCGATCCGCCAATGCCTCCAATTCTGCCGGCGTGCACAGGTCTTCAAGAAAGGCTTTGACTTCCTCTGCACCTTTCAGCTTGGACAGCACATGTGCCAATGCACTGATGGCTACCGACGCGTCATAGGGCATCAGGGGTTCTGGGCGTTGTTTCATGGCGGGCAGGTCGCAGGTTGATGGGCATAATGTGATTATAGGCTATCACATTAATGCATTAACGCGTTATTACATTAACGCAATCACGTGACCAACCCTATGACCCCGACCCACAGCCGACCACCCGCTACTATCCGAACGTGAATGCAAAGATGCCTGGATGGACGACGGAGGGGTTCATGTTGAACGTGCTGCGCTGGACTTCATGTCTCTGCATGTTGGCGCTTGCCGGATTCCAGCCGCAGGCACGGGCGCAAACCTCTCCGGATGGCACCGAGGTCCACGTTCTGGACACCTGGCCGGCAGGCGCCTCGGTGAGCCTGGGCCGAAATCAGAATTTCTATCTGCATCTGTCCTACACCGCGCATCGGCCCACCCACCTATGGGTGCAACCGATGTATCGAGGAAAACAAGCCGATGCAGGAACAAGCGGTTCGCCCATCTATTCAGGCAAGGGTGAAGCGGTCGTCTGGTTTTTCCTGATGTCGCGTGATGCAAAAGTCGACGAAATACGCATCCAGACCGGCGATGGCGGCCCCGGTGCACAACCCACCGTGCTGGTCTGGCAGGGGGATATCCGTCAAGGCGTGATGACGTCCGATGCTCCCAACCCGGCATGGTTGGATCGGATGATGCCGGAGTTGGCAGGACGTGCTGCGCAACCAGTGGGGCAATCGCCGTCCATGCCGCGCAAATCATCACTGGCGAGCGTGCTCTTGGTCACCCTGTTCTGGCTGCCCAGCCTGCTGGTACCGCTTGCAGCGGCATGGTTCCTGCGTGGAAGCTGGCGACTTGCAATGCTGGTGCCCGTCGCCGGGATGCTGTTTGTCACGCTCAGGTTTGCGATCGACGTCTATCGTGATGCGACATCACACAATCTATGGCCATTCGAACTGGCGATCTACACCTTCTTCGCATTTGGCTATGTCGCCTTGCTGATGGTGGCTTGGGGCATCGCGAAGGCACGCTCGAAACCTGCGCCACCACGCACACGCTGACTCGCACGCACAGCGAACAGAACCAACCGAGCGCAGGTTGCCTGCGCGGTACGGACCGAAGCCGCCTGCGATGTGAGCATGTTCAGCCGATCCGACGCACCGCCGCCAGCAGGCTGCCGTCAGCCACCATCGCGACCGCCGCCGCCACTTCACCATCCAGCGCGCGGTCGCGCTCCAGATAGGGGATGCGGCTGCGGATCGCCGCGTGCGCGGCTGCCACCGCCCTGCCGGGACGGAATTCGTCCGCCAGTGCCAATTGCTGGCGCAGCGCATCGACCTCGCCGAGAAAGCCCGCACGCTCGCCGGCAGCCGGCAGCGGCCCGCCAGTTACCTTGGCGGCGAACGCTTCCGCATCGGTTCGATCGGCCAGCGCGCGTGCGGCATTGATCATGTCGCGGCGCAGGTCCAGCGCCTGTGCGGCGGTGTACAGCTCCAGCCCCAGCACCTTGCCCAGGTCCTGCACCATCGCCAGTACGTGGCGCGCTTCGTTGGCGCCCATCGACACATGGTCTTCGGCATTGGCGCTGGTCGGCACCGAATAGACCGATGCAGGCATCGCGCGGCTGGCCAAATCGTTGACGATCGCCGCAGCGGTGTACTGCACGATCATGTGCCCCGATTCGGTGCCATCTTCATTGCCGATCAAGAACGCCGGCAGGCCATCATTGGTGGCCGGGTCGACCAGCTTGTTGAGGCGCCGCTCGCTGATCGAGGCCAGTACCGGAATGGCGGCCTTCACATAGCTCATCGCCAGCGCCAGCGGCATGCCGTGGAAGTGACCCGCGGAAATCACCTGCTCTTCCACGTGCTTGGCATCGGCCTTGTCGGGGAACACGATGGGGTTGTCGGTCAGTGCATTGAGCTCGATATCGAGCACGCGCTTGGCCTGTTCCAGCGCATCGCGCACCGCGCCGTGCACCTGCGGGATGCAGCGCAGCGAATAGCTGTCCTGCGGCTGGTGTTTCTTGCCACCACGAAATGGCAGGAAGCGCTGGTAGAACTTTTCGCGACCATGGCGCTGGCTGAAGGGCACCCAGTCCCAGCCGATGTCGAAGTCCAGCGCCTGTGCCGCCGGTGTGTCCCAACTCTCGGGCTGCCAACTGCGGAACTTCGGGACCAAGTGATAGGGAATATCGGACAGGGTCGAACCATCCAGCAGCCGACGCAGATTGGCCGCCACCTGCACCTGCCCGGGGTGTGGGCGCAGCGCGTGCACCTCGGGCGCGAACGCGCCCAGCCGGCCGGCGAAGGCATCGATCGTCATCGCCGCGGCAAGGTCTGCGGTGTCCAGCAAGTCTTCCAGTTGCTGCAGGGCCAACACGCCGGTGGCCAGCATCTGCGCAGTGCCGTTATTCAGTGCCAAGCCTTCTTTGTAGGACAGCTCAACCGGCTTGAGGCCTTTTTTCGCCAGCGCATCGGTGCCGGGCATACGCTGACCATCGACGAAGGCTTCGCCACCGCCGAGCAACACGATCGCCAGATGCGACAGTGGCGCCAGATCGCCGGAGGCACCCACCGAACCGAGCTGCGGCACCACCGGCACGATGCCGGCGTTGAGCATCGCCGCCAAAGCTTGCAAGGTCTGGACGCGAATACCGGAATGACCGCGTAACAGGGTATTGATGCGGATGCACTGCATCGCCCGTACCACATCCGGCGCAAACGGCTCGCCGACACAGACCGCGTGGGTGACGATCAGGTTGCGCTGCAATTCGATATGCGGCGACACCCCGGATTTGGCCGCACCCGGCAGGGTATCGCGCAGGCGATGCGCGCCCAACAGCTTGTCGGCATTGCTGCCAAAGCCGGTGGAGACGCCATAGATCGGCTCCTGCTTGTCCACCTGCGCGGCAAGAAACTCCGCCGCACGCGCCACGCGGGCCAGTGCAGCATCGTCCAGGCTGACGTGTGCACCACGCGCCACTGCCAGCAGCTGCGAACGCTGCAGCGATAGTCCATCCAGCTTCACGACATCAGACATCAGGCGTTCCCCGCTGCGCTACGCAGCTGTTCGCGTTCCACCAAAAGCGCCGCGGCCAGCTCGGCCTCCGTCACTTCGAATTGTTCGCCCCGACGCAAGTCCTTCACCGTCACCACCTTGCGTGCGGCTTCGTCCTCACCGCGCATCACCACGAAGCGAATTCCCGTCTTGTCGGCATACTGCAATTGCTTGGCCAGCTTGCGCGGCTCCAGTTGCGTCTCGACATTCAAACCCGCCGCCCGCAGCCGCTGCGACAGCGCCAGCGCGTGCTCTAGGCCGGCCTCATCCATCAGTGCGACCAACACATCCACCGAGCTATCAGCCGTTGCGACCAGCCCTGCATCCTTCAGCTGGAAGAACAGCCGGGTCAGGCCGATGGAAATGCCCACACCCGGCAGTTTCGATCTGGTGTAGTGGCCAGCGAGGTTCTCGTAGCGCCCGCCCGAGCAGATCGAACCGATCTGCGGGTAGGCATTGAGGGTGGTCTCATAGACCACGCCGGTGTAGTAGTCGAGGCCGCGCGCAATGGAAAGATTCAGCGCATAGCGGGCTTCGTTCACGCCCAGTGCCTTGAGCTGATTCAAGATCGCACGCAGTTCATCGCGCCCTTCTTCCAGCAAGGCCGTGCCTGCACCCAGCGCGTCCAGCTTGGCCAGCGCATCGGCATGGCCAGTGGAGCGCACTTGCGAGAACGCCATCAGCTTGTCGATCACGTCAGGGGCGAGACCGAAGCCGTCGCCCGCCAAGGTCGCACGCACCGCATCCGCACCACGCTTGTCGAGCTTGTCCAGCTCACGCAACACCAGCATCTGTGCATCACCCTCGATGCCGAGGCCTTCGAAATAGCCGCGCAGCAGCTTGCGATGGTTGAGCTGGATGGTGAACTCGCCGATGGCCAGTCGCTCGAACACGGCCGCGATCACCGCCGGCACTTCGGCATCGAAACGCGGCGACAATGCATCCTTGCCGATCACGTCGATGTCGCACTGGTAGAACTCGCGGAACCGGCCGCGCTGGGCTCGCTCGCCGCGGTACACGCGCTGCATCTGATAGCGGCGAAACGGGAACGCCAATTCGTGCTCGTGCTCGGCCACGTAGCGCGCCAGCGGCACGGTCAGATCGAAGCGCAGCGCCAATTCCGGCAACCCTTCGCCACTCTTTTCAAGCGCACCGGTAGACTGCAGGAAATACACCTGCCGCTCGGTCTCACCGCCCGACTTGGTCAGCAGTACATCGGTCAGCTCCATCACAGGCGTTTCCACCGGCAGGAACCCGAACTGCTCGAAGGCATGGCGAATGGTGTCCAGCATGCGCTGGAACGCGATCTGGTCGCGGGGCAACAGTTCCATCACCCCAGGCGGGGTACGAGGCTTGATCAAGGGAACACTCCGACGCCGACCTGAAACCGGCAGTTTACCGGGCATCATCGAAAATGCGTCACCCCACTTGCCGCGGTGTCAACCGCCCCGTAAAATGGGCGGCTCACCTCGGGGTGTAGCTCAGCCTGGTAGAGCGCTACGTTCGGGACGTAGAAGTCGCAGGTTCAAATCCTGTCTCCCCGACCAATCAAATCAATGATTTGCGACGAAACCGCCGAAAGGCGGTTTTTTCGTGCCAGCACGGTGTCAGCCACCGGAGACCGGTCACATGGGGACGACTTCGACCCGGAAACCGTCGTGACGCAAGCGAGCGATCAGCCCGTTCTGGCCCATCAGATGCAAAGCCCCGACGGCCACCAGCGTCGGTGCCTCCCTGTACAGCGATTCGATGGTCGCTATCCACTTCGCATTGCGATCCTCGAGCAGGCATAGCCGCGAGCGTTGCTCGATCTGCTTGGCCGCATCGCTGAGCCCTTCCATCCGATCGACATCCGCCAGCCAGGCGCCAAGATCGCGTGCCCGATAGGACGCCATGGATTCGGCGGAATCCATTTGCAGGTACAACGGTTTGTTCAAGCGTTCCTGCAGCACCCGCGCGTGCTGCACCGGCGGCACGCAGTCCAAGGCCTTCAGTTGCGCCTCCAGTGTCTCCAGATGCACCAGGCGCTTGCCCATGCCACTGGCGATCCGTTGCAGGCGGATGTCCGCACTGTTGTCGCCGCCATGCTCCCCGCGTGCTTCCAGCAAGGCCAGCACCATCCACGGGCGCATGCGCTGCAGGTCACGCTGCTGCACGTCAGGCAGAAGCTCCTTCGCCTGGGCCAAGGCGGCGACACCGATCATTCCGGACAGCGGCGTTTTTATCGGCAGCCAGCGATAGGCATCCAACCGCGTGTCCCAGCGGGAATCGACGTCTGCCTCGTTGGCATACACGGTGACACCATTCAGCAGTTGGCCGAGCTTGCCGTAATCGAGCCCTTGCTCTTCCGGCGAGCCGAAATGAATGGTTCCGAACAGGTAACCCACGGTTGGATTGGAACGCGATCCGGTCGAAGCTGCTACCGCACCCGCCGTGGCTACGGGTGCGGTGATCCGGAACAGGATCCCACGGTCCATCCCTGGCCCCGCTTGCGTTGCGGCATCGATGGCGACTTGGGCGGAAACACCACGCGTCGCGTCCTGTGCAGCCTGCTCCGCATCCCTTGCATCCTTGGCCGCTTGTCCTGCCTCCTGGGTGCTTCGCACGACCTGCGCCGCGCTACCTGCATGCAGGCTGCGGGTGACGTCTTGCGATGCCTGCGGCGGCGCCTGTGGTGGTGCCTGTGGTGGTGCCTGTTGCGGTGAGTGTGCAAGGGCAAGCGTGGCCACACCCGCAAGCAACAGCAGATACAGCAGCCTTCGCGGCCGCAACTTTCCTGCGTCACGGCTGGGCACGGTCGCAATGGCATCAAACTCTGGCTTCACCCGATCCGACATCGACCCCCCGCCCTCTGCCGAGCAAATCCCAGCTCGGTCATGCCATGCGGTCCATCAGCAAAGATGATTGATCTGCAGTACCCGCGAGGCAGCAGAAAGAGAAAGCCGGCCGCGCCCACCACCTCAGGAGGCGGACGCGACCGGCTATTCCCGCCCTCCCCGGGCTCTGCACCTTGTCCAACTTGCGGATGACTGGATGTCCGGCCGCCAGCAAGTGGACGATTCAACCTCAGCGACCCGTCGCGATGATCTCGACCCGGCGATTCTGCGCGCTGTCCGGGTTACGTGGGTTGACAAGCTCGCTCTCGCCCTTGCCTTCGGCCGTCAGTCGATCCGCGGCGATGCCGTGGGCGACCAGATAGGCCCGCACGGCTTCGGCACGACGATCCGACAATGCCTGGTTGTAGCTGGCCGAACCCTTCGCATCGGTGTGGCCAACGACGGTAAAACGGCGATCTTCGAGCTGCGGGGACGCCAGCGCCGTAGCCAGGGTGGCCATGGCCTGCTGCGAATCACCGGCGATCTGATCCGAGTTGAATTCGAAATTGATCGTCATATCGGTTGAGGCACGATCCGCCGACCGAGCCACACGAGCACGGTGCGGGCGTGTCACCGACGCCCTCGGCTTCGGCGAGGCGGATGCAGCGGCGGCCGGTGCCGGCGTTGGCGAAGCATCCGGTGCCGACATCGGCGCGGTGGTGGCCATCGAGGCCGCGCCCGGGCGCAACGCACGGGTCGCTTCATCCGAATTCTGGTTATTGTTGGATTTCAGGGCATTGACGATCGAATCCACGGTCGGCTCGTTGCTCTGCTGCGCGCTCTGCGCAAACACGGCACCCGACGCCGCCAACAGGGCGATCGCCAAGCTGCTCCGGGCCCAAGTCTTGACGCTCATTTCCAATCCTCCTCACACCGTGGCGGCCTGCCACATGGGGCCGTGCAACCCAACGCACGACCGTTCTACCCGATATACACGCATCTTCCGTCGGCGACAGGACAATTCCCTGCGCCGATTGCGCCTCTGCCTGACTGCCGGACTCCTTCCGGTTCATCCAGCCATCCCGAACTGACAGTCAAATTGTTTCGCAATAATCTGATTTTGAATGACTTACACCGTGCGATCTCGCCAGCGCATTCGGTCTGCCGCAGACAGCCATGGATCATCCATTGTTCAGCTTCACGCCATCTGTGACATCCGAACCCGGCCAATCGCATGGTCGGGATCTTCCTAGGCCCAAGCACCCAAGCAATCAGAAACTGCCGCTGCAGCCTCCCTTCTTGTCGTTGCTGAAACAGTTCAGCAGATTCAAGCGCTTGCGCACCTTCGACCAATCGCCTCCCAGCGCGTCGCCACCTTCCAGTGCCTGGTCGTTGCCGGAATCCGAAACCGGACACATTTCGACCTGCCCGATATTGGTGTCGTAGACGTCGGTATCGTTTCGTTCGGAAACAAACGTCGTCGGCTGGTCGGAGGTGATCGCCGCCGGGATCAGGTGCAGTGCCGATTGATTGCCCGTTGCTTGTGCGAACACATAGTTCTGGGCATTGCCACCACCGTAGATCGCATAGAACCCCGGCATCGAGAGCGGCGAGGCATTGGTGAACCAGTACGGATTGTTCCCGAACACGCTGGCTGCCGTGTCGCCATTCTTGAAGCCGCTGATCGTGCCGGTAAAGGCCGGGAATGGAACACCCATGTACCAGAGCAGCGGATCGGCAGTGAACAACAGGGTGGCAGGCGTGATGGTCAACGACCCCGGGGTAAAGGCGATGGCATAACCCGCCGCCGAGGTGAAGTTGCCGGTGATTGCGTACTGGCCGACATTGCTGCCACTGGTCGCCAGACTGCTCAGGTAGCCCGACAGGACATAGGCAAGGTCATCGCCAAGGATCAATCCGCTCGCCGAATAGTTGAAGGATGGATTGGCGTCGCCGTATTCGCGGCTGGCATCGTCGATCAGGATGGTCAGGGTCGGCTGCTGGGTGTAGATGAAATGGTTGCCACTGCCAACAGTGACGCCGCAGGGGCCGCCATAGGTGCAGTTGTACAGGTTCGGCAAGCTGCCATTGCCGGCGAGACCGCCACGATCTTCGCCCAGCCACGTGCTGGCCCAGATGCGCCAGTCGCCGCTGGCGTTGATCGTCGCACCCGCCGGATTGAGGAACACACCGGCAGTCACCAGATCGACATCGACACCGTTCACGTTGGCGTTCATGGTCAGGTTGCCCGACAGGGTCCTGACCAGGACATTGCCGTTCGCATTGATGCCCGATACCCCGACACTCGTCAGCCCGCCGCCGACTCCGGCATTGAATCCGTAGCCGGTCACATTGCCGATCGCAAGTTCATTGGCATCCAGATAGCGGAACTGCCCACCCGCGCTGCCGGCCAGGGTATTACCGGTGACATCGTTCTGGGCCGAGGCCAGCAACACGTCGCCGCCTGCTATGGCGATCAAACTCTTGGCGTGGATGCTGCCGGCACCGGACTGGGCGATGAAGCCACCGGCGAACAGGCCCAGCGTGTAACCGCTGACATCCAGCATCCCGGACAATTGGATGCCCGCCGTCCCGCCCTGATTCTGCAAGCTCAGGTTGCCGGCGTAGGCAATGTCGGACTGGACCCGGATCTCACCCTGTTGCAGGTTGCTGCCAAGCACCAGCCAAGGCGTGGTGATATGCGAGAGCTCGACGTTGTCCAGCACGAAGCCGTTGCCGCCGCCGAGGTAGAGGATATCGGTGACATCCAGCGGGCGCAGGTTCACGCCCGTGGTGCTGGAAACAGCGCCGTCGATGATGATTGAATCGCTGTTGCCGTCGTTGGCCGCGCGCAGGACGACCGTGCCGCTACCTGCATTCACTGATGCGGTATTCCTCAGATTCACACCCGCCCCGGTGGTGCCGCGCCCATCGATCTCGATATCGCCGCTCGTACTTGCGATATCGGATGAGGAGTTCACCAGCACTCCAGCTAGGCTGCCATCGCCCACCAGATTGATGTTGCCGCTGTCCGAAGTGATCCTGGCTGCATACGTGTCGTCATGACGCAATTCGATGCCATAGCCGGTGTCGGCATGGCCGGTGATGGCGATGTCACCATCCGTGCTGGCCAGACTCGTGCCGTAGACGAACACACCCCATCCGAAACCATCGGTGGAACCGTCAATCGTGATGTCACCGACGCCGCTGTCCAGGGTCGAACCGGCCAGGGCGACGCCCGTGGCATTCCCGGTAACAGTGCCATCAATCCTGATGTCGCCACCGCCGCTGTCCACGCTGGAGTAATACAGGTCAACACCGCCCACTGAACCACCCGTGCCCTGCATGGCGATGCTTCCGCCTGCACTGGCCACGCTGCTGCCATCGATCCAGAGGCCAGCACCATTCGCATTGGTGCCAGTCAGATCGATCACACCGCCGCCGCTGGAAATCGTACTGTTGTCATGGATCAGGACGCCGCGGCCCAATGCCTGCGTACTGGTGCCGGAAATACTGATGTCCCCGCCTGCGCTGAGGATGTCGCTGTCCGTTACAAGTACGCCGTACAGGTAGGCGCTATCGGCTTCGAGATTGATCCCGCCGGTACCGCTGGAGATTTGCGATTCATACACCGAAATGCCACCGTCACTGCCGAGGGCGGTCAGGGTGATGTCGCCACTGGTGCTGATGATCGATGCGTCGTACTGGATCTGGATGCCACTCCGGTTGCCCGTCGCATCCAGGGTGATGCCACCAGTGGCCGAGGTGATCGTCGACCCATCGACCTTGATCCCGAACTCACCACCGGCGACGCCCATCAGGATCGCACCGCCGCCGCTGTCGATCATCGCGGCATTCTGGACGACGATGCCGCCACCGACACCGCTGGCCGAATGCATCGTGATGTCACCGCCGCTGGATTGGATATAGGAGGCGTCGACGTAGATGCCATAGCCGCTACCATCTGCGAGCAGGGCAATGTCACCGCCAGAGGTCTCCAAGGTCGAGCCATCGGTGACACGAATCCCGTTCGGGCTATAGGTGGCGTCCAGGGTAATGCCAGCACTCCCGGCGTGGATCATTGACCCGAAGATGACGATCCCGCTACCGCTGTAAGGCGCAAGCAGGTTGACCGCGCCATCCTTGCTGTAAACGGTCGAACCGTAGTTGACCTGGATCCCGCCGTCGTTATAGGTGGCATCCAGGGTGATGTCGCCGCCATCGGCATGGATCGAGGATGCGTCGTTGACGCGAATGCCGACAGTTCCACCCACGACATCCAGCCGGACCGCCCCGTTCCCGCTGTCGATGGCCGCGCCGTTCTGCAGCCAGATGCCGCCTGTGTTGTAGCCAGACGACGACATGGTGATATCGCCACCATACGAATACACCACGGAGTCATCAATGACGATCCCATTGGCACTGTCGCCAGCAAACATCTGGATCAGGCCACCAGCAGTCTCGATTCTCGAGGAATTGTCGATCTGGACGCCACCGCTGGATTCCGCGTTGAGGGTCAGTCCGCCGCTGCCTGCATGCACCGTCGACGCATCAATATCGATGCCTGCGCCATAACCATAGCTCGCATCCAGCGTGACCGAACCGCCATCGCTGGTGATGGAGGCGGCATTGGAAAGATAGATCCCAGCACTACCGCCAGCCGAGTTCAGGTGGATATCACCCGAGCTGGCATGTAGTGACGAGGCGTTCACGCTGATGCCGCTGGCGCCATTGGCGGTGTCGAGCAGCATTCCACCCACGCCGCTGTCGACGATGGAACCATTGGTGATCCGAATTCCGCCACCATCGGTATTGCTACCGTGCATGGCGATGTAGCCGCCATGGGAGTAGATCATCGAACCGTCGATATCGATCCCCGCCAGGCTGGCATCGGCATCCAGGCTGATCGCACCGCCGTAGCTCATGATCGAGGAGGCGTTGTAGATATCGATGCCGGCATCGGATTCCAGGGTGAGGTAACTTCCCCCCGCGTGGATCGTGGACCCGTCGACGATGATGCCGTACGAGCTTCCATCGGCATCCAGCTTGACCGAGCCGGAATCACTGATCACGGATGCGCCGTTCTGGATCCGGATGCCCCCGTACGATGGCGAGGCGTCGAGGGTGATGTTGCCGGTGCTGGCATGCACCGACGTATCATCCAGCGTGATCCCGCTGCCCGTGGGGTCCGTGGCCGTCAGTTGCGCCGTCCAGCCGTAGACGCTGCCATTGTCCAGCAGGACATAACTGCCATCCACATAGACCCCACCGCCCCCATGGGTATCCAGGGTGAAGTTGCCCAGGTTGACCGCACCAGCACCACCGTCCATGGCAACGCGTCCAAGATTCGCGTCGATGGTGAAGCCGTTGCCGTAGATCCCCTGGGTTGCAGTGAAATCCAGGCCACCCCATGCCCCATATCCGGTGATGGACGCACCGGTGACGAAGTGAATCTGCCCGCTGCCATATCCCGTGTGCTTGCCGGGATCCACATTCACGGACACGCTGGTACCCAAGGCCGTCGCCGTCGACAGCGCCTGATCCACCACCACCACGCCGTTGGAGTAGGAGCCGAGACTGGAATTTGGAATGATCCACCCCTCGCTCCCGCCTAGATACCACCCCCCCGCGGCAACGGAGACATCGCCCTGGACGAGGAGGAAATAGTCGGCTCGGGTATCCACCCAGCCTGAACCACTGGCTCCCACCGCCTCGAAGTAGCTGCCATCGTGCAGGGTGACGTAATCCCCCGAGACGATGACGCTGCCGCCGTAACTGGAGGGCCCAGGATAGGGGCTTTGACGACTGCCGCCATCGGCATAGAACTGGCCGTACAAATCGACCGAGCTGCCGCTGATCGTGATCGTGCCGCCATCGCCGAAGCTGACATTGGGATCCGTGGTCCGGCCACCCATGGCCTCCAGTCGTCCGGCGATATTGACGGAGGTCCCTGCACTCAGGGTGATCGAGCCGCCATCCCTGTAGCCGTTGGCATTGGCGAACCAGGTATTACCGATATCGATGAGGTAGCCGGTGCCGGTGACCGAGCCGCCATTGCCGTTCATGCCGCGGACATTGATCATCCAGGCATATTCAGGATCGGACGGAGTGACATCGCCCAGATCCGATACATACAGTCCGGCCGAGAAATCCAGCCCGACCGTGCCACCATCGACCGACCCATAGGCAGACAACACGGCTTGCGAATACAGCGTCCCCGTTCCAACTACCCACGGGCGCTGCCCCTTGTAGAGGTAGATCGACGGCGAATCGATATTGATGGTGCCACCATTGCCGAGAAGCCCTTCCGCCGTGATCCAGTTGTGGATATAGGCACTGCCGGCGGCGGTGATGTCGATCAGGCCACCATTGCCCTTGGCCGCACCGGCCTGGAGGACCCCGGCGTGATAGAGATCGCCGGTGAGGTTGATGGTGATGGCGCCGCCATTGCCCCCGGCACCATAGGCAGTTGCATCGATCCAGCCAAGCGAATCATTGGTGGCGCAGACGCCGCCCGGCCCGACGCAGACATAGGTGAATAGCTGGTAAGCCTTGATATCCACCGTACCGGCATTCAGGCCGCTCCCCGTTGCATACGCACTGACGAGGCCGGTCTGTCCCGAAACGCCGCCAATATCAATATTGCCCATGCCGGCATCGAGCACGATGGAACCTGCACGGGTCGCCGAGGATTGCGCGGTCACGCTGCCACCGATCCAGATGCGGCCACCATTGCTGGCTTCGGTGAAGTACGGTGTGCCCGTTGGCTGCGCCAGACCATCGTCGGTGGTGGTGCGCATTTCCACATGGCCACCGACGGCGGTGATGGTCCCAGTGCTCTCGATGCCGCCGAGGCAGGACGAGGTGGACATGCCCGCCGCGCAGCCATAGGGCGAGGCATAGCCCGGGCCGGTCAAGGTCACCGTGGTCAACCCGTCATTGTAGAAATCCAGGTTGACCCCACGCGCTGCGCCGAACACCGTGCTGCCGCCGGGCGTGCTGATGGTGGCTCCCGCCTGGTTCTCGATGCGTGAAGCCAGCAAGGCGATCGTGCCGCCGGCCGCCGCTGTCAATTGCCCCTGGTTGACGATGGGTGCGCCCGCACGGATAGTCGGGGTGAAGATGTAGTGCGGGTCTGCCATCGCAAAACCTGCGGCGAAATCCGCGTTACTGAGGTCAAGCGTCGACGCCACCAGCCCGCCGACGTTGACCGAGGACGACTTGCCGAACAGGATCCCGGTTGGATTGACGATGAAGATATTGCCGGTGGCGGTGATCGAGCCCTGGATATACGACGGCGTTGGGCCGTAGCCGAAGCCGATGACGCGATTGAGAGTGACGCTGTTGGCGTCAGGCTGGATGAAGTTGAGGGTGAACCCGGCATCGATGCTGAACGTCCCCCACTCGATGATCGCGCTGGGCGTGGTCTGCGTGATCGTCATGACGTTGTCGGTCGTGGGACCGGGATTCATGGTCACGCCGACGTCGAGATTCGAAGTGGCGGCGCCAGAGACCACATTGCCGGACTCAGGCAAGCATCCTCCGCATGCCGGCACCACGCCCGCGAAGGCAGCGGGCGATGCCAGCACGACGGCAAGCGCCAAGGCCAGGCGCTGACGCCGCAGCAAGCGACGACGCGACGATTTGCGGGATATGGCGGTCTTGTTCATTTCGTTACCCCTTCAAAACGCGATCTGGATGGTGCCAATTCCCACGGAACACGGCCACAACCCACACTTTTCCAAAATGCCCTTCCTCACTGTTTTCAGCGGGAAGACCACTCAAAAGCCGCTGCAACCACCGGTGCGGTTGTTGCTGAAGCAATTCACCAGGTTCAATTTCTTGCGCACCTTCATCCAGTCGTTACCCAGCGGATCGCTGCCAGCCAGAGCGACGTCGGCCACCATGTCGGTCATCGGGCACATCCCGGATGCCTTGGCACTGGCCTCACTGCTGCTGGACGTGGAGCCATCCTCCATTTCGGCGAGGATATCCACGGGCCTGCCCGACTTCTCCGAACTCGAGACCGAGACCGGAGGTTGCTGGACATAGATGAACTGGTTCCCGTTTCCGACCATCGCCCCGCAAGCCCCGAGGTAGGCGCAACCGTACAGGTCCGGCAGCGGGCCGCTGCCCACGAGTCCGCCACGGCCCTCACCCTCCCAGGTGCTGGCCCAGATGCGCCAGGAACCTGACGAGGCAACCTGCAACACATGCCCGTCTGGATTGAGGAAGATGCCAGCGGCCACCAGGTCGATATTGGTGCCGTGCACGTCGGCGCCCAGGGTCAGATTTCCTGACTGCGTCAGAACCAGCACATCTCCTCCACCTCCTGAAGGTGGCCCAACGGGGCCACCACTGCCGCCGCCGGCCCAGATGCCGGAAACGGACTGTGAGGTCATCGCACCACTGCTGGCATTGAACCCCAATGCCGACACATTGCCGATCGCCAGCGCATCGACATCCTGATAATTGAAATCGCCACCTGCACTGCCGGCCAGAGTATTGCCGGTGACATCATTGGCTGCGGCATCGAGCAGTACATTTCCACTGGCGATCGCCAACAGGCTTTCTGCCGTGATCGCGCCAGCACTGGTCTGGGTGATGTCGCCGCCGGACAACAGCCCCAAGGTATGACCACTGACATTCAGCGCACCGGCCAGGTGAATGCCCGCCGACCCGCCCTGATTCTGCAAAGTCAAATTGCCGCCGAAGCTGATGTCGGACAAGACCTGGATCGCGCCCTGATGCAGGGAGCTGCCGAGCACCAGCCATGGCGTTGCGATGTGCGAGAACTCGATCTTGTCGAGCACGAAGCCATTGCCACTGCCCAGGTAAAGCGTGTCGGTGGCATCGAATGGCCGCAGGTTCACCGCCGTGGTGCTGGCGATCTGTCCACCCAGCACGATCGCATCGCTGCTGCCGTCGTTGCCGGCACGTAACACCACCACCCCGGCACCACCATCGATGCTGGTGTCCGCATTGAGCAACAAGCCGGTTCCGGCGGCATCGCCCGCCACCGTCAGCACACCACCGCCACTCGAAAGTGCTGTACCGCTGTCGTTCAAATACACGCCAAAACTGCCTGCATTCGCGCCGGTGCCAAGCACGTAAATATCGCCTCCCGCGCTGGTGACCTGGCTGTCATTCCAGATTACAACGCCTCCGAACACGTTGTTTGGACCAGCGCTGTTGATGGACTGCCCACCATGCCCCACGATTTCGATATCACCACCGTTGCTGGACACCATCGTGTTGAGTTGCAGCCCAACGCCGGAGTCGTCACCCGAGCCGCCCAGCAGGATGTCCCCGCCATCGCTCAGCAGGTTGCTTGTGGACACGGTCAGCCCGTACCAGCCGCCGGTTCCGGTCATCTGGATGGAGCCGCCATCACTCGACAGATCGGCATGGTAGAGCGTGATGCCCTGCAGGGTGCCATCACCCTGGACCACGATATCGCCACCGCCACTGGCCAGATCGCTGTACCACACCCGCACGCCACGGCTGGTGGCGCCGGTCGACGAACCGGAAAGGAAGATCGCGCCCCCCGTCGTGGACAGATCGGAATGCAGCACGCGAACACCGTTGCCATAAGCGCCATTGCTGATGCCATTGGCCAGGATGGCGCCCGTGGTGGTGGTGATGTCGGCGTACCACAAATCCACACCCCAGGACACACCACTGCCGGTGATGGAGATGTCGCCGCTGGTGCTGGTGATACTGCTGTAATAAACCTGCACGCCCTTGGCACCGGTCGTGGTGGTGCCGTAAATATCGATGTCCCCGATGGCGCTGCTGATATGCGTCAGGTAGTTAATCTGGATCCCGTTGACACTGTTGCCCGCATGCAGCGCAATGTCCCCATCGCTGGTGATGGTGGAATCCGTGAGCCATATCCCCATGCCATTGTCGGCGTGCATCGCGACGGCACCGGCAGCGGTGATCGTTGAACCCTTGGCATAGACACCGAACGAACTACCATCGGCATCCATCGTGATGTTGCCACCGTCGATCGACGAGTCACGGATCCTGACGCCACTGTTGTAGTAGGCATTCTCGGCGGCAAGCAGAATGTCGCCACCCTCACTGTCGATCGTTGCATCCCAAAAGGAAATGCCCCCACGACTGTCGTCCGCATGCACCGTGATGGCGCCGCCGTGGCTGTAGACCGATGAATACCGGGTAACGAGAACACCATATTGGCTGGCAGAGTCGCCCGACAGCGTGATATCGCCGCCGTCACTGTCGATGGCGGCATGGTAGACGACCTTGACACCCATGACACTGCCATCAGCCGACAGGGTGATGTCGCCGCCGCCACTGTCGACGGTGGAATAATTATTGATATTCAGGCCGTCATGGCTGCCGTCGGCTGAGATCGTGATATCGCCGCCGCCACTGTCGACCGTGGAGTGATAATTGACCAGCACGCCAATTTGACTACCGTTGGCCGACAACATGATCGTGCCGTTGTTGCTGGTGACCGATGAATTCTGGAGCCACACGCCGTAGTAGGGGCTGCCATCGGCATGAATGCTGATGTCGCCGATGCCGCTGGCAACCGAGGATCCCGAGATGTACACACCAGCAGGATCAGCCGAGATCGTGATGTCACCACCACCGCTGTCGATCTGCGAGGCCGAAATGCCGACGCCCTGGCTACCAGTGCTGTTCAGCGTGATATCACCATCACTGGTCAGGATCGACATATTGGTCAGTCCCAGCCCGTAGCCCGACGGATCCGTCGCAGAGATATAGACGAAATTGGCGTCGGCCTGGATGTCCCCATAGGACAGGTTGACGTAGCTGCCGCGAATGGCAACCGAGCCGTCATGGGTCGAGATGGTGAAATTGCCGAGCTTGACGCCATCATTGCCGCCGTCCAGCTCCAGATCCTTCAGCCCGGCATCAATCGTGAAATTGTTGCCGTAGATGCCCTGGGTGGCTTTGAAATCCAAGCCGCCGAATGACGTCGAGGCCGCGGTGATCGCTGCAGTATCGACGAAGGTGATATGGCCGCTGCCGGATCCGGAATGCATGGATGGATCCGCCACCATCGAGACGGAAGTATCCAGTCCGACCGCCGTCCCCAGCGCCTGATCGGCCACCACAATACCGTTGCTGTAGGCCCCCACCGATGCCGACGGGACGATCCAGCCCTCGCTGCCACCGAGATACCAGATGCCGGCCTGTACCGACGCCAGGCCCTGGACGCTCAGCAAGGTGTCGGCGGTGGTACTCAATTGCCCACCACCACCGGCACCGACGGCCTGGAAATCACTGCCATCATGGAGCGTGACGGTATTGCCGGAAACGACAATGCTGCCGCCGTAGCTCGAAGGTCCCGGATAAGGACCGGCGCTGGTGCCGCCGATAGCGTGGAAGGTGCCGTACAGATCCACCACCGTGTCGCCGCGGATCGTGATGGTGCCGCCATCCCCATGGGTGGACGTCACCCCACCGTTGGCGGTCAGCGTGCCGGAGATGGTTGCCGAGTAGCCCGAATGCAGACTGATCGTGCCGCCGTCCACATCACCATTGGCAGTCATGATGCCGTCGACAGTCAGATATAACTGGGCGTCCAAGCTGATGGTGCCACCATTGGCCGTACCATCGGCATTGGCGAACCAAGTGGAATCGATGTCGATGGTGGTACCACTCAACACACCCACCGAGCCGCCGCTGCCGCTCATGCCGCGGACGTTGATGAAGGGATCGTATTCGGGATTGGCGGGCGTGACATCACCCAGATCCACCACGAACAGGTCCCCGATGATGCTGACCGCACCCCCATCCGTGGCACCGTAGGCCGATAGCACGGCTTGCGAATACAAGGTTCCTGGGCCGCCTAACCATGGGATACGGCCACGATGCAGCAGGGTGTTAGGCGCGTCGATCTTGATGGTGCCGCCGGTGCCGCCACCGGATTCGGCCAGGATCCAGTTGTAATTCTCGAACCTGCTCCCGGACTTGATATCCACCAGCCCGGCATTGCCGCTGAACGAACTGGCCTGGAGCACCCCTGCGTTGTAGAAGAGATTTTGCACATCGATGGTGATCGTGCCGCCATTGCCGGCGCCCGCTTGGGCGGTGGCATCGATCCAGCCAAGTGAATCGTTGAGCGAACATACGCCGCCTGGCCCAACGCAGAGATGGGTGAATAGCTGGTAGGCCTTGATATCGACCGTGCCCGCGTTCATGCCAGTGCCGGAGGCATTCGCGGCGACATAACCGGTCTTCCCGGAGATGCCGCCGATGTCCACATTACCCATGCCTGCATCGAGCACGATCGAGCCGGTTTGCGTAGACGTTGTTGCCGCACTGATCGAGCCACCGATCCAGATGCGGCCACCATTGCTGGCCTCGGTGAACAACGGCGTACCGGCAGGCTGACCAGCACCATCGGTCGTGGTGGTGCGCATTTCCACATGGCCGCCCGCCGCCGTGATGGCTCCGCTGTTCTCGATGCCGCCGAGGCAGGACGACGTGGTCATGCCGGCCGCGCAGCCGAAGGGCGCGGCATAGCCAAGCCCGGTCAGGGTGACGGTGGTCAGGCCATCATCGTAGAAATCCAGATTGACGCCACGCGCCGCACCGAATACCACGCTGCCAGCGGGGGCGCTGATGGTGGCGCCCGGCTGGTTTTCGATGCGCGCAGCCAGCAGGGCGATCGTGCCACCGGCCGCCGCAGTCAGCTGGCCCTGGTTGACGATCGGGGCACCGACGCCGACGGTTTCCGTGAAAATGTAGTGTGGATCCGCCAGCGCCGCGCCGTTAAGGAAATCCGTATCGTTGATGTCGAGCGTCGAGGCCACCAGCCCCCCGACATTGACCGCCGAACTGCTCCCGAACAGGATGCCGGCCGAATTGACGAGGAAGATGCTGCCATTGGCCGTGATTGTGCCCTGGATATAGGACGGGCTCGGGCCATAGCCAATGCCGACCACCCGATTGAGGGTGACGCTGTCGGGCAAAATCTGATTGAACGTGAGAGTGGCACCACTAGCGACATTGAAGGACTCCCAGTTGATGATCGCGGTCTGCGAGCTCTGGGTGATCGTCATCGCGGTGCCGCCAGCACTCGGGTTCATCACCGGACCAACGTCGAGATCCGAGCTGGCCGTACCTGAGGCGACCGTGCCGCCACCCGGCAAGGTCTGGCTCCAGGCGGCCGGCGACAGCAACACCATGGCCAGCGCCAAGGCCAGCCGTTGGCGCCGCAACAAGCGGCGGCGCGAGGACTTGCGAGCGATCGTGGCCTTGCGCATGACCCACCCCCTCAAAACGCCTTCTGGATCGACCAAAACACCCGTGGATTGCGATCACCACCATCGGTGACACCCGGACCGGTGCCGCGCCAGGCCACGCTCAGGCTCATGCTCACGTTGCCCGGCTTGCTCCAGCTGAATCCGATGCCATAGCCACGCAGGCTGCGTCCGAGGTCCGGATCGAACACCCGCGGGCGGTGGAACAGGTCACCGTGGGCGGCGTCGTAGAAGACATACAGCGAGGTGGTCGGGCGCGGCGAATAGCGCAGTTCAAGCGAACCGATCCAGCCATCGTCGACCAGCACTTCGCCTGTCGCATAGGCGCGAACCGCCTTCGGTCCACCCAGCGACAGTTTCTCGTACGGGTCCAGGTTGTGGTCCGCCCGCTGCAGCCCCAGGCTCATCAGCAAGGTCCACTTCGGGGCCAGGTATTGCAGGCGCGAGGCTTGCAGGGTGAACTTGGTGAAGCCGCCATCGGTACCGAAGCCGAACGGCGGCTGGTCCAGCAGCTTGGCCATCGGGTCACGCAGATCCAGCGTTCCCCGGTAGAGCTGGGTATTCAGGCTGTTGTAGCCACCTCCGCCGAACCGATCCCGATGCTCGAGCGACAGCGCCAGGCTGCCGCCATAAATCCGCTTGCGGGTCGTAAGCCCCACCGCCTCGAAACGATCGGTCAGGTCCTTGTTCTCGAGCGAACCGCGCAGCAGCAGGTTGAACGTGCGCTGGCGGATCAGTGGGTAGCTGAACGACAGATCGACCACATTGCCCACGCCGGTCGGCTTCAGCGGCGCGAACGGCCCGCCCAGCTCGTATTGCACCCGCGCCAGCCCGCCGCTGATCCGCAGGCCTTGATAACCGACGGGCGTTTCATAGGAAATCCGCCCGAACATGGTGTGCATGCCCTGCGCGGCCATGATCCGCAGGTCGAGATTGTCACCGCGGTCGAACGGGCTGGCCCAGCGCATGGAGCCGCTCAGGCGCAGCCGGCCGGAATCGCGGGTGCCGTTGTTGTCCAGGCCGAGCATGAACTGGAAACGATCACGCGGGGCAACCTGCACGCGCAGGTCGTTGGTGCCTGATGCCGAGCCGACCGTCACCGAGGACTGTGGCTTGATACCCGGCAAGTCGGACAGCAGCAGCATCGCCCGCTCGTAGTCCTTGGTGTTCAGCGGCTCGCCCGACTTGAGCACGGCCAGCATCCCGGCCACCTGTTCCCGATGGATCGGGGCACCCGGCGCAATCTCGATATCGGTAACCCCCAGCTTGCCTTCCAGCACGCTGAGCTTGATCCGCCCGTCGACCACCTCCTGCACAGGCACGAATACCTGTGCCAGCCCGTAGCCATGCCGCGCATATACGGCCGCTGCCTTGTTGCTGAGTTGCTGGAGGTCGGCGAAGGTCACCGATTTGCCGATCATGTCGGCTACCGCCGCCTGCAACTCCGACTCCGGCACCAGGGTCACCCCGACAAACTCGACGCCCTGCAACACGAAGCTGGACTGCGCTTGCTGCGCCATCTGCGGTTCCGGCAGGGTCTGCGCCTGTTGCGGGGTCGTCGTCTGCTGCGGGCCTGCTGCCTCAGTCGCGAACGCCTGCGTCGCCGGCAAGGCCAGCGCCAGTGCAACGGCGAGCAGCGACCTGCGCGATACGCCACGGCGAACGCTGCAATCGTCAGTACGGATAGCCATCGTCATCCCCTCGTTGCGTTCCGGAAACCCGCTCACCGCGCCACCCGCAGCCGCCAATTGCCGATCAGGTTGAACGGCGCCCAGTAGTACGGATGCGCCGTCGCCGGATTGGCCAGCACTGCCCGCTGCGCATCGCGCATCGCATCCTGGGCCGTGGTGCCGTGGGACAGATCGCCGTAGAACGTCGTCATCAGTTTTTCGGTTGCCGCATCCGACACCGGCCACAGCGACACCATCAGGCTGGAAGTACCGGCGGACAGGAACGCACGGGTGAAGCCGAGCACTTCGTCACCATCCTCCACCTTGCCCAGGCCCGATTCGCAGGCCGACAGCGCCAGCAGCGACACTCCATCCAGGTGCATGCCCATCACGTCCTTGGCTTCCAGATAGGCCGGCTGGCCGTTGCCATCGGTGAACAGCACCTTGGAGTGCAGCGGGTCCAGCGGATCGACCATGGCATGCGCCGCCACATGCACGAGTTGCGCCTGCGGGGCGTACTCGTCGAAATTGCCCAGCGTGGCCTGCGCGCCGAAGAACAGACGGGCGCCCGGGAAATCCTGCGCCAGCATCCGCACTTCATGTTCGGCACCCGGCAACGGGATGGCCACCGAGGGATCGACGGTCGGATTGCCCAAGCCCAGCAATTGCGGCTGTGCCAAGGGCGCATGCGCGGCGAGGCGCGCAGCGATACTGACCGATGGCGCGATCGAGACCGGGTTGCGCTCGATCAGGTATTTACCGTCCAGCCGCAGCGCCTGGAACGGCAGGTAGTGCAGCGGCCCGTGCGGGACGATGATCAGCCGCTTGCCGGCCGGGATCTGCAAGGGCGCCAGCAGCAGCCGGCCGATCTGGTCGGCGGCGGCCGCGATGCTCGGGTTGCGGCCGATCAAGGCATTGCGATAAGCCTCCACCAGTCGGTTCAGGTCGGCCCGCGGCAACGCGGAGGGGAAGTGGACCTCACGCACGCCGTCATGAGTCAGCACCCACGCCACCAGATGATCCGGCAAGGTGTGGAAGGCCACCACCGCCTCGTCCGGTGCAAGGCCGGCGCGCAGGGCCTGCACGTCGAGCGCGGTGGTCTCGGTCGCACTCAGGTCGGCGCGACCGGCGATCGAATCGAGCAGCGCACGGGCGCGGCTGCGTTCGCTGATGTCGAAGGCGCGCTCGACCTGGCCCAGCTTGTCATGCAGGGCGATGGCGCGCTCGAACGCCTCTTGCGCGTCGGAGAACAAGCCCATCTTGAACTCGTCGCTGCGGAAGCGGGCGCGGGCGCGCTCGAATTCGGTCAGCGCTTCATCGAGGGAATTGGCAGCGTCGGTCTCATCGCCCATTGCCGCCTGGCTGCGTGACATGCCGTCCAGCGCCCAGGCGCGATAGAACACGCCATCGCCGGCCGCGTCGTCCACCGGCATGGCGGCCAATTGCTGGTACACCGCAAGCGCCTGCTGCGGCTGGCGTTCTGCGAGCAGGAGCTTGCCGCGCGTACGCGCCAGTTGCGCGCGCTGGGCGCGGCTGTCGGGCTCGGGAATCGCGTCCAGCGTGGAGCGTGCACGTGCAAGGTCGCCCGACTGGATCAGCGCATTGGCCAGCGAGGCCTGCACCAAGGGGCGGAAGCGCGGCGAGCTCTCGCCGCTGGCCTGGTCGTAATAGGCAATCGCCTCGGGATAGCGGCCCTGGCGGGCACGCACGTCGCCGAGGATCTTGTTTGCAGGGCCAATGACCATCGTCGGCTCCTGTCCCGGATAGCGCAGGGCCAAGGTGGCGAATTGTTCGGCGCGTTCAAGTTGCCCGGCATAGCTGAAGGCGATCGCCAGATCGCGGTAGGCCTTGCCCAGCAGGTCAGGGTTCCCGGATTCCAGCGCCACATGCAGGGCCATGCTGGCCGCCCGCGCACTTTCCCGCAGCTCGCCCAGATCCGCCAGTTCCACCGCCTGGCTGCAGTAGGAATAGCCATCGAGCTTGACCCGTTCGCGGGCATACAGGGCAGCGCCTTCGGCCGCCAGCGACAAGGCGGTGTCGGCGTCCTGCAGCCGCGCCATCGCCTCCAAGGCTTCGCGCGAACCATTGTTGGCGGCCTGTGCCGATGCCGGCGGTGCTGCTTGCCGCTGTGCTGGTGCGGGTACCGCAGCCGATGTGGCAGACAGTCCTGCCGTCGCCAGCAATGCCCCATCCGGGGCACAGCCCGCTGCGGCGTTACCGCATGCAAACAGGCTGGTGAAGGCCAGCGTGAGGAGACCCGTCACCCCACGGCGCGATACGGTGGCTTTTCGCATGAGCTAGCACTCCACTGCCAACGCGCATGCAGGGGATGCGCGAATGAGATGCAGTCCGCATGCGGTCGAAAAACAAAGGAGTGGCAAGCTCAGGCAATGCGAATCAGCAACAACTCAGCAACATCAATGACTGATCCGTGCAGGCCGCGACCGGAACCATACCGGCGTGGCGCAATCCGACAAGTCCGAATGGGACTCGCTCGACACATCCCTGGGCCAACCGACTCCATCCCCCCCCGACTTCCGCCTGCCTGACTCCCCGCCTTGAGCGTACTCCACCAGCCAGCCCTAGGCGAGTCCCTGAGTACTGGAACGACACCGGCAGTGAAAACAGGCCAATACAGGCCCGGGGGTTGGAATGCGCAGGCTGCCGCCCTCGCTTCAGCCCAAGCCCTCCCAACGCGTACGCAACAGGTCCAGGCGCAAGTCGGCGGCCGCGCCCGGCGAGGTGCGCGCCGCCAGCGAGCCTTCCGGCGTGCGCCCCTGCCCGGCGCTGTCGGCTGCCGCAGCCGCAGCCCTGTAGGCATCGCGAAATGGAATACCAGCCAGTGCGGCTTCGACCGCCACGTCGGTGGCGTACATGCCGGAATCGATGGCGGCACGCAGGCGATCCTGCCGCCATTCCAGGTTGGCCAACAGCGCTGGCAACAGCTCCAGTGCAGCCAAGCCACGACCAAACCCATGGAAAATCGCACCCTTGCTGGCCTGCAAGTCGCGGTGATAACCCGATGGCAACGACAGCAATTGTTCGATCTCGGTACGCGCCGCCGCTACGCTGGCGTGGGTAGCGCGCATCAGTTCGATCACGTCGGGATTGCGCTTGTTCGGCATGATCGAGCTGCCGGTGGTGTACTGCGCCGGCAAGGCGATGAAACCGAACTCGGCACTGGTGAACAAGGACAGGTCCCAGGCAATCCGGCGCAGGTCGAGCGTGGCGCTACCCAGTGCCTCCAGCGCCGCCAATTCGAACTTCCCGCGCGAAAGCTGGGCGTAGATCGGCGATACCTGCATCCGCGCAAACCCCAGCGCGGCGGTGGTGTGCTCGCGATCGAGCGGCAGGTTGACGCCGTAACCGGCAGCCGTTCCCAGTGGATTGCAGTCCACCAGCTTGAGGGTATCGGTGGCGCGAATGCTGTTGTCGATAAAGGCCTCGGCCCAGCCTGCCCACCACATGCCTGCCGACGAGACCACCGCACGCTGGAGATGGGTGTAGCCGGGAATCGGCAAGGATTGCTCGGCCTCGGCACGATCCAGCGCCACCTTGGCGACCGTCCGGCTCAATGCCGCGACGCGTTCCAGCTTTTCCTTCAGCCACAAGCGCGTGGCAACAAGAATCTGGTCATTGCGGCTGCGGCCGGTGTGGATTTTCTTGCCCGCCTCGCCCAGCCGCTCGGTCAGGCGCGACTCGATGGCGGAATGGCCGTCCTCGAAGCGGCCGTCGAGGACGAAGCCGCCACTGCGGAAGTCATCGGCGAGCAGGTTCAACTCGCGCTTCAAGCCGGCCAGCTCATCCGACGTGAGGATGCCGACATGCTGCAAGCCTTCCGCGTGTGCTGCACTGGCCGCGATGTCGTGCAGGAAGAATTCGCGATCGAGGATGACGTCATCGCCCGCCAGAAACGCCTGAATCTGGGCATCGACAGCGATACCGGGTTTTTGCCAAAGCAGGTCGGACACGTTGCCTCCAGGCATTGCTGTTGTAGGAGCGCACCGCAGGGGCGCGATGCGTTTCTGCGGGAGCGATCGCCGGGGCATGGAAGGTATCGCGCCCCTGCGGTGCGCTCCTACAGTGGAATCCCGATGAACTCATTGAAACCAAACGCGCGGTTGAGGTTCTGCAAGGCCTGCGTGGCCGCACCCTTCAACAGGTTGTCTTCGGTCGCCACCACCACCAGACGCTGGCCGTCGCTGGACAGGGTGAAACCACCGATCTCGACGTGGTGCCTGCCGGCGATGCGGCTGACCCAGGGCGCTTCGTCCTGCACCCGCACCAGTGGCTCGTCCGCATACCTGCCGCGATAGCGTGCCAGCACTTCTTCGCGCTCGAACGGCATCGACAAGTGCAGATTGGCGGTCAGGGTGATGCCGCGAAAATGCGGCGCGACGTGCGGCATGAACTCCACCGGATGCGCCAATTGCCGGGACACTTCGCGCTCGTGCACATGCCCAGTCAGTGCGTACGGCATCAGGTTGTCGCGCAGAAGCTCAGGGTTGTTCTTGTCCGAAGGCGTGGTGCCGGCACCGGAATAGCCGCTCACGCCGAAGCACTGCACCGGGCCATCCAGGACATCCAGCATCGGTGCAATGGCCAGCTGCATCGCAGTGGCGTAGCAACCGGGATTGCTGATCCGGCGCTGATCGGCGTAGAGACCACGCGTCAACTCCGGCAAGCCGTAGTACCAGCGTGGGTCGAAGCGATGATCGGCCGACAGGTCCACGATGACCGGGGCCACGCCCGCCGCATCGAAGGTGTCAACAATCGCGCCGGCCTTGCCATTGGGCAGGGCCAGGATCACTGCATCGACCCCCGGCGCAGGCAATGCATCATGCGCAGGATTGGAATACCGCAGCTCACCGATGAAGCCAGGGTTGTGGTCGGCCACGCGCTGGCCGTCCAGTTCGCGCGAGGTCACGAAGGCCAGCTCGAACCGTGGATGTGCTGCCAGCAGCTTGATCAACTCGGCGCCGGTATGACCACGTGCACCGACCAGACCTACCTTGATCGCATTCACGTCGGCTCCTCCAGCGTTGCCGGGCGCTGCGCGCACAACTGCACATAGCGCTCGACCGCACCCAGCTCGGCATCGCCGCACCAGTACACCTTCCACGGGTCCCGCTTGATGCAGCCGTCGCATTCGAGGTCGTAAAACACATTGACCGGATTGCCGCGGCGCGAGCGCCAGAACACCTGCGGCGTCTGCGCCCGCATCACCTGCCAGACCGCACGCCCCAGCCCTTCGCCCTGGGCATCATCCAATACCGCGAACTTGTCCAGGTAAATCCCGGCATCCTCGCTGGTCAGGATCACCGCCGCACGGTAGTTTTCGCTGACATAGGCGCGATGCAAGGCCGTGCATTCGAAATACTCGGGCAGCAATTTCCGGCCGAATGCGGAATCGATCAGGCCGCGCAGGCGCGACAGGTCGAAATCACTCCAACGGTTGCCTTCCAGCACGCGCTCACCGCGCCGCACCAGGGTGCCGGAGCCCTTGTGAGTGAACAGTTCCTTGGCCAGTTCCGACGGCTTGGTGATCGATACCGACGACGCCTGCGGCAGGCCATCCAGCAGGTCCTTGATCTGCTCGATCTTGACCCGCATGCCGCCTTCGATCCACGGCTGCTGCATCAGGTGGTCGTACTCGGTGGACAGGTTGATCGAATCGATCAACTTGCCCTGCGCATCCAGCAGCCCGCCGGTGCCGGTCAGGAACACGATCTTGTATGGCTGCAACACCTGCACCAGTTCGTTGGCGGCAAAATCCGCATTGACGTTGAGAATCTGCCCACCGACGGTTTCACCCAAGGAGGCGATCACCGGGATCGAGCCCGACTGCAGGCTGGCCTGGATCGGTGCCAGATCCACGCGCTTGACCTCGCCCACCAAGCCAAACCGGTCGCGATCCAGATAGTCCGCTTCGAACACGCCGGAGACAATGCTGGTGGCCCGCGCATCGGCGGCCTGCAAGGCCTCCACCAGCTTCAGGTTCTGCGCATGGAAGACCCGCCGCACGATGGCGAGTGCCTCCGGCGAGGTGACGCGCAGGCCGTCGATGGTTTTCTTCTCGATCCCCGCAGCTGCAAGCTCCCCATCGAGTTGCGGCCCCGCACCATGGATGACGATGGGCGTCAGCCCCACGTCCTGCAAGAAGGCCAGCGACGACACCAGCGCGTCGAGGTCGTCGCGCAGAACGGCCCCGCCCACCTTCACCACCGCAAACCGCGCGGCATCGAGCTGCGAGAAACGTTTCAGGTATTGGCTGATTTCCTTTGCACTACCCATGCTGGACAGCAGCCGCACGATGGTCTGGCGGGTTTGCGGATCGTGCACGGCCTGCGGGCTGAGGATCGGGGTCACGGTGATTCAGTTCCCAAGAATGCGGATGATGGAATCGGTGTAGCGCTGCAACTGGTCGAGCAGCACGAATTCATCGGCGGCATGCGCCTGCGCGATATCGCCCGGGCCATAGACGAAGGCGGTCAAGCCGGCCTGCGAGAACAGCGAGGCTTCGGTCCAGAAATCCACCGCATTGCCCACCGGCAACTGCAAGGACTCGGCCAACAGCAACGCCACCTGTCGGCGTTGCTCGGCATCGGCCACGTCACCCGCAGGCAATGAGGGACCACGGAAGGTTTCTTCATAGCGCTCCAACACGCCCTCCGCCGCGCACGCACCCAGCCGCGCATGCAACGCGTCGATTGATTGCGAGGGCAGCGGGCGAAAATTGAAACGCACCTCGGCACTGGGGGCGATCACATTCGCCTTGATGCCGCCTTCGACCTTGCCGATATTGAAGCGCAATCCCGACAGACCACCGAAATGCGCTGCCGCCTCGGCCTCGACCAGGTCCAGTGCCCGGCTGCCCCAACGCATGGCCTGATGCAGGGCGCTGGCGTGGAGCGCATTGGCACTGGATGCGTGTCCAGCCTCGCCCTTGAAGCGCAGCAGGACCGAGCTGATCCCGCGATGCGCCAGCACCGCTTCGCAGCGCGTGGGCTCGGCAATGATCGCCTCGCTGAACCCGTGATCGACGCCCAGGAACGCGGAAATGCAGCGCGGGTCATTGGCCTCTTCGTCGGTGGAGAACAAAAAAGCCGCATCCCCTCGTGTTTCATTGGCAGCCGCGAGCAATCCCGCAGCGGCGCCCTTTATATCGCAAGCGCCAAGGCCAATGGCACGATCCGTGGTGACGCGCAGCACATGCGGATCAGCACTCCACGCTTGCGAGGACGGCACGGTATCCAGATGCACATTGAACACGCGGGTCGGCTGCCCGCGCACGGCCAGCAACGACACCGCGCCATCACCGTGGTCGGTGACGGTGCAACGGAACCCGGGCAGGTGCGCACGGATGTAATCGAAAATCCCGCCGGTGCCGATCAGGCGCGGTGGGTTGCGGGTGTCGAAGGACACCAAGGCTTCGAGGTGGCGGAGAACTGTATTGAGCATGGTCGTTTTTCAAGCCCCTCTCCCCTCGGGAGTGGGGTTGGGGTGAGGGTTCATACGAAGCGACAGGATGGAGTGAACCGACCTTCATCGGGCGCTTCGCACCACTGTCTCCCAATGGAAGACGGGAAACACGATTACCGGTTCACTTGCGCCCACAGGGTGCTGCTCATCCCGAACAGTTTGATGAAGCCCTCGGCTTCGTCCACGCCCCAGTCGGCCGACTGCGCATAGGTGGCGCCCTTGCTGTTGAGGATGTGCGGCGAACGCACCGCGATCGCATCGACCCGGCCGCCATTGGTGCGCAGCGTCACCTCGCCATTGACCTTCTGTTGCGACGCGGCGAGGAAGGCTTCCAGATCGGCTTTCAGCGGATCGTGGTAGAAGCCTTCATAGACCAGTTCCACCCATTTGCGCGCCACCTCGGGCTTGAAGCGGTTCTGCAGTTTGGACAGCACCGCTTCTTCCAGCGCACGGTGCGCGGTCAGCAGCGCAGTCAGGCCCGGCGCCTCGAACACGATCCGCCCCTTCAGGCCGATGGTGGTATCGCCGGTATACAGGCCACGACCAACGCCGTATTGGGCAAACATGACATTGAGCTTGGCCAGGAGCTTTTCGCCCGGAAGTTCATTCCCATCCAGTGCCACCGCCTCGCCCTGCTCGAAGCGCAACGTGGCTTCCATCGGCTCCGACGGCCACTGCTCGCGGCGCGCACACCAACCGCGCGCGCCCTCGCCCGGCGCTTCCCAGGCATCGATCTCGCCGCCTGACATCGTCAGGCCGAGCAGGTTCTCGTTGATGGTGTAAGCCTTCTGCTTGCTGCGCACGGCAAAACCGCGCTCCTCCAGATAGGCCTGCTCGTAGGTGCGGGTCTGGGTGTGTTCCTTCTGGATTTCGCGAATCGGGGCGACGATGCGGTACTCGCCGCTGGCCTTCACCGCCAGGTCGAACCGCACCTGATCGTTGCCCATGCCGGTACAGCCGTGCGCGATCGCATTGGTGCCCAGTTCCCTTGCGCGCGCCAGCGATGCATCGACGATCAGATAGCGGTCCGAGACCAGCAGTGGGTACTGGCCTTGATAGCCCTCGCCCGCCCACACGAAGGGTTTGACGAAATCGGCCCACAGCGCCGGGCCACCATCAATGGTGACGTGTGAGGCCACGCCCAGTTCGGCGGCGCGTGCCTCGATGGTGGCGCGCTCTTCGGTGCTGACACCGCCGGTATCGGCAAATACGGTATGCACCCGCCACCCTTGCTCCTGCAGGTAGGGCACGCAGAAGCTGGTGTCGAGACCGCCGGAGAAGGCGAGGACGATGTCGCGGGAATCGCCGGGACCGGGGACCGGGGACCGGGGACCGGGAAAAACATCGGCTTGTGACATGAAGGAACTCCTGCAAAATGGAAAAATCAAGAAGATTCTGAGCGCAGCCGTTATCGGTCCCCGGCCCCCGGTCCCCGGTCCCGGTTGATCGCGCCCTGCGCGATCAGCGTGGCCATGATGGCCTTCTGCACGTGCAGGCGATTTTCGGCTTCGTTGATGGCGATGCAGCGCGGCGAATCCATCACCGCGTCGGTGGCCTTGACGTTGCGGCGCAGCGGCAGGCAATGCGAGAACACGCCATCATTGGTCAGCGCCATCTTGGCTTCATCGACGATGAAGTGCTGGAACTGGTCGCGGATGGGCTTTTCCGGGCCCCAGTTGCCGAAGAACGGCAACGCGCCCCAGCTCTTGGCGTACACCACGTCGGCGCCGGCGTAGGCGCTTTGTATGTCATGGCTCACCGTGAGCGAACCCCCGCTTTCAGCCACGTTGTCGGCCGCCCAGCCCATGTAACGCGGATCGAGGAGGTAGTCCTCGCTCGGGCACAGCAGGGTGACATCCATACCCATGCGGGTGGCGATGGTGAGTGCGGAATTGGCCACCGCGGTATTCAGCGGCTTGGGGTGATAAGTCCAGGTCAACACGAATTTCTTGCCGCGCAAATCCGGAGTGCCGAAGTGCTCCTGCAGCGCCAGCACATGCGCCAGCTCCTGGCAGGGATGGGTGATGGTTTCCATGTTGATCACCGGCACCGGCGAGTAGCTGGCGAAGCTCTTGAGCACCACATCCTCGCGGTCATGGGCCCAATCCACGAACTTCGGGAAGGCGCGCACGCCGATCAGGTCCACGTAGCGCCCCAGCACCTGCGCCACTTCCTTGATGTGCTCCTCGGTCTCGCCATCCATGACGGTGCCAAGGTTGAATTCGATCGGCCAGGCATCCTTGCCAGGCTGCAGCACGATGGCATGCCCGCCCAGCTGGAATGCGCCCAGCTCGAAGCTGGTGCGGGTGCGCATCGACGGATTGAAGAACACCAGCGCGATCGATTTGCCTTTCAACGCATCGCCGAGTTTGTTGCGCTTGAATGCGGCAGCCTGCAACAGCAATGCGTCAAGCTCGGCGCGGCTCCAGTCCTGGGTATTGAGGAAGTGCTTCATGGGCGAGTGCTCGGTCTGCGAGTGGAATTCGGGGCAGCGGAAACGAAAAAACCCAGCCGGTGGGCTGGGTTTCGGAAAGTGACGCACAAGGTTGCGTTCCGGTTTACCCAGCTGGCGGCAAGGTTTCCGGTCGGCGCGCACGCGACGTCATGCCCGCGGCCATCCGGGCGGTTTCAGCATGACGTGGGGCGAGGAAGGTGTTCATCGAGCGCGCATGCTCGCACGTCCAACGGCGCCGCGCAAGCGAACTCATTCGAGTGGCGCCGGCATGATCGAAATGCGGATCCGCAGGCGGTTGCCGGGATCACGCCCCATCCGGGTACGGAATTTGTTGCCGCGGTAGACGTAATCGACATCGTAGGCGATCGGACGCTGGTACTCGCGTACCACCGGCGCCATCCGGCAATGGCGCAAGTTTGCAGGCGGTGGCCGGCCCGCCGCCTCCGCGGCGTTGCGGCGTGCATTGAGCACGTTCTCGGGCACCAGCACTTCAGGGCGGCTCGGATCGCTGCAGACACGCTCGGTGCTGGTCGTCCGCAACACTTGCTGCACCGGACGCACGGCCAGGACCTGCGCATATTCGAAACGCACGTTTTCGATCGGCAGCACGACTTCACGCGCTGGCGGTGATGCGGACTGCGCGCGCGCAGGCGGGCCTGCACTCAGCAGTGCGGGCAGGCAAAGGGCCATGACAGGTCGCCATCCGGGCATGGCGGAAGTCTATCGGTGCGCGTGCTTGCGCGGCTGAATCCCCGCTGTCGCTGCGGCGGCGACGGGCTGCGCCGTTACAATGACGGGTCCCATGCATCGACGCCCATGAGCCTCTCCCTCTACAGCACCCTGACCCGTCGGGTTGAACCCTTCGCGCCCCTCGTCGCCGACTGCCCGACGATGTACGTCTGCGGCCCCACCGTCTACAACTACGTGCACATCGGCAATGCGCGCGGGCCGGTGGTGTTCGGGGTGCTGGCCGCCCTCCTGCGTCGTCGCTACGGCGGCCTGCGCTATGCCCGCAACATCACCGACGTCGATGACAAGATCAATGCCGCAGCGAAGGAGCTGGGCACGCCGATCAGCGTGATCACCGACAAGTACGCTGCCGCCTACCGCGAGGACATGGCCGCGCTCGGCGTCACCGGCGACTTTGCCCCGGATATCGAACCGGAAGCCACCCGGCACATCGGCCCGATCATCGCGATGATCGAACGCCTGATCGACAGCGGCCATGCCTATGCCGCCGAAGGCCATGTACTGTTCGCGGTGGCCAGCTTTCCCGGCTACGGCAAACTCTCGCGCCGCGACACCGAAGAGATGCTTGCCGGCGCACGCGTGGAAGTGGCCCCATACAAACGCGACGCGGGCGATTTCGTGTTGTGGAAACCTTCCACCGACGACCTGCCGGGCTGGGATTCGCCCTGGGGCCGCGGCCGCCCCGGCTGGCATATCGAATGCTCGGCGATGGCGGAAGCGCATCTGGGCGCGACCATCGACATCCACGCCGGCGGGATAGACCTGCAATTCCCGCACCACGAAAACGAGGTCGCACAAAGCGAATGCGCGCACGGTGGTGCGCCCTTCGCCCGCTGGTGGCTGCACAACGGCATGCTGAATTTCGGCGGCGCCAAGATGGCGAAGTCGGTCGGCAATATCCAGCGCGTGCATGACCTCGTGCGCGCGCACCCGCCGGAAGCGCTGCGCTATGCCCTGCTCTCCGCACATTACCGACAGCCGTTGGAATGGAGCGATAGCCTGATCGATCAGAGCGTGCGCACGCTGGATCGGCTGTATGGGACCTTGCGTGATCTGGTCGACGTCAAATCCGACGCGGTGATTCCGGACAGCATCGAGGCTGCGCTTGATGACGACCTCAATACACCGGCAGCACTGGCCGAGGTCGCACGCATCGCAGGTGAGGCGCGCAAGGCCACCTCCATCGACGACAAGGTCGCGCTGAAAGCGCAACTACTGGGTGCAGGCGTGGTACTGGGCCTGCTGCAACAAGCACCGCCCGACTGGTTCGCGCGCGGCGCTGACAACTCCGATGACGCTCGCATCCAAGTCTTGATCGACGAACGCATCGAAGCCAAGAAATCCCGCGACTTCACCCGCGCCGATGCCATCCGCGAGCAACTGGCAGCCGAAGGCATCCTGCTGGAAGACACCCCGCAGGGCGTGCGCTGGAAGCGCGCGTGATCAGCCGCCTGTAGGAGCGCACCGCAGGGGCGCGATAGAGAACCTCCACATGCATTCGCGCCCCTGCGGTGCGCTCCTGCAGAAGCCACGACCCATTGCGACGATGACGAATACGCCCTTCCCCCTCGAATCCACCGCCGCCGATGCGCAGGCCGCCATTGCGGAAGAGTTCTCGTTTTTCGGTGATTGGTCCGAGCGCTACCAGTACCTGATCGACCTCGGCCGCAAGCTGCCGGAATTCCCGGACGACTGGAAGACCGAGGAGCACCGCCTGCACGGCTGCCAGTCGCTGGTTTGGATCGTGGCCGAAGGTGATGCCACTCGCCTCGACTTCCATTCGGTCAGTGATTCGGCGATCGTCTCCGGGTTGATCTATCTGGCGCTGCGCGTGTATTCCGGGCGCAGCGCACAGGAGATTCTCGCCACCGGCGCGGACTACATCGGCCATATCGGTCTCTCCAAGCACCTGTCACCGACCCGCAGCAATGGGCTGGCCGCGCTGCTGGCCTTCATCCGCGAACGCGCGCAGGCCGCGAGCCACGGATGAGCGCAAGCGCGCCATCGCCACTGACCAGCGTCGGCTTCCGCTGGCTGATGCTGTTTCGCATCTTCACCTTGCTGTCCTACCAGGTCGTGTCGGTGACGGTGGGCTGGCATATCTACGAGGTCACCCACGACACCCTCGCGCTCGGGCTGGTCGGGCTGGCCGAGGTGATTCCGTATTTCTGCGTTGCGCCGTATTCCGGTCACCTGGTCGATCACCTGCCACGTCGCAAACTCGGCGCTGCTGCCTGCCTCCTGCTGGCCCTCAATGCCGCCGCATTGGCACTGATGGCCAGCAACATCCTGCTGCATACCCACGGCACCTGGCCGATCTATCTGGCGGTGGCGGTGGGCGGCGTCGGCCGCTCCTTCCTGGGCCCGGTCTACAACGCCCTGTTTGCGCGGGTGCTGCGCCGCGAGCAGTTCCCGACCGGGGCCAGCATGGGCAGCGTGGTGTTCCAGACCGGCCTGGTGCTGGGACCTGCCCTCGGTGGCCTGCTGGTCGGCTCACTGGGTAAATCGGTGTCCTATGCCACCGCGACCGTGGTGGCGCTTGCAGCCGCCTCTACCTTGCTGCTGATGCCGGTCACCGAGCCGGCGCTGCAGCAACAACGCGGTCCGATCTTCAAGAGCATCGCCGAGGGCGCGCGCTTCGTCGCCGGCAACCAGATCATGCTGGGGGCGATGGCGCTGGACATGTTCTCGGTGCTGCTGGGCGGGGCGGTGTCGATGTTGCCCGCCTTCATCAAGGACATCCTGCACGCCGGGCCGGAGGCGTTTGGCGTCTTGCGCGCGATGCCCGCGGCCGGATCGATCCTGATTGCACTGTGGCTCACCCGCAAGCCACTGGAACGGCACGCCGGCCCGGTATTGATGTGGGCGGTCACCGGCTTCGGCCTGTGCACGATTGCGTTCGCCCTGTCGCGCAACCTGTGGCTGTCCGGCGCGTTACTGGTCTGTTACGGCATGTGCGATGGCGTGTCGGTGGTGTTGCGCTCGACCATCATGCAATTGGTGACGCCCGACGAGATGCGCGGCCGGGTATCATCGATCAACGGCATCTTCGTCAGCTCCTCGAACGAACTCGGCGCGTTCTACGACGGCGTGATGGCACGCCTGCTGGGGCTGGTTCCGGCGATGATCGTGGGTGGCGTCGTCACCCTCGGCGTGGTCGCGACCACCGCAAGATTGGCCCCGCGCCTGCGCAGACTGGATCTGCGCGAATTGAAGTAAGCCGGCCGCGACGAACCCATCGTCCAACAGAAACGCCGCCGAAGCGGGGCTTTTGATTCGATACATCCAGACCCGAGCACCGCACGCGCCCGCTTCGGCGACGCGCAGCCGGTCTGACGCATTACGCCGTGCGAGCCAAGCCGAGGCGGGTGTGCGCGGCGCGCAGGAAGCGGAATGTACTCAGGCGTACATGAGCACCGCACGCGCCCGCATCGGCGACGCGCAGCCGGCTTAATCGCCCATCTGCTTTTGCAGGTGCTCCCAGCGCTCCTGCGCATCCAACGTCCGCTCGGCAGTCAACCGTGCTTCAAGCCGATCCAGGCCAATCTCCTCGCCGGAATCGACGCAGAAGCCGTATTCGCCGTTGTCCAGCCGCTTGAGCGTGCTGTCGATCTTGCCGATCAACTTGCGGTAGCGGTCGCGGGTACGCAGCTCCAGCGAGTTCTCGGTTTCACGGGTCGCACGCTCGGCCTCATCGCCGATGTCGCGCACCTCTTCCTTGAGGTTCTCGATGGTCTGCTTGGATTCTTCCACCAGATCCGCGCGCCACTTCAGCAGCCGCTGGCGGAAGTACTCCAACTGCAGCGTGCTCATGTATTCCTCATCCACCGAGGGCTTGTAGCCTGCCGGCAGGATCGGACGTCCGGTGCTGTCATCGGTGCGATAGGCCACGACCTTGAACTTGGTCCTGGCCGCAGGCTTCGCCTCCGCCGGCTTGCGCACCGCGACTGCGACCTTGCCCACCGCACGCGGCGCTGCTTTGACCGGTGCAGGTGCCGCCGCAGCTTGAGGCGCAGCCGCGCGTTCGGCCGCCTTGCGCGGCGCTTCTGCCGGCTTGGCTGCGGCAACCTGCGGTTTGGCCGGCGCTGGCTTCCCGACGACGGCTTCCTTCTTCGCAGTCACGGCCGGCTTCACCGTAGCGGGGACCTTGGCGGCAACCGCCTTCTTGTCCGGCACCGGCTTCTTTTCCGCTGCCGCCTTCTTGCCGACGACGGGTTTCTTCGCGGCAACGGCGGGCTTGGCTGCAACGGGCTTCTTGGCAGCCGGTGCCTTTGCCTTGGCCACCGGCTTCTTCGCCGCCATCGCTTTCTTCGCGGCGACGGGCTTCTTGGCTGCCGCGGGCTTTTTGGCATCCGCCGGCTTTTTGCCGGCAACCAGCTTCTTCACCGCGGCGACCGCCTTCTTGACGACCGACGCGCCCTTCTTCGCAGGCGCCGGCTTCTTCGGCGCAGCGGCTTTTTTCGCAGCGACAGGCTTCTTGGCCGTCTTGCTCGCGGGCTTGGCGGCCAGCTTGGCAGCGGTCTTGGTCGCAGTCTTGGTCGCACCGGCCTTCTGGCCAGTCTTTTTCACAGGTTTCTTTGCAGCCACGTCAGTTGGTTCCCCGGTTTCCCTTGAGACAATAAGGCGGGCTGTTATAACCTGCAATGCACGGGGCGGCAACCGCGCCGCGCTGCCCATCGACCGACTTCGTGATCGCCAAGCTCCTCATCGCCCTCCTGCAAGGCTACAAGCGCTGGATCAGCCCGCTGTTGGGACAAAACTGCCGATTCGCGCCGACCTGCTCGGTGTACGCGATGGAAGCCATCGCGCGATTTGGCGCGGTCAAGGGCAGCTGGCTTGCACTTTGCCGCATCGGCCGCTGCCATCCGCTGCATCCGGGCGGCCACGATCCGGTTCCTCCCGCCTGAATGCGCCGGTCATTCGCGCCAGCGCCGAAATCGAGCCTGATCGCTGCCAAGGGCGTGCCTCAGTCGATGCGGATTGCACTTCTGAGCGGTGTGCTGCTGGCGGGTTGCGCCAGCGCCCGGGTTGCACCCGAGGCCGTGCCCGCGCAGGCGAACCCGGTTTCGACCGCCGATGGCAGCACGACCAGCCCGGCCCGCGCCACCCGCCTGCCGGACGCCGCGCAACAAGGCGCGATGGTGCTGGGTACCACGTCGCCTGCAGCAATCGTGGAATACGCGGGACGCCGTTTGAAGGTCACGCCCTACGGCACGTTTGTCTTCGGTATCGGCCGCGATGCCAGCGGTGATGCCGTGGTGCGCATCAGGCAGCCTGACGCAAGCAACGGGATCGAGCATCACATCCGGATCACCCCGCGTGACTGGCCGATCGAGCAGGTACGCGGCGTGCCGCCCGCGACCGTCAATCCGCCCAAGGCCATCGCTGAGAGGATCGAGCGCGAACAGGCTGCGGTTGCCGAGGCGCGCACCCGCGATGGTGACGAAACCGGCTTTGCGCAGGTCTTCATCCGGCCCGTGCAAGGCCGCATCAGTGGACGATTTGGTCGCGCCCGCAGCTACAACGGTCAGCCCGGCGCGCCGCATTCGGGGATGGACATCGCCGCCGCCACCGGCACGCCGGTCAAGGCTCCCGCCTCCGGCACCGTCATCTTCGCCAATCCCGATCTCTACCTGACCGGCGGAACGCTGGTGATCGACCACGGCCATGGCATCAGCAGCACCTTCCTGCACCTGTCGCGGATCGATGTGAAGGTGGGCGACACCGTGCGTCAGGGTGACGTGGTGGCAGCGGTCGGTGCCAGCGGGCGAGCGACCGGACCGCATCTGCATTGGGGCATGAACTGGTTCGACGTTCGGATCGATCCACAATTGGTGCTGGAACGAAATCTGTAGCGCGATGCTGGTGTGGGAGCGCACCGCAGGGGCGCGAATGAAAAGCATCGCGCCCCTGCGGTGCGCTCCTACAGGATATTGGCTGGGTCTTCGCGCCCCTGCGGTGCGCTCCTACAGGACATTGGAGGAGTCTTCGCGCCCCTGCGGTGCGCTTCTACGGTACGGAGTTGCGGCCGCTGACCGACGCCACCGCATCGTGCGGATGCAGGCTTTCCAGATGCGATGCGCGCACATGCCATGCCGAGACGCGTGCATCGCCGGCAAGCACCGCCGCGATGCGTCGTGCTGCGTCTTCGCAGAACATCAGGTTGCTGCCATTGGCCAGTGCGAAGGCTTGCTCGTCTTCGCGTTTGACCGCCGTCTGCACCGGGGTCCCGAGTGCGGATTCCGCGGCGTCGATCAGCGATTCCAACGGCAGTTCGTCGAATGCGGGCCGCAATTCCACCCGGATATCGGCGCGACTGCGCTGGGCATGCGGGGTCGCCACCATGCCACCCTCGCCTTCCAGCCAGGCATGCACGGTTTCGACCGGCAGCGATTTCCTGTCGGCGAATACCTCCGAAAAATGCCGCGCATTGGCCTGCCGTGACAGCGCCGCCGAGGCCGGGCAAGTGCTGGAATACTCGACCGAAAATCCCATTGTCAGCCGCAGATGACCTTCGCTGAGTTCGGCCTCGATCTGTACCGGATAACGCTTCCAGCCTGCGTTGTCGCTGCGCAAGGCACGACGCAGCAGCATCCGGTCGAAGGCCAATCGCAGATTCGCGCGATCTGCCAATCCATCCTGCGAAGTCACGCAGGCGTCCAGCAAACGACGTAGCGACGGTGCGCCCAGGGTGTCGCTGGTCAATGCCTGCTGCAGGCGAAGGTACAGTCGCGACATGTGGATGCCGCGCGACGCCGGCGTGCGCAGGTTGACCGCGACATCGACCGTCGCCGGGACCAGCATCGGCGTGCCCTCACTGCCCGCCAGCCGAATCGGCAGGGCCATGCCATCCATGCCGACCCAATCCAGCGGGCGCGCGAGCGCGGCCGCATCGAAGGCGACATCGGGCAGTGGCAGATCGGGCAGTACATTGCGCATCGCAGCATTGTACCGGCTACGGTTGGCGCACCGCGTGATGGCGGTGGAACGCTGCGTTTCCGGAAGCCTCAGTCAACCGCGAGCGGCACGCCACGCCGTCAACAGCGCACGCCATGCGGGGACGACTACCGCCCTGCCCGCGTTCAGCCGCTGCAGACGCGCACGCAGCAAGGCCGCGTGGATACGTTCTGGCCGGCTGCCGACGGCAAACCGCGGCGGCTGCAACAGGCCGCGCGCACTGACCTCACCCGGTGTCCCGCTGGGGGCTTGCCGCAAGGCGCGCTCGCCGAGCAGCACCCTTGCGGTCGATGCGCCCATCACCGGGGACGCGGCATCGAACAGCACCGAAGTCACGCCCGAAAACGCTTCGGCAAAGGGCGCCAGGCCCGCAACCGCCGACGCCAGATCGCCGACCTGGGTGCGACTGGCAGCGAGTGCCGGCAGCCCAGCGGCAAGCTCGGCCCAGGGTGCCGGCACCTTCTGCAGGACGCCACCCAGCGGATGCCGTCGCGCGCCGCGCGCCCAGCCGGTGAGCTCTTCCGCCCACCAACCCAGCTTGGCGGCACCCGGGCTTGGATCGTTGCCACTCCATGCGGCGTCCGCCAACTCGCCGAGCAAGGCCAACCAGGCCAGCGCCCGCTCCCGCTGCGAAGCCGGCACGAAGGCCTCGGCAACCTGCCATTCCGGCCAGCGCGCACGCCATTTGTGCAGGACTTCATCGAGGGCGGTGGGTTCGGTCATGGGCCCAGGCTGGCGTTGAAATTCGTCATACAGGCACCGCTACTGACAGGCGAAAGTCTGTCCATCAACTTCAGTGCTCTGCGGAAGATTCGGATCCCGATAGTACGGCGCGCCGTCAACCAATCCCGGCAATCAACTCGCGGGCGGAGGCGACCAGCACGTCGCCACCCCATCCCGCCGGATCATCGTTTTCGGGCCGGTAGCCCCACAGCGCCACCAGCGAGCGCATGCCGGCGGCGCGCGCGGCATCGATATCGCGCTGATCGTCACCCACATAGACGCAATCGGCAATCGCCACGCCCAGCATCTGCGCGGCATGCAGCAACGGCAACGGATCGGGCTTGCGGCGCGGCAGGCTGTCGCCGCCAATCAGGATCGCGCAGCGTGATTCCCAGCCCAGCCGCGGCAGCACTTGTCGGGCAAGGTATTCCGGCTTGTTGGTGACAATGCCCCAGCGGCTGCCCGTGGCTTCGATGGCGTCCAGCAATTCGGCCACACCATCGAACAGCACGCTGTGTTTGCCGAGCTCCTGCTCGTAGATATCGAGAAACTCGCGGATCATCCCGGCCGGCACCTCGCCGCCAAGTTCCGGGAACGCGGTCGCGCTCATCGCCCGCGAGCCTTTCGAGACCTGCGGGCGCAGCACATCCAGCGCCATCGGGCCTTGCCCACGGGCGGCACGCATGCGATTGACCGTGGCCAGCATGTCCGGCGCGCTGTCGAGCAAGGTGCCGTCAAGATCGAACAACACCAGTTTCGGGAACGCAGCCGAAGTGGCCATGCCCGCGATGTCCTGCGTGTCGTGCATCGAGCGCGTGGACGCCTCGCTCACGCCAACTGTACCCGCGCGATCCGCGCGCGCCATGCCTTGGCATCGGCCAGCACCGCATCGAGATCGATGTCAGTCAACGTTCCCTGATCGAGCTTGCGCACGCCGGCGATCCAGACATCGCTCACCTGCCGGCGCCCCGCCGCATAGACCAATTGCGAGATGACGTTGTGGACCGGCTGGGTTTCCGGTGCCGACAGGTCGACGCAGGCAAGGTCGGCGGATTTGCCGACTTCCACACTGCCGGCGCGATCGCCGAAGCCCAATGCCATCGCCCCGCCAAGGGTAGCGGCACGCAGCGCATCGAAGGCAGGGAAACCCGCGGCATCCTCGGCTACCGCCTTGGCCAGCAGCGCGGCGGTGCGGGTTTCGCCGACCATGTCGAGGTCATTGTTGGAAGCACAGCCGTCGGTGCCGATGGCGATGTTCACGCCAGCTTGCGCCAGCTTGCACACCGGGCTGAAGCCGGAGGCCAGCTTGAGGTTCGATTCCGGGCAATGCACCACGCTCACGCCCTGCTCGGCGCACAGCGCGATTTCCGCGTCGGTGAGCTGGGTCATGTGCACGGCGATCAGGCGGTCGTTGAACAGGCCCAGTCGCTGGATGCGGGCGATCGGCCGCTGACCGTGCTTTTCGATCGACTGCTGCACTTCCTGCGCGGTTTCATGCAGGTGCAGGTGGACCGGGATGTCGAGCTGATCAGCCAGCATCCGAATCCGTTCGAAGCTGGCATCCCCCACCGTGTAGGGTGCGTGCGGCGCAAACGCCGTCGCCACCAGCGGGTGACCCTGCCATGCGTCGTGGACTTCGCCGGCGCGCTCGAAATATTCGTCGTCACTCCTGGCCCAGGCGGTCGGGAAATCGATCACCGGCAAGCCGACCAGGGCGCGGAAGCCATGCTTGGCATAGGTCGCTGCCTGCACGTCGGGGAAGAAATAGTTCTCGTTGCAGCAGGTAGTGCCACCGCGCAGCATTTCGGCGATGGCCAAGGTCACACCATCGGCGACGAACTCCGGCCCGATCACGGCAGCCTCGATCGGCCAGATGTGCTGCTGCAGCCACACTTTCAGCGGCAGGTCGTCGGCGACCCCGCGCATCAGGGTCATCGGATTATGGACGTGGGCATTGACCAAGCCCGGGATCAAGGCCGCATCCGGACGCTGCACCGTCTCCCTCGGCTGGAAGCGCGCCCGCGCCTCGGCAATGGGCAGCAGGGCGATGATCTTGCCGGCATCGACGGCGACGGCGTGGTCTTCCAGCACCACGCCATGCGGCACCACCGGCACCACCCAGCCAGCTTCGATGAGGAGGTCGCAGGTTTCAGGCACGGTCTCGGTCATGGGCTCTCGCTCGTCATGTCCGCGCAAGCGGGCATCCATGGATTTTCTGTTGCTCGGACCCGATCATCACGGCCTTCGGGTAACGCCAGAGGATGACGTTCCGGCAAAGCCGCAATGAAGCGCGGGCCGGAATGTCACTTCACTCGCGAGACGTATTCGCCGCTGCGGGTGTCGACCTTGATCACTTCATCCTGGCCGACGAACAGCGGCACCCGCACCACCGCGCCGGTTTCCAGCGTGGCCGGCTTGCCGCCGGTGCCGGCGGTGTCGCCCTTCACGCCCGGATCGGTTTCGACGATCTTCAGCTCGACGAAATTCGGCGGGGTCACCTGGATCGGATTTCCGTTGAACAGGGTGACGACGCAATCTTCCTCACCCTTCAGCCATTTGGCGGCATCGCCGACACCGGCCTTGTCGGCCTGGACCTGTTCGAAGGACTCCTGATTCATGAAGTGCCAGTATTCGCCATCGGAATACAGGTACTGCATGTCGGTATCCACCACGTCAGCGGCCTCCACCGAATCGGTGGACTTCATGGTGATTTCCTGCACGCGGCCGGTGCGGATCTGGCGATAGCGGACGCGGGTGAACGCCTGGCCCTTGCCGGGCTTGACGTAATCGGTCTCGGTAATGACGGAAGGCTCGTTGTTGACCAGGATCTTCTGTCCGGCCTTCACGTCGTTCATGCCCAGGCTGGCCATGGGTACTCCTTGGGGCCGCCCGTCGGGCGGCATAGAATGTGGGTTTCAGGGGAAACGCGGCAGCAACGCCGCGTACCGAAGCGGTCGTACATGATACCTGTTGGCCCAAGTCCAGTGCAGCATGCAGCCAATGGCCGATGGCAGGCGGCATGGCGACAAGCGGTACGCGACCCGCGCGAACTGCTGGCCATGCTCGGCCTCGAGGCGCAGGCGCAGCGCATTTCCGACACCGCCGCACGGCAATTCGCCCTGCGGGTGCCACGCGGCTTCATCGCCCGCATGCGCCACGGTGACCCCGACGACCCGCTGCTGCGACAGGTGCTGCCGGTGCTGGACGAGGAGCGCATCGTCCCCGGCTTCGACCTCGACGCGGTCGGCGATGGCATGGCCCGGCGTGGTGGTGGCGTCATCCACAAATACAATGGCCGCGCCTTGCTGATCGCCACCGGCAGTTGCGCGGTGAACTGCCGTTACTGCTTTCGTCGTCATTACCCCTATGCGCAGGATACCGCCGCGGCCGCGGGCTGGCGCAGTGCCATCGACGTGTTGCGCAATGACGGCTCGATCCATGAGGTGATCCTGTCCGGCGGCGATCCCCTGTCGCTGGCCGACCACAAGCTGGCCGAGCTGACCGAAGCCCTGCAAGGGATCGCGCACATCCGCCGCCTGCGCATCCACACGCGGCTCCCGATCGTCCTGCCCGAACGCGTCGACGCCGGACTGCTGCATTGGCTGCGTGGCCTGCCTTGGCCGGTCGTCATCGTCGTGCACGCCAACCACGCCAACGAATTTGACGCCGATGTCGATGCCGCATTGCTCGCGTTGCGCGACGGCGGCGTGACCCTGCTCAACCAGGCGGTCCTGCTGCGCGGGGTCAATGACTCGGTGGACGCACTCGCCGCCCTGTGCGAACGCGGTTTCGCGGCAGGCGTGCTGCCCTATTACCTGCACCAACTCGACCGCGTGGCCGGCACCGCCCACTTCGAAGTCGATGACAGCCGCGCGCTGGACTTGCACGCGGCGCTTGCGGCCCGATTGCCCGGCTATCTGGTCCCGCGGCTGGTGCGGGAAATTGCAGGCCAGCCCGGCAAGACGCCGCTGACCCGCGCAATAGCCGGTACATCGCACGGCTTATGATGTAGCCTTGACCCGATCCCCCTCCGAGATTCCACGACGCATGGCCATCTCCAAGGACACCGCACTTCGACTGGTTCTGGTGACCGACCTCGTCAACGAGGCCGAAGCCACGGTCAGTCGATTGCGCAACGCGGGGATCGCGGTGCGGCCGACCCGACCGGAATCATTGGACGAACTGGCGCAGGCCCTGGCCCAGCAGCAGCCGGTGGACATGGTGCTGGCCGATTACGCTTCCACCCAGATGCCGTTCGAGCAGGTCGCGACCATGGTCATGGGCTGCGGCAAGGATGTGCCCTTGCTGGCGGTGCTCGACGGCATCACCGATGACATTCTCGAGAACGTGCAGGCAATGGGCGCACAGGCAGTGGCGCTGCGCGAGCGGCCGCAACAGTTCCTGAAGAACGTGCAGACCGAATGGCAGGACCTCGATGCCCGCCGCTCGCAGCGCAAGCTGGAAGCACAGATGCGCGAAACCCAGCGCCGCTGCGACATGCTGATCGACTCCTCGCGCGAACCCATCGCCTACATCCACCAGGGCATGCACATCCGCGCCAACCAGGCCTATCTGGAGATGTTCGGCTTCGAGTCCTTCGACGATATCGAAGGCATGTCCCTGCTCGACCTGGTCGCACCCGGAAACGTGGACGCATTTCGCGCGCTGCTCAAGGATCTCGCCAAGGGCGAGCCGCCGCCGCCGCGTTACGAACTCACCGCGGTGGACAGCGAGGGCGGCGAATTCCCGGCGGTCATGGAGTTCTCCGCTGCCGAATATCAAGGCGAATCCTGCCAGCAGATCATCTTCCGCCACCAGGCGGTCGAGGTCGATCCGGAACTCGAGCGCGAGCTTGCCGAACTGCGCGAACGCGACCAGGCCACCGGCCTGCTCAACCGCCAGACCTTCCTCAAGCAGCTGGAAGATTCGGTAGTCGATGCCGGCAGCAATCAGGGCCAGTACGGCTTCCTGCTGTTTGAGCCGGACAATTACCAACGCACCCTGCAAGGCATCGGGCTGGACAGCGTTGACCAATTGCTCAAGGCGATGGCTGATTGCCTGCGCGCGACACTTGCCAACGAAATCGCCGATGGCAGCGCAAAAGCAGCGCGTTTTGCCGACCACAGCTTCGCGGTACTGGCGCGCGGCGATCACGCGATGACCAAGGCACTGGCCGAGCGCATCCGGGCCGCATACTCGGCGCGGGTATTCGAAGTCGGCGGCGGTTCCAGCACCTTCACCATCAGTATCGGCGGTGCGCAGATCGGCGAAAAGACCGCCAATGTCAGCCAAGTGCTCGACCGCTCCAGCCAAGGCATGCAGTCCTCGGCCAGCGTCGGCGGCAACCGCATCGACATCTTCGATCCGGGCGCCGTGGATCGCGCCGAGGCGGAGCGCATCCAGGCATGGGTCGAGCGCCTGCGCGACGCCCTCGCCAACGATCATTTCCTGTTCCATTACCAGCCGGTGATCCCCTTGCTGGGCGCACCGGGCGGGATCTACGAGACATTCCTGCAGCTGGACACGGGTGATGGCGAGCGGGTCACCGACCTCAGCTTCCTGCAGATCGCCGCGGATCACGGCCTGCTCGGTGAAATCGACCGCTGGAAGATCAGCCGGGCGATCGAGATCGCCGCCAAGCGCGCCAATGGTCCCAAACCGGTGCGCCTGATGGTCAAACTCAACCAGGCCTCGCTGGTCGACGAAGGCCTGCCGGGCTTCATCAAGGAACAGTTGTCCGCGCACGGCGTGTCCGGCAACTGCCTGCTGCTGCAGGTCCCCGAATCCAAGGCTTTCATCAATCTGGTCGCGGTACAGGCACTGGCCACCGAAGTCGGCAAGCTCGGCTGCCAGATGGTGCTGGAACAATTCGGCGCCGGCATCGATTCGCTCCAGTTGCTGTCGCATTTCAAGCCCGGCTTCATCAAGCTCGATCCGAGCTTCATGGAAGACTTGTCGAAGAGCATCCCGAACCAGCAGAAGGTTCAGGAGCTGACGCACAAGGCGCGTGAACTGGGCATCCTCGGTATCGCCGCAGGCGTGCAGGATGCAAACAGCATGAGCTCGCTGTTCACCAGCGGGATCGACTATGTCGAGGGCGACTTCCTCGCCCAGTCGGGCCCGGACATGAATTACGAATTCGAAAGCTGAGCACGGTACCGGCAACGGCCAGCCCATGCCTGCTCCGGCCTTAGTCCGCGGCCGCTTCGCACCCTCGCCCACCGGCCCGCTGCATGCCGGCTCGCTGCTGGCGGCGCTGGGCAGTTGGTTGCTGGCACGCCAGGCCGGTGGCCAGTGGCTGCTGCGGATCGAGGACATCGACCCACCGCGCGAGCAGGCCGGTGCCGCCGAGGATCAATTGCGCACGCTGGCGTGCTTCGGGCTGGCTCACGATGGCCCCATCAGCTACCAAAGCCAACGCAGCGCGCTTTATCAGGAGGCGCTGGATCGGCTGCTGGCAACTGGTGCCGCTTTCGAATGCCATTGCAGCCGCACTGACCTGCTCGCAAGCGGAGGCATTCATCGACATTGCGTGAAGATTGCCCATCGCGCGAATCCCGCGATCCGGCTACGGGTGCCGGATGGCTGCCTGATTACCTTCGATGACGCGATCTGCGGCCATATCGAGCAGCGTGTCGATACCGAAGTCGGCGATTTCGTGCTGCGCCGTGCCGACGGGTTGTGGGCCTACCAACTGGCGGTGGTCGTGGACGATGCCGCGCAAGGCATCACCGAGATCGTGCGTGGTGCCGACCTGCTCGATTCCACGCCGCGCCAGATCCTGCTGCAACAACTATTGGGCCTGCCGACGCCACGCCATGCCCACCTGCCCCTGCTGCTGGACGCGGATGGACGCAAGCTGTCGAAATCCTCGTCGGCGCTGCCGGTCGATGCCCGCACGCCATTGACCACCTTTGCGCGCTTGTGGGCCTGCCTCGGCCAACAGCCGCTTTACGCCATCACCAGCGTCGAGGAATTCCTGCAGGCAGCCGTCCGGTCATTCGCGCTGGAGCGTGTTCCGGCATCCGTCCTGCCGGTTCACGCCGCAGCGCACAACGCGGATTCAGCGAGCCGCGCCTAGACTTGCGGGGAATTTCCACATCCGCACAAGGAGCAGGACATGACATCTCGCGTTGCATTGGTCACCGGCGGCACCGGCGGTATCGGTACGGCCATCGTCAAGGCACTGGCCAGCAAGGGCCACCGCGTCGCCACCAACTACCGCAACGAGGCCAAGGCGCTGGCGTGGCAGGAGAAGATGCGCGCCGAAGGCTTCGACGTGGCGATCGTCAAGGGCGATGTCACCTCGCCGCAGGAAGCCGAAGCGATGGTGCGCGAAGTCGAGGCCAAGCTCGGCCCGATCGACATCCTGGTCAACAACGCCGGCATCACCCGTGACGGCACCTTCCACAGGATGAAGGCCGATCAATGGTCGGACGTGATCAATACCAACCTCAACTCCTGCTTCAACGTCACCCGCCCGGTGATCGAGGGCATGCGCGAACGCAAATGGGGTCGCATCATCCAGATCAGCTCGATCAACGGCTTGAAGGGCCAGTACGGCCAGGCCAACTACGCTGCGGCCAAGGCCGGCATGCACGGCTTCACCATTTCGCTGGCCCGCGAGAACGCCCGCAACGGCGTGACCGTCAACACCATCTCCCCCGGCTACATCGCCACCGACATGGTGATGGCGGTGCCGGAAGAAGTGCGCGCCAAGATCGTCGCCGACATCCCCACCGGCCGGCTCGGCACGCCGGAGGAAATCGCCTACGGCGTCAGCTTCCTCGCCGATGAGCAGGCCGGCTGGATCACTGGCTCCAACCTCGACATCAATGGCGGCCACCACATGGGCTGGTAAGGCAACGCTGAAAAATTCAGCGTTGCCTGCCGGCCAAGGATGGCCGGCCACGGAGCATTCACGCAAGTGAATGATCCGTGTGAGCCGAGTCCGGACATGTGCCGGACTCGGCGGTGCTGAAAAAGTCCAGGACGGACTTTTTCAGCATTGCCCCAAGCACTCGCAGCATTGACGCCCGCCATGGCCGCGGTATCGTTAGGGCGGTACTGCGGTCTTTCGACAACTTGGAGCCCCGATGAGCACGCCCTCGCCCGACCAGAACACAACCGCAGCACGCCCGTCCAGTGCAAAACGCTACCTGTTCGTGACGCTGCTTGGCCTCGTGATCGGCGGCGTCGCCGCGGTAATGGGCATGCGCGCCCTGCAGGAACGCCAGGATCCGTTCCCGGATGCGCTGATGCACGTGCAGGGCTGGCATATGGGCCAGCTCGATGACGCCGTCAAGGCCAACAAATGCAGTCCGACCGACGCCCTGCCGCATCTGCAGGCGCTGCGGATGACCGCCGGAGATATCGAAAACGCCTTCCCCGACCTGCGCGATGACCAGCGCTTCAGCAGCGCCGCCGCCGCCCTGCGCGCTGCCACCGACAAGGCCATCGCCGCGCCCCCGCTGAGCTGCGCGGCCTTGACGGCGGCCATCAAGTCCGTGGGTGAAACCTGCAGCGGCTGCCATCGGGATTACAAGAATTAACGACTTCGCCATCCTTTCCAGTCGCTGACGCGGGTTGACTGCGTGGATTGGCATGTCCTGCTGTACGCGCTGGCAGCCCTGCTCGCCATTGTTGGCTTGATTGGCATCGCCTTGCCGGCCCTGCCCGGCGTGCCGTTGCTGTTTGCTGGGATGCTGCTGGCCGCATGGACCGACGGTTTTCAGCATGTCGGCGCGTTTCCGCTTGCGGTGCTGGGGGTTTTGACACTGCTGTCGATGGGGCTGGACCTGTGGGCGACGGCGCACGGTGCCGGTCGCGTCGGCGCAAGCCGACTGGCGATGCTGGGGGCGGCAATCGGGACCTTGGTCGGCTTGTTCTTCGCCATCCCGGGTCTGCTGTTCGGTCCGTTCATCGGCGCGTTGGCCGGTGAACTGCTCCATCTGCGCAGCCTGCGCGCAAGCTCGCTCGGCCAGGCCACCAAGGTGGGCCTTGGCACCTGGCTCGGTATCCTGCTGGGCGTTGCGCTCAAGTTTGCGCTGGCATTTGCGATGCTCGGCCTGTTCGTCCTCGCCTGGTGGCTTTGACCGATGATTGCACCCACCCACGCCGCCGCGCCGTTTTCCGAGCGCTTCCTCGATGCGCTGACGCAGGTGCAGGAAAAATTGCTGCTGCTGCTGGCCAAGGCTCCGTTGTTGCTGATCGCGATCCTGATCGTGCTGGTCGCGATCTGGTTCGGCGGCGTGCTCAGTCGACGCATGCGCGTGCTGCGTCGGATCAGCCAGCGCAATCCCTATCTGGAAGGCCTGATCCGCACCACGGTGAAGGTGGTGATCGGCCTCGCCGGCGTGCTGGTGGCACTGGATCTGCTGGGCGCGTCCTCGCTGGTCGGCGCGGTGCTCGGTTCGGCGGGCGTGATCGGCCTGGTTCTCGGTTTCGCGTTCAAGGACATCGCCGAAAACTATGTCGCCGGCGTCCTGCTCAGCCTGCGCCAGCCGTTCGCACCGGGCGACAGCGTACGCATCGATACCTATGAAGGCTCGGTGATCTCGCTCAATTCGCGCACCACCATCCTGATGACCTCGGAGGGCAACCACCTCCAGCTTCCCAACAGCTTCGTATTCAAGTCGATTCTGCTCAATTTCTCGCACAACCCGAAGCGTCGTTTCGAATTCACCCTCATGGTCGGCCACGAAGTCTCGCTGCATACGGCGCTCGACATCGGCATCGCCGCGATCATCGACACCGAGGGTGTGATCGCCGATCCCGCACCGAACGGCCTGGTGGCCAGTCTCGACAACGACGGTGCCAGCCTGCGCTTCACCGGCTGGATCGACCAGACCCGCAACGATCTCTCGCGCACCCGCAGCGAAGCCATGCGCCGCGTGCGACGTGCGCTGCGCAAGACCGGCATCGTGCCCCCCGAATCACGCAGTCGGGTGATGCTGGTGCGTACCGAAACCCTGGCCGAACTGCCGGGGGACTATAGCCGCTCGCGCGATACCTCGGTCGATCATGCCCTCGATGACCAGATCGACCGTGCACGGCTCAAGGAAGACGGCGGCAACCTGCTGGAGGCCACGCCACCCGATCCGAAAGGGTGACGGCCTCGACAGTCTCGACCACCGGCACCCGCCCCCCTTTTCAGCAGCGCCCAAGTAGCGCAGGATGGCATCGGGTCAATCCGGGAATGGGGATCATGGGCGAACACGGCAATACTTCCGACGCACACAGCGGCCTTCGGGGCGTCTTCAGCGACATCAAGCTGCTGCTGAGCGACATGCTTGGCCTCGGCAAGCCCGACGCCGAACGGCAGATGATGATCGAAGTGTTCTTCGGCATGATGGGTTATGTCGCCAAGACCGACCGGCTTGTGAGCAGCCACGAATCGAACGTCGCCAATGCCGCGATGGACGAAATCGACCTGTCGCTGGCCGAGCGCGAAATCGCATCGACCGCCTTCGACCGCGGCATGAGCCGGAACATCAATCCGGATGCAGAATTGCTGCGTTTCACCGATGCCAACAAGCCGGGATCGGAGCAGATCGATCGCCTGTTCGACATCCTGGTCCGGCTGGCCGCCTCGGATGGCCGCCTTGACACACGCGAATACGACGCACTGAAAGGCATCGCCAAGAGCCTCGGCCTGCCGACCACAGCCGTGGACAACAAGCTGGCGCTGTACACGATCAAGCGCTGAAGTTGTCGGGCTGCGGAAAACGCAGTGCATCGCCGATCAAAACCACGCCCGCTTGCAGCGGTATGCAGTGCCGCTTTGCCGTGCCCCATCAGATGGACAACCGGCCACCCGTGCACGCTGGAGCCACGCAATCAAGCGGCAATGGCTGATCATCCAGAGCGCATCCAGGTGGCATCGACATGGCGTAGCATGGCCCTGCCAAAGTCGATCCGGGCCCCACGCACTCACGTTTTGCAGGCTCGGACAGGCAGCGTGCTGCACTGCGGCGTAAAATCCCCCACGCTCCCGACCAACGACCCCTACCCGCATGGCCCCGCCCTTCGGCACCGAAACGGTGCTCGACGTCCGCCACTGGACCGATTCCTACTTCAGCTTCACCCTCACCCGCGACGACGGCTTCCGTTTCGACAACGGCCAGTTCGTCATGATCGGGCTGGAGGTGGACGGCAAGCCGCTGCTGCGCGCGTACTCGATCGCCAGCCCGAATTGGGACGAGCAGCTGGAGTTCTTCAGCATCAAGGTGCAGAACGGGCCGTTGACCTCGCGCCTGCAGCACATCCAACCCGGCGATGCGGTGCTGGTCGGGCGCAAACCCACCGGCACGCTGCTGATTTCCGACCTGCATCCGGGCCGCAACCTGTACCTGCTGGGTACCGGCACCGGGCTGGCGCCGTGGCTGTCGATCCTGCAGGACCCAGCCACCTACGAGCGCTTCGAGCAGGTGGTGCTTTGCCACGGCGTGCGCGAGGCCAGGGATCTGGCCTACCGCGACTACATCGAGCGCGAACTGCCACGCCACGAGCTGCTGGGCGACTTGATCCGCGATCGCCTGCATTACTACCCATGCGTCTCGCGCGAAGCCTTCGAGCATCTCGGCCGGGACCACCACGGCCGCATCACCGAGCACCTGGAACAGGACCGGATTGCCCAAGCACTCGGGCTGGAGCCCTTGGACGCCCGCCGCGACCGCGCCATGGTCTGCGGCAGCCCGCAGATGCTGGCGGATTTCCGCCGCATCCTCGACACCCGCGGCTTCAGCGCCTCGGCAAAGATCGGTGTTGCCGGCGAGTACGTGTTCGAGCGGGCGTTCGTCGAGAAATGAATACCATGCCGCGCACCCTGTACTTCGTTCGCCACGGGCAAAGCCTGTCCAATGCCGGCGGCCTGACCATGGAGGACGCCGAGGTTCCGCTGACCGAAACCGGGCTCACGCAGGCCAACGCGCTGGCTGAACGGCTGCCGGTCACGCCGTCGGCGGTATTCGCATCCCCTTACCTGCGCACCCGCGACACCGCGATGCCTTATGCGCGACAGGTCGGCATCGACATCTTGCTGGATCATGCATTGCACGAGTTCCGCAATATCGATGCCGACCTGCTGCAAGGCATGACCGGCATCGAACGCCGACCCATCGCACTGGCATTCTGGGAAGGCTCGGACCCGCATCGACGCATGGGACCGCGCGCTGAAACCTTTGCGGAATTCGACGCCCGCGTCCAGACATTCATCGCTGGCACCCTGCCGCGCCTGAGCGACCGCAGCGTGCTGTTCGGACATGGACGGTGGATTGGCCTGCTCATCTGGAAACTAAGCGGCGGCGATACCCATGGTGCGGTGGGCATGCGCGCCTTCTGGAATTACGCCTGCACGCTGCCGATGCCCAATACCGCCGTCTATCGCTTCACGGAATCGCATCAGGGCGGCGGTTGGAACATCGCCGGTCCATAGGCATGACGGTCTGTCTGCCGCAGGCGTTACACCCGCTCAGCCCAGCGCCTTCTCGATCGCTCCGGCCAGCGACTCCGGTTTGTCGGTCGGCGCATAGCGGGCGATCACCTGGCCATCGCGACCGATCAGGAATTTGCTGAAATTCCACTTGATCGCGCTGATCCCGAGCAGTCCGCCCTTCTGCTGCTTCAGCCACTGCCACAGCGGATGCGCACCGGCACCGTTGACCTCGATCTTGGCGAACATCGGGAAGCTCACGCTGTAGGTCAGCGAACAAAAACTCCGGATCTCCTCGGCGTCGCCGGGTTCCTGATGGCCGAACTGGTCACAGGGAAAGCCCAGCACCACCAGTCCACGCTTGCCATAGTCATTCCAGAGCTGCTCCAGCCCGGCGTATTGCGGGGTGAACCCGCATTTGCTGGCCACGTTGACGATCAACAGCACCTTGCCGCGCCATTGCTCCAGCGCACAGGACGTCCCGTCCAGCGCCAGCGCCTCGAAATCAAAGGCTGTCTTCGTCATTGCAGGCTCCTCACTGGCAAGTTGCCGGGTGTCCTGTGAAGTCCCTACACACTACGGTCGCACGCCGGAAAACCGTGATGCGCTACTCTAACCCCCTTTGTTGCAATCCAGCCGAGCCTCCATGAATCTTTCGTCCCCCGGAATCCTCGCCTTTGCGCTCGCCGTCGCCGTCGGCGGCAACCCGATGACCAGCCAAGCCACCACCCCCACGACACCCGCGAAACCCGCACCGGCCGCCGCCTACAACGGCCCGTTCGCCGCGCCCAGCCCGCTCGACCTGCACTACCCGCAGTTCGACCACATCAAGGACAGCGATTTCGCGCCCGCGTTCGATGCCGGCATGGCGCAGCAGTTGCGCGAGATCGATGCCATTGCCAATAACCCGGAAGCGCCCAGCTTCCAGAACACCATCGTCGCGATGGAGCGCAGTGGCCGCGTGCTCGACCGTGCCACCAGCGTGTTCTTCAACCTCGTCGGCACCGACAAGAACCCGGCGCGGGCTGCGCTGGAAGTCGAGTACGCGCCGAAGTTCGCCGCCCACCGCGACGCGATCGCGCTCAATCCCAAGCTGTTCGCGCGGATCAAGACGCTGTACGACGCGCGTGCGAGCCTCGGCCTCGATGCCATCGACCTGCGCCTGCTGGAAAAGCGCTACCAGGACTTCGTGCGCGCCGGCGCTGCGCTTGGCGATGCCCAGAAGGCACGGATTCGCGAGATCAACACCGAGCTGTCGCAACTGGGCACCAAGTTCGACCAGAACGTGCTGGACGAGGTCAATGATTCCGCGATCGTGGTCGACAGTCGTGACCAGCTCGCCGGCATGAGCGACGAGCAGATCGCCGCCGCCGCCGAAGCCGCGCGCGCCCGCAACCTGCCCGGCAAGTTCGTGATCGCGCTGACCAATACCACCGGCCAGCCCGCCGAGACGCAGTTGCGCGACCGCGCCCTGCGCGAGCGCCTGCACCGCGCCTCGGTCGCACGCGGCAGCCGTGGCAACCAGTGGGACAACACCGGCGTGGTCTCGCGCATCCTCAAACTGCGCGCCGAGCGTGCGCGCCTGCTGGGCTACGACACCTACGCCAATTTCATCCTCGCCGACGAAACCGCCGGCAACCAGGACAACGTCAACCGCATGCTCGGCGCGCTTGCCCCCAAGGCGCTGGCCAACGCCCGCCGCGAAGGTGCCGACCTGCAGGCGATGATCGACAGCGAGCAGCGTCAGGCCGGGGCACCGAGCTTCCAGCTCGAACCCTGGGACTGGGCCTACTACAGCGAGAAAGTGCGCCAGGCCCGCTACAACTTCGATGAAGGACAGCTCAAGCCCTACTTCGAGATGAAGAACGTGCTGGAAAACGGCGTGTTCTATGCCGCCACCCAGCTCTACGGCATCACCTTCAAGGAACGCACCGACCTGCCGAAATACCATCCGGACACTTGGACCTACGAGGTCTACGACAAGGACGGCAAGCCGCTGGCGATGTTCATCTTCGATCCCTACGCGCGCTCGACCAAGCAGGGCGGCGCGTGGATGAACACCTATGTCGCACAGTCCGACCTGCTTGGCGAACAGCCCGTCGTCGCCAATCACTTGAACATTCCCAAGCCCGAGGCCGGCAAGCCCACGCTGATGACCTGGGACGAGGTGACGACCGCGTTCCACGAATTCGGCCACGCGCTGCACGGCTTCTTCCAGGATGTGCGCTATCCGTATTTCTCGATGAACGTGCCGCGCGATTTCGTCGAATACCCCTCGCAGTTCAATGAAATGTGGGCCGACTGGCCGCAGGTGCTGGCGCATTACGCACACCACTACCAGACCGGTGCGCCGATGCCACAGGCACTGCTGGACAAGGTGATCGCCGCTTCGAAGTTCAATCAGGGCTTTGCCACCACCGAATACCTGGAAGCGGCGATGCTCGACCAGCGCTGGCACCAGCTGCCGCTGGAGCAGATCCCCGACGCGTCCGGCGTGATGGCGTTCGAAACCCGTGCGCTCAACGCCGATGGCTTCGACTACGCGCCGGTGCCGCCGCGCTACCGCACGCCCTATTTCAGCCACATCATGGGCGGTTATGCCGCCGGCTACTACGCCTACATCTGGTCGGAAGTACTGGCCGCCAATACCACCCAGTGGGTCAAGGACAACGGCGGCCTGACCCGCGCCAACGGCGATGCACTGCGCGCCAAGGTGCTGGCGCCCGGCGGTGAGATCGATCCCGCGCGCCTGTTCCCGAACCTCGCTGGCCACGAAGCGAAGATCGAGCCGCTGCTGGAGCGGCGTGGGCTGGACAGCCACTGAGATCCAACCGGGCACGCTAACCGCATGCCCCATCCAAAACCCGCCCACGGCTTGTCCGGGGCGGGTTTTTCATGACCGGCTTCAGCCGGCGCGGAACAGTGGGCGGTATGCAGGCGCAACCAGCGGCAGCAGCACCTTCGCCGGCACTTCGACGCTCTGCGCGCCATCCTCGTAGGGCGCGACCTGCTCCGGCGGGAACACGAAGCGCAACGAACGGATGCTGCCGTCGGCGTTCATGACCGGCTCGAAGCGCGAAAAGTTGCGCACATCCGGCGTCGTGCCGGAATTGATCAAAGCGCTGCCCTTGCGCATCTGCGGCGCACGCTGATCCGGTGGTACCTCGTCGTCATCGAGTTGCTGCGACAGCTGGGTCATCAGCTGATCGCGCACGAACGCCGCAATCGGAGCCCAGTTGCCCGCCTGCGGGATCAGTTGCTCCGCGGCCAGCATCTGCTGCATCTGCGGCAGCCAGACGAAGCGCTCGACCAGCGGCGTTCCGTGCGCACCGCCGGTGTAACTGCTGCCATCCACCGCCACCGCCACCACCCGCGGCGTTTCCACCAGCGAGGCGAACGGCAGACTCAAGTCATACGGCACCGGCGGCTTGGCCCCGTGCAGCGCATCCACCGCCTGCATCAGGCGCGCGCGCGAGGCTTCCGAATAGTCGTGGACCGCACGCGCAAGCGGCGGATATTTCGACGCCACCTGCGGATAACTGATGCCAACGATGTAGCTCGGCGTGGTCTCGATGGAATCGTGCAGCTCGACGGTGTCCGCCGGAGCCGCGCTCGCCGTTGCCGCCGGTGCCGTGGCAGGTGCCACCGCGGGCACAGGTGGTGCCGTTCCGCGGTTGCATGCCGGCAGCAGCGCCGTGGCCAGCGCCAGCGCCAATTTCAACGAGCGGCAACGAAACGGCAGCGTGGGCAAGGCGAAACTCCGGCGCATCGCGATGTCTTGGTAGTGCACGCCGGTATTTTCGCACGGCCGCCAAAAAGAAGAAGCCCGGCCGGAGCCGGGCTTCTGGTCACGCCGTGCGGGTGGCTCAGGCCGCCTGCACTTCGTCGGCCTGCAGGCCCTTCTGGCCCTGCACGACCTTGAAGGTCACCTTCTGGCCTTCCTGCAGCGAACGGAAACCGTTGCCCTGGATCGAGCGGAAGTGGACGAAGACGTCCGGGCCGGACTCCGGGGTGATGAAGCCGAAGCCCTTGGCATCGTTGAACCACTTGACGGTACCGGTCTGACGATCGGACATGATTGCTACTCCTGAAACAGTGGGTAATGGAAACACGGAATGCCAAGGCGAACCGCGACTGTCGAGCAAGGGGTAACGCACACGATGTAGCGGATCGCAACCGATCTACCGCATCGGGTCACGATATACCGTGATCCCGCTTGAAACAGTGGCCGCACATTACCCTGTTTTCGGGCGGAAGTGTGCATTTGTTCAGGTTTTTTTTGCCGTTGGCAACAGGTCGGCGCGGCCTGTCCCGGGACGATCGACTCCCGGCCTCAGCCCTGCAACTGGCCGAGGAAATGATCGAGGACGCGAGGCCGCAATACCAAGGTGAACACGACGCCATAAGCCGCACCCCACAGATGGGCGCTGTGATTGACGTTATCGCTGCCACGCCGGTCCATCCAGACGCTGTACGCGACGTAGAGCACGGCAAACAGGACAGCAGGAATGGGAACCGGAATCGGAAAAATGATCAGCTTTGACCACGGATCGAACAGGATGGCGCTGAACAGCACGGCCGAGACGCCGCCCGATGCCCCGAGACTGCGGTAGTTCGGATTGTTGCGCTGCGTGATGAAGGTCGGCAGGATCGAGGCCACCAGTGCCGACAGGTAAAACCCGACGAAGCCCAGCGGCGTGATCCAGGCCGAAAATATCGGCTCCACCACGCTGCCGAACGACCACAGCGTGAACATGTTGAACAGCAGGTGGCTCCAGTCGGCGTGGACGAAGCCATAGGCGACGAGTCGATCGTACTGGTGCCGGCGGGTAATCGCGGGTGGCCAGAGCAACAGCCGTTCGAGCAATGCCCGATCACTGAACGCGCGCCACGACACCAGTGCGGTGACCAGCACCAGGATGACGGTCACCGACAGCTGCATGCGCGACTCCTGCTGCGCGGGCGAGCGGTCACGCCCATTCGGTCAGGCCTTCACGTTCGTACAAGGTCGCGAAGCTGGACCGCGCCTTCATCCGCCCTGCCAACGCCGCCAGTTGCGGCCACTCGGTGGCCGGTTTCGGCATGTTGCGGGACCAGCGCATCAGCATGGTCAGGTAGAAATCGGCAACGCTGACCTCGTTGCCCAGCAGATAGGGGCCATGCGCAGACAGATGGTCGTCGATCCGCTGCCACTGTGCCGCTATGCGCGGCGCGCAATGCGCATGCACCGCCCCCGCATTTGCCTCGCCGGCCGGTTCGGCCGGATACCACCACTGGCGGAACAGCGGCTGCACCATATTGGCGAGATTGAACATCCATTGCAGGTAGTCGGCGCGGCGGGGATCATCGATGGCTGGCGCGAAACCCGCATGCGGATGGCGCTCGGCCAGCAGCATTGCCAGTGCGGCCGCCTCATACCTGGGCTTGCCATCCAGCACCAGGGTCGGCACCACGCCATTCGGGTTCAGCGCCAGATAGTCGGGTGACTTCTGCGCCGCGCTCTTGAAATCCACCAAACGCAATTCGTGATCCAGACCCAGTTCGATCAGCAGCCAATGCACGAGGAGGCTGGCGGAACCGGGGGCGTAATACAGCTGCATGGTCATGGCGATACCTGAGCGAGGGAAGCTGCATGGTCGCATGCCAGCGATGCGCCTGCCGGTCTGGCACACGCCCATCCGCTAACATGTCCGCATGATTGATCCTAGTCACGAAACCTTGGCGCTGCGCGCCGCAACGCCTGCCGATGTTCCCGCGCTCGTGGATCTGGTCACCCGCTGTTATCGGGGCGATGCCAGCCGCGTCGGCTGGACCACCGAAGCCGACCTGCTCGACGGCAACCGGATCGACCCGGACATCCTGCGGAATGACATCGCACGTCCGTTCAGCCAAGTGCTTGTTGCAGAGCGCGAGGGAAACCTGCTGGCATGCGCGCACGTGTGCCGCGAGGGCAACGCAGGCTATTTCGGCATGTTTTCGGTGGATCCCGGACTGCAGCGCGCCGGATTGGGCTCGCATCTGTTGAGCCGGTGCGAGTGGATCGCGGCGACCGAATGGCAGTTGTCGATGATGCGGATGACCGTCATCGAACAGCGTGCCGAATTGATCGCCTACTACCAACGCCGTGGCTACCGGCGTACCGGCATCTTCAAGCCGTTCCCCTACGGTGACCCACGCTTCGGGCTACCCAGGCGCGATGACTTGCGCTTCGAAGTCCTGGAAAAAGAACTGCAACCGGAGGCTGTCGCGTGAGTGGATCATGGACCCGTGTCTGCACTACCTCCGAGCTGCTGCCCGGTGAAATGCAGGTGGCATTCGACGAAGTGACCGGCGTGCCGATCGCCGTGTTCAACCTCGACGGCGATCTGTACGCACTTGAAGATCGCTGTTCGCACGAGGATTTCGAGCTGTCGGCCGGGCATTTCGATGCAGCAACCGGCGAGATCGAATGCGTCCTGCACGGTGCGCGCTTCGACGTCCACGATGGTCGTGCATTGTGCGCGCCTGCGCATGAGCCGGTGGTCAAGTTCCCGGTGAAAGTCGCGGACGGCATGGTTTACGTGCGCGATGATCGCGACGATTGAACGTTCGTCCGGTGGAATGCCGTCAGCACCACGGCGTCACCGAATTCGCCGTCATCCTGGTGTCGTTGCCGTCAGTCGGATGCTTGTCCGAGCCGGCATGCAACCATCGTGCGAGCCCCTGTGAGCCCGGATCCCGGCGTTCGCCAGGATATCGAGCAAACAGTCCCTTGATGGGTGCGGCACGTCCCTGTGCCGCCGCGGTGCCAATTCCTTCGCCACCGCGTTGATCGTTGGGCGCACTCAGCCCGAGTCTGAGCTGCCCGATTGAGGCTCACGCTTGTCCCGAAGGCGTGCTACCAGCGCTTCTCCGGTGGCGTCGAGGGCATAGCGCCCACGCATTTCGCCATTGCTGGCGAGAATCGCCGTGTCTCCGGCGACAATTCCGCCCAAGCCGGTGTCATCCGCGAATCGCCCTTGCCCAGCCAGCAGGTGGACCACCCAGGTTTCACCCGGTTCGACAAACAGCACCACAGTCCCGGTCAGCGGCCTGCGCCAGAGTTCGGCGTCGATGGCGTCGCGCTTCCACATCAGGTTGAAATCGCTGCTCGGGCCGTCGATCGGCTCACCCACGAGCTTGCGCTCACCCGCGAACCGCAGACCATCGTGGGGCGGCTGCAACTCGCACGTCTGACCGTCTTCGAAGCTCAGGCGCATGCCATTGCCGGTCAACAGCACCAACTCACGGTCGATACCCGGCAAGCTGGAAAACGGCGCGGCGACATCGACTTCGGCAATCGAGAGCCGCCACTGCCAATCGTCGGCGGCCGGCACCCGCAGGATTTCCGAAGTCCAGCCTGCACCGTTGCTCCATGGCATCCGCCGGTACTCGTGACGTCGGATGATCCGGGACACCGCCTGCGAGGTGCCTGCGCCCGTCGCCGGGCGCGTGGCAGACCCTGCATCCTGCTGCGCACTGGCCGCGGATTCGATCATCGACGGGCCACAGGTTGCGGTGTGCGTGCGGGCGCCGGACGCAGCGTCGGCTGTGCGGCTGTCTGCACGGCAGGACGTGCGCCGCCAACGACGATCCGGTCGCGGTTGCGTTCGACGGTCTTCAGGCCGACACCCTTGACCATGGCGAGCTGTTCGGGACTGCGGAACGCGCCATTGGCACGGCGGTAATCGACAATGGCCTGGGCCTTGGCCGGGCCGATATTGACCAGCACGCGATCCAGGGTGGCCGCATCGGCCGTATTGATATTGACGGTCTCGCCGGCGATGGCACTGCCGATCAAGGCAAACATCAGCAACAGCGAGGACAGCAGGGTGGACATGGGCTTCATGAGGATGGCTCCTTGCGGTGGGTTGGCTCCGTTTCGCGTCTTGCGATCCGGTGTTGGCAGGTTGCCTTGCCCGATGGATGCAGCCTATCGGGCAGTGCCCGCCTGCGCATCGGATTTTTACCCCGACATCTGGTAGGAAAAGTCTGATCCCAGACCGTCGGGCCATCCATCCGCACGGGCGCCAAACCCGCGCGCGCTACAATGTGCGGTCATTCCTGCGCCGCCCAAGGATTCTTCATGCACCACAGCCCGTTCGATGCCGTCAAAGCGCGTGACTTCATCGCTGCGAAGTGGGACCGGGAAATCATCCCGACCCTGACCGACTACATCCGCATCCCGAACAAGTCGCCGATGTTCGACGTCGATTGGGTGGCCAATGGCCATATGGAACGCGCGGTCGCCCTGTTCGAAGGCTGGGCACGTGCGCAGCCGATCGCCGGCATGCAGCTGGAAGTGATCCGGCTTGAAGGCCGCACACCATTGATTTTCATCGAAATCCCGGCCTTTGCCGGTGGCAGCGACGATGATTGCGTGCTGCTCTATGGCCATCTCGACAAGCAGCCGGAAATGACCGGCTGGGACGAAGGCAAGGGCCCGTGGATCCCCGTTCTGGAAGGCGACCGCCTGTACGGACGCGGTGGTGCCGATGACGGTTACGCGATTTTCGGCGCGCTGACCGCGTTGATGGCCCTGCAAACGCAGGGCGTGGCTCATGCCCGCTGCGTGGTGCTGATCGAAGCCTGCGAAGAGTCCGGCAGCTACGACTTGCCGGCCTATGTCGATCACCTGTCGGACCGGATCGGCAAGACCTCGCTGGTGGTCTGCCTGGATTCCGGCTGCGCGAATTACGAACAACTGTGGTGCACGACCTCGCTGCGCGGCATGGCCGGTGGCAACCTGACCGTCGAAGTGTTGTCCGAAGGCGTCCATTCCGGTGACGCGTCCGGGATCGTGCCGTCCAGCTTCCGCATCCTGCGCGAACTGTTGGCGCGGATCGAGGATGCCAGCACCGGCAAGATCCTGATCGAGGACATGCATGTGGAGATTCCGGCCGATCGGATGGTGCAGGTCGAACGGATGGCCGATGCGCTTGGCGACGAGGTGTTCAGCAAGTTCCCGTTCCTGCCCGGCATGTCGCCGATGGGGACGGACCGGGTCGAGTTGGTGCTCAACCGGACCTGGCGACCGGCGCTGTCGATCACCGGTGCCGACGGCCTGCCGCCCCTGGCTTCGGCGGGCAATGTGCTGCGTCCGTTCACCGCGCTCAAGCTCAGCCTGCGCCTGCCGCCGACGCTGGACGGCAAGCGCGGTGGTGAATTGTTGCAGGATGCACTGCTGAAGGACCCGCCTTACGGTGCCAGGATCAGCTTGCATCTCGAAAAGGCGAGCACCGGCTGGAACGCACCGACCATGGCCCCCTGGCTGGAAAACGCGATCGAGCAGTCGAGTCAGGATTTCTTCGGCAGGTCGGCGATGTACATGGGCGAAGGCGGCACGATCCCGTTCATGGGCATGCTTGGCGAGAAATACCCGGACGCGCAGTTCATGATCACCGGCGTGCTCGGCCCGCATTCGAACGCGCATGGCCCGAACGAGTTCCTGCACATCCCGATGGGCAAGGCCGTGACCGGCTGCGTGGCGAGGGTGGTGGCCGAACACGCCGCTTCGCGATGATGAGACGGCCGCGAGACTGACAAGGTCTCGCGGCTGTGCAAGTCCGGATTCTGGCGCTACTCGATGTCGCCGGATTGCAGGAAAAACGCAGGATTAGCGCCCGCAAGCAGCCCGTGTCGCCGTGCGGCCGGTATGCATTCCTGCACGCCGATCACGGCCACCACCGCGCAACCCGCGTAAACTACCGCCACGATCCACTTCGGCGACTTCGCCTGCAGGCACCATGAGCGCCGACACCTCTCTCGCATCCCCGTTCACCGCCTTTGGCTTGCCCGAGCCCCTGCTCGCCGCGTTGCGCGATGTCGGTTACGAATCGCCCAGCCCGATCCAGGCGGCCACGATCCCGCCTTTGATGGAAGGCCGCGACGTCATCGGCCAGGCCCAGACCGGCACCGGCAAGACCGCCGCGTTCGCCCTGCCCGCGCTGGCCAAGCTCGACCCGACGCCCGGCAAGCCACAAGTGTTGGTGCTGGCGCCCACGCGCGAATTGGCAATCCAGGTGGCGGAAGCGTTCCAGACCTACGCCAAGCACATTCCCGGTTTCCAGATCCTGCCGATCTATGGCGGCCAGGGCTACGGCCCGCAATTGCACGCGCTGCGCCGCGGCGTGCATGTCGTCGTCGGCACCCCGGGCCGGGTGATCGACCACCTCTCACGCGGCACGCTGGATCTGTCGCAATTGAAGATGCTGGTGCTCGACGAAGCCGACGAAATGCTGCGCATGGGCTTCATCGACGATGTCGAGACCGTGCTCAAGAGCACGCCAGACACTCGCCAGGTCGCGCTGTTCTCGGCCACCATGCCGCCGCCGATCCGGCGCATCGCCAAGACCCACCTGCGCGAGCCGGTGGAGATCGCGATCCAGTCGCAAACCACCACCGCCGCCAGCATCCGCCAGCGCTACTGGATGGTCAGCGGGATCAACAAGCTCGACGCACTGACCCGGATCATGGAGGCAGAGCCGTTCGAGGCGATGATCGTGTTCGCCCGCACCAAGATGGCCACCGAGGAACTGGCGGACAAGCTGGCGGCACGCGGCTTTGCCGCTGCCGCGATCAATGGTGATGTCGAGCAGAAGACCCGCGAACGCACCATCCAGCGCTTGAAGGATGGCCAGATCGACATCCTGGTTGCCACCGACGTCGCCGCGCGCGGGCTGGACGTGGAACGCATCAGCCATGTACTGAACTACGACATCCCCTACGACACCGAAAGCTACGTCCACCGTATCGGCCGCACCGGCCGTGCCGGGCGCAGCGGCGAGGCGATCCTGTTCGTGGCCCCGCGTGAACGCGGCATGCTGCGGGCGATCGAGCGGGCCACCCGCCAGACCATCGAGGCGATGACCCTGCCCAGCGTCGATGCCGTCAATGCACGGCGGGTCGGGAAATTCATCGAGAAGATCGACTCGGCGCTCGGCAGCGACGAGCTGACCGTGTTCCGCGAATTGGTGGAACGCTTCGAGAACGAGAAGAATGTGCCGATGGTGGAGATCGCCGCGGCGCTGGCCAAATTGGTGCAGGGCAAGACGCCTTTGCTGCTGCCGCAGCCGGCCAAGCCGGAACGCGGCTTCGAGCCGCTGCCCGACCGCCGCACCCGCGACGATGGCAAGCCGGAACGTGCACGCAAATCGATGCGCGATGAAGACCGCCCGCACCCGGCCAGCGGCGCAGCGATGGACCCGGCCGATGCCCGTCCGCAGCGCAGCAAGGCACCCGCCAAGCCGCGCGGCCAAGCCAATCCCGATGTCGACATGCAGACCTACCGGATCGAAGTCGGCCATCGCCATGGTGTGCAGCCCGGCAATATTGTTGGTGCAATCGCCAATGAGGCTGACCTCGACAGTGGCTACATCGGCCGCATCGACATCCGTGACGACCACACCTTGGTCGATCTGCCCGACGGGATGCCGGCGGAACTGCTCACCCACTTGAAAAAAGTGCGCGTGGTCGGACAGGCGCTGCGCATGCGCCTGGCGACCGACGAGGATCGCGACGCCCCCCGTGGCAAGCGCAGCTTTACCCCGCAACGTCACCGCAAGCCAACAAGGCGCAAGTGATCCCGGATTCGCCGCGCTCTATCAGCAGGCGATGGGCGCGCGTGGACCGAGACCGATCAGAACGGCCACGGCCAGTGCATCAGCGGCGCCAGGAACCAGTACGCCGCCACCAGGGCCAGCAGCCAGAACGCCAGTTTGAGCACGGCATCAACGACCTTGATCGCCAGCCAGACGCCCAACACGATGAGCACGATCGCGATCAGGCTCACCTGACCAGCCTCGTCGTGGCCAAGCGGCCATCCGGCAGACCGGATCGAAATTCAATGGCCGTACACGCCCGCCGGGCAATTGCCCTCGGCCTCATGGCGTGCCGTCGGAGTCTTCGGACACCGGTATCGCCAACGCATCTTCTTCATCAAGGCGCTGCCCGGATGCATGTCCACGCAGCGCCCGGAAGAATGCGATGGCGCGCTGTTTGCGCCGTGTGAGCGCATACCAGCCAACACACATGGCGAGATACAGCGCCAGCAGCACGACACCGGGTATGCCGACGTGCAGCGACAGCATGACGATGAGTCCGCAGGCGACACTGAAGAACATCAGGGTGAGCGCGGCCCGGGTCGGCCCGAAGCCGGCTTCGCACATCAAATGATGGATATGGTCACGATCCGCCGCGAATGGCGAACGCCGCTCCTGCAGGCGGCGAACGATCAGCACCAGGCAGTCCATCACCGGGATCGGCAGCAACCACAGGGCCAGCACCGGATTGACCGGGTACTGCGGGTTCTGGGTCAGGCGCAGGCTGACCCAGATGATCACCAGTCCCAGCAGGCCGCTGCCTGCATCCCCCAGGAACACCTTGGCCCGCTCGCGCCACGGCAGGCGCAGGTTCCAGAACAGGAAGCCCGCCAATGCCCCGCACAGCACCGAGGTGCGCGCCGCCAGCTGCACATTGCCCGCGTCTATCGCGACGATGGTCAACAGCAGCAGCGCCGCCAGTCCCAGCATGCCGGCCAAACCATCGATGCCGTCGATCATGTTCATCGCATTGATCACGCCGACGGTGACAAACACGGTCGCCGGCAACGAGAACCAACCCAGCGAGAACGATTCGACGCCGAACACGCTGCCCAACTGCCCGACTTGCACCCCGCCCCAGCGCACGATCACGACCGCCGCCGCCGCCTGCACGAAGATGCGCCAGTACCAGCGCAAGTCGTACAAGTCGTCGTACAGGCCCACCGCCACCAGCATCACGCTTGCGGTGCAGAAGGCGAGCATGCCGGGGCCGTCGGCCTGGACCACGAAGAACGCGGTCAGGCAACCAATCAGGATGCCGAGACCGCCGATCACCGGGGTCGGAACGGCATGGTCCTTGCGCCCGGACGGGCGATCCAGCAAGCCGAATCGGCTGGCCACGGGTTGCAGCAGCCACAGCAACACCGCCGTGATCAGAAATGCCGTTGCCGCAGCAGTTGGATCGAATCCCTTCAGCACACAGCCCCCGTCGCCGCCAGGACTTTCCCTGCGGCGGCGCCAAGTCTAGACCAGACCCGCCCTGTTACGCATCCCCGGAACACGCGCCTGCCCTCTGTCGCGCCTTCCATCGGGAACGGCTGTGATCTGCAGGAGCGCACCGCAGGGGCGCGATTCACCGCAACAACAGCTCCATCGCCTTCCCCACCGCCGCAAACGCAAACGCGCCGGTGACGTGAGTGGCCGCACCGAGGCCGGCACCACAATCCAGCTTCAAGGCTTCGTCCTTGCCGAGTTGCGGACGCAGGCCGCAGACGCTGCCATCCGCTTGCGGGTAGCGCACGTTCTCCAATGAATACACCGCCGGTACGCCGAAATAGCGGTCGTGGTTCTTCGGGAAGTTGAACTCGCCCCGCAGCTTCTTGCGGATCAGCGACAACATTGCATCGTGTTCGGTCCGCGACAGATCGCGCACGCGGATCTGGGTGACGTCGCTGCGGCCACCGGCCGAGCCGACGGTGATGATCGGCTGCTTGCGGCGACGGCAGTAGGCGATCATCTCGACCTTGCTGCGGAAGCTGTCGCAGGCGTCCAGTACCAGGCTCACGGGCGTCCCCAGCAACGCGTCGAGATTGGATGGTGTCAGGAACTGCGCCTTCATTTCCAGTTCGATGCGCGGATTGATCGCACGGCAGCGCTCGCCCATGGCCTCGACCTTGGCACGCCCGTACTGGCCCTCCAGCGCAGGCAGTTGGCGATTGGTATTGGACACGCAAAGATCATCGGCATCGATCAGGGTCAGCTTGCCCACCCCACTGCGTGCCAATGCTTCCACCGCCCACGAGCCGACACCACCGATGCCGACCACGGTGACATGGCTGGCGGCCAATCGGGTCAGTGCGCCCATGCCATACAGGCGGTCGATACCGCCGAAACGATTCGAAACTGTCGCATCCATCTCGCAAGTCTAGCGACGTCGCTACGGCAACGCTGATTTATCAGCGTTGCTTGCCAACCATGGACGGTCGGCCGCGGATCGATCACCGAAGTGATTGATCCGCACACGTCGCTTCCGGGCATGTACCGGAAGCGGCGTGTGCTGACAAGCATTCCCCCCACGGCACCTGCGTGGCCCAGCGGCATCGACAACAAGCCACGCCGTGATCGAAATCTCGCCACCCCTACATTGACGGTTGCAACCCTTGTTGCGCTGCGCCATGCTGCACGCAGCGCAACTAGAGTCTTTGCTCGATGTCCTCGAACCGCGTCATCAAGAAATATCCGAACCGGCGTCTCTACGACACCGAGATTTCCAGCTACATCACCATCGAGGACGTGCGCCAGTTGATCGTCGATGGCGAGACCCTGGAAGTGCGCGACGCCAAGACCGGCGAGGACCTGACCCGGCAGGTGCTGCTGCAGATCATCACCGAGCACGAACAGGAAGGGCAGCCGATGTTGTCCACCCAGCTGCTGAGCCAGCTGATCCGCTTCTACGGTGATTCATTGCAGGGCTTCATGGGCAATTATCTGGAACGCTCGATGCAACTGTTCCTCGAACAGCAGCAGCAGTTCCGCCAGCAGATGGGCGGCATGCTCGGGCAGACCCCGTGGACCATGCTGAACCAGCTCACCGAGCGCAACATGGCGCTGTGGAAGGACTTCCAGCACAACCTCGGCAGCGGGCTGGGCAGCGCCACGGCCAGCAGGCAGACCGCAGGCAAGGATCCGCGCAAGCCGCGCTGAGCTGAATCGATCCCGATTGAAAAGGAACGGGCCTGTTACGGCCCGTTTTCCATGGATGAGAGTTCAGTGCGCCTGCGCCGCCGGCCCACCCGCCGACTTGCAGAAGCGCTGGCGATACTGCTCCGCTTTAGGCATCAGCGATTCGAGATCGTGGATGCGAGTGCCGGCGCTCGGGTGGGTCGATGCAAACTCGGGGGGTGCCTGGCCTGCGGTGTTGGAATCCATTCGTTGCCATAGCGGGATCGCCTGCTGCGGATCGAAGCACGCCGCTGCCGCCAGCATCAGGCCCAACTCGTCGGCCTGGGTTTCCTGGCTGCGAGCATAGGGCAAGGCACTGCCGAAGCCGTATGCCGACATCACCGTCCGCAAGGTGCCCTGATCCATGCCACTGGCGGCTCCGGCGACCTGACCGAGTTGCTCCAGCTTGCCGCGCGTCATCCGCTGCGCGCCGTGACGCAGCAGTGCGTGTGAAATCTCGTGCCCCATCACCACCGCGATCGCGTCATCGTTTTGCGCCACCGGCAGCAGGCCGGTGTAGACCGCCATCTTGCCGCCCGGCAGGCAGAACGCGTTGACCTGATCCGATTGCAGCACGCTGACCGCCCAATCAAACGTCTTCTCGATGTGGCTGGCCTGCATGCCGTGTTCAGCCGCCAATGCATCCGACACTTCCGGGATCACTGCGATCAGGCGATCGGCGACATTGCGCACCCGCACGGATTCCTGCGCATCGGCGGGCAGCGGGTGCTCCTGCTGCAGCACTTCGCGATAGGCCTGCAGGCCCAGTGTTTTTTCCTGTTCGGGCGAGATGCTGCGATCAATCACCACCGTGGTCCCGGTCAACGGATCGACGCTGCGATTCGAATACCAATACCAAGCCGCGTAAAGCCCGAACAGCACCAGCACCCACAGGCGCAATCCACCCCTGCGACGTCCGACCGGATTCTGATTCATCGTCCCCTCTCATCGTCCTTCACTGATTGAAGCTGCTGTCTGTCGATTCACGCAGTCTGCATCAAAGCTGGCGCACCAGCCGAAAACCGACCCGACCGTTGGTATTGTCAACGCCGCCGGCAACCCGCCATGCCGAGCGCGCCTGCTCCGGCGCGCTGGCCCAGGAACCGCCGCGATACATGCGCGTGCGGCAGCCGGGATTGGCCCAGGCCGCGCCATTCGAAGGCGCACGCCGGTAGCCCTTGTGCCAGCAATCGGCCACCCATTCGCTGACATTGCCATCCATGTCGTACAGGCCGAAGGCATTGCGCTCGAAGCTGCCGACCGGGGCCGGCCCCCACCAGCCATCGCCGTAACCGACTGCGGCATTGTTCCAGCGCAGGCCACGCGGTGAGACATCCTTGCTGCCGGCAAAGTTGTCGACCATCGGCGGTGGCGGCCCATCGCCCCACGGGAAGCGCCCTTGCCCACCTGCGCGCAGGCCGTATTCGAATTCTGCTTCGCTGGGCAAGCGATAGTGGGCTCCGGTCTGCTCGGTCAACCAAGCCGCATAGGCCTCGGCATCCCACGCGGTGACATGGACAACCGGCATGTTGCCCGCCGCCGGCTGACCGTCGTAACCGGAACGCCAATCGACCCCGCTTACGCGCGCGAAGTTGCCGCTGCGCACGTCGTAGATCATCGAGTGGCCGCGCTGGGTGGCACGCGTCCTGTAACCCGTGGCTTGCACGAAACGGCGGAACTCATCCACCGTGACCTCGTGCCGCGTCATCGCGAACCCGCGCGCGAAATCCACCCGATGTTGCGGCTGTTCGTCGGCAGAGGCATCCGGCTCATTCGTCGCCGCGCCCATCAGGAAGGAGCCATACGGCAACACCACCAGCGACGGCCCGCGACCACCGTCTTTCATCTCATCGCTGGATACTTCCCGTGGCCGGAATGCGCCGTAGTGGCTGACCAGATCGATACGCTCGCGCAGTGCCACCGGCGCGCGATCTCCGGGACGCGCAACCCGCAACATCTCCGCCAGACGCTCGCGGGCAAACTGCAGTCCGGCCGGATCGGCCAAGGCCATCATCCCGGCATCGCCGAGCTTGCGGAGAAACTCCACCCGCGTCGCCTCGATCCGGGCCCGCGCCACCGCCATGACCTGCGCATCGCCGCGCACGTGCTGGGCACGCGCAAGCGTCACGTAGGCCCCGTCGAAGTCACCGGCCCAGGCCCGCGATTGCGCACGCGCGACCAATACCGCCTCGACCGCCGCGATGCCCTGCCCGCCTCCGACCTGCTGCGGCCACAACGCCTGCGCCGCACGGAACTTCGCCAGCGCACCGTTCAGCGTATCCAGCTGTCCGGCACGCAGCAGCCGATACCCTTCGGCGACGAGATCGAAGGCACGCTCGGCACGATCCACCTTGCCCAGAAAGTCCTGCACCTCGGCAAGCTGCGGCCACAACGTGCGCAGCACCGTGCCCATGCGCTGCGCATAACGCAACGAGGCCGGATCCGCGCTTGCCTCCAGTGCGATATTCGCCTGCGCCAGCAATGCCGCCCGAGCGCGATCCAGCTGCGCCGCATCGTCCTTGTTGTCCGGCTCCAGCTTGCGCAGGGCCATCAACAGCGGGATGGCCGAATGTCCGGTTTCAAACAGGTCGCCCTTCGCCAGTGCCCGTCGCGCTTCCGCACGCGTGCGCTCGGGACGCTCGATAACGACCTCGGGCAAGCTCCAGCTCAGCACGTCGGCCAAGGCATCGTCGCCACGGATGTTGACCGCACCTTGCTGGCGCGCAGGTGTCGTTGACGGCTTGCTCGCGGTCGCAGGCCTGGCAGGCACGGGGGCCGGTGGCGGCTTGCGTCCGCAGGCCGCGACCAAGGCAATCATGGCGATGAGGAGCACGCGACAGCGCAAACGCCAACTCCACGGGAACGCATCGCCCGGCTGCGATGCACCTCGTGAAGGTAGGGCATGGGCCAGCCATCGGCAACCGCAGCCCTTCATAATGCTCGGATGACGCAATGGATCGACACCCCCGACGCGCTGCGTGCGCGCACCGCCACCCTGCCACCCGTGATCGGGCTGGATACCGAATTTCTTCGCGAGCGCACCTATTGGCCGCAGCTTGCGCTGGTGCAGATCGCCCTGAGCAAGGATGACATCCTGCTCGTCGATCCGCTGCAGCCGGGCATGTGCGAGGCCCTTTCGCCACTGCTTGCCGACACCGCCACGCTGAAGCTGATGCACAGCCCCAGCGAGGATCTCGTCGCCTTCCAGCATGCCTGCGGGGTGGTACCGAGCCCCATGTTCGACACCCAGGCCGCAGCCGCGCTGGCGGGGCTGGGTGCGGGACTCGGCTATCAGAAACTGGTGCAGTCGGTCACCGGCGTCGAGCTGGCCAAGGGCGAAACCCGTTCCGACTGGATGCGCCGCCCGTTGTCGCCATCGCAACTGGACTACGCTGCTGATGATGTCCGGCACCTGCACGCCCTGCATGCCACCTTGCAGGACCGGCTGTCCACACTCGGGCGTCTGGATTGGCTCGACGAAGACGCGCAGCGGCAATCGGCCGCCGCCAGCGACCCACATCCCGATCCGTGGCCGCACCTCGGCCTGCGTAGCGCACGCTTCCTCGATGCCGAAGGCCAACACCGCCTGCTGCGCCTGCTGCGCTGGCGCGAGCTGCAGGCCCGCACCTCCGACCGACCGCGCGGCTGGATCCTCGACAACGAATTGGCGGTGAACCTGGCGCGCCGCAATCCCGCTGATCGCGGCACGTTCATCGCCCTGCTGGACGCCGCACCGAAAGCACCGCGCGGACTGCGCGACGCGCTATGGCAGGCCTTGGTCACACCTCTTGCCGATGAAGCCGACTCCCCATTGGCGCAGGACGAGGAGCGCGACAAGCAGCGGATGCGCGCCATGCAGGATGCCATCGCCACGCTGGCGACCGAGCTGCAACTCCCTGAAGGCGTGCTGGCCTCTCGGCGCATGCTGGAACCGCTGCTCTCCGGCGCAGGCTGGACGGGCGCACTGGCGGGTTGGCGGCGGCGACTGCTGGAGCCCCGCCTCGCACCCTTGCTGGCGGCGCCTCCCGGCGATATTACTGACTGGGAGCCACGCAAGTAAGTCAATGCTTGCCCCGCGACGGACGCCCCGACTACAATGCGCGTCCCCGCCCGAATAGCTCAGCCGGTTAGAGCACTTGACTGTTAATCAGGGGGTCGTTGGTTCGAGTCCAACTTCGGGCGCCAGTAATTCCAAGGGCTTGGCCGCGAGGCTAGGCCCTTTTTCATGTCCGCGCTAAAGTCGCGTCTTCGCCACTGAACGACGACCGGCCATGATCGAAGTCGATGCCCTGTGCAAGCGCTACGGGGATTTCACCGCCGTGGACGCGCTGTCGTTCCGGGTCGAGGCGGGCCAGATCATGGGGCTGGTGGGGCCCAATGGCGCCGGCAAGACCACCACCTTGCGCTGCCTCGCCGGGATCATCCCCGCCACCCTTGGCCATGCGCGCATCGGCGGGGTGGACATCGCCGCCGATCCGGTGGCGGCCAAGCGCCAGCTGGCCTTCATTCCCGATGAGCCGCGCCTGTTCGAGCACCTCACGGTCGAACAGCATCTCAATTTCGTCGCCCGCCTGTACGGGGTCGCGGATTGGCAGGCGCGCGCGCAGCCCCTGCTCGATGATCTGGAGATGGGCGACAAGCGCAAATTGATGCCATCCGAACTGTCGCGCGGAATGAAGCAGAAACTGGCAATCGCCTGCGGCCTGCTGCACGCACCGCGGGCGGTGATTCTCGACGAGCCGCTGACCGGGCTGGATCCGCACGGCATCCGCCGGATGAAGAACACCATGCGCAAGCTGGCGGGTGACGGCGTGGCGATCATCCTCAGCTCGCACCTGCTGGACCTCGTCGAGGAGGTGTGCACGCACCTGCTGATCCTGAAGGAAGGCCATAAATTGGCCGATGGCTCGGTGGCCGAGGTGCGCGCACGCTACATGGCGGATGGCGAAACCAGCCTCGAGGATGTGTTCTTCCGCGCCACCGGCGAGACCGAGGACGCGCACGCTTGAGCACGCCAGCCTCCACTCGATTCGCCGCCGTGGCCGGGGCGTTCTTCTATCTGCAGGCCACCTCGCTGTACAACAACATTCGCCGCCGCCTGCAGCGACTGCGCCAGCCCAAGTATCTGCTGGGCGCACTGGCAGGCGCGGCCTACATGTACGCCTTCGTGTTCCGGCACTTCATGGATCAGGCACGATCGCCGGCACAGGCCATGCAGGCATTCCCGTCGGCCTTGCTGCCGGATCTGGCAGCACTGGTCGCCTTGGCCCTGCTGCTGTTCCTGTGGCTGGAATGGCTGTTTGCAGGCGACGGCGCGGAATTGGGATTTTCGGAAACCGAGATTGCATTCCTGTTCCCCGCCCCGCTGACCCGCACCGCGCTGATCCAGTACAACCTGCTGCGCTCGCAATTGCTGATTTTCTTTTCGTCCTTCCTGCTGGGGCTGTTGTTCCGACGCGGCAGCGCGATGAACGGCCATCCGCTGCAATATGCGACTGGACTGTGGCTGTTGCTGTCGATGGGCCGCCTGCACCTGATGGCAGCCAGCTTCACCCGCGAACGCCTGCAACATTTTGGCCTGTCGCTCTGGCCGCGCAGGCTGTTGGTGCTGTTGCTGGGCCTGTCATTGGCGGCTGCCTGCCTGTTGCCGATTCGCGATGCCTTGATGCCGCCCGCGATCTCGTCCTGGTCGGAGATCGGCAAATTGCATCCGTGGTTCCGCGGAATCATCGACCACGCCCCATTGGCATGGTTGCTGCTGCCGCTGCAATGGGCGGTGGCACCGCTCTTCGCCAGCGATGGCAGCAGCTTCCTGCGTGCGCTGCCGGCGGCCTTCGGCTTGCTGATGCTGCATTATCTGTGGGCGGTACGCGCCCAGGTCTCGTTCGAGGAAGGCTCGATCGCACATGCCAAGAAGCGCGCCTTGCGACGCAGCGCGATGCGCGAAGGTCGCCTGCACGAACGCGCGCCGAGCAAGCCGAGGAATGCTCCGTTTACCCTGCACGCCAGCGGCATGCCGGCCATGGCTTTCCTGTGGAAAGGCTTGCTGGGTGCGGGCACGTTGTATCGCCTGCGTAGCTGGCTGCTCGCCTGTGTCATTTCATTTGCCGTCGCGCAATGGGCGGCGCTGCAGCCCTGGAGCAAACCGGTGCTGATCGCCTTCGGCAGTGGTTTCCTGATGATCGGCGTGTGGGGAATGTTGTTCGGCCCGATGTTCATGCAGCGCAGCGTGCAACGTCTGCTGCAGACGCTCGATATCCTCAAGGCCACGCCACTGGGAGGACGACAGATCGCCTTGGGTGAATTGATCACGCCGACCGTGATCATGACCGGCGTGCTGCTGTGGCTGTTGTGGACGGCAACCCTTTGTTTCCTGCTGGCAGGCGGCTCTGCGGCGTTCACACCGTCCATGATCGGTGCGGCCGCGGTTGGCCTGGCCCTGCTGGTGCCGCCGCTGTGCGCACTGATGCTGAGTGTGCCGTTTGCCGGCAGCGTGTATTTTCCGGCATGGCTCGCACCGGAAAAAGGTGCCAGTCGTGGCGTCGAGGTGATGGGCCAGCGGATGATCTTCATGGCCGGTTACATCCTGGCCCTGATGATCGCCCTGTTGCCCGCCGTACTGCTGGCGGGGCTGGTGTTTCTGCTCGTCAACTGGCTTGTCGGGATGGTCCCCGCGATCCTGCTGACGGCCCCCTGCGCTGCCGTGGTGCTGGGCCTGGAACTGCGTCTGGTACTGGGAGTCCTCGGCCGCCGCATCGATGCGTTCGACCTGTCGCAGGAGTTGCGTTGAGCTGATCGGAATGCGTGGGATCGCTGTACGCTCGATTCCGGAAATTCACTGCATTCAAGGCAATAGCTGGATCCCGAACGGCCGCAGCACCCACGCAAACAGCGCGAAACACACCACGGTGATCCCGGCGCAGGCCAGCAGGGACAGCCAGAATCCGAGCCGTGGCAACAGCCACGGAAACAGCAGGAACATCGGCAAGGTCGGCACCACGTACCAGAACGTGTACCAGGCGTGGTTGGCGATCCTGGCCTGTGGCTGCTTGTCCAGGTACAACCAGATCAAGGCGAGGAAGGTGACCAGCGGCAACGCTGCAATGAAGCCGCCGAGCTTGTCGCTGCGCCGCGCCGCTTCCGACACGATCACCACGACTGCGGCGGTCAGCAGGTACTTGGTGAGCAGCCAAACCATGACGTTTCCTCGAATATTCGTTGCGCCAGCAAAACGGGCGCAACGCCGACGTGGTCAGCCCATCGGCTCCGCCCACACCGCGAATTCATTGCCGCTGGGCTCGGTGAAATGGAAGCGGCGGCCACCGGGAAAAGCGAAGATCGGCTTGATCACGACGCCGCCTGCCGCTTCGACCTTGGCCTGCGTGCCCGCAAGATCGTCACTGAAAAGGACGATCAAGGCGCTGCCCTGCCGGGTACTGGCCGCCAAATCCGCGCGGAAGAAGCCGCCATCGAGGCCTTGATCGGCGAAGGCCATGTAGTCCGGCCCGTAATCCACGAACGACCAGCCGAAGGCTTCGACGAAAAACCGCTTGGTGGCGGCAAGGTCACGCGCCGGGAACTCGACGTAATTGATCTTCTCGTGCGCAGGCATGGCTCGCCCCCTTCAGACAATGAACGACCCGTCTTCAACGCTCATGCGGTCAGAACAAGACACCATCGCCCTGCGCAGATGCCGCGCGGGCATCTGCCAACCGCGTGATCCGGGCATTGTGTTCGATCAAATCGGCGCATTCGACCACGAAGATTCCCATCTGCCCGACCTTGAATTCCACCCACGCCATCGGCAGGTCCGGCAGCAGGTTCACCAGCGCCTGCTCGGCCTCTCCCACTTCGCAGATCAGCAGGCCATCCTCGGTCAGATGCAAGGGCGCGTCGCGCAGGATGCGCAGCACGATGTCGAGGCCGTCGTCACCCGCGCGCAAGCCCAGCTCCGGCTCATGCGCATACTCGCGCGGCAAGGCATCGGTCTCGGCATTGGTGACATAAGGCGGATTGGTCACGATCAGGTCGTAACGCTGGCCCGGCAGCCCCGCGTACAGATCGGACTTCACGAAACGCACGTTCTTCACCAGCAGGCGCTTTTCGTTTTCCGCCGCCAGCGCCAGCGCGTCGTCGCTGATATCGGCACCATCGACATGCCACTCGGGGTTGTAATGCGCCATCGCAATGGCGATGCAACCGGAACCCGTGCACAAGTCCAGCGCACGACGCACCTCGCGATCCCCCAGCCACGGCTGGAAGCCGGCTTCGATCATCTCGGCAATCGGCGAACGTGGCACCAGCGCGCGCGAATCGGACTTGAAGCTGAGACCGGCGAACCACGCCTCGCCGGTCAGGTAAGCCGCCGGCACGTGCTCCTCGATCCGGCGCAGGAACAGGCCCAGAACGTCTTCCTTCTCGGCCTCGGTGATGCGCGCATTTCCGTATACCGGCGACAGATCATGCGGCAGGTGCAAGGCATGCAGGGTGAGCTGGGTGGCTTCGTCCAGCGCGTTGTCGTAGCCGTGCCCGAAGGTCAATCCGGCCGCGTTGAAACGGCTGGCGCCGTAGCGGATCAGATCGATGATGGTCTGCAATTCCTGGGACATGACACCCGATCCGAGCAAGGGGCAGGCAGTATAACGACCGCACGCGGGTATCATCGCCATCCCGGATCCTGCTTGCCCGTATGTCGAAACGCACCGCCCTGCTCCTGATCGTCACCGTGCTCGCCGGAATTCTCGGCTTCACGGCCTCGCGCGCGCTGTTCCATGCGCCTGCGCCAGTGGTCCTGCCCGCGCCGCAAGCGATCACCCTGCTGCCGAACCCGCGCGTCCTGCCGGCGTTTGCCTTGCAGCAAGCCAGTGGCACGCCGCTCACCCAGGATGCGCTGAAAGGCCACTGGACCGTGGTCTTCCTCGGCTTTACCCATTGCCCGGATGTCTGCCCCACCACGCTGGCCCAGTTATCGGCAGCGCAGAAACAGTGGGCGTCCTTGCCCGTCGCGAGCCGGCCGAGGGTGCTCTTCGTTTCAGCCGATCCGGAGCGCGACACGCCCGAACTGGTCGCACGCTACGCCCACGCCTTCCATCCCGATTCGCTGGCGGCGACCGCACCGGTGCCCGATCTGGAGAAATTCGCGCGCTCGCTGTCACTGGTGTTCATGAAGGTGCCCGGCACCAGCGGCAAACCGGACGACTACAGCATCGACCACTCTGCCGCCTTGGTCGTGCTCGATCCACAGGCGCGCATGGCCGGGGTGGCGCAACCGCCGTTCGATATTCCAGGCATTGCCGCCGACCTCGCCGCACTGACACCGACACCACGATGAAGCTGCTGACCGCCCTCACCTACGTCCTGCCACACCGCACGCTGTCCTCGCTGGCGCGCCAGCTTGCCTACTCGCAGCGGCCCACGATCAAGCAATGGCTGATCGATACCGTCACCCGCAAGTTCGGTGTCGATCTCAGCGAAGCGGCGCAGCCGGACCCCACCGCCTATCCGAGTTTCAACGCCTTCTTCACCCGCGCGCTGAAGCCCGGCGTGCGCTCACCCGATCCCGATCCGAATGCCCTGCTGATGCCCGCCGATGGCCATATCAGCCAATGCGGGGCGATTGTCGATGGCCGCATCTTCCAGGCCAAGGGCCAGAGTTTCACCGCGGCCGAACTGCTGGGCAGTGACGCCGATGCGGAACCGTTCAAGGACGGCCTGTTTGCCACCGTCTACCTGTCGCCGCGCGATTACCACCGCGTGCACATGCCGTGGACCGGCACCCTGCGCGAAACCGTGCACGTGCCAGGGCGGTTGTTCTCGGTCGGCACCGACGCGGTGGCCAGTGTGCCGCGCGTGTTCGCACGCAACGAGCGCCTGGTCTGTCATTTCGATACCGACTTCGGCCCGATGGTGCAGGTGATGGTCGGTGCGCTGCTGGTTTCCGGCGTGGAAACGGTGTGGAGTGGCGTGGAAATCCCGGCCTATGGCGATGCCATCACCCGCAAGGACTGGCGCGGCAACGGCTTGACGGTGGAGCGCTTCGCCGAAATGGCGCGATTCAACTATGGCAGCACGGTGATCACCTTGTTGCCGAAGGGCGTGGCCACGCTGGATCCTGCCCTCACTGCGGAGTCGCCGGTACGGTTGGGCCAGCGGCTGGCAAACCGCTGCCCCTGAACCGGTTCATCCGTCGCAACCTTTCAGCACCAGCTTCTGGCCCGGATGGATCGCGTAGCGCGGTGCTTTCAGACGGTTGGCCTTGGCCAGGGTCGAGAGCGTGCAGCCGAACCGGCTCGCGATCACCTGCAGGCTGTCACCGTGGCGGACCTTGTAGCTCTTGGGCACGCGCGCCGGCCGTGACGCCGCCCGTGCCGGTTCCGGCGTGGATGCTGGTGCCGGTGCGGCGTCTCCGGACGCTGCAGGCGCCGTGACCGGTGCGCCCACCCGCACGATCGCCGCATTGACGTCGCTGGCAACCAGGGTTCTTGCCAGATCGACCCGCGCACCGCTCCTGCAATGCAGGGTATATAGCCATGCAATCCGCGAGGTCGCGTTGAGCAAGGTGCCCGCCGGGATCGATGCCGAAGGATCCCAGCGCGGATTGAGGTTGCGCAGCGCACGCAGGTAGCCATCGCGGGAGCCGTAATTACCGAGGCAGATCGTCAACTCATACAACGACGCCGGCTGCACCAAGGAGACCGTGGCCGGACGCACGCTGACTCGCGGCCAGCGAATGCCGTAATCCTTCGGGTGCAGGTACAACCACGCCGCCGCGATCACCATCGGCACGTAGTCCTTGGTCTCGGCCGGGAACTGGCTGTACACATCGGAATCCCAGAAGCTGCGGCCGCCAGTGGTCTGGAACACCCGCAGCGCACGCCCTTCGCCGCCGTTGTAACCGGCCAGCGCCAATTCGATGCTGTTGTTCAACTGGGCCAGTCGTTCCGAGAGGAATTCCGCCGCCGCATCCGCCGATGCGCGCGGGTCGTAGCGGGTGTCGAAACCGGTGCCGTCATCGCCGAGACCAAAACGTCTGCCGGTGGCCGGCATGAACTGCAATGGCCCGACCGCACCGGCGCGCGAGCCGACATGGACCTTGCCGTTGGATTCCTTGGCCATGATCCCGAACAGCAGGGCTTCCGGCAGTCCGCGTCGCTTGAATGCCGGCGCCATCATCGCCTGCATGTAGCGGTAGTTTTCGTAGCTGTCCATCAGGGCCGGCCGCATATCGGTCAGCCAGCGCTTGATGCCGGCCTGCACCGCCGGATTGAACTGCACCGAGTTGACGAAGCGACGACCCTCCTCGCTGAGCAGGACATTGGCACTGGCTTCATCGGGCACGTCGGTGCCGGCCAGCTCGCCTTCGTCGATCGGATCGCCGTCGGTGTCATTGCCGGACGTGTCCGTATTGGCCTTCAGCAGGCGCTCGTAGGCTTCCAGCATGTCCGCCACCACGCAGCCCTGCTGCTTCGAACAATCGGCGACCACCGCCTGCATATCGGTCAGCGCCTGCTGCTCGGCCTTGGCACCGGCGTCTTCGTCCTCCATTGCCTGCGCATCGCGGTAGCGCTTCTCCGCTGCATCCATGCGCTGTTGCAAGGCGGCGACCGCGGCCTGATCGCGCCGGGAAGTCGCTTGTGCCACAGGCACCGCCGTGGTGGCGATGAGCAACAACAGTACACCGAGGGCAGTGCAATGGATTCGATCCGTCATCAGGCAGGGCACACAACATGTGGACGTTGCAGGGTAGCGGTGGGCATGGCGCGGAGGCAACCGCCAGACGTCCCGCCAAGCGTTCGGTCAAGAGTGACGCGACCGCTGCCGGGAATCGCATTAGAATCGACCGGACCACGACGCAATTCGTTCCCGAAGCGAGCCCATGGACCCAATCCTCGTCGGCAAATCCATCACCACCGATGCCGGCGGCAGCGTCGTGCTGCTACCCGGTTACGGCAACCGCCACGGGCTTGTGGCTGGCGCGACCGGCACCGGCAAGACCGTCACCCTGATGACGATGGCCGAGGGTTTCTCCCGGCTCGGCGTACCGGTGTTCATGGCCGACGTGAAGGGTGACGTGGCCGGCCTCGCCATGCCCGGCACCAGCAGCGACAAGCTGCAGCAGCGCATCGAGCGCATCGGCGTGACGGGCTACCGCAACGAGGCCGCGCCGGTGGTGTTCTGGGACCTGTGGGGCAAGGCAGGCCATCCGGTGCGCACGACGGTCAGCGAGATCGGCCCCACCCTGCTCGGCCGCATCCTCGAACTGAACGACACCCAAAGTGGCGTGCTCGACATCCTGTTCAAGCTCGCCGACGACCGCGGCTTGCTGCTGCTCGACCTCGACGATCTGCGTGCCCTGCTCGGCCTGATCGCGGAGGAACGACAGGACGTATCAACCAGCTACGGGCTGGTCAGCGCGCAATCGATCGCCGCCATCCAGCGCGCCCTGCTGCGACTGGAACAGGAAGGCGCCGACATGTTCTTCGGCGAGCCGGCGCTGGAACTGGCCGAGTTGATGCGCACCAATTACGACGGCCGCGGGGTGATCAACATCCTCGCCGCCGACCAGCTGATCCTCAAGCCGCGCCTGTATTCCAGCTTCCTGCTGTGGTTGTTGTCGGAATTGTTCGAAACCCTTCCGGAAGTGGGCGATCTGGAAAAACCCAAGCTGGTGTTCGTGTTCGACGAAGCGCATCTGTTGTTCAACGACGCGCCGCCGGCCTTGCAGCAGCGCATCGAACAAGTGGTGCGACTGATCCGCTCCAAGGGCGTGGGCGTGTATTTCTGTTCACAGTTTCCGGACGACGTGCCGGACAACGTGCTCGGCCAGCTCGGCAACCGCGTCCAGCATGCATTGCGCGCCTACACACCGCGCGATCAGAAAGCGGTCAAGACCGCAGCGGAAACCTTCGTCGCCAATCCCGCGCTCGACGTGGCCCAGACCATCGGCCAACTTGGCGTCGGCGAAGCCCTGGTGTCGATGCTGCTGGACAAGGGCGTGCCGATGCCGGTCGAAAAGACCCTGATCGCGCCGCCGCGCTGCCGGATGGGTGCGATCACCGAGGCCGAACGCGCGCAAGTGCGTGCCGGAAGCCCGGTCGGCACGAAGTACGACACCGCCATCGACCGCGATTCCGCAGCCGAGCGCCTGGCACAGAAAGCCGATGCGAAGGCCGAGCAGGCGCAGGCCCCGGCCGCCACGACGGCGGCACAGGAAGACCCGAACGAACACGGTTTCGGTGGCGCGGTGAAGGATGCGTTGTTCGGCACCAAACGGCGTCAAGGCATGATCGAGACCATGGCCAAGCAGACCGCACGCACGGTAGGCAGCCAGGTCGGCCGGCAGATCATGCGCGGTATCCTCGGCGGCATCTTCGGCGGCAAACGCTGATCGCCGGACACTTTCCCTTCGGAGAAACACACATGGCTCGCAGGCTTGCACTCGTGGTAGCGGTTGCTGTGGCGACACTCACCCTCGCTGGCTGCAAGAAGCCGGCGAACGAACAGGACACCCTGTTGCAGGAAGCACGTGAAGCAGGCGACGCGGTACCGGCGGGCAACACGCCGGCCACCGCAGCACCGGTCGCGAGTCTGCACCAGGTGCCGGACGAACCCGCGGTTGTCGAGCCGCCCCCCGCCACCTTCGCCGGCAACTACCAAGGCCCGATCAGCTGTCAGGGCTGCGCTGGCGGCACTGCCACCCTGACCCTCAACGTCGATGGCAGCTACACGGTCAAGCGCAGCGGCAGCAACCCCGGCAGCACCGGCAACTGGACCTCCGAGGAAGGCGGCAAGCGCCTGCGCCTGGACCCGATCCGCAAGGAGGACGGCAGCCAGCTGTGGGCAGTCAGCACCAAGGACACGTTGACGCGGCTGGATGACGACGGCACGCCGCTGGCGCGCAATGCAACGCCGGACGTGCTGACCCGCGCGCACTGAGGTCTTCGGTCGATGATTTGGCTCGCTTCGGGCGAGCATTGATCCCAGGTCCGTCAAGCCAGCCCATGCCGCCATTCGCGACCGATTTCCGAACCGGATCAGCCGCGGCGTGGTGGCAGCCCGGCGAGGTGCTGCTGCGCCCATGAGCCGCTGGCGACCACCCGCCGCGGCAAGCACGGCGCTGATCACCCGCGCCGGGCATGATCGGCTCAAGGCCGAGCTGGACGAGCTGTGGCGCGTGCGTCGTCCCGAGGTGGTGAAAGCATTGTCCGCCGCCGCCGCCGAAGGCGACCGCTCGGAGAATGCCGAATACACCTACCGCAAAAAGCAGCTGGGCGAGATCGACCGTCGCGTGCGCTACCTGAGCAAGCGGCTGGAAATGCTGAAGGTGGTTGATGCCGCACCCAGCGACCTCAGTGCCGTTTTCTTTGGCGCGATGGTTGAGCTGGAGAATGTCGAAACCGGTGAAGCCGTGCGCTATCGCATCGTCGGCCCGGACGAGACCGACGCCAAACTCGGCTGGATCAGCATCGACGCACCGCTGGCGCGGGTGATGCTGAAGAAACGGGTGGACGATGAATTCGAGGCGGTGTTGCCGGGCGGCCTGGTGCGGTTTGTGATCGTCAACGTGGAATACCACCACGGCACCACCGTCCCCCTGTAGGAGCACACCGCAGGGGTGCGACCAGCAGACACCATCGCGCCCCTTCGGTGCGCTCCCACCAAGCGCATGTGCGCCTACGCGCTGTAGTCCACCTCGCCGTACAGGTCGTGTTCGTCACTGCCCATGATCCGCACCTGCACGAATTCACCGGGACGCAGACCGGCGTCGCGGCCGTCCTGAATCTGCACCAAGCCGTCGATCTCCGGCGCGTCGGCCATCGAGCGTGCGATCGCCAGCTCGCCGTCGATCGCATCGACCAGACAGGTCTGCACGCTGCCGACCTTGGCTTCCAGCTTGGCTGCTGAAATCTCTGCCTGCCGCTCCATGAAGCGCGCAAGCCGCTCCTGCTTCACCTCTTCCGCCACCGGATCGGGCAAGTCGTTGGCCTTGGCTCCCGTCACCGGCGAATAGGCAAAGGCACCGACGCGGTCGAGCTGAGCTTCATCGAGGAAGTCCAGCAGCTGTTCGAACTCGTCCTCGGTTTCACCGGGGAAGCCGACGATGAAGGTGCTGCGGATGGTCAATTCCGGGCAGATCTCGCGCCAACGGTGGATACGTTCCAGGGTCTTGTCGACCGCGCCCGGCCGCTTCATCAATTTCAGGATGCGCGGGCTGGCGTGCTGGAACGGGATATCGAGGTAAGGAAGAATCTTCCCGTCCGCCATCAGCGGAATCACGTCATCGACATGCGGATACGGATAGACGTAATGCAGCCGCGTCCATACGCCCAGCTCGGACAGGCCTTCGCAGAGTGCCTTCATCCGGGTTTCGTACATCCCGGTGCGCCACAGCTTCGGCGCGTACTTCACGTCCACGCCGTAGGCGCTGGTGTCCTGCGAAACCACCAGCAATTCCTTGACCCCGCCGCGCACCAGTTTTTCCGCCTCGCGCAGCACTTCATCCACCGGGCGCGAGACCAGATCGCCGCGCATCGACGGGATGATGCAAAAACTGCATCGATGATTGCAGCCTTCGGAAATCTTCAGATAGGCATAGTGATGCGGGGTCAGCTTCAAGCCGTAGTCCGGCAGCAAGTCCAGGAACGGATCGTGCTTGGGCGGCAGCGCGGTGTGCACCGCTTCCATCACGCTCTGGTAATCCTGCGGGCCGCTGATCGAGAGCACGCCAGGATGCGCCTCGCGAATGAGATCGGCGCGCTTGCCGAGGCAGCCGGTGACGATGACCTTGCCGTTTTCCGCCAGCGCCTCGCCGATGGTGTCCAGCGATTCGGCCACCGCGCTGTCGATGAAGCCGCAGGTGTTGACCACCACCACGTCGGCATCGTCGTAGCTCGGCACCAGATCATAGCCTTCGACCTTGAGCTGGGTGAGGATGCGCTCGGAATCCACCAAGGCCTTTGGACAGCCGAGGCTGACGAATCCTACTTTGGGCTGTTGCAGTGACATGGCGACGCATCTGGAAAAGGTGCGGAATTATACGTGGCAGGCGCTTCGCAGGCCCGACCGGCCGCCAGCCACGACCCGCCCCAGCGCCGGCCATTCCCGCCATCCTACGCTGGTTTCGGCGTTCGACTTCGCGCATTGCGGCGACTAACCTCGGCATCATCGAACTCATCCACGCAGGGCCGAAGCCGGTCATGCGAATCAAGGAGCATCATGGGCCAGTGGCAGACCTTGTACACACCCTGCGGCAATGTGCAGGCATGGCGTGCAACACCGGCGGGACAGCCGCGCGGCGGCATCGTGGTAGTGCAGGAAATCTTCGGCATCACCGCGCATATCCGTGCGGTCTGCGCGCGTCTGGCCGATGCCGGGTTCGTCGCACTCGCCCCGGCCTGCTTCGATCTGATCGAACCTGACATCCAACTGCCCTACGACCACGACGGCGCGGCACGCGGCAAGGCGCTGGTCAATCAGCTCGGGCTGGATTGTGCGGTCGATGTCACCGAAGCCGCCGCCGATTCGCTCGCGCAGCAGGGATTGAAGGTGGGCGTGATCGGCTTCTGCTGGGGCGGCACCGTTGCCTTCCTCGCCAACACCCGGCTCGGCCTGCCTGCAGTGAGCTACTACGGTGCGCGCAACCTGCCCTATCTCGATGAGCCAGCAAAGGCACCATTGTTGTTCCACTTCGGCGACCTCGATCCCAGCATCCCGTCAGACGCCGTTGCTGCCCACCGCGCCAAGCAGCCGCAAGCCGGCGTGCATGTATACGCGCAGGCCGATCACGCCTTCAATCGCGACCCCGACCCGCCCTACCACCCCGAGGCCGCCGCGCTGGCCTGGCAGCGCAGCCTCGATTTCTTTGCGGAGCATTTGTCATGAACCGATGGCACCTGGACCCGAGATTGGCCGACGACACCGCGCCGGTGACCGACCTGCCGCTGTGCGAAGTGCGCTTGATGGACGATGCCAACCATCCCTGGCTGGTGCTGGTGCCCAAGGTCGTCGATGCCGTGGAACTGATCGACCTCACCCCGTCCCAACGCACCCTGCTGAACGCGGAAATCGCGATCGCCTCGCGCGCGCTGAAGACCCTGTTCAAGCCGGACAAACTCAACGTCGCCGCGCTCGGCAACCTGGTGCCGCAACTGCATGTCCACGTCATCGCCCGCTTCCACGACGACATCGCCTGGCCCCGCCCGGTCTGGGGCGCGGCGGACGCTCGTCCGTATGAACCGGAAGAGTTGATCGAGCGTGTGACCGCGCTGAACGCCGCGCTGACCTGAAATCCGTACCATTCGCGTTTTCGATGACAATCTGCGGGGAAATGCCCGATGACGAGGGTGCGCAAGTGACGCCAACCGCTCGCGGGGCATCCCCCTGCACCCACATCGCCAGCCGCAGGAGTCATGCCCGATGATCCTGCGCCGCCTGACTCAATCCCTGCGCGATCAGAACTGGACCGCGATCGCCATCGAATTCGTGTTGCTGGTGCTGGGCGTGTTCCTCGGCATGCAAGTCAGCAACTGGAACGCCGAGCGCGAAGATCGACTGAAGGGCAGCATTTTCACCGAGCGCCTGAAGGCCGACCTGCGCGGCGAGGACTGGACCTACCAGTTTCTCATTGCCTACTACCGCGAGGTGCTGGCCAATGCGAACCGCGCTGCCGAAGCGCTGGAAGGCAAGGCGGCGCTGTCGGACGAAGCCCTGCTGGTCAGCGCCTACCGAGCCACCCAATACCGGAACCGGAACCAGCGCGGCTCCACTTATGACGAGTTGATCTCGACCGGCAACATCGACCTGATCCGCGACCGTACCCTGCGCGACACCGCGATCCGGCTCTACAACCTGGCGGTGTTCGACAACCTGGTGCAAGAGGGCATGCGTTCGCGCTATCGCGAGGCTTTCCGCATGAGCCTGCCGAACAGCGTGCAGCGTGCGCTTTCGAAAAGCTGTGGTGACCACGTCATTCGTCCGGGCGTCTACGCAGCCATCCACGGCAATATCGATTACCCATGCCACACCGGTCTGTCCGCGCAGACCATTGCAGAATCCGCGCAGGCGTTACGTTCGAACCCCGACATCAAGCACTACTTGCGCCTGCGCATTGCCGACCTCGAAACCCGACTGTTCGACCTGACCGGCAACAACCGGGACATCATGGAGAACCTGCGCGCCATCGCCAAGGAGCAGCCATGACCGCGCCGCAGGACGAAGCCGCGACCGCCGCGCCAGAAGCCGCCTACCGCTCGCGTTGGCGGCGCTTCTCGCCCTCGATGGGCTGGAAGGCGTTCTGGAGCGAGATCGTGATCGTGGTACTGGGCGTGGTGATCGCGCTGGCCGCCAATGAAGCACTCTCGAACTGGACTTGGCGCAACAAGGTGAACGATGCCGAAGCGCGGCTGCAGGGCGACATCACCTGGGTCTTCCTGTGGGAGGCGGAACTGTATGTCAGCCAGCCCTGCATCGACGCGCAACTGGCAGCACTGAGCCGCAACGTGCTGGAGAGCGGGGACGTCCTGAAGCCGCAGCCAGTCATCATCGGGAGCATCATGGTGCAGTACGTGGTGCGCATGCCCAACCGGCCGTATCGATTCCCGGTGTGGGACGCACTGGTGGCCGACGGCAGCGCCACCCACTTCGCACCGGAGCGCCAGGCCTACCTAGGCCGCGTCAGCGACGATATGGCGCAGGCCCGCGAATACATGGCGGAAACGCGCCGCCTGATGGGGCGTTTGCTGGCAATGCGCGACCCCATCGCCCTCACCCCGGAAGTACGGGCGGACCTGCTGACCAAGATCAACGAACTGCGTTTCCGCACCGCATACGAGGCACTCAATGCCCAGCAACGGATGCGCAGGATCGTCGATGCCGGCGACGCGCCGAGCACCGACACCGTCGAACTGTTCCTCAATGCTTCCGGCAGGCACCCGTCCGGCTCCAGTTATTCCGGCATGACGCAGTTCTGCACGGAACGTGGTCTACCGATTGCGGATTGGCGCGATTATCGAAAGATCACCGTTTCCAGCGTCCCTCCCGGCATGGGGATCGGCAAATGACCACACGAAGGACATTGGCATGATCCTGCGCCGCCTGACCCAATCACTGAAAGAACAGAACTGGACCGCGATCGTCATCGAGTTTGTACTGCTGGTGATCGGCGTTTTCCTCGGCATCCAGGTCGGCAACTGGAACCAGGAACGCGAGCAGCGCAACATGTCGGTGGCCTTCAGCGCACGCTTGCGCGAGGATCTGCGCCGCGAACAATGGGTCGAACAGATGGTGATCGAATACAACCGTCAAGTCCGCAAGAACGCCGAACACACCCTCGCCGCCCTCGACGGTCGCCAGTCGCTGTCAGACGAGCAATTCCTGATCAGCGCCTACCGGGCGACCCAGTATCTCTACAGCAACAGCAATCGCTCCACCTACGACGAACTGGTATCGACCGGCACGATGGACCTGATCGCCGATGTCAGGCTGCGCAAGATCGCAAACGACGCCTTCACCACGCCGCTGTACGGCCAGATCACCGAGAGAGCCCAGAATTCGGAATATCGCAAGCTGTTCCGCGAGACCGTGTCATTTGATGTGCAAAACGCGCTGTCGGCGCGTTGCGGGGATCGCCCGGCGCGCGCGCTGGACTACACCGCACTGAAGTACGTGCTCGATTACCCGTGCACGCTGGGCCTGCCCGCGACAAGCATCCGCGACGCAGCGTCGGCGCTGCGGGCGCAGCCGCGCCTGCTCCCTGCCCTGCAGCTGCGGCATGCCGACCTCGGCACCGCGATCACCGACTTGACGCGTGATCTGGCACGCAAGGCGCTTGTGCCATGACCTTTCTCGCCGAACTCAAGCGCCGCAACGTCATCCGCATGGCCGGGCTGTATCTGGTCGGCGCGTGGCTTATCACGCAAGTCGCGGCCACCTTGCTGCCGGTGTTCGAGGCACCCGCTTGGGCGATGAAGGCAGTGGTCGGCGCACTGGCCATCGGCTTCATTCCCGCCATCGTGTTCGCTTGGGTGTTCGAGCTGACGCCGGAGGGCTTGAAGCGCGATGCCGATGTTCCCGCGTCGGAATCCATCGGCCCGCAAGTCGCACAGCGGCTGAATCGCGCGATCATCGTCGTGTTGCTGCTGGCGCTGGGCTATTTCGCGTTCGACAAATTCGTGCTGGCGCCGCGCCGGGAAGCTGCACTGGTGGCGGTAACCACGCACGCGGTCAAGTCCGAGGACGAGGGCGCAGGCCATCCTGCAATCAGCGACAAATCCATCGCGGTGTTGCCCTTCGTCAACATGAGCGCGGACAAGGACAACGAATTCTTCTCCGATGGCGTCGCCGAGGAAATCCTCAATGCGCTGGCACAGGTGAAGGATCTGAAAGTCGCAGGGCGCACGTCCTCGTTCCAGTTCAAGGGCAAGAACGAAAGCCTGACCACCATCGGCAACGCCCTCGGCGTGGCCCATGTACTGGAAGGCTCGGTACGCAAGCAGGGCGACAAGGTCCGCATCACCGCGCAGCTGATCCGTGTGGCAGATGGCTATCACCAATGGTCGGAAGCCTATGACGGCGACCTCAAGGACGTGTTCGCCCTGCAGGAACGCATCGCCCAGGCCATTGCATCCAAACTGCAGCTCACGCTCTCTGGCGCACAAGCACAACGGCTGGTCAATACCGGTACCCGCAATCCCGATGCCTACCAGTTGTACCTGCAAGCGTCATCGACGTTTGACCGTCGCGATGGTCCCCACATGCTGGAGGCGGTAAAGCAGCTCCAGCAGGCAGTCACGCTTGATCCGAACTATGCGCGTGCGTATTCGCGCATGGCGGCGGTGTACGCCATCCTGCCAACTTACACGCTCGACCCCGTCAGCATCGTCGATTGGCGAAATCAGGTTCGCGCCTACGCACGGCGCGCGATCGCACTTGACCCAAGGCTGGCAGAGCCTTGGGCCGTACTAGGCCTGACGGCTCCCCTTTCCGGCGCCGGCCTGATTGAATCGCGCGAAGATTTCGAGAAAGCCATCCAGCTAGATCCCGACGACATCACCACCAATTTCTGGTTCGGACTGGCACTGGTGCGTTGCGGCTACAACCGTGCGGGTGCCGAGCGCATGGATCATGGATTGTCGATCGACCCGCTGGTGCCGAACCTGATGCGCTGGCGCGGCGTGCTTTACCTGCGCGACGGCGATATCGCACACGCCGAGCCCCTGCTCAAACGCGCCTGGACGGCGGGGCTGCGCTTGGCCGGGCGCGAATTGGGCGAGATCGCATACCGCCGTGGTGACAACGCACTTGCCCGCCGCTCGTGGCTCGAGGGATCGCGCGATCTTTTTTCCCGCATGCCACCGGGCACCAACGAGGCGATGGCCTCTGGCATGTTCGGCGGCAATGAGTCAGACCGGCAACGCGCCCTGGCCGGCGTCGACGCCTACCTCGCGCGTGACGATGTCTTCGTTCCCGGCATGCTGTCACTCTGGCTGGTCAATCTCGGCCGGGGCGCACGCGCGATGGAGGTCGAACGCACGCGTGTGCAAATCGACAACAGCGATTTCATGGCTTACCTGTTCAGTCCCGCAGGGAAATCGCTGCGGGCGCTGCCGGAATTCCCCGCCTACCTCAAGGCCAAGGGCTTCCCGGCGCTGTGGGACAAGTACGGCCCACCGGACATGTGCACGAAATCCGCAAGCGGCGACTACGCCTGCCAGTAACGCCATCCGGGAGTATCGCCATGTTGCTGCGGCGTTTTTCGCAATCGCTGAAACAACAGAACTGGACCGCCATCGTCATCGAGTTCGTGTTGCTGGTGCTGGGCGTGTTCCTCGGCATCCAGGCCAGCAACTGGAATACGGCGTTGATCGAACGGCAGCAGGCGCAGGCTGCGATGCAGCGCCTGCAGAACGACATGCAGCTGTCGTTCGAGCTGACCGGGTACAGCATGACCTTCATGGCGGAGAACGCCCGTGGCGCCGACCTCGTGTTCGACAGCCTGCGCAGCTGTCATCTGGCGGAGCAGGACCGGGACGCGTTCGCAACCGGCCTGTACCGCCTCGGCAAGATCACCCCGGCACGCTTCGTGCGCACCACCTTCGACGAACTGCGCGACAGCGGCCGGCTGGACCTGATCGGCGACGACAATCTGCGGCATGCGCTCAACGAGACCGCGCGCCGGCAGGACTCGCACGAAGCGGTGTTCCGGCTGATCGCCGCGCGCACCGATCCGCACATGGCCTACGTCGACAGCAACGTGATCTACCTCATCCACGGCACCATTGGTGGCGACGCGCGAATCCGCTGGAACCAGTTGGACATCGACTTCGCCGCCGCCTGCAAGGATCGCCGCCTGCTGGCCGCCGTCGCCGCCGTGCGCAATTACACGTATGACGATCTCGCCGACGTGACCCGGCAGCAGCAGCGTTTCGAGGGCATCCTCGGCTTGATCAAGCAGGAGCGCGCAAAGTGATCAGGATTTTCGCCACCCTGCGCCAGCGCCTGCTGTCCGAGAATCGCTTCACCCATTACCTCGGCTACGCCGCCGGCGAGATCGTGCTGGTGGTGATCGGCATCCTGATCGCGCTGCAAATCAACAACTGGAACGATGCCCGCAAGGACCGCGCGCGCGAACTCGACTACCTGCACAACATCCGCGAGGACGTGCGCACCAATATCGCGCAGATGGATACCTACCTGCAGACCCGCAACGCCGAGATCGCGGCGGCACAGCGCATCCTCACCCATTTCAATGGCGTGCCCATCACGGATGCATCTGCATTCAACGCCGACAGCATCAGCATCTACAACTGGAAGCGTTTCTACCTCGGCGACAACACCTACCAGGAACTGATCGGCTCCGGCAATTTCGCCCTGCTGTCGAATCCGAAGATCAAGGATGGGCTGCTCGACATCGAGGCGATGTACCGCAAGCTGAAGGGCGAGGAAGACCATTTCCGCTTCGATAGCGAGACCCTGCTGTACAAGCCGGCATATGTCACCACCGACCTCGGCCCGATGATGCAGGATTACAGCTACACCATGAGCCACGGCCGGGAAGGCAGCGCCAACGCACTGCGCCCGGAGAATTTCGCGCCCTTGCTGCGCAACCTGGAAGCGAAGAATGGTTTCTGGATGGCCATCCTCGAGTTCAGCACGATGAACGAGCAGATGACGGCGATGCGCGATCGTTCGCGTGAGCTGCTCGCCGAGATCGACGCCGAACTCAAGCGCTGACGCTGCCACTGCGCCCGCATCCACGGCATCCTATGCCGATGCCAAGCACACATGCCCCTCCTTGCCTTGCCGTGATCGGCGGCGGTCCGGCCGGCCTGATGGCGGCGGAAACCGCGCGTGTGGCTGGCCTCGACGTGCATCTGTTCGATGCCATGGGCTCGGTCGGGCGCAAGTTCCTGATCGCCGGCAAGGGTGGGCTGAACCTGACCCATTCCGAGCCGCGCCCGGGCTTCGATGCACGCTATCGGCAGCGGGCGCGGGAGGTCGGGCGCTGGCTGGATGATTTCGATGCCGATGCGCTGCGGCAATGGGCGCGCGGGCTTGGCATCGAAACGTATGTCGGCAGTTCCGGGCGCGTGTTCCCGAATGATCGCAAGGCCGCGCCGCTATTGCGCGGCTGGGTGCGGCGGCTGAAGGAGTCTGGCGTGCAGATGCATGTCCAGCACCGCTGGCAAGGCTGGACGGATGATGGCGCGTTGTCTTTCGACACGCCCGATGGCCCGATGCCATTCAAGGCCGATGCCGTGGTGCTGGCGCTGGGTGGCGGCAGTTGGCCGCAGCTCGGTTCCGATGGCGCATGGATACCGCAGCTGGCCGCACGCGGCATCGACCTCGCCCCATTGGCGCCGTCCAACTGTGGGTTCGACATCGGCTGGAGCCCGCATCTTGCGAACAAGTTCGCAGGCGCGCCGCTGAAACCGGTGATCGTGCATTGGCGTGACGCCCACGCTGTCGAACACAGCCTGCAGGGCGAATGCGTGCTGACCGAGCACGGCATTGAAGGCAGCCTGATCTACGCCATCAGCGCCGAGCTGCGCGACGCACTGGCACGCGATGGCGCGGTGTCGTTGCATCTGGATCTTGCGCCGGGTCGTGATGGCGAGAGCCTCACGCGCGAGCTTTCCAAGCCACGCAATGGCCGCAGCCTAGGCGAACACCTGCGCCGGCAGGCCGGTATCGATGGTGCGAAAGCGGCGCTGTTATTCGAAGTGCTGGACAAGGCCGCCTTGCAGGACATGCAACGCGTCGCCGCCACGATCAAGCGCTTGCCGCTGACCCTGCGCAGCGCCCGGCCCATCGCGGAAGCCATCTCCAGCGCCGGCGGCGTGCGGCTGGAGGCGATGGATGATGCACTGATGCTGCACGCCCTACCGGGCGTGTTCTGCGCCGGCGAGATGCTGGATTGGGAAGCCCCGACAGGCGGCTTTCTGCTCACCGCCTGCTTCGCCAGCGGCCTGCGTGCCGGGCGGGGTGCGGTGGCATGGCTGCAAAGCATCCGAGCCGGTTGACGTCGTGCGCACACCCTGATCGCTCCATCTTCCGGCACTAGCGATGGCTATCCGTCGGGTCTAGTCTTGCCGCTTCGCCCGCCGGAATCACCGCCATGCATATGCTTCGCACGCTCACCCTGACTGCCTGCATCGCCGCTGCACTGGCTGCCTGCGCGCCGAAGTCCCCAGCCCCGGACAGCAACGCCACGGCACCGGCCGCCGCCACTACCCAAGACGCCGCGCTCGACAAAGCGGTGGACGCCTTCATCGACGGCTATTTCCAGCACAACCCGGTGTTCGCCGCCAACGCCGGCAAACACGAATTCGACGGTAAATTGCCCGACTACAGCCCCGCCGGCCTGAAGGCCAATGCCGATTGGCTGCACGCCCAACGCAATGCGTTTGCCGCCTTCACCGATACCCAGCTCGACGCGCAGGGCCGCTTCCGCCGCGACTACGTGCTGGCGGTGATCGACGGGGCATTGTTTTGGCTGGAAGACTCCGGCTTCGCCTACAACAACCCCGCCTTCTACACCGGCGATCTGTCGCCGAGCATGTACCTGACCCGCCCGTACGCACCACTGGCGCAGCGCATGGACGCGTTCATCCGTTACCAGGAAGCCCTGCCGAAGGCGGTCGAGCAGATCAAGGCCAATTTCAAGTTGCCGCTGCCGGCCTCCTACATTGACCTGGGCGTGAATTCGTTCGGCGGCTATGCCAGTTTCTTCGCCAGCGACGTGCCGAAGATCTTTGCCGAGGTGAAGGATGACGCCCTGCAAGCGCGCCTGAAGGCCAGCAACGCCGCCGCGATCAAGGCGACGCAAGCCATGGCCGATTGGCTCAAGGCGCAGAAGCCGCACGCCACCCAGGATTTCGCCCTGGGTGCCGAGAAATTCGCGAAAATGCTGTACGCCACCGAGCGCGTGGACATCCCGCTCGATCAACTCAAGGCCGCAGGCGAAGCCGACCTCGCACGCAATTTGGCGGCATTGAAAGCCGCCTGCGACCAGTTCGCGCCGGGCAAGACGCTCCAGCAATGCGTGGCGCAGGAAGCCGCCGACAAGCCGCAGGGCGGAGCGGTCGAGGGTGCGCGCGCGCAACTGGCGAGCCTGCGCCAGTTCATCGTCGACAAGGACTTGGTGACCATCCCCGGCACCGAGCAAGCCACCGCAGAGGAAGCACCGCCGTTCAATCGCTGGAACTTCGCCTACATCGAAATCCCCGGCCCCTACGAGAAGAACCTGCCCTCGGTCTACTACATCGCGCCACCGGACCCCACCTGGCCCAAGGCCGAGCAGGACGCCTACATCCCCGGCAAGGCCGACCTGCTGTTCGTGTCCGCGCATGAAGTCTGGCCCGGCCACTTCCTGCAATTCCTGCATTCCAACCGTTCCGACTGGAAGTTCGGCCAGCTGTTCGTCGGCTACGCCTTCGCCGAAGGCTGGGCGCATTACACCGAAGAGATGATGTTCGATGCCGGCCTCGATGGTGCCACCCCGGAAACCCACATCGGCCAACTCGCCAATGCCCTGCTGCGTGACGTGCGCTTCGTCTCGGCAATCGGCATGCACACCGGCGGCATGACCATGGCGCAATCGGAACAACTGTTCCTCGACAAGGGCCTGCAGGATCCGGGCAACGCCCGCCAGCAGGCCGCACGCGGCACCTACGATCCGGCCTACCTCAACTACACGATGGGCAAGCTGATGATCATGCAGCTGCGCGATGACTGGATCGCGAAGCATCCCGGCCCGCATGCGCTGAAGGCCTTCCACGACCAGTTCCTGAGCTACGGTGGCCCGCCGATCCCGCTGGTGCGTGGGCAGATGCTGGGCAGCAAGCCGGAAGCGAAGCTGTGGTCCGCGCCGGCAGCCTCCGCACCCGCTGCATCGCCGGCTGCACCTGCCGCTACGCCGACTGCAGCTCCCGCAGCGGCAGCAGGAGCCTGAGCCAAGGTTGACCTGTCGAAGGCCTCAAGTCTTCGGCAGCGTCACCCCGGTCTGGCCCTGGTACTTTCCGCCGCGATCCTTGTACGAGGTCTCGCAGACGTCATCGGCAGCGGACTGGAAGAACAACATCTGCGCCACGCCTTCGCCGGCGTAGATGCGCGCCGGCAGCGGCGTGGTGTTGGAAAACTCCAGGGTCACATGGCCTTCCCACTCCGGCTCCAGCGGGGTCACGTTGACGATGATCCCGCAGCGCGCGTAGGTGCTCTTGCCGAGGCAGACCACCAAAGTGTCGCGCGGGATGCGGAAGTATTCGACGGTGCGCGCCAGCGCGAAGGAATTGGGCGGGATGATGCATTCATCACCGACCACATCGACGAAACTCTTTGGGTCGAAGTGCTTGGGATCGACAATCGTCGAATTGATATTGGTGAACACCTTGAACTCGCGCGCGCAGCGCACGTCATAGCCATAACTCGATGTGCCGTAGCTGACGATGCGCTGGCCATCGGCGGTCTTCACCTGGCCCGGCTCGTACGGCTCGATCATGCCGTGCTGCTCGGCCATGCGCCGGATCCAGCGGTCGCTCTTGATGCTCATTCAGGAATCTCGCCGACAAAGAGCGCAATTGTAGGGCGGGTCTCGACCCGCCGTCTTGGCCCATCGTCTTGAATCGCCGCGGCAGGTCGAGACCCGCCCTACTCGCCGCGCAGAGTGGCCATGATCCCGGTGCGCACCTTGGGTCGCTCGGCCAGGCGATCCAGCAGCGCGCTAGCGACGGCGTGGAAGGCCTGAGTCGATGCCGAGTGCGGCTCCGCAACAACGATCGGCGTGCCGACATCGCCATGTTCACGGATGCCGATTTCCAGCGGCAGCGAGCCCAGCACCGGCACGCCGTACTGGCCCGACATCCACTCCGCGCCGCCCTTGCCGAAGATGTGTTCGACGTGACCGCAGTTGGAACACCGATGCGCGGCCATGTTCTCGACCAACCCGAGCACGGCGATATCGACCTTCTCGAACATCCGCAGCGCCTTGCGCGCATCCATGGTCGCCACTTCCTGCGGCGTGGTCACCACCACCGCGCCGGCAACCGGGATTTTCTGCGCCATGGTCAACTGGATGTCGCCGGTGCCCGGCGGCAAGTCCACCACCAGCACGTCGAGATCGCCCCAACGCGTGTCGCGCAACAGCTGGGTCAACGCCTGGGTCACCATCGGCCCGCGCCAGATCATCGGGGTGTCATCGCCGACCAGAAATCCGATCGACATTGTCTCGATTCCGTAGGCGCACATCGGCGTGATGCTCTTGCCGTCGGGGCTGTCCGGCTTGCCCGACAGGCCGAGCATGGTCGGCACGCTAGGCCCGTAGATATCGGCATCGAGCACGCCCACCTTCAAGCCTTCGGCATGCAGCGCCAGCGCGAGATTCACCGCGACCGTGGACTTGCCGACGCCGCCCTTGCCGGAACCGACGACGATGACATTGCGAGCATTGGCGAGTGGTTTCAACTCACCCTGGACAGCGTGGGAAGGCAGGCGCGACATGATTTCAAACGTGTTTCCGGGCCCACAAGTCTAGCGCCTGGACGATTTTTTCCTGCCGATCCAGATCAAGCCGGTGATGCTTGATTCGAAACTGAACATGGGATCGATACCCCATTCCATACCGCGCCGAATGGGGTATAAAGCGGGTGCGGGGACGCGCCGCGTCCCGCTCATTCCGTGGAGGGAACAGGCAATGCGCAAATTGATTCTGGCAGCGGTGCTCTCGGCGTTCGCATTCAGCGCCAGCGCCTCGAACCCTGCTTCGCCTATCGGCAAATGGCGGACGATGGACGACGAGACCGGCAAGCCGATGACCGTCACCGAAATCTACCAAGCCCAGAACGGCACCCTCGCGGCGAAGATCGTCGAAAACCTCGGCCTGCCGGCCACCTGCAGCGAGTGCAGCGGCGCCAACAAGAACAAGCCCTTCGTCGGCATCGTGATCCTGTGGAACCTCAAGCCCACCGGTGCGAACACCTGGGGCGGCGGCAACGGCTACAAGCCGTCCGAGGATCGCAGCTTCCGCGCCAAGTCGGTCACCTTGGTCGATGGCGGCCGCAAACTCGAAGTCAAGGGCTGCGTCGCATTCTTCTGCAAGACCGCGACCTGGGTGCGGGTCGACTGAGGATGACCAAGTACGCGGGCGGTCAGCAACCGCCCGCGTCTTCGTGGCAAACGTGCATGTATGCAGCCGAGGCACCCGCGACAGCGAACCTCCGACCAATTCAGACATAAGAGGTTCCTCCCAGCCAAGGGTGGCGTGGATCTCTGTTCTCTCCCCCAGGTAAGTGTCATCGTCCCGCCGCAACTCTGCTCGACGCGGGAGCGTTTTCGGGCGATGCTTGCGACATTGCTCGATGACTGCGGAGTATCGCGGTGCGCCTGATCGTTGGATTGCTTCTCCTGTGGCTCACCGGCATTGCGCAGGCGCAGAGTTCGCCCGTCGGCCGCTGGAAAACCATCGACGATGCGACCGGCAAGCCGAAGTCGCTGGTCGAGATTTATCACGCCCAGGACGGCACGCTGGCAGGCCGGGTGGTCGAGATCCTGGACCTGAAGAACGGCCCGAATCCGTTGTGCACCGAATGTGAAGGCCCCAATCAGGACAAGCCGATCCGCGGCATGGTGATCCTCTGGGGCCTGCGTCCCAAGGGCGCGGGGCAGTGGAGCCAGGGCCGCGTGCTCGATCCGGAAAACGGCAAGGACTACAAGGCCAAACTTGAATTGCAGGGTGGCGGGCGACGACTGGCGATGTCCGGCTGCCTGATCGGTTTCCTGTGCCGGACGCAAATCTGGTTGCGCGAGTAGGCACGCACCCGAACGCAAGGCGGCAACACCGGCAGTGAGAACCATGCGGCGTGCGACAATTGCCGCTTTCCGCTTCCCGCACGGCTCCCGCTCATGTCCCGCTCCGCGCTCGTCACCAATGCCCTGCCCTATGCCAACGGCCCACTGCACCTGGGCCATCTGGTGGGCTACATCCAGGCTGACATCTGGGTGCGGGCACGACGCATGCGTGGCGATGTGGTGCACTACGTCTGCGCCGATGACACCCACGGCACACCGATCATGCTGGCCGCAGAGAAGGCCGGCACCACGCCGGAAGCCTTCATCGCCGCCATCCAGGCCGGGCATGAACGCGACTTCGCCGCCTTTGGCGTGGCCTTCGATCACTACGACTCGACCCACTCGCCGACCAATCGCGCGCTGACCGAACAGCTCTACGCCAAGCTCGATGCCGCCGGCCATATCGCACGGCGCAGCGTGGCCCAGTTCTACGATCCGGCCAAGGGCATGTTCCTGCCCGACCGCTACATCAAGGGCATCTGCCCGAACTGTGGCACCGCCGACCAATACGGCGACAACTGCGAAGCCTGCGGTGCCACCTACGCACCGACCGAGCTGAAGGAACCGAAATCGGTGATCTCCGGCGCGACGCCTGAGCTGCGCGACTCGGAACATTTCTTCTTCGAAGTCGGCCGGTTCGAGGGCTTCCTGCGCCAGTGGTTGGCTGGCGACTCGGCCCTGCCCGGCGTGAAGGCCAAGTTGATGGAATGGCTGGATGCCGATGGCGGCCTGCGCGCCTGGGACATCTCGCGCGACGCACCTTACTTCGGTTTCGAGATCCCCGGTGCGCCCGGCAAGTATTTCTACGTCTGGCTGGATGCGCCGATTGGCTACCTGTCCAGCTTCAAGAACCTGTGCGCGAAGAACGGTGCCGACTTTGACGCCTTTCTTGCCGCCAACAGCACGGCCGAGCTGCACCATTTCATCGGCAAGGACATCGTCAACTTCCACGGCCTGTTCTGGCCGGCGGTGCTGCATGGCGCCGGCCTGCGCGCGCCGACCCGCCTGCACGTCAACGGCTACCTGACCGTGGACGGCGCCAAGATGAGCAAATCACGCGGCACCTTCATCATGGCGCGCACCTACCTCGATGCAGGCCTCGATCCGGAAGCGCTGCGCTACTACTACGCGGCGAAATCCTCCGGCGGCGTCGATGACCTCGACCTCAACCTCGGTGATTTCACTGCGCGGGTGAACAGCGATCTGGTCGGCAAGTTCGTCAACCTCGCCAGTCGCTGCGCGGGCTTCATCGAGAAGCGTTTTGGCGGAATGCTGGCCGACGCACTATCGGATACCGCGCAATACGCGCGCTTCGTCGCCGCACTGGACGGCGTGCGCGAGGCTTACGAACGCAATGACGCCGCCGCCGCGATCCGGCAGACGATGGCGCTGGCGGATGAGGCCAACAAGTACATCGACGAACAGAAGCCATGGGTGATCGCCAAGCAAGACGGCGCGGATGCGCAATTGCAGTCCGTCTGCACTCAAGGGTTGAACCTGTTCCGCGTGCTCGCGGCCGCGCTGGCACCGATCCTGCCGCGCACCAGCATGCAAGCCGCTGCCTTCCTCGGTGCGCCGGTGCTGGCCTGGAATGATCTGGAAGCGCCGCTGCTGGCACGCAACATCCAGCCCTACACAGCCTTGTTCACCCGCCTCGATCCGAAGCAGATCGAGGCGATGGTGGAGGCATCGAAGGACACGCTCGCGGCACCCGTTGTCGCCAAGCAGACCGAAGCGAAGCCTGCAAAAAAGGAAGAGACGTTGATGCCCGCACCTGCCGCTGGCAACACTGGCTTTATCGGCATCGACGATTTCGCCAAACTCGATCTACGCATTGGCAAGGTCCTCGAATGCGGCTTCGTCGAGGGCTCAGACAAGCTGCTGCGCTTCCTGCTCGATGCCGGCGAGCTCGGCCAAAGGCAGATTTTTTCCGGCATCCGCGGCAGCTATGGCGAACCGGAAAGACTCATCGGTCGCAGCGTGGTGTTCATCGCCAATCTCGCCCCGCGCAAGATGCGTTTCGGCCTCAGCGAAGGCATGATCCTGTCGGCCGGTTTCGACGGCGGCGCGCTGGCTCTACTGAACGCCGATGACGGCGCGCTGCCGGGCATGCCGGTGCGCTGAAGCCCCTCTCCCCTCGGGAGAGGGGTTGGGGTGAGGGTACGTAGATCATCGGAGTCAAGATGCACAACGAACCCTCATCCGTCGCTTCGCGCCACCTTCTCCCGGAGGGAGAAGGAAGCTGCGACCTCGCCGAACGCCTCGACCGCCTGTTGCCGCAGACCCAATGCGGGCAATGCGGCTATGCTGGCTGCCGCCCTTATGCCGAAGCGATGGCGCGTGGCGACGCCGGACCCGACCATTGCCCACCCGGTGGCGATGCCGGCGCGCGTGCCTTGGCGAAGGTGCTTGGCGTCGTGGCGATGCCGTATGACCGCAGTCGCGGCGCGCACAAGCCAGGCCAACTCGCGTTCATCATCGAGGACGAATGCATCGGCTGCACCAAATGTATCCAGGCCTGCCCGGTGGATGCCATCATCGGCGGCCCCAAGCACATGCACACCGTCCTCGATGACCTGTGCACCGGCTGCGAACTCTGCGTTCCGGCCTGCCCGGTGGATTGCATCGTGATGAAACCACTCCCGTAGGAGCGCACCGCAGGGGCGCGACCCGTGTCCTGCAAACCTGCAGGCGCAATCGCGCCCCTGCGGTGCGCTCCCACAAGAGCAATCAATTCACCTCGCAGCCATCACACACCCGCTCCACCTTGAACCCCTTGGCGCGCAAATGCTCGATCAGGCCGTCCTCGCCGAGCAAATGCATGGCGCCGACGACCACGAGGGTATTGTCCTTGTGCTCGTCGGTCAGCCGCCGCACCAGTTGAGGCAACCAATGCTGGTTGCGCTGGACGAGGACAAGTCGATAGGTCTCCGGTGCCTTCACGATCATCTCCTCGTGCATCTCGCGCTCGAGTCCCGCCACATCGCCGGCGCGCCATTCGTCGTGCATGACCCGCATCCGCTCGGCGAGCTTGCGCGGGTCTGCGAGGAATTCGTCCAGATCGCGGACCTGTTCGGGATACGGCACGGCATCCAGCGCCTTGAACCCGTCCGCCACGGTTTCCAGACCACGCGCCGGCTTGTTCGCCTTGCTGGCGCGCTCCATCATCCAGCGATCCACGCCGAGGTCGGAGCGGTAGCCCAGAGCCTGCATCATCTGCAGGGTCAGGCTCATACTCACCGCCCACGGCTCGAAATGCTCGATCGCCTGCAGCGAGCCGCCACTGGCCGACATCAGCGTGCCCAATCGCTCGGCAGTCGCTTTCGGAATCACCGCACTCAAGGTCTTGCCGTCATCGAAGCCCATGTATTTCTGCGCGATCGTGGCCGATTCCGGCGCGGTCATCGCCGCCGGATCCACCTCGAACAGCAGCGAACTCGCATCGTTGAAGGCGCGGTCCACTTCTGCGGTCATCGGCAAGTCGTCCGGCTTGAGCATGTGGAACGAGCCGAGCAGATAGATCGCATTGTCGGCATCGGAGACCTTCCACAGCAATGGGTGCTGGGCGACCGTCGTCGGCGCAGGCTTCGCCGGTGTCTGCTCCGGTGCGTGCGCCGCCATCACCGCGTGAACAGGCAAAGCCAGCAGCAGGCACAAAGACAAGCCAGCCAGTTGAATCTTCATGGGCGAACGGTACCGGGCAATGGGGCAGGTTTGACGTAGGCCTTTTCGCCTGCTTCGATGCGCAGGTCGAGCCGGTTCTGCAGCGGTGGCAGCGGACAGGTGGCGAACAGGGTGAACGCGCAGGGCGGGTTGTAGGCACGGTTGAAATCGATCAATACGCGGCCTTTCGCATCCGGCTTCGGCGCGTCGAGAAACCGCCCGGCGCCGTAGCTGCCATGGCCACTGGTGCGATCCGCGAATACCAGAAACAGCGTGCCCTCACCTTCGTCCAGCGCCTCGATCCGATAAACCTTGCCGTCGCGGGTGAATTCGACCGCACCCGGATTGGCGATCTTGTCGGTGCTGCCGATGATGTTGCCGATTTCCAGCGTGGTGCCCTTGGGGTGGGCGATGAAGCGTGCCTGCACCTGCCAATCACGCCCGCCCGGCCAATACGTCAATCCGGTGAAGCGCAGGCGGCTGTCGGCATCGGCATGCTTCACCCGCAGCCACAGCCGATCCCCGCGTTCGATCACCGCCAGCAGGCCCTTGCCCTCGTCGAACGACACGATGTCGGGGCCGCCCGCATCGTGATCACTGCGCAACGCGCCACCACGGCTTGGCTGGCCGTCGAGGCTGACTTCGGCATCGGCACTGAAGCTGACCTTGCCATCGCGCAGGGTGAACAAGCCAAGTCTGGGTGGACCCATCAGCAATCGAATGCCGTTGTCGGCTCCACTGCCGACGCGATGCACGCCATCATCCAGCAAGTGCAACCCGATCAAGCTGGTCCAGCCGTCGGGCTTGGTCAGCTCCGCCACCCGCTGCGCGCGCCATGCCTGCTGCGCCGTCTTGAAGGCGGCCTCGGCCCGCGCCTGCGCCGCGCGTTCGGCAGCGCTCGGGCCATGGCTGCGATTGCAGGCGGCGAGCATGAGGCTCATCGCCACGATTGCCGCAGACTTCATCAACACAAGTTTCGTCAACGGCCGCGCAGGAACCATCGATCCATCTCCGCCAGCGAGAAACGCGTCCACGTGGGACGGCCATGATTGCATTGCCCGGAGCGCTCGGTGGCTTCCATCTCGCGTAACAGGGCGTTCATCTCCGGGATGCTCAGCCGACGATGTGCGCGCACCGCGCCATGGCAGGCCATCGTCGCCAGCAGCTCGTCGCGGGTTTCAGCGACGCGACGCGTGCTGCCGTGCTCGCGCAGGTCGGTGAGCACGTCGCGCAGCAGGGCCTCCACGTCACCGTGCGCCAGCAAGGCCGGCACGCTGCGCAGCAACAGTGATTGCGGCCCGCTGCGCTGCACGTCGAAGCCGAGCTGGGCAAGGGTCGCGGCTTCGCGCTCGGCCACGTCCGCTTCCCGTTCGGACACCGCCATGCCCGCCGGCACCAGCAAGGGCTGGGTGCGCAGGCCGCTGCCGTCATGCGCCGCTTTCAGCTTCTCGTAGCCGATGCGCTCGTGCGCGGCGTGCATGTCGACCACGATCAGGCCATCGGCGTTTTCGGCAAGGATATAGATGCCATGCAATTGCGCGATGGCGAAACCCAGCGGCGGCATGCCGGTCGCGGCGGCCTCCGGCATCGCGGGCGCAGCCATCGGGGTCGATGCAGGCGCGTCGCCACGCGTCGCGTACAGCGCCGCATAGGCCGCAGGCGCATCTGCAACACGCAAGCCGATCGCCTGTTGTTGCGGCAGTGACGGCGACCAGTGCGATGCATTCGAAGCCGGCGAGGTCGATGCCGACAGCGGCGCATCGACACTGCCCGCACGCGTTTCCGCCAGCGCCGCATGCAGGCTGCGGTAGACGAAATCGTGCACTAGCCGCGATTCACGAAAGCGCACCTCGTGCTTGGCCGGGTGCACATTGACATCGACGCCGCGCGGGTCGAGCTCGAGGAACAGCACGAAGGCCGGATGCCGGCCGTGGAACAGCACGTCGCTGTAGGCCTGTCGGATCGCATGGGCGACGTTGCGGTCGCGCACGCTGCGGCCGTTGACGTACAGGTATTGCTGGTCGGCACTGGCGCGGTTGTAGGCCGGCTGCGCGATCCAGCCATGCAGGCGCATGCCGGCGCCGGCATGCTCGACGCGCAGCGCGTTGCGCGCGAACTCTTCTCCGAGGGCTTCATGCAGGCGCAGGTCGGACAGCAGGCCGCCGTCCCGCAGGCCGCCCTCGCCCTTCCAGCGCCGGGTCGGCTTGCCGTTATGACTGACCCGCAGCTCGACGTCCGGTCGTGCCAGTGCCAGCGTGCGCAGCCACTCTTCGATATGCGACAGCTCGGTGCGCTCGGCGCGCAGGAACTTGCGCCGCGCCGGCACGTTGAAGAACAGGTCACGGACCTCCACCGTTGTCCCCGGCGGATGCGCATGTGGTGCGACCTCGCCAACCTTGCCGCCGTCGATGCGCAGCTCCGCGCCATGCCCACCATCATGTCGCCGCGAGGCCAGGCGGAACCGACTCACCGAGGCGACCGAAGGCAGGGCTTCACCGCGAAATCCGAGCGTTGCTACCGACTCCAAGTCATCGATCGACGCGATCTTGCTGGTGGCGTGCCGGCTGACAGCGAGTGGCAATTCTTCGGCGGCGATGCCACCGCCATCGTCACGGATGCGGATCAGCCGCACGCCGCCCTCTTCGAGGTCGATATCGATCCGAGTGGCACCGGCGTCGAGCGCATTCTCGACCAGTTCCTTGACCACCGATGCGGGCCGTTCCACCACTTCGCCGGCGGCGATCTGGTTGATCAGGGTATCGGGGAGTTGGCGAATGCTCACCCGCCAAGTTTAAGCCAAGGCTCAGCGATTACTTCCGATGCCGCTGCGCGCGGGGGCGTCTGCCTGCGCTGCCGACTGCGCGGCCTGCGCACGCGCCGCATAAAGGGTGCCGGGCGGTGGCTGGCGGGTGAAATAGGCATCGATACCACCGAGGATGGCGGTGGCGAGGGTGCGCTGGAACGCCGGCGTGCCCAACTGCTGTTCTTCTTCCGGATTGGAGATGTAGGCGGTCTCCACCAGCATCGCCGGCATCTTGTCCGAAGTGCGCAGTACCGCGAAATTGGCGCGCTCGACATCGGCCTTGTGGTTGTTGCCGACCTGCTTGAGCTCGTCGAGGACGTGGCTGGCGGCATCCTCGGAGGCCTTCATGTTGCCGCTCTGGGTCAAATCGAGCAGGACCGAGGTCAAGGTATCGCTGGCGGCATGCACGCGCTCGCCGCCGATGATGTCGGCGGCATTCTCGCTGTCGGCCAGCCAGCGCGCTCGCTGCGAGGACGCGCCGCGGGTGGACAAGATATAGACCGATGAGCCATGCGCGCTGCGATTTTCCGCAGCATCGGCATGGATCGAGACGAAGATGTCGGCGTGGTTCTGGCTGGCGCGACGGGCACGATTGTTCAAGGGGATGAACACATCGCTGTCGCGGGTCAGGAAGGCACGCAGGCCGGGCGTGGCGTTGACCTGGCGCGCCAGTTCGCGGGCGATGGCGAGGGTGACATCTTTCTCGCGGGTGCCGTTCAGACCGTGCGCGCCGGGATCCTGCCCGCCGTGGCCGGCATCGATGGCGACCACCAAGGGCCGCATGCCGGAACGCATCAACATCGGCGGCGGGCGCGAGACAACCGGCACGGCTGGCGCGGCTGGCTCGTCCGACTCATCCGCTGCTGACGCGACCGGGGCCTGCGCAACATCCGCGGTTGCTCCTTGCGCTGGCGATTGCCGGGTCAGCGCTGGTTTCGGGGCGGTCGAAGTCGGCGACGCGGCAGACGTTGGCGTGCTTGGACGAGGCTCCGCGGATGCTGTGGCCGTCGGGGCTGGAGCCGCTGGCTTGGCAACCGTGGGCGCGGCCGACTCGGGCTTGCTGGCCGAGGCCACCGGTGCGGACGGCCCGTCGCCCGGCCATTCCAGCACCAATTTCACGCCCGACGCACCGGCATCCACACGCGCCGGGAATGCCGCGACCGGACGGCTCAGGTCAAACACCACCCGCACCGTGCCCGCGACCGGCTGCCCGGTGCGCACGCTGGTCACCACGCCGGCACCGGCAGGCATCGACAGACCACGGGCAAAGCGGCCTTCCGGGAAATCCACCACCAAGCGTTCCGGGTTGGACAGACGGATCAGCTTGTACGGGCCAGTAGCGTCCAGCAGCACTTCGGCACGCGTGCCCGTGGCTCCGGTTTCGATTCGCAACTGCTTGATTTCAGATGCATTTGCGACTGAAACGAGGGAGAGCGCCAGCCCCAGTCCTGCGACCGACATGGCACCCCTGCGGCAGATCCCCGAATAACGCATGCCGGGAGTAAACCACCACGGCGCGATGAAAACAAGTACTTTCCCTTGCGAATCCGTAACCTGCGTGATTTTCCTTCGCCAAGACCGCAATACTGTGCCGCAACTCAGGCTGAACTGATCGCAGCCAGCCAGGCCGCACCCGTCGGCGACTTCGAAATCAGCCGGCAACTGCGCCCGACACCCTCGACGGTCAGTTCAATCTCCAGATCCGCAGCCGGCAATACGCCCTGCCCACGTTCCGGCCATTCCACCAGCCACAGACGCGCCTCCGCCGGGTCGAGGCCCAGGAATTCCAGCTCGCCGGGATTGCCGATCCGGTACAGATCCAGATGCAGTGCCTGTCCGCCCGCCGCCAGCGCGTAAGGCTCCACCAGCGTGTAGGTCGGGCTGCGGATGGCGCCGGTGACCCCGAGCGCACGCAGCAACGCACGCGCCAGCGTGGATTTGCCAGCACCGAGGTCGCCATGCAGGTAGACCACCGCGCGTGCGGGCAAGCTGCGGGCAAGCCGGCCACCCAGCGCTTCGGTGGCGTCGGCGTCTTCGAGAAACATCGTTGTCATCCGACTATCGTCGCATCGGATTGGCCAATCTGCGCAGCCACGGGAGCAGGTCGGACGGAAGCAGGCCGCGTTCACCATCCTCGCGCGCCGCCGCATCGCCGGCCGCCGCGTGCAAGAGTGCACCGACGGTTGCCGCATCGGACGACGAAAAGCCTTGTGCACGCAGTGACGCAATACAGCCGGTCAGCAAATCGCCCATGCCGCCGGTGCCCATGCCGGGATTGCCTGCGCAGATCACCGCGGGTACGGCATCGGCCGACTGCACGAGGCTGCCAGCCCCCTTGAGCACGACGACACAACCCAGTCGCTGCTGCAGCGCGGAAGCGGCCGCGAAACGATCCATCTGGACGTCGACGGTGGTGCAACCCAGCAAACGCGCAGCTTCGCCCGGATGCGGCGTGACGATGTCGTCGGGTCGCAATCGCTGCCCCGCATCCGTCAACAGATTCAACGCATCCGCATCGAACACGCGCGGCTTGGCCGAGTCCAGCACGACCTCCAGCATCGCCCGCGACCACCCATCGCGGCCCAAGCCGGGCCCAATCGCGATCACGTCCGCGCGCTCGATCAGCACGCGCAAGCAGGTCGCATCTTCCGCTTCGTGCGCCATCGCCTCCGGACAGCGGGCGAGCAGGGGCGCGATATGCTCGCCACGGGTGGCCGCACTGACCAGCCCGGCCCCGCTGCGCAATGCCGCCTGCGCTGCCAGCATGATCGCACCGCCACTGCCGTGATTGCCGCCGATGCACAGCACATGCCCGTTGCGGCCCTTGTGACTATCGCGCGGGCGCAGCGGGAACCACGCTGGCAGCATCGCTGGGCGATAGGCGAATGCCGTCGGGGCGATACCATCTAACAGAGCCTCGGGCAGATCGAGCGCCGCGAATTCCAATTCGCCGCAATGATCGAGCGCAGCGCCACTGCGCAGGCCGCGATGGCGGGCGAGGAATTGCACCGTTCGATCTGCATTTACCGCGACGCCAGGCGCACTGCCACGGCTGGCATCGATGCCGCTGGGCACGTCCAGTGCCAGTACCGGCGCCGGGTGTGCATTGATCGCCGCGATCAAATCGGCCATCGGCCCTTCAGGCGCACGCGCGAGGCCGATCCCGAACAGCGCATCGACGATCAGGTCACAGTCCGGAATCCCCGCGATGCCGTCATCGATGGGCACGCCCTGCGCGATGCAGTCGGCACGCGCCCGTTGCGCCAGTGCGGTGGCCGGCGGAAACGCCTGCAACACGCGCACCTGCCGCCCAACGGCATGCGCATGGCGCGCCAGCACGTAGCCATCGCCACCATTGTTGCCAGGTCCGCACACCACCACGATCCGCATCGCCTGCGGCCAGTGCTTCAGCACGCAGCGCCAACCCGCCTGCCCGGCACGCGCCATCAGCGCGAAGGTATCGCCCCCGCAATGCGCCGTGCCGCGCACTTCCAGCGCGCGCAGTGCGGGCGGATCGAACAACGGGAACGGACTGTGCATCACGGTTGCTCTTGCTCGGTCTGCGAGTTCGGTCTTGGAGGATTGTGCCCCACGCCAGCCCGTGGGCCGCGCGTATCTCGACAACGGGTTGTGACCGCTGGACGCTGGTCTTTGCGTGTTGTAATGTTCGTTATAACACCCGCGGCGACCACTCCCAATGAAACTCAAAATCACCGCCATCGGCAATTCCGCCGGCGTCATCCTGCCCAAGGAGCTGCTGGCACGTCTGCATCTGGAAAAAGGCGACGAATTGTTCGCGCTGGAAACCCCGGATGGCGTGCGCCTGACTGCCTACGATCCCGTGCTGGTCGCGCAGATGGAGGTGGCCGAGCGGGTGATGCGGGACCGCCGCACCCTCCTCAACAAGCTGGCGCAATAGGCGCAACATGATTGTCTGGATCAGCCGAGAATTGGCGCTGGCCATCCACGATCGTCAGCTTGCCGAACACGGCGGCGGCAGCGGTGTGCGAGACGACGGCCTGTTGGATTCCGCACTGGCACGTCCTCGGCAGCGCCATGCCTACGGTGACCCGCCACCAGACTTGGCCGATCTTGCAGCAGCACTGGCATTCGGGCTGGCGCGCAACCACCCTTTCGTGGACGGCAACAAGCGCACTGCGGCAGTCGCCTGCGAAGTGTTCATCGTTCTCAACGATGCCAGCCTGGACGCTACTGACCTGGAACTCTATCCGGTGTACCTGGCACTGGCCGAAGGCAGCCTCGACGAGTCCGCTTTCGCCCACTGGCTACGCCCGCGCATCCACGCCAAGCCCTCCGGGCATGTGCAGGAACCGACATCACGCTACAGGCGCTGATCGGCATTGCTCGTAAAATGGGCGGATGACCGACGATCTCATCCGCTCCACCTTCCACGGTTTCGAACAGATCCCGCTGCGCGAATACGCCGAACGCGCCTACCTCGACTATTCGATGTACGTGGTGCTCGACCGCGCCCTGCCCTTCATCGGCGATGGCCTGAAGCCTGTCCAGCGTCGCATCGTCTACGCGATGAGCGAACTGGGGCTGGCCGCGGGTGCCAAGCCGAAGAAATCCGCACGCACCGTCGGCGACGTGATCGGCAAATACCACCCGCACGGAGACTCCGCCTGCTACGAGGCGCTGGTGCTGATGGCGCAGCCGTTTTCGTACCGCTATCCGCTGATCGACGGGCAGGGAAATTTCGGCTCCAGCGACGATCCAAAATCGTTCGCGGCGATGCGCTACACCGAATCCAAGCTCTCGCCCATCGCCGACATCCTGCTGGGCGAACTCGGCCAGGGCACCACCGACTGGACGCCGAATTTCGACGGCACGCTGGAGGAGCCGGCGTGGTTGCCTGCGCGCCTGCCGCACCTGCTGCTGAACGGCACCACCGGGATTGCGGTCGGCATGGCCACCGACGTGCCACCGCACAACCTCAACGAGATCGTCAGCGCCTGCGTACGCCTGCTCGATGATCCCGACGCCAGCGTGCGCGAACTGTGCGAGCACGTGCGCGGTCCTGACTTCCCGACCGGCGCGGAGATCATCACGCCGGCCTCGGAATTGCAGGCCATGTACGAAACCGGGCTCGGCAACCTGCGCGCGCGCGCCGTGTTCAGCCGCGAGAACGGCAATATCGTGGTCACCGAATTGCCGCACCAGGTCTCACCCGGAAAGGTGATGGAGCAGATCGCCAACCAGATGCGGGCGAAGAAACTGCCCTGGCTGGAGGATCTGCGCGACGAATCCGATCACGTCAACCCAACCCGCATCGTGCTGGTGCCGCGCAGCAACCGGGTCGATGTCGACCAATTGATGGGCCATTTGTTCGCCACCACGGATCTGGAAAAGAGCTTCCGTGTCAACCTCAACGTCATCGGCCTCGATGGTCGTCCGCAGGTCAAGAACCTGCGCCAGATCCTCATCGAATGGCTCAGCTTCCGCCAATCCACCGTCACCCGAAGACTGAGCCACAGGCTCGACAAGGTCGAGCGACGCCTGCACTTGCTGGAAGGCTTGCTGGCCGCCTTCCTCAATCTCGACGAAGTGATCCGCATCATCCGCAGCGAGGATGAACCCAAGCCTGTACTGATGGCACGCTTCCAGCTCAGCGACGTGCAGGCCGACTACATCCTCGACACCAAGCTCAAGCAACTCGCGCGGCTGGAGGAAATGAAGATCCGCGGCGAGCAGGACGAACTCGACAACGAGCGCGACCGCCTGATCGCCCTCCTGGCCAGCAAGGCGAAGCTGAAGAAACTGATCAAGGACGAATTGCTGGCCGACGCGAAGAAATTCGGCGATCCGCGTCGCAGCCCCCTGATCACCCGCGAAGCCGCGCACGCGCTGGACGAGACCGAGTTGGTCGCCAGCGAACCGATGACCGTGGTGCTCAGTGAGCGCGGCTGGGTGCGCGCCGCCAAGGGCCACGACATCGACGCGTCCACGCTGTCTTACCGCGAAGGCGACAGCCTGCTGGCGGCGGTGGCGACACGCAGCAACCTGCAGGTGGCCTTCCTCGATTCCACCGGCCGCAGTTATTCAACCGCCGTGCACACCCTGCCCTCGGCACGCGGCAATGGTGAGCCGCTGACCGGTCGCTTCGCACCACCTGCAGGTGCGCGCTTCGAGGCACTGGCCAGTGGTGACGGCGAGGCCCGCCTGGTGATCGCGTCCAGCCACGGCTACGGCTTCGTCACCCGCTTCGATAACCTGACCGGCCGCAACAAGGCAGGCAAGGCCTTGTTGACGCTGTCCGAGGGTGGCCATGCACTGCAACCGGCCACCGTGACGAATGCCAGCAGTGACTTGATCGTCGCAGTCACCAGCGCCGGCCACGTGCTGGCGTTCGCGCTGGCCGACTTGCCGGAACTGGATCGCGGCAAGGGCAACAAGATCATCGAAATCCCCAAAGCCAAGCGCGGCACCGAAAAGGTGGTCGCAGTGGCGGCGGTGCCCGAGGGCGGCAAGCTGCTGGTGAAATCCGGCGCACGCACGATGACCCTGACCTTCCGCGACCTCGATGCCTATCTCGGCGCACGCGGCTCGCGCGGCGGGCTGTTGCCGCGTGGCTGGCAGAAAGTGGATGGGTTGAGCATCGAAGCCTGATGCGTCGCTGCATGCAGCCGGGACATGATGATGCAAAGCACCCGGATTGTTCGGGCGAGTGCAGTCAACGGATCGATCGAGAACAAGCGAGGATGTGATGAGCAGGAAACGCCAGCATCAGATCATCTTCTTCCTGATCTTCCTCCTGCCAGGGCTGCTGACACTCGCGTTCTCCTTGCACCTTGCGCTGCAAGGCATTGGCTTCGCCCGCAACGGGCAACCAGCCACTGCCGTGCTGGTGGGTTATGAGCGGCAGGGCCGATTGCGCGTTGGCCACCGCCTGTGTCCGATCCTGGAATTTCCCCATCGGGGCAGCACAGTCCGATTCACCGACGGCTGGTGCAACAAGACGCCCGCCGAGTTTCCCGAGGGGACGCGGCTGCCGGTGCTGTTCGACGCGAGCAACCCTGCCAATGCGCGCATCAATGATTTCGCTTCCCTGTTCGCCACCAGCCTGATCGTCGGCGTCATCGCTGTTCCATGGCTGTTGCTGGGCGGCACCCTGATCGTTCGAACCCGCTGAATCCCGCAAGGAGCCGCCATGCACCCCGACTTCTGGCAACAACGCTGGGCCGCAGGCCAGATTGGTTTTCACCAGGCCACACCCACGCCCTTGCTGCAAAAGCACTGGTCAACGCTGCAGCTGCCCGCAGGCACGCGCGTCCTCGTGCCGCTGGCCGGCAAGTCATTGGACATGGCATGGCTGGCGGCACAGGGCCATCGCGTCCTCGGCGTGGAATTGTCGAAGCTTGCGGTGGAGCAGTTCTTCGCCGAGCACGGCCTGCATCCGCAGATCGAGCACAGCCACTACGGCGTGCACTACCGCAGTGGCGACATCGAATTGCTCAATGGCGACGTGTTCGGCCTGGATGCAGCCTTGCTGTCCGACTGTGCTGGCGTGTTCGATCGCGCTGCGATCATTGCCCTGCCGCCGGCGATGCGCGAGCGTTATGCCCACACGCTGTATGCCAAGCTCCCGGCCGGTTGCCGTGGGCTGATGATCACCCTCGAATACCCGCAGGAAGATCGCGACGGCCCGCCGTTCTCGGTGCCGGAATCCGAAGTGCGGGCGCTGTTCCAACCGCAGTGGGAGGTCGAATTGCTGGAGCGACGACCGATCCCGCAAGATCATCCGGGCTACGTCGGTGGAGTATCTCGACTGGATACGGCGGTGTATGGGCTGCGCCGTCGCCAGTCCCAGGATTGATTGCCAAGATTGATTGAGGTCAATTCGCCGGGCGCGGCGGGTGCCTAAGCTGGCACGATGTATCTTCAGCAAATCGCCTTCGACGCCGGGCTGTTGCGCCGTTACGACCGGCCGGGGCCGCGCTACACCTCGTATCCGACCGCGCCGCAGTTCACCGCGGCGTTCGGCGAAGTGCAGCTGCGCAATGCCGTGCAGGCCAGCAACGAGGAGCCGATCCCGCGTCGGCTGTCGCTGTACGTGCACGTGCCGTTCTGTTTCAGCCCCTGCTTCTATTGCGGCTGCAACCGCATCATCACCCGCGACAAGGCGCGTGGCGATGCGTATCTGGCACGCCTGCATCGGGAAATCGCGATGCTGGCCCCGCTGTTCGACCGCGACCGTGAAGTGATTCAGCTCCATTTCGGCGGCGGCACCCCGAATTTCCTCTCCCCCGCGCAGCTGGGCGATCTGGTCGATGCGCTGCGCCGGCAATTTCATTTCGCCGACAGCACGGATCGCGACATCTCGATCGAGCTCGATCCGCGCTTCTGCGACCCCGAATGGATGGCCGCACTGGCCCGGATCGGTTTCAATCGCGCCAGCCTCGGCGTGCAGGATTTCGATCCCGTCGTGCAAGAGGCGGTCAATCGCATCCAGACCATCGACGAGACCCGCGCCGTGGTCGATGCCGCGCGCGCCGCCGGGCTGCGTTCGATCAATATCGACCTGATCTACGGCCTGCCGAAGCAAACCCTCGACGGCTTCGCGCATACCCTTGATATCGTCACCGGGATTCGCCCGGATCGGCTTGCGGTCTACAGCTACGCGCACATGCCGCAACTGTTCAAGGCACAGAAGCAGATTCAGGAAAGCGACCTGCTCGACGGTGAAGCCAAGCTTGCCCTGCTGCAGCTGGCGATCGAGAAACTCACGGCGGCGGGCTACCTCTACATCGGCATGGACCATTTCGCCCTGCCCGACGACGACCTCGCGCAGGCGCAGGCGCGCGGCGGTCTGCATCGCAACTTCATGGGCTATACCACCCATGCCAACAGCGACCTGATCGGCCTCGGCGTGTCGGCGATCAGCCACATCGGCAATACCTTCAGCCAGAATCCGCGCGACTTGCCCGCCTGGGAAGTGGCGGTCGACAACGGCCGCCTGCCGGCATTCCGCGGCATGCAATTGAGCGAGGACGACGAATTGCGTGCGGACCTGATCCAGTCGCTGATGTGCCAGGGCGAAATCCCGGTGACGGCACTGGAGCGGCGCTACGGCATTCATTTCGACGCCTACTTCGCCGACTGCCTGCAGCGCTTGCAGCCGCTGGTCGAGGACAGGCTGGTGGAAATCCGCCACGACCGGATCACCGCGACCTCGCGCGGGCGGCTGCTATTGCGTAACATTGCGATGTGCTTCGACCGCTACCTGGACCCACCACCGGACACCGCCCGACCGCGCTTCTCACGCGCGATCTGAGCCGTTGCCGACGGCATGTGGCGGCCTGTGCGGGGCCGGCATCGCGATGAGCAATCTGCCGTTCCCGCGGCTCAGCCCGCAGGTGCTGTCCGACGACGGTGATGCGCTGACGTTCTGCTCCACCTGCGCGTTCTCGCATGCCTGCCTGTCGCGCGGCATGGACAAGTCCGCGCTGCGCGAACTGCACGTACTGGTGGAACACGTCGGCCCGTTCCATGCCGGCGATCACATCTTCCGCGAAGGCGAACCCTTCGAAGCCATCGCCGCGGTGCGTGCCGGCTCGGTGAAAACCCGGGTCATCGACCGCGACGGCCACGAACATGTGCTGGGATTCCACTTCCCGGGCGAAGTCATCGGCCTGAACGCGATCGACGACCACCGCTATCCCTGCGACGCGATCGCGCTCGACACGGTGATGCTGTGCCGGTTCTCGTTCCCCAAGATCTCGCTGCTGGCGGCGAAGGTCCCGGGCATCCAGAGCGAACTGTTCCGCCTGCTCAGCCGCGACATCGGCCGCGCCGCGCTGCTGGCCGGTGATTGGTCGGCCGATCAGCGCATCGCTGCCTTCCTGGTCGGCATGTCGCGCCGGCTGGCCGCACGCGGGTTTTCGGCCACGCGTTTCCAGCTGACCATGGCGCGTACCGATATCGCCAACTACCTGCGGCTGGCCCCGGAGACGGTGAGCCGGGTGCTGCGGCGGATGCAGGACGAAGGCCTGCTGGCTGTGGATCGGCGCGAGGTGGAATTGCTCGACAAGGCCCGGATCGAGGCCCTGTCAGCACCGATCCTGCGCGAGTGATTCGTTTGTTGCGCTCATCCGCACAAATGACCTGAATCAATGTTTGCGCCGCGGCCGCAAGCGACACTGTGGCCACCATGAAGACAACTGCTCCCCCAGCGGCCACGGACGGGCTTTCGTTCGCACAATTGGCCATCAAACCGCACCGCATCCTGTTCTTCGTCGGCGCACTCAATGTGCTGCTGGCGATGAGCTGGTGGCTGCTGTGGTTGATCGACGCCCGCTGGCATGCCATCCACCTGCCGACCGGCACGCCGTTCGGTGGCTGGATCCATGCCTTCGTCATGCAGTACCAGTTGTTCCCGCCGTTCATGTTCGGCTTTTTGATGACCACCTTCCCGCGCTGGATGGGCTTTCCCGATCTCAAGCGCGCGCACTACCTGCCGGTCGGCCTCGGCCTGCTGGGCGGGCAAGTGTTCGTGATCGCCGGCATGTTGAGCGGGATCGTGCACCTCGTGCACCTGGGCGTGGTGCTGTCGATTCTCGGCTGGGGCTACGGACTGATCCAGTTGCTGCGTGTGCTGCTCGCCGAGCGGCGCGCGGGCAAGGGGCCGACGTGGCATGCGTGGTCGTGCTTCACCGCACTCGCATTCGGCCTGATCGGCCTGCTGCTGATGGCCGCCCCTCTGCATGGTGCCGGGCCGTGGACGGTGTTCGTCTCGATCAAGCTCGGCAGCTTCGCGGTGTTGCTGCCGATCTACGCCACCGTCGCCCATCGCATGTTCCCGTTCTTCGCCGGCAATGTGATTGCCGGCTACCGGATGTGGCGGCCGATGGGCCTGCTGGTCGCACTGTGGGCACTGCTGCTCACGCATCTCGCACTGGAGCTGCTGCATGCCAACGCATGGATGTGGCCAGTCGATGCCGTCCTCGCGCTGGGCAGCGCATTCGTGCTGTATCGCTGGTGGCCACGCGGCAAATCACCGGGCATCCTGTGGGTGCTGTTTGCCGGGTTCTGCTGGCTGCCGATCGGGTTCGCTCTCTTCGCTGTGCAAAGTGCGATCTATGCCGCGGGTGGCGAGTTCCTGCTCGGCCGCGGCCCCCAGCATGCGATCTACATCGGTTTCTTCGGCAGCTTGCTGGTGGCGATGGTCACCCGCGTTACCCAGGGCCATTCCGGGCGACCGATCGAGATGCCGCCGACCGGCTGGTTCGCCTTCGCCCTGTTGCAACTGGTGGCAGTGACCCGGATCGCCGCCGAGGCCGCACCGGACACCTACTTCTGGCAAGTCATCGCCGCCTCGGGCTGGTTGATCGCCTTCCTGCCGTGGGCGCTGCGCTCGCTGTCGATCTACTTGCGCCCGCGTGCCGACGGCAAGCCGGGTTGATGCAAGGCGGGCCGAACCCATGTCGCTGATGGCGTATTACCCGCAGATCAAATGGCTGCACGTGCATGCGGTGATGTGCAGCGGCCTGCTGTTCGCGCTGCGTTGCGGTGCCGCCCTGCTCGGTGCGCGCTGGCCGCAGCATGCGATCGCCCGTTACGTCAGCTATCTGATCGATACCACCTTGCTGGCGGCCGGCCTCACCCTGTTCACGATCCTGCCCGGCGGGGTGTTCGCCAACGGGTGGCTGACGGTCAAATTGGTGCTGGTCGTCGTCTACGTCGTGCTCGGTGTGCTGGCGATGCGTCCGAAGCGGACACGCACCACCCGGTTTGTGTTCTATCTCGCGGCGCTGGCCACCTTCGCCTGCATCTACGGCATCGCCCGCATGCACAACCCACTTGGCTGGTTGCTGCTGTTGCCACGTTGAACACTGGATTCCACCCATGTCCACCGCCCCGCCCTCGCCCAGCTTCAGCGCGCACACCCTGGACGCCTGCTTCCTCGGCCCATACGCGCAGAACGACACCCTGCTGGAAAAGCTCGTCGTCGAGTTCCTGCGCGACCATGTCTATTGGCGGCGCAATTTCCATCCCGAAGATCCACTGGCGATCTCCACCTCGGCGGCCCTGCATCCGGACTACCTCGCCTTCGAGGCGAAGATGCGCCGCGAGCTGCACCTGCTCTCGGCCGCGCTGAAGAAGTCGGTGCCCTTCCACAGCCCGCGCTACATCGGCCACATGGCCTCGGACCTGCTGCTGCCGGGACTGGCCGCGCAGATCCTGACGCTTCCGTACAACCCGAACAATGTCACCGAGGATGCCGCACCGGTGACGGTCGAATTGGAGGTGAAGGTTGGCCTGCAACTGGCGCGGATGCTCGGCTATGTCGATGACCCGATGCACCCGGAGTGTGCCTTCGGCCATCTGACATCGGGCGGCACCGTTGCCAACTACCAGGCCTTGCGGCTGGCGCTGGCGCAGAAAGCCTTTCCGGTGGCCCTGCGCGCGGCAGGCATCAGCGAGCTTGGGTTACCCGAGGACGACTGGGCTGCATTCAATCTGCATCCACGCGCCGCGACCGCACTGGTCGCACGTTGGGGCGAGTGGCTGGCGCAGGCCGCACCCGCCGAACGCAAGCGGTGGCAGATGAAGGTGGCGGCTGCACGGATCGAGCAGCTTGGTCTGGTGGAGTTTTTCGCTGCCCATCCTGCGCTGAAGGTGCCGAAGGTGCTGGCACCGGTGACCGCGCACTACTCGTGGAGCAAGGGCTGCAAATTGCTCGGTTTGGGCCGTGCCCAGCTCGGCCAGTTGCCGGAGCGCGGCATGCGCATCGATGTCGATGCGATGGAGGCGATCCTTGCGCAATGCCTGCGCGAGCGTCAGCCAATCCTGATGGCAGTGGCGGTGCTGGGCACCACCGAATACGGCACCATCGATCCGATCGATGCCGTGGTCGCTGCACGTGAGCGCTTTGCCCAGCGCGGGCTGGGATTTGCCGTGCATGTCGATGCGGCCTGGGGCGGCTATCTCGCCACCTTGTTCCGCAACGAGGACGGCAGCTTGCGATCACGCGATGAGGTCGCGCACGGGTTCGATGCCTTCCCGACTCCCGCGGCACATGCGGCGGTCGCGGCGATTGCCGACACCGATTCGGTGACGGTGGATCCGCACAAGCTCGGCTATCTGCCCTATGGTGCCGGTGCTTTCATCTGCCGCGATCATCGCGCCACCGTCTTGTTGACCGAAGCCGCCGACTACGTCTTCCACGGCACCGCTTCATCCGATTACATGACCCGCTATCGCAGCCTCGGCCAGATCATCCCCGAAGGCTCGAAATCGGGTGCTGCTGCCGCTGCGGTCTACGTCAGCCATCAGGTACTGCCGCTCGACCATGCGCACTTCGGCCTGCTCACAGCGCGCACGATCGAGGCAGCGGAAGCCTTCCGCACCCGCGCGCACCAGTTCGCCGAGGAAAACGCCGACGTGGTCGCCGCGCTGGTGCCGTTCGATCCCGACAGCAACCTGGTCTGCCTTGCCCTCAATCCGGCCGGCAATCGCTCGGTGGCGGTCGCCAACGCCTTCGTCCGCCGCCTGCACGATGAATTGCGCATCGACCCCGGCCATCCGGTGCAGGACAAGCAATTCTTCGGTTCGGCCACGACGCTGAAGCCGGAAGCCCTTGGAGATGACGGCATCCAGCGCATCTTCGCAGCGCTGGGCCTCGACGCCGCGACGCTCGATGATGCCGCCGACAGCAAGCTGATGATCCTTCGCCACACCCTGATGAATCCGTACCTGATCGACCGGGAAAACGGCATCAGCTATATCGATCTGTATTTCGAGCATCTGGCCAAACGCGTGCGAGCGTTGGCAGGCTGAAAATCACGCGGACCGCCAAGAATTGGGTTGCGCTGAACAGGCCCATCCGAGACCTGTCAGCGCACGGCCATCCATGGACGGCAGACAACGCCAAGTAAATCAGCGTTGCCCTGGTTTCATTTCTCTCTGAGCGAGCAGGTGTCCGAGGGCGGATGAGGGTTTGGTCGAGTCCGCAGTTCAAACAGCATTCGCATTCGCATTCGCACCCTCACCCCTCTCCCGAGGAGAGAGGGATTTTCCCGACTGCTCCGAGCCGCATCAACGCATTTCTGACCGCCGCTCCGCGCGCAGCTCCAGCCATTCGTAAATCACGGGCAACAGGATCAAGGTCAGCAAGGTCGAGCTGATCAAGCCACCGACTACCACCGTCGCCAGAGGCCGCTGGGTTTCCGCGCCAACACCCGAGGACAGCAGCATCGGCAGCAAGCCGAGGATCGCGACGCTGGCCGTCATCAGCACCGGTCGCAGTCGCAATGCCGTGCCCTGCACCACCGCCTCACGCACCGACAGCCCGTTCTCTCGCAACTGGTTGAGGAATCCCACCAGCACGATGCCGTTGAGCATCGCCACCCCAAACACCGCGATGAAACCGATTGCCGAGGGCACCGACAGGAACTGGCCGCTGAGAAACAGCGCCAGCACGCCACCGATGATGGCGAACGGCACATTGGCGATGATCAACGCCGCATGACGAATGGAATTGAAGGCGGTGTACAGCAGCACGAAGATGAAGAAGATGGTGATCGGCACGATCACCGCCAGCCGGGCCAGGGCGCGTTGCTGGTTTTCGAACGCGCCACCCCATTCGATCCAGTAACCCGGCGGCAGCCGGACCTGGCGCGCGATCGCCGCATTGGCATCGCGCACGAACCCGTCCACGTCGCGGCCACGCACATCCATCTGGATCACCGCGTGGCGCTGCAACTGCTCGCGGCGCACGAACGAATAGCCTTCAGCGACGCTGACATCGGCCACCTCGGACAGCGCCACGATGGCACCACTCGCCGTCCGCAGCGGAATCCGCCGCAACGCCTCGACCGAACTGCGCGATGTCGCATCCAATCGCACCGCGATGTCGTAGCGCTTGACGCCCTCCAGCAACACGCTGACCGGTTCGCCGCCGAGGCCGTTGCGGACGATCGTCAGCACCTCCTGCGCGTTCATGCCATGCCGCGCCAGCGCCGCGCGATCCACCGCGATGCGGATCTGCGGCTTGCCGACATTGGCTTCCAGCGACAGGTCGGCCACACCCGGCACGGTCCCGAGCACGGACTTGAGCTGGCCGCTGAGCCGATCCAGCATCTGCAGGTCCTGTCCGTAGAGCTTGAGCGCCAGCGTGGCACGCACGCCGGAGATCAACTCCTCCACCCGCATCTGGATCGGCTGGGTGTAGCCGGTCACCACGTTCGGCACCACCTGCTCCAGCGTCTCCTGCATCGCATCTTCCAATTGCTTGATGCTGCGTCCGGTGGTCCAGCTGTCCTGCGGCTTGAGCGCGGTGTAGATCTCCATGTAATTCACGTCGGCAGTCTCACCCTGCTCGGCACGACCGATCATCGCCACCGTGGTCTCCACCTCGGGGAATTTCCTGAACGCCGCGGCAATGGCATTGCTGGTGCGGATCGACTCGTCGAGCGAGGTCGAAGGAATCCCGGTCACCCGCCACATGATCGAGCCTTCCTGCATCTGTGGCATGAACTCCTTGCCGAGGAACGGGAAGATCGCAAGGCTCGCCACCAGCGCCAGCAGGGCGCAGGTCACCACCGCGCGTTTGCGCTGCAACGCCCATGCCAGCAGCGGTCGGTAACCACGCTTGATCCGCGCCAGCAGCCAGGTGTCGCGCTCGTCCCCGGGCTTGAGGATCATCGACGCCAATACCGGGATCAGGGTCAGGCTGAGCAGCAGCGAGCCGGCCATTGCGAACGCGATGTTGAAGGCCATCGGCTTGAACATCTTGCCTTCCAGACCCTCGAGCGCGAACAGCGGCAGGAACACCACGATGATGATCAGGATCGCAAACGTGATCGGATTGGCGACCTCACGCGCTGCCGCCAGCACCGCGGCGGAGCGGTTGACCTCGTGGCCATGGCGTCGGCGCTCGGCCAGGATGCGGTAGGCGTTCTCCACCATCACCACCGCGCCGTCGATCATCATGCCGATGCCGATCGCCAGCCCCGCCAGCGACATCAAATTGGCCGACAGCCCGAACTGGCGCATGCCGATGAAGGCGATCAGCATGGCCAACGGCAGGGTCACGATCACCACGATGGCCGAGCGCACTTCGCCGAGGAACAGGAACAACACGAGCAGGACCAGCAGCGAACCTTCGACCAGCGCGCGCACGGCGGTGCCAACCGCCTTGTCCACAAGGTCCGTGCGATCGTAGATCGGCTTGAGCACGAGTGTGTCCGGCAAGGCCGCGCGCACCGTGTCGAGCTTGCCCTTCACCGCGGCAACCACATCCCGCGCATTCTCGCCGATCCGTGCCAGCGCCATGCCCAGCACCACTTCCTCGCCATCGCGGGTGACTGCGCCGAAACGCGGCGCCGGTGCCTGCACTACCGTGGCCACGTCGCGGATATGCACCGGCACGCCATCTTCAGCCTTGAGCACGATCGCACCGATGTCATCGGCGGACTGCAGCAGGCCCAGCCCGCGAACGAGGAATTGCTCGCGACCGATGTCCATGACATTGCCGCCGACCTGGCCGTTGTTTGCCGGAATGGCATTGATCACGTCGCCGAAGCCCAGGCCGCGTGCGTACAGGCGCTGCGGATCGATGTTGACCTGGAATTCGCGCTCGCCGCCGCCCCACGAAGTCACATCGTCCACACCGGGCGCGGTGCGCAGGACCAGCCGCACCGTCCATTCCTGCCAGGTGCGCAGGTCCATGTCGGAGACCTGCTCCTTGCCCACGCCGGGCGCGCGCTCGACCGTGTACCAGTACACCTGCCCGAGGCCGGAGGTGTTGGGGCCCATGCCCGGCTTGCCATAGCCTTCCGGCAAACGGTCGCCGATTTCCTGCAGGCGCTCGTTGACCAGCTGCCGGGCAAAATAGATGTCCATGTCGTCCTCGAAATAGACGGCGACATAGGACAGCCCGAACAGGCTGACCGAGCGGATCTCCTGCACCTTCGGCAGGCCCGCCAGCGCGGATTCGACCGGCGTCGTCAGCAGCAATTCCACGTCTTCGGCAGCGAGGCCGGGCGACTCGGTATAGACGTTGACCTGGGTCGGCGTCACATCCGGGAAGGCATCCACCGGCACGCTGCGCACCGCCATCACGCCGAGGAAGGCGATGGCGGCAAACGCGATCAACACCAGGTAGCGATAGCGCAACGAAAGTTCAACCAGACGATTCAGCATCGTGGTGCTCCCTCGCCGCTGCAGGGATCAGTGCCCATGACCTTCTCCCAACTGCGCCTTGAGCAGCTGCGCCTTGAGCGTGAAGGCCCCTTCGACCACCACCGTGTCGCCGGCCTTCAGGCCTTCCGCGATCACCGTGCGCTCGCCGATCACGGCCCCCGTCCGCACCGGCACCGGCACCAGCCCGCCTTGCGCATCACGGCGAAACACCACGCTGTCGCCTTCCAGTTGCACCAGCGCCGCAGTCGGTACCGTCAGCACTGAATCGGATGTAGCCGTGTCGCCCGCAGCATCGAGATAGACATCGACGAAATCGCCGCCATGCAAGAGGTCATCGTGGTTGGCGACCTCGATCCGGACCACGGTGCTGCGGGTGGTTTCCGAGGTGCGGTGCGCGGCGCGCAACACGGTGCCGGGCAGGCGATGGCCCGCGGCGACCACGACGGCGGGGCTGCCCGCCTCGATGCGCGCCACCTCACCTGTCGGCAACTTGGCATCCACCCATACCGTCGACTCTTCCACCAGCCGGAACAATGCTCTCCCCGGCTCGATCCGTTCACCGACGACGAAGGCGTCTTCGGTGATTCGCCCCGCATGCGGCGCGGTCAGCGTGAATTGACCATCGACACTGCCGTTGGCGGTGCCAGGCAGCCCGTAAGCCTGCGCACGGGCGCGAGCGCGATCGACCGCAATCCTGGCCTCGCTGATCCGACGTCCGGCCACGGCCTCCGGCCCCAGTGCGGACACGCGTCGCCATTCCTGCTCGGCACTGCGCAACTCGGCCTGCGCATCCGAGACTTCGACGCTGGCCAAGGTCGCAAGCGGCGCCCCCGCGCGCACTTCGTCACCGAGCTTGGCATGGCGACGCACCACCAGCGCCGGCACCCGTGGCGTGATCAGGGTGGTGCCGTAGGCGTTGTCCACCACTTCGCCCGGTGCACGCAGTTGTTCCTCCACTTGCGCCCGTTGCAGCACGGCCAATCGGATACCGGCCGCCTGCATGGCGGCCGCATCCATCCGCAGCCCACGCGTCGGTGATTCGGATGCGACGTGTGCAGCACTTCCACCATCGTCGTCATGCGCGGCGTCTGCCGGCGTGGACGGTTGTCCGCAGGCGGCTAGCAACAGCAGCATGCAGGCGAACGAACGCCTGCAAATCACACGCATCGCGATGGCAGTCATGGCAAATCCTCCAGGCCGACCCAGCGTTCGAGCTGGCCTGCAGCGGCCAGATAGTCGATGTAGTTGCGCCACAGCCGTGATTCGAGGTCGATGCCGGCCATCGCGGTATCCAGGGTCTGGTCGAGTTGCAGCAGGTAGTCGCTGGTCGAGAGTTCACCTTCGCGCCACAAACGCTCCAGCAGGCCTGTGCGGCGCTCGACATCGGTGCCACGGCTTGCACGCCAGCGTTCCCACGCCTGCCGAGTGGCGGCATAGCCCGCGACTGCGCGCCGGCTGTCGGCGATCAAGGCTGTACGCGAGCGCTCGGCTTCGGCCGAAGCCGCGGCGGCATCGGCGCGCGCCGCCACCACCTCGGCGCGGTAACCGTTGCGCACGAACAGCGGCACGCTCAGCGACATGCCAATGACGTTGTCACTGAGCCCGTTGTCATACCGCACGCGCCCACCACGCAGGCCCAGCACGGGATCCGGAGTTCGGTTGCGCTGCGCCACCGCGATCTCGCGCTCGGCCGCATGCGCCTTGGCCTCGGCGATTCGCCACTCGGGCAGGCGCTGCAGCGTGGCGGCGTCGATTTCCCCTGGTGCGGGCGGCGTCCCCTCCGGCAGCGACAGGCTTGGCAACTGTCCGGATTCCCCGCCAGCAGTCCGGAATCGCGCTTCGGCCTCGGCACGCTCCGCGATCCATCCCGATTGCCGGGCTTGCACCTCGTCCCGCGCCAGCAAGGCAAGGTCGCGATCAAGGCCGGAAATATCTTCGGCGGCGAACTGCCGCTCGGCCAAGGTTGCTGCACGCTCCACCAAGCCGAGGCGTCGCTCCCCGAGTTGCTGGCGCAGGTCTGCCGCACGCAGATCGATCCAGCCCGCGAGCCATTCACGCACGAACCCGGATCTGCGCTGCCGCGCCTCGGCTTCGGCTTGTGACAGCACGGCAGCGGCGGCGGCCTGCCGCGCGCGGCGCTTGCCGCCAAGATCCAGTGCCAGTGCCAGCCCGATCGTGGCGGTCGTGTCGGGCCCCTCGTCTTCGCGCTCGACCACCAGTTCCGGGTTGTGGATCGGGCTCCCGGCAGCCTCCAGACGCGCCCGCGCCGCCGCCAACTGCGCTTCGGCCATCCTCTGATCGGGATGCTGACGCCACGCCATGTGCACGGCGTTTCGGATCGAGACCGGGGCTATTTCGCCAGGACGTGGTTCGGTTGCGTGAACGCTGCTCACGACGGCAGCGGTGGTGCACATTGCCAGGAAAATCCGCACGACGGTTGGTCGCGCAGGCATCAAGCACAGCATGGGTAGATCCTCTGATTCAGCGTCGACGGCGATGCAGGGCATCGCAAGGAAGTCGGACGTGGATCAGGCGATGGGCGGCCTCAATTCGAAGCGCACCGGCGCATTCGCGGGCGAGATCGGATCGAGCACACCCAATCGCTGGGCGCGCGGACAAATCGAGGCGCGAACTTCCGCGGGCAGGCTGGCCACATGGTGGCTGGCGGCATGGGCACAGCCGCCTGCGTCATTCGCGGACGCAGGTTCATCGCCAGCATGGTCGGCATCCGCCAATGCCGCATGTACGGGCATCGCGCTACCCAACCCGCCTTCGGCCAGATCATGCTTCACGCATGCCGCTGCGGTGCCAATCTTCAACGCAAACACCAGCAACACCAGAACCGCCAGTCGCGCGGAACCGCGCAGGCGAGCGAGCAAGGTCGGGCGGGATGCGGAATACATGCCCGTCCATGATACGTGGGCGCACCGTGTTACAACATCACAGCGTGCGCCACGGCCCGATCATCCCTGCCCGCATCCGAACCGCTTGAGCCTGACGGCACGACCGGCAATCATGGGCACATGACCACGACCTTGATCGATCCCGCCCCGCACGGCCGCGCCTGGGTGAACGAAGCGTTGGCGCTGCTGGAACAGGAGGCCGCGCGTTCGGCCGACACCCACCTGCTGCGGCTGGACTTCCCCGGCTTCCCCGGCATCGCCTTCTATTTCAAGGACGAGTCGGTGCATCCCACCGGCAGTCTCAAACACCGGTTGGCGCGCTCGCTTTTCCTGTACGCGCTGTGCAACGGCCGGCTGCGGCAGGGGCAGGCGGTGGTCGATGCCTCGTCCGGCAGCACCGCGATCTCGGAAGCCTGGTTTGCACGCATGCTGGGCCTGCAGTTCATCGCGGTGATGCCGGCCTGTACCGCGCCGCAGAAAATCCACGCCGTACAGGCGCTGGGGGGCCAGTGCGATCTGGTCGAGGATCCGTCACAGGTCCACGCACGTGCGGCCCAACATGCAGCCGAGGGTGCCTGCCATCTCGATCAATTCGGTCTGGCCGAACGCGCCACCGACTGGCGCGGCAACAACAACATCGCCGAATCGATCCTCGGCCAGCTGCGCCGCGAACCGCAGCCGGTACCGACCTGGATCGTGTGCGGCGTCGGTACCGGTGGTACTTCGGCCACCATCGGACGCTACTTGCGCTATCGAAGGCTCGACACGCGCCTGTGCGTGGCCGAGCCCACCGGCAGCAGTTACGTGCACGGTTGGCGTACGCGTGACCGCAATGCCGTTGCCAGTCAGCCGACCCGGATCGAAGGCATCGGCCGGCCCAAGGTCGAACCCGGTTTCCTGTTCGATGTTGTCGATGACGTGGTGGAAGTGGACGATGCCGCGGCCATTGCCGGGGCATTGCAGCTCGAATCCCTGTTCGGCACCCAGTACGGCGGCTCGTCCGGCGTCAACCTCATCGGCTGCCTGCAGCTGGCCAGCGCGATGCGCGCAAGAGGCGAGACCGGCAGCATCGTCAGCCTGCTCTGCGACCGCGGCAAGCGCTATCAGGAAACCTTGTTCGATCCGGCTTGGCGCGCCGAACGTGGACTCGACATCGCGCCTTGGCAGGCCGCGATTGCCCGCACACTCGACACTGGCGTGTTGGCAGCGCCAGTCACGGCTTGACCAATACGAAGCGTCCCGATCAGGCCATCGCTGGGACCGCATCGCTGCGGTAATGCGCACCGAGGCTGTCCTTGCGGGCCAGTGCTGCGGCCAACAAGGCCTGCGCCACGCCGCCCTGCCAGCCTGCAGCTGCCAATGTTTCGCACTCCTGCAGCGCAGCCGCCATCGCATGTCCATTGCGCATCGGCCCCATCGCCTGAGACAGCAGGTTGCGCAGGAGCGTGTTTGCGTGCGCGTCGAGCGTTGCCGGTCGCCGCGCTTCGGTGATCGAAGAACCTTCACCGGAGCCCGTAGTGTCGTCACACAACCGCTGTCCAAGCCTGCGCCCGAACACCAGCCCTTCCAGCAACGAATTGCTGGCCAGTCGATTCGCGCCATGCACGCCGTTGCAGGCCACTTCGCCCACCGCGTACAAGCCAGGCAGTGAACTACGGCACTCGACGTCCGTCGCGATCCCACCCATATGGAAATGCGCTGCCGGCGTCACCGGGATCGGCTGTACGCGCGGGTCGATGCCGTGATCGAGACAGGCGCGCAACACGGTCGGGAATTTTTCCGCAAACGCACTGCCCACCACCCGCGCATCCAGCAACGCGCCGCCGTGCTGGCAGGCCTGCCAGACCTGGCGCGCCACGATGTCGCGCGGGGCCAGATCGCCCAGCGGGTGGACGCCGTCCATCAAGGCGCGGCCCTTGCTGTCGAACAGATGCGCACCGGCACCGCGCAAGGCTTCGGTCACCAGCGGCAGGCTGTGCTGCCCCGGCAGCATCAAGGCGGTTGGATGGAACTGCACGAATTCGAGATCGCGCAGCGCAGCGCCGGCGGCCAAGGCCAGCGCCAGTCCACTGCCATCGGCATCGGGCGGATTGCTGGTCTGCGCGAACAAGGCACCAATGCCGCCGGTGGCCAGCACCACCGCGCGGCCATGTACCTGCTCGCGGGTGCCGTCCGCCTGCGTGAATGTCACGCCACGCACGCTCCCTTCGTCCAGCAACAGGCCATCGACCTCGACACCGGCGCGTCGGGTGATGTGCCCGGACGCACGCGCCGCGGCGACCAGCGCTTCCATCACCTTGGCCCCGGTGGCATCGCCACCGGCATGCACGATGCGGTTGCGATCATGCCCGCCCTCGCGCCCGAGCGCGAGGCTGCCGTCGGGATTGCGGTCGAAGGCCACGCCCAGCGCTTGCAGCCAATGCACGGCATCGGCCGCGCCGTTGACCAGCACGTCGACGACGGCCGGGTCATTGTGATGACTGCCGGCCACGCAGGTGTCGCGCGCATGATCGGCGGGCGTATCGCCGGGACCAATGGCCGCCGCGATTCCGCCCTGTGCGAGCAGGCTGGCGGCACCACGCGCACCCGGCGCTCGCGTCAACAGCAGCACCGGCGCCGGTGCGGCGGCCAGTGCAGTGGCAATGCCGGCGATGCCGCCGCCGACGACGATGATCGGATCGTGCGTACTCACACCCGGTCGCGACGCCCGACCGCCAGCATCCGCTCCAGTGCACGCCGCGCGCCTTCGATCTCGGCCTGCTCCACCACCACTTCATTACTGAGGTCGCTGAGCACGGCATGGATCTTCGGCAAGGTGATCTTCTTCATGTGCGGGCACAGGTTGCACGGCTTGATGAATTCGATCTGCGGGAAATCATTGCGCAGGTTGTCGGCCATCGAGCACTCGGTGATCATCGCCACCCGTTCCGGCTTGGCCTTCTCCAGCCACTTGCCCATCGCCGTGGTCGAGCCGACGAAATCGGCCTCGGCCAGCACGTCCGGCGGACACTCCGGATGCGCCACGATCATCGCGTCGAACTGCGCACGCGCATGCCGCGCTTCCATCGCGGTGAATTTTTCATGCACCTCGCAGGCACCCTGCCACAAGATCAATTCGATGCCGGTCTGTTCCGCCACCCACGCACCGAGGTAACGATCCGGCAGGAAGATCACCTGCTTGACGCCATGCTCGGCGGCCACCGATTCGACCACCTGCACCGCATTGGCCGAGGTGCAGCAGGAATCCGACACCGCCTTCACCGCCGCCGAGGTGTTGACATAGGTGACCACCGGGATGCCCGGATGCTTGGCGCGCAAGGCCAGCACGTCGGCAGCAGTGATCGAGGAGGCCAGTGAACAGCCCGCGCCCATGTCGGGGATCAGCACGGTCTTGTCCGGTGCCAGCACCTTCACGCTCTCGGCCATGAAGTGCACGCCGCACATCACCACGATGTCGCTACCGCAGGTCGCAGCCTGCTGTGCCAGCGCCAGCGAATCGCCGGTGATGTCGGCAACCCCGTAGAAGATCTCCGGCGACTGGTAGTTGTGCGCCATGATCACCGCGCCACGCTCTTTCTTCAGCGCATTGATCGCATCGATCCACGGCAGGTGCAACGGCACTTCCATGCACGGGATCAGGCGCTCGAGCTGCGCAGCCAGCGGCGCGTAGCGTGCTTCCAGATCGGGGCTCCAGGCGGGGGCGACGGATGTGTTCATCAAGGACCTCATGGCAACGGAACGACGCTGCCAGTCGGCGGCGAGCGCAATTGTGACGGAATGGCACCGTTTGGAAACAAGGACAGGGTCGCGCGTTCAGCCACTGCTGCGCTTGCGAGGCTCCGGGCTTTCGCCATCGGTGCCGCCATTGGCGGCGGCATACAGCGCGTCCTCGTCGAGGATGCGCACCCGTCGGCCGTGCACCTCGATGATGCCGTCCTCGTGCAGACGGCTGAATCCGCGGCTCACGGTTTCCAGCGCCAGCCCGAGGTAACGGGCGATTTCATCGCGGCTCATCGGCAAGTGGAAATCGCTGGCCGGGCGGCCGCTGCGCCGATAGCGCTCGGCGAGGCCGTGCACGAACAGCGCGATCCGTTCGCTGGCCTGGCGGCGGGTCAGGACTTCGACATGGTCGTGGTCGTGGTCGGCGCATTGGCCGATGACCCGCAGCAACTGCTGTTGCAGGCTGGGCAGCTTGATGGCGATGCTGGTCAGCCGATCGAACGGCAATTCGCAGACCTGCGAATCGACCAGCGCAACCGCCTCGCAGCGGTGCTGGCCGGTGCCGACCGCGTCCAGGCCGAACAATTCGCCCTGCAGGTGGAAGCCCAGCACATGCTCCTCGCCGGCCGCATTGACCACGACCGTCTTGAAACTGCCTTCGCTGGTGACATAGACCGACTTCAACGGATCGCCTGCGCGGTACAGGGACTCGCCCTTGGCGAGGGGACGGCGCCGCCTTGCCATCAGGTCCAAGCGCTCCATGTCCTCGCCGTTCATGCCGGACGGCATGCACAGTTGCTGGATCGAGCACTCCGCGCAACTGCGGCGCAGGCGGGCCAGACTCAGCGGGATCGGATCGGTCATGGCTTGCCAGTGTCGGATAACCGTGATGACGATTATCGCCCATCCGGTGACCATTCCCCAAGCGTCTGCGCCACGGAGTGCAAGGAAAGCTCCCGGAAACCGGGCCAACTTGATCGAAATCAAGCCCTGTCCGCCCTACCATGGCTAGCATGCCCGCTTCACTCCGGAGACCCGCATGCAAGCCAATGCCGGCAGCTACAACGACAAGGTCGTCCACCAGTTCGCGGTGGCAACCATTTTCTGGGCCATCGTCGGCATGGCCGTGGGCGTCCTCTGCGCGGCCCAGCTGTATTGGCCGGCGCTGAACTTCGACACCCCTTGGCTGACCTACAGCCGACTGCGTCCGCTGCATACCAACGGGATGATCTTCGCCTTCGGCGGCTCGGTGCTGTTCGCCACCTCGCTGTACGTGGTGCAGCGCACCTGCCATGTGCGGCTGATCTCCGACAAGCTCGCCAGCTTCGTGTTCTGGGGCTGGCAGGCGGCGATGGTCGCCGCGGTCATCACCTTGCCGCTGGGCATCACCCAGAGCAAGGAATACGCCGAACTCGAATGGCCGATTGATTTGTGGATCGCGATCGTCTGGGTGGCCTACGGCTGGTTGTTCTTCGGCACCCTCGCCAAGCGCCGGGTCAAGCATATCTACGTCGCCAACTGGTTCTACGGTGCCTACGTGATCGCGGTGGCATTGCTGCACATCGTCAACAATCTGGTGATGCCGGCCGGGCTGTGGAAGTCGTATTCGGTCTACAGCGGCGCGGTCGATGCGATGGCGCAGTGGTGGTACGGCCACAACGGCGTGGCCTTCCTGCTCACCGTCGGCTACCTCGCGATGATGTACTACTTCGTGCCCAAGCAGGCACAACGGCCGATCTATTCCTACCGGCTGTCGATCGTCCACTTCTGGGCGCTGATCTCGATCTACATGTGGGCCGGCCCGCATCACCTGCACTACACCGCGCTGCCGGACTGGGCGCAGTCGGTGGGCATGGTGTTCTCGGTGATCCTGCTGGTGCCCAGCTGGGGTGGCGCGATGAACGGCATCCTCACGCTCTCGGGCGTGTGGCACAAGTTGCGCACCGACCCGATCCTGAAGTTCCTGATCGTGGCCATCAGCTTCTACATGATCGCGACCTTCGAAGGCCCGTTGCTGTCGATCAAGACGGTCAACTCGCTGTCGCACTACACCGACTGGACGGTGGGCCACGTCCACGCCGGCACCCTGGGCTGGGTGGCGATGATCTCGATCGGCTCGCTGTACTGCCTGTATCCGCGCCTGCTCGGCCTGAAGGACATGTACTCGACCAAGCTCATCGACGTGCATTTCTGGATGCACACGATCGGCGTGGTGTTCTACATCGTCTCGATGTGGATCGCCGGGATTACTCAAGGCCTGATGTGGCGCGCCACCAATCCCGACGGCACCTTGACCTACAGCTTCGTCGAATCGCTGGTGGCCACCTATCCCTACTACCTCGGTCGTTTGCTGGGCGGGCTGTTCATCCTGTCCGGCATGTGCCTGATGGCATGGCATATGTGGAAGACCTGGCAGCAGTCCAGCGGCGTTGCCGAACATCCGATCATGGCGCCGCACGCCGCCGAAGCCCAGGCCTGAGGACACGACATGGGAATCGCACACGAGAAACTCGAGAAGAACATCGGCCTGCTGGCCCTGCTGACCGCGCTCGCGGTGTCGATCGGTGGGCTGGCGGAAATCGTGCCCCTGATGTTCCAGGCCGAGGCCATCCAGCCATTGCCGGGCGTCAAGCCTTATCCGGCACTGCAGTTGGCCGGCCGCGACATCTACGTCCGCGAGGGCTGCTACAACTGCCATTCGCAGATGATCCGCACCCTGCGCTTCGAGACCGAGCGCTATGGCCATTATTCGATGGCCGGCGAATCGGTCTACGACCGCCCGTTCCAGTGGGGCAGCAAGCGCACCGGACCGGATCTCGCCCGCGTCGGCGGCCGCTATTCCGATGACTGGCATCGCGTGCACCTGCTCAACCCGCGCGACGTGGTGCCGGAGTCGAACATGCCGGCTTTCCCGTGGCTGGCAAAGAATCAATTGGACGGTGCCGAGGTGCAATCGCATATGCGCGCACTCAAGCGCCTGGGCGATCCCTATACCGATGCCGACATCGCCGGCGCGCCCGCCGCGGTGGAAGGCAAGACCGAGCTCGATGCGCTGGTGGCCTATCTGCAAGGCCTCGGCAAGCACGCACCGAAGGGGGGCTGAGCGATGTTGTCCGGAATCATCACCACCCTGCTCCTGCTGTTGTTCATCGCGCTCTGGGCCTGGGCCTGGCAGCCACGGCTGCGCAGTGGGTTCGAAGCGACCGCGCGACTGGCGGTCGAGGATGACGTCATCCCCGCGGGCGAGGCGCGCGACGAGGAGACCCGCCCATGACCACCGGATGGAACGTATTCGTCATCGTGCTGGTGCTGTTCAACCTGCTCGGCATCACCTGGTTGTTGTGGTGGACCTCCAAGCGTCGCCCGGATGATCCCAAGCCGGAAGAGACCAGCCATTACTGGGATGGCGACATCACCGAATACAACAAGCCGATGCCGCGCTGGTGGATCAATGGCTTCTACATCGCGATCGTGTTCGGCTTCGGCTACATGTTCTGGTACGGCGGCTTCGGCACCTATCCGGGCTTCGGCCACTGGAGCTCGAAAGGCGAGCACGATCAGGAAGCGGCACAGGCCAATGCCCAACTGGAGCGCACCTTCGCGCCTTACCATGGCCAAGCCATCGACGCGCTGGCCCGCAATCCTGCCGCGGTCGAGCTCGGGCGCTCGCTGTTTTCCAACAACTGCGCCACCTGTCATGGTTCGTCGGCCAAGGGTGCTGTCGGCTATCCGAACCTGACCGACGATATCTGGCATTGGGGCGGCAGCCCGGAGCGCATCCTCGAAACCGTCAACAAGGGCCGCGAAGGCGTGATGCCGGCCTGGGGCAAGGCGCTCACCAGCATGGGCGGACCGGATGCGGTCGATTACGTGATCGCCTACGTGCGTCAGCTCGGCAACAAGGACGCCGCAGCTTCGAATGATTTTGCCGCGGCGCGCGGCAAGGATCTGTTCGAGAGCATCTGCGCGGCCTGTCACGGCAAGGACGGCAAGGGCAACACCACCCTCGGCGCACCCGACCTGACCGACGACTACTGGCTGTACGGCAACAGCACCGAAGCCCTGCACGAAACCATTGCCAATGGACGTCACGGCAGCATGCCGGCCTGGGGCGAAACCCTGGGTGATACCCGCACGCGCCTGGTCGCGGCCTATGTCTGGTCGTTGTCGCACAAGCCCGGCACCGCTGCGCCACGGGCCACGCAATGACCGACTTCACCACCCGTGAGTTCGACCACCCGCCGCGCCCGATGGCACAGCGGATCGGCGCCGTGTTGTGGCCCAGCTTCTTCGCCGCCGGGGTGGCGACGATGGTGTTCTTTGCCTTCGTCGATCCACTGGAACTGCGTGACCTGACCTTCCCGCACCTCGAGATCAGCCGCGGGCTCGGCTACACCATCGGCTTCTTTACTTTCTGGCTGGCGACCGCGTCGTCCAGTCTGTTCACCTGGATCCTGCTGCGGCCCTCGAGCCGCTTCAACGGACCCAAGCCGAAGCGATAATGCCGTCGTGAGCAAACGCATCGACATCGACCTGCTCGACAGCGGCGGCGATTCCGTCTACGTCAGCGAGCGCAAGGTCTATCCACGCGATATCTCCGGCCGTTTCGACCGCCTGCGCCGGCTGGCGGTGTTCTGGCTGCTGGGCATGTATTACCTGTTCCCGTGGCTGAAGTGGGACGGCCGTCAGGCGGTGCTGTTCGACCTGCCGGCGCGCAAGTTCCACGTCTGGGGGCTGACCTTCTGGCCGCAGGATTTCAGCCTGCTGGCGATCCTGCTGATCATCCTGGCGATGACCCTGTTCTTCGCCACCGCGCTGGCCGGCCGGCTGTGGTGCGGCTACGCCTGTCCGCAGACGGTGTGGACCGAAACCTTCATGTGGATCGAGCGCTGGACCGAGGGCGACCGCGGCAAGCGGATGAAGCTCGATGCCGGCCCATGGACCCGCGAGAAACTCCTGCGCAAGGGCAGCAAGCACGTGCTGTGGCTGGTGTTCGCGCTGTGGACAGGCTTCACCTTCGTCGGTTTCTTCACCCCGATCACCAGCCTCGCCACGCGTCTGCCGGCGCTGGACTGGAACGGCTGGGAAACCTTCTGGGTGCTGTTCTACGCGCTGGCCACCTGGGGCAATGCCGGCATCCTGCGCGAGCAGGTGTGCAAATACATGTGCCCGTACGCGCGCTTCCAGAGCGCGATGTTCGATCGCGATACCCTCGTGATTGCCTATGACCCGCTGCGCGGCGAGCCGCGCGGCCCGCGGCGCAAGGGCCTGCCCAGCGTGCTGGAACGCGCGCGCGGCCTGCTCGACGTGCGCAGCGCCTACGACTACGTGTTCCGCGCCAGCAAGCACCCCAGCGCCGCCGCCGCACGCCTGCAAGCCGGCGGCACCGTGACGCTTGCCGCTGCCGGCGAGGAAGCCCTGCCGCTGCCGAAATTCGAGCCGGACCAGCTCGGCGACTGCATCGACTGCACCATGTGCGTGCAGGTCTGTCCGGTCGGGATCGATATCCGCAACGGCCTGCAATACGAATGCATCGCCTGCGGCCTTTGCATCGATGCCTGCGACGAGGTGATGGACAAGGTCGGGATGCCGCGCGGCCTGATCCGCTACACCACCCAGAACGCACTCGACGGCCAGCCGGCACGCATCCTGCGCCCGCGCATCATCGTCTATGCCGTGCTGCTCACCGCGCTGGTGTCGGCCTGGACCTGGGGCGTGTTCCACCGCAGCCCGCTGATCGCCGACGTGCTGCGTGATCGCAATGCGCTGTACCGCGAACACGGCGACCGCATCGACAACGGCTACACCTTGAAGCTGGTCAACAAGACCGATGCCGCCCGCAGCTACAAGGTGCGGATCGAACCGGCCGACAAGACCCCGCTGGTGCTGGACGACGCCCCGCTGGTGGTGAAGGTGCCAGCCGGCGCGGTGATCGCGCATGAACTGGAAGTCGGTGCGCCCGCCGATGCGGTGCGCGGTCGCCACGACCTCGTCTTCATCATCGAGGCCGAGGACGGCAGCGCCAAGGCGCGCGTGGACAGCACCTTCTTCGGCCCACTCTGAGCCACGGAATCCCGATGGAAAACAAATCCTCGCCCTGGCGCGAACCGATCGTCTGGCTGATGCTGGTGCTGGTCGGCGCCGTGGTCATCGGCAGCGTCGTCATGTACAAGGTCGCCAATGCCGATGGGCCGATGGACGTGGTCCCGGACGACGTCCAGCGCACCGGGCAGATCCAGCAGGCCGACCTCGGCCCGGATGCCGCCGCGGCGCAGGCGGGGCTGGCCGCGGTCGCCAGCATCGACCAGGAGCACGGCCGGGTGGAGGTCTTCCCGACCACCGGCACCTTCGACCATGCCCGCCACCTGCGTCTGTCCCTGCATCACCCGACGCGCGCCAGCGAAGACCTGATCCTGGATCTGGAACCGTTCGAGGCGGGTTGGCGCGCCAACGCAACGCCCGCACTCGACCACGATTGGTTGCTGCAACTGGAACCGACCAGCGGCAGTCGTTGGCGCCTGCGCGGCCGACTCGTGCGCGGCGAACGTGCGGTGCATCTGCAACCCGCCATCGCGGCCAGCCAGCCCTAGCCAGCATGGATGCCGTGGCCGCGGCCTGCCACCACTGCGGCGAATCCTTGCCGACGTCACCGGCGCATGCCGAGTTCGACGGCGTCACCCGCGCGTTCTGTTGCGATGGCTGCGCCGCGGCGGCGCGCTGGATCCGCGACGCGCATCTCGATGATTACTATCGTCTGCGCGACGCGCCCGCCGGTCGGGTGGATGCCGACGCACCCGCGCTGGCGGCGTGGGACCGCGAGGAACTCCTGGCCGGCCACGCGCGCGACGTGGTGGGCGGCCGCGAGATCACCGTGCTCACCGACGGCATGCGTTGCGCGGCCTGCGCGTGGTTGATCGACCGCGCGCTGGCACGCGAGCCGGGCGTGCTCGACTCCACCGCCAATGCCATCACCGGCCGCATCCGGATTGCCTGGGATCCCACGCGCACCGCGCTGTCCACGCCGCTGGCGCGGCTGGCTGCGCTCGGCTATCGGCCCTATCTCGCCACCGGCGAGGCGCGCGAGCGCGAACGTCGGCGCACGCGCAATCGCGACCTGATCCGGATCGGTCTGGCCGGCATCGGCGCGATGCAGGCGATGATGTTCGCCGAAGCGCTGTACCTCGACACCCGCGGCCAGATGCCGATCCCCACCCGCGATTTCTTCCGCTGGATCACCTTCATGGTGTCCACCCCGGTGGTGTTCTGGGCCGGCTGGCCGTTCCTGCTCGGCGCATGGAACGAATTGCGCGGCAAGCGCCTGGGCATGGATGTGCTGATCGCCGGCTCCACCCTGCTGGCATGGGCGGCCAGCACGCTGGAGACTGTGCGCGGCGGGCCGCATGTATGGTTCGACGCCGCCGTCATGTTCGTGTTCCTGCTGCTGGTGGCCCGCCAACTCGAACAGCGCGCGCGCGGAATTGCCAGTGCGCAGGTCGATGCGCTGGCAAGGGCACGGCCCGCCTTCGCCACCCGCGAACTGGCCGATGGCAGCCGCGAATCGGTACCGATCGACGCACTGGCCGTCGGCGACCGCGTGCGGATCGCGGTGGGTGAACCGGTGCCGGCCGATGGCGTGCTGCTCGATGACGAAGCGCGTTTCGAAGAATCCCTGTTGACCGGCGAATCCACTCCGGTGGCCAAGCGCGCCGGCGATGCGGTGTACGCCGGCACCGCCTGTCGCGAACACGCCGCGAGCATCCGAGTGACGCATGTCGGCACCGGCACCCGCCTCGCCGAACTGGTACGACTGGTCGAATCCGCGCAGGCGCATCGCCCGGCACTGGCGCGCGGTGCGGAACGCATCGCCGGCTGGTTCGTGGCCGGCCTCGCACTGGCCGCGGTCACGGTCTATCTGTGGTGGCGTGCGCACGATCCGGCGCGCGCTTTCGAGGTGACCCTGGCCCTGCTGGTGGTCAGCTGCCCCTGCGCGCTGTCGCTGGCGGTACCAGCCGCTCTGGCCGCGGCACACGGCGCGCTGGCGAAAATCGGTGTGCTTGCGGTCCGCCCGGATGCGTTGGATCGCTTGGCCCGCGTCACCGATGTCATGTTCGACAAGACCGGCACCCTCAGCGATGGCAAACCCAGCCTGCAGGGCGTGGATGCCTGCGAAGGCATCGATGCCGATCGCGCACTGCGGATCGCCGCCGCACTGGAGCGCGACAGCAATCATCCGCTGGCCGCCGCGTTCGCGCAGGTGGCCGACGTGCCCGTTGCCGAGCAACTCCACGCTGTTCCAGGGCAAGGCGTGGAAGCGATGATCGAAGGTCAGTGCTGGCGCATTGGCCGTGCCCACTTCGCGACCGGAGGCGAGGACGATGGCGCGGTCTGGCTGGGCAGCGATACCGGTGCGCGCGCACGCTTCACGCTGATCGAACAGCAACGCCGCGACGCCACGCAAGCGATGCAGCGCTTGCGCGCACAGGGCCTCACCCTGCATCTGGCCAGCGGCGACGCCACCGCCGCAGTGATACGATTCGCCGAGGCAATGGACATCGGGAATGTCAGTACACGCCAGACGCCCGCCGACAAGCTGGAGCGCGTGCGCGCACTGCAAGCCGAAGGGTTTCGCGTGGCGATGGTGGGAGACGGCCTCAACGACGCGCCGGTGCTGGCCGGTGCCGATGTCTCATTGGCGGTCGGCGACGGTGCCGCGCTGGCCCAGCGCAGCGCCGATTTCGTGCTCGCCAATCCCGCCCTCAGTGCGATTCCTGCCGCGATCGACATCGCCCGCCGCAGCCGCCGCATCATTCGTGAAAACCTGGTCTGGGCGATCGGCTACAACCTGCTGGCACTGCCCTTGGCCGCCGCCGGGATGGTGACGCCGTGGCTCGCGGCACTGGGAATGGCGCTATCGTCATTGCTGGTCACAGCCAACGCCCTGCGGCTGACGCGGGTGGCGCGCACTTGAACGGATTGCCATGAACATCCTGCTGTTCCTGATCCCGATCAGCCTGCTGATGATCGCCGCTGCCGCCGGCATCTTCGTGTGGGCGGTACGCCATGGCCAGTTCGAGGATCTCGACACCCCGGCGCTGGATGTGCTGCGCGAGGATGAGCCGCCAGCACGCAGCGCGGTCCCACCCGATACCACCAGCGACGACGATGCCGATTGACACCCTGGTGCTGGGCGCGGCGCTGCTGACCGGCGTGCTCGGCGGTGTCCACTGTGTTGCGATGTGCGGAGGCATCGCGACCAGTTTCTCGATCGGCTCGCGCGGCTGGTGGGTAGCCGCGCAGCCCAACCTCGGTCGCGTCGGCGGCTATGTGCTGGCCGGCGCGCTCGTCGGCGGACTGGGCGGTGGCCTGCTCGGTGTCATCCGCCTGACCTGGCTGGGCGTGGCCATGCGTGCCGCAGTCGGCTTGGTGCTGATTCTCGCAGGCTTGCGCATGCTGGATCGCAAAGGACGCCTGCCACGATTTTCCGGCGGCCCCGCCACGCGCTTCTGGCGTCTGCTGCAACCCCTGCAACGTCGCCTGCTGCCCGCCAATACCGCCGGCAAACGCTTCGCCCTCGGCATGCTCTGGGGCTGGATGCCCTGCGGTCTGTCCGGCACCCTGCTCACCGCCGCATGGCTGACCGCCAGCCCCGTGCACGGTGCCTTGGTGATGGCCTCCTTCGGCCTCGGCACCCTGCCGGTGATGGTCTCGCTGACCTGGGCCGGCGAACGCATCGGGCTACGCCTGCAACGCGGCAATATTCGCATCGGTGCAGGCGTCCTGGTGATCATCGCCGGCCTGCTGACCCTGGCCGCACCATGGCTGATCCACGCACCCGTCCTGCACGGCCTGCTCGAAGCCTTGGGTTGTCGCAGCCTGCCGATCAGCTGAGTGTCGTGGCGGACAATGGATGGTTTTCGGGTGTCCCGGTTCTTGTGCGGAACATTGCTGGGTGGGTTTTATCCCGCCTTTCGCGAGTTGCAACAGCCGAAAGCCCGGCGTGAGCCGGGCTTTCGCGTTGTGTCACGGTGACGAATTTGCGAATCAGCCCACAGCCTCCTCACGCATGCGGTCAAAGAACGCCTGCACTGCCAGCATGATCGGCCAGGTGCCTTCGCGGCCGATGGCCGAGACCAGATACCACGGCCGGGTCCAGCCCAGTTCGGCGATGATGGCCTCGGCGGCAGTCTTGGCCTCGTCTTCGAACATCAGGTCAGCCTTGTTCAGCACCAGCCAGCGTGGCTTGTCGAGCAATTCCGGATCGTGCTTGCCCAGCTCATGCTCGATCGCACGCACTTGCTCGGCCGGCGACAACACGCCTTGGCCTTCGTACTCCATCGCCATCGGAGCGATATCGACCAGATGCAGCAGCAGACGGGTGCGCTGGATATGGCGCAGGAACAGGCTGCCGAGGCCGGCACCGTCGGCGGCACCTTCGATCAGGCCGGGAATGTCGGCGATCACGAAGCTGCGCCCGGTCTCGACACTGACCACGCCGAGGTTCGGATACAGGGTGGTGAACGGGTAATCGGCCACCTTCGGCGTCGCCGCCGAGACCGCGCGGATGAAGGTGGATTTGCCCGCATTCGGGAACCCGAGCAGGCCGACATCGGCCAGCAACTTCAGCTCCAGCCGCAACAAGCGGCTCTCGCCCTCGCCGCCCGGCGTGGACTGCCGCGGCGAGCGATTGATCGAGCTCTTGAAGTGCATATTGCCCAACCCGCCCAGCCCGCCCTTGGCCACCAGCAGGCGCTGGCCGTGTTCGGTCAGATCACCGATGACTTCATCGGTGCCGACGTTGTGCACCACCGTGCCCACCGGCACGGTGATGGTGATGTCCTCGCCGGCCTTGCCGTACATCTGGCTGCCCATGCCGTTTTCACCGCGCTGGGCCTTGAACTGGGTCTGGTGGCGAAAATCCACCAGGGTGTTGAGGTTCTCGTCGGCGCGCAGCCAGACGTCACCGCCATTGCCACCATCGCCGCCATTGGGCCCGCCCAGCGGGATGAATTTTTCGCGCCGAAAACCGACGCAGCCGTTGCCGCCGTTGCCGGCAGTGACCGTGATTTCCGCTTCGTCAACGAGTTTCATGGGCGTGATTGTGCGATGGATTGGAATGATGCGCTGAAGCCGCATTCGCGCAAACGAAAAACCCCGCCGAGGCGGGGCTTCTCGCGATCAGGATGCCCGCCGATTACTGCGCGGCGGCAACGCTGACCGTGCGGCGCTTCTTCGGGCCCTTGGTGGAGAACTCCACGGTGCCATCGACCAGCGCGAACAGGGTGTGGTCGCGGCCGAGGCCGACGCCGGTGCCCGGATGGAACTGGGTGCCGCGCTGGCGCACGATGATGTTGCCGGCTTCGATGGCCTGGCCACCGTAGATCTTCACGCCGAGGTACTTCGGATTCGAGTCGCGGCCGTTGCGGGTCGAACCACCAGCCTTTTTATGTGCCATGACTGCGTCTCCTTACTTGCTGCCACCGGCAATGCCGGTGATCTGGATTTCGGTGTAGTGCTGCCGGTGGCCCATCTGCTTGCGATGGTGCTTGCGACGACGGAACTTGACGATGCGCACCTTGTCGGCACGGCCGTGGCCGACGACCTTGGCGGTGACCGAGGCGCCCTTGAGCGCGTCGCCGAGCTTGATGCCATCGGCATCGCCGAGCATCAGGATGTTGTCCAGCTTGATCTCGCTGCCGGCTTCGGCTTCGAGCAGTTCGACGCGGAGCGTTTCGCCGTGCATCACGCGGTATTGCTTACCGCCGGTGACCAGTACTGCGTACATGGTGGGTTTCCTCGTGGGTTCTGTCGTTCTTCTTGAGTGCGCCTTTCGAGCGCCTGCCCACCATCGAGGGCGGACAGAAGCGGAATTGTAGAGGATTCAGACGCTTAGGGCAACTCCAGTGATCCCGCGGCCATGCGACGCCTGGCACAGCCAGCAGGAAAGGCGGCTGCGAGGGCCTGTGACACCTCCTCGAAAGAGGATTCCTGAATGATTAGCGTCCAGCATTGCCACGGTATGGGCGCCAACGTCCATGGATCCCCGCAGTCGCGGGGATGACGAGCGAATCGGGCCGGTTGCTGACGCGACCATCGCCAGCCGGCACGACGCCGCAGCCCGGGTTTCCTATACTCCGCCATCGCCCACCGGAGCCAACCGTGACCGCCACTGCCTACAGCGAGATCCCGGCCAGCGAGGACTTCCTCGGCCATCCCAAGGGTGTGTTCGTCTGCTTTTTCACCGAGATGTGGGAGCGTTTCTCGTTCTACGGAATGAAAGCGCTGTTGTTGCTGTACCTGCTGAAGCATCACCGCTTCACCGATGACATGGGCTATGACCTGATCGGCGCTTACGGCGGTCTGGTGTACGCGGTGCCGGTGATCGGCGGCATGATCGCCGACCGCTGGCTGGGGATGCGCAAGGCGGTGGTACTGGGCGGCGTGTTGCTGTGCCTGGGCCATCTCGGGATGGCGGTGGAAGGCCACGATGCGACGGTGGTGAACGGCGTGGTGATGCGCGATCAGGGCGCGCTGCAGATGTTCTACCTGTCGCTGGCACTGATCATCATGGGCGTGGGCTTTCTGAAGCCGAACATCTCCACCATCGTCGGCAAGTTGTATTCGGAAGAAGATCCGCGCCGCGATTCCGGCTTCACCCTGTTCTACGCCGGGATCAATGTCGGCGGCCTGTTCGCTTCGCTGGTCTGCGCCTTCCTCGGCGAGACCTATGGCTGGAAGTACGGCTTCGGTGCCGCCGGCATCGGCATGATCGCCGGGCTTGCGATGTTCCTGTGGGGGCAGAAATACCTGCACGGCCACGCCGAACCGCGCGATCCCGATGCACTGCGCCAGTGCGTCGGCCTGCTGCCGCGTGAGTGGTGGATTTATCTCGGCGCGTTCGCCGGCGTCGGCGTGGTCTGGCAATTGATCCAGCGCACCTGGACCGTGCATGGCGCGATGCATCTGGTGGCATTGGGTTTCCTGGCGTGGTTCGTCTGGTTCCTGGTGCGCCAATGCAACCGCGTGCAGCGCGAACAGATGATCGCCCTGCTGGTCACCATCCTCGGCGTGCTGGTGTTCTTCACCCTGTACGAGCAGACCTACGGCTCATGGCTGACCTTCACCGACCGCTTGCTGACCAAGGACATGTTCCCGTCGCTGGTGAGTGATGCCAGCGGCACGGTGCCGTGGTCGTTGTACATGATGGCGATCAGCCCGCTGCTGATGGTGGTGGCATTGGTGGCAAGCGATCGCGGTGCGCGCGGCCTGTCGCGCTCGATGGTGGGCTTGCTGATCCTCGCCATGGCTGCCGCCTGTTTCCGCGACGTGGTGCTGGTGCCACAGAGTGCCAGCTCGCTGACCTTTCTCGGCTCGTTCTTCATCCTGGTGCTGACGCCCCTGTTCTCCTGGCTGTGGCCATGGCTGGATCGCCGTGGCCGCAATCCGTCGAAACCGATCAAGGGCGCGATCGGCCTGCTGTGCGCGGCACTGTCATTCCTGCCGCTGATGGCCGCGGCGAAATTCGCCGGCAGCGGCGCAGTCGCCAGCGTGTGGTGGCTGGTGCTGGCCTATTGCATCCTCGAAATCGGCGAGATGTGCCTGTCGCCGATTGGCCTTTCGGCGGTGACCCAGTTGTCGGTGGCGCGCGTGGTCGGCTTGATGATGGGCGGGTTCTGGCTGGCCACCGCCTATTCGGAAATGCTGGCCGCGCAGTTCGGAAAATTGGCCTCGCTGGACATCCCCGAGAACGGCGTGATCGACAAGGTTGCGGCGGCCGCCAAATACGGCGATCTGTTCCAGCTCCTGCTGTGGGTTGGCCTCTGCTCGGCCTTGCTGTTCCTGCTGCTGGCCCCGTTGTTGAAACGCATGATGCATGGCGTGAAGTGAAGCTGAATTGCAGTTGCCTACCTGTCTGCCGCCCACTGTTACACTCGGCCCCTTGACCGCAAAGAGCCCCGCCGCATGACGCCACCGCGCCCGCTTGTCCTTGCCCTCGCCGTCACCCTCGCCATTGCCGTGGCTTCGCCTTCCAGCGAGGCCGCCAAGCGTCCCAAGCCGGCACGCGCGTCGCACGCCAGCGGGCAAGCCTGCAGTGATTTCTATGCCGAGGCGAACAAGGGCTGGCTGGCCGCCAATCCAATGCCGGCTGCGGGTGCGGTATCGGTCTTGGGTGAACTTGCGATGCGCGCACAACAGCAGCAGAAACAGTTGCTGGACGCGGCGATGGCCTCGCCGCAAAACGATACGCAAAAACTGCTCGGCGATTTCTGGGCCAGCGGCCTCGACGAAGCTGCGGTCGAGGCCGACGGCGCCAAGCCAATCGCGCCCCTGCTCTCCCGCATCGACGGCATCCGCAGCAGCAAGGACATCGCACCGGCCATCGCGGCGCTGCACCAGGTCGGCATTCCGGTCGCGTTCCAGTTCGGTGCCGACGTCGACCTGCGCGATCTTGGCCGCCATCTCGGCTACTTCAACCAGGGCGGGCTTGGCTTGCCGGATCCGGCCTACTACACCCGCACTGACGCGGATACGCAGGCTCTGGTCGCGCGCTATGGCGATTACATCCGCAAGATCCTCGCCCTGTCCGGCGTCCCGCAGGCGCAGATCGAGACCCAGACCGCCTTGGTCTTGGACCTCGAACGCAAGCTCGCGCAGGCGGCGCGCCCGCTCGCGGAGCTGCGTGACCCGCGCAACAATTTCGCCCCGGTGCCGGTGTCAGGCCTCGGCAGGCAGTACCGCAACCTGCAACTGGACGCCTTCCTCAAGGCGCAGGGCATCAATGACGACAGCGTGTCGCTGGCCAATCCGGCGATGTTCGCCAAGATCGACAATCTGGTCGGCACACTCAAGCCGGCGCAGTGGCAGGCCTATCTGCGCTTCCGGGTCGGCGACGCGATGGCACCCTATTTGTCGAAGCCCTGGCGCGATGCCAGCTTCGCCTTCCGCGGCAAGATCCTGCGCGGGCAGATGGCCGAGGCTCCGCGCTGGCAACAGGTGCTCGATGCGATCAACCTTGCCGCCGGCCCGATGCTGGGCCGCGAATACGCCGCCACGCATCTGACCGATGCCAATCGCCGTGACGCCGAGCAGATCGCCATGCAGGTCCGCGATGCACTCAAGCACGCGGTATCCAACAGTCCGCTGCTGGGCGAAGCCGCACGGACCGAAGCGACGAAAAAACTCGAGCGTCTGCGCATCGAAATCGGCGTGCCGTCGTATGACATCGATTTCAGCCTGCAACCGATGGGCCGTGGCAGCTTCGGCAGCAACATGCTGATCGCCTCGACCTGGCGGCACCGGCAGGAAATGCGCCGGATCGGCAAGAACAGCGCCGCGCGCCGCTGGGACGTGTTGCCGCAACAGCCTGCACTGGCCTATGACATCGCCCAGAATCGCTTGATCGTGACCGCGGCGATGCTGCAGGCGCCGGTGCTCGATCCGGCGATGCCGGAAGGCAACCGCTACGGTGCCTTCGGTGCTTTGGTCGGGCACGAGCTCAGCCACGCCATCGACAGCCGCGGCCATCACGTCGATGCCGATGGCAATGTGCGCGACTGGTGGAGCAATGCCGAAACCACCGCTTGGGACGCACTCGGACAGAAGGTCGTGGCCTTGTACGCGCCGCTGGCCTATCCGGGTGTCAGTGGCGCCAAGGTCAACGGCACGCTGACCCGCGACGAGAACATCGCCGACCTCGCCGGCGTGCAACTGGCCTTCGCCGCGCTGCATGCGGCGCAACCCAATGCCACGACGCAGACCGACAAGGCCTTCTTTACCGGCTGGGCGCAGGTCTGGGCGCAACGGGTGACCGCCGGCGAGGCGCAGATTCGCGCCCAGCAGGACGTGCGTGCGCCGGGCGAATGGCGGGCCAATGTGCCGTTGATGCAACAGGCGGCGTTCGGCAAGGCGTTTGCCTGCAAGATCGGCACGCCGATGCAGCCGAAGGCGGAAGATCGCGTCGTTGTGTTCCCCTGATTGCGCATCCGCGGGGCTTGTCCCACAGCGTGCAGCGCAAGAAGGACTTCGACGCGGATCAACGCGGAAAAGGGCGGATTGGATCCGGGGATACGCTGAATTTGTTCAGCGGTGCCCTGTCGAATCCGTGTTATCCGCGCCCATCCGTGTCAAAAAAACGCTCTTGCATATCGCAATAACCGTCAGCGCACGATCCGCATCTTCGGCCCGCCACGGCGACCCGCGAACGGGCCCTGCCCGCGCCAATGGCGGATCAGCAGCCAACCGAACAGCATCCCTCCGAGGTGGGCGAAATGCGCCACGCCCGGCTGCAGGCCGCTGATACCCACGCCCAGTTCGAACAGGCCGTAAACAATGACCAGCGTGCGCGCCTTCATCGGGATCGGCGGGATCAGCAGCATCACCCGCTGGTTCGGGAACAGCATGCCGTAGGCCAGCAACAGGCCGAACACGCCACCGGAGGCACCGATAGTCGGGTATGGCATGGCCCCATGCGCCACCGCATACGAGCCGACGATCAGCTGGCACAGCCCGGCACCGAGCACGCACACGAAGAAATAGGTCGCGAAACGACGCGGGCCCCACACGTATTCCAGTGGCGCGCCGAACATCACCAGCGCCAGCATGTTGAAGCCGATGTGCATCAACCCGCCATGCAGGAAGGCATAGCTGACCAGCTGCCAAGGCATGAACGCCGGCGCACCGCCACCGGTCGGGTCGTAGACACCGCCACTCCACGGCCACAGCTTCAGCGAGTCAAGAGCTAAATCGCCAAGCGCGAACTGCAGGCCGAAGCCGACCAGATTGGCGATCAGCAGCGCCTTGGTGATGCGGGGAATGTCGAACGCCATCCGTGCGGGACTCATGTTTCGTTGCAGTGCATCATAACGGGTCAGCGCGGTGCCCAGACGGCCGCATCGAGCGTGTCTTCCTCTGCCCCCATCCGCACCCGGCCATTGCGGACGGCCACGCCTTCATCACGCAGCCGGCGCGCCTGTTCGCGCCACGGTCGCGATCCGACCGGGAACGCGATCCGACCATCCGAGCGCAGGATCCGATGCCAAGGCAGATCGGCATCGTCATTTTCGCGGAGTACGCGGGCCACCAAGCGGGCACGGCCAGCCAAGCCGCAACGACGCGCGATCCCGCCATAACTGGCGACTTCGCCACGCGGCACCGCGCGGATCGCATCAAGGATGCGCTGGTGCGTGGATTCGTTGCCTTCAGGCGTAGCCATGATCCGGGTTAGCATACCGGTTCACCCGTTCGCGCTTCGTGCTGCCCATGAACAATTTCGAACAGATCCACCAGCACCTGATTGCGGCCGACTATCGCCTGCTGCTGGAGGAGCCCGGGCTGGCCTGCGTCGAGCTGACCCTGCGGCAGGGCAAGCGTCATCAGGCGATCTTCCTGACCGAACTGCAGGACGACGACGGTCGCCGCTTCCTGCGCGTGAGCACCTCGATCGCCCCGATCACCGGGCTGGATGCGCGCAAGGCGTTGGCGTTCAACTGGGAAAGCCGGGTCGGCTACCTCGCCATCGGTGAACTCGACGGCGTGCGCTATCTGCAACTGTGCGAGAACCGTCCCTACGACAGCCTGCTGCCCGCGGAAGTGGATCGGTTGATCCTCGAAATCGGCGGCACCGGTGATGCGATGGAAATGCGCATGTCGGCGGGCGGCGATTTGCTGTAACCGCCTGCGCGATACCGGGTCGCAACCCGGCACCGATGCCCCACGCCGATCACGCCCAGCCTGCGATCATCAGCCCGCGATAGAACAGCCACGCCACCGTGGCCGAGGCCGGGATGGTCAGGATCCAGGCCCAGATGATCCGCTCGATCGTGCTGATCTTGAGCTTGCGCGGGTTCTTGGCGAAGCCCACGCCCATGATCGCGGTCGACACCGTGTGGGTGGTCGAAACCGGCATGCCGAAGTGCGCCGCGGTCATCAACACCGTGGCCGAACTGGTATCGACCGCGAACCCGTCCAGCGGATGCAGCTTGACCATCTTGTGGCCCAGCGTCTTGATGATCCGCCAGCCGCCCGAGGCGGTGCCCGCCGCCATCACCAAGGCGCAGGTCACCACGATCCAGGTGGCGACATCATTGCCGCTGGATGCGGCCGGATGCATGAACGACAACCAGTCCGGCAGGTCATCCAAGGCGCCGCTGGCCTGCGCGCCCACCAGGGTCAGCGCGATCACGCCCATGGTCTTCTGCGCATCGTTGTGGCCGTGGGCATAGCCCATGTAGGCGGCCGAGGCGATCTGCAGTTTGCCGAACACGGCATTGATCCAGCGCGGGCGCGCCAACCGGCGCAGGAAGCCGCCGGAGCGCGACATCGCCGCGATCAGCGCCCACAGCAGCACCATCATCGACAGGCCCAGCAGGAAGCCGACCAGGGGCGAGGTCACCATCGGCACCATCACCTTCCACACCAGGCCCTTGCTCTTGGTCCACTCGGCCGCGCTCTGGATCCAGATCAGCGAGTCCCAGTTCATGTGCGAGGCCGACAGCGCCGCGCCACACAGCCCGCCGATCAACGCGTGCGAGGACGAGGACGGCAAGCCGAACCACCAGGTGACCAGATTCCACACGATCGCACCCAGCAGCGCGCTCATCACCAGCTGCGAGGTCGCGGCGACCACCTCGGTATTGACGATGCCAGTTGCTATCGTGGCGGCGACGGCAGTGCCGGTGAGCGCGCCGATCATGTTCATCACCGCCGCCAGACTCACCGCCTGGCCGGGGCTGAGCACCTTGGTCGCGACCGAAGCGGCGATGGAGTTGGCGGTGTCGTGGAAGCCGTTGATGAACTCGAACACCAAGGCAAACGCCACCACCACGAGCACGAGAGTCAGCATCACGCGTTCTTCAGCACGATCTGGTAAGCCACCACGCCGGCCTCGCGGCAGCGGTCGATCGCCTTCTCGAGGATCTCGAAGAACTCCTTGAGCAGGAACATCTGCAGGCTGTCGAGCTTGCCGGAATAGATCTCGCGATACAGCTCCAGCATCAGCCGGTCGGCTTCGTTCTCGATCGAGCGCAATTTCTCGTTGAGTGCGGTCATGCGGTCGAGGTTCATGTGTTCAAGCTGGTCGACCATCTCCACCACCACCTCGGCGGCCTGCTCCAGCATCGCCGCGCGCGGTGCGAAATCGATATGGCCAAGATGCTGGACCGCCAGCGCGTAGCGATCGGCGAACTTCTCGATCTGCTTGGGGATCTTGTGCAGCGCCGAGCCCAGCGCCTCGATGTCCTCGCGCTCGAATGGGGTGATGTAGCTGTCGACCAGCGCCTGACTGAGCTTGTCGGCGGCGGTGCGCTCACGCTGGCGGGCCAGCTTGAAGGCATCCAGCGCGGGCTGGCGGTCGGCCTCCTTCATCATCGCGTGCAGCGCCTTGGCGCTGTCCAGCGCGGCCGCGGCCGCATCATCGAGCAGCGCGTAGAACTGGGTTCCGGCACCGAAAATGGTTTGCAGGGAGAACATGGTGGGGGGGGTTCCGTCTACGTTTAGGGCGACACGATAGGGCGTAATTATGACGGTTCGATGACGCGCCGTGCCCCGCATGCGGCCTGTTATCATGCGCCCGCGCCCCGGCGCGACCCATGGACACCTTCAACTGCCCGCCGCCACGCCTGTCTTGCGCCGCCCCGTCCCCACGGGCGTGCCGCCGTGGCCTGCGCCCTGCGTCCACCTCGCCCGCACCCGGTGAAGCCCCGTGCTGGAACTGCTGATCGTCCTTGCCCTGCTCGTCCTCAACGGCTTCTTCGCGCTGTCGGAGATGGCCGTACTCACCTCGCGCAAGGTGCGCCTCAAGCAGCAGGCGGAAACCAGCCGCGGTGCGCGCACCGCGCTGGAACTGGCCGAGCGACCGGAACGCTTCCTCTCCACGGTCCAGGTCGGCATCACCAGCATTGTCATCCTGACCGGCATGTATGGCGGCGATGCCATCGGCCAGCGCATCGGCCACTGGCTGGCCGTCAATGTCCCGACCCTTGGGCGCTATTCGGAAACCATCGGCACGGTGCTCGCGGTTACCGTGATCACTTACCTCAGCATCGTGATCGGCGAGCTGATCCCGAAGCGGCTGGCGCTGCTGGCGCCTGAACGGCTCGCGGCCGTGGTGGCAACGCCGATGCGCTGGATGGCGTGGATCGCCAACCCGGTGGTCTGGCTCCTGAGTGCGACCGTGCACGCCTTCCTGACCCTGTTCCGGCTCAAGGGCGGCAGCGACGATCAGGTCACCGAGGAAGAGATCCGGCTGCTGGTCAGCGAGGGCCACGAGCAGGGCGTGATCGACCTCGACGAGCGCAACATGGTCAACCGGGTGATGCGGCTGGGTGATCGCACCGCCGACAGTCTGATGACGCCGCGCACGAAGATCGCCTGGCTGGACACCACCGCGACCTTGCAGGAAAACCTCGCGGTCATGCTGGAGCACGCCTATTCGCGCTATCCGGTCCATTGCGGCAGCGACGCCGACGTGGCCGGCATGCTGGAAGTGAAAACCCTGCTCGACGAATTGGGCCGGCCCACGCCGAGCCTGTTCAACGACATTCGCCCGGCGCTGTTCGTATCCGAATCCACCCACGCGATGAAACTGCTGGAACTGCTGCGCGAAGACCAGCAATCGGCGGCACTGGTGGTGGACGAATACGGCGACATCCAGGGCATGGTGACGATTGCCGATATCGTCGACGCGGTGATCGGGCGGTTGCAGACCGGCAGCGATGCGGATGACGGCGAAGCGCTGGTGGTCGAACGCGAGGACGGCTCGCTGCTGGTCGATGGCGGCCTGCACATCGACGAGCTGCGCGAGCTGACCGGCGAGCGCATCCCGGATGCCGACGAAATGGAATTCCATACCGCCGCCGGGCTGGTGATCGCCCATTTCGGGCGCATCCCGCGGGTCAGCGAGTATTTCCGGATCGGCCAATGGCGGATCGAGGTCGTCGACCTCGATGGCCCGCGCGTCGACAAACTCCTGCTGCAACGCGACGCCCCACCACCGCACCCGGCTGGGGATGGTTGAGGCGACGCCGGTACCCGCTCAATCCAGCAAGCGCGCAAACTCCATCGCCGATAGCGGGTGGCTGAGCCAGTAGCCCTGCACGAAATCACCTTCGCGCTCGCGCAGCAAGTCGTATTGGCCACGCTGTTCGACGCCCTCGGCCACGACCACGATCCCGAGGGAATGCGCCATCGCCATGGTGGCACTGGTCAGGGCGAGGTCACCGGGGTCTTCCAGCAAATCAGCAATGAAACTGCGGTCGATCTTCAGCCCATCCACCTGCACGCGGCGCAAGTGGTTGAGGCTGGAATAACCGGTACCGAAATCGTCCAGCCACACCCGCACGCCAACACCGCGCAGGCGCGCGAGCAGGTCCGCCGCGTGGGTCACGTCGCGGATCACCGCAGTCTCGGTGACTTCCAGGTGCAGGCGCTCGGCCGCGAGGCCACTGTGACGCAGTGCGTCGGTGACCTGGGTGAACAAGGCGACGTTGCGCATCTGCTGGCCGGAGACATTGACCGACACGAAGGCGTGGCCACCGCCGGGCAATTCCGGCCAGCTCGCGGCTTCGGCGCAGGCGGCCTGCAGGACGTGCACGCCGATGTCCTCGATCAGGCCGGACTGCTCGGCGACCGGGACAAACAACTCCGGCGGGATCGCGCCATCGGTCGGGTGGGTCCAGCGCAGGAGTGCTTCTGCACCCATCAGGGCGCGGTCGCTGGTGCGGTAGATCGGCTGGTAGACCACCGACATTTCGCCGCGTTCCCAGGCGCCGCGCAGGTTCTGTTCCATCCGCATCCGCCGCATTGCGTCCTCGGCGACTTCATGGCTGTAGAAGCGGTAGCAGTTCTTGCCGGCGAACTTGGCCTGGTACATCGCGATGTCGCCACATTTCATCAACTGCGACGCGCTGTCGGCATCGTCCGGGAAGATCGCGACGCCCACCGAGGTGCCCAACACCAGCCGCCTGCCGTGCAGCAGCAAGGGTTCGATCAGCTCCTGTACCAGCGATTCCGCCAGCCGCGTTGCCAGGCCGCGACGGTCGCCACCTGCAGGGGCTTCCAGCAGGATCACGAATTCATCGCCGCCCAGCCGCGCGACCATCGCATCGGTTTCGCCGGCCGCGCGTACGGCGTTTTCGATGCGCATCGCCATCTGCACCAGCACGTCATCGCCGGCCTCGTGGCCGAGGGTGTCGTTCACGCCCTTGAAATCATCGAGATCGGCGAACAGCAGCACCAATTGGCCCCCGGCACCGTGCATCTCGCGCAGGCGCTGGTCAAGTTCGGTGCGAAACGCCAGCCGGTTCGCCAGGCCGGTCAGCGCATCGCTGTAGGCGGCGCGGCGCATGTCGCGGTCATGCCGGGCCACACTGTCGCGCATGCGATCAAACGAATGGATCAGATCACCCAGTTCGTCGTTGCGGGTCGCCTTCGGCATCGGTGAAGCAAAATCTCCATGCTCGATCTTGCGCGCCGCATCGCCCAGTTGCCGGATCGGCCGTACCAGCATGCGCTGCACCGCCATCGCGCCGAGCACGCAGACCCCCGCCAATCCGGCGCACATCAGCAGCAGCCACCACAAGCCGCGCCGGCTGACCTCGGACAATTGCCTGCGCAGACCGACGAGGGTTGCCTCTTCCGCATGCGAGGCTTCGCTCATGGAATAACCGACCCGCACGCCTCCCAGTCGATCATCGCCGACCTTGATCGGGCTGGAGATATCGAGTTGTCCGTCCACCTGCAGGTCCAGCGGCGTATCCGCCGCCACGATCCGGGCCGACAACGCATCACGCATCGGCCGCCCATAGGCCGCGATCTCGCCGGAGCCATCGTGCAGGATGCGGCCTTCGCGGTCGAACACCAGCACATAGGACACGTTCGGCGCACGCAGGGCATCGCGCGCCAACACGCCGACCTTGTCGAGGTCGAAGTAGTAGAGAGGATTGGCCAGCGAATCGGCGAGCTGGCGCACCTGCGCATCGCCACTTTCGCGCAATTGCCGCAGCAGCAGTTCGTGGGTGCTCTGGCGCGCGATTTCAACGGTCCTGCGCTCGTCCCAGGATTGCCGGAACCACAGTGCCAGGGTCAGCGCCAGCATCGCGCCCAGCACCAGCAGGACGACGATGCTGAAGCGCAATTGCAGGCTCGAACGCGGCAATTTGAAGACCGCCGCCTTCACTCGACCTCCCTGCGCACGCGCTGGACGCCCTGCCCGAGCCGGGACAGCGCCGCACGATCCCTGGGCTCGATCGCGACGAAGCGCGAGGTGCCCATGAACTTTCGAAGGGCGTCGGCTGCCGCCGGGTCATCGGCGGCGGCCAGCAACAATTCACGCAATCGCGCCTCCACCCTCGGATCGAGCCCGGCACGCGCCAGCATCACCGCGCGCGGCACGTCCTCGCTGCGGCCGATGATCCGCATGTCGCGCACGAAGGCAGGCGGCACCCGGCGCGGGTCGACCCAATCCTGATTGCTGAGCACACCGGCGTCGACCAGTCCCTTGTGCACCCAGGTGGCGACATTCAGCTCGGTGCGCGCGAACAGGTAACCGATCCGTCCCGGCACCGGTTTGTCCATCGGAGACAGCAAGGGCTCCAGCGCCCCGCCCATGCCCAGCAGCTGGGCAGCAGGGAGGTAATAGGCGCTAGTCGAATTCGGGCTCTGGAACGCCACCGTGTGTCCGCGCAGGTCCTGCAGGGTCTGGATCGGGCTGTCGTTGCGGACAAAGAACAGGGAGTGATAGCGCACGTCACCTTCGCGCTCGGCGATCACGAAGGCGTGCGCGACGCCACGCCCTTCCAGTACCGAGGAATTGCCGGCGGTCTCGCTGATCAAGTCGACGCTGCCACGCCGCAGGTAACTCGCCATCTGCTGCAGGTCGCGCGCCATCAGGATCCGGCCGCGGTGGATGCCGACATCGGCCATGCGCGGCACAAGGTAATCGAGCAGCGGCTTGAGTTGTTCGTAATGGGCCTTGGGGTCGTCACTGATCCGCCCCAGTACCAGCACGCCCGCCTCGGTATCGTCACCCACGGCCTGCGCCTGCGCCGCGGGTGCCACTGCAAACCACAATGCGAACAGGACGGCGAGTAGCCACGGAGCCCGTTGCATGGCGGATGTGCGGCGTGCCTGAGTCATTCCTCTCAGGCTACAGGATTTCGCTGCTTCCGGCGCGCTGTCCGGCCAGCCGCGCCATGCGTTCGGAATCGGCAAGGATCCCGTGCAGCAGGCGCACTTCCGCGGCATCGAGATTGGCACGCAGGTACAGCCGGCGCAGCTTGCGCATGGCCGAATCCGGCGTGCGTCCCTTGTGGAAATCGATGGCGTCGAGGGTCGTTGCGAGGTGCTCGAACAGACCTTCGAGCTGAGCATGGGTGGCGGCATCGCCGCTCGGTGGCGGCGTGCGCACGCCTTCATCGCTCGCGGCAGGCTCGGGCGTGTCGCCCAGCAGTGCGCAGCGCAGTTCGTAGCTCAGTACCTGCACCGCCGCAGCGAGGTTGAGCGAACTGAACTCGGGATTGGAAGGAATGTGCACCGCGCCGTTGCACAGCGCCATTTCGGCATTGTCGAGGCCGCTGCGTTCACGCCCGAACACCAGGGCCACCGGCCCGCTGGCCGCGGCGACCAGTGCCCGCCCGGCGGCAACGCGCGGGTGCAGGGGCTCCAGCTGGATGCGCCGGTTGCGGGCAGTGCAACCCAGCACCCAGCGACAATCGGCCACGGCTTCGGCCAGACTGGCGAACACCGGTGCGGCCTCGATCAGATCGTCGGCACCTGCGGCCATCGCGTGAGTGTCGCGGTCCGGCGCTTTTTCCGGTGCCACCAGCACCAGGCTGGACAGCCCCATGGTCTTCATTGCCCGCGCCGCGGAACCAATATTGCCGGGGTGCTGGGTACCGACCAGCACGATTCGCAGGTTGTGTTCGAGCGCCGTCCGCGATGATGCATCCATGCGCCAATGGTAAACTCTCCGCCCCGGACCCGAGCCGGGAACGCTCTTTTCCGCCTTCGCCCCCCGCGCCTTCGTACCTCGAGGTTCTTCGCCATGCAAAAACCGATCGTCAATGTCATGGTGAAGGCGGCGCGTTCAGCCAGTGGCGTGCTGCTGCGCGGGATGAACAAGCTCGACGCGATCAATGTGGTCGAGAAGGACCGGCAGGACTACGCCAGCGAGCTGGACGAGCAGGCCGAACAGACCATCATCCGCGAACTGCGCCGCGCCCATCCCGATGCCGCCTTCCTTGGCGAGGAAACCGGGATTCAGGGCCGCGGCGGTGCGCTGTTCGTGATCGATCCGCTGGACGGCACCAGCAATTACCTGCGCGGCTTCCCGCATTGGTGCATCTCGATCGCGCTGGTCGAAGGCGGGGTGGCGCAGCACGGGGTGGTGTTTGATCCGCTGCGCAATGAATTGTTCGTCGCCAGCCGTGGTGCCGGGGCCATGCTCAATGATCGTCGCCTGCGCGTCTCCGAGCGCAAGGACCTGACCGGTGCGGTGCTGGCCACCGGCTTCCCGCCGCGCGAGCGCGAACGTGCGCCGGCCCAGCTCGATTGCCTGCGCGGGATCCTGCAAACCGCCGAGGATTTCCGCCGCACCGGCTCGGCCGCGCTCGATCTGGCCTATGTCGCCAGCGGCCGTTGCGATGGCTATTTCGAAGCCGGCCTGAAAGCCTGGGACATTGCCGCCGGCCAGCTGCTGGTCCGAGAGGCGGGCGGCACGGTCTGTGATTTCAATGGCGCAAGCCACGGACCATTGGATGGTCGTGCGGCAGCCAGGAGCCACCAGATCGTCGCCGGCAATCTCAAGCTGGCCGCCGTGCTGCAGAAGGCGATCATCGATTCGGGCTATGCGGCGGCGTGTCGCTGATCAGCGACACGGGACACCCATGAAATGAAAAAGCCGCGCATCCGCGCGGCTTTTTCTTGCCTGCCTGGTCAGGACCGGGCCACGCCCGGCCACATCACGGCCGCTTGGCCAACTCCGCGTTGTCCTTGGCCTTGGGCATCAGGTCCTGCTTGGTGACGCGCAGGCCGCCCATGGTCAGCATCGCGCAGGCGATGAAGATCGAGGACAGGGTGCCGATGATGATGCCGATCATCTGCGATTCCGCCATCCCGCGCAGCGAGTCACCGCCGAACAGATACAGCGACACCACGGTCAGGAAGGCCACGAACGAGGTGATCACCGTACGCGACAGGGTCTGGTTGACCGACTTGTTCAGGATCTCGGTGGGATCCGCGCGCAGGCTGCGGAAGTTCTCGCGCACGCGATCGAACACCACGATGGTGTCGTTGATCGAGTAGCCCATCACCGACAGGATGCCGGCAAGCACGTTGAGATCGAACTCGTGGCGACTGACCGCGAACCAGCCCGCGCAGACGATGACGTCGTGCATGGTGCCGACGGTCGCCGCGATCGCGAACTTCTTCTCGAAGCGCACCGAGATATACAGCAGGAAGCCGACGATCACGAAGATCACCGCGTACATGCCGTTCAAGGCCAGGTCCTTGCCGACCTCGGCGCTGATCACCGAGCTGCTGCGCTTGCTGGCCGGATTACCCGGCAGCGAGGCCGCCCGCGCAACCGCATCACCAAGGCTGGACGCCTTGTCCTGGTTGCTTTCCTGCTTGTCTTCGGTCTGCAGGCGCACCAGCAGGTCATGATCGCTGCCGAAGCTCTGCACTTCCGCATCGCGGAAGCCGGCGGCGATCAATTGCTCGCGGACTTTATCGACATTCGGCTTCTGCACGTAGCGCAGTTCAACACCGACACCGCCGGTGAAGTCCAGCGAGAAGTTGAACCCTTGGGTGACCATCGCGATGATCGAACCGAGCATCAACAGACCGGCGATCGTCAGCGACACCCAGCGCATCCGCATGAAGTCGATGTTGCTGTCGTACGGGAACACATTGAAAGGCTTCATCGCATGTGCTCCTTAAATCGAGACCGACGTCAGCTTGCGCTTGCCGCCGTAGATCGCGGTCGCGATACCGCGCGAGACCGAGACCGCGGTATAGGCCGAGGTGATGATGCCGAGCATGGTGGTCATGCCGAAGCCCTTCAGCGGACCACTGCCGAAGGCGAACATCGCAAGGCCGGCGAGGAAGGCGGTGACGTTGGCGTCCAGAATCGTGCCGGACGCACGCTCGTAACCCTCGGCGATGGCCTTCTGCACGGGCAGCCCCAATCGCAACTCTTCGCGTATGCGTTCGTTGATCAGCACGTTGGCGTCCACCGACATGCCCACGGTCAAGGCGATACCGGCAAGGCCCGGCAAGCTCATGGTGGCGCCGATCAGGGACATCAGGGCGAACACCATCACCAGGTTGATCAGCAGCGCGAGGCAGGTGATCAGGCCGAACATCCGGTAGTACACCAGGAAGAAGCCGAGCGCGAACAGGAACGAATAGGTCACCGCCATCAGGCCGCGGTCGATATTTTCCTTGCCGAGGCTGGGGCCGATGGTGCGCTCATCGACGAAGTCCATCGGTGCCGCCAGCGCGCCAGCACGCAGCAGCAAGGCCAGATCCGAGGCTTCCTTCATGCTCTCGAGGCCGGTGGTCTGGAACTCCTTGCCCAGCGTGCCCTGGATCGTGGCGACCGAGATCACCTGCTCGCGGGTGCGGGTGCTGTGGACTTCCTTGCCGTCCACCATCTTCACTTCCGGGATGCGCTCGATGTAGACCACCGACAGCAATTTGCCGACGTGCATGCTGGAGTAGTCGAACATGCGCTGGCCGCCGATCGCGTTCAGGCGGATCCGCACCGCCGGGGTGCCGGATTGAGAATCGAAGAACGCCGACGCGGTCTGCAGCTGTTCGCCCGAGGCGATCACCCGCTTGTTGAGCAGGATCGGGAGCGGCTTGCCGTCCGGGCCGAGCCGCTTCTGGTAATAGATGCGCGCTTCCGGCGGCACATTGCCGGTGTCGCGCGCTTCCACCGCATTGCCTTCGACCACGCCACGGAACTCCAGCGTGGCGGTTGCGCCGAGGATACGCTTGGCCTGCGCGGTGTCCTGCACGCCCGGCAGCTGCACCGCGATGCGGTCCGCGCCCTGCCGCTGGATGATCGGCTCGGCCACGCCCAGCTCGTTGATGCGGTTGCTCAGGGTGCCGATGTTCTGCTGCACGGCATCGGTGAGGTACTTGTCCAGCTCGACCTGCGGGATGGTGACGGTGATGATCTCGCCGTTGTCGTCGATCCGGTAGGTCGGCATGGTGCGCGCGATCAGCTGCTGCGCCGCGTCTGCGTTCTGGCCGGTGGCGAGCTTGGCGATGACCGAATTGTTGCCGGCCGGCTCCACCGAGATGTAACGGATGTGGTTGTCGCGGAACACGCCGCGAATGTCCTCGGCAGTCGATTCGAACATCTTCTGCATCGCCGCGTGGCGATCGACCTGCATCAGGAAGTAGACGCCGCCCTGCAAGTCGAGGCCCAGCAGCATGGGTTTGGCGTGGATCGCCGCCATCCAGTCCGGCACCGTCGAGGCCAGGTTCAGCGCCACCACGTAGTCGCTGCCGACCAGGTCACGCAACACGCCAGCGGCACGCGACTGGTCATCCGACGATGCCATCCGCACCAGCAGGTTGCCGTTGTCCTGGATTTCGACTTCCTTGGCCTGCAGGTGCGCGCCTTTGAGTGCGGTCTCGATCTTGGTGCGGAAGGCCGCATCCACGGTGAACCCGCGGTTGGGTGTGATCTGCACCGACGGATCCGACGGGTACATGTTCGGGATCGCGTACAGGGCGCTGAGCAGCAGCACCAGCACGGCAATGGCGTATTTCAGGCGGCTGTAGACAAGCATCGGGAACCCTCAGTTGGCGGCAGGCGCCAGACCGTCGGACATCAGTGGAAAACGGAACGGATCACGCCGATTTCAGCGTGCCCTTGGGCAGGACGTTGGAAATGGCGCCCTTCTGCACGCGCAGTTGCACGCCGCTGGCCACTTCCACGGTGATGAAGCTCTCGCCGAGTGCGACCACGGTGCCGGCGATGCCGCCGCTGGTGATGACTTCATCGCCCTTGCCGAGCTTGTCGATCATCTGCCGATGCTCCTTCTGCCGCTTCATCTGCGGGCGGATCATCAGGAAATACATGATCCCGATCAGGGCGATGAAAAACACGACCGAGGACATCATGCTTTGTTCAGGGGCCGCACCGGCGGTCTGGGCGTGGGCAACGGGAATCAGGAAATCGAGGGGATTCATCATGGATCCGGGGGGAATGGGTTGAAACGGCCAACCAGGCGGCCAGCCGCGCATTATGCCACGCGCCGCCGCGGTTTCCGGCAGCGAAAGATTGCAATCGGGTAATGCCAGCGGCTGAAGCGGAAACGCTCAGCGCAGGCGCATGGCGTGGAAAGACTCCCGGAACCGGGCAAAAGTTCCCGATTCGATCGCCGCACGCATCTGCGCCATCAGCCGCTGGTAGTAGCGCAGGTTGTGCAGGGTCCCCAGCACCGGCCCCAGCATCTCGTTGCAGCGGTCGAGATGACGCAGGTAGCTGCGCGAGAAGCCACCGGCACAGGCCACGCAATCGCAGCCTTCCTCGATCGGCCGCAGATCGTGCTCGTACTGGGCGTTGCGCACCCGGACCACGCCGCTGGCGGTGAAGAAATGGCCGTTGCGGGCATTGCGCGTGGGCATCACGCAATCGAACATGTCGACCCCGCGCGCGACCGCCTCGACCAGATCCTCAGGGCGACCGACGCCCATCAGATAGCGCGGCTGGTCTTCCGGCAACTGCGGGGCGACGTGATCGAGCATTGCATTGCGCTCGTCTTCGGTCTCGCCCACCGCCAGCCCGCCGATGGCATAGCCGTCAAACCCGATGGCCTTCAATACTTCCGCCGACTGCGTGCGCAGCTCCCGATGCACACCGCCCTGGACGATCCCGAACAGCGCGGCATCATTGCCCTCATGGGCGCGCTTGCTGCGTTCGGCCCAGCGCAGCGACAGTGCCATCGAACGTTCGACCAAGGCGCGCTCAACCGGCTTGCCGTCGATGTGTACCGGCGGACATTCATCGAAAATCATCACGATGTCGCTGCCCAGCACCTTCTGGATGTGCATCGACTCTTCCGGCCCGAGGAAGACCTTGCGGCCATCGGTGGGCGCGGCAAAGGTGACGCCGGCTTCGGTGATCTTGCGGCGATGCGCCAGCGAAAACACCTGGAAGCCGCCGGAATCGGTGAGGATCGGGCCATCCCAGCGGGCGAAGCCGTGCAGGCCGCCATGCGCCTCGATGACCTCGAGCCCGGGCCGCAGGAACAGGTGGAAGGTATTGCCGAGGATGATCTGCGCACCGAGGTCACGCACCTGCGATGGCAACACGCCCTTGACCGTGCCATAGGTGCCGACCGGCATGAAGGCCGGGGTTTCGATGATGCCGCGCGGGAAGCTGATGCGGCCGCGACGGGCCGCACCGTCACGTCCCAGCAGCGAAAAGGCCATGCGACTCATGCGATGACCTCGCGCGGCCACAGCAGCATCGCATCGCCATAGCTGAAGAAGCGGTAACGCGCCTGCACCGCATGCCGGTAGGCATCGAAGATCCGCTCCTTGCCGGCAAACGCCGACACCAGCATCAACAAGGTGCTCTCGGGAAGGTGGAAATTGGTCATCAGCCCATCGATCACGCGGAAGCGGTAGCCCGGATAGATGAAGATGCGGGTATCACCCGCGAAGGGGCGCAGCTCGCCGTCGGCACTGGCGGACTCCAGCGCCCGCACGACGGTGGTTCCGACTGCGATCACCCGTCCGCCCACCGCACGCGTGCGCTGGATCTGATCGACCAAGGCCTGGCCCACGCTGATCCACTCGCTGTGCATGTGATGGCGCTCGACGTCATCCACCCGCACCGGCTGGAAAGTACCGGCACCCACGTGCAAGGTGATGTAGCCGAACTCGACGCCGCGTGCGCGCAGCGCGCCCAGCAATGCTTGATCGAAATGCAGGCCGGCGGTCGGCGCGGCCACCGCACCGGCTTCGCGCGCATACACGGTCTGGTAACGCTCGGCATCGGCCGCATCCGGGCGTCGCTCGATATACGGCGGCAGCGGCAATTGTCCGGCCTGTTGCAACCACGTCTCCAATGGTCCGCCGACATCGAAGCGCAGCCGCCAGAACCCGTCGTCCTCGCGCGCCAACACCTCCGCCTGCCCGCCCGCGTCCAGCGCGATCCGGCTGCCAATCTGCGGCGGCTTGCTCACACCCAACTGGACCAGGGCCGTATCGTCCGCCAACAAGCGCTCGATCATGATTTCGACCCGGCCGCCGGTCGCCTTGTGCCCGAACAACCGCGCCGGAATCACCCGGGTGTCGTTGAACACCAGCAGGTCGCCCGCGCGCAGCAGGCTCGGCAGCTCGCGCACCGATCGGTCCTCGAACGCCGCTGCTCCGGCCGGGACCACCAGCAAGCGACTGGCCGAACGTTCCGCCAGCGGCGCCTGGGCAATCAATTCCTGCGGCAGGTCGTAGTGGAAATCGGAAGTCTTCACGAAATCGGTACGCAGGTGTCAAACCGCGCATTGTAGAGAATGCTCACGGCGGGCATGGCATGCACCCGCGCTTGACAGCTCTCGCCGCAGTGCAGCAAAGTCGGCACCATGTCCTTGTGCATGACCATTACCACCCCGACCACCACTGGCACCACGCCGGTGCGGTCGGTCATGCCTGGGTAACGCGTCACACCAGTCAACGGCCCCCGCAGCAACGAGGCGGGGCGCGAATCCCGACTCCACGCCGCGTGGGCCTCCAATCGGAGGTTCCATGGATTCGCCCGCGTCCGCAGTCTCGAAACCGTTCTGTCGCGCCCACAAGTTCGGCGGGAGTTCCCTCGCCGACGCCGACTGCATTCGCCACGTCGCCAGCCTGTTGCTCGCCGACGATGCGTCGACGCAAATCGTGGTGGCCTCGGCCATGCGCGGCACCACCAATGCGCTGTTCGAATTGGGTGAGCGTGCGGCGGCCGGAGGTGCATGGAAGGACGCGCTGGACGTGTTGCGGCAACGCCACCGCGACGCGGCGCGGGCACTGCTGGAACACCCAAGCGTGATGGTGGATCGGATCGACGTCCTGTGCGAGGAACTGGCCTCGCTGCTGCAGCAGGCGGGACACGCCTCACTGGAGCGCGTCCACGGCATGGGCGAGGTGTTGTCGACTGCCTTGCTGCATGCGCATCTTCGTGAACGCGGCGGCGAATACGCGCTGCTGGATGCGCGCGACGTACTGGTGGTCCGGCACACCGACCTCGGCGCGGTGGTCGATTGGGAACAGAGCACGCAACGCCTCGTCGACTGGCACCGACGGCATCCGCAGCCACGCGTCGCCATTACCGGCTACATCGCCAGTGACATCGACGGCCAGCCCACCACCCTCGGCCGCAATGGCAGCGACTATTCGGCGGCGATCTTCGCCAGTCTCTTTGATGCCGACGAATTGCAGCTGTGGAGCGACGTCGATGGCGTGCTCTCGGCCGATCCGCGACTGGTGCCGGAAGCAGTGCCGTTGGCGGCGATGAGCTACCGCGAGGCCTGCGAACTGGCGTATTTCGGCGCCAAGGTCATCCATCCGCAAACGATGACACCGGCGATCGCACGTGGCCTGCCGATCCTGATGCGCAACACCTTTCGCCCGGAGTTCGCCGGCACCCGCATCGACGGCGAAGGCGACAGCGGCGCATCCAGCCCGGTGAAGGGGCTGACGCTCAGTGGCGGCCTGGCGCTGGTCTGCCTCGAAGGCGCCGGCTTGATCGGTGTGCCGGGCACCGCCGAACGTGTATTCGCCGCCCTGCATGCCGCGCGCATTTCGGTGGTGATGATTTCGCAGGGCAGCTCGGAACATTCGATCTGTTGCGTGGTCCACGCAGGCGATGCGGAGTCGGCCAGCGCCGCGATCCGCACTACCTTCGCCCGCGAGCTCGCCAGTGCACAGGTCCAGGGCGTGACCGTGCAAACCGGCATCAGCGTGCTGGCAGCGGTGGGTGATGGCATGGCCGGCACTCCGGGCGTGGCCGCACGGATGTTCGATGCACTGGCCCGTGCCCGAGTCAATATCCGCGCGATTGCGCAAGGCGCATCCGAGCGCAACATCTCGGTGGCGATCTCGGCAGACGATGCCACCCGAGCCCTGCGCGCCGTGCATGCGGCGTTCTGGCTTTCACCACAAACCCTCGCGCTTGCGGTGATCGGACCGGGCAAGGTCGGCAGCGCCCTGCTCGACCAATTGCAGGCCGCGCGGCAACGGCTGCACGACGATGCCAACATCGACCTGCGTCTGCGTGCGCTGGCCAGCCGCAACCGGCTATGGCTGTGCGGACACGGCGACAGTACCGACTGGCGCACGCGCATGCAGGCCGCAGCCAGCGACGACGGACTCGACCAGCTGGCTCGGCACCTGCTGGAGACCCACCTGCCGCATGCGGTCATCATCGACTGCAGCGCCAGCGATGAGGTTGCCGAGTATTACGAAAGGTGGTTGGCCGCCGGCATCCACGTGATCACCCCGAACAAACAGGCCGGTGCCGGCCCGTTGGCGCGCTTCGACGCGATCCGCGCTGCACGCGCGAAAAGCGGCGCGCGGTTCCGCTACGAGGCCACGGTGGGCGCCGGCTTGCCGGTGATCTCCACCCTGCGCGACCTGCTCGACACCGGCGACGCACTGATCGCGATCGACGGCATCTTCTCCGGCACCCTGGCATGGCTGTTCAACAAGTTCGACGGCAGCGTGCCGTTCTCCGCATTGGTGCGTGAAGCCCATGCGCTGGGCTATACCGAACCCGATCCACGCGACGACCTGTCCGGCACCGACGTGGCACGCAAGCTGGTGATCTTGGCTCGCGAGGCCGGCATGCCGCTGTCGCTGGCCGAGGTCACGGTGGAGAGCCTGGTCCCGGATGCCCTGCGCGATTCCGATCGCGATGTGTTCATGGCCGGGCTGGACGCGCTGGATGCGCCCATGCTGGCGCGGTTGCAGGCCGCGCATGCGCGTGGCTGCGTATTGCGCTATGTCGCCCGTTTGCAGCGTGATGGCCACGCCTCCGTTGCGCTGTGCGAGCTTCCCGTCGACCATGGCTTCGCCCATCTGCGACTGACGGACAACTGCGTGTCGTTCACCACCCGCCGCTACTGCGACAATCCCTTGGTCGTGCAAGGCCCCGGCGCGGGGCCGGAAGTGACGGCCGCCGGCGTGTTCTCCGACCTGCTGCGGCTGGCTGCTGCCTTGGGAGCCAAGCTGTGAGCGCGGCAGTCCACGCAGCGCGGGCCTTCGCGCCCGGCTCGGTCGGCAATGTCGGGGTCGGCTTCGACATCCTCGGCCACAGCATCGCTGGCATCGGCGATACCGCCACGGTGCGCCGCATCCCCGATCCGACCGTGCGCATCGCCGCGATCCGCGGCACGGTCAGCGGCCTGCCACTGGATGCGCAGCGCAATACCGCCGGGATGGCGCTGATCGCGCTGCGTGAGGCACTGGCGCTGCCGTTCGGTTTCGAGCTGGAGCTGGACAAGGGTATCCCGCTCGGTTCCGGGCTTGGCGGCTCGGCGGCCTCCTGCGTGGCCGCCTTGGTGGCGGCCAATGCACTGCTGGACACGCCACTGCCACCGCAGACGCTGTATCCGCACGCCTTGGCCGGCGAAGCCGTCGCCAGCGGTGGTCGCCACGGCGACAACGTCGGCCCGATGCTGCTCGGCGGATTGGTGCTGGCGACCACGGACCGCCTGACCAGGATCGACGTGCCTGCGGCATGGCACGCGGCGGTGGTGCACCCGCATGCCGTGCTGGAAACCCGACGTGCCCGCGAGGCATTGGCCGGCGCGTATGCGCTGAAGGAGTTCGTCGCGCAAAGCGCCAACCTCGCGCATGTCTTGCTGGGCTGCGAACGCGGCGACGCGTCGCTGGTCCGCGCCGGCTTGTCCGATGTGCTGGTGGAACCGCGCCGCGCGCCCTTGATCGCAGGGTTCGCCAAGGTGAAGCAGGCCGCACTGGATAGCGGCGCGATGGGCGCCAGCATTTCCGGCGCAGGCCCGAGCCTGTTTGCGTGGTGCGAGGACGAAGCCACCGCAAGACGCGCGGGCGCAGCGATGGCACAGGCGTTCACCGTCGCCGGATTCGCCAGCGACCTGCATCTCACCCCCATCGCCGGCCCCGCAGCACAGGTGTTGGCATGAACGCATACAGCACGCGCGGACGCGAGCCCGTGGTCTCGATTGCCGACGCGATTTCCGCCGGCCTCGCGCCGGATGGCGGCCTGTACATGCCGGACGCCTGGCCGCAGTTCCATGCCAAGGAGTTCGATGACGCCCACACGCTGGCCGATGTCGCCATCCGCTTCCTCGCGCCGTTCTTCGCCGGCAGTGCGCTGGAAGCCGCCCTGCCCGGCATCTGCCGTGACGCACTCGCGATCGACCCACCACTGGCAGGCTTCGGCAAACCGGACGATTTTCTGCTGGAGCTGTTCCACGGCCCCACTGCCGCCTTCAAGGACTACGGCGCCGCCTTCCTCACCGGCTGCTTGTCCGCGCTGCCGCGTGGTGACAAACCATTGACGATAGTCGTTGCCACCTCCGGCGACACCGGCGCGGCGGTCGGCGCGGCCTTCCATCGCAAACCCGGTGTGCGGGTGGCGATTCTCTATCCCGATGGCCGGGTCGCACCGCGACAGGCGCATCAACTCGGCTGCTTTGGCGACAATGTGCGGGCCTTCCGCGTGGATGGAAGCTTCGATGACTGCCAGCGCCTCGCCAAGACCCTGCTGGCCGACGCCGACTATCGCCGCGCGGTGCCCTTGGGTTCTGCCAACAGCATCAGCCTCGGTCGCCTGCTGCCGCAGGCCGCGTATTACGCGCATGCCGCGCTCGGCCATTTCCGCAGCCGTGGCCAGCCGCTGAACTTCGTCATCCCCACCGGCAATCTCGGCAATGCGCTGGCCTGCCTGCTGGCCAGACGCATGGGCCTGCCGGTAGGCGAGATCGTGCTAGCCAGCAATGCCAATGACGTGTTGCCGAAATTCTTTGCAGGCGAGGACTACACGCCGCAGCCCAGCCTTGCCACCCTCGCCAATGCGATGGACGTGGGCGCGCCCAGCAATTTCGAACGCCTGCAGGCACTGTACCCGGATCCTGCAGCACTCCGTGGTGTGATGCGCGCCGAAGCGGTCAGCGACGCACAGATCCGCACCAGCATCGTGCGCACCCGCGAAACGCGCGGCCACGTGGTCTGCCCGCATACCGCCTGCGCCGCCGAGGTGCTGGATCGCCTGCGCGCCGCTGGTGCGGGCGGCACTTGGGCCGCGGTCGCGACAGCGCATCCGGCAAAGTTCCCGGACGTGGTGGAGCCGCTGCTGGGTCAAACCGTGCCCTTGCCTGCACCGTTGGCGGCGATGCTGGCCCGACCCAGCCGCGCGCAACCACTGGCCAACGATGACGTCGCCCTGCGCGATTTGCTCAGGCGCAGCTGAATTTCGTCGCATTCCGGCCAGTCCCGCCGGTCGAATCGCAAATGCGGACCGCGCATTGGCCGAAACCGCAGTCGGCTGCGATAATCGCGGGTTGTGGCCCCGTAGCTCAGCTGGATAGAGCGTCCCCCTCCTAAGGGGAAGGTCGTGCGTTCGAATCGCGCCGGGGTCGCCATGCTTGCGTGCAATCCAGCACAAGCGTCCGCATCCCGTTGCGCACGCCTCGATCATCCCGGAGTTCCCATGTCCCACCCCGTCCTCACCGCACTTGGTCTTTCCGCCGTCGAATCCGGCACCTATCTCGGCAATGGCGAATGGTCGAAGACCAGCGATGCCGGCGTGCTGGAGCCGGTGAACCCGACCACCGGCGAGGTGCTGGGCCACGTCCATGCCTCGTCCAAGGCCGACTACGACACCATCGTCGAACGCGCCCAGGCGGCCTTCAAGGTTTGGCGCACCACCCCGGCCCCGCGCCGCGGCGAGGCGATCCGCCTGTGCGCCGACGCCCTGCGTGCGCACAAGGATGCACTCGGCTCGCTGGTCGCGCTGGAGATGGGCAAGTCCAAGCCCGAGGGCGATGGCGAAGTGCAGGAAATGATCGACATCGGCGAGTTTGCCGTCGGCCTGTCACGCCAGCTGTACGGCCTGACCATGCACAGCGAACGCCCCGGCCACCGCATGTACGAGCAGTGGCATCCGATCGGCCTGGTCGGGATCATCAGCGCGTTCAATTTCCCGGTCGCGGTATGGGCGTGGAATTCGTTCATCGCGGCGGTCTGCGGCGACATCAGCATCTGGAAGCCCTCCCCGAAGACCCCGCTGTCGGCCATCGCCTCGATGAAGATCTGCAATGAAGCGCTGCGCAAGGGCGGCTTCCCGGACATCTTCTTCCTGTTCAACGATGCCGGCAGCGAGCTGGCCCAGCAGTTCGTCGACGACAAGCGCGTACCGCTGATCAGCTTCACCGGCAGCACCAAGATCGGCCGCATGGTCGGCGAGCGCTGCGCGCGCCGGATGGGGCGCTCGCTGCTGGAGCTGGGCGGCAACAACGCAATCATCGTGGATGAAACCGCCGACCTGACCCTGGCGATCCCGGCGATTGTGTTTGGCGCGGTCGGCACCGCCGGCCAGCGCTGCACCACCACCCGTCGCCTGATCGTCCACGCCTCGCGCTACGACGACGTGCTGGCCAAGCTGGTCACGGCCTACAAGCAGGTCGAGGGCAAGATCGGCGACCCCACCGACCCGGCCAACCTGATGGGCCCGCTCAACAGCCGTGACGGCGTCGACGCCTATCTGGATGCGATTGCCCGCGCCAAGGCCGCAGGCGGCAAGGTCGAGACCGGCGGCACCGCCATCGATCGCCCGGGCAATTTCGTGCTGCCGGCGATCGTCACCGGCCTCACCAATGATGCCGAGATCGTCCAGCACGAGACCTTCGCGCCGATCCTGTACGTGATGAAATACGACGACCTCGACGAGGCCATCGACATGCAGAACGCCGTGCCGCAGGGCCTGTCGTCCTCGATTTTCACCACCAATCTCAAGCGCGCCGAAGCCTTCCTGTCGGCGGCGGGTTCCGATTGCGGCATCGCCAATGTCAATATCGGCACCTCGGGCGCGGAAATCGGCGGTGCCTTCGGTGGCGAAAAGGAAACCGGCGGTGGTCGCGAATCCGGCTCGGACGCATGGAAGGCCTACATGCGCCGCCAGACCAATACAATCAACTACTCCGACGCGCTGCCGCTGGCACAGGGCATCAAGTTCGACCTCTGAGGGATCGACCCCATGAACACGCCGGTCCGCCAAACCAACTCGCTTGCCGTGGTCAGCCTCGTCTGCGGCATCCTTGGTTGGACCTTGCTGCCCTTCCTCGGCAGCATCGTTGCCATCGTCTGCGGGCATATGGCGCGCAGCGAGATCCGGCGCAATCCGCAAACCCAGGAAGGTGATGGTCTTGCGGTTGCGGGGCTGGTGATGGGTTACCTCGTCATCGCCCTGTCGGTGCTGGCGGTCGTCGCGGTCATCCTGTTCTTCGGCGGGCTGGCGGCAATCATCGCCTTCGCAGGCATGGGGCACTGACGCTTGTACGGCCTCAGTCGCCCCTTCCTGTTCCTGCTCGACGCCGAGAACGCGCATGATCTCAGCTTGATCGCGCTGCGTGCCGCACACGGCCTGCACCTGTCGCCGCTGTTGGCCACGCCGCCCAAGCCGCTGCCGACCAAGGCCTTCGGCCTGACCTTCCCCAACCCGGTCGGCCTCGCCGCCGGACTGGACAAGAGCGGTGCCCACATCGATGAACTGCTGGCCTTCGGCTTCGGCTTCATCGAGATCGGCACGGTCACGCCCAAGCCGCAATCCGGCAATGACCGACCACGCATGTTCCGGCTGCGGCGCGATCAGGCGATCATCAACCGGATGGGTTTCAACAGTGTTGGCGTGGATGCACTGGTGCACAACGTCGAACGCGCCAAGCGCCGTGGCGACGGCCTGCTCGGCATCAACATCGGTCGCAACAAGGGCACGCCGAACAAGGACGCCGCCAAGGATTACCTGCACTGCCTGCGCAAGGTCTATCCGCTCGCCGATTACGTGGCGGTCAACATCTCCTCGCCGAACACCTCCGGCCTGCGCGAACTGCAGGAGGAACAGGCGCTTCGGAAATTGGTCGGTTGCCTGCGGGACGAGCAGGAGGCACTTGCCGGTATCCATGGCAAGCGCGTACCGGTGCTGGTGAAGATCGCTCCGGACCTGGACGAGGGCGACATCGACGCCGCCGCACGGGTGCTTGGTGATCTGCAGGTGGATGGCGTGATCGCCACCAATACCACGGTCTCGCGCGAGGGTCTGGTCGACACCCGCCATATCGATGAAGCCGGTGGCCTGTCGGGCGCGCCGCTGATGGCGTCGGCCACTGCCACCCTGCGGATGATGCGCACGCGCCTGCCCGACCATATCCCGATGATCGGCGTCGGCGGCATCATGGAAGGGGCCGATGCCGCCACCAAGCAGGCAGCCGGCGCGGTGCTCGTGCAGACCTATACCGGCCTCGTCTATCGCGGGCCGGCGCTGATCGGCGAATGCGTGGAAGCCTTGCGTCGCCGCAAGGAAGCCCGCAGCGGTGCCCTGCCGCTGGAATGAACGCCAGCGCCGGCGGCTATCGCATCATCGAGAACGCGCGACTGGACGCGCGCAACAGCTTCGGCGTGCCGGCGCGCGCGCCCTTGCTGGTGGAAGTCACCCGCAGCGAGGCCCTGCCCGACTTGTTCGCCAGCGCGATGCCGCGCGGCGCAAAGCCCTTGGTACTCGGCGGCGGCAGCAATCTGCTGTTTGCGGGTGATCCGGCCGGCGTCGTGCTGGCCTTGGTTTCCGGTGGCATCCAGACCCTGCGGACGGACGGCGACGCCAGCATCGTGCGCGCCGACGCCGGTGTGATCTGGCACGATTTCGTGCTGTGGACGCTGGGCCGCGGCCTGTGCGGGCTGGAGAACCTCGCCCTGATCCCCGGCACGGTCGGTGCCGCGCCGATCCAGAATATCGGCGCGTACGGGGTCGAAGTGCGCGAGCACGTGCACGTGGTGGAAGCCTTCGACCGCGAGCGCGGCGATTTCGTGCGTCTCGATGCCGATGCCTGCGCCTTCGCCTACCGCGATTCACTGTTCAAGCACGCGCCGGATCGCTACATCGTCAACGCGGTCGGATTCCGCCTGCCTCATGCCTGCGCGCCGCGCCTCGGCTACGCCGGCCTCGCCGAGGAATTGCAGGCGATGGGGGTCGAAGGCACACCACGCGCCTCGCAGGTCGCCGAAGCCGTGATCCGCATCCGTCGTCGCAAACTGCCGGACCCGGCGGTACTGGGCAATGCCGGCAGCTTCTTCAAGAACCCCATCGTCCCGCTTGCGCAGGCCGAGGCGCTGCTGACTGAACACCCGGGCCTGCCGGTGTTTCGCGGCAGCGATGCCGACAGCCGCAAACTGTCGGCGGCCTGGCTGATCGACCAGTGTGGCTGGAAAGGCCATCGTGAAGGTGATGCCGGCGTCTCGGCCACACATGCACTGGTCCTGGTCAACCACGGCCACGCCAGCGGCCTGCAGTTGCTGGATCTCGCCCGTCGCATCGCCGCCTCGGTGCAGGAGCGCTTCGGCGTGGCGATCGAACCGGAACCGCGGATCGTCGGCGCGACATGGTGAGTGCGCGCGCCTGACCGCGTGAATCCTGCCCTCACTTGCGACCCCATACGATTCCCCGCCGAACGGTTGAAGGAAGGCCATGACGCCGCCCCGCAGCAGCCACGCCCGCGCCGCCGCGTTGATGCTGGCCAGCACCCTGACCTTCGGCCTGATGGCGATCTTCATTCGCCTCGCCTCGGCCGACATGCCGACCTGGGAGATCGCGTTCTTCCGCGTCGCCTTCGGTTTCCTGATCCTGCTGACCGTCCTGATCTGGCCGCTGCGCACCCAGCCGCGACCCGTGCACGCCTTCCTCGCCAGCGTGCGCACCCGACAACTGCCGCGTTACCTGCTGCGTGGTGCGATCGGTGTCGCCGCCATGTTTTGCGGCTTCTGGGCGATTGCCCATTTGCCACTGGCGCAGGCCATCGCGCTCAATTACTCCTCGCCGATCTTCGTCACCATCGCCGCGATCCTGATGCTGGGCGAACGCGTGCGTGCCCGCCGCTGGGCCGCAGTGATCGTGGGCTTCATCGGCGTGCTGGTGATCGTGCGCCCGTACTCGCAGGCGTTCAGCGTGCAGTCGCTGGTCGCGGTGGCCGCCGCCGTGCTGAGCGCATTGGTGGCGGTCCAGATCAAACAACTGTCGGCCATCGACAAGGCCGACACGATTGTCTTCTGGACCTATGCGCTGTGGGTGCCGATGACCCTGCTGCCCACCCTGTTCGTCTGGAAAACGCCGCAAGGGATCGACTGGCTATGGCTGGTCATGGCCGGCCTGATGGGCACGGCCGGGCAATTGCTGTGGACGCGCGCGCTCAAGCTCGGCGAGGTGTCGGCGCTGACGCCGATCAGCTTCACCCAGCTGCCGGTGGTCACCCTAGCCGGCTGGCTGCTGTTCGATGAAATCGTCGATACGCCGACCATGCTCGGTGCCGGCATCATCCTCGCCTCCACCTTCTACATCGCCCGCCGCGAATCCCTGCTGGCCAAGCAGGCGGCCTCGCAGGCCGTCAGCAAGGGCAATCCACCGCTGATCTGAGGATACGGCGCATCAATCCTCGCGTGATTGCGTCGTGGCCGGCCATCCATCGCCTGTAGGCAGCACAGCATTGCCCTGCCCAGTGCCGGCCATCATCCGACCCGTATTGGATCGCGGCTACACTGCGGCTGTCACGTCCCGCGTCCTGCCATGAACAGCGATTCTCCCCACGACGACACCACCCAGCGCACCTTGTTCAGCACAGGACCGGCCCAGCCGACACTGCGTTCGGCCTGCGTGGTCGTGATCCACGGCGAAGGCCTTGGCAAGCGGGTCGATATCCACGACCGGCCCATCCTCGTTGGCCGCAATCAGGATGCCGACCTCGTCATCGAACACAAGAGCGTTTCCCGCCAGCACTGCAGGCTCTGGAACGACGCCGGTCGATTTCGCATTCGCGATCTCGGCGCCACCAATCCCACCCGCTTGAACGATGCCCGCATCGAGCAGGATGCACTGCTGGCCGACGGCGATCGCATCACCATCGGCGAGAGCGTGCTGAAGTTCATCGCCGAGGACAGCGTCGAGGCGCGTTACCACGAAGAGATCTACCAGTTGGCCATCCACGACCCGTTGACCGGCCTGCATAACCGTCGCCACTTCTGCGAATCCGCCGACCTGGAAATCGCTCGCGCCGTGCGTCACGACCGCATGCTGGCGCTTTGCATCATCGACGTCGACCTGTTCAAGCCGGTCAACGACCGCCATGGGCACATCGCCGGCGACGAGGTGCTGCGCGGGATCGGCGCGATCGTGCGCCAGCATGCCCGCGGCGACGACGTGGCGGCGCGCATCGGTGGCGAGGAATTCGCCCTGCTGCTGCCCGAATGCGCGCTTGCGGATGCCATCCAGCTGGCCGAACGCCTGCGCGCTGCGGTCGCGGACGCGGTATTCACCCCGGGCGGTGCGCCACAACGGATCACCATCAGTATAGGCATTGCCAGCCTGTCGCCCGACCGCGCTGCCCGTGGGCCGTTGATGGCCGCCGCCGATGCTGCGCTGTATCGGGCCAAGAGCGAAGGCCGCAACCGGGTCTGCGTCGAGGATTGAACGCGAGTCAGGCCAGATAATCCTCGATCCGTACCGCATCGATCTGCTCCGGCTTGAGGTAGCGGTCGGCATATTCGCGATGCACGCCGGCGCGCAGGAACAGCTCGAACAATTCCGGATCGATGTGTGCGTCCTTGCACATCTTCGCCATGATCGCGACGGCTTCCGACAGCGTCTTGCCGGATTTGTACGGACGATCCGCGGCAGTGAGCGCCTCGAAGATGTCGGCGATCGCCATCATCCGCGCTTCCACGCTCAGCTGGCTGCGGTCGAGCCGGCAGGGATAACCGGTACCGTCCATCTTCTCGTGGTGGCCGCCAGCAATCTGCGGCACCTCGCGCAGGTGCCGCGGCAACGGCAGTTCACCCAGCATCTTGATCGTCTGCACGATGTGCTGGTTGATCTTGTAACGATCCTCGTCGGTCAAGGTGCCGCGGCTGATGGTCAGGTTGTGCAGCTCGCCGCGGTCGTACAGCCACTCGGGCACGTCCATCTTGAAACCCCAGCGGTTGTCCGCCGGCATGATCTCGGCACCCGTGCGGGCGATGCGGTGCTCCGGGCGATCCGCCAGCAGCGGCTCCTCGACCGGCAGCGGTGTTGGCGGTGTCTGCATCCGCGCCAGCTCATCGCGCGACAAGCCCAGCCGATCATCCAGCGTCCGCTGCCAGCGCCGCGCACCGATGCCGCGCAGGCGATCCTTCTGTTCGGGCGGCAGGAATTCGCCGCCGACGTTGCTGCGCGCGACGAACGCGAATTCCTCGTCCAGTGTCTGCAGCAAGGCATCACGTTGCTGCGCCAGCGATGGCTCGCCGCCGCCTTCGGCCACGCCTTTCCAGTAATCGATCCAGACATCGCGCTTGAGCACTTCGAAACGGGTGCGCACCTCGTGGATGCGGTTGTGGACGGTCTCGAGCTTGGTCGCCTTGTCGACGATGTATTCGGGCGTGGTCACCTTGCCGCAATCGTGCAACCACGCCGCCAGGTGCAACTGCTCCCAGCGCTCGTCGCTCAACGAAAACTCCGCAAACGGGCCACTATCCTGCGCGCAGGCAGCACGCGCCAGCATGAAGGTGAGCTCGGGCACGCGCGCACAATGACCGCCGGTGTACGGGCTCTTGTCGTCGATGGCTCCGGCGATCATGCGGATGGTTGCTTCCAGCAGCGCCTTCTGTTCCTTCACCAACTCCTGCGTCTCCAGCGAGGTCGCCGCGCTCGCGGCCAGCGCCTCGATGAAGCGGATACTGGCTTCGTTGATCGCCTCGTCCTTGAACAGCAGCAACATGCCCAGCAATTGGTCGTGGCGATCGCGCAGCGGCAACGCCAGCATGGTCGGACGCGCGAGCGCCTCATCCAGGCCAAGCGCACGCAATTCCTCCACGGCCAGGTGCCCGCTCAAAGGTCGCGCCGCCTGGCAGGCGGCTTCCAACAGCTTGGGCAGGCGATCCGGCGACAGCGGCGGCAGCTCAGGCGCGGGCTTGGCCCGCCCGCCCTCGACATCCAGCGCAGTGACACGCAGCGCGCCGCTGGCATCGGCAAGGTAGAGCGCACCGCCACGCGCGCCGGCGATGTCGACCAGCTTGTCCAGCAGCCACGGCCGCAGCTTCTCGAAATCGGTCTCGGTCACCAATTGCTGGTTGATCCGCAGGAAGCGCCGCACCGCATCGCGCATCAAGTCGAAGGCCGCACCGAAGGTGTCGATCTCGCGCACCGAGGAACGCACCACCGGATGATCGGTGAAATCGAACCGACGCACCGCTTCGGCTTCCTGCGCAAGCCGCGCAAGCGGTGCCACGATGCGGCGGGAAATCAGCAAGGCGACCACCGTCGCAATCGCCACCAACAGGAAAAATTCACCTTCCCCGGGAATCGCATCGCCGAACCAGCGCAGCGTCTCGCCGGTGACGATGACCAGCACCACCGCCAGCAGGGTGATGTGCAGGTACAAGGGAAAACTGATTTGCTTGCGCGCCATCACATGGCCCCCGAATCAAGCTCGACTGCGAGTGTAGCCCGAGGCTCAGGGAAGGTAGCCAACAGCACGCATGACGGGCCTATCCGGCAACCACCATGGGCACTGCAAAACTGCTTGTTTCCAGAAGCGCCGGAAATTGCCACGGACATGCGCACAAAGAAAAACCGCACCAGAGCGCGGTTTCAGAGGTGTTGCAGGAATCAGCAGTGCCTTGCGATTCCGATGGTTTGTGCCCAAAGGGGGACTCGAACCCCCACGACCTAAGTCGCTACCACCTCAAGGTAGTGCGTCTACCAATTCCGCCATCTGGGCAATTCGTTGCGATGGTCGCCTCGATGGCGAGCATCTTAAAGCAATGCGTTTCTTCAGTGGCCCTGCGCGGGTGCCGGGGCTGCCGGCGTGGTTGCGGCGGGGGCCGAGGATGCCGGGGCAGTCGCCGCGGGCGTTGCAGTCGCCGGTGCCGTCGAAACGGTCGGCGCAGGTGCGGCAGGCTGGGCCGGTGCCGTGGGAATGCGCGGACCGGTGGCCGGTGCCGTCGGCGTCCCCGCCGGGGCCGGCTGGCCCATGATGCCGAGATCCGGGGCGCGTGCGGGGCCCGTGGCCTTGGCTTGCCGGCTGGCATACATCGCCATGCCGAGGCTGATCACGAAGAACGCGACCGCCAGCCACTTGGTGCTCTTGCTCAGGAAGTTGGTGGAGCCGCGGGCACCGAACACGGTGGCCGACGCGCCGCCGCCAAAGCCGGACCCGGCCTGCGCGCCATCCCCCTGCTGCAGCATCACCAGGGCGATGATCGCGATCGCGATCAGCACATAGAGCACATTGAGCAATTGCATCAGCATGGAACAGTCCTTATCCGATCAGGCTGCCCGAGCGATGGCCAGGAAGTCCGCAGCCACCAACGAGGCGCCGCCGATCAACCCGCCGTCGATGTCGGCCTGCGCGAACAGGCTGGCCGCATTGCCGGGCTTGACGCTACCGCCATAAAGGATCGGTAGCGAGCCGGCGATTGTAGCATCGCGCGCAGCGATCTGGCCACGAATGAAGGCATGCACGTCCTGAGCCTGCTCCGGGCTGGCGGTGCGACCGGTGCCGATCGCCCAGACCGGCTCGTAGGCCACGATGGCCTCGGCCATGGCGGCCACGCCGACCAGATCAAGCACCGGCTGCAGTTGCGCGGCAATCACCGCTTCGGTTTGCCCGGCTTCGCGATCATCCAGGGTTTCGCCGACGCACAGGATCGGCGACAGGCCAGCCGCGTGTGCGGCCTGGAATTTCCTCGCCACCCACTCACTGCTTTCGGAATGGTATTGGCGTCGTTCGGAATGGCCTGCCAACACGTAGCGCGCGCCAACATCGGCCAGCATCGCCGCCGACACCTCACCGGTGTAGGCACCCTGCGCGTGTTCGCTGACATCCTGCGCACCCACGGCCAGCGCCGAACCTGCGCACTGCGTTGCGGTTTCGCCCAGAAAAGGGAACGGCGGCAGCACGATCAACTCCACCGTCGCAGGCGCATCCCGCTTGATCTCATCCACCAGGGCGGCGGCAAAGGCACGACTTCCCTGCAGTTTCCAATTTCCCGCGACGATTCTGCGACGCATGCTGCCACCCAGGATTACGAAAAATTCATTTTAGCAATTGCGAGAGGTGCGCGACCTTATAGTCCAGACATGCAAACGAGGTTCCCGCCGCTGCCGACCCTGCCCTATCGCAAGCCCACCGAGGGACGCGACTATTGGGTGTTCGACGACATCCTGCCCGACGCGGCCTCGCTGCGCCGGCGCTGTCTGGACAAGCAGGATTGGGCGCTCGGCTTCCCGCATACCCAGGAAACCTGGCCCGGCCGACGGGCGATCCCGGCGCTTGTGCAGGACGAATTGGACATCGTGGAGAAGCGCGTGCGCGAGGCCACCGGTGCCGGCAAGCTGTGGGTGCAAGCGACGCCCGATGGCAAGACGCTGAACCACAATTGCGTGCAGGTGGTCGGCGCAAGGGACTCGGGGGCCAAACCCCATACCGACTCGCGGGCGTTGTGTCGCTACGCCGCCGTGCTGTATCTCACGCCGGATGCCCCCAGGGACTGCGGCACCAGCTTCTATCGCCAGCGCATGCCGAACGGCCAGTTGGGCGGCAATACGGTCAGCGGCAAGCACAAGAACCTGGTGGAGGCGCTGGGTACGCGCTTCGTGCCTCCCGACGCCTTCGTCGAGGATGTGCGCGTGCCGAATCGCTTCAACCGGCTTCTGATTTACAGCGCCGCCATGATTCACAGCGCCACCGCCTATTTCGGCAGCGCCCTCGCCGACGAGCGCATGACTGCGGTGTTTTTCTGGATGACCTGAGGCCGCGCGCAGCGGCGTGCCGCGACCGCGCTACTTGAGCTTGATTTCGTGCAGGCGCTCTTCCAGGTAACCCTGCGCGGTGATCGGCTCGGGATAACGGCTGGGATTCTCCGCACTCACGCAGGACGGCAGCACGTCGATCAGGAAATCCGGATTGGGGTGCAGGAAGAATGGCGTCGAATAGCGCGGCTGGCGGGCCTTCTCACCGGGTGGATTGACGACGCGGTGGGTGGTGGACGGATACACGTGATTGGTCAGCCGCTGCAGCATGTCACCGATATTGACCACGATGGTATCGGCATCGGCAGTGAACGGCACCCATTCGCCCTGGTGCGACAGCACTTCCAGACCTTCCGCGCTGGCACCCACCAGCAGTGTGATCAGGTTGATGTCCTCGTGCGCACCGGCGCGTACATTGGGAACGTCATCGGTGGTGATCGGCGGATAGTGAATCGGGCGCAGGATCGAATTGCCGTTGTCGGTCTTGTCGGCGAAATAATCTTCCGCCAGGCCGATGTGCAGCGCCAGCGCCGACAACACCTGCGAACCCAGCGCATCGAGTGATTGGTACAGGCCGTAACCGACGCGCTTGAACTCCGGGATTTCCGCCGGCCACTGGTTCTCCGGCATGTCGTCGGCGTACTTCGAATCGCGCGGGATTTCCCGGCCGATGTGCCAGAACTCCTTGAGGTCGAAATACTTCGAACCCTTGGCGGTTTCCACCCCGAACGGGGTGTAGCCACGCGCACCGCCGCCGCCTTCGACGTGGTACTGCTGCTTGACCGTCTCCGGCAATGCGAAGAATGCCTTGAAGGTTGCATAGGCTTCGTCGATCTGCGCCTGCGGGATGCCGTGACCGCGGATCCCGGCAAAGCCCCACTCGCGATAGGCCGCACCCAACTCGTCGATGAAGGCCTGGCGCTCGCTCGGCGAGGCTGGATCGGTGAAGCGACGGATATCGAGGGTGGGGATCTTCGTGACCATGGGAACCTCGGTTTCAACGTGCCGCGACACGCACGGCTTCGGACAATGTGGCGAGGGTGGAATCGACCAAGGCCACATCATCCGCCTCCACCGTCACCCGCACCACCGGCTCGGTGCCGGAGGGGCGCAGGAAGGCGCGGCCGCGCCCATCGACCGCACGCTGCGCTTGCAGCAACGCGGCCTGGACGGCACCGTCTTCGGCCGGTTTGCGGCCAGCCTCGAATCGCACATTGACGGTTTTCTGCGGCACCCGTGCGAGCCCGGCCAGCATCTCGCCCAGGCGGAGACCACGCCGCTGCAGCACTTCCAGCACCTGCAGCGCGCTGACGATGCCATCACCGGTGCTGGCGCGATCCAGGCAAAGGATGTGCCCGCTGGCTTCGCCACCCAGCACGCCGTCGTGCGCCAGCAACTGCTGATGCACGTAGCGATCACCGACCTTGGCGCGAACGAAGCCGATCCCTTGCGCCGCAAGCGCCTGCTCCAATCCGAAATTGGTCATCAAGGTGCCGACCACCGGCCCGCGCAGGCGTCCGGATGCCTGCCAATCGCAGGCCAGCAGATAGATCAGGTCATCGCCGTCACGCACGCGGCCGTCGCCATCGACGAACAGCACGCGATCACCATCGCCGTCGAAGGCGATGCCGAGATCGGCCCCGGTTTCGCGCACGCGTGCAGCCAGTGTTTCAGGATGGGTGGAACCCACGCCTTCGTTGATGTTGAGTCCGTTCGGGTCGACGCCCAGCGCCTCCACCCGCGCACCCAGCTCGCGCAGCACCAGCGGCGCCAATTGGTAGGTCGCGCCATTCGCGCAATCCACCACGATCCGCATGCCTTCCAGATTGAAGCCCTTGGGCACGGAATTCTTGCAGGCCTCGACATAGCGGCCGATGGTGTCGCGGTTGCGCACCGCCTTGCCGAGGCGCTCCGATGGCACGGTGCGGAAGGGCTCGTCGAGTGCCGCCTCGATCGCCAGCTCGGTGGCGTCATCGAGTTTCTCGCCCAGCGCCGAGAAGAACTTGATGCCGTTGTCGTGATGCGGGTTGTGCGAGGCGGAAATCACGATGCCGCCATCGGCGCGCATCGAATGGGTCAGGTGCGCCACCGCCGGGGTCGGCATCGGCCCCATCAGCTGCACGTCGACGCCAGCAGCGACCAGCCCCGCCTCAAGCGCGGCTTCGAACATGTAGTTGGAAATCCGCGTGTCCTTGCCGATCACCACCATGGGTTTTCGCCATTCCTGCTCCTTGCGCGCGGCCGCCACCAGCGCATGGCCGTAGGCATTGCCCAGACGCAACACGAAATCGGCCGAGATCGGGCCTGTGCCCACCCGGCCGCGGATGCCATCGGTGCCGAAATACCTGCGCCCGCTCATGGCTCGCTGGCCTCCACCGGTGCAGGCTGTTTCATCATCAGCGCCAGCAGGCGCGCCAATCGCACCCGCATTTCGCGACGATCCACGATCTGATCGACCGTGCCGTGCTGGAGCAGGAACTCGCTGCGCTGGAACCCTTCCGGCAATTTCTCGCGCACGGTCTGTTCGATCACGCGTGGGCCGGCAAAGCCGATCAGGGCGCCCGGTTCGGCGATGTTCAAATCGCCCAGCATGGCGAAACTGGCGGACACGCCGCCGGTGGTCGGGTGCGTCAGCACCGAGATATACGGCAAGCTTGCCGCACGCAGGCGACCCAGCGCCGCCGAGGTCTTGGCCATCTGCATCAGCGAGAACAGGCTCTCCTGCATGCGCGCACCGCCGCTGGCGGTGAAGCAGACATAGGGGCAAGCCATGGCCAGCGCACGCTCGGCACCGAGGGTGAAGCGTTCGCCGACCACCGAGCCCATCGAGCCGCCCATGTAGGCAAAATCGAAGGACGAGGCGACCAGATCCTGCCCCATCAATTTGCCTTCCATCGCCACCAGCGCATCGCGCTCGCCGGTCGATTTCTGCGCCGCCTTGATGCGGTCGGAATATTTCTTCTGGTCCTTGAACTTGAGCACATCGGTCGGACCGAGTTCGGCACCGATTTCGCGTCCGGCCCCGCCATCGAACAGCGCCGCCAGTCGTGCGCGGGCACGGATCGCCATGTGGAATCCGCACTTCGGACAGACCTCGAGATTTTCCTCCAGCTCCGGCCGATACAGCGCGGCACCGCAACTGGCGCATTTCTCCCACACGCCTTCGGGAACGCTGCGTTTGCGCTCGTTGCCCGCCTCGGTGCGGATACCGCCGCCGGGCATCAGTTTCTTGAGCCAACTCATCGGGTTTCGACCTGTCTTGTTTGCGGCCCGGCGGGCGGAAGTCTAGCGCGCAGCGGCGTCCAGCGCTGCACGCAGGGGGCGCAGGAATTCCCCGGCCAGTTCAGCGGCGGTCATCGCATCCTGTGCATCGGCCAGTGCCGACACCAGTGCCGACCCGACCACGACGCCATCCGCGTGTGCTGCCACGGCGGCGGCGCTATCGGCATCGCGGATCCCGAACCCGGCGAACACCGGCACGCGGGAACACTGGCGCAGATGGGCCAACTGCTCGCCAATCCGGGCGATATCCAACTGCGCCGCACCGGTGACACCGACATGGCTGACGTAATAGAGGTAGCCCTCGGCCTGCGCGCACAAGCGTTCCAGCCGTGGCTGCGGCGTGGTCGGGGCGACCAGCGAAATCAATGCCAATCCGCGTGCGGCGAACGCGGCGCTGTAGGCCCCGGCTTCTTCCGGAGGCAGGTCCACCAACAACACGCCATCCACACCCGCATCGCCGGCATCGGCGGCGAAGGCATCGACACCGTGGATCTCGACCGGGTTCAGGTAGCCCATCAACACGACCGGCGTCTTCGGGTCACCCGTCCGGAATCGGCGCACGCTGTCCAGCACATGCCGCAGCCCGGCCCCGCGCGCCAGCGCGCGTTCCGAGCTGCGCTGGATCACCGGACCGTCGGCCATCGGATCGGAAAACGGCACGCCCAACTCGATCACGTCCGCGCCGGCCTCCGCCAGCGCATGCATGATCGGTACCGTGGCATCGAGCGCAGGATCCCCCGCCGTGATGAACGGCACCAATGCCTTGCGGCTGGACGCGCGCAGCGCATCCAGCCGATGCCCGAGTCGGGTCATTACGCCTGGTTGGCGGGTGGTGCGGCCTGGGCTGCGGCGACGTAGCCTTCAGCCGGGGTCTGCGTGGCAGCGTCCTTCATGCGACCAACCATGACGCCGGCAGCCGCGTACTCAGCCGTCAACTCGGAGTCGCCGACGTCGATGCCGCGCTCTTCGCCGATCCCGTCCAGATGTTGATTGAGCATCTTGCGGAACACCGCAGTCGCCGAATCGAGGAAGCTCTGCCGCTCCTGCGCCGCATACATCGGCTTGACCGCCATCAGGAAGTGATGGGCATTGAAGCGCGCGGCTGCGAACTGGAGAGCGAGGCTCGGGCCATTCGGACCGACCTTCTGGGTCTGGGCATCAGCCACTGCAAGGTACTCGTTCACGGCATTGACGAACGCCGGATCCAGCTGGCTGTCGGCCTGCTGCGAGGTGATGGGCTGCCCCTGATTGTCTTCGGCCATGGCCGGCTCCTGCTGTGTTCTGTGGTGAATCGGGCATTGTCGCGCATTTCCTGCCTGCGTCCAAATCCGATGACGGGGCCCGATGACGGGGCCGGTCCGTTACAACACCAGACCCTCGCGCGCCGCGATCGTGTGCACGTCCTTGTCGCCACGCCCGGACAGGTTGCACAGCACCAGCGCGTCCTTCGGCAGCTCACGCGCCAACTTGATCGCCTGCGCCACCGCGTGGCTGGATTCCAGCGCCGGCAGGATGCCTTCGGTACGGGTCAGGCGGTGGAAGGCATCCATCGCCTCGGCATCGGTGACACCGACGTAGTCGGCACGGCCCGCGTCCTTCAGGAACGCGTGTTCCGGGCCGACGCCGGGATAGTCGAGGCCGGCCGAGATCGAATGGGTCTCGGTGATCTGGCCATCGTCATCGCAGATCACATAGGTCCGATTGCCGTGTAGAACCCCGACCCGGCCCGCGGCAAGCGAGGCGGCGTGGCGGCCGGTCTCGATCCCCTCGCCGGCCGCCTCGGCGCCGACGATGCGCACCGACGCATCGTTCAGGAAGGCGTGGAACAGCCCAATCGCATTGCTGCCGCCGCCGACGCAGGCGGTGATCGCATCCGGCAGGCAACCGTACTCGGCCAGCATCTGCGCCCGTGCCTCGCGGCCGACCACCGCGTTGAAGTCGCGCACCATGCGTGGATACGGATCCGGGCCAGCGACGGTGCCGATGATGTAGAAGGTGTCACGCACATTCGTCACCCAATCGCGCATCGCCTCGTTGAGCGCGTCCTTCAAGGTGGCGCTGCCGCTGGTCACCGGCACCACGGTCGCCCCCAGCAGCTTCATTCGGTAGACGTTGATCTTCTGCCGTTCGATGTCGGTGGCACCCATGTAGACCACACATTCCAGGCCCAGCCGGGTGGCCACGGTAGCGCTGGCGACGCCGTGCTGGCCGGCGCCGGTTTCGGCGATGATCCGGGTCTTGCCCATGCGACTGGCCAGCAGGGCCTGGCCGATGGTGTTGTTGATCTTGTGCGCGCCGGTGTGGTTCAGATCCTCGCGCTTGAGCAGGATTTGCGCGCCGCCGACCTCGCGCGACAGGCGCTGGGCGTGGTAGATCGGGCTGGGCCGACCGACATAGTGCTTGAGGTCGTTCTCGAACGCGGCGATAAAGGTGGGATCGACCCGCGCAGCGTCATAGGCTGCGGCCAGTTCCTGCAAGGGGCCAATCAGAGTTTCGGCGACGAAGCGGCCACCGTGTCGGCCAAAGTGGCCGCTGGCGTCGGGATAGGCGTGGTAGTCGATAGCCGCGGGATGGGCAAGTGAAGCGGTCATGCGGAAGACTCCGGGAACATCGTGCTGTCGGACGGCAAGCGCGATACGCTTGCGGAAGCAAACCTCAGGCGAACGACCGGACGCTGCTTATCTGACCGACGCCGCAGGCACGCGCCGCCAGCGGCGCAACGAGCGACCGAAGGGAGCGCGGGGGCGATTCGATGTCTTCACTAGCATAGCCTACCCGATCGCCGGATGCGTCGCGCCGGCATCCGCTGCGCGCACCGCGGCGACGAAGCGCAGCATCGCTTCCGGGTGCTTGATTCCGGGTGCGGATTCAATCCCGCTGGCGACATCCACGCCCCAGGGCCGCGCAGTCGCGATGGCCTGCCCGACGTTGTCTGCGCTTAACCCACCCGCCAGCAGGATCGGACGCTCGCGCTTCCGCGGCAGCAAGCTCCAATCGAAGCTGCGGCCACTGCCACCGGCCTCGCCGGCACCATGTCCATCCAGCACATAACCACTTGCCGAGGGATAGCGCGCCATCACCGCCAGCGGATCTCCGTCGTCTCCCATAGCGATCGCCTTCCAGAACGGCAGGCCGAAGCTCGTGCAGAACCCATCATCTTCGCCGCCGTGAAACTGCAGCAGATCCGGCCGCACGCACGAAACAACCGCATCGACTTCGGCGCGCGGGTTGTCCATCATCAGTGCCACCACCGCCGTGGTCGATGGCACCAGTGCACGCAGGGCCGCTGCATGTTCAAGCGTCACTTTGCGTGGGCTGCGTGCGGCGAAGATCAGGCCGATGTAATCGACCTCCAGCGCAACCGCCAACGCGACATCCTCGTCGCGGGTCATGCCGCAGAGTTTGATTCTGGTCCTGCTCACAGCGTGACCTCGGCCGGCAGGCCGCACGCGGCCGGATAGCGCGGCCCGAGGAACAACAATCCGGCCGATGGCGCGGTGGGGCCAGCGACGTTGCGGTCACGACCTTCCAGGAGTTCCACCATCCATTCCACCGGGCGCTCGCCACGCCCCACCAGCAACAGCGATCCGACGAGATTGCGCACCATATGGTGCAGGAAGGCATTGGCCTGCACCTCCACCACCACTTCATCCTCCATGCGGGTGACGGAAATGGCCTGCAGATTGCGGCGGGCATGGGTGGCCTGGCATTGCGAACTGCGAAACGCCGAGAAGTCGCGTTCTCCGAGTAGCGCCTGCGCAGCCGTGTGCATGGCATCGGCATCGAGCGGCAGCCAATCCCATCCCAGGAACTGGTGCTGCAGGCCGGGGCGGGCACTGCGATTGAGGATGCGGTAGCGATAGCGGCGTGCCCTCGCCGAGAATCGCGCATTGAAATCGTCAGCTACCGGCACGCACCAACGCACCGCCAGCGCCGGCGGCAGGTTGGCGGTGGTGCCGAGGATCCAGCCGCGCAGCGAGCGCTCGCTGTCGCTGTCGAAATGCACGACCTGGCAGCGCGCGTGCACACCGGCATCGGTGCGGCCGGCGCAGACGGTCGCCACCGACGCATTCGCCACCCGCGACAGTGCTGTTTCCAGCACGTTTTGCAGGCTGCCATCCGGCGTCATCACGCCGGGCTGGCTCAAACGCTGCCAACCCGAAAACCCGCTGCCGTCGTATTCGATTCCCAGCGCGTAGCGCATGACCGCCCGCGCCGTATCAGCCCATGATCCGCGCCAGCATCTTGCCGGCCTTTTCGCTCACGGCGTCGTCTTCGTCATTGAGCAGTTCGGCCAGCAGTTGCTGGGCCGAGGTGCGATCGCCCATGTCGAGGAAGGCATCGACCAACTTGAAGCGCTGGTCGGCGCTGGCCTGTGCAGGTGGGCCGTCGTGCGTCGCCACTGGTTCATCTGCAGGCGCGGGAGCCGGTGCCGCCTTCGGGGCCTCTGCCGCCGGAGTCGAGGCTTCAGCACTGCCCGTCGCCTCGGCTCCTGCCGCAGGATCCTTCACCACCCAACCCGAATGCCAAGCGGGCGTACCGCCACGTCTGCCGGGGATGGTCGCGGGCGCAGCACTGGCACTGGATTTATCGTCCTCCGGCTTGTCCGAAGCTGCAGCGGCCGATGGTGCCGACGCCTTTGCGGTCGCGTTGGCGCGTTTGCGATCCAGCTCCTGCATGCTCGCGGCCAACGACGAAGGCACGAAGGCGCTCTTCGGTGCCGGCGTCGGTTCCGGTTTGCGCTTGCGCGCCACCAGCCAGACCAGCAGCCCCACCAGCAGCACGCCGACGCCACCACCGAGGTAATACATGCTCTTGCCGGTATGCATCGCCGTGGCAGGCGGTGTCGCGGCCGTGGCCGACGCTGCGGCCGGCGCGGGCTGTGCAACCGTCCGGTTCGCTTCGGCCAGGCGATGCTGCGCCGCAGCCAGCTCGCTGTCCTTCATCGACAACAACTGGTGCTGCTCGTCGCGGATCCGTTCCAATTCGGCAACGCGCTCCTTCAACTCGCCGATCTCCGCACTCTTCGCGGAAATCTCTTCGTCGCGCTGTCTCAACTGCTGTTGCAGCATGCTTCCCCCACCGCCATTGCCGGTTCCTGTTTGTGCCCCCGTCGCGCGCCGATCACCGGTCGGCGGCACGATTTCCAGACGCGCTTCGGAGTGGCGCGCCGCTGCTGCAGGCTGCACAGACGCAGTCGCTGCCGGGGCGCGATTCGCGTTTGTGGCAGGCCGTGCCGCCGGCTTGCTGGCTGCGCTCGTGGGCCGGGCTGCCGATGCATCCGAACGCACTGTGCCTGCATTCGCGGTATCGGCCGCTGCAGACGTCTCCGGTTGCAGTACGGGGCGCTGGTCCTGCCGCCAAGCCTGCATCTGCTGGCGTACGACTTCAGTGGCCTGGCCGGCGTCGATCTGGCCGACTTCGCCACCATCGGGAATCCGCAATACCGAGCCGCGACGCAGGCGATTGATGTTTTCGCCGATGAAGGCGGCGGGATTGGCGTGCAGCAGCGCCAGCATGGTCTGGTCGAGGCTGTAGGACGCGCGCAGGCCCAGCCCGCCGGCAATCGAGGAAAGGGTGTCGCCACGCTTGACCGGTCCGTACTGGCCGGCGTCCGCACTCGCTGCCATCGCGGGTGCAGGTGCCGCTTCCACCGGCACGGCAGGCACCGGTGCCGGTGGCGGTGGTGCCTCGACAGGCGGAGCCACATCGAGGGCATTCGCTTGCCCTTCGGCCGCTTCCGCGTTGGCGGGCGTCGGCGCTGGCAGCGCGCTCGCGACCGGTGCCGGCTGCGGCGCAGGTTCAGGTTGCGCGGGGGCTGGCGTCGCGGGTGGCGCGGCCGGCACATCCGGTCGCTGCACGAGGTTGGACGGCGCGACCGTCGCCATCTGCACGTTCGCCTGCGGCAACGCGCTGGCGGTGTTCGGCACATCCACCAGAGCTGAATATTCGCGAACCAGCTTGCCCGTGCCCCAATCGACTTCGATCAGGAAATTCAGCACACCTTGGTCGACCGGCTGGATGCTGGTGACGCGGATCACCGGCCGGCCACGGGCATCGCTGCCGAGGCTGAACTGCAATTCCGCCGCGACGCCGGAAGGTTGCGGCAGGCCGATCCGCCGGAACGTCTCCGGCGAGGCCATGCGCGCCTGCAAGGCCGCCAACTCACCGGGCGTGGTCGAGATGACCGGAATCTCCGCCAGCAGCGGCTGGTTGCGCTTCGACTTGACCTGGATCTGGCCCAGACCCAACGCCCAGGCATTGCCTGCAGCCGCCATCAACAACGCCGCGATTGCTGCCTTGCGCAAGAATCCGATCACATGTGCTCCGGGGTCACAGCCTCGCGGCGACTCTAGCAGATTGTCACGCATTCGCAGCAGCGCTCGCGCACCGTACTGCGACGGATGTCGCAGCCGGCGTGCAGGGCCATCTGCTCAATGGGTCTGGTCGAGCTTGGGCTGCAGTCCTTCGGCCACCAGCAACTCGGCAATCTGCACGGCATTGAGCGCCGCACCCTTGCGGATGTTGTCGGACACCACCCACAGGTCAAGCCCACGCGGATGCGACAGGTCCTCGCGGATGCGACCGACGAACACCGCATCCTTGCCGGAAGCGTGGGTGACCGGCGTCGGATAGCCGCCCGGCTTGCGCTCATCGACCACTTCCACGCCCGGCGACTTCGCCAGAAGCGCGCGCGCCGCGTCGGCAGTGATCTTTTCGCGGGTCTCGATATGCACCGCCTCGGAATGCCCATAGAACACCGGCACCCGCACCACGGTCGGGTTCACGCCGATGCGGGCGTCGTCGAGGATCTTGCGGGTTTCCCAGACCAGCTTCATCTCTTCCTTGGTGAAGCCATTGTCCTGGAAGTCGTCGATCTGCGGGATCAGGTTGAAGGCGATCTGGACCTGGAACTTCTTCGGTTCGATGTCCTGGAAATTGAGCAACTGGGCTGTCTGCCGGCCCAGCTCCTCCATGCCGGAACGCCCGGCGCCCGACGCCGACTGGTAAGTCGCGATATTGATCCTCTCGATGCCACAGGCGCGATGGATCGGCGCCAGCGCCACCATCAGCTGCATGGTCGAGCAATTGGGGTTGGCGATGATCCCGCGCGGGCGGTTCTTCGCCGCTTCGGGGTTCACTTCCGACACCACCAGCGGCACGTCGTCGTCGTAGCGGAAGGTCGAGGAATTGTCGATCACCACCGCGCCCTCGGCAGCGAATTTCGGCGCGTATTCCTTGCTGATCGCACCGCCGGCGGAGAACAGCGCGATATCAATCGACGACGGATCAAAGTTGGCCAAATCCTGCACCACCAATTCATCGTCGCCAAAAGCCACCCTGCTGCCGGCGGAACGCTCGCTGGCCACCGCCACCACCGCACTGGCGGGGAACCGGCGTTCGGCCAGGATCGACAACATCGTTTCACCCACCGCGCCGGTCGCACCGACCACGGCTACCTTGTATTGCTTGCTCATTCTCACGATCTCCTGATCCTCGCAGGAGCGCACCGCATGTGCGCGCCCATTCATTCGCAAATTCTGTAGGAGCGCACCGCAGGGGCGCGACCCGCTCGAAATCGCGCCCCTGCGGTGCGCTCCTACAGTGAGAGACGATTGATACCGCTATTGTTTGGCCTCTGGCGCCCTCTTGCCCGGAATGCGCGGCTTGACCTCGCCCACATCGCCGCACTGGGCGCGGTGGCGCAGCGACTGGTCCATCAACACCAGCGCCAGCATCGCCTCGCAGATGGGGGTGGCGCGGATGCCCACGCAGGGGTCATGGCGGCCGGTCGTCACGATTTCGACCACCTTGCCATCCACGTCCAGCCCGTCGACCGGCAGCCGCAGGCTGGAGGTGGGCTTGAACGCCACCGAGGCCACGATCTGCTGGCCGGTGGAAATGCCGCCGAGGATGCCGCCGGCGTGGTTGGACTGGAAGCCTTCCGGGGTCATCACGTCGCGATGCACGCTGCCGCGTTGCGCCACGCTGGCGAAGCCGTCGCCGATCTCGACGCCCTTGACCGCGTTGATCGACATCATCGCCGCCGCCAGCTCGCCGTCGAGCTTGCCGTAGATCGGCTCGCCCCAGCCTGGCGGCACGCCATCGGCCACCACCGTCACCCGTGCACCGACCGAATCGCCGGATTTGCGCAGTGCGTCCATGTAGCTTTCAAGCTCGGCCACCTGTTCGGCGCAGGGCCAGAAGAACGGACTGGACTCGACCGCTTCCCAGTCGTGCTCTCGCGGCAGGATTTCCCCGATCTGGCTCAGCCAGCCACGCACCGTCACCCCGCGCTGGGCCAGCCATTTCTTGGCGATCACCGCCGCCGCCACCCGCATCGTGGTCTCGCGTGCGCTGCTGCGGCCGCCGCCGCGCGGATCGCGGACGCCGTATTTCTGCCAATAGGTGTAATCGGCATGGCCGGGACGGAACTGCGCGGCGATCTTCGCGTAATCCTTGCTGCGTGCGTCGGTATTGCGGATCAGCAGCGCGATCGGGGTGCCGGTGGTCTGCCCTTCGTACACACCGGACAGGATTTCAACCGTATCGGCCTCATGCCGCGCCGAGGTGTGGCGGGTCTTGCCGGTGGCACGCCGCGAAAGATCATGGGCGAAATCCTCCGTCGCAATGGCAATCCCCGGCGGACAACCGTCGAGCACGCAGCCGATCGCTGGCCCGTGCGATTCGCCGAAGGTGGTGACGCGCAGCAGCTGGCCGAAGGTGTTCAAGAGGGCATCCGGAGGCGGACGATAGCGCCCGATGGCGCACTGCAACATCCAGACGCGACTTTAGCGCATCCGCGGCCTTCGCGAAGGCCGTCGTGCCGCAAACCGCCAAACGCCCGGTTCGGCCACCATGCCTTTTCGTTCCTTGGCCAACGGTGGGCCTCCCTGGTTCAGGCGTGAAAGCGCAAGCCACGGCGCGACCGTATAAAATGGCCTGTCACAGACAGAATTCGCCATGTCCGCGATCCAGCTCAGCTACAGTACGTTCGGATTGACCAATCTCGATTTCCTCGATGCGATCGACGCCGTTGATCGCGCTGGCTATGCCGGGATCGAGATTTCCTTCCATCGCGACCAGTTCAATCCGTTCAACATCGACGATGCCTATCTCGATGCGGTCAAGCAGCGGCTGGGCGCGCGCCGGGTGAAGGCCTGCTGCGTGGCCACCGCCTCGCATTTCTTCGATCCGCACCGACCGCACGAGCCCTCGCTGATGGCGCTGGAGAAGGCCGCACGGATGCGCCGGATCGATCTGGTCAAGCGCGGCATCCACGTCGCCCGCAAGCTGGGGGTGAACCTGGTCACCTTCGGCAGCGGCTTCCTCCGCGACGACCACGTCGCCCATCCGGAGGTGAATCCGCGCGAACTGCTGGTGGATTCGATCCACGACTGCCTGCGCGAAATCCGCTCTGATGAGGACATCACCCTGTTGATCGAACCCGAGCCGGGCATGCACATCGAAACGATGGCGCAAGGGCTCGAACTGCTGGAGCAGGTCGGCTCGCCCAAGTTCAAGCTGCACATCGACATCTGCCATGCCTATTGCTCGGAAACCAATTACCTCGACGCGCTGCGCCTGGCCGCGCCGCAGGCCCGCTACCTGCACATTTCCGACGCCCGCGAAGGCTACAACCTGAAGATCGTCCACGATCACGCCGCGCTGGCGCCCGATCTGGGCTTTGCCAGCGTGCTGGTGCATTTCCCCGACACCGCCGATTTCCTGCTGCTGGACCGCCAGCATCCGATCCACTTTCCGCTCGAGGCGGCCTCGCCGGCGCGCAAGGCGCGGATCGAGGCGCTGCTGCAACGCGCCGGCATTACCCGCGACCTGCAGGTGGTGCCGTATTCCAGCCTGTACGCCGGCAGCTCGCCGCTGGATGATGAAATTTTCACCTACCTGATTTCGATGCCGGGCCTGAGCTACGACGTGCTCGAACGCGCGCGGCCGATCTGCGGCTATCTGCGCGGCGCGAAAAATGCGCCGCTGGTGGACAAGATGGTGGCCAATACCCTGACCGGGATCGTGCATTTCCACGAAATCCCCGGCGAAGGCACGCTGGACCTGGCCGGCAGCTTCCGCGCGCTGGAGGAAGGCGGCTTCAAGGGCTTTGGCTCGGTCGAGCTCTATCACCACGTCGAGGGCTGGCAGAAAGCGCTGGATGACAGCTACCGGCATCTGGCCGCGATCAACGGCGGACGCTGAAGGCGGACATGGACGACAGGATCGACCTCGCATCCCTCGGCTGGCCTGCGGGGCTGGTGGGTGAACTCGACCACCGCCGGCTCAAGGCGCCCAGCGTCAAGTTGCGTTCGGCGCGTGCTGGCGAGCACGGCGATGTCGTCTATTGCGTCGACCTGCGCATCCGCCATCCGAATGCCGATGAATACTTGACCGCCACCGAGCTGCATTCGGTCGAACACTTCCTGCTCGAAGGCTTCAGCCGGCTGCTGCCCGAGCACTTTGTTTCGGTCGGCCTGATGGGCTGCCAGACCGGCTTCTACCTCGGTTTCCAGAACGAGGGTCGCGCCGAGGTGCTGTGCGCCTGCCTCGTGCGCATCCTCGAAGAGATGCAGGCGGCCACCGCCGTGCCCTACGCGAACATCGAACAATGCGGCAACTGGCGCAATCACAGCCTCGACGATGCGCAGCGGGTGGCGCGGGAGATCCTCACCCGCCGCCCACACTGGCTGGACGCCGCATGATTACCCGCGCCGACCGCTGGCAGGTGCGCACCCAGCTCCCGATCGCCTATGACGTGATCAAGGCGCCACGGCTGTTCGATGCCGACAATCGCCGCCTGCTCGACTATGGCCGCAGCGACGGTGGCCGCCGCTTCGTGGTGGTCGATGCCAATGTCGACCGACTGCATGGCAAGGCGATCCGCGACTGGTTTGTCCACCAGGGCATCGAAGCGCGGGTGGTGGTGTTCCCGGGCGGCGAGGAACACAAGACGATTGCGCTCTATCAGGACATCCTGCGCGAGCTCGACGGCTTCCCGATCCACCGTCGCGATGAGCCCATCATCGCCATTGGCGGCGGCGTGCTGACCGACGTGGTGGCCTTCGTCGCCGCCACCTACCGGCGCGGCATCCCGCACATCAAGGTGCCCACCACCCTGATGGGCTACATCGACGCCGCGCTCGGGATCAAGGCCGGGATCAACTTCAACGGCAACAAGAACCGCCTCGGCAGCTTCGAGCCACCGGCGGCGGTGCTACTCGACAAGCACTTCCTGCGCACGCTGCCACCGCGCCACCTGCGCAACGGCGTCTGCGAGATCGTCAAGCTGGCGGTGGTCTGCGACGCCGACTTGTTCGAACGTCTCGAACGCGATGGTGCGCGCTGCATCGAAACCGCGTTCCTGGACGCAGCCGGCGATGCCATCCTCGACGCCGCGATCCAGGGCATGCTCACCGAACTGGAACCGAACCTGCACGAGGACCAGCTGGCGCGCAAGGTCGACTTCGGTCACAGCTTCAGCTACGGGCTGGAAACACGTCACGAACAGCACCTGCTGCACGGCGAGGCAGTGCTTCTGGACGTGCTGGTCTCGACCGAACTCGCGCTGAACCGCGGCCTGCTGGGGCAACGCCAAGCCGAGCGCGTATTCGCGCTGGTCGCAAGCCTCGGCATCGACCTCGACCCAGGCCTCCTCGATGCCGAACTGATGTGGCACTCCCTGCTCGACCGCATCGAACACCGCAATGGCCTGCAGCGCGTGCCGGTGCCCAATGGCATCGGCAGTTGCACCTTCCTCAATGACATCGCCCGCCGCGAGCTCGACGCCGCGGTGCCGGCCCTGCATGCCCGCCTCAAGGTGACCCATGAACCAAGCTGTGAACGTCGATAGTTCCGAAGTCAGCAAATTCGACCGCGTCGCCCAACTCTGGTGGGACCCCGCCGGCAAGATGGGCATGCTGCACGTCATCAATCCGTTGCGCAGCCAGTTCACCTTCGATCACGTCGAACAAATCAAAGGCGCGAAGGCGGTCGACGTCGGCTGCGGCGGCGGCATCCTGACCGAAACTCTGGCCAAGGCCGGCGCGCAGGTGATCGGCATCGACCAGTCGGAGATGAGCCTCGCCGTGGCCCGCCAGCATGCGGAAAAGAGCGGCCTTGCGATCGACTACCGGCTGCAGCGGGTCGAGGAACTGGTCGAGCTGGAGGCCGGCACCTTCGATGTCGTCACCTGCCTGGAAATGCTCGAACACGTGCCCGATCCGGCGGCGATCATCGCCGCCTGCGCGCGCCTGCTCAAGCCCGGCGGCCACGTGATCTTCTCGACCATCAACCGCAGCTTCAAGGCTTGGCTGTTCGCGATCGTCGGTGGCGAATACGTGATGCGGATCCTGCCGAAGGGCACCCACGAATACGCAAAACTGATCCGCCCGAGCGAGTTGCGGCAATGGTCGCAGGCGGCCGGCCTGACCCACCTGCGCAGCGCCAGCCTGATGTTCAATCCGCTGACCAAGCGCTTCAAGGTGGCCGAGGGCAAGGAAGACGTGAACTACATGATGAGCTACGTCAAGAAGGCCTGAGCCGGATGCGCAGCTTCCTCGCCCTGTCGCGCTCCACCCACGGCGTGCTCGACATCGCCATGCCCGGTTTCGCCGCGCTGCTGTGGCTTGGCCACTTTCCACATTGGCTGGTGCTGCTGGTGGCGCTGCTGACCGCGCTGGCGGGCTATACCGCGCTGTATGCGCTGAACGACATCATCGGGGTCAAGGTCGACCGCGAGAAATTCGCCGGCGCCGGCCCCAATGCCGGGTATTCGGTGGAAGCCTCGGACCTTCGCTACCCGATCGCGCAGGGCAAGCTCAGTCTCGGCAAGGGCATCGTCTGGTTCATCGCCTGGTACCTGATCGCGCTGGTCGGCGCGTGGTGGCTCAATCCGCTGCTGATCTGGGTGGTGCTGGCCGCGCCGATCCTGGAAACCGTCTATTGCCTGCTGTTCAAGGTGAGTTGGTGGCGGGTGCTGGTCAGCGGCGTGGTGAAATCGCTGGGCCCGGTGGCGGCAGTGCTGGCGGTGGTGCCGCGCCCGGATACGGCCCTGCTGGGGCTGATGGTGGCCTGGCTGATCGCCTGGGAAATCGGCGGCCAGAACATTCCCGCTGACTGGAACGACGTCGAGGAAGACCGCCGCGTCGGCGCGCGCACCGTTCCGCTGGTGTTCGGCCCCAAAATCGCCGGCACGGTCGTGCTGATCGCCCTGCTGGCGACGTTGGCGCTGGGCTGGTTCCTGCCCTTGATGTCGCCGCTGGCGCTGGGCATGCGTTTCCAGCTCGGCATGCTGGCGATCGGCGTGATCCTGCTGCTGGTGCCCGGCATCCAGCTGTTCCGTTCACACGAAGGCCGCCGCGCTGCCCGCCTGTTCGACCGCGCCAGCCTGTATCCGCTGGCCTTGCTGGCCTTGGTGACCGGTTTCGTGCTGATCGGCTGAGATCGCGCCCCTGCGGTGCGCTCCTACGGTGAGATGCATCGAAATGGCGGCACTTTGTGGGTGTACAGGGCGTGGCCCATGGTGATCCGTTAGAATTCGCGCGCCTTCCTGAAACCCCGGTGCCCCATGTCCGAACTCGCCTATCGCCGCGTGCTGTTGAAACTCTCCGGCGAAGCGTTGATGGGCGATGAGGATTACGGGATCGACCCCAAGGTCCTGACCCGGCTCGCACTCGAGGTCATCGAGGCGCGTGACGCCGGCGCCGAGATCGCGCTGGTGATCGGCGGCGGCAACATCTTTCGGGGGGCCGGACTTGCGGCCGGCGGCATGGATCGGGTCACCGGCGACCAGATGGGCATGCTGGCCACGGTGATCAATGCGCTGGCGATGCAGGATGCGCTGGAGAAAGCCGGCGCCAAGTGCCGGGTGATGAGTGCGCTCAAGATCAACGACGTCTGCGAGGATTACATCCGCCGCCGCGCCGTGCGTCACCTCGAAAAGGGCCGCATCACGATCTTCGCCGCCGGCACTGGCAACCCGTTCTTCACCACCGATTCCGGGGCGGCGCTGCGCGCGATCGAGATTGGCGCCGACCTGCTGCTCAAGGCCACCAAGGTCGACGGCGTCTACGACAAGGACCCGGAAAAGCACGCGGACGCGGTCAAGCTCGATAACCTGAGCTATGACGATGTGATCCGTCGCGACCTGCGGGTGATGGATACCGCCGCCTTCGCGCTGTGTCGCGACGCCAAGCTGCCGCTGCGGATCTTCGACATGGCCCAACCCGGCGTGCTGCTGCGCATCCTGCGTGGCGAAGCGATTGGCACCCTGGTCGGCGGTTGATCGGCTCCAACGCACTTATAATGGCCCGTTTGCGGAACCCAAGGAGCACGCGGCCATGTTGAACGAGATCAAGAAAGACGCCCAGGCCCGCATGGGCAAGAGCATCGAGACCCTGCGCCACAACCTCGTCAAGATCCGCACTGGCCGCGCCAATACCGGCCTGGTCGACAGCATCAAGGTCAACTACTACGGCTCCGACATGCCGCTGTCGCAGGTCGCCAGCGTCTCGGTCGGCGACGCGCGCTCGATCATCATCACGCCGTGGGAGAAGCAGATGGTCGGCGCGGTGGAGAAGGCGATCCTCGCCTCCGACCTCGGACTGACCCCGAACACCGCCGGCACCACCATCCGCCTGAACATCCCGGCCCTGACCGAAGAGCGCCGCCGCGACCTGACCAAGGTCGTCCACGGCGAAGGCGAGGACGCCAAGGTGGCGATCCGCAACATCCGTCGCGACGCCAACCACCAGGTCAAGGAATTGCTGAAGGACAAGCAGATCTCCGAGGACGACAGCGCCCGCACCGAAGCCGAAATCCAGAAGATCACCGATGCCGCGATCAAGGACGTGGACGAGGTGATCAAGGGCAAGGAAGCCGAGTTGATGTCGGTTTGAGGAGAGCCGGGACCCGGGACCCGGGACCCGGGATTCAAGGTTCGGGAACTTGATGCTTGGCAGATGCCTTGAGGGCCGATTGTTTGACTGATGTGATCGCCGCGAGCGCACCCGCAGCACCTGACGACCATGCCGGTAGCCCGCGGCTTGCCAGCGTGCCGCAGCACATCGCCATCATCATGGACGGCAACGGCCGCTGGGCGCAGGCACGGCACCGACCGCGCCTGATCGGCCATCGTGCCGGCGCCCGCGCGGTCAAGCGCTGCGTGGAGTTCTGCCTCCGGCGCGGGATCGGCGCCTTGACCCTGTTCGCCTTCTCCAGCGAAAACTGGGACCGTCCGAGCGAAGAAGTCGGCGGCCTGATGAAACTGTTCATCGGCGCGCTGGATCGCGAGGTCGACGAATTGGCGCGTCTTGGCGTGCGGCTGCGCTTCATCGGCGAACGCGAGCGCTTCGCCGCCACGCTCCGAGGGCGGATGGAGCGTGCGGAAGCCCTGACCGCCAGCAACGCGCGGCTGCATCTGAACATCGCGGCAAGCTACGGCGGTCAACAGGACATCGCCCGCGCGGCGCGTGAATTGGCCATGGAGGTCGCCGCCGGACGCCTGCGCCCGGAGCAAATCGATCCGGCCGCACTGGCGCAGCGGATGGCACTGGCCGACCTGCCACTGCCGGATCTGTTCATCCGCACCGGTGGCGAGTTGCGGATCAGCAATTTCCTGCTCTGGCAGCTGGCCTACACCGAACTGTGGTTCACCGAGACGCTGTGGCCCGACGTCGATGCCCCGCTGCTGCAGCAGGCCATCGACGACTACGCGGCACGCGAACGCCGTTACGGCCTGACCAGTGCGCAGATCCGCGCCACCAACGAAGGAAGCGCGCCATGACCAAGACCCGCGTCCTCGCCGCCTTGGTGATGGGGCCCGCCGCGATCGCAGCGGTGCTGCTCCTGCCTACCGCCTGGCTGATGCTGGTCAGCGCCCTGCTGTGCCTGGCCGCACTGTGGGAGTGGCTGAAACTGGTGGATATCGAGGACAGCCTCGCCCGCACGGTCCTGCTGGCCTGCAATCTGGGGCTGATGGTGGCCCTGGTCTGGGGCTCGCGTTCGACACGGACCAGCGCGCTGCCTTTGTTCGAGCTGACCGCCATGCTCGGCGTGGTGTGGTGGCTGCTGGCGCTGCTGTGGATGCTGCATTACGACTTCGCCTCCGGCAGCGACAGTCGCGCACGCATCGCCAAGCTGGTGGCAGGCACGGTCGCGGTGGTACCGGCCTGGTGCGCGCTGGCACTGCTGCATGCCGAGCCATCGCACGGCCCGGCCTGGCTGTTGCTGGTGCTGCTGCTGGTGTGGGCCGCCGACAGCGGTGCGTATTTCGCCGGCCGGCGGTTTGGCGGCCAGTGGTTCGGTGGGCGCAAGCTGGCACCGCGAATCAGCCCGAACAAGTCGCTGGAAGGCCTGATTGGGGGCGTGGTGCTGGCCGCACTGGTTGCCGTGGCCGGCGCGCTGCTGCTCGACGTGCCCACGGCCAAGCTGGCGGAAGTGATCGTGGTGGCCATGGTCACCGTGCTGTTCTCGGTCGCCGGCGATCTGTTCGAGAGCCTGCTCAAGCGCCACGCCGGGGTGAAGGATTCCGGCACCCTGATCCCCGGGCATGGCGGCATCCTCGATCGGGTCGATAGCCTGCTCGCGGCGCTGCCGGTGTTCGCGGTCGGCAAGGCCTGGCTCGGGTTCTGATGATGCGCAAGGTTGCCATCCTCGGTGCCACCGGCTCGATCGGCGCGTCGGCGCTGGATGTGATCGCTCGTCATCCCGAAGCAATGCGGGCCAGCGTGCTGGTCGCCGGGACACGGGTGGAGGAATTGCTGGTGCTGTGCCGCGTGCATGCGCCCGATCACGCGGTGATCGCCGATTCCCGCCATTTTGAAAGTTTGCGTGACGGCCTGCGGGCGGCAGGCCTTGCGACCGAAGCACACGCCGGCGACGCCGCCATCGACGCCCTTGCGGCAAGTGATGCCTGCGACACGGTGATAGCCGCGATCGTTGGCGCTGCCGGCCTGTCATCGACGATGGCAGCTGCTCGCGCCGGTAAACGCCTGCTGCTGGCCAACAAGGAATCCCTGGTCCTCGCCGGCGAGCTGCTGATGCGCGAAGCGCACGCGGCCGGCGCTGAGATCGTGCCTATCGACAGCGAGCACAACGCCGTGTTCCAGTGCCTGGGCGGCAGCATGTCGACACCGGCGCGGATCACCCTGACCGCTTCGGGCGGGCCGTTCCGGGGCTGGACACGTGACGCACTCGCCGAGGTCACTCCGACGCAAGCCGTGGCCCACCCGAAATGGTCGATGGGGCCGAAGATCTCGGTGGATTCGGCCACGTTGATGAACAAGGGCCTCGAAGTCATCGAAGCCCACCACTTGTTCCGGATCCCGGGCGAGGCCATCCGCGTGCTGGTGCACCCGCAGTCATTGGTCCACGCGATGGTGGATTTCGCCGACGGCAGCACGCTGGCGCAGCTTGGCTTGCCCGATATGCGCACCGCGCTGGCAGTGGGGCTGGGCTGGCCACAGCGGATCGCATCCGGCGTGTCGGCGCTCGACCTGCTCAGCCAGGGCGGGCGGCTGGACTTCGAAGCACCCGACCTCGACGCGTTCCCCTGCCTGCGGCTGGCAACAACGGCGCTGGCAGCCGGCGGCACGGCCCCGGCGGTGCTCAACGCCGCCAATGAGGAAGCCGTTTCAGCCTTCCTTCAGGGCAAGATCGGTTTTCTGGACATCCCCGACACGGTTTCCGCAAGCTTGGACGCACTGCCCGCTCGCCCTTCCGACACCCTGGAATCGCTGCTCGACGCGGATCGCATGGCGCGCGAGGCGGCGCGCCAGCGCATCGCAACCCGGAGCCGCGCATGAGCGAATTCCTCGGCTCGGTCTGGTGGTTGCTGGTGGCGCTGGGTGTGCTGGTGACCTTTCACGAATACGGCCACTTCTGGGTGGCCCGCCGCTGCGGGGTGAAGGTCCTGCGCTTCTCGGTCGGCTTCGGCAAGCCGCTGTGGTCGCGCCGCGGACGCGACGGCACCGAATACGTGATCGCCGCGATCCCGCTGGGCGGCTATGTGCGCATGCTCGACGAAAACGAGGGTGATGTCGCCACCGCGGACCTGCCACGGGCATTCAACCGCAAACCGGTTTGGCAACGCATCGCCATTGCCGCCGCCGGCCCGCTGGCCAACCTGCTGCTGGCCTTCGCGCTGTTGTGGGCGATGTTGATCGTCGGTCGTCCGGATTACGCGCCGGTGGTCGGGCACGTCGAGGGCATCGCCGCGCAAGCCGGCCTGCATGCGGGCGACAAGATCATGGCGGTCGGTGACCGGCAGACGCCTACCTGGAGCGAGCTGGGCATCGCGCTGTCGATCGCGGCGATCGACCGCAAGCCGGTCACGTTGAACGTGCGCCAGGCTGACGGCAGCGAAACCACGCACGTTCTGGCCCTGCAGGACCTGCCGGCCAAGGGTGATGATGCGATGGCGCTGTACGCCATCGGCCTGATTCCGCGCCATCTGCTGATCCCTGCCGTCGTCGGCAGCATTCGACAAGGCAGCCCGGCCTGGGGCGTGCTGGCCGAGGGCGATCGCATCACCGCGATCGATGGCACGCCGGTGGCGAGCTACGAGGACATCTCGCCGCTAGTGGAGCAGTTGGGCCAGCGCGGCGGCAAGGCGATGATCGAGGTCGAACGCGACGGCGAACGGCTGGCACTGGAGCTCGCACCGAAGCGCATCACTGATGAGACCGGCAAGACGCGCTGGATCCTCGGCATCACCAGCGCCCCCGCAACCGAAGCCCCGCACGATGCCGTGCTGCGGCTCGGCCCGATGGCCGCGATCCCCGCTGCGGCCCATGAAACCTGGTTCCAGGGCGTGCAGATCGTGGAGATGATCGGCCGCGCCATCCGCGGTCAGGTGGCGGTGCAGCAGACCGTGTCCGGGCCGATTACCATCGCCCGCGCAGCCAATGATTTCGCCGCCCGCGGCCCGGCCTGGTTCCTCGAATTCCTCGCCCTGCTCTCGGTCAGCCTCGGCCTGCTCAACCTGCTGCCGATCCCGGTCTTGGACGGGGGGCACCTGCTGTATTACCTTATCGAGCTTGCCGCGGGCCGCCCACTGGGCGAACGTGCCCAGGCCATGGGCCAGTACATCGGTCTTGCGCTGATCGCAGGACTGATGGGGCTGGCCTTCTATAATGACATCCTGAACATGATGTCGTGATCCATTCCCCCGATGCCGCGCACCGCGCGGAATCTCCGAACAAAGCGGCACCACAGACAGGACGTTTCGAATGACCCGAGCCCCCTCCCGCCGTTTCCTGGCCATTGCGCTGGCCTCGGCGTTGTCGCTTCCTGCCTGGGCACAGTCGGCACCTCCTGCTCCCGCAACGCCCGCGGCACCGACGCCGCCGGCACCTGCCGCATCGTTCACGCCATTCACGGTTCAGGACATCCGCATCGACGGCCTGCAGCGGATCGGCGCGGGCACGGTGTTCACCTACCTGCCGATCGAGCGCGGCGATACCCTCGACCAGGGCAAGGCCGCCGAAGCACTGCGCGCGCTGTACAAGACCGGCTTCTTCGAGGACGTGCGTCTTGATCGACAGGGCAACATCCTTGTGATCACGGTGGCCGAGCGTCCGGCAATCAACAAGCTGACCCTGGTCGGCAACAAGGACATCAAGACCGAGGACCTGCTCAAGGGCCTGAAGGAAATCGGTCTTTCGGAAGGCGAGACCTTCAACCTGCTCAACCTCGACCGTCTGACCCAGGAACTCAACCGTCAGTACAACAACCGCGGCAAGTACAACGTCGAGATCACGCCCTCGGTCGAGCGCCTGGATCGCAACCGCATCAACCTGACCATCACGATCAAGGAAGGCAAGGCGGCACGCATCCGCCACATCAACCTGATCGGCAACGATACCTTTCCGCAGAAAGACATCACCCACGATTGGGAATCGCACACCACCAATTGGCTGAGCTGGTACCGGCAGGATGACCAGTACTCGCGCGAGAAACTGTCCGGCGATATCGAAAAACTCACCTCCTGGTACCTGGATCGCGGCTATATCGATTTCAGCCTCGACTCCACCCAGGTCGCGATCAGTGGCGACCGCCGCGACATGTTCATCACCGCCGGCATGTCCGAGGGCGAAGTCTTCAACTTCGGCGACATCACCGTCTCCGGCGACACCATTCTTCCCAAGGAAGAAATCCAGACCATGGTGTCGTTCATCAAGCCCGGCGGGACGTTCTCGCGTGCGATGCTGGATTTCGCCACATCCGCCATCCGCTTGCGCTTGGCAAACATCGGCTATGCCTTCGCCCAGATCAACCCGGTACCGCGCATCGATCGTGACAAGCGCACGGTCGCCATCGACTTCCAGATCCAGCCCGGACCACGCGTGCGGGTTCGTCGGATCGTGTTCAAGGGCAACACCCGCACGGCGGATCCGGTGCTGCGCCGCGAGATGCGCCAGTTCGAAGGCACCTGGTACTCGCAGGCGGCGATCGATCGCGGCAAGGTACGTCTGGATCGGCTGGGCTATTTCGAGGAAGTCAACGTCGACAAGGCGGTGGTTCCAGGAACCAACGATCAGGTCGATGTGACCTATACCGTCAAGGAAACCAACTCCGGCAGCGTCTCGGCCGGCCTTGGTTACTCGCAGTTGACCGGCATCAACTTGTCCTTGCAGTTGTCGGAAAACAATTTCCTCGGCACCGGCAATCGCCTGTCGATCGCACTGGACCGCAGCACCTACCAGCGGCGTTACGAGTTCTCGTTCATGAACCCGTATTTCACCGACAGCGGCTTGTCGCTGGGTTACAACGTCTGGTGGCGCGAGTTCGACTACTCCAGCTTCAACGTGGCCTCCTACTCGTCCAACAGCGGCGCGTTCCAGGTCCTGCTCGGAATTCCCCTGAGCGAAAGCAACTCGATCTCGCTGATGGCGGGCGTCGACTCCAACCAGATCAATGCGTTCGCAGGTTCGACCCCTGATCCGCTGATGGATTATCTGTATGCCGTGGGTGATCGCACCTTCCGATCATTCCGCATCCAGGGCGCGTGGGCGCGCGACACCCGCAACAACTATCTGATGCCGACCATCGGCAGCACGCACAATCTGAGCGCGCAAATCGTGCTGCCGGGTTCGACGATCAGCTACTACAAGCTGCAGTACGATTTCACCCGCTATTGGCCGTTGAATCCGAGCATCGTGTTGAAGACAGCGACGACCTTGGGCTTCGGCGACTCCTACGGCAAGGACTACGCACGCAACGTCTGCTACACACTGCCGACACCGCCCACGCCGCCTACCACCACCAACCCGAATCCACCGCCGCCACCGCCTCCGCCGCCGCCGAGCAATCCCTGCTTGCCGACATCACCGGACTTCAAGCGCGTGGCCGTCGCGACAGGCCTGCCGTTCTTCGAGAACTTCTACGCCGGCGGCATCAACTCCACAGGCCGGGTCCGTGGCTTCGTGGACAATACACTCGGACCGTATTTCGGTACGGCCACCGGGTACCACCAGCCGCTGGGTGGCTCCTTCCTCGTTGCCGGATCGATCGAAGCCATCTTCCCGAAGCTGATCGACAGCCCCGCGGCACGCGTATCCGCCTTCCTCGATTTCGGCAATGTGTACAACGGCTGGAAGAACTTCCACGCCAACGAATTGCGCGCATCGGTCGGTGTCGCCCTGCTGTGGCGCTCGCCGATGGGCCCGCTGTCGATCAGCTACGCGATTCCCGTGCACAGATTGCCAGGCGATCAGGTTGAGCGCCTGCAGTTCACCATCACCGGCGGCCAGCTCTGATCGGCATGCTGCGATGATGCCGCAGTCCTTGCACGCGTCCGACCTCGCCGATCGCCTTGGCCTGGTGCTGCGGGGCGAGGATCGGAGCGTCACTGGCGTCGGCACGCTGGCGTCGGCGACGTCATCCCAGTTGAGCTTTCTCGCCAACCCGCGCTACCGCGCTCAGCTCGATGCAACGTGCGCGGGCGTGGTCGTGTTGCGTGCGCAGGACGCCGAGGGGCATACCGGCAGCGTGCTGCTTGCCGACGATCCGTACGTGGCTTTTGCAAGGATCGCAGCACTGTTTGATCGGCCGCAGGACACCGCCGCCGGCATCCATCCAACTGCGGCAATCGATCCCTCTGCAGTCGTTGACCCCTCGGCATCCATTGGCCCGCACGCCAGCATCGGCGCACGCAGCCGCGTTGCAGCCAAGGCCCATGTCGGCCCCGGCTGCGTGATCGGTGCCGATTGTGTCATCGGTGAAAGCTGCACGCTGGTGGCGCGGGTCACCCTGGTCACGCGGGTCAGGCTGGGCCAGCGCGTACTGATCCATCCCGGTGCCGTGCTCGGTGCCGACGGCTTCGGCCTCGCCATGGATGGGGGCCGCTGGATCAAGGTGCCGCAGCTGGGCGGCGTGGTGATCGGCAATGATTGCGAGATCGGCGCCAACACCACCATTGATCGCGGCGCGCTGGAAGACACCGTGCTGGAAGACGACGTTCGCCTCGACAACCAGATCCAGATCGGCCACAACGTCCACATCGGCGCGCATACCGCGATGGCGGGATGTTCCGCGGCGGCCGGCAGTGCCCGGATCGGCAAGCGTTGCCTGATCGGCGGCGGTGCCGGCATCCTCGGCCACCTCGAACTGTGTGATGGCGTGGTCATTACCGCCATGACCCTGGTGACCCACTCGATCAAGACTCCCGGCGAATATTCGTCCGGGACACCCCTGATGGACAACCGCAGTTGGCGCAAGAATGCCGCGCGGTTCCGACAACTCGACCGCATCGCCCGCCGGCTGGCGAGCGATGCCAAGGACCACGAATGAGCACGATTCCCGATCTGTCGCTTCCGCTTGGCACCGCCGCCATCGAATACCTGCTGCCGCACCGTTATCCCTTCCTGCTGGTGGACCGCGTGGTCGAGCTGGAGCCGGAGAAGCGCGTGCTGGCCTACAAGAACGTCAGCTGCAACGAGCCCTTCTTTCAGGGCCATTTCCCCGGCAAGCCGGTGATGCCTGGCGTGCTGGTGATCGAGGCGCTGGCCCAGGCCGGTGGTCTGCTCTCGCAACTGTCGCGCAATCCCTCCGATCCGCTGACCGAGACCTTCTATCTGGTCAAGGTGGACAATGCCAAGTTCAGCCGGATGGTGGTGCCAGGCGACAAGCTGGAGTTGGACGTCGAGCTCAAGCGCCGCATCCGCAACATGGCCCAGTACGTGGGTATCGCCCGCGTGGATGGCCAGCAAGTGGCCTGCGCGGAAATCCTGTGCGCCGCGGCGCGCGGATAAGCGCGGCCTGCCCATGACCTCGGCCAGCACCCGCATCCACCCCACCGCCGTCATCGCTGCCGATGCCAAGCTGGGCAGCGGCGTGCAGGTGGGGGCCTATGCGGTGATCGGATCGGAGGTCGAGGTCGGTGACGGCACTCGTATCGGTCCGCACTGCATCATCGAAGGGCCTACGCGGATCGGTCGCAACAACATCTTCCACGCCCACGCCGCGATCGGCGGCGAGCCGCAGGACAAGAAATACCGTGGCGAGCGGGTCGAACTGGAGATCGGCGACGGCAATTCGATCCGCGAATTCGTCACCATCAACCGCGGCACCGGCGACGGCGGCGGCATCACCCGGCTGGGCGACCGGAACTGGATCCTCGCCTACTGCCACATCGCCCACGACTGCATCGTCGGTGATGATTGCGTGTTCTCCAACAACGCCACCCTCGCCGGGCACGTCGTCGTCGGCAATCATGTCATCCTCAGCGGCTTCACCGGCGTCCATCAGTTCTGTCGGATCGGTGACCACGCCTTCATCGGCATGGGCGCCTTCGTCAATGGCGATGTGCCGCCGTTCCTGATGATCGCGCAGGAAAAATACGCACGCCCGCGCGGGATCAATGCCGAAGGCCTGAAGCGGCGTGGCTTCGATGCGCAGCGCATCGCCGCGATCAAGCGCGCCTACCGCGCGCTGTACATGGGCGAAGCAAAGCTGGACGAAGCCAAGGTGGAATTGGTTGAAATCGCCGCGGGCAGCGACGACGTGCGCGCCTTCCTCGATTTCATCGAGGCGGGCGAGCGGCCGTTGCTGCGGTGAATCAGGGCATCCTCTCTCCGGATGACACGCGGAGCTAGTCCTTGATTGGCCGAAACGACCCCTTCCGTCCGAGCGCACCGCAGGGGCGCGATATAACGATGCTCACAGCTTGCGGTCGCGCCCCTGCGGTGCGCTCCTGCGGAGATGAGGGCAACACCGCATGAAAATCGCCCTCTGCGCCGGCGAAACCTCGGGTGACCAGCTCGGTGCCGGCCTGATCGATGCCCTGCGCACGCGCTTTCCGGATGCACAATTTGCCGGCATCGGTGGCCCCGGCATGCGTGCCGCCGGCATGGACACCTGGTTTGATGCCAGCGCGCTTACGGTGATGGGCTTGGCCGAAGTGCTGGCGCATCTGCCGCGCCTGCTGCGCCTGCGCAAACAGTTTCGCCAACGCGTGCTCGACTGGAAACCCGATGTCTACATCGGCATCGACGCACCCGACTTCAACCTCGGCGTCGAACGCTGGCTGAAGCAGCGCGGCGTGCGCACCGTGCACGATGTCAGCCCGTCGATCTGGGCGTGGCGACAGGGTCGCGCCACGAAGATCGGGCAGTGCGCCGATCGCGTGCTCTGCCTGTTTCCGATGGAACCACCGATCTATGCGCGACATGGCGTGGATGCCCGCTTCATCGGACATCCGCTGGCCGATGCGATCCCCTTGCAGCCGGATCGCTCGGCCGCGCGCGCTGCATTGGGTGAAGCAACCGACACGCCGATCCTCGCCCTGCTGCCCGGCAGCAGGCTGGGCGAAATCCATCGCATGTTGCCGGACTTCGCCGAGGCCGCGCGACGGCTTGCCACCGATGTACCCGGCCTGCGCGTGCTGGTGCCTGCCGCGAATGTGCAGTGCCGTGCCGCCATCGACGCCATCCTTGGCGATGCGGCACCGTTCCGGATCATCGACGGACAGGCGCAGCAGAGCATGATCGCCAGCGATTGCGTGTTGCTGGCATCGGGCACCGCCGCGCTGGAAGCGATGCTGTGCAAGCGACCGATGGTGATTGGCCATCGCATTTCCGCACTGACCTACCGCATCGTCAGACTGTTCGGCCTGCTCAAGTCCACGCATGTCAGCCTGCCCAACGTGCTGGCAGGCGAAGCCCTGGTCCCGGAATTGTTGCAGGACGCGTGCACGCCGGAAAATCTGCACGCCGCGCTGCTGCATTGGTTTCGCGACCCGCAGGCCGTTGCCGCGTTGCAGCCGCGCTTTCTTGCCCTCCACGAGACGCTGCGTCGCGATGCTTCGCAGCGCGCCGCCGACGCGGTGGTTGAATTGCTCGGCTTCGCCCCCTCTCCCTCCGGGAGAGGGCTGGGGTGAGGGTTCGGTGATGCCAGGACATCGCAGACCTCCTGTCCCCTCACCCCAACCCCTGTCCCTGCGGGAGAGGGGCCACGAGCCGCGCATTGCAGGTATCGATGAGGCCGGACGCGGCCCGCTGGCTGGACCGGTGGTGGTGGCCGCCGTCGTGTTCGCGCCTGGGCGCACCCCGGTGAATGGGCTGGACGATTCCAAGGTCCTGAGTGAGAAACAACGCGAGGCCCTGTATCCGCGCATTCTCGAACGCGCCTTGGCATGGAAAATCGTGTTCGTCGAAGCCGACGAGATCGACCAACGCAACATTCTCCAAGCCACGCTGCACGGCATGCGCGAAGCCTTGCTCGGCGTCGCCCATGTCGCCGACTGCGCACGCATCGACGGCAACAAGGTGCCGAAGGACTTGCCCTGTCCAGCCGAAGCCTGGGTGGGTGGTGATGCGCGCGACCGCAGCATCATGGCCGCCTCGATCCTCGCCAAGGTGGCGCGCGATGCGCGCATGCTGGAACTGCATGCGAAGTATCCGCAGTACGGCTTCGACCGCCACAAGGGCTACCCCAGCCCACTCCACCTCGCCGCCCTGCGCGAACACGGCCCCTGCCCGCAGCACCGCCGCAGTTTTGCACCGGTGCGCGCCGTCATCGAGGCCTCCTGTTTGTAGGAGCGCACCGAGGCCACAGGCCGAGGGGCGCGAATGCCCTGCCAATTCCCCGCAACAGCTTCGCGCCCCTGCGGTGCGCTCCCACAACAGCATCGATCCCCTGCGGTGCGCTCCAACAACAGCTTCGCGCCCCTGCGGTGCGCTCCAACAGGCGCTGCAGCTCCATTTTCCTGCGTTCCCGGTTGTCAAGCCTTGTCCCGATCCCGAAGCCGCCCTACCCTGCGGTTTCAACCCGCGACATCGCGATGCCCGCACGTTTCGTCCACCTGCACCTGCACACCGAGTTCTCGCTCGCGGATTCCACCATCCGCGTGCCCGAGAAGCCGGACTATGCGCGCCCGGAAAAGGCTGGCGATCGGCCGAACCTGCTCAGTCGTGCGGTCGAGCTGCAGTTGCCGGCGTTGGCCGTCACCGACCGCAACAACCTGTTCGCCTTGGTCAAGTTCTACAAGGCCGCCGAAAGCGTCGGCATCAAGCCGATTGCAGGCAGCGATGTGATGATCGCCGATGGCGGCGATGCGCCTTCGTTGCTGACGCTGTTGTGCCGCGACCAAGCCGGCTACCTGAGCCTGTCACGCCTGCTCAGCCGCGCCTGGCTGGAAGGCCAGCGCGGCGACTGCGTGGCGATCGATCCGGAATGGCTGCAGGCTGACCATGCCGGCCTGTTCGCGATCGCGGGGCGGCAGAGCCTTGCCGGGCGACTGGCACTCGCTGGCCGCGATGACCTCGCCGAAGCGCAACTGGTGCAGTGGCGACGGGTATTCGGCGACGATTTGCACCTGGAACTCACGCGCACCGGCCGCGACGGCGACGAGGTGTTCAACCGCTTCGCCCTGCACGCTGCCGGCAAACTCGGCCTGCCGGTGGTTGCCAGCAATGATGTGCGCTTCCTCGATGCTGCCGGCTTCGATGCCCACGAGGCGCGCGTCTGCATCTCCAGCGGCCGCGTGCTGGATGATCCACGCCGACCGCACGATTACAGCGCCGAGCAGTACCTGAAATCCAGCGAGGACATGGCGGCGCTGTTCGCCGATGTCCCCGATGCACTCGACAACACGCTCGCGCTGGCGCAGCGCTGCAACCTGCAATTGAAGCTGGGCACTTACTTCCTGCCCGCCTATCCGGTGCCGTCCGACGAAACGCTGGATAGCTGGATCCGCAGCGAAGCCAGGCGCGGGCTTGAGGCGCGCCTGCGGAAAGCCCCACTCGCACCCGGCAAGACTCGCGAGGATTACGACGCACGGTTGGAGTTCGAGCTGGACACCATCATCACGATGGGCTTCCCCGGCTACTTCCTGATCGTGGCCGACTTCATCCAGTGGGGCAAGAACCAGGGCATCCCGATCGGCCCGGGCCGTGGTTCCGGTGCTGGTTCGCTGGTCGCGTGGGCACTGCAGATCACCGATCTCGACCCGCTGCCCTACAACCTGCTGTTCGAACGCTTCCTCAATCCGGAACGCGTGTCGATGCCGGACTTCGACATCGATTTCTGCATGGATCGACGTGATGAGGTGATCGACTACGTCGCCCGCAAATACGGCCGTGATCGTGTTTCGCAGATCATCACCTACGGCACGATGGCGGCCAAGGCGGTGGTGCGCGACAGTGGCCGCGTGCTGGGTCTCGGCTACGGCACCGTCGATGGCATCGCCAAGCTCATCCCCAACATCCTCGGCATCACCCTGAAGGATGCGATGGGTGAAGGCAAGGGCGGCATCGAGAGCGAGATGGCCTCGGAGGAGTTGATCGAGCGCTATCGCAACGAAGACGAAGTGCGCGACCTGCTGGATCTCGCGCGGCAACTGGAAGATCTCACCCGCAACGCCGGCAAGCACGCCGGTGGCGTGGTGATCGCACCTTCGCCATTGTCGGATTTCTGCCCGCTGTACGCCGAACACGACCACGGCACCCTGGGCAAGAACCCGGTCACCCAGTTCGACAAGGACGATGTCGAAGCGGTGGGGCTGGTGAAGTTCGACTTCCTCGGCCTGCGCACGCTGACCATCATCGACTGGGCGGTAAAGGCGATCAATGCACGCATCGACACACGCCTCGCCCGCCGCGACAGGATGCGCACCGGCTGGATGCGCGGGATCGTCGACGGCAAGCTCGACATCACCGGCATTCCGCTGGACGACGCCCTCGTCTATCGCAACGTGTTCGCCAACGGCAATACCGGCTCGGTATTCCAGTTCGAATCCCGCGGCATGCGGCGGGCGCTGAAGGAGGCCAGGCCCGACCGCTTCGAGGACCTGATCGCGCTGAACGCGTTGTATCGCCCCGGCCCGATGGAGATGATCCCGTCGTTCGTGGCGCGCAAGCACGGCCGCGAGGAGTTCGAGTATCCGGACCCGCGCACCCGGGCCATGCTGCAGGAGACCTACGGCATCATGGTCTACCAGGAGCAGGTCATGCAGATGGCGCAGATCGTCGGCGGCTACTCGCTGGGCGGTGCCGACCTGCTGCGCCGCGCGATGGGCAAGAAGGTGCCGGCCGAAATGGCCAAGCACCGCGAGATTTTCCGCGACGGCGCGGCCAAGGGCGGCGTCAGCGAAGCCAAGGCCGACGAAATCTTCGACCTGATGGAGAAGTTCGCCGGCTACGGCTTCAACAAATCGCACGCCGCCGCCTATTCGCTGGTCGCCTACCAGACCGCATGGCTGAAACAGCACTTCCCGGCCGAGTTCATGGCCGCGACCCTGTCCTCGGACATGGACAAGACCGACAAGGTGGTGGGCTTCCTCGATGAAGCGCGTGCGCTTGGACTGACCGTGCTTCCGCCGGACGTGAATGCCTCCGGCTACATGTTCGACGCCACCGACGAGGCCACGATCCGCTACGGCCTGGGCGCGGTGAAAGGCGTCGGCCATGGTGTCTGCGAAGCGATTGCGGCGGCCCGCAAGGACGGCGGCCCGTTCCGCGATCTGCTCGATTTCTGCCAGCGCGTTGCCGCCGGCGGCATGAACAAGCGCACGCTGGAAGCCCTGATCCACGCCGGCGCGATGGATGCCTTGGCCACGAATCGCGCCTCGCTGATGCTGCAACTGCCCGAGGTGCTGAAAGCCACCGAGCAGATGGCGAAAAACCGCAACAGCGGCATGTTCGACATGTTCGGCAGTGGTGGCGGTGGCGATATCTGCATCGACCTGCCGGAAACCGGCGACTGGTCGTTGCTGCAGAAGCTGACCGGCGAGCGCGACACCCTGGGGCACTTTCTCAGTGGGCATCCGATGGACCCCTACCGGGAAGACGTGGCGCGCCTGGTCGGCCATGACCTGGGTGAACTGGATCGCCTGTGGGAACGCGGCTCACAGGGATCCCGCGAGATCGAAGGGCGCGCCGATTGGCAGCCTGCGGTCCGCGTGCACATTGCCGGACAAGTGGTGGCCATCCGCAAGCGCGGCGAGACGCAGGCGTTCGTGCAACTGGAAGACGGCCGCGGTCGGATCGAATGCCTGGTCTTCGGCAAGGAATGGACGCAGTTCGCACCGCTGATCACCCGCGACCGCATCCTGGTCGTCGAAGGCGGTCTGCGTGCAGACGAATTCAACGGCGGCTTTTCGATGCGGGTCAACCAATGCTGGGACTTCGCGCAAATCTGCCGCCAGCAGGCGCAGCGCATTTCGATCCGGATCGATTTGCGCGTGTCGGGTGCGCTGGATCAATTCCAGAACGCACTCCGTCAGCATCGGGGTCCGACGCCGGTCTTGCTCGAAGTCACCACCGCCGCCGGCGTGGGCAGGCTCAGCATCGGCAGCAGCAAGGGCTTGCAGGTGAGTGCCGAGCTGCCCGATCTGCTGCGCGGCTTGCCCGGCGTCGGCTCGGTGATCGTGCAGTTGGCCAAACCGTGGGCGAATGCGAGCTGAGCCGGTTCGGCACGTTCCATCCGATGGTGTGGTGATGACACACGCCAGTCGCGCGCCCCCTGTGGCGAGCCAGGTACGGTTCGGTATGGTTCCCGGTCTGGGCTAAACTTGTACGGATGAATCCGAATTACCTCGACTTCGAGCAACCGATCGCCGACCTGGAAACCAAGATCCAGGAACTGCGGCAGGCCGGCCATGGCACCGCAGTCAACGTCGATGCCGAAGTCCATGCCCTGCAGGAAAAGCTGCGCAAGCGCACCGCGCACATCTTCCGCGACCTCACCCCGTGGCAGGTCTCGCAGCTCTCGCGCCACCCGCAGCGCCCGTACACGCTGGATTACCTTCGGGTGATCTGCGACGAGTTCCAGGAGCTGGCCGGCGATCGCGCCTACGCCGACGACAACGCCATCGTCGGCGGCCTCGCCCGCATCGACGGACGCCCGGTGATGGTGATCGGCCACGAGAAAGGCCGCGATACCAAGACCAAGGTGCGCCGCAACTTCGGCATGCCCAAGCCCGAGGGCTATCGCAAGGCCTTGCGCCTGATGCAGATGGCCGAGCGCTTCGGCCTGCCGATCCTGACGTTCATCGATACCGCCGGCGCCTGGCCCGGCATCGATGCCGAAGAGCGCGGCCAGTCCGAAGCCATCGCCCGCAACCTGCTGGAAATGGCCGAACTCAAGGTGCCGATCCTGTGCACGGTGATCGGTGAAGGCGGCAGCGGCGGCGCGTTGGCGATCGGTGTTGGCGACCGCACGATCATGCTGCAATACAGCACGTATTCGGTGATCACCCCGGAAGGCTGTGCCTCGATCCTGTGGCGCGACGCCGGCAAGGCCAAGGACGCCGCCGAGCAATTGGGCATGACCTCCAAACGCCTGCTCGGCCTCGGCCTGATCGACAAGGTCGTGCGCGAGCCCACCGGTGGCGCCCATCGCAAGCCCAAGCAAATGGCGCGTCGTTTGAAAGCAGTGCTGCTGAATGAACTCGATGCGCTGGCCAGCGTGCCGGTCGAGCAGTTGCTGGAGAATCGGTATCGTCGCCTGCGCGGGTATGGGGCGTACGAGGTGGCTTGAACCACAAGATGACTCACTTCCCCTATGCTTGTCCGTATCGGCAATCGGCCGGTAACAGGGTTAGCTCATGGTCATCAAGCGTATCGACGTCCTCTCCGTTGCCAAGATCACGGGCATCATCGCGGCTGCGTTCGGCCTGTTTTTCGGTGTGATCTTCTTCCTGTTCAGCAGCCTGTTCGGCGCCATCCTCGGCAACCACGGAGGCGGCTCGGCAATGTTCGGGGGAATCGCCGGCATCTTCCTGCTGCCGATCCTGTACGGCATCTTCGGCTTCATCGGCGGCTTGATCCAGGCCTTCGTGTACAACCTTGCATCCGGGTTCGTTGGCGGAGTCCGCATCGAAGTCGAGTAATCCCCCGACTCCACGCCACATGATGGCGTGGAGTTCTTCCATGTCTTCCATCCCCTGCCCACTCAAACTGCAATCTCCGCGACAGCCTGGAAGGCCGGTACTGCTGGGTTACAGCGGCGGGATGGACTCCAGCGTCCTGTTGCATCTGCTTGCGGCGGATGAGGGGATTCGTGCGGGCGGTCTGCGGGCGATCCACGTTCATCACGGTTTGCACGCGGATGCAGACGCGTGGGCGGCACATTGTCAGCGGGAATGTGACGCCTTGGGCGTGCCGCTGCAGGTGGTGCACGTCGCAGTGGAGCGCGACGCCGGCCTCGGCCTTGAAGGTGCGGCTCGCAAGGCGCGGCACGCGGCCTTTGTCGCCAGCATGGTTGGAGGCGAGATCCTCGCGCTCGCGCACCATCTCGACGATCAGGCGGAAACCTTCCTGCTGCGTGCCCTGCGCGGTTCCGGGGTGGATGGGCTGGCAGGCATGTGCGCGTGGCGGGCATATCCGCCCGGCTGGTTGTGGCGGCCCTTGCTGGATCAACCGCGCACCGCGCTGACGCGTTACGCAGCCGAGCACCGCCTGGGTTGGGTGGAAGACCCGAGCAACGCCAGCATCACCGCGGATCGCAACTTGCTGCGCAATCAGATCCTGCCGGCCCTGCGCGAACGTTGGCCGGCAGCAACGTCGGCGCTCGCGGGCAGTGCCGCGTTGTGTGCACAGGCCAGTGCGCTGCTGGCCGACGAGGATGCGGCCTGCCTGGCGCAGTGTGGTGTCGCATCCGCAAGCACCGGCACCACGCCCGATCCTGCCCTGCTGTCGGTGGCCGCACTGCGTTCGCTGCCCGAACCACGGCGTGCGCGCGTCCTGCGAATCTGGGTTGCAACGCTGGGTCTGCCACCGCTACCCGCCCGCGCCATCACCCGCATCGAGTCGGAGCTGTTGCCGGCGCATGTCGATGCCCAGCCGAGTTGTGATTGGTCGGGAGTGCGCATCGAGCGTTGGCGTGACCTGCTGCATGCGGATCGCATCCGTCCATTGTTGCCACCCGACTGGACACAGTCATGGACAGGCGAATCGCCGCTGGCCTTGCCCGATGGGGGACGGTTGGCGCTGATCGGCGCAGACAAATTCGACGCGCCCTTGCAGGTGCGCGCCCGTCGCGGTGGTGAACGCATCACTCTGCCCGGCCGTCGACACTCGCATGCGTTGAAACATCTGCTGCAGGACGCCGCGATCCCGCCTTGGCGGCGCGTCCACCTGCCCCTGCTGTTCGATGGCGATGGCGAGCTGATGGCGGCCGGCGACCGCATCGTTTCGGCACGCCTGCAGGCATGGTTGGAGCCACGCGGAGCGCGGCTGCAATGGGCCTGCGTGGCGTAGACTTGCGCGCATGGCACGCAAATCCAATCCCCCGCAGGACACCTCAGCCGTCACCGATTTCGAGGCTTCGATCGAGGCATTGGAAGCCTTGGTCGCGCAGATGGAAACCGGCGGCATGAGCCTGGAAGAATCGCTGGCCGCCTACGAGCGTGGCGTCGGCCTGTATCGACGCTGCCAAACGGCACTCGAGCAGGCGGAGTTGCGCGTCCGCGTCCTCGGCGATCCGAACACGCCGGAAACCGGCAGCGACTTCGACCCTGGCCGCAATGACGGCTGATCCGTTCGCAGACTGGCGCAGTCGGGTCGAGGCCGCGCTCGACCAGCACCTGCCCGACCCTGCGCACGACCCCGTCCGACTGCACGCCGCCATGCGTCACGCCGTCCTCGGTGGCGGCAAACGGGTACGACCACTGCTGGTCTACGCCACCGGCACCGCATTGGGTGCCTCTGAAGAAGATCTCGACGACGCCGCCGTCGCGGTGGAATTTATCCACTGTTATTCGCTGGTACACGACGACCTGCCATCGATGGACGATGACGCCCTGCGTCGCGGCCGGCCCACGGTGCACGTGGCTTTCGACGAGGCCACCGCGATCCTTGCCGGCGATGCACTGCAGGCGCTGGCCTTCGAGGTGCTGGCCGCTGCGCCGCAGACGGCCGAGGCGCGCATCGCGATGCTGGCGGAGCTGGCGCAGGCTGTGGGTGTCGCCGGTATGTGTGGTGGCCAGGCGCTGGATATCGACGCCACCGGAACGCACGGTCACGGTCAATCAAAAGAGAAGCAACTCGCCGCGCTCGAACGCATGCACGCATTGAAAACCGGGGCACTGCTGCGCTGCGCGGTGCGGTTGGGCGCTCTCGCAGCGGGTGCAGACGCTGACACCCGTGCCACCCTCGACCGTTACGCAGACGCGCTCGGGCTGGCATTCCAGATCCGCGACGACCTGCTCGATATCGAAGGCGACACCGCCACGCTCGGCAAGACCGCCGGCAAGGACCTCGCGCAACAGAAAACCACGTTCCCCGCCCTGCTCGGCGTCGAGGCCAGTCGTGACCGGCTTTCGGCCCTGTTTACGCTTATGCAAGACAGTCTCGCCAGGCTGGGCAGGCCGGCGGATGCCCTGTCCCTGCTCGCACGCAAGGTCGTCATGCGCAACCACTGAAGGATCGATCCATGCGGGAGAAAAAACCGATCCGCCGTCTGCTGGACCACTTCGATGCCGCCATGGCGTCGCTGGCGGTCTGGTTCATGGACAGCTGGTCGAAGGTCGAGCGCGGCTACCGCAGGCCGCTGACGCAAGTGGCGCTGAAGCTCAAGTTCGCGTTCTATCCCCTGCTCGCCGTGGTCGCACTCGGCTGGCTCGGCTGGGACTACAGCCACGGCAACAGCCTGAGCGCGGCGGAAGACAGCGTGTTCGACACCATCCTGCAGTGGCGTCCGTCGGAGCCGAAGCCCTCCGGCAAGACCGTGGTGGTGGAAATCGACGACTGCTCGCTCGAATGGACGCGGGCGCAGGGCGAAGGTGGCTGGCCATGGCCACGCTCGATCCACGCCAATCTGCTGGACGCGCTGGATCGCGCCGGCGTGAAGGCGGTCGGCTACGACGTGCAATTCATCGACCGCGATCCACACGATCCGGACGGCGACGGCATGCTGGATGCCTTCGCGGCCGGTGGCGAGGGCCGATTCCTGTTCGCCTCGGCGCGCCAGGACCCGGATTTCGATGTCAATTCACCCCTGCATGCCGCGCAGATACCGGGTGCATTTCCCTTGGTCGTGGGCGCAACCCCGCCCGGCCCCAAGGTCGCCGTGCTGTTGCCCTATGGCGATGCGATGGCGCGCTACTCGGCACTGACCAATGTCCGCCGCGCCGACGACGGCATCCTGCGCGACGTGCCGCTCATCGACACCGAAGGGGAGTGGGGCCTGCCCACGCTTCCCATCCGGATCGCAACACGGCTGCAACACCGCCCAGCCGCCTCCTATCCGGCCAGCGTGCGGGTGAACTGGCGCGAACACACGAGAATGCCCTACATCAGCGCCGCCGACCTGCTGGCCGGCAAGCGCGTCTGCGGCGACAAGAAACAAGCAGCGCCGGACCTGAAGGGTGCGGTCGTGCTGGTCGGCTATACCGCCTCCGGCATCAGCGACACCAAGCCCACCCCGCTGAACCCGGCCATGCCCGGTGTCGAAGTCTGGGCCGAAGCCACGGACGCCCTGCTCCACGACGGCGCGATCTGGATGCCACCGCCCGCGTTCAAGTACCTGCTGGCGGCTTTCCTCATCCTGCTGACCGCCTACGCATTCTGGCGCGGCGAGCCGCACGAGGACATGGACGCGATCTTCGTCGCCGTGAACCTGTTGATCCTGCTGATCGCCGGCATCGGCCTGACCTACTTCGGCATCTTCCTCGACATCTTCGTCACGATCGGTTTCGTCAGCATGTGTTTCGGCCTGTGCCGCACCTATGCCTCCCTGCAACGCGGGCGCGCGGTCGGCAACAACGACTACCGCGAGGAATACGATCCGGAGAAGCACCCTTGGCTGGCGATGGTCCGCCTGCGCTACGTCGGCAATCCGGACCTCGATGGCTTCGCCGCGATCCGTGGCCGTCGCGAGTACCGCCGCCTGCTGCGCCGCCAGCTCTACAGCGGCAGCGACGCGGTGATGATCGAGGGTATCGTCGAGCGCAAGAGCTGGCTGCACGAAATCCTCGACGACCTGATGGTGCTGGTCTGGACCGGCACCGACCACAAGGCGACGATGGCCAAGGCCAAGCGCGAGCTGGATCTGCTGTATCGGAACCTGAATGAGGGCGACCTGCGGCTGGAAGACTATGGCCGGGTCATGGTCTGTATTTCCGTTGCTGAAATAGATGACGATGATGACAGCACCAACCGCGGCGAGCGGCTGCGGCTGCGCGAGTTGCTCGGCCAGGATCTGCACAACAACGACGAATCACCGCTGGTCGCCAGCAACGACTTCATCATCGCAACAGCGCATACACTGGATTTCGACCAAGAACCTCCTGAAGACAGGGAAGACCCATGAACCACCTCGCACCCCGCATGGTCCTGGCCACCCTCACCCTCGCCATCTCCGGCGTGGTGATGGCGGCGCAGGCCGGTTCCGCAGCGACCGCAGCCAAGCCCAATGTCGCCGTCCACGCGGCCGCCTCGTTCGATTCGCCCACGGTGACGACCTTGCAGCGCAATGGTGCGGTCACCATCACCGGCCAACAGGGGCTGTGGTTCAAGGTGACCGTGGCGGGAGGCAAATCCGGCTTCGTGCGGGTCAATGAGGTTCGCGTCGCCTATGGCAAATCCGACAATGGCGGGATCGGCGCCGCCCTGTTCACCGGCCAGGGTGGACAGGGCCGGACCACCGAAACCGCGAGCGTGCGTGGCCTCGATGAAAGCAAGCTGAAGGCCGCCAGCTTCGATGCCGCCCAGTTGGAGCGGATGGAGTCCTACCGGGTCAGCGCCGCCGACGCGCAGCGCGCCGCCGAACGCAATCACTGGGTGGCCACCTCCGTGCCCTTCGCCAGCGAGTTCAAGACCAGCCAGAATGAAAATCAAGCTCAGGCCAGCAACAGCCGCTCGTCGTCACGCAGCAGCTCGCGTACCGGCCTGCGCGCCTTGGGCGGCGCGCTGTCCTCCTTCCTCCCCGGCAGCAGCAGTGGCGTCGCCAACGCCGCCGCCAACCACAGCGACGCCATCGTCGGCAAATCCGATGCGGAAGTCCTGCAGGAAGAGCTCGAACTCGGGCCGATGATCGCCGGCCGCGTGCTGGGTGCAGCGCCGCTGGTCAACGATCCTGCGATGCAGCGACGGGTCAACCTGATCGGCCGCTGGCTGGCCTCGCAAACCAGCCGACCGGACCTGCCCTGGACCTTCGGCGTGATCGACGATGGCGAAGTCAACGCGTTTGCCGCGCCCGGCGGCTATATCCTGATCACACGCGGCCTTTATGACCTGCTGTCGAGTGACGCGGAAGTGGCCGCGGTGCTGGGTCACGAGCTCAGCCACGTGGTCCAGCGCGATCATTACGAAGTGATCCGCAAGCAGGAATTGCAAGCCGCCGGCCGCGAAGCGGTGATGAGCCAGGTCAATACCGGCGGCGGGATCGCCGGCAGCATGGCGCGTGATTTCATCGAGCGTAACGGCGCGGCGATCATGATGACCCAGCTCGATCGCAACGCGGAATATCGCGCGGACCAGGCCGCCGGCATCTACCTCGCCCGCGGCGGCTTCAACCCGCTGGAGCTGTATGCCGTGCTGCAGAAAATGTCGTCGTTGGGTTCGTCCTCGTCACGCATGGCCGGGCTGTACAAGACCCACCCGCCGCTGGACAAGCGACTGGATGCCTTGGACAAGAGTGGCTACAAGGATCTGCAGGCGTATCTGGATCGTTGATCCGAGGCATCAGGCACACGCAACCGGCCGCGGAAACGCGGCCGGCTTTTTTTGTCCAACCCAACGTCGCTACTGACAGTCGGTTGACTGAACCGCACGAGTCGCTTTCGCCCTACGAATGTGTGGCCGAGCCGCGCATTCGAACCCTTCATGAATTGGACCCCAGCTTGCACTGGGATGACGGTAAAGGCATCGACGCTTGCTCGTAACTGATGGAATCAAACCAAGTGTAGACGCAAGGATCATGCACGCCATCCACGCTGCCCGATGCCGGATGTCCCCCGAGCGATCGGGCAAAACAAAACCGCCGGCGATCACGAGGATCGTCGGCGGTTTGAGATGATGCGAAGTCGAGGCGATTATTTGATCAGGCGCAGCGAGAACGGATAGCGGTAGTTCTCACCCTTGTTGACGGCGACGCCGGCAAGGATGCAGAAGATCAGGTTGACAAGCCACACCACCGGCAGCAACAAGCCACCGATCAGGATCACCACCAGGATCGTGCAGGCCACGTAGGCAATCGCGATCAGAATCTGGAAGTTCAACGCTTCCTTGGCCTGTTCGTTCAACCACGCTTTTTCCGGCTTGTCCTTGTTGGTCAGCCAGATGACCAGCGGGACGATGAAGCCCAGCAGGATGCCGGACAGGTGGGTGAGCATGGCAAGATTGCGATCTTCGGATGAAGAAGTGACGTCATTCATGGTCCTGAGTTCCCCGAGGCAGCGCTTCTGCGCCTGCTGAGGATAACGCTATTTCAGGTCAATACCGGTCAAGCCGTCCGCACCAACCCATTCATCGGTGACAGGCCCGCGCTGTCCGGGAACACCGTCCGCGCCAGTGCGTCGAGACTGCTGCCCAGATGATCGCGCAACACGCCCTTGAACAGGGCGCGCATATCGGAGGTCGCCAGCAGGTCACGGCCCTCGTTGAGCTGCGACTTGCCCAACCCCGGCCAGTCACCGGCGATGCGTCCACCCTTGACCGCGCCGCCGGCGAGGAAGGAAATCCCGCCGGTGCCGTGATCCGTACCACCGGTGCCGTTGATCGCCGCGGTGCGCCCGAATTCGGTGACGATCGCAATGACGGTATTCCCCCAGATCGGTGCCGCGCCATCGTGGAAGCCCTTGAGCCCGGCGTCCAGCTCGGCCAGCTTCCGGTCCAGTACGGCCAGCTCGCCGCCGTGGGTGTCCCAGCCGGTGTCCTCGACGAAGCCGATCCTCGGCCCGGTGGCTGCGGACATGAACTTGGCCGCCGCTGCCATCGCCTGCGGCAATCGCAGCGCGCCACCGCCCGCACCCATCGATTCCATGCGGGTATCGATGGCGGCAAAGGTCGGTGCCAGAGCGGGATCGGCGGCATACAGTTGCTGCAATTGCTGCCACAGGATCGGATCCACGCCGGGCGCCAATGGCGGCGACCAGGTGGAGACATCGCCGCTGCCGCGCATCGCCAGTGGCATCACCGCCGACAGCGCCAGCCCCTTGCTGCCCGGCAGCGTGGCCACACAGCGATTGAGCCAACCGGTGGTGCCGCTGGTACCGGTGGTGCCGTTTTCCACGCAATCCTGTGCTTCGAAATGCGAACGCTGCCGATACGGTGGCGCCACCGCCACGATCGGCAGGAACTGCCTGGCGGCGAACAGGTCGGCGCAGTACTGCAACTTGCCGTGCAGGGCGAAATCGCTGGTGATGCGCAGCGCCGACGGCTGGCCTTGCGCCTGCGAGAAGCTGCCGCGCAAGCCTTCGAACGCCGGGTCGCCGGTCGCCTGCAAGGCATGCAGCCCATCAAGGCCGCCACGCAACAGCACCAGCAGGAAACGGGTGTCTGCCGCCGAGGAGGCGGCGAGCGCGAACTTCGGCAAGCTGGCGCAGGCCAAAGCACCGGCACCGAGGCCAAGGAAACCGCGTCGATTCAGTTGCATCTCAGGTTCTCCATTGGAAGGCGGGGCTGCCCAGCAGCAGGGCGACGCCCTGTTGCACCGATTCGGCACGCCGCAGTGCGGTCGCCGTCTGCATGTCCAGCGACGTGCCAAGCGCTGCCTGCCCCATCGCCAACGGCGTGGCATCCGGCATGGCCTGAAGCCGGTCCGCCAAGCGCTGCGCCGCCTGCACGCGCTTGAACAGCGCATCCGGCCCGCCCCAATCCGCGGCCACGTCGCCGAAGCCGGCCGGCGAACGCGGCTGGAACACCGGCTGGCCGAGCTGGCCCTGCATCTGCATCGCCATGGCCAGATCCGCCCGGTCGTCGAACCCGCAGGCGCGCAAGGAAGAGAGGCAGAAATCATCCGGGTTCTTGAACTTGCGGCAGCCATCTCCCCAAGCCAGAGGATCACCAACCATGGCACCGCAAACGCGCGCCACATCGCCGCCGCTATCGATCCAGGTGCGCGCCATCCGCTCCACCAGCGCCGGCGGTGGCTGGTCGGCGACGAAATGCCGCGCCAATTTCAATGAAACATGCCGGGCTGTGGCCGAATGCACCGCCAGCGCATGCAGGATGGCGATGCCTTGTTGTTCACCACTCTGTCGATAGGTGCTGCCGAACACCCGGCGATCCCCCGGCTCATGCGCGTAGGCGCGGAACACGAAGCCATCGCTGTCGCTGCTGTCGTTCTGTCGCGCCACGCTCCAGCCGGTGATGGCCTTGGCGAATTCGATGACATCGGCCTGGGTGTAGCCGGCGTTCACGCCCAGCGTATGCAGCTCCATGATCTCGCGGGCGAGGTTCTCGTTCAGCCCGCGCCTGCGTGCGTTCGGCCGCTCCTGCGTGCGCTGCGCTGCGCGTTGGGCCTGCCGGGAATCGGCACCCACCGACTGCGCGTTGTCGAGATACAACAACATGCCAGGATGTCGCTCGACCGCCAGCAGCAGGTCGCCGAAGCGACCGGTGGCATTCGGCCGGATCGCCTCGCGTTCCATCGGCGCGGCGAACAGCGAGGCAATGCGCTTGTCGACCGAGATCGCGAAATGGTTCGACCAGAACCGCACCAGCCGTTCGCGGAAACTGTCACTGCTGGCCACCGCCACGCCTTGCCGCAACACCAGCTCGTTCAACAGTGCTTTGCGCAATTCGCCGCGGCCACCCACGCGCTTGGGGCCGGCATTGTTCGCGCCCGCCCCGCCCTCGGCCGCCATCCGTTCGCGCTCTGCGCGCCGCTGCTGCTGCACCTGCGTATACAGCGTCAGGTAATCGCGGCTCCCCGGCAGTCCGTCGAAGGCTGCGATGCGCGGCGCGGCGCCCAATTGCGCCTGCAGCCAGCCACGCGGATCCTGCCCGATGCTGGCAAGATCGCCTGGACGTGCGCCCAAGCCGAATCGATTGGCCGCCGATGCCGCCTGCCCTGTCGCCATGGTGGTGCTCCGTGTGAGACTCATTCCGCAAACGCGGCAAACCCACCCCGGGTTGACAGGGCATCGTTACGGATTTGTCATCCGCCGTTGCCGGCCACCGTCATCCGCCCGACCAGGATCGAACCCGTGCGAAGATGCGAGCGCGGATCGACATCGCTGCCGACCGCCTCGATGCCCGCGAACATGGCTTTGAGGTTGCCGGCGATCGTGATCCCATCGACCGGATAGGCGATCTCGCCATTCTCGACCCAGAACCCGGCAGCGCCACGCGAGTAATCGCCGGTGATCATGTTCACGCCTTGCCCCATCAATTCCGTCACCAACAGCCCGCGTTGCATAGCGTGCAACATCGAAGGCAGATCTCCCGCGTTCGGTTTGACCTCGAGGTTGTGCACGCCGCCGGCATTGGCGGTGCTCTGCAATCCCAGCTTGCGCGCCGAATAACTGCCGAGCACGTAACGCTGCACGCGGCCATCCGCGACCAGCATCGATTGGCGGGTGGCGACGCCTTCCGCATCGAACGCCGCTGAACGGAAGCCACGCGGCAGGAACGGGTCTTCCTCGATCGAAAACCAGTCGGGGAACACCTGGGTGCCGGCGCTGTCGAGCAGGAAACTTGCGCGCCGGTACAGCGCACCGCCCGAGATCGCGCCGATGTAACTGCCGATCAGCGAACGCGCCATCTCCGCGCAGAACAGCACCGGCACCTGCCCGGTCGGCAACTGGCGCGGGTCCAGACGCTCCAGCGTGCGCCGCGCGGCCTTGCGGCCGATGGCCTCGGCCGATTCGAGGTCCGCCTGCGCCAGCGCCACGCTGAACCAGCCATCGCGCTGCATGGCATCGCCGACTCCCGCGATCAGCGCGCAGCCGGCGCTGTACGACGTCGCACGCTCGGCACCGAGGAAGCCATGCGAATTGGCGTAGACGCTGAGTGAAGCATTGGCATTCATCGACGCGCCATCGGAATTGGCGATGCGCGCATCAATTTCGCGCCCGGCGGCTTCGCATGCCAGCGCCACGTCGATCGCATGATCGGCATTGAACGGGGCCGGATGCCAACTGTCGAACTCGCGCAGGGTACTCGCCATCAGAGCCGCATCGGCCAAGCCCGCACAGGGATCTTCCTCGGTATGCCGCGCAATCGCGCAGGCCTGGGTGACGGTCGCGGCGAGGCTGTCTTCACGCAAGTCGGCGGTGCTGGCACTGCCCTTGCGCTGGCCGACGTACACGGTGACCGAGACGCCACGGTCGCGGGTGGCCTCCACCGTCTCGACATCCCCCATCCGCACATTGACGGCAAGCCCCATGTCCTCGTTGCAGGTCACCTCGCACTGATCGGCACCGGCCGCACGGGCGCGTTCGATCAGTTGCTCGGCGACCGCGGACAGGCGCTGCAAGCGCTGGGCGCTATCGTCGGTGGAAACGACAGGAGCGGTGTTGGACGGGTTCAATGGCTTATCCTTTGTGCATGCGAGGACGAAACGAAGACACGGGCGAATTCTTCAGCCCCAGCCGCAGCGAGCAGCGCCGCGCGGCCTTGGACGTGCTGGAATTGGGCGCGCAGTTGGTGGCGTTGAGCGCGGCGCAACTGGCGAGGTTGCCGGTGCCCGACGATCTGCTGCCGCATATCCGCGAAAGCCAGCGGATCACCGCCCACATCGCGCACAAACGGCAATTGGCCTTCCTGGCCAAGCAGATGCGCAAGCTGGACGAGGCGGTGCTCACCGCGATCCGCGATGCGATGAGCACCGATAGTGCTTCCGCGCGGCGCGAAGTCGCCGCCATGCATCGCGCCGAGGCCCTGCGTGACAGTTTGATCGGCGAAGTCGGCGATGCCGGCCTGACCGCGCTGCTGGCGGAGTTTCCGAATGCCGATCGGCAGAAGCTGCGGCAGCTGCTGCGCAACGCCCGCGAGGAAAAGGCGAAGAACAAGCCCCCGCGGGCGTATCGCGAATTGTATCGGGAGCTGCGGGAGTTGCTGGCGAATGGCAGTGAGGATGCAGACGATGCATTCGACGGCGACATGGCATAGCCCCTCTCCCCTCGGGAGAGGGGTTGGGGTGAGGGTTTGGCAAAGCGGCGGCGCTTGAACGCCCAGGAATTTTCCAACCTCTCTGCAATTTTCTTTCCGCCGTTTCGCCGCACCCTCATCCGGCGCTACGCGCCACCTTCTCCCGAAGGGAGAAGGAAACATCACGCCTGCGTCCCACCGACGGTCAATTCCGAAATCAGCAACGACGGCTGGCCAACGCCCACCGGTACGCTCTGCCCATCCTTGCCGCAGATGCCGACGCCGTCATCCAGCGCGAGGTCATGGCCGATCATCGCCACCTTCTGCATGGTCTCGGGCCCATTTCCAATCAAGGTGGCACCCTTCACCGGCGCAGTGACCTTGCCGTCTTCGATCAGGTAGGCCTCGGTCGCCGAGAACACGTATTTGCCACTGGTGATGTCGACCTGGCCACCGCCGAAATTCACCGCGTACAAACCGCGCTTGACCGAACGGATCATCTCCTCCGGATCGTGGCTGCCCGCACGCATGTAGGTATTGGTCATGCGCGGCATCACCAAGTGGGCAAAGGATTCGCGACGGCCATTGCCGGTTGGGGCCATCCCCATCAGCCGCGCGTTGAGTGAGTCCTGCATGTAGCCGACCAGCACGCCATCCTCGATCAGTGTCGTGCACGATGTCGGCGTGCCTTCGTCATCGATATTGAGCGAGCCGCGACGGCCTTCGAGGGTGCCGTCATCGACGATGGTGACGCCCGGGGAGGCCACCCGCTGGCCGATCCGGCCGCTGAACGTGCTGGTGCCCTTGCGGTTGAAATCACCTTCCAGCCCGTGGCCAACCGCCTCGTGCAGCAGCACACCCGGCCAGCCGTGGCCAAGCACCACCGGCATCACGCCGGCGGGTGCGTCGATCGCCTCGAGGTTCACCAGTGCCTGCCGCAGCGCTTCGCGGGCGAACTTCTCCGGCTTGCCATCGGCCAGCAACTCCGCGTACGAATAGCGCCCGCCGAAGCCGGCATAGCCCGATTCACGGCGGCCATTCTGTTCGACGATCACCTGCACATTCATCCGTACCAAGGGCCGCACATCACCGGCCAGCACGCCGTCGCTACGCGCCACCAGCACGGTATCGACGCCGCCACTGAGGCCCACCATCACCTGCTGCACCCGCGGATCGAGCGCGCGCAGCAAACCATCCACGCGACGCAGGGCATCGACCTTGGCGGCGTTGTCCAGCGCATCGATCGGATCGAGCGCGGGATACAACGCGCGACCACCGCTGCGCTGCAAGGCCTGCGCGCCGTGGGCGCGACCATCGCGGGCGATGGCGCGGGCCGACCGCGACGCGGCGAACAAGGCCGGCGCATCGATCTCGTCGGAATAGGCAAACCCGGTTTTCTCGCCGGAGATCGCGCGCACGCCCACGCCCTGTTCGATGCTGTGCGAGCCATCCTTGACGATGCCATCCTCCATGCTCCAGCCCTCGCGACGGCTGTGCTGGAAATACAGGTCGCCAAAATCGATTCCCGGCCCGAGCAGGGCACCGAAGGTGCGCTCCAGCGCAGCGGCATCGAGGCCGGTGGGGAGCAGCAGGCGGGACTCGGCGATGTCCAATTGGGTCATGAATGTTCCTTGCAAACGGTTGGATCAATGGGGCGTGGCAGGCTCGAATTCAATCCACCTGACCCTGCTCATCCCGCGCCGGGTCGCTGCGGGTTTGCTCTGCCTCGACCTGTGCCGACGCGGCATGACTGATGGTTTCGACCTTGGGTGAGGCCCACGGCCCGGTGACGCGATAGGTCTTCGCGCCGATGCCGCGCATCGGCTTGTCCAATACGGCGTTGGCGACCGCGCCCACTGCCGCGCCGACCGGCCCGCCGGCAATCGCGCCGACCGCGGTCAGCAGCCCGCCGGAGCGCGGCTTGACCTCGACGATCTGGTCGAAACGCTGATTGCGCAGGTCGGTGCTGCCGCGCATCGTCATGTCCGCGGCCGGGGCATGGACGCTCAGGTCATCCGTGCGCAATTGGCCATTGGCCAGTGTGGCATCGCCCTTGATGCGATCAAACGTGAAGCCCTTGCCGAAGAAATCGCTGAAATCCAGCGTCAGCCGTCGCCGCAATTGGGCCACGCCGAGCAAGCCGAGGAAGCGGCCGGCACCCGGCTCCAATTCCAGCAGGCGGCCATCGCGCGCATCCAGATGCAGGCCGGCATTCATCGCCAGGATGTCGAACCGATCTGGCCCGCCACGCCAGGTGGCTTCGACGCCCAGCTTGCCCTTGCCGCCAGCCACTTGCCCGCCCAGGCCCAATCCCGCCAACAGCGCGCCGATATCGTCGCTGTCAACGTCCATCTTCAATGCGCTGCGCTCGCTCTGTCCGCGCCCGAACCACGATCCGGTCGCCTTGATCCGTTGCTTGCTGCCCGCGGTCGAGAACTCCTGCACGCGCAAACCACCAACCATCGGCAGACTGCGGAAGCGTGCGCGACCGAGCGCGGTCGCACCGATGCGCAAATCATCGACATCGAACGACAAGGCCGGGATGTTGGCCGGATCGATGGGATCCGCGCTTGATCCCGCAGTCGTTGAAGGCGCGGTGGAAGGTGGCGATGACGCAGGTGGCACCGCGGTTGTCGCTGCCTGCGCCGTGAACGACTCGATCGACGGCGATGGCCAATACAGTCGATCAAAACGCCCGGACACCACGGCATTGTCCTGACCCGGAATCAGCAGACCACCATTGATTGCCGCCGACTTCACCGTCACCCGCGTGTCGCGGCCCGAGGGCGCAACCCATACCGTGGCATCGGCAAAATCCGCACCCAACAGGGTCAGGCGCTTGGCGGAAACATTCACCCCCAGCAACGGCAGACTGGAGGCTTGCTTGATGCCGGCCAACGCGCCGATCCATCCCAGCGCATCCAGTTGCTGGGCGCTGCCGCCAACCTGCAAGCCATTGGCCGGCGGCTCCCCGGCATCGCCACCACCGAGGACGATGCGCAATCCCGACCTGTCACCACGAGTACGTGCATGCAGCGCCAGCAGGTTGCCGAGCTTTGCGGTGAAATCGCCCTGCTCCATCGGCAGCCTGATGTTGATGACGGTATCCAGCGCCTGCGCTGCCGGCTTGCGCAACGGCATCGGCAAGTCGAGCTGGGTGCCGATGAGATCCGAATGCAGTTGCAGGACGGCAGGCGCGGCCATTGCAGAAGGCGTGGATACCGTGGTCGGCGACGCGCGCGGAATCGCCACCGCAGCAGTCCAGGTCGAGCGTCCACGTGCGTGCGGCAACAACCATTTCAGGCTATCGACCCGCCCCAGCATGCCGCCGATGTCGAGGCTGGCTTGCAGCTGTGCTTCGAACGCATTCGCAGGGTCTTGCACCTGCGGGCCGGCGCGCAGCGTCAAGGCGCCCGGTAAGCCTTCGCTGCGAACCTGCAATGCGTTCGCGATGAAACCGTCCTGGTCGTAACTCGCCTGTCCGCGCACCTGCTGAAAATCGAGATTCCAGCGCTGCTCGCGCAGTCGCGCACCGTCCAGCACCACGCTGCCATCGACCTTCGCCGCATGCGGCTGCTCGTGCCCAAGCGGCAACACCATCGCAAACGTGGCATTGGCCTTGCCTTCCGCACGCAGGTTGTCCATGACCTCGCCGTACTTCGCATGCAACGGGCTGGCGGACAGCAAAGCGAGATAGCGCGAGGCATCACCCGCGGTCACCGCATCCACGGTGAGCTCGGAGGCACTGAAGCGCTGGATGCCCGCCTTCAACGTGCTGACGCCGACGCCCGCCAACTGCGCACGACCATCGACCGTGAAGCCATCGGCGATGAAGCTGAGAGCGGCATCCATGTGCTCGGCAGCAGGCCAATCCGGCTGGAACTTCACCGTGCCGTTGTCGATATGGGCTTCGGCGCGGAACACGCCGGCACCGGCCATGCCCGGTTCATTGCGGAACGGCCAGTCGGCAAGATCGCCGGCCACGACCGCATGCACCTGACGCAGGGTGCCGCCTCGCAGGGCCGCATCCAGCCACGCCACCGTGGCCTTCGGCATCAGGTGGTGGATCCAGAAGCCATGTGCCAGCGCGATCGGCGTGTCGCCGATATCAGCGGCAATATCCAGATGGGGCGAGTGGTGATCGTTGTGAAAGGTGATGCCGCCACGCGCACGCGCCTGCAAGGGGCCGCCGTCGATCTGCAGCCCCGGCGTGCGCACGGTCCAGCCGGCATCGTCGCGCCACAACACGGCTTCACCGTCCATGTGGAATTCGTGCACGACACCAAAGCCGGCCGGCCAGTCGAACGCTACCAGCGCATTGCGATCAAAGCGCATCCGCAGTCCGTCCTGATCGCCTTGCAGCCAGCCCGTCACGCCGCGCATGCCCGGATCGTGGCCGACCGGATCGAAACGGAAACCGTTGATGCGCGCACGCGCCTGCAGCCCGCCATCACGCACGCCGCGCACATCGACATCTTCCAGCAGCGCGTCCGGTTTGGCGGACTGCAGCCAGTGGCGGAACCCCGGCGCGAGCGCATCGCTCATCGCGGCAAGTTGCAGCAGCGGTGCCGCCTGCACCCGACGGGCATGCAAGGCATAACGCGGCCCGACGGCGAGACTGATGCCATCCAGAATCCACGGCTTGCCGTCGTCGATGCGCAGCTTCGGCACCTGCAAGCGCCAATCGTCGATGGTACCGGCCCAGACCGCTTGCAGGTCCAGTGCAGCCCATCGTTGCGATGGTGCTTGCTGGTTTCCGGATGACACACCGCGCAGGGCGACATCACGCAGAGCCGCATCGACATGAATGCCGACGATGCGGTGCGCCTGCAATCGGCCCCACGCGCGCAGACTGCCCTTGCCTGACTCGGGCGTCACTCCAGCCACATCGATCACGCCGGCCAGCGTGCGCAGGTCGACACGACGCGCGCCTGCGTAAATCCGGCCATCGCCTGCCACGCGATCGAACGCCAACGCGCCCTCGATCGGATCGCTCGCCCCGCGCAGCCACGCCTGTGCGCCCACCCGCATGCGCGGACCGTTCACCTGCATGCGCACATCGACGCGCGGTATCCGCAGGTCCACGCCCAGCTCCGGGGCCAGGATGCGCAGGTGCGCTTGCGCCAGTTGCAGCTCGCCCAGATGCTCCAGCGCGGACAGTGGATCCTCGCCATCCTGTTGCCCCGGCAAGCCCCGCACCTGCCATTGGCCATTGCTGGCGCGTTGCAAGGTCAGGTCCAGACCGCGCAGGCGAATCTCGGTGAACGAATGCCCGGGCAGCAACCCGGAATATTGCGCGATCTGGATTTCCGCGCGCCCGATGCGCACCGGATCGGCAGGATCGCCCACCCGCAAGCCATCCAGGCTCAGCAGCGGTCCGCGCCGGGTCCAGCGCGTCGCCACATGGTCGAAGGCAACGGGTCGCCCGGCGCGCGCGCTGAGCCACTGCGCGATCGTTTGCGGATGCCGTTCGAGCACATTCAGCATCACCGCGCCAACGCCATTGCCGAGCGCGAGCAAGGCCAGAAAAGCGACGCAGCCATGCACGGCATGCCGACGCAGCCACAGCAGGCGATCGCGCAAGGCTGAAGTCATATCAAAACCCCTCTCCCCACGGGAGAGGAGTGATGATGAGGATCGTGACCTGCATGGACATTCCGGAATTCGCCGAACATGCATCCATGCTCAGCGGCGTTTCGCGCGCATGGAAAGCACCGCGATCAGAGCAGCACCACATCGAACTGCTCCTGCAGGTACTGCGCATCGGACTGGAACCGGATCGACTTGCCGAGGAATTCCTCCAGCTCGGCAACCGCGTTGGATTCCTCCTCGGTGATCCGCGCCACCACCTTCGGCGAAGCAATCACCAACAGGCTGGCCGCGTCGAACTGGCGCACCGCCCGCACGATCTCGCGGAAAATCTCGTAGGTCACGGTCTCGGCGGTGCGTACCATGCCGCGCCCGCCGCATTCGTGGCAGGGCTCGCACAGCCTACGTTCCAGGCTCTCGACGGTGCGCTTGCGGGTCATCTCGACCAGGCCCAGCGGCGAGAAATCGTAGACCGTGGTCTTGGCGTGGTCTTTCGCCAGCGATTTCTCCAGTGTGCGCAGCACCTGCCGGCGATGTTCGAGATCGAACATGTCGATGAAATCGATGATGATGATCCCGCCGAGATTGCGCAGCCGCAGCTGCCGCGCCACCGCCTGCGCCGCTTCCAGATTGGTGCGATACACCGTCTCTTCGAGGTTGCGCTGGCCGAGGAAGCTGCCGGTGTTGACGTCCACCGTGGTCATCGCCTCGGTCTGGTCGATCACCAGATAGCCGCCGGATTTCAGCGGCACTTCCTTGTCGAGCGCACGCTGGATTTCATCCTCGACGCCGTACATGTCGAAGATCGGACGGGCACCGGAATAATGTTCGATCTTGTCGGCCAGCGCCGGCATGTAGCGGGCGGCAAACTCCCGCAGGTGCTCGCAGGTCTCGCGTGAATCGACCTTGACCCGATCGACATCACGCCGGATCAGATCACGCACCGCACGCAGCGGCAGGCTCAGGTCCTCGTAAACGCAGCTGCCGACGGCGGCCTCGGCAGAGGCCTTCTCGATCAGCGCCCACACCCGCCCGAGATAGGCGACATCCTCGGCCAGGGCCTCGGCAGGCTGGCCCTCGGCATTGGTGCGCACGATGTAGCCATGACCCTTGCCATTGGCCAGCCCGGCGACCTGCTCGCGCAGGCGCGTGCGCTCCGCTTCGTCCTCGATCCGCGCCGACACCCCGACTACCTTGGTGCGGGGAAGCAGAACCATGTAACGCGAGGGGATGCTGATCTCGGTGGTCAGCCGCGCGCCCTTGCTGCCGATCGGATCCTTGACCACCTGCACCACGACTTCGGCACCATCGCGCAACAACTCGGTGATCGGCACCGGCGAGGGCGGTGCCTCGATGCCCTCCTCGGTTGCCTCCAGCGGCGCGCGATAGACATCGTTGGCGTGCAGGAAGGCCGCGCGATCCAGCCCGATGTCCACGAACGCCGCCTGCATGCCCGGCATCACCCGTTGCACCTTGCCCTTGTAGATATTGCCGACCACGCCGCGCTGGCTGCCGCGCTCGGTGTGCAGTTCCTGCAGCATGCCGTTTTCGACCACCGCGACCCGGGTTTCGCGCGGGGTGACATTGACCAGCAGTTCTTCGCTCATGGCAGCACCTCGAACTGGCGCAGCAGCATCGCGGTTTCGCGCAGCGGCAAGCCCATGACCCCGGAATAGCTGCCGTCCAGTCGTTCGATATGCGCCTCGAAGCAGCCCTGGATCGCATAGGCGCCGGCCTTGCCCTGCCATTCGCCACTGGCCAGATAGCGCGCGATCGCGTCCTCGGTCAGCGGTTCGACCGTCACCCTGGTCAGTGCCTCCGCCCGCGCCTCGCGCCCGGCGGTCACCACGGCCACCGCGGTCAACACCTCATGGCTGCGCCCGGACAAGCGTCGCAGCATGGTCGCCGCCGCGTCGGCATCGTCGGGTTTGCCGAACACCCGTCCATCGAGGATCACTTCGGTATCGGCTCCCAGCACCACCGAGCCCGGCACCGCCACCACCTCCAGCAGGCCAGCGCCTGCCTTTTCGCGTGCCACCCGGCGGACGTAGTCGTGCGCGGCCTCGCCGCTGCCCTGGTGTTCGGGCAGGTCGAGATCAAGGATGCCAAAGGCCAGCCCGAGCCGGGCCAGCAACTCGGCACGGCGTGGCGAACGCGAGGCAAGATGCAACATCCCGGCAGTCTAAGCCAAGCCGCTCGCGCCACGCGGAAACCGGTCACATTCGACCCTCGTGCCCACCAGCCTGCGTTCAGGGCGGGTCTGTTCGGATGGCGGACATCGGCGGCACCGCGCGCCCCCGCCATCCCGCCTCCGTCAACCCCATTCCACCTGTTGCCGCGTTCACCTCCGCATCCGCGCCCGTTTTCCATGCACCCGATCAGGAGTCCACCATGTCGATGCGCTTGTCGTCACTCGTCCTCACCCTTGCCCTTTCGAGCCTGCTACCGATGAACACTTCCGCCCAGCAAGTCAACGCCAACGTCACCGCCGCCGCACAGGGCACCAGCCTGACCGTTGCCGCCACCGGCGAGGCCAGCCGCAGCCCCGATTTCGCCACCGTCTCCGCCGGCGTGGTTACCCAAGCCGCAGCCGCCGACGTCGCGATGCGCGACAACGCGAGCCGGATGAGCGCGGTACTGGCGGCACTGAAGGCAGCCGGGATTGCAGAGCGCGACATCCAGACCAGCCGGGTCGGCCTGGAACCGCAATATCGCTACGAGCAGAACAAGGCACCGGAGATCCTCGGCTACCAGGCCACCAATACGGTGACCGTCAAGCTGCACGACCTGTCCCGACTCGGCCGCGTGCTCGATGCGTTGATCGCGCAGGGAGCCAATCAGATCAATGGCCCGAGCTTCGGCATCGAGCATCCGGAAGCGGCTTACGCGGACGCGCGTCGCACCGCCGTACGCAATGCGCTGGCCCAGGCCCAGACCTACGCAGACGCGCTCGGCGTGAAGCTGCGCAAGATCGTCAGCATCTCCGAGGGCGGCGGTGGACACATGCCGCAACCGATGTACCGGGCGATGGCCGCGCCCGCTGCCGATGCCACGCCGATTGCAACGGGCGAAACCAGCGTCAGCGTGGGCATCACCATGGTGGTCGAACTCGGGAATTGAGCCTCAGGGCCGGTCGTCCACCCGCCATGCATCGGCACCCACAGCAGCAGGCAACGCCGGTCGGTGCGTTGCCTGCCACATCCGAAGGCAGTTCCACCCATCCGCAGCAATGACCGTTCGTCGGCATCACCTTGCCGAATCCGAGCGGCTCGGTCCACGCTGGGATCACGTCGCGACAGGTCGTCAACCCCACCACGCACCTTCGCGCGTCACATGGTTAGCAGTCCCCACCACCGGTTTCGGAAGGAGGTCGCCCATGATCCACGCACACGCCCATTCGCTTGCGTCCGCGCAAGGTTTCGCTCTCGCCAATCCCGCTTCGACACCACGCCCACAGGCAGCCCGCATCGCTGCCATGAGCAGTGCCATCGCGCTCAACCTGCTGTTGTTCGGCGTGATCATGCTGCCGACGTCGCTGCCCGACTCGCCGCTGCGCTCGGTGATCCCGCAGAACCTGCAACTGCGCATCATCCCCAGGCCGGAAGAGATCAAGGTGGTGCCGGTCAAGCCCGCGAGCACCACGCCACCGCCGCGCCCGATCCAGCATCCTGCCGTGGCCCGGATCCAGGCACCCAACCCGCCGTCTGATGCTGCCATCGCACCGACCAATGTCGGCGACATTCCGGTGACCGTGACGACGCCCCCGGGCGATACCGCCACGGGCAACGAGATCGGCCCGGACATCGCGTCAACACCGGTGCAACTGGCCTACCGCACCGCGCCACCGCCGGTCTATCCGCGCAGCGCCATGCGCATGGGCCTCGGCGGCACCGTGCTGCTGCGCATCCTGGTCGATACCGATGGCCATCCGCTGCAGGTGACGGTCGAACGCAGCAGCGGCCATCGCGATCTGGATGAGGCGGCGCGCAATCAGGTGCTTGCCCGTTGGTTGTTCCAGCCCGCGTTCCGCAACGGGATCGCGGTTCAGGCCTACGGGCTGGTGCCGATTTCATTCGAACCGCGACGCTGATTTCGTTCGACATCGCCCCGTTGTGAACCCAAGGTGCCGCGATCGCGGCACCTTGGCTTTTGCCGATGTCTAAGCAGGTCGATCCAATCGGTGATGCATCCCGGTTGTGACACCATGCCGCGCCGGCATGTGGCCGGCGCAATGTGCCCACCACACGGCATATGCACGCGGCGTATGCGCGCATAGCCCGCTTTCCTTTCCCCTCGCCTGGCGGCCCACCTAGCCTGCATCGGCACCCTTTGCCCTGCAGCACGCCCGTCATGTCCAACCTCGCCTCCGCCCCTCGGCTCGCAGCACCGCTCAGCGCCAGCCAGCATGACCTGCTGGAGCGTTTTGCGGCCGATGCCGATGGCTCGGCCCTGCTCTGGGCCTCCGGCTTCCTGGCCGGGCTGGCGCGTGCGCAGGCACCGGTGATCGCAGCGACACCGCTGGCCCCGATTGCCACGACCGCGCCCGCGACAATCCTCTACGGCAGCCAGACCGGCAATGCCAAGCGCGCCGCCGAAGCCTTGCACGCCAGCCTGCAAGCCGCCGGCCTGCCGGTGCGCCTGCTCCGCACCGATGCCTACGCCACCCGTGAGCTGGCGAATGAAACCCTGCTCTATCTCCTCATCAGCACCCAGGGCGAGGGCGATCCGCCGGACGATGCGATCGGCTTCACCGAATTCCTGCTGGGCAAGCGCGCACCCAGGCAGCTTGCGCAACTGAAGTACGCCGTGCTGGGCCTTGGCGATTCCAGCTACGCCGATTTCTGCGGCATCGCCCGCAAGCTGGATGCACGTCTGGCCGAACTGGGTGCCAGTCGCTTGCAGGCGCTGGGTGAAGCCGATCTCGATATCGACACCGTGGCCGCACCCTGGCGTGAGTCCGCGCTGGGCCTCGCCCGCGACCTGCTGAAGACCACTGCAGCGCCTGCGCACCTGGCCACGGTGACGCCGCTGCGGCCGATCGCCGCGCCGCTGTGGACGCATGACAAGCCCTTTACCGCCGAGCTGCTGGCCAACCAGCCGCTGACCGGCCGCGAGTTCAAGGGCACCGGATTCCGCAGCTATCGCGTCATCGACAAGGACGTGCGCCACATCGAGCTGTCACTGGAAGGCAGCGGCTTGCATTACGAACCAGGTGATGCGCTCGGCATTCGTCATCGCAATCCGGATGCGCTGATCGAAGCAGTGCTGGAGGCGACCGGACTGGATGGCGGCAGCGTGGTCGAGCACGACGGCCAATCGCTGCCGTTGTCGCAGTGGCTCTCCGACAAACGCGAGCTGACCCGCTTGTCACGCCCCGTGCTGGCGACGCTGGCCGAACGCGCCAAGGCGGCCGATCTCTCGCAACTGCTGGAACCCGGCAACGCTGCGCTGGCCGCCCTGCTTGGCGATCATCAGCTGATCGACGTGCTGCGCCGCTGGCGTGGCGACTGGGATGCCGCATCACTGGTCGCCGCGTTGCGCCCGCAGGTACAGCGCCTGTATTCGATTGCCTCCAGCCGCAAGCGGGTGGGTGACGAAGCCCATCTCACCGTCGACGTGTTGCGGTACCAGGCCCACGGCCATGCGCATCTTGGGGCTGCCAGCGGATTCCTGGCCACGCTGGAAGAAGGCGGTTCGATCCCGGTCTATATCGAGCAGAACGAGCGCTTCCGCGTCCCGGCCGATGCCAGCCGCGACATCATCATGGTCGGCCCCGGCACCGGCGTTGCGCCGTTTCGCGGCTTCGTGCAGGAGCGAGCGGAAATGGGTGCGTCCGGCCGCAACTGGCTGTTCTTTGGCGCCCGGCATTTCAATACCGGCTTCCTGTATCAGACCGAATGGCAGGACGCGCTGGCCAAGGGCGAATTGCATCGCCTCGACCTCGCTTTCTCGCGCGATCAGGCCGAAGTAAAAAGTCCGCACACGGATGTGCGGGCTCTTGCGAAGGACTCGCAAAAAGTCCACGTGCAGCAGCGCCTGCGCGAACAGGGTCGTGACGTGTACGACTGGCTGCAGAACGGCGCGCATTTCTATGTCTGCGGCGCGATCGGCATGGGCAGGGACGTGCATGCCACGCTGATCGACATCATCACCACGCACAACGGCGGCGATGCCGATGCCGCTGCCGAGTACCTCAGCCAGCTGCAACGCGAAGGCCGTTATGCCCGCGACGTGTATTGAGCCACAGGAGCGCACCGCAGGGGCGCGACCAGACCCATCCAATAGGCAATCGCGCCCCTGTGGTGCGCTCCTACCCCGAAATCGGCAGACCACATTCCCATGAGCCACCCCTCCGTCGAAACAATCAAACGCGAAAGCCGCCGCCTGCGGGGCACCCTGCTGGATGGCTTGCAGGATGCGACCACCGGCTCGCTGGGTTTCGAGGACCAGCGCACCATCAAATTCCACGGCAGCTACCAGCAGGACGACCGCGACCTGCGCGACGAGCGTCGCCGCCAGAAACTCGAACCCGCGCACCAGTTCATGATCCGCATCCGTGCGCCGGGCGGCGTGTTCACCCCGCAGCAGTGGCTGGGGCTGGACGCCATCGCCACCACCCATGCCAATCACTCGCTGCGTGTCACCACCCGCCAGACCTTCCAGATCCACGGCGTGATCAAGCGCGACCTGAAGGCCACCATGGCCGCGATCAATGCCGCCACCATGGACACCATCTCCGCCTGCGGTGACGTCAACCGCAATGTGCTGGGCGCATCCAATCCGCTGCAATCGCGCCTGCATGCACAAGTCCACGACTGGGCGGAGCGCCTGTCCGCGCATTTCAAGCCGGCCACCCGCGCCTATTACGAAATCTGGCTGGACGAAGAAAAAGTTGCCGAAAGTGGTGTCGAGGTCGAGCCGATCTATGGCGATGCCTACCTGCCGCGCAAGTTCAAGATTGCCGTCGCGGTGCCGCCGTACAACGATGTGGACGTGTTCGCCAATGATCTTGGCCTGATCGCGATTCTTGATGGCAGGGGCGAGCTAGCCGGCTTCAACGTCGCCATTGGCGGCGGCATGGGCGCCAGCCACGGGATCAAAGAGCATTACCCGCGCGCCGCCAACGTGATTGGCTTCGTCACCCCGGAGCAGGTGTTTGCCATCGCCGAAGCGGCCATTACCGTGCAGCGCGATCTGGGTGATCGCGAGGAGCGCAAGCACGCGCGCTTCAAGTACACCATCGACGATCACGGCAGCGACAAGATCGTGTCGATGATGGAAGAGCGCGCCGGCTTCAAGCTGGCAGCGGCACACCCGTATCGGTTCGAACACAACGGCGATCGCTTTGGTTGGGTCGAGGGCGAGGACGGCCGCTGGCACCTCACCCTGTCGCTGCCGTCCGGGCGTATTGCCGACTTTCCCGATGGTCGCCCGCTGCTGACAGGCCTGCGTGAAATCGCCAAGGTGCATCAGGGCGAATTCCGCATGACCGCAAACCAGAACGTGATCATTGCCGGCGTGCCCGCCAGTGAGCGCACCCGTATTGACGCACTGGTGGTGCAGTACGCGCTTGATCGCGAGAACAATGCCGGCACTGCCATCGCCCGCAGCGCCGTGGCCTGCGTGGCGCTGCCCACCTGCGCACTGGCGATGGCCGAAGCGGAACGCTATCTGCCGACCTTCCTCGCTGTGATCGAGCCTTTGCTGGGCAAGCACGGCCTGCGCGAGCAACCCATCGTGCTGCGCATCTCCGGCTGCCCGAACGGATGCTCACGCCCGTACCTGGCCGAGATCGCCCTGATCGGACGTGCGCCCGGCCGCTACAACCTGTTCCTCGGTGGCGACCATCGCGGCATGCGCTTGAACACCCTGGTGGGTGACAACATCACCGAAGCGCAGATCGTCGCCACGCTCGACCCGCTGCTGGGCCGCTATGCCAGCGAGCGCGAGGTCGGTGAACACTTCGGCGATTTCCTGCACCGCGTCGGTGTCGTTGCGCTTCCGCCCTATCCCACCCACGCGCTGGTTTCTGCCAGCGAAGGCACCACCCGCGGCCAACGCCAGCCCGGAGGATCCACATGACCACGCTCGATCCCTCACGCATCGGCACCGACACACTCGCCGCACTCAATCGCGAGCTGGCCACGCTGTCGGCACAAGAGCGCGTTGCATGGGCGCTGCAGCACCTGCCCGGCAACCATGCGCTGTCAACCAGCTTCGGCGTGCAATCAGCGGTCAGCCTGCACCTGTTGACCCAGGCCATCCCCGACATCCCGGTGATCCTGGTCGATACCGGCTACCTGTTCCCGGAAACGTATCGCTATGCCGACCAACTGGTCGAACAGCTCGGCTTGAACTTGCGCGTTCACCATCCCGAAATCGGCATCGCGTGGATGGAAGCACGATTCGGCAAGTTGTGGGAAGCCGGCAGCGACGGCCTGCAGCGCTACAACCAGTTGCGCAAGGTGGAACCGATGCAGCGTGCGCTGCGCGAACTCGACGTGCGCAGCTGGCACGCCGGATTGCGTCGCGAACAATCCCGCAGCCGGCGCGACCTGCCCTTCCTCGATATCCGCGACGGGCGCTTCAAGTTCCATCCGATCGCTGATTGGACCGATCAGGATGTCAGCGGCTACATGCTGGTGAACGAACTGCCGGAACATCCGCTGGCGCGACAAGGCTACGTCTCGATCGGCGACGTGCACACCACCCAGCCACTGCTGCCCGGCATGGACGCCGCCCAGACCCGCTTCTTCGGCCTGCGTCGCGAATGCGGCCTGCATTTTGACGAACCCGCAGCCTCGGCAGCGTGAGGATTCAAATTGTAGGAGCGCACCGCAGGGGCGCGAATGCGCTTGCCATTTTCTGAAAACAGCATCGCGCCCCTGCGGTGCGCTCCTACAGGGGTTTGTGATTCAGGCAGCCGCCTTCCAACGCGGCGGTTCCGGCCACAGCGGCGGCTGGTTGCCTTCGAGGATGCGGCGCAAGTCGCGCGAATCGATCTGCGGTGCGAGGCCGTGCAGCAGCGCCAACGCATATTCGCGCAGCACCCGTCCGCGCGGCACGATCGCCCAAGTGATGCACTCCGGCAGTTCCAGCGGTGCCGGCAGCACGCGCAGATCGTCATCTTCGCGACCACCCACCGCCATTTCCGCCAGCAAGCCTGCACCCAGCCCGGTGCGGACGTAGGTTTCGATCAGGTTGGCATCGCGCGCGGTCATCGCGATCTGTGCGGTGACCCCGGCCGCTGCGAAGGTGCGCTGCAACGAGGACTCGGGCAGGTTCGAAGATTCGTAGGAGATCAGTGGATGACGGGCCAGGTCAGCGATGCTCGGGGCTTCTTCCTGCCGGGTCAACGGATGGTTCTTGGGCACCAGCAAAACCCGCCGCCAACGGAATAGCGGGATCGCGAGGCCATTGGTCTCGGGCACGCTGCCGGCGCTGCTGACCAGCGCGAAATCGGCTTCGTCGAGCTTGGCCAGCACCTCGGCATCGCCGGCGGCGAACAGGTCCACGCTGACTTCCGGGAAACGCTTGGTGACATCGGCGATCACCTGCGGCAGCACATAGCGCGCCTGCGTGTGGGTGGTCGCCAGCAGCAGCCGGCCGCGGTATTCGCCACGCTCGTTGGCCGCGTAGCTACGGATATTGGCGGCCTCGGCGAGAATCCGGCGCGCGTGCTCGATCACCTTGATCCCCGCCGGGGCCACGCCCAGCAGGCTGCGGCCCTTGCGCCGGAACAACTGGAAGCCAAGCTCATCTTCCAATTGCTTGAGCTGCTTCGACAGCCCTGGCTGGGTGGCATGCACGCGTTCGGCCGCCTGGGTGATGTTGAAGCCGGAATCGGCGATGGCAACGAGGTAGCGAAGCTGGGTCAGAGTCATGGCGGCGATTCCTATTTATCGCTTTATCTGCATGTAGCGATGAATTATAAATGACAAAGAACTCTTTTCCAGTCAATGCTTATGCCTTGAAAGCATAAGCGAAAATCGTGACGCCATTTCTCCCCGCCGGTCGCAAGGCCTAGTTTGGCGGCATGCAAGACACAGCCGCCCCGACCCTGTTCCCCCTGTTCCTCGACCTGCGCGGCCGACGCGTGTTGGTGGTGGGCGGCGGCAGCGTGGCCGCGCGCAAGGTCACCGCGCTGCTGGAAGCGCAGGCAGACGTTGCTCTTGTCGCACCGGCACTGGACGCGACCTTGGCCCCATTGGTGCGCATGCAGCGCATTACCCATCTCGGCGCGACATTCGCTCGGCACCAGCTCGACGACGCTTGGCTGGTCATCGCCACGACCGACGATCCCCTCGTGAACCGTGTGGTAGCCGAGGCCGCCAACACACGCCGGCTGTGGGTCAACGTGGTGGACGATGCCGAGCTCGCCAGCGCGCAATTGCCCGCCCGCGTGCAACGCGGCCCCTTGCAGATCGCGATCTCCAGCGGTGGCGCCGCGCCGATGCTGGCCCGTCACCTGCGTGAACAGTTGGAAACTCAGCTCGACGATTCACTTGGTGCGCTGGCGCAACTGTTCGTCACGCTGCGCAGCCGCATCCGTGCACGCCTGCCGGAACTGCCCGCACGGCGCGCATTCTTCCGCCGAGCGCTCGATGGGCGTGTGCAGGCCCAGCTACGCCGTGGCGACATTGACGCTGCGCGGGAGTCGCTGGAGGCCGAGTTGGAACAAATCAACCCGACACCACGCGGGCGGGTCAGCCTGGTCGGTGCCGGCCCCGGCGATCCCGGCCTGTTGACCCTGCGCGCCTTGCGCGTGCTCAACGACGCCGACGTGATCCTGCACGATCGACTGGTCAGCGCCGAAGTACTGGCGCTGGCGCGTCGCGACGCCCAGCGCATCGAAGTCGGCAAGCGCGTCGGTGGCAACCACGACGCCACCCAGCAACGCATCCACGCGCTGATGATCGAACTCGCGCGTGCCGGCAAGCACGTAGTCCGGCTCAAGGGCGGCGACCCGTTCGTGTTCGGTCGCGGCGGCGAGGAGTTGCAAGCCCTGCGCGCGCAGGACATCGACTACGAGGTCGTCCCCGGCATCACCGCCGCGGTCGCATGCGCCGCCCATGCCGGCATTCCGCTGACCCATCGCGCGCATGCGCAATCGCTGCGCATCCTCACCGCGCAGGCCAAGGCCGGCGAGGCCGAGCACGATTGGGCCGCACTGGCCCAGCCCGGCCAGACGCGGGTGTTCTACATGGGCGTGTCCGGGTTGGAGCATCTGCGCGACAAGCTCGTCGGCCACGGCCTGCCCGCCTCCACGCCCTTTGCCTTGATCGAAAACGGCAGCCTGCCACAGCAGCGGGTGATCGCCGGCACGCTGGCGACGCTACCGGTGCTGGCCCGCGAACATGCCGTGCAGGCACCGGCCCTGCTGATCGTCGGCGAGGTCGCCGCCTTCGCCACCGAGCTTCATTGGTTTGGCGCAGCGCCCCTGGTTGCCAACGACGCGCGATGTCGCGACTTCGCCCGCGCCGCCTGATCTCCTGTATCCACATCACGACATTCACGAACAAGGACCGCCCACATGGCCATCTACGACAGCATCCTCGACACCGTCGGCAACACGCCGATCATCAAGCTCAACCGGCTCTCCCCCGATCACGCCACCGTCTACGTCAAGGCCGAGTCCTTCAACCCCGGCGGCTCGGTCAAGGATCGGCTCGGCCTCGGCATCATCCTCGACGCCGAACGCCGTGGCCTGCTGAAACCCGGCGACACGATTGTGGAGGCCACCTCCGGCAATACCGGCATTGCCTTGGCGATGATCGCTGCCGCGCGTGGTTACAAGTTCGTGGCGGTGATGACCGAAACCTTTTCGATCGAGCGCCGCAAGGCCATGCGCGCCTACGGCGCCAAGGTGATCCTGACCCCGGCCGCCGCACGCGGCGTCGGCATGGTCGAAAAGGCCAGGGAACTTGCGGCCAAGCACGGCTGGTTCTGGGCCAGCCAGTTCACCAACCCGGCCAATCCCGCCTATCACCGCCAGACCACGGCGGCCGAAATCCTGCGTGATTTCGCCGGCAAGCGGCTCGACTACTTCGTCAGTGGCTGGGGCAGCGGCGGCACCATCACCGGCGTCGGCGAAGTGCTGAAACTGGCGCGACCCGACGTGCGCGTGATCGGCACCGAGCCGGCCGGTGCAGCCCTGCTCAAGGGCGACACCTGGAATCCGCACAAGATCCAGGGCTGGACCCCGGACTTCGTGCCCGAAGTCATCAACCGCGCCGCCTACGACGAATTGCGCACGATCACCGATGACGAAGCCATTGCGACCTCGCGCCGGCTGGCCGCCGAGGAAGGCATCTTCGTCGGCATTTCCGCAGGTGCGACCACCGCCACCGCCTTGAAGCTCGCCGAATCCGCACCGGCAGGCAGCGTGTTGCTGGCCATGCTGCCGGACACCGGCGAGCGCTATTTCTCGTCGCCACTGTGGGCCGAACTCAATGGCGGCAGCGACGACGGGTGGCTGGCCGCGCAAGGCTGATGCATGCAGGAGCACACCGAGGCCACAGGCCGAGGGGTGCGATCCCGTATCACGACGAGATATTCGTGATCGGATATCGCAGGACAGCAATCGCGCCCCTCGGCCTGTGGCCTCGGTGCGCTCCTACACAGGGCGATGGTCCGCCGCTGCGGCGCTGCCCCGATAATTCCGATCGACATAGGCATCGACCAGGGCCACGAAGTCCTCGGCGATACCTTCGCCGCGCAGGGTGACGGTCTTCTTGCCGTCCTCGAACACCGGTGCCGATGGCGCTTCACCAGTACCCGGCAACGAAATGCCGATATTGGCGTGGCGCGATTCGCCCGGCCCGTTCACCACGCAGCCCATCACCGCGATCGTCATGTTCTCGGCACCGGGGCGGCTGATCTTCCACTCCGGCATCTTCGTCCGCACATGCTCCTGCACCACTTTCGCCAGGTGCTGGAAGAACTCCGAGGTGGTGCGGCCGCAGCCAGGGCAGGCCGTGATCATCGGCGTGAACGCGCGCAGGCCCATGGTCTGCAGCAATTCCTGCGCCACCACCACTTCCTGCGTGCGCGGGCTGCCGGGTTCGGGTGTCAGCGAAATGCGGATGGTGTCGCCCACGCCTTCCTGCAGCAGCACCGCCAGCGCCGCACTCGAAGCAACGATTCCCTTGCTGCCGATCCCTGCTTCGGTCAGGCCCAGATGCAGGGCGAACTCACTGCGCTGCGCGAGGTCGCGATAGACCGCGATCAATTCCTGCACGCCGCTGACCTTGGCGCTGAGGATGATGTGATCGGCCGGCAAGCCGAGCTCCACCGCGCGCTGCGCTGAATCCAGCGCCGAGCGCACCAGCGCCTCGCGCATCACCCGCCCGGCATCCCACGGATCGGAGCGCTGTGCGTTCTCGTCCATCAGCGCAGTTGCCAGCGCCTCGTCCAGCGAGCCCCAATTGGCACCGATCCGCACCGGTTTGTCGTAGCGCAGCGCGAACTCGATCAACTGCGCGAACTGGATGTCCTTCTTCTTGCCGAAGCCGACATTGCCAGGATTGATCCGGTACTTGGACAAGGCCTCGGCGCAAGCCGGTTCCTGCGCCAGCAAGGTGTGCCCGTTGTAATGGAAGTCGCCGATGATCGGCACCCGCACGCCCATCATGTCCAGCCGCTCGACGATCCTCGGCACCGCCGCTGCGGCGTCGCGGGTGTTCACTGTCACGCGAACCAGCTCCGACCCGGCGCGCCACAGATCGGCCACCTGGCGCGTGGTCGCCGCCACGTCGGCGGTGTCGGTATTGGTCATCGATTGCACCACCACCGGCGCACCGCCACCCACCTTCACCCCGGCGATATCGACTTGCCGGGTGGCGTGGCGTTGCAGGGGGCCGAAGCTGGAAGGATCGTGACCGGAGGATGCGCTCATCCGCGCATTTTACCGCGCCACGCATGCGTCTTTCCGGCCATGCTCGGCGGTATCCTTCATCGATGCCGACCAGTGACCGCAGCCTCAGCCCCAGCCAGCTCAATGCGCTCGCCCGCGACTTGCTGGAAGGCGCGTTCCCGACCGTGCTGGTCGAAGGCGAGATCGGCAACCTCGCGCGCCCATCGTCCGGGCATGTCTATTTCGTGCTCAAGGATGCGCGCGCATCGGTGCGCTGCGCACTGTTCCGACCCAAGAGCCAGTGGCTGAAGTTCGTGCCGCGCGAAGGCATGCAGGTGCTGGTGCGCGGCCGCCTGACCCTGTACGAGCCGCGCGGCGAATACCAGTTGGTGCTCGACACCATGGAAGAAGCCGGTGAAGGCGCGCTGCGGCGTGCGTTCGACGCGCTGAAAGCCAAACTCAGCGAGGAAGGCCTGTTCGATGCCGCGCGCAAGCGTGCCCTGCCCGCCTTCCCGCGACGGATCGGCGTGCTCAGCTCGCCCTCAGGCGCGGTGATCCGTGACATCGTCAGTGTGCTGCGACGACGCTTCCCGCTGGTCGAGGTCGAGCTGTTGTCGGTGCCGGTGCAGGGCGAAGGCGCGGCCGCACAGATTCGGACGATGCTGGCGCGTGCCGATGCCAGTGGACGTTACGACGTGCTGGTGCTGGCGCGCGGCGGCGGTTCACTGGAAGACCTGTGGGCCTTCAACGACGAGGCATTGGCGCGCGTGGTAGCGGCTTGCGCAACACCCACAGTGTCCGCAATCGGCCATGAAACCGATTACTCGCTGACCGATTACGCCGCCGACCTGCGCGCACCCACGCCCTCGGCAGCGGCCGAATTGCTGGTGCCGGATGCCACCGCAGTGCGCGCCGGGCTGACGCGCCTGCAGCAACGCTTGCGCGTCTTGGGCGATGGCGGGCTGCGCGAACGCGCGCAACGTGCTGATCGCGCCTTCCTGCGCCTGTACGCCCTGCGTCCACAGGCGCGTCTGGATGCGCAGCGGCATCGCATCGAACGCGTGCAGGCACGCCTGTCCAGCCTCATCGCGCGACAAGTCCAGCTGGACTTCGGGCGCTTGCAGACTCTGGCCGCACGCCTGCGCGCCGGACACCCGCGCCAGCGCGTCGAGCGTCAACGCGAGCGCCTGCATGCGCTCGCCGACCGACCACGCACGCTGATTGCACAGCGCCTGCACAACCAGGCCCTGCAACTCGCCGGACTGGCGCGCTCGCTGCATGCCATCAGTCCCCTGGCCACCGTCGCGCGCGGCTACAGCATCCTGCAGCGCGTGGACGGCAGCGTCATTCGCTCCGTCGAGCAGGCCGCCCACGGCGATCACGTCCAAGCGCAAGTGGGCGATGGGCGGCTGCATCTGCAAGTCACGGGCAGCCAGCGCGACGACTGACCAGCTTCGCGACGCGCGGATCAAGCCTTCGCGGCGTCCGCCTGAAGCGGCATCGGGCGACCGAACAGGAAGCCCTGCGCGCAGGGGCAACCCAATTCGATCAGGGTCTTGCGCTGCGCCTCGGTCTCGACGCCTTCGGCGATCAATTCGATGCCGAGGCTTTCCGCCAGCGCGATGATCGCGCGGATCACCGCAATGCTCTCGTTGCGCTCGGCACCATCGAGACCGGAGACGAAACTGCGGTCGATCTTGAGGCTGGCGATCGGGAACCGATGCAGGTAGGACAGCGCCGAATAGCCGGTCCCGAAATCATCCAGCTGGGCGCGGATGCCGTGGCCGCGCAGCTGATCCAGGCATTCCTGGGTGCGCGGCGCGTCGTCGAGCAGAGCCACCTCGGTGATCTCCACTCGCAAGCGATGGGCCTGCAGGCCGGCACCCTCGACCAGGGCCAGCAGGCGCGGGACAAAATCAGGCGCACGGAAATGCCGTGGCGACACATTGATCGCCACATACCCGTGCAGATCGGGATGGCTGGCCATGTCGGCGATGACGCGGGCGTAGATCTGCCAGTCGATCTGCTCGATCAGGCCGCTGTCTTCACCGATGTCGATGAACTGGCCCGGCAACAGCAAGCCCAGTTGCTCATGCTGCCAGCGCAGCAAGGCCTCGTGGCCCAGGGTCTCGCCGGTTTCGATATCGACGATCGGTTGGTAGAACGGCAGGAAATGCTCGGTCTGGATCGCGCGCCGCATGTCCGCTTCGAGGTCGAGGCTGCGGGTGGCCTCGTGGTGCATCTGCTCGTCGAACAAGGCGAAACGATCACGCCCATCCTGCTTGGCGCGATACATCGCGGCATCGGCATCGCGCAGCATTTCCTCGCCACTGTGGTAACGCGGATCCCACACGGCGATGCCAATACTGGCACTGGGGAACAATTCACGCCCGGCCACCCAGACCGGGGCCGACAGCGATTCGAGCACGCGCCTGGCCAGTTCCTCCGCCATCTCCGGCCCGTCCAGTCGCTCGGCAAGGATGGCGAATTCGTCGCCACCCAGGCGCGCGACCACGTCGTTGCCGCGCACGCTGGCGACGATCCGTCGTCCGGCCTCGATCAGCAGTTCATCACCGACCGCATGCCCCACGCTGTCATTGACCAGCTTGAAGCGGTCCAGATCCATGAACAGCACCGCGAAGCAGGAATTCGGTTCGCGCGCGACGCCGCCAATCGCCCGGCTCAAGCGATCCAGCAATTGCAGGCGATTGGGCAGGCCGGTCAGGGCATCGTGGGTGGCCTGATGGATCAGCTTGCGCTCGGCGCGCATGCGCTCGCTGATCTGTTCGACCAATTCGACATTGGCCTCGGCCAGTTCGCGGGTGCGCTCGCTGACCCGCTGCTCCAGCCCGGCATGCGCCTGGATCAGGCGATCCTGCGCCTGCTTGCGCTCGAGACTGCTGCCGATGTGCATGGCGACGAAGGTCAGCAGGTCCTGATCGCCGAGTGAGAATCCGACGTCGCTCGAGTAACTCTGCACCGCGATCACGCCGACCACGTGCTCGTCATGCAGGAGCGGGACACCCAGCCAACTGGAGGCCCCCGCGCCGTGGCTGCGCACCTTGCGCTCGTATTCGAGCTGCGCGATCTGCTCGCGATTCGCCAGCAACGGCTTGCCGGTCTTGAGCACGAACTCGGTCAGACCGTCCGACGGTTTGCGCGGCTTGCGGTCGGCATCGCGCTCGTCCACCGAATAGGGGAATTCGAGCATGGTGCCGTCATCGGACAGCATGGCGATGTAGAAATTGCGCGCGTACAGCAGGCCGCTGACGATATCGTGGATCTCGGCATAGAAATGACCGAGGCTCTCGCTGGTCATCGACAGCTCGGCGATCCGGTACAGCGCGCGCTGGATCTCCTGCACGCGCTTGCGCTCGACGATTTCCGCCTGCAGCTCCTGGTTGGCATGCTGCAGTTCGATGGTGCGCTCGGCGACCCGGGTTTCCAGCTGCTTGCGCAGCTCGCGACGTTCCAGTGCTGTCAGCACATGCTGGGCGACGAAGGCCAGCAGGATGCGGTCGTCCTCGCTGTAGACATTCGCCTCGCGGTAATGCTGGACCACCAGCGCGCCGGCGACGCGCTCGTCGCGGCTCATCGGCACGCCCAGCCAATCGGCGCTGTCCGGGCCGTTCTCTGGTTGCTCGGGAATGCCGTACAGCTCGCGAAGCTTGCGCGATGGGCCGCGCAGGGTTTCACCGCTGCGCAGCAGGTGCATCGTCAGGGTGTTGTCGCCCTCATCGACGTGGATTTCCTGCTCCGGATCGTTGACCCAGGGGTCGAGCTGGTCGACGAAATACAGGAATCGCATCGACTGCCGCAGATCGTCGTAGAGGACGATGTAGAAATTGTCGGCGTACATCAATTCGCCGATGATCGAGTGCACCTTGCGCAGCATGACCTGCAGGTCGAGCGTGCTGCCGGCCAGGTCGGCGATCTCGAACAGGGACTGCCGAAGCAATTCGGACCGCTGCAAGGCCTCGATCTGCTGGGTGGTGATGGCCGCCTGCACGGCCTGGTCCACCAACTGCCTTGCACCTTCGGGCCAATATTGCTCGATGCCTTCCGGCCAGGCTTTGGGGTGGCTCGCCACCACATTCACGATGATGCCATCCGGGCCGGTCCAGCCCACCCGCAAGGCCCCGGCGGCGAGCGGCTCTCCGGTCGCGCCGACCTCGCTGCCCGAGCCCAGCGTCGGGTGCTGCCACGCCAGCCGCACCCGCGCACCGGCAGGCAGGGTCTTGGTCAGCCGATCCACGACGCCGCCCAAGACGCCACTGCGCGGCCTTGCGGCTGCGGTCAGCGACATCGACGGCACGGCATGCGAAGAAGCGTTCATCGTCCCGACATATTGCCTGCTACCCCCAAGTGACGCCAACCCGGCATGCCTGCCCCAACCCCGTCCGGCATTCCGGTGCGTTTTCACCAGTATGCACCTTGCCGTCGCCAGCGCACGCGTTCCGTCGCCCCCCTTCCCGGACACCACGCCTGCGCTTAGTCTGGTGGCGGTGGACGTGGCCGACGACAGCGACGAGGACTTGATGCGGGCGTGGGTGGCCGGGACCGCCGGCGCCTTCGAACAGCTGTACGCGCGCTATCGGCAACGGCTGTACCGACATCTGCTGCGGCAGCTGCGCGACAACGCATTGGCCGATGAGCTGTTCCAGGATGTGTGGCAGAAAGTCATCGCCGCGCGCACGCAATGGAAACCCGAGGGCCAGTTCGCAAGCTGGTTGTTCGCCATCGCCCACCATCGACTGGGTGACCACTGGCGGCGCAGTGCGCATCGGCCGAATGCCCCGCTCGATGCCGACGAGCGACTGGCACAGATCGCCGATCCCGACACCCCGGAGCGCGCGCTTTCGGAATTCGAACGGCGGCGGCAGCTGCAACTCGCCCTCGATGACCTGCCGGCCGAGCAGCGCGAAGTATTGTTGTTGCGACTCGAACAGGAACTGAGCCTGGAGGAAATCGGCGAAATCGTCGGCGCAGGCCGGGAAACCATCAAATCCCGATTGCGCTATGCCATGGACAAACTGCGTGCGAGGCTGTCGCCGTGAATCAGGATCGGCACGACCCGTTGGATACCGAAGAGCGCGCACTGGCCGCGCTGCTTCCGCGCAGCCATGGCCGCAGCGAGCCCACTGCCGAGATGGATGCACGCATCCTTGCCGCTGCGCGCGCACCAATCTCCGTTGGTGCAACGGTGCGGCGTCCACGTCGCTGGCAAGTGCCCTTTGCATTGGCGGCATCGCTGTGTCTCGCGGTCGGTCTGGCCTGGCAACTCAGGCAGACCCCCTCGCGACATGCGCAAATGGATGCGACGCCCGCACCCACAAGCCACGCAAGCCCTGCATCGGACGCGTCCAGCGCGCCTGTTGAGGACAGGGCCGCACCGCGACCTGTGCCTGCACAAGCGGATTCAGCGCGCGCACCTGCAGGCGCGCTCCCGGCGCAACCCGCCCTGGATACGGCAAGGCGCGAGGCCGCACCACCACCCGTGATGTCCGCCACCGAGCCAGTCGTGCCGATGACGCAGGCTGCGGCACCCATGAATGAGGTGCAGTACGCACCCGCGCCGCCGCCACCGCCGCCAGCACCCGTATCGGCACCCACCCCGGCTGCGGAAGCCTCGGCATTCCCGGTCGAGGCCGAGGCCAACAAGCCCACCGACAATCGCGGTGCCAACGCCCGTAGCCGTGTGACGGCGCAGGAATCGGCCGCCGACCAGGCGCCTGCGTCGGCCACCGCCGCGCCTCGCGCATTTGCAGCACCCGCGCCGGCCGCTCCACCGCCACCGCAATCCACGGCAAAGCGCGCCGCATTGGCAGCACAAGGCATGGGCGTCGTCGGACAAGGCGTCTCCGAAGGCGAGAATGACGAGCCACCGGCGACCATGAATTCACCTGGCGCGCGTGTCGCCTGGCTGCGCCGTATCACCGAACTGGCCAACCAGGGCCGCACCGACGAGGCGCGCGCCAGCCTCGCCGAATTCCGCAAGCGCTATCCGAACGAACGCATTCCTGCGGCATTGCGCGCGCTGGAAAGCGACCCGGCGAACTGAATCGCCGCAGCGCGCCGCCGCATCGGTAAAATGCGCAGATGAATTCCCCCACGCCGGCGCCCTCGCGCGCGCCCCTCGGCTCCCTGCGCGCGTTGTGGCCGTTCATGCGTCGCCATTCCGCACTGTTCAGCGCGTGGCTGGCGGCGCTGATCTGCTCCTCGACCGCCACCTTGAGCCTGCCGATCGCCTTCCGGCAAATGATCGACCACGGCTTCACCAGCGGCCCCGACATCGACCGCGTGTTCGGCTTCGTGCTGATGGTGATCGTGGTGTTGGCACTGGCCACTGCCGCGCGCTATTTCTTCGTCACCCTGCTCGGCGAAAAGGTCGTGGCCGACCTGCGTACCCGGCTGTACGCGCATCTGCTCGGGCTGGATGCCGGTTTCTACGACCGCAGCCGCAGCGGTGAACTGGTCTCGCGCCTGACCGCCGACGCCGAGCTGCTGCGCAGCGTGATCGCCTCCAGCATGTCGGTGGCCCTGCGCAGCAGCGTGACCGTGATCGGCTCACTGGTGATGCTGTTCGTCACCAGCCCCAAGCTGGCCGCGTGGGCAATGGTCGGTATCCCTGCCGCGGTCCTGCCGATCGTGATGGGCGCACGCCGCATCCAGAAGACCTCGCGCGCCAGCCAGGACCGGATCGCCGACGCCAATGCACTCGCCACTGAAGCGCTGGGGGCCGTGCGCACGGTGCAGGCAGACGCCCGCGAAAGTTACGAGGGCCAGCGCTACGCGAGTGCGATGGCGACGGCGGTGGCGACCGCACGTCGCCGGATCGGCGCACAGGCGATCGTCACCGGGGTCGCCATCACCCTGATTTTCGGCGCGGTGATCGTGGTGCTGTGGTCGGGCGCGCACGATGTCATCAGTGGCAAGCTCAGCGCCGGACTGCTCGGCCAGTTCGTGATGTACGCGATGCTCGGCGGCGGCTCGGTCGGCGCGCTGGCGGAAGTCTGGAACGAAGTGCAGAAAGCGGCGGGCGGCATGGGCCGGATCCATGAGCTGCTCGACGAACAGCCGGCCATCGCGGCACCTGCCGACCCTGCCCCGATGCCCAAGCCCTTGCGTGGCGAAATCCAGTTCGACCACGTCACGTTCCACTACCCGCAACGCCCCGACCAGGCCGCGCTGGAAGACTTCAGCTTGCGCGTGCGCCCGGGTGAAACCGTGGCCTTGGTTGGCCCCTCCGGAGCCGGCAAGAGCACCGTGATCTCGATGCTGTTGCGCTTCCACGATCCCCGCAGCGGCAGCATCCACCTCGATGACCTCGACATCCGCCGGGTCGAGCCGACCGCGCTGCGCAGCGCCATTGCATTGGTCGCGCAGTCACCGGTGATCTTCGCCGCCAGCGCCGCCGACAACATCCGCTATGGCCGCCTCGACGCCAGCGATGCCGAGGTGCGCCACGCCGCCGAGTCGGCGCGCGCCAGCGAATTCCTCGATGCGTTGCCGGATGGCTTCGCCAGTGAGTTGGGCGAACGCGGCACCCGCCTGTCCGGTGGCCAGCAGCAGCGCATCGCGATCGCGCGTGCACTGCTGAAGGATGCGCCGATCCTGCTGCTGGACGAGGCCACCTCGGCGCTCGACGCGCAAAGCGAACGCGCGGTACAGCAGGCGCTGGAAAACCTGATGGTCGGCCGCACCACACTGGTGGTGGCGCATCGCCTCGCCACCGTGCTCAAGGCCGACCGCATCGTGGTGATGGATCACGGCCGCGTGGTCGCCGAGGGCAGCCACGCCGAATTGCTGGCGCAGGGCGGGCTGTATGCCGAACTGGCGAAACTGCAGTTCCTCGACGCGACGCCGACACCCGTTACTGCATGAACCAGCCGTGGCTGACCACCAGTGATTGCCCGGTCAATGCATTGCTCGGCCAGGCAGCGAAAGTCAGCGCCGCCTGGGCAACGTCATCGACGGTGGTGAACTGACCATCCACGGTGTCCTTCAGCATCACCTTCTTCACCACCTCGTCCTCGCTGATGCCCAGCTCCTGCGCCTGCTCGGGGATCTGCTTCTCGACCAGCGGCGTGCGCACGAAGCCGGGGCAGATGACATTGCTGCGGATGTTGTGCTCGGCCCCTTCCTTGGCGATGACCTTGGCCAGCCCTTCCAGCCCGTGCTTGGCGGCGACATAGGGGCTCTTGAGCTTCGACGCCTCCTTCGAATGCACCGAGCCCATGAACAGGATGCTGCCGCCGCGGCCGGATGCGATCATCTGCCGCACTGCCGCGCGTGAAGTCAGGAAGCCGCCGTCCAGGTGCACCGCGAGCAGTTTCTTCCAGTCGGAAAACTTGAAATCCTGGATTGGCGCGACGATCTGGATGCCGGCATTGCTGACCAGGATATCGACCGGCCCAAAAGCCTTCTGCACCTGATCGAACCCGGCATCGACCGCGGCTTCGTCGGTAACATCCATCGCCACCGCCAGCGTGCGAACGCCTTTGCTGGCGATCTCGTCGGCGGTGGCCTGCGCGGCGTCCTGCTTGAGGTCGGCGATGACGACATCGGCACCAGCCTCGGCGAACACTTCGGCGATGCGCTTGCCGATCCCGCTGGCAGCGCCGGTGACCAGCGCCACCTTCCCTTTCAGGCTGAGTTGGCAGGAGGCACGGACTTCAGCAGCAGCGTTCTGGCTCATGGGTAGTTCCTTGTGACGTGGGGAAGAAAGATCAATTGCCGGGAAGCTCACGCGCCGTAACGCCGCTCCGGCACCTTGCCGTGGCAGTCGAGTACGCAGAACTCACCGATGCGCGGCGGCTGGTGGGCATCCAATTGGGCCAACGAGGCTTGCATGTCAGCCATCCCGGCCAGCCAGTGTTCGCGCATCGAGGGGGCAGAAAATTCGTAGTCCTTGTTCTGCGATTCGTAGGGCTTGCGCCGGTGGATGACATGCACCAGGGTCACCGCCGGCAACGCGGTGCTGGCCAGCAAGGCCTGCACCTCGGGATGTTCGCGCTGGCGCGCGGGCAGTCTCTCCACCAGCTTGTTCAAATCGCGACGCAGCTGGTGACGTTCGCGCACGAGGTCGCTGACCAGGCGGGTGCGGCTGGAATAGCGGATGTCCTTGTCACGCTCGGCCACCGCATCGAGGCTGTGCGGCAGTTTGCCGTGGGCGCTGAACAGATCGACCTGGAAGATCGTCGCGCGCCGCTGCGGCAGCGATGGAAGCTGCTCCATCACCTGCGCCAGCGGCGTGTTCGATACCAGCCCACCATCCCAGTAATGACGACCGTCGATGCTGATCGCAGGGAAGCCCGGCGGCAGCGCGCCGCTGGCCATCACGTGCTCGGGACGAATGCGTTGCTGCCGATTGTCGAAATGGCTCAGGTTGCCCGATTCGACATCCACCGCATCGACGGTGAAGCGCATCGGTCCGTCGTTGAGCCGGTCGAAATCGACCAGCTCCAGCAAGGTGTCACGCAACGGGCCGGTGTCGTAGATGCTGGCGGGCGGCTGCGGCCACCAGTCCCACCACGGGCGCGGACTGAAGAAGCCGGGGATCCCCAGCAACGCGCCGCAGACCGCCGCACTTCCGTTGCGCCATTGCCGCAACAGGCCATCGCCGTGTGGCAGGCCGGGATCGACCATCGGCAGGCTGACCCGCTCCCAGAATTGGCGCAGTCGGTCGATGCGCTGCTCCGGCGCATTGCCGGCGATCAGGGCGGCATTGATCGCCCCGATCGACACCCCGGCTACCCAATCGACATCCTGCATCCGCGTCGCCAGCGCCTCGCAGGCACCTGCCTGATAGGCACCCAGGGCACCGCCGCCTTGCAACACCAGCGCGGTGAGCGTGCCGGCAGCGTCAGTGCCCGCGGTGTTCGTTTGCTTGCTTGGCATCGACCGTGCGTGTCATGGACCAGCGCACACGCTAGCGCCGCGGGTGGACACGGCGCGTGAATATCGCCTGCTTATTTCTGCTTCCAGGCACCGCCGGCCTGATACCACCAGCCCGAGCGCGCGCTGGCGATCCACTGTTGGGCGAAGATGCTGCGCAGTTGCGCCTCCCACTCGGGATGGCCGTTGGCGACCGCCATTTCCCGGTAGACCGCCTTGCGATCACGGTTGTCGTCGGCCACTGCGGCGTTCATCGTGACCCGATCCTTCAGCTCGATCTTCGACGGATCGCGCACGGTGACCAGGCCATCCCCGGTGAAGCCCAGCGCACCGCTGTCGAAGCCGGCACGCAAGGTGGCGCTGAACCGCGCTTCCATGCGCGACTGGATGGCCTGGATCGCCGGCGTCTTGATATTGATGTCGGGCGCAGCCGACTGCGCCTGTGCGCTGCCGATGCCAAGCAACATCCACGGATCGAAGCCGCTGGCTGAAGGCCCGGGCACGACGTCGATGCGCCGCTGCCACGCCATGCCACCGCCGCTCGGAGCAGGCGCATCCGGCTTGGCCTCGGACTGCGGTGGTTGCTGCGTATCTGTGGGTGCGGTCGCAGGCGCACTGATCACCTTTTCGACGAATTCACGCGCGGCATCGCGCGCCTCTGCGGCCGGGAAATACACATTGATCGTCACGCATGCGGTCAACAGCATCGCGCTGGCCACCGGAACGCCCATCCACTTGCGCATTGCCTTCACTCCATGTCTCTCATTTGATGACCGGTGCGACCTCGCCCTTGCCCGCCGCGATCAACCGCTCCACCAGCGTCTTCCAATCCACCGCACGGTTGAAGCCGATCACGTCGAGCCGCGGCACGCCGCTGCCTTCGACAATAGTAAAGGCGTTTGCGCCCTGAGCGCCGCCTGAATCCGGCAATCCGGACATCGTGCACACCTCGTTCTCCAGCCGACACCCGATCCCGATCCGGCGATAACCGAAGTCGGAAAACAAGGCGATCGCCTTGCCCTGCAGGCTGCTCACGAACGAACTGTCACCGACGCTGCCGATGTCCTGCACCGCGCGCTGGCTGATCCGCTGCGGCACGCCGCGCGCCTTCATCGTGGTGAACTGCGCGTCGAATGCGACCGGCGTCCAATCGACAAGACGCAGGCCATCGATGCGGCCGGCAAGCCGTCCACTGATGCTGCCGAATCCCAGCACCTCGGTCAGGCGCTGCAGGTCAAGGCCGGCCAGCGCGATGTCGGCGCTCAGGCTGGGCGCGCTGCCGAACGGACGCTCCAGCGCCAGCGACGAGAACGCGACCTTGCCATCGAACAGATGCAGCGCCAACCCGCCATCGAAATCGATGCGATCGTTGGCGTAGTGCGCGCTCGGGATTTCACCCGCGAGCACGCCGGTGAACGCCGGCAGACCCAGTGCATGCGAGACCTTGCCGAAGTCGATGCCTTCCAGTGCCATGCCAAAGCGAATGTCGGCACCTTTGTCGGCATGTGCCGGACGGATCACCACGTCGTTCAATCGCAGGGTGCCGCCCTGCATCGGCACGCTCCACGGCTGGCGCGAGCGCAAGCTGCCGTCGCTGCTGGTGAACGACAACACCGCGGCACCGAATTGCAGCCCGTAGAGTTCGCCGGCATCCCATTGCAGCGCACTGTCCACCGGTGCATCCGCCGAATAGCGCAGCTCGCCGCGCAGCCCGTTGAAGCCGAACCTGCTGGCCGGATCGTGCAGGCCGGTATCGCGCAATATGGCCGTCACCTCGGCCAATTGACCATCGGCCAACCGCGTGTGGATATCGACCGCGCCGCGCAGTTCCACCTCGCCCATCCCAAGCAAGCCCAGCCAGCCCGACAGGTAACGCGGCCGCACCGGCCCAAGATCGCCGCTGTGCGTCTGCAGGTCGAGTGCACGCAGGCTGCCATCCGGCGCGAGGCTGGCACGGCCGGTCGTGGCCAGCACATCCCCGTCCTGCCATTCGATCCTCGGCAGCTCCCAGCCCGAGGTGCCGTTGCTGCGCGCCTCGATGTGCAGCCCGACCGGGGTCGGCGGCAGCACGACATAGGTGGAGCCGACCAGGAACTCGCCGCCCTGCAATTCCCCCGCGAGCGCAACTCGCGTGTCCGCGCCGTTGGCGTAGTCCAGCGTGAACCTGCCGCCCAATTTGTCCCCTGCGATACTGCTGTCGGCATTGCTCAGCGCCAGGCCCTGCACCTGCAAAGGTCCGCTGACCGTCAGCGGCGCGGACGCCGGTGCGGTGATCGCCAACCGCCCATCCAAGGTTCCCGCGCTGAAGCTCGCTCCCGGCCACGCCTGCGTCAACAGCGCCTGCGCCCACTGCAGCGGCGCGCGGGTAAGGACCAGGGTCGTCAGCGCCGGCGTCAGCGTACGGCGCTCCAGCGCCAGTCGCGCCTGACCCTGATTCAGTTCCGCCGTGAGTGCGGCGTCATCGAAACGCAACGCCAACTGCAACGGTGCTGCGCCACCGCTGCGCGCTGCACCGGCGCATTGCCAGCCGTTGTCAGGTACCCGCTTCAGATTGCATTGCCAAACCACGTCACGGTAGTGATAGCCAAGATCGGCTGCATCGACGCGATCGGCATGGATGCGCAGATCGCCGGTCTCGGCTCCGTCCTGCCACGACAATTGCACCTGCACATGCTCCAATGTCGCCACCGGCGTGGTCAGCCGGGCGATGCGCAGCTTCGCGGTGCGCGCCTGCACGTTCGGCGCGACCAGTGCGGCGGCGATGCACAGGCTCAGTAGTGGATACGGATGGCGCATGGGGGCAGGATACAAAGTCCCGGGGGTTTCACGATGAACGTTTCGCCAGCCATGGATCCGCAAGACTGCACCCTGCCGAACCTGCTGCTGGTCGAAGACGACCCCACCAGCGCCGCGTTCCTGTCCGATGCTGCCGCACAGTTGCCGGCGCAGGTCCACATCGCCAAATGCATTGCGGAGGCCCGCGCTGCCTGCCGTAATCAGGCCTTCGACCTGTTGCTGATTGACGCCCATCTGCCGGATGGCAGCGGTGCCGATCTGCTGCGCGAGCTGCGTGCCACGGGCCTGCAGGCGCCGGCGCTGGCGCATACCGCCGAGGCCGGCAGCGCACTGCGCGGCCAGCTGCTGACCGCCGGATTTTGCGACGTGCTGCGCAAGCCGATGTCGCTGGGCGCGTTGCACGCCGCGCTGCGCAGGCACCTGGGCGCAAGCCACCGACCCGTCTGGGACGATGCGATGGCGCTGGCGGTGCTGGGCGGCAGGCCCGAACAGGTCGCCGCGCTGCGCCGCTTGTTCCTCGATGAATTGCCGGGACAGCGCACGCGGATCGCCAGCGCCGCCAGCAAAGGCGATGAACCCACGGTGCGCGAAGAGCTGCATCGCCTGAGTGCCAGCTGCGGCTTCGTCGGCGCCACCGAATTGGCCGCCGCAGTGCGAACGCTGCGCGCCGCACCGGTTGACGCCAATGCGCTGCACACGCTGGAAGCTGCCATCGACGCGCTGCTGGCTTTGCGACAGTAAATCGTGCGCGCCAAGGCCACAGGCCTGTAGGAGTGCACCGAGGCCGCAGGCCGAAGGGCGCGACCCGCGAAGCTTCCAACCATTTCCAATGCCTGTCGCGCCCCTGCGGTGCGCTCCGACAGCTGCAATCCACCCCGTCTCCCGTGGGAGCAAACCGCAGGCGCGACGGCTACACGTGCATCACGCTCAAGGTCGGTCGAGCTGCAACTGCTCCAGCAGCGCGCGTGTCACCGGGTCATCGGCTTGGCCCTGCCCTTGCACCACCGGCAGTAATCGCTCGGCCAAGGTCTTGCCCAACTCTACCCCGTACTGGTCAAAGGCGTTGATGTCCCAGAGCACCGCTTGCAGATAGACGCTGTGCTCGTACAGCGCGATCAACATGCCGAGCGTTTCCGGCGTCAGCGCATCCAGCAGCAGCAAGGTGCTCGGCCGGTCGCCCGGATGGCGACGATGCGGATTGTCGTCGCTGCGGCCGTTCGCCAATGCTTCCGCCTGCGCCAGCAGATTGGCCAATTGCGCCGCATGGTTGGCCGCATGCGCATGATCGGGTCGCGCCACGCCGATGAAATCGATCGGGACGACTTGGGTACCTTGATGCAAGGCCTGGAAAAAGCTGTGCTGGGCATCCGAACCAACCCCACCCCACCACACCGGCACGCTGTCGGCGTCCACCGCAGCACCATCCATCCGCACCGATTTGCCGAGGCTCTCCATCACCAACTGCTGCAAATGGGCAGGCAACAGCCGCAGGCGCTCGTCATAGGGCAGCACGGCCTGGGTCGCCGCGCCCAATGCGTTGCGGTTCCACACCGCCGTCAGCGCGTGCCAGACCGGCAGGTTCTCACGCAGAGGTGCGTGTGCCACGTGGGTATCCAGCATCGCCGCGCCGGCAAGCAAGCGCTCGAAGACCGGCATCCCCAAGGCCAATGCAATCGGAAATCCCACCGCCGACCACAGCGAATAGCGACCACCGACCCAGTCCCACATCGGCAGCATGCGCTCGGGCGCGATGCCGAACGCGGCCACCCGCTGCGGTGCCGCACTGACCGCGTACAGGCGCGCATCGTCGCCCAGCCAGTCACGGACGATGCCACCATTGAGCAGGGTTTCGCGTGTACCAAAACTCTTGGACACGATGACCGCCGCACACCGCTTCGGATCAAGCCGGGCCAGCAAGCGCTGCGCGGCATGGCCGTCGAGATTGGACAGGAAATGCACACGGAAGCGGGCATCCGGTCGTGCCAGCGCATCGACCACAAGCCGTGGCCCGAGGTCGGAGCCGCCGATGCCGATACTGATGATGTCGGTGACACTGCTGGCGTCGAGATCGGCGGCCAGCGTCCGCATCTGCGCCAGCGCTTCCATTGCCTGGCTGCGTGCATCTGTTGCTGCCACCGATGTCGAGACGTCGCCGCGCAAGGCCGCGTGCAGGGCGGCGCGATCTTCGGTGGCGTTGACATGCTCGCCGTCGAACAGGCGGCGCAGGGCACCGGTGAGGTCGGCACGTTCGGCAATGGCGAACAGCGCATCGAGGGCGTCGCGATCGTAGTGCTGGCGAGCAAAATTGGCGTACAGCGAACCCACGCGCAGCGCGAACGCGGTCGCACGCGCGGGGTCGTCCACGATCAATTTCGTCAGCGGCGTGGCGGACAGCCGCCGCGCATGGTCACCCAGGCCTTCCAACAGGCCGGTCACGCTCAGGCAGCCTGTTTCGCCGTCGAACGGGTGGTGTGGGTCAGCCGATTGTCGGCATCGACGTAGACCAGGGTCGGCTTGTACAACGCCGCTTCCGCTTCGGTGAGCTGACCGTAGGCGGCGATGATGACCAAGTCACCGACGCGCGCGCTGTGCGCCGCGGCACCGTTGACCGAGATGACGCCGCTGCCCTCATCCGCACGGATCGCGTAGGTGGAGAAACGCTCACCGCCGGTGACGTTGTAGATGTCGATGCGCTCGTATTCGCGGATACCGGCGATATCCAGAAGGCGACCGTCGATCGCGCACGAGCCTTCGTAGTGCAGCTCGGCGTGGGTGACGGTGGCGCGGTGGATCTTGGCCTTGAGCAGGGTCAGCAGCATTGCATTATTCCGGAACGGCGTTGCCGAAAAGGGGAAGTATAGGCCGTCGCTTGCGCACTGCAACAAAATCGACCAGCCGCTGCGCCTTACGTGTCCAAATCGAATTCCAGATTGTCGATCAACCGCGTCTTGCCGAGCCGGGCGGCGATCAGGGCGACGCGCGGGCCGGGCTGACCATCGTCCGGCTCGTGCAGGTCCGGATCGCGCAGTGCGGCGTAATCGGGCGCGAAGCCGGCGGCGCGCAAAGCGGCCTCCGCTTCGGTTTCCAGCTGCATGCGCGGCACCCCGGCCTGCGCGGAGGCACGCATCGCCTGCAGGATGCGGAGGATGGCCGGGGCGGTGGCGCGCTCGTCCGGCAACAGGTACTGGTTGCGTGAGCTCATCGCCAGCCCGTCGTTCTCGCGGACGATCGCGCCGGCCAGGATCTCGATGGGAACGTGCAGATCGGCCACCAGTTGCCGGATCACCGCAAGCTGCTGGTAATCCTTGCGGCCGAACGCGGCCACGTCCGGCTGCACCTGGTTGAACAAGCGGGTGACCACGGTGCAGACGCCATCGAAATGACCGGGCCTGCACGCGCCTTCCAGCACCGCGCTGACGCCGGGGACGTGGATGTTCGCGGCCAGCGCCACGCCGAAGGGATACATCGCCTCGACTTCCGGCAGCCACAGCACATCGCAGCCGGCAGCTTCCAGCCCGGAGGTGTCGGCATCCGGCGTGCGCGGGTAGCGGGTGAAGTCCTCATTCGGCCTGAACTGGGTGGGATTGACGAACACGCTGGACACCACGCGGTCGGCGTGTTCCCGAGCCAGTTTGACCAGCGAATAGTGGCCGGCGTGCAGATTGCCCATGGTCGGCACGAAGCCGATCCGCAGGCCGGCGCGTTTCCAGCCCGCAATCGTCGCGCGCAGCGCGTCGAGATGAGTGATGGTTTCGATCACGATGCCGCCTTGTCGTGGTGGAGGCTGCGTCCCGGGCGAAGACTTCGCCGGGGACATGCCTCAGCTGTAGGAATGCGATGCATCGGGGAAGCTGCCGTCGCGTACCGCCTCGGCAAAGGCGCGCACGGCACCGGCAATCGAGCCACCTTCGGCCAGGAAATCCTTGACGAATTTCGGCTTGCGATGGCCGGTGTCGATCCCGAGCAGGTCATGCAGGACCAGCACCTGCCCATCGCATTCGGCACCGGCGCCAATGCCGATGGTCGGGATCGGGCTGGCCGCGGTGATCGACGCCGCCAAGGTGGCCGGCACGCCTTCCAGCACCAGCAGCGCCGCGCCGGCTTCAGCCACCGCCAGCGCATCTGCGCGCAACAGTTCGGCGGCGGACTGCTCGCGCCCCTGCACCTTGAAGCCGCCCATCCGCAGCACCGATTGCGGAGTCAGGCCAAGATGCGCGCAGACCGGGATCTCGCGCTCGACCAGGAAGCGAATCACCTCCAGCTTGTGGCCCGCGCCTTCCAGCTTGACCATCGCCGCGCCGGCCTGGATGAAGCGCACTGCCGCCGCGTGGGCCTGTTCCGGCGTTGCATCGGAGCCGAACGGAAAATCCGCGATCTTCACTGCGCGCCGCGCGCCGCGCGCCACCGCAGCGGTGTGGTAGACGACATCCGCGACCTGCACCGGCAAGGTCGAGTCGTGCCCTTGCACCACCATGCCCAGCGAATCGCCGATCAGGATCAACTCGATCCCGGCAGCATCGAGCACGCGCGCAAAGCTGGCGTCGTAGCAGGTGGACATCACCAGCTTGCGGCCCTCGGCACGCATCTGCGCCAATTGCGGCACGCTCAGGGATTTCTGCTCGGGATGCACGCTCATCGCGGTTCCAGCCACGGGGGAGCCGGGGATTATCGCCTACAGCGCGTTGCGAACGTCACCACGACTCATGCGGAGGCCGATGCAATCGGCACGATGCCGCCTGCATCGACGCGGCGCAGGGCCTGCTCCACCGTGCACCGGCCGGGAATCTCGGCCTCGGGCGCGATGTCGGCAAGCGGCACCAGCACGAATGCGCGCTCGTGCATATGCGGATGCGGCACCCGCAGGCCGGGGCCGTGGATGACCTCGCTGGCGTACAGCAACAGGTCGAGGTCCAGCACCCGTGGCCCCCAGCGCAGCGCAGCGGCTTCCGCATCGCGGCGACGGCCGGCGCAGTGTTCGATGTCCAACAAGTGTCGCAGCAGCTCCTGCGCCGACAGCCGGGTCTCCAGCAGCGCCGCCGCATTGATGTAGTCGGGTTGCTCGACGCCACCCCAGGCCGGCGTGCGGTAGAGCCTTGATGTCGCAATGACGCGGCTTTCCGGCAAGCCCGCAAGCGCCGTGAACGCGCCCAGCAAGGCGGCGACCGGATCCCCGATGTTGGCACCCAGGCCAATGCAGGCGCGAACGGCAGGACTCACCGCGCGGCTCCGCGCTCCATGCCATCGTCGCTGTCGTCACCTGGGCCTTGGTGCTTCGCCGCCACCCCGTCCGTCGGTGCCGTCACTTGGGCATCGCGCCAGTAGGCGACGTCCTCCGCGTGGGAAGTGGAGGCCGTCAGTCGCAATTCGAGAAAATCGAACGCTGCGCGGAAGCGCGGATGCGACAGCAAACGCGATACACGCTTGCGCTGGCGCAGGGCAAAGCGCGGCTGCAGCAGCCAGATTTCCTGCATCGGCAGCGAGAACCGCCGCGGCAAGGCCGTGCGCGCGACCTGCTTCAGGGTCACCCGGTCGGCCGCGCGACGCTGCGCTTCGACTGCCTGAATGCCCTGCGCCTGCAACTGCGCCAGCGCGCGGCAGTAGGCCGGCCACAGCAAGACCGCGAACAGGAAGGCAGGCGAGACCGGCTCTCCCGCTGCGACCCGCGCATCGGTATTGCGCAAGCCCTGCAGCAGCATCCGCCGCAGCGCGCCGGATTTGTTCGATGCCAGTGCTTGCGCGGTTTCCGGCAACAACTCCGGCAACAGGCCAAGCGCTTCCAATTGCTCGAAACTGGCCCGCGCGTGACCGGCGAGGAACAGCTTCATGGCCTCCTCGAACAAGCGCGCCGGCGCAGCGTCGGCCAGCAGCGAGGCCAGCCTCGGGATCGGCGCGGCGGTGGCCGGCTCGATGCTGAAATCCAGTTTCGCCGCCAACCGCGCCGCCCGCAGCATCCGCACCGGATCCTCGCGGTAACGCGCTTCGGGTTCACCGATCAGGCGCAGGGTGCGTGCTTGCACGTCATCGAATCCGCCGACGTAATCATGCACGCCGAAATCGGCGATCGAGTAGTACAACGCATTGGCGGTGAAATCGCGCCGCACCGCGTCTTCCTCGATGCTGCCGTAGACGTTGTCGCGCACCAGCCGGCCGCTATCGAGGACCTGCCGCCCTTCCTCCTCGTCGTCATTGACGCTGCTGGCGCGGAAGGTCGCCACCTCGATGATCTCGCGCCCGAACACGACATGCGCCAGCCGGAACCGCCGCCCGATCAGCCGGCAGTTGCGGAAGATCGACTTGACCTGCTCCGGCGTCGCATCGGTCGCAATGTCGAAATCCTTGGGTGCCCGCCCGACCAGCAGATCGCGCACGGCCCCACCGACAAGGTACGCCGAAAACCCCGCCTCGCGCAGGTGATAGAGCACCTTCAATGCGCTGCGACTCATCTGCTTGCGCGAGATGCCGTGCACGTCGCGCGGGATCACGCGCAGCGCGGGTGCCACGGAGACGCTCGGTTTCGGGGTTCCGGTCATGCTTTGGAGAGTGATGAAGGAGATGCGACATCCCGCCGGCAGGGCGGATGCTGGTGCGCATACTAACAAGCCGGGAGCGAGTGCCCTATCGCGGGGCTACAAACGCGGAGGCAAATGGATGCGCTGTGCCCTCGGGTCCGCTACAATGCCGCCCCTACTCAAGCTCCCTTCGTCTAGAGGCCCAGGACGTGGCCCTCTCAAGGCTAAAACACGGGTTCGAATCCCGTAGGGAGCGCCAACAAAGAAAACCCTCGTGCCCCAGGCACGGGGGTTTTTCTTTGTCAGCCCTCTGGCTCGAACCCGTAGGGTTCGACGGATTCGCCGGGAGCGAATCCGGACAGCCGCAGGCTGCCCGCAGGGCGCGGCACAGGGATGTGCCGCGTCTATCCCGTAGGGAGCGCCGAGCGCTAGACTTTCCGCATCTGAAACGCGCACCGCCCACCCATGCCCTTCGTCGTCACCGCCAACTGCATCGTCTGCAAGGATCTCGAAGGCGACGCGACCGCAGTGCCGCACGCAGGCAACGCGCTGCCGCAGCCGCCGGAACACCTGCGGCCGTCAGCCTCGGACGTGATCGACACAACGAAAAAGCCGGACGCCGACGACGCGGCATCCGGCTGATGCAACCGCCCGGGCTTACTGCCCGCCGAGTGCGGCCTTGAGCGTGGCGATCAGCTTGCCGGCGGCTTCGCCGGTCGGCGGCAGGCCGCGCGGATCGACCGCGGACACCCAGGTTCCACTGCCGGCGCGGGTGACGCGAACGAGGAACTTGCTGTCCATGTAGTCCACGTCGTAGGTGCCGAGGATCTCGGCCTTGCTGGCGATGCGGACGCCGGGCACGGTGGCCAGTGCATCACCGATCTTGCCGAACACGGTGTCACGGTCCGCAGCGACGTTGAAGCCGATCGGCGTGGCCGTAACCGGCGCACCACTGGCAGTCACGCTGCTGGCCGTGCCGACGTTCGGCAGCGCCATGGCGCGGTCGGCGGAGGGTCGGTCAAGATCGGGCGGCACTTCCAGCGGGCGGCTTTCCGGGCTCTGCGTGTACAGGTCGCCGGACTTGCCGAACCAATGGCAGCCGGAAAGGCCCAGGATCAGGAAACCCGCGGCGAGCGGTGCGAGGGTGCGGGTCGCGCGTGCGAAACGGTGCATGCTGTCTCCTGTCAGGCCGCGGCGGCGCGGCTGCGTTGTTCGAGTTCGAAAATGGCCGCATGCAGGCGGCTGGCCTGCGCGGAATGTGCCGATGATAGCGTCTGCAGCGGCAAACGCAGGCCATGGCCGATGCCGTCGAGGGCCAACAATGCCTTCAGCGGGATCGGGTTCGGCTCGACGCCGAGGAAGCCAAACAGCTCCGAAAGCGCCGTTTCCAGCGTCTGTGCGGCTTCGGCGTCGTGGCCTCGGGCCAGGTCGCAGAGCCTGCGCATCGCCCGTGGCACCACATTGGAGGCCACCGAGACCAGGCCATCGGCCCCGGCCAGCATGGCCCGCGCCGCGGTCGGATCGTCGCCGCTGAGTACCGAGAAATCGTTGCTGCGGAATGTCAGCAAGGCCTGCATGCGCTCCGGCTCCGGGCGCGCTTCCTTGATCCCGATGATCCCGGGATGGCTCGCCAGCACGCCGGTGGTCTCCGGCAACATGTCGCAACCGGTACGGCCGGGGACGTTGTAGAGCACCACCGGCAAGCCGCCCTCATCGGCCACGGCGCGAAAATGCGCAAGCAAGCCGGCCTGGGTCGGGCGCACATAGGGCGGGGTCACCACCAAGGCGGCATCGGCACCCAGTGCGGCGACGCGCTTGTTGAAGTGGATGGTCTTGGCGGTATTCGACTGCCCGGTACCGGCAAGGACCGGGATCCGGCCACGGCAGGCTTCCACCGCGATGCGCAGCAGTTGGTCGTATTCCTCGTCCACCAGCGCCGCGGCCTCGCCGGTCGAACCGGCGACGACCACAGCCTGGGTGCCCGCATCAAGTTGCGACTGCAGCAAACGCTGCCACGCCTGGAGGTCGAGTTCGCCGGTCGCCGTGAACGGCGTTGCCAGCGCAGTGATGCTGCCGGAAAGTCGCAAGGGAATGGCCTGGAATCGGGCACGACGGCATCTGCCGCGCGCGTTGGGGGAAACGCATTGATCCGCGAATCTTAGCGGAGCCAGCGACGAAGCGAAACCAGCGCCGGCAAGGCGATTCATGCCGGCGGATCGACGATAGCCGGTGCTATGCTGCTGCCATCGCCGCCCGTCGAAATGCGGCCTCCCTGTTCTGGAATAGCGCTTTGAGCAAAACTGCCACCCGGCCCGCGCCGACCGAAAACCACCTGCTGGTCAACGCGTACACCACGCACCCACAGTCACCCCTGCTCGCGGTCACCCGCCGGATCGCCGATTCCGGCTGCAACCTGGTCGATACGCGCCTCGCCACCGTTGGCCGCGATGTCTCGGTGACCGCCTTGGTCTCGGGTTCGTGGGATGCGGTTGCCAAGCTCGAAACCATGCTGACCAAGCTGGAACGCGAGGATGGCCTGAAGCTGGTCTGGTATCGCACCGGTCCGAAGCCCCTGCAATCCAGCCTGCTGCCCTACGTGGTGGAAGTCATCGCCGCCGACAAGCCGGGCATCCTGTTCCAGCTCGCCGATTTCTTCGACCAGCAGGGCATCACCATCGAGAGCCTGCATTGCGCCCGCTATCGGGCGATGCAGACCGGGGCCGACATGTTCTCGGCCCAGCTCACCGTCGGCATCCCGGCCGACATGCACATTGCCACCCTGCGTGATGACTTCCTCGAATTCTGCGACCACCTCAACCTCGACGCGATCATGGATCCGATGAAGTATTGATGATGCAGCAACCGACCACGGTCGCCACGCCACTGCATCGGGATCAGCGCCCCGGCTGCAGCGCCCGACGTCCGGCGAGGCGGCGCACGTCCACGGCGGCTTGAAGACAGGCATCACGACCATGCAAGCAGCAGGCAAGGCACTCCCCGAATCCACCCTGGCACTGCCGCTGAGCCTGTCCGGTGGCGACACCGCCACTCTCGCCGACTACGCCGGCCACTGGCTGGTGCTGTACTTCTACCCCAAGGATTCCACCCCTGGCTGCACCACCGAGGGGCGCGATTTCAATGCGCTGCTGCCGCAGTTCCACGCGCTTGATGCCACCGTGCTGGGCGTGTCGCGCGACTCGGTGAAATCCCATGACAATTTCTGCGCGAAACAAGGTTTCGCGTTCCCGTTGGTCAGTGATGGCGACGGCCGCCTTTGCGATGCGTTCGGCGTGATCCAGCCAAAGAAACTCTACGGCCGCGAATACATCGGCATCGTCCGCAGCACCTTCCTGATCTGTCCCAGAAGCCGGGTGACCGCGACCTGGTCCCCGGTGAAGGTGCCGGGCCATGCGCAGGCCGTCCTCGACGCCTTGCAGGCGGTACTCGCCCCGTGACGGCGCAATCGCCGACCACCGGCCGATCCGCCCGCAACGACGCGGCGCGCAGCGCCTGCGATCACGACGATCCATGCATCCAACCGATTCTCCACCCACCGAGGCCATCCGCATGACCCACGGCAAACGCATCTACGTCCTCGACACCAATGTGCTGATGCACGACCCGACCGCGCTGTTCAAGTTCGAGGAACACGATGTGTACCTGCCGATGCAGGTGATGGAGGAGCTGGACAACGGCAAGAAGGGCACCAGCGAGGCCAGCCGCAATGCGCGCCAGGTCAGCCGCTTCCTCAACGAATTGATCGAGGCTCACGGCAGCACCGACGTCACCCACGGCGTGCAGCTGCTGCGGCCGCAGGGCCTGCGCCTGCGCAATGCCGACAGCGTCGGCCTGCTGCGCTTCCAGACCGCGAATTTCGATGCCGGCAAGCGCTTCGGCACGGTCATCCCGGACAACCACATCCTCGGCGCGATCCTCGCGCTGAAGGAATCCGATCCGGGCGCACCGGTGGTGTTCGTGTCCAAGGACATCAACCTGCGGATCAAGGCTTCGATCGCCGGAATTGCCAGCGAGGATTACGAAAACGACCGCGCGCTGGACGATTTCAATCTGCTCTACACCGGCGCAACGCCGCTGCCGGAAGACTTCTGGGAACGGCACGGCAAGGACCTGCGCTCGTGGACCGAAAAAGGCCGCACCTGCTACGAGATCGCCCGCAGCGATGACGAAGACTGGTACCCCAATCAGTTCGCCTATCTGCCAGGCGACGAGCAGGCTGAATTCAAGGTGGTCAAACTCGACGACGCCAAGGTGACCCTGCAGATCGTCGATGATTTCCGCCACAGCCAGCATGCAGTGTGGGGCATCAATGCGCGCAACCGCGAGCAGAATTTCGCGATCAATGCGCTGATGGACCCGGAGATCGATTTCGTCACCCTGCTCGGCACCGCAGGCACCGGCAAGACCTTGCTGACGCTGGCCGCCGGCCTTGCGCAGACCATGGATGTGCAGCGCTACCGCGAGATCATCATGACCCGCGCCACCGTCAGCGTCGGCGAGGACATCGGCTTCCTGCCCGGCACCGAGGAGGAAAAGATGACGCCGTGGATGGGCGCCTTGACCGACAACCTCGAAGTGCTGACCCACAACCAGGAAGGTGGCAGCTGGGGCCGCGCGGCGACCAATGACTTGCTGGCCTCGCGGATCAAGATTCGCTCGATGAACTTCATGCGCGGGCGCACCTTCCTGTCGCGCTATCTCATCCTCGACGAGGCGCAGAACCTCTCGCCCAAGCAGATGAAGACCCTGATCACCCGCGCCGGCCCCGGCACCAAGATCGTCTGCCTCGGCAATGTGCAGCAGATCGACACGCCCTACCTGACCGAGACCACCTCGGGTCTGACCTACGCCGTGGATCGCTTCAAGAACTGGGAGCACAGCGCACACATCACCCTGCGCCGCGGCGAACGTTCGCGGCTGGCGGATTTCGCTTCGGAAGCCCTGCTGTAACCACCGGATGGGCGTTTACCTGCCGCGCTGGGTATGGGTGGGTGCCGGATTGCTGGCCTGCGCCTCCGGCATGGTCAATGTGGTGGGCTACCTCGGTTTCGAGCATCAGGCCATTACCCACCTGACCGGCACCACCACCCTGCTGGGCGGTGCCATCGCCCAAGGCGACATGCGCGCGACCGGCCAGCTTGCGGGCGTCGCACTGGCCTTCATGCTGGGAGCGGCTGTCAGCGGCGTGATCGTGCAGGACAGCACGCTGCGCCCAGGCCGCCGCTACGGCGTGGCGCTGCTCCTTGAATCGCTGTTGCTGCTGATCGCCATCCCGCTGTTCCAGCACCAGCAGGTGGCGGGAGCCTGGCTGGCGGCCATGGCATGCGGACTGCAGAATGCGATGGCCACCACCTTCAGCGGCGCGGCCATCCGTACCAGCCATCTGTCGGGGATGTTCACCGACCTCGGCATCGGCATCGGCCATGCGCTGCGCGGCCTTCCGCTGCAGAAGCGACGGCTGCTGCTTTGCCTGCTGATCATCACCACGTTTCTCACTGGCGCGGTGCTGGGTGCAATCCTGTTCGCGCACCTGCGCTACTTTGCGCTGGCAGTACCGGCGGGCGTCACCGGCGTGGCCGGGCTCGTCTACATGCTGTGGCGACACCTGGCGCCACAGCCATCGACTTGAGCCATCACACCCGCGCAAACACCAGGGTGCCGTTGGTGCCGCCGAAGCCGAAGCTGTTGGACATCACCACATCGAGCTTGGCGTCGCGGCTTTCACGGGCGATCGGGAAGCCTTCCGCGCCAGGATCGAGGTTGTCGATATTGGCCGAACCGGCGATGAAGCCGTCACGCAGCATCAGCAGGCTGTAGATCGCCTCATGCACGCTGGCTGCGCCGAGCGAATGGCCGGACAGGGCCTTGCTCGAGGACAGCGGCGGCACTGCGTCGCCGAAGACTTCGCGCACGGCGTTGAGCTCGGTGATGTCGCCCAGTGGGGTCGAGGTGCCGTGGGTATTGAGGTAATCGACCGGACGGTCCACGCCCTCCAGCGCCATGCGCATGCAGCGCACCGCACCCTCGCCGCTGGGCGCAACCATGTCGGCACCGTCCGAGGTGACGCCATAGCCGACCAGCTCGGCATGGATACGCGCACCGCGCGCGACCGCGTGGTCCCAGTCCTCCAGCACCAGCATGCCGCCGCCGCTGGCGATCACGAAGCCATCTCGGCCGGCGTCATACGGGCGCGAGGCCTTTTCGGGGGTTTCATTGCTGCCCGTGGAGAGCGCACCCATGGCATCGAACATCACCGTCATCGTCCAGTGCAGGTCCTCGCCGCCACCGGCGAACATGATGTCCTGTGCGCCGTGGCGGATCAGGTCGGCGGCGGCACCGATGCAATGCGCCGAGGTCGCACAGGCGGCGCTGATCGAATAGCTGAGGCCGCGGATCTTGAATGCGGTGGCGAGGTTTGCGGACACGGTCGAACACATCGTGCGCGGCACCATGTACGGGCCGACCTTGCGCACGCCACGCGCACGCAGGATGTCGGCGGTTTCCACCTGCCAGTGACTGGAACCACCACCGCTGCCGGCGATCAGGCCGGTGCGCGGGTCGCTGACCTGTTCATCGGACAAGCCGGCATCGGCGATGGCGTCGCGCATCGCCACATAACTGTAGGCGGCGGCATCGCTCATGAAGCGCTTGAGCTTGCGGTCGATCACAGCATCGAGATCGAGATCGACGGCACCACCGACCTGGCTGCGCAGGCCGCGTTCTGCCGCCTCCGGCAACAGCCGGATGCCTGAGCGCCCTGCGCGCAACGCGGCGGAAACGCTATCGAGGTCATTGCCGAGGCAGGAGGTGATCCCCATGCCGGTGATGGCGATGCGACGCATGGTCAGCCTCCGGAAACCGCTTCGAACAAACCCACCCGCAAGTCCTTCGCGGTATATATCACCTCGCCATCGACCAAGGTACGCGCGTCGGCCTGGGCCACCACCAATTTGCGATTGATGACGCGGGTGATGTCGATTTCATAGGCGACCTTGCGGGCGCTGGGCAGGACCTGACCGGTGAACTTGACCTCGCCGCAACCCAGCGCTCGACCGCGCCCGGGCGAGCCCAGCCAAGTCAGGTAGAAGCCGACCAACTGCCACATCGCATCGAGACCGAGGCAGCCCGGCATCACCGGATCGCCAAGGAAATGGCACTGGAAAAACCACAGGTCCGGATGGATGTCGAGCTCGGCGCGGACAAAGCCCTTGCCGTGACTGCCACCATCGTCGTTGATCTCGACGATGCGGTCGAACATCAACATCGGATCGGCGGGCAGGCGCGCGGTGCTGTTCGGGAACAATTCCCCGCGGGCGCTGGCGAGCAATTGTTCGCGGGAAAACGAGGAGGCGCGGGTCATGTCAGCCATCAATCGGTTAAACGTCCGATTGTAAGCATGACGGCCACGACATACCTACGCGTATTGCCCCTAGCTTGTTCAGGCCAGAGCAAGCCAACCTGTCTCGCTCAATGATGCATATGCGCGTGGTCGCCGTCGGCAGCGGGCGCCGGGGCGTCATCGGCTGCCTTGGCCTGCAATGCCTCGCGCCCTTGGTCGATTTCCTTTTCGAACCACTGCGCGAAATACGGCGTCTGCACGAAGCCATGGCCCCAGCCGAAATCCAGTCCCGCAAGGTAGCGATCCGCAGCGCCACGACCATTGATGCGCGCCGGCACGATGAGCGCACGACCCCCGTCGCGACCAGCCTCCTCCACCATCGCGCGCACCCGGGCCACCGCGATCTTGTTCTTGTCCGGCCAGTCTTCGCGCCAGGTGGCCACCTTGATTGCGCGGAAGTGATCGCCACCGATGGCACGCATCTGGCTGGCGAGGCTGTCGAGCAGGTCCAGCCAGCGCTGGTTGGCCGCGTCATCGCCCTGCCCGTGGGCGGTGAGGATGATGGTTTCCTTGGCCGGATCGGTGGACACCGAACGCGCATTGGCCAGCAGTGCGCGCGCAAACAATGGATCGTTATCGACGCCGCCGACAGTCACCATCGGCAGCGCTGAGCGGATTCGCGGTGCCGCCGCCAGCGTGACTGCGCCCGCACCGTGGTGACTCATGTCCATGCCCGGCATCATCGCCATCCCGCCCATCGCGTGACCGTCATGTGCGGCGGGTGGAGCAGCACCGCTCTCGACATCGAGGCCGAGCATGCGATCCACGTCGCTGCGAAACGAATCCGACATGCCGAAGGCGCGCACGACCACGATGGCCTGCGCATTCGTGTGCTCCAGTTCACGCACGGCGCGCTCAACCGTGGGCGGATCCGCCATCGAGAACGCAAACGCCAGCGGATGACGCGCCTTCAGGGGCGCCAAGGCCTGTTCGATGGCGTCGTTCCAGAACCAGTCCGCGCCATGGGTCAGCGCGACCACGCCGGTTCGCGAAGGGTCGACACCCGCCTGTTGCACCTCGACTTGCGCCGCCGCCCGTTGCATCCATTGCGTCAGCCCGTCAGTTTCCGATACCGGCGAGCCCACCAAATGCCCGTCAGCAGGCACGTCGGAGGCGAACCAGCCATTGAAATCCATCATGGTATCGGCGCGTGATGCAAAGGCGACCGGCACCACCAGCGCGCCATGTGCCGTCTTCACCGCATCGCTGAAACGCTTGCGCAGCGCGTCCGCATCCTGCGCGCCACGCTCCGGATAGACCACGGCGTCGATGGCATCCGCAGCCAGCGTGCTGGCGAATCCACCCATTCGGCGCAATTCACCACGCATCGACTCGGCCGCGGCAGCGTTGCCGGCACCGTAGCCGACCAGCAACAGGCGGCTGGCATCGGTAGGCACCGCCCGCAACCGCGCCGACAGATCTTCGACCGCCAGGTACGACGCGCCATAAGGCTTGGCGAAGGACAGCGCCGCACCCTGCGCCTTGCGTGCCTGCAACCAGCCCTGCGCCAACTGCCAACGGGCTTCCTGCGTGGAGACGAACAACGGCAGCACGGCGACCGTGCGTGCGCCACGCTCGCGCAGCGACTTCAACCTGGCATCAAGCACCGCTTCGCTGCGGGCGTCGGTGACGTACAGCAGTTCGGCGTTGCGATTTTTCGCGAAGGCGTCGAACGCATCCTTGACTTCGGCATTGCCGAGGAAGCCGCGATCCGCCGTGACCACCAGGACGCCCGAAGGCGACTGCGCGGGGGCCGCATCCTGCGTGGCGATTGCAGGCGAGGCCAACAGCATCGCAAACAAGACCGAGACAATGGTGAACAGACGGACCGGAATCAGGCGGATGGAAGTCACGCGATTTCCTTGTGAGGTGGCGTTCGAAACCGCAGGAAACGCACCTTGTCGCACGCTTCAGGCAATTCCCGCGAGATCTCGAATAATATCGATTCGCATTTGCAAGTCAATTGCAAATGGCTGTCGCAGACGGAACGATGCGATGCCCAGACCGCAAATCCGCCAAATTGCGCTGCGCTTATGCGCCTTGCGACAGCAGGAATTCCGCCAGCAACAAGTCCGCCGGTGTGGTCACTTTCAGGTTGTCCTCGCGACCTTCGACCAGGCGCGGGTGCAGGCCCAGTCGCTCGATGGCCATTGCCTCGTCGGTGACGATCATCTGATCGGCAATCGCGGCCTCCAGCGCACGCAACAGCAGGTCGCGTCGAAACGCTTGCGGGGTCAGCGCACGCCACAAACCCGTGCGTGGTTCGGTGTGTGCGATCACATCGCCGGATGCGCGCTTGAGGGTGTCACGTACCGGCGCGGCGAGAATCGCGCCATCAGCACAGACGGATGCAGATTCGATCAAGTGGCTGATGTCCTCACCGCGCAGGTTCGGGCGCGCGGCATCGTGCACCAACACCAGCGCATCATTCGCCACATCGACGGGCAACGAGCGCAAGGCCGCCAACACGGAATCGGCACGCTCGGCACCGCCGGTGCAGGTCACGACGGGTTTTCCGCACAACGATGCCCAGCCCGGCCAGTGCGGGTCATCCGCCGCCAGCGCCACGACGACGCCATCAATGCCCGGATGCGCCAGCAGTGAGCGCAGCGCATGTTCAATCAGCGGCTTGTCTGCGACTTTCAGGTATTGCTTGGGTAGTTCGCCGCCGAACCGGCGCCCGCTACCCGCCGCCGGCACCAACGCCCAGCTCACGGTGACGGCCCACCCGGCACCGGGTTTGGTATTGGCGGCGGAGCCGCTTGCGGTGGCGGCAGACTGGCACCGTCGACCACCCGGTAAAAGGTTTCGCCCGGCTTGACCAGGCCCAGCTCACTGCGTGCGCGTTCCTCGATCGCTTCACCGCCGGATTTCAGGTCGGCCACTTCCGCCGCCAGCGCGTCGTTGCGTGCCTGCAGCCTGGCGTTTTCGGCGGCCTGCTTCGCCACCTGCGCACGCAGCGACACCACCTCGTCCTGCCCGCCGCTGCCGTACCACAGCTTGTACTGCAGCCCCGCAAGCAGCAGCAACAACAACAGGACCAGTGCGGCAACAGCCTTCATGCGCGCCCGTCGTGTCAGCGCGCCAGCGACACGAACGCATCGCGGCCGGCGTAACGCGCGGCACTGCCCAACTGCTGCTCGATCCGCAGCAACTGGTTGTACTTGGCGACGCGATCGCTGCGGCACAGCGAGCCGGTCTTGATCTGGGTCGCGGTGGTGGCCACGGCAATATCGGCAATCGTGGTGTCTTCGGTCTCGCCGGAACGGTGCGAGACGATCGCCGCGTACTTTGCTGCGTTCGCCATCGCGATGGCCTCCAGCGTCTCGCTGAGGGTGCCGATCTGGTTGACCTTGATCAGGATGGCATTGCCGACGCCACGCGCAATTCCGTCCTTGAAGATGCACGGGTTGGTCACGAACAGGTCGTCACCCACCAGTTGCACCTTGCCGCCAAGCCGATCGGTCAGCTGCTTCCAGCCGTCCCAGTCGTTTTCGGCCATGCCGTCTTCAATGGTGACGATCGGGTACTGCGCGCACCAGTTGGCGAGGAAGTCGACGAACTGCTCGGACGTCAGCCGCTTGCCTTCGCCGGTGAGGTTGTACTTGCCGTTCTCGAAGAACTCGCTGGAGGCCACGTCGAGCCCCAGCAGCACATCCTCGCCCGCCTTGTAACCGGCCTTGCCGATCGCTTCGAGGATGGTTTCCAGTGCCTCTTCGTTGCTGCGCAGGTCGGGCGCGAAGCCGCCCTCGTCACCGACCGCGGTGGACAGGCCGCGCGCCTTCAGCACCGACTTCAGTGCGTGGAAGATCTCGGTGCCGCTGCGCAGCGCCTCGGAAAACGAATCGAAGCCCACCGGCAGCACCATGAATTCCTGCAGGTCGACATTGTTGTCGGCGTGCGCGCCGCCATTGATGATGTTCATCATCGGCACCGGCAACGCCGGGGTCGCACCGGTCATGCCCGCGAGGTATTGCCACAGCGCCTGCTTGCGCGAGGCCGCGACCGCGTGCGCGGCAGCAAGCGACACGCCGAGCAGGGCATTGGCACCCAGCCGGCCTTTGTTCTCGGTGCCGTCGAGATCGATCATGCGCGCGTCGAGCGCAGCCTGGTCGGCGGCGTCGAGGCCACGCAGGCTGTCGGCGATGACGCCATTGACGTTGGCCACGGCCTTGGTCACGCCCTTGCCGAGATAGCGGGTCTTGTCGCCATCACGCAGTTCCACTGCCTCCTTGCTGCCGGTGGACGCACCCGATGGCACGGCGGCACGGCCGCTACTGCCATCGGCCAGCAGGACCTCGGCTTCAAGTGTGGGGTTGCCGCGGCTGTCGAGGATTTCGCGGGCGTGGATGGAGGTGATCGTGGTCATCGTTGGGTCTGGCGAAGGTCAGGAATGGGATTCAAGCAAGCCGCAGCGCTTGGTCACGGCATCGAGTTCAAGCAAGGTTTCCAGCAGCGCTTCCATCTTGCCCAGCGGCCAGGCGTTTGGGCCGTCGGACAACGCCTTGCTCGGATCGGGATGGGTTTCCATGAACACGCCCGCCACGCCCACCGCCACCGCCGCGCGCGCCAGCACCGGCACGAATTCGCGCTGGCCACCGGAGCTGTTGCCTTGCCCGCCCGGCAGCTGCACCGAATGGGTGGCGTCGAACACCACCGGACAGCCGGTTTCGCGCATCACCGCGAGGCTGCGCATGTCGGAGACCAGATTGTTGTAGCCGAAACTGGCGCCACGCTCGCAGACCATGATCTGGTTGTTGCCAGTGGACTTGGCTTTCTCCACCACCGGCTTCATGTCCCAGGGCGAGAGGAATTGGCCCTTCTTGATATTGACCGGCTTGCCGGTGGCGCAGACCTTGGTGATGAAATCGGTCTGGCGAACGAGGAAGGCCGGCGTCTGCAGCACGTCGACCACGGAAGCCACCTCGTCCATCGGCGTGTATTCGTGGACGTCAGTCAGCAGCGGCACGCCGAGCTGGCGCTTCACTTCGGACAAGACCCGCAGGCCTTCTTCCAGGCCGGGGCCGCGGAAGCTGTGGACCGAGGTGCGATTGGCCTTGTCGAAACTTGACTTGAAGATGAAGTGGATCCCGAGCCTGCCGGTGATTTCCTTGAGCGTGCCGGCGGTGTCGACCTGCAACTGCTCGGATTCGACCACGCAGGGCCCGGCGATCAGGAACAGGGGCTGGTCGAGACCGACTTCAAAACCACAGAGGTTCATGGACTGCTCCATCTAGCCCTCCCCTTCAAGGGGAGGGTTGGGAGGGGATGGGGTTGGCGTGGTGACATCGGTGACGAACACCATCCCCACCCCGGCCCTCCCCTTGAAGGGGAGGGAGACGAACGTCGCAGCTTCATGCCGCAACCTCGTTCAACAACTTGCCACCTGCCTTGTGTTCGCGCGCGGCGCGGACGAACCCGATGAACAGCGGGTGGCCGTGGCGCGGCGTGGACAGGAATTCCGGGTGCGCCTGGCAGGCCAGGAACCAGGGGTGCGCGGCCTTCGGCAACTCGATCATCTCCACCAGCAAGTCATCCATCGACTTGGCCGAGATCACCAGCCCCGCGTCTTCCAACTGCACCCGGTAGCGATTGTTGAACTCATACCTGTGGCGATGGCGCTCGCTGACCACGTCCTTGCCATACAGCCGATGCGCCAGCGTGCCCGGCTTGACCCGCTGCTCCTGCAAACCAAGACGCATGGTGCCGCCAAGGTCGGACTCTTCATTGCGCTGTTCCACATCACCGCTCTGGGTCCGCCACTCGGTGATCAGGCCGATCACCGGATGCGGCGTGTTGCGCTCGTTCTCGGTGCTGTTGGCGCCATCCAGGCCAGCCACGTTGCGGGCCATGTCGACCACCGCCGCCTGCATGCCATAGCAGATGCCGAAATACGGCAGCCCGGTTTCGCGGGCGAATTTCGAGGTCAACACCTTGCCGTCGAAGCCGCGATCGCCAAAGCCACCCGGCACCAGCACGCCGTCAACGCCGGCAAGGACGTTCGCCGCGCCGTCGCGCTCGACGTCCTCGGCTTCCAGCCAACGCAGGTTGACCCGCGTGCGCTGGCGCAGGCCGCCGTGCTTGAGCGCCTCGCCGACCGATTTGTACGCATCCTTGTGGTCGACGTACTTGCCGACCACGGCAATGGTGACTTCATCCTGCGGATGTTCGGCGGCATCGACCACCGCATCCCACTCGCACAGGTCCGCCGCGTGCGCCTTGTCGGCGAGGCCTAGCTGCTCGACCACCAACTGATCCAGCCCTTGCGCGTGCAGCCAGCGCGGGATCTTGTGGATGTTGTCGAGGTCGATGGCTGAGATGACCGCCTTCTCCGGCACATTGGTGAACAGGGCGATCTTGCGGCGCTCGCCCTCGGGCAGCGGGTGTTCGCTGCGGCACATCAGCACGTCCGGCTGGATGCCAATGCCGCGCAATTCCTTGACCGAGTGCTGGGTCGGCTTGGTCTTGAGCTCGCCGGCCGCGCCGATGAACGGCACCAGGGTCAGGTGCATGAACATCGCCTTGCCCTGGCCGCGCTCGATCCGCAGCTGGCGGATCGCCTCGAGGAAGGGCAGCGATTCGATGTCGCCGACGGTGCCGCCGATCTCGACGATGCCGACGTCATACCCGCCGGTCGCGGCGTCGATGCAATGCTTGATCTGATCGGTGACGTGCGGGATCACCTGCACGGTACCGCCCAGATAGTCGCCGCGGCGTTCCTTGCGGATCACCGCCTCGTAGATCTTGCCGGTGGTGATCGAATTGCGACCGGACAGGCGAGTGTTGACGAAGCGCTCGTAGTGGCCGAGGTCGAGGTCGGTTTCGGCACCGTCGTCGGTGACATAGACCTCGCCATGCTGGAACGGGCTCATCGTGCCCGGATCCACGTTCAGGTACGGATCCAGCTTCATCATCGTGACCGACAGGCCGCGTGCTTCGAGGATGGCTGCCAGCGAGGCGGCGGAAATCCCCTTGCCAAGCGAGGACACCACGCCCCCGGTGACGAACAGGAGGGGCGTTTGGGAGGCGGGCACGGTGTTCATGCGGGCGGCACGGCGCTGGAAAGCCGTATTCTAACGGCAACGGCCGACCTGCGCCCGCAAAACATCCCCTGCCCCTGCAACCCCACGCCTGCCGCGACCGTCCGCGCAGCCGTCCCCACGAACGCACGCAATGAACGCACGCTACAACGCCGCCGATATCGAAGTCCTCACCGGCCTGGACCCGGTCAAGCGCCGCCCCGGCATGTACACCGACACCAGCCGCCCCAACCACCTCGCCCAGGAAGTGGTCGACAACGCGGTGGACGAAGCGCTGGCCGGCCACGCCCGCAACATCGACATCACGCTCCATGCCGACGGCAGCTGCGAAGTGGCCGACGACGGCCGCGGCATGCCGGTGGACATCCATCCGGAGGAGAAGATCCCCGGCGTCGAGTTGATCCTCACCCGCCTGCATGCCGGCGGCAAGTTCAACAACAAGAATTACGCCTTCAGCGGCGGTCTGCACGGCGTCGGCGTGAGCGTGGTCAATGCCCTGTCGACGCGCGTGGACGTCTACATCAAGCGCGACGGCAACGAGTACCACATGGCCTTCGCCGATGGCGAGCGGGCATCCAAGCTGGCGGTGGTGGGCAGCGTCGGCAAGAAGAACACCGGCACCCGGTTGCGGTTCTGGCCCGACGCGCGGTATTTCGATACGCCGAAGTTCAACCTGCGCGCACTCAAGCACCTGCTGCGCGCCAAGGCCGTGCTCTGCCCAGGGCTGTCGGTTTCGCTGCGTGACGAGGCCAGCGGCGAAACCTGCCAGTGGTATTACGAGGATGGCCTGCGCGACTACCTGAAAGGCGAACTCGATGGCCGCGAACTGCTCCCGCCGGAGGGCTTCATCGGCAACCAGCAGCGCGACGGCCAGATCGTGGACTGGGCCGTGGCCTGGCTGCCCGAAGGCGAGCTGGTGCAGGAAAGCTACGTCAACCTGATCCCGACCGCGCAACACGGCACCCACGTCAACGGCCTGCGCACCGGTTTCACCGATGCGCTGCGGGAGTTCTGCGACTTCCGCAACCTGCTGCCGCGCGGCGTCAAGCTGGCCCCGGAGGATGTGTGGGATCGAATCGCCTTCGTGCTGTCGCTGAAGATGATCGACCCGCAGTTTTCCGGGCAGACCAAGGAACGCCTGTCCTCGCGGCAGGCGGCGGGTTTCGTCGAGGGCGCCGCCCACGACGCCTTCAGCCTGTGGCTGAACGCCAATACCGCGACCGGCGAACGCATCGCGCAGCTCGCCATCGAGCGTGCCGCGGCACGCCTGAAGACCGAAAAGCAGGTGGTGCGCAAGAAAGTGACGCAAGGGCCCGCCCTGCCCGGCAAGCTGGCCGACTGCATCTCGCAGGATCTTTCGCGAACCGAGCTGTTTCTGGTCGAAGGCGACTCCGCCGGCGGCAGTGCGCGACAAGCGCGCGACAAGGACTTCCAGGCCATCCTGCCGCTGCGCGGCAAGATCCTGAACACCTGGGAAGTCGCCTCCGGACAGGTGCTGGCCTCGCAGGAAGTGCACGATCTGGCGGTTGCCATCGGCTGCGACCCCGGCAAGGACGACATCAGCGGCCTGCGCTACGGCAAGGTCATTGTGCTGGCCGACGCTGACTCCGACGGCCTGCACATCGCCACCCTGCTCTCGGCCCTGTTCCTGCGCCACTTCCCGGCGTTGGTCCACGGTGGCCATGTGTTCGTGGCGATGCCACCGCTGTTCCGCGTCGACGTCGGCAAGCAGGTGTTCTACGCGCTGGACGAGGACGAGAAGCGCCTGCTGCTGGAGAAGATCCAGCGCGACAAGCTCAAGGGCCAGGTCAATGTCACCCGCTTCAAGGGCCTGGGCGAAATGAACCCGTCGCAGTTGCGCGAATCGACCATGCACGTCGACACCCGCCGCCTGATCCAGCTCACCATCGACGACGCCAACGCCACCCGCGGCCTGATGGACATGCTGCTGGCGAAAAAACGCGCCCCCGACCGCCGCAGCTGGCTGGAGTTGAAGGGGGATCTGGCGTCGCTGGAGATGTGAGGCAGAACGCGATGGCATGCCGGCATGACCTCAGGGGAATTTCGATTCACACCTGGGGTGACTGGCCTCTTCAAATCCGAGGCAGGCACGATCATCAATCATTAGAATCAAGTACTTGCAGGGTAAAACATCTCCAAGCCGAGATCATCGCCCGGAAATGCCGACGTCCCGCGCATGACTGACGGCAGTAGGCAGTCACCTCGCTTGACCGTATGATCCGCCCGAAGTTCCAACTGCAATCCTGGGGAAACAACCACATGAAGTTCATCGCAACCGTCCTTGTGGCGGCAATGGCCGTTGCCGGCCTTGTACCGGCCCACGCACAAGCGCCCGCACACGCATCGTCTCAAGCACCCAGTTACATGGATTTCTCGCGCCACCCGGCGATCAGCGAAGTTTCGCTATCCCCGGATGGCAAGTACATCGCCATGGCAGTTCCGACTGCTGACGGCATGGAGACCCAACTACAGATCGTCCCGCTGCAGGGCGGTGGCGGCACAACGGCTTTGCGTTTCGGACGCCAGCAACACGTCACCGACATCATCTGGAGCTCGAACGAGCAGATCGTGGTTTCCCGTGCCCAGCGTGATCCCCTCAAGACGGCCCCTTCAAGCTACGGCGAGTTGATGAGCGCCGATATCCATGGAAAGAGCCAGAACACCTTGTTTGCCTTTGTCCCTGATTTCGGTGCGACCACCTCGCGCCGCAAGGATCATGGCTTTGCGTCGGTCGTCAAGGTGCTGACCAACGAGCCTGGCATGGTCCTGGTCGAGTTCAATGCATGGCCGCAGCGCGAAGGCGATGAAGACAACAGCACCACGATCTACAAGGTTGACACCGTCACCGGCAGCCGCCAGCAAGTCGAGTACAGCAGCGAGCCAGCGTCTTTCTATTTTGATCACGACGGTCGCGCACGCCTTCGCGCAACCAAGGACAACAACGATGTTCCGGTGTTGTTCTATCGTCCAACCCAGAACTCCGACTGGATCCCTGTCCCCAAATCACTCGCCGGCTATGACATGCGGCTGGTGTATGTCGAGCCTGACAACAACACCGCCTACGCGATGATCGTCGACGACAAGGAGGCCGAGGCGCTCTACAAGGTCGATCTCGCCAGGGGCACCCGTACCTTGCTGGCAGGACGCAAGGACGAGGAGATTTCGACCATCCTCTACAGCGGTCATGATGGCGCACCGTTTGGCGTGATCTTCAACGAGGCCAAGCCATCGATCCAGTACTTCGATCCCGGCTCGAAGTGGGCGAGCCTGCATGCCGGACTGATGAAGCAGTTCCCTGGCGAGATGGTCTCGATCCTCGATTGGACCGACAAGGATGACAAGCTGCTGTTCAGCGTGTGGAGTGATCGCAACCCGGGTGCCTGGTACACACTCGACCTGGCTGCGGGCAACAAGATCCAGCTGATCGACAAGGCCATGCCCTGGATCAAGCCGGATACGCTTGCACCGATGATTCCGATCAGCTTCAAGACCCGCGACGGCTTGACTCTGCACGGCCAGTTCACCAAACCAGCCGGTAATGGCCCGTACCCGATGATCGTGATGCCGCATGGCGGACCACACGGACCTTACGACAGCTGGGGCTACAACAGCGATGCACAGTTCCTGGCAAGCCGCGGCTATGCCGTCCTGCAGATCAACTACCGCGGCTCAGGTGGCCGTGGTCGCGGCTTCATGTATTCCGGCTACCGCGAGTGGGGCGGGAAGATGCAGGATGACCTTGCCGATGGCGTCCATTGGGCCATCGACAACCATCTGGCCGATCCGGCTCGCATTTGCACCTTTGGCGCAAGCTACGGCGGCTACGCTGCGCTGATGCAACCCATCCGCTACCCGGATCTGTACAAGTGCGCCATCGGCTATGTGGGCGTCTATGACTTGAAGGTCATGAAGACCGAAGGTGACATCCGCGAAACCGCAACCGGCCGTCGTTATCTGGATCGTGTCCTTGGCACCGATGACAGTGTGCTCACGGCCTGGTCGCCTGCGGAGAATGTGTCCAGAATCAAGATCCCGGTCTTCCTGATCGGAGGCATGGTCGATCGCCGCGTTCCGATGGCACAGTTCAATGCGCTGAAATCTGCGTTCACTGCAAATGGCACGCCGATCGAAACCATGCTCGGCTCCGGTGAAGGCCACGGCTTCTACAAGCCGGAGAACCGCGCAGAGTTGTATCGCCGAATGGACGCATTCCTGTCCAAATACATTGGCGCAGGTGCGGCCCCGGCTGCACACTGATCCACTCGATCAGCACGACGAACCGGGCGGCGCAAGCCGCCCTTTTCGTTGGAGTCGTTGTGCTGGTTGCGCTGATCGACCTGAAGTCAGGTCAGTTACGCCGCCGACCGTCCCCGATAAAACGAACGGCTCGCATGCAGGCCGTTCGTCTCACCTGACGCACAGGCTGCCGTCACGCCTCAGTGGTGATGCCCGCCCTCGCCGTGCACATGCCCGTGCGCCAGTTCTTCTTCGCTGGCTTCACGCACCTCGACGATCTCGATGTCGAATTCCAGATCCTTGCCGGCCATCGGATGGTTCAGGTCGACGTCGACCACGCTCATGCCGACCTTTTCGACCGTGACCGCACGCGGGCCAAAATTGGTTTGCAGCACCACCTGCATCCCCGGTTCCAGTTTCTGCGCGCCGAAATGCTTCTTGGGGATGCGCTGGGTCAGGCCGTCCTTGCGCTCGCCATAGGCCTCGCCGGCGGTGACGGCGGCCTTGAAGGTCGCACCCGCTTCATGACCTTCCATCGCCTTTTCCAGGCCAGGAATGATCTGGCCGCGCCCGAACAGGATCACCAGGGGCTGGCCACCCTCCTTCGAGCTTTCCAGCGCGTCCTTGCCGGTCTCGGCGACGCTGTAGTGGAAACTCACGACCCGGTCTTTTTCGATCTTCATGGAACTCCTGCCTTTGGTTGGGCGCTTGCCGGCACGCTGCGATGCATCGACACTGCGCGGGATGAAACCAGCCACCTGCAAGCAGCGACCGGGCGCGCATTATCGGCGCTACGCATTGCTCGCGCCATTGCTGCTGGCCCTCGCCGGCTGCGGTGGCGGCGACAATGTCCGCGAAACGCCGCGTTCCGGCCACAACGCCCGCCACGAATGGCCGGTGGTGGCCCCCGCCGATCCGGCCAAGGCCAATGCCGTCCTGATCCGCGCCATCAGCCTCGTCGGTACGCCCTACAAATGGGGCGGCAACTCACCCGAAGGCGGCTTCGACTGCAGTGGGCTGGTGGGCTATGTCTACCGCGACATGCTCGACATGCGCCTGCCGCGCACCACTTCGGAGCTGATCAAGCTGCAGGGCCCGCGTATCCGCCCCGAGCAATTGGCGGGTGGCGATCTGGTGTTCTTCGGCAGCAATGGCCGGGTCAGCCACGTCGGCATCTACGTCGGCGAAGGCCGATTCGTCCACGCCCCCAGCACCGGCGGCACGGTGCGGCTGGACCGGCTGGATGGGCCGTGGTGGCGCGACCATTACAGCGGCGCGCGGCGCTTGCTGTTCTAAGGCAATGCTGAAAAAGTCCGTCCTGGACTTTTTCAGCACCGCCGAGTCCGGCACATGTCCGGACTCGGCTCACACGGATCAATCACTTGCGTAAATGCTCCGTGGCCGGCCATCCTTGACCGGCAGGCAACGCTGACTTGATCAGCGTTGCCCTGATCGACCGTGATCGAGGCGATCTTGATTGGCGGCACCTTGCCAGCCTGAAATGCCACTCTGAAGCTCTGAGTCAACGCAGTCAGGGCAACCAGCCGGCCAGTGCCTGCGTTCAGAATTCGCCCATTCATGTAAATGAATTGGTGAAATTCACAATTCAACCCATTCATTTTTCTATGAAATAACGTTTTTTGAACCCTTGCGCCGCCCGGCACCGGCATAGTGGCCCCTGATTTTTGCCGTGATGACCGCGTGAAGACAGAAACCCTGCCACACCGCCATCCCGCTCGCCGCACGTCGGCGGGCGCATTCCGCACATTGGCCGCCCTGCTGCTCGCGACCGCCTGGCTTCCCGCCCTCGCCGTCCAGCCGGCTTCCAGGCAAGACACTGATACCTCGTTCGATACCGCAACACCGACGCTGAACAGCCAGACCACAGCCACGGCAACCGCCATTCCCGCGGCCTTGGCCCTGCCCGTGGCAAGCCAGGCTCCTGTCCTGCCTGCCCCCTCGCTGCCGGCACTCGCATCGGAATTGTCGGCACCGCCGATCGCCGCGGCACTCGTCACCCCGGACACGAATGCGCGTGGCGCACGGACTTTGGCACCGACGCTGGCACCGCAGCAGACTCCCGCGACCGCGACGACCGCCGACCGCTCGCTGGTCCGCACCGTCCTGCAGCGCGCGTTCACCCTGCTCGGTACGCCCTATCGCTGGGGCGGCAGCTCGCCGGAAAGCGGATTCGACTGCAGTGGTCTGGTCGGTTATGTGTTCCGCACCATCGGTATCGACCTGCCGCGCGTGTCCCGCGCGATGGCCGGTGAAGGCACCGCGGTCACCGACCGCAATGCCCTCGCCGAGGGCGATTTGGTGTTCTTCGGCAGGCGCGGCCGCGTGGATCACGTTGGCATCTATATCGGCAACGGCAAGTTCCTGCACGCACCACGCACCGGCCGCGATGTCACCGTGTCCGACCTGAGCACCGGTTACTGGTCGCAGAAATTTCTCGAAGCGCGGCGGCTGGCGGTCGGCGGCTGATACAGGCACGACCCCACCACACGCGATGCAAGCCGACGCCGCCGCTCAGGCGGCGTCCTGCATTCAGGGCTTCGATTCCGTTCCGGGCTCAACCTGGTGATAGCTGGCGACGGTCTGTTCGACATCCTTGCCCAGCGCCATGATCCGCTGCGCATATTCGGCCAACCGCCGGTCCTCGTCCGACTGCGGTGCCCACGCCGGAACCGCGACCGGGCTGCCTTCCGGTGCGTCCAGCGCCACGAACACGATCACGCAGTGGGTACACAGCCGTTCGCTGCCGGCATCGGCCCGTGGATCTCGCGCACGCACGTCCACCGCGAAATGCATCGACGTGGTCCCGGTCAGGATCAGCGTGGCCTCCACGCTGACCAAATCCCCGATCCGGATCGGTGCGACGAAACGGATCCCGCCGACTGCCACGGTCACGCTGTAATGGCCACTCCAGCCCACCGCCGCCGCATAGCCGGCCTGATCGATCCAGCGCATGACTTGGCCGCCGTGAACCTTGCCGCCGAAGTTCACGTCCGACGGTTCGGCCAGAAAGCTCAGGACCAGTTGGCGCTGTTGCCCGCTCATCGCGTCTGCGTGATCGTCAGGATCGGCGCATCAAAAAGGAATGTCGTCGTCACCGAAGGACGCGTCATTGCCGAAGTCAGTGTGTGACGGCGCTGCCGCAGGTTCGCTGCGCGGAGCGGCTGCGCTGCGCTGTGGGCGATCGCCGCCATAGCCGCCACCGCCACCGCTGCTGCGCTGCTGGTAGCCGCCCTCGCGTGGGGCACCGCCACCCTCGCCGCCGCGCCCGCCCAGCATCTGCATCTCATCGCAGATGATGTCGGTGGTGTAGTGCTTCACCCCGTCCTTGTCGTAGGAGCCGTATTCGAGGCGACCCTCGATATAGACCTGGCTGCCCTTGGTGAGAAAGCGCTGGGCGGTCTCTGCGGTCTTGCCGAAGACCTTGACCCGGTGCCATTCGGTCTTGTCCTGCCAGTTGCCGTCGCGGTCCTTGCGCGACGTGGTCGTGGCGACACTCAGGGTGGCGATCATCGAGCCACTCTGGGTGGACCTGACGTCCGGATCGTTGCCCAGGTTTCCAATCAAGATCACCTTGTTCACACCACGTGCCATGACGCTGCCTCATCTCGTGCCGTCCGGATCGGACAACGGTATTGAAGTATAGCGGTGGCACCCGCGCCGTCGGCGAACTCCGCGCCGGCGGATCAGGAAATGCCGCGTCCACCTATAATTATCGGTCGCTCGCGAACCTGCCCCATGCCCGCAACTACATCAGTCCCCGACCTCAAGGCGATCCAGACCCTTGCCGCGCCCGACATGGCGCAGCTGGACGCGCTGATCCGCCAGCGCCTGGATTCGGATGTCGTCCTGATCCGTCAGGTCGCCGAATACATCATCGGTGCCGGTGGCAAGCGCCTGCGGCCGATGCTGCTGCTGCTTGCCGCGCGCGCGCTCGGGCACGGTGGGTCGGATGCGCGGCAACTCGCGGCAGTGGTCGAGTTCATCCACACCGCCACCCTGCTGCACGACGACGTGGTCGATGAATCGGACCTGCGTCGCGGTCGGCAGACCGCCAATGCCGTGTGGGGCAATGCGGCATCGGTGCTGGTCGGGGACTTCCTGTATTCGCGCAGTTTCCAGCTGATGGTCGAACTGGATCGGATGCCGGTGATGAAGCTGCTGGCCGATACCACCAACACCATCTCCGAAGGTGAGGTCTTGCAACTGCTGCACGTCCACAACCCGGACACCGACGAAGCCGCCTATCTGCGGGTGATCGAACGCAAGACCGCGATCCTGTTCGCCGCGGCCGCCGAGCTTGGCGCGATGCTGACCAACGCCGACGCCGACACCTGTCGCGCCCTGCACACTTATGGGCTCAACCTCGGCTATGCCTTCCAGATCGCCGATGACGTGCTCGATTACGCCTCCGATGCCGTCACCCTGGGCAAGAACCTCGGCGACGACCTCGCCGAAGGCAAGGCGACCCTGCCCTTGATCCACGCGATGGCGCATTGCGATGCAGCCACGCGCGCCGAGCTGCGCCGCATCGTCGAGCATGGTGACCGCGACGGACTCAACGTGGCGCAAACGGCCATTCAGCACTGCGCGAGCCTCGACTATTGCCGACAACGGGCGCAGGCCTACGCAGATGCAGCAGTCGCGGCGTTGGACGATCTGCCCGACAACCCATACACCGCATCCCTGCACGGCCTCGCGCGCTACGCGCTGAGCCGGGATCACTGATTCCGCGCGACATCAGCGCGCCGCGAACCGCTCCGCAAAAAACGCATGCATCATCGCGTAAGCGCGTTTGGCCGCGCGCGGATCGTATCTGCAACCGGGCCGATTCGCGGTTTCCAGTGCGAAGCAGTGCACCGCGCCGCTGAAATTGACGAACTGCCAATCGGCACCGGCGCGATCCATCTCCTGCTCGAACGGCACGATGGCCGCTTTCTGGCCCTCGTCATTGGCACCGTTCAGCACCAACAGCGGCGTCTTGATCGATCCGGGAGCTGCGGGTGACTGCGTGTGCAGGCCCCCGTGGAAGGTGACAGCGCCCGCCAGTGGCACACCGCTGCGTACCAATTCCAGCACCGAGGAGCCGCCGAAGCAGAAGCCGAATGCGCCGATGCGGGCCACATCCAGGGGCGTTGAAGCCGCCTGCGCCTTGAACGTGGCCAGCGCCGCCTGCATCCGCGAGCGCATCTCGACGGGTTGCGCGAGCAATGCGGTCACCAATCGACCAGCCTGCGCATCATCGGCTGGCGTCCTGCCCTTGCCGTACATGTCGACCACGAACACCACGTACTCGCGGCCAGCCTGCTGGCGCGCCTTGTCCAGCGCCGAGGCGGTGACGCCGTACCAGTCCGGCACCATCAGCAGGCCGGGGCGTTTGCTCGTCGTGGCATCGTCATAGACGACGTAGCCTTGGAAATGAGTTGCACCCGACGTCCATTCGACGGGTTTCGTTCGCATTGCCGCGAATGTGGGGAAGGCCAGCAGCAACAGGATGAATCCGGCAAGGATGCGGCGCATGACCATGGCTCCCGATGGGTGCCGACAGCTTAAGGCAACCTTGATTTATTCGGCGTTGCCTGCCGACCATGTCCGGACGGTGCGCGCGCTGACAAGTCCAGGATGGACTTGTTCAGCGCAGCCTTGGACGCCGGAGATTCACGCGGCGTGCTGGCACCGACAGGCGCGTCAGCGCACGCCCATGCCGTCGATGCCAAGAATCAGGTCGGGATCAAACCCCGCCAGCTCGGCGAAATGGCGACCGCGGACGACGTAGTTGCGATAGGCACCAAAGCTCGGCGCGCCGGGCGACAGCAGGATCACGCCGCCCTCGGGCAAGGCCGCACGCGCCTTGGCCACCGCATCGGCAAGATCGCTGGCCGCATCCAGCAGGAAGCCATTCACCGCCGCCATCGGTGCAAGCAGCGCATGGATCCGCGGGCCGTTCTGACCCATGGTGATGATCGCGCGCGGTGCGTACGCCTTCATCGTTTCGGCGAATTCGTCCCATGGCAGGCCGCGATCATGGCCGCCGACCAGCACCGCGACCGGGCGCTTGGCGTACAAGGCCAACGCCGCCAGCGTCGCCATCGGCGTGGTGCTGATCGAATCGTTGACGTACAGGATGCCGTCGCGCTCGCCGAGTGGTTGCAGGCGATTCGGAAGCGGCTGGAAGGTGAGCGCATGCGGTGCCAGCGCCAGCGCATCCAGCCCGAGTGCCTCCAGCGCGGTCAGTACCGCGCACAGGTTGCTGCGGTTGTGCTGGCCGGGCAGCGGCATGGTTGCGGTGTCCATCACGCACACGTCACCGCGGTGCAGCGCATCGCCGCGCAGATGCCAGCCCTGCGCATCGCCATACCAGCGGATTTCGCTGTCCGGTAATCGCAACTGCGCCAACAGCGGATCCGCCGCGTTGAGGACGGCGAAACGCGGTTTTGCTTCCGTCACCAGGGCCAGCTTGTCGTCGTAATAACGCTGCTCGCTGCCGTGCCAGTCGAGATGTTCGGGATGCAGGTTGGTGACGATGGCGACCTGCGGATGCGCGCCGGAGGCGGCCACGTCGCGGGTCTGGTAGCTCGACAATTCCACCGCCCAGGCGTCGGCCTGCACGTCCAGCAATTCGAGCAGGGGCACGCCGATATTGCCGGCCAGCGCGGTGCGCAGCCCCGCCGCACGCAGCAGGTGTGCGAGCAGTGACGATGTCGTGCTCTTGCCCTTGGTGCCGGTAACGCAGACCGTGTGCGCCATCTGGCCATCGTCCGCGTGTTCGGCAAACCACAGCGCGGTGCCGCCGAGGAAACGCGTGCCGCATTGTGCGGCGTGCACGGCCTCTGGCTTGTTCGGACTGATGCCGGGCGATTTGATCACGACTTCGAACTGCGCCAATCGCTGCCCACTGGCCTCGTGTCCGATGGACAGCAAGCCATCACCGAGGCGCAGGGCATCCTCGGCTTCGGCAGCGTTGCAGAACAGTGTCAGGGGCAGGTCCGGCAGACGCGCACGCACGGCCCGATAAGCGGCATGGCCTTCGTGTCCCCAGCCCCACAGCGCGACCCGGCGGCCCGCCAGATCCTGGATTCGCAAATGCTCAGGCAGCGAAGCGGTCACGCAGGCGCTCCCACAGCGCGGCCGGGATGCGGTGCTCGTCGTGCAGTGCCAGCAAGGGTTCGATCGCCAGTTCGCTGGCGTCCAGTTGCGGCTGGATCAGGCGTGCGAAGCGCTTGACCAGCGCGTCCTCGCGCCATTCCGGGCGCTGCGCAAGCGCCGCCAGTGCAGCGCGCGATTCGCGGCCCTCGCCCACACATTCAAACGGCTTGTGGTCGCCGTATTCCAGCAAGGCGTCGTAGCCGGCGGTCAGGGCCGGATCGTCGAGCAGGTTGCGGCCGACGATGCCGACCAGCCGCAGCTTGGGCACGAACGGTGCCAGCGCGAGGAACACGAACAGGCACTTCGGACAGACCCCGCACCAGCGGGAGGTCGGGCGTTCGCCAAGGATGTGGAAGTTGCGGTTGCAGCTGGAGAAGCAATCGTCGTAACGATCACTCTTGCCGAACTGCCGCGCCACCGCCAATTCGGACAAGGGCCGCAGTAACGAGTAGTACTGCAAGTCTGCGGCGACGTGGCGCTGCAGGTAATCGCCAAACGCAGACTCGAACGCCCAACCCTTCGACCACTGGTGGTTGACCTCGCCGGTGCCGGGAATCAGCGAGCCGTAGCTGGCCGAGCGCTCGTTGGAGAACACCACCTGATCCACGCCCAGCAGCACGGCAGCGAAGGCGAGGATCGCCGAGTTCACCGCGGTGACCGGAATATGGCCGTTCCATGCGCCCTGCCTGTTGAAATCGAACAGCTGCGGCGCGAGCTGGCGACCGATGTTCAAGGTTGGCAAGTCGGTACGCGCCGCGCAGGCCGCGATCAGCTGCGAGCCGCCGATCCAGGTGACGGTTTGGGCAACGCCGAGTTCACGCAAGGCTTCGATGCTGACCAGCGAATCCTTGCCACCGCCGATGGCGACCAGCGCCTGCGGGCGCAGGCCCAGCGCTGGGGCAAAGCCCCTCTCCCCCCGGGAGAGGGGTTGGGGTGAGGGTTGGTCTGCTATTGAAGCCACATCGGCAATCGCACCCACTCCCGTGCACCTACCCTCACCCCCTGCCCCTCTCCCGGGGGGAGAGGGGAGCAAGGCCGGGATGCGGATGCGGTCGTGCAGATCGAGGCCATTGCGATAGGCAAACTCGCCCAGCCCGTGCCGATAGAGGGTTTCCAGCAGCGTCGCCGTTTCGGCATCGATCGCGTAATCGTCGATGCGGATTCCGTCCGGTACCGCCGCCTTGTAATAACTCACTCCGGCGATCAGATGCAGCAGGCGCAACGCACGCTGCGCCGCCGCTTCCCGCGCTTCGTCCAGCACGAACGGCGCACCCGGCACGGTGACAGTTTCCACCAGTTCCGGACCGTCATCGAAGGCATAGGCCAGGCGGGCCACGCCGGTATGCGCATCGAAGCTGCAGCGCACGAAGCGGAAGCTGGTGATCTGGTCGCGGTGGAAAGTCCAGTCGGTCATGTCGTCTTTTCTGGTGGGACGGGCATCCGCCCGCCTCCGCGCATGCGCGGCAAGGCGCAGCGGCGGATCAGGGTTCACCCACGAGGATGTCCTCTTCGGGCAAGTCCCGCAGATTGTAGGCGCTGGCCATGCTGAAGCCGTAGGCGCCGGCATCGGCGATCAGCAGCACATCGTCCGGTGCGGTTACGACCGGCAGCTTGACCCGATGGCCGAACACGTCGCTGGATTCGCAGATCGGCCCGACCACGTCGAAATCGCGCAGCGCAGCATCGCCCAGTCGCGACAGGTTGTGGATGTCGTGCCAGGCGTCATACAGCGCGGGGCGCAGCAAGGCGTTCATGCCGGCATCCAACCCGACCCGCAGCACGCCATCCTTTTCCACCACCTGGGTGCAGCGCGCCAGCAGCACGCCCGCCTCCGCCACGAGGAAGCGCCCCGGCTCGATCGCCAGCTCGAACGCCGGATGCACGGCCTTGATCTGCGCCAGACCCTGCGCCCAGGCGTCGAGGTCGAAAGGCTCGTCGTCGTCACTGTACGGGATCGGCAGGCCACCACCGATATCCAGGACTTCGACACTGCCGATCCGACGCGCAAAGCCGGCCAGCTCATCGACGACTTCCTGCCAATGGCCAACGGTCTCGATGCCACTGCCAAGGTGCGCATGCAGGCCGGTGATGCGCACCTGCAGGGCGCGTGCGGCCTCGATGAACTCGTCAACGCGCTGCGCAGACAGCCCGAACTTGGCTTCCTTGCCACCGGTATTGACCTTCTCGTGGTGGCCATCGCCATGGCCCAGATCGACCCGCAGCCACAGCGCATGGCCGCGGAACACGTCCGGCCAGCGCCACAGCAGCTCGACGTTGTCCACCGTCACCGTCACGCCCAAGGCCAGCACCGCTGCGTATTCGTCGATCGGCGCAAAGCTTGGCGTGAACAGCACCCGCTCGGGCGACAACTCGGGGACGGCCGCGAACACGCGCTCCACCTCGCCCAGCGAGACACACTCCAGCCCGAAGCCTTCCTCGACCAGTGCGCGCAGGATGGCCGGATGCGAATTGGCCTTGATCGCGTAATAGCGACGATCCACCGCACCCACCGCCGCCAGTTGCCGCGCGCGTTCGCGCACCGTAGGCAGGTGGTAGGCGTAGCGCGGTGTCTGACCCCGTGCCAGTGTCAGCAAGGCTTCGTGCTGCTCCGCATCGCGCCACCAAGGCGATTGCCGCGGGCGGAACGTGCCTTCGATTTCCCGCCAGCGCGGACCGAATACCGAGGCTTCGTGGACCGGCATCGCTCCGGAATCGATCAGGGCCGCGTGCAGCTTCGGCAACATGCCATCGGCCACCGCTTCATCGACCACGAAGGTGAGGTTGAGGTCGTTGGACGACTGCGAAATCAGGTGCACGCGCTCGCGCCCGAACATCGCCCACACGTCCTGCAACTTGTGCAGCAACGAGCGCATGCCGCGCCCGACCAGGGTGATTGCAGCGCAGGGCGCAATCACCTTGACCCGACACACCTGGGCGAGGTCTTCCGACAGGCGCGCCAGCACGTCGGTATTGATCAGGTTCTCGGACGGATCCAGCGAGACAGTGACGTTGGTTTCTGCCGAACCAATCAGGTCCACCGACAGCCCGTGCTTCTTGAACAGCGCGAACACGTCGGCGAGGAAGCCGACCTGTTGCCACATCGCCACGCTTTCCATCGACACCAGCACGATGCCATTGCGGCGACTGATCGCCTTCACCCCCGGCACCGGCTCGGCGGCATCGTCGATGCTGGTCCCCGGCAACGTCGGCCGCGCGGTGTCGAGGATGGCCATCGGCACGCCGGCGTTGCGGCAGGGCCGCAGCGAGCGCGGGTGCAGCACCTTGGCGCCAGTGGTGGCGATTTCCTGCGCTTCGTAATAATCCAGCCGAGTCAGCAGGCGCGCGTCCGGCACCTCGCGCGGGTTGGCGCTGAACATGCCGGGCACGTCGGTCCAGATCTCCACCCGCCGTGCACCCAGCAGCGCACCGAAATACGCGGCCGACGTATCCGAACCGCCGCGCCCGAGGATCGCGGTTCCGCCGTCGCCGTGGCGGGCGATGAAGCCCTGGGTGATCAACAATTGTGTCGATTGCTCGCCAAACCGCGCTCGCCAATCGGTATCCGCCTGCCACTGGCAATTCACCGACAGCCGCTGCGCCCACGCGCTCTGATTTGGCTGCGGCGGCAACGCATCGAGCCAGTCACGCGCGTCCATCCAGCCAATGTCCAGGCCCCGCGTTTGCAGGTAGGCCGCGCCAATCGTCGAGGACAGCAACTCACCCTGCGCCAGCACCTCGGCCTGCCAGTCCAGCGCGCGCGCGCTGGCACGCGCGTCGTCCAGCAGTCCACGCAACACCGCCAGGCGCGCATCCAGCACGTTGGCATCCAGATCGAGATCGTTGAGGAAATCGAGATGGCGCTGTTGCAGCTGCGTCACGCGTTCTGCACTGTCGGCGGCACCGTCGGCAATCGCGGTCAGTGCATTGGTGACGCCCGACAGCGCCGACACCACCACCAGCACTCGCGCGCCATGGTCGCGGGCGCGACCAGCCGCGAGTTTGCCGATGTTGTCCCAACGCGCGCGCGCGGACACCGATGTGCCGCCGAACTTGAGGACCAGCCAGCGGGGTGCAGGGGCAGTCGGAATGGACATCGTCGATCTATAGGCGCAAGAAGACCCGCAAACGCGGGCAATGGTCCAATTCTAGCGGGATGGCAGGCGTGCGTGCGGCAACGCAACATGACATCACGTCATGTGCCACCGTTGCAGGGACATGGGCGGTGATCCACGCTCGCGTCAACGCGTCGACGTACTGTCCGGCGGCGCGGTCGAGACCGCCCGGCCCAGCCAGCGCAAGCCACGCGACGCCCAGCGCCAGGCCAGCCAGACGCCCATCGCGAGCAACAGGCTGCAGATCAGCGCAAACCCGAGTGCCAGCCACGGATGGCTGATGGCAAGCGCCAACGCGCCCAGCACCAGACCATCTTCCAGCAGCGACACCACCCCGTTACTGAAGGGTTCGGGCGAGGTATTGAGCAGTGCGCGCGCACCCGCCTTCAGGCCATGGCTGACCAAGGCTGCGCCGCCGCCCAGCGCCAACGCACCCGCACCGAGGTGTCCATCCGGCGACAACGTTGCCGCGGCGAGGAACGCCCCCGCCGGAATCCGCGCCAGCGTCTGCAACAGGTCCCACACCGAATCCACGCCGGGAATCTTGTCGGCCATGAACTCGGCGATGGCCAGCACGCCGCAGGTGCCCAGCACCCAGTACGACTCGGTCGCGTGCAGTGCAGGCGGCAGGTCCACCCAGCCCATCAAGCCGGCGAGGCCGATCCCGAACACCGTCAGGTACGCACGGATCCCCGCCAGCCACGCCAGCAGCAGGCCGATCACGAACAGATGGGCTTCGGTCATGGCCGCATCATGCTGCGGTTACAGCGGCTCCACCACCACCGCCGTGCCATAACACAACACCTCGGTCAGGCCGGTCATGATTTCGGTGGCATCGTAGCGGACCGCGATAATGGCGTTGGCACCTTGCAGGCGTGCGTGCTGGATCATGTCGCGGTAGGTGTCATTGCGCGCCTGCTCGCACAGCTCGGTGTAGATCGTGATGTTGCCGCCGAACAGGGATTGCAGCCCACCGATGAAATTGCCGACGACCGAACGTGATCGGACGATGATGCCGCGCACCAGCCCCAGGTTGCGGACGATGCGATAGCCGGGAAGCTCCAGCGCCGTGGTGACCATGTTTTCATCCAGCAAGGTGCGGCCGGCCTGGAGGGCGCCGGAGTTGTAGGGATCGCCCATCGAACTCTCCTTTGATTCGTCGTGTGTGATTCGTCGTGGAAAATCTGCTCAGAGCCTTGGGCCGCTCACTTCGCGGCCACCGGAACCAGCCGCAGGTCCTGGAAATCGAAACTGAAATCGGTCAACGGCGACACCGGCTCCATCCGCAGCTCGCGGATCTTGCCGTCGGGATCGAGTGCGAAATTGATGAAAGCATCGGCATTCAGGCTGCGGTCGCGCCAGCGCACGATGAAGGTATCGTGCTGCCAGTGGCTGACGTCACCCAGCAGCTGCGCGGTCTTGCTGAATTGCAGTTCCAGACCCTTGGCGCCTTGGCGGATGACCACATCGCCGTACCACGGATCCCGATAAGTGCCGGCGTAGCGTGCCAGCGGCAGCGAGGGCTTGCTGTTGGCATCGCGTGCGGCGAGGTGCTTCGCCCAACTGTCATCGGCATTGCCCTGCGCCTTGGCCACCGCTTCGGCATAGCCCGCCAGCCAGTCGTGGCCGGTATTGCCGAGCATCATGTCGAGGGCCTCATAGGTGATCGCATTGAAGGCCGCGCCGGATTCGGCGCTGGTGAGCACCACCACGCCGAAATGCTTGCCCGGCAGCAGGGTCACCCGCGACACCTGTCCCGGCCAGCCGCCGGTGTGCCAGACCATCCGGTTGCCGAGGTAATCCGACAGGTTCCAGCCCTGCCCGTAGCCATAGAAATTGGGGGTGGCGGCGGCCAGCGCGGGGATCGACGATGGCCGCACCGGAATAGGTGTCAGCATCGTCCACATCTCGCGCTGGCGCTGCTCGGAAAACAATCGCCTGGCGTTGTCGCCGGTGCCTGCATAGACGCCGCCCGCCAATTGCGCGTTCATCCACTTGGCCATGTCGTGGACGCTGGAATAGATGCCGCCGGCACCGGAGACATTGCGCCAACTGGTCACACCGACCGGACGCAGGTCCTTGAAGTCGTACAGTGCATTGCCGACCGCGACGTTGTCACCGGGCTTCAGGTCATCGCTGTTGAAGCGGGTCTCGCTCATCCCCAGCGGATTCCAGATCCGGGTCTGCAGGAAATGTTCATACGACATCCCGGAGGCCTGTTCGATCACCAATTGGGCGACGCCGAACAGGATGTTGTCGTAGGCATACTGCTCGCGGAAGCCGCCGGTCAGCGGCACGTCCTTGAGTCGCTCGGCCACTTCGCGGGTGGAATAGGTGGTGGTCGGCCAATACAGCAGGTCGCCGGCGCCGAGGCTCAGGCCGGAACGATGTGCCAGCAGGTCGCGCACGCGCATTTCGTGGGTGACGTAGGGATCGCTCATGCGGAACCACGGCAGATGGTCGATCACCCGATCCGTGGTCTTCAACTTGCCGTCGTCCTGCAGCATGTTGAGCGAGGCTGAGGTGAACGCCTTGGTATTGGAGGCGATCGCGAACAGGGTATGGGCATCGACCAAGGCCGGCTTGCCCAGCTCGCGTACGCCGTAACCGCGCTCCATCACCACCTTGCCGTCGGCGACGATGGCCACCGCCACACCGGGCACATTGAATTGCTTCTGCACGCGGGCGACATAGGCATCGAACTGTGCCAGCCGTGCTGCATCCGGCATCTGCGCCGACAGTGGCGCCATGCTGTCGTTGATGCGAACCGGCGGTGACTGCTGCGCCGACGAGGGCATGGGCGCAAGCGCCGCAATCGAAAGTGCCAGGGCGAAACTGAGGCAGGTGGTGCGCATGGGGGCTCCGTCGATCCGGGAAGGCCCGAGTATGCCGCCAACCCGCGCCCAAGCGCAGGGCCAACGGTCATGGCCGCACCGCGCGGGTGTCCAGACGCTTCCGGACGCCGGATAATGCGGGCATGTCGAATCCGGCCACCACCCGCGCGCTCTGGCAGATCCACTTCTGCGTCCTGCTGTGGGGATTCACCGCGATCCTCGGCAAGCTCATCACCTTGCCGGCACTGCCGCTGGTGTGGTGGCGGATGCTGATGGTGACGGCGACGCTGGCCCTGCTGCCGCGGGTCTGGCGCGGCCTGTTGGCGATGCCGACGCGTACGCGTCTGGCGTACGCGGGTATCGGCATGCTGGTCGCCCTGCACTGGCTCACCTTCTACGGCGCGATCAAGCTCGCCAACGCTTCGGTGGCTGCCACCTGCATGGCCTTCGCCACCCCGATGACCGCGATGATCGAGCCGCTGCTCACCGGTCAGCGGTTCCGCCCAGGCGATCTCGCGCTCGGCCTGTTGTCCCTGCCAGGCATCTGGCTGGTGGTGGGCGGCGTGCCGGCAGGCATGCATGCCGGCATCCTTGTCGGCGTGGTGTCCGCATTCTTCGTGGCGACCTTCGGCTCGCTCAACAAACGCATGGTCGATGGCGGTGACCCGCTGACCGTCACCGCGCTGGAGCTGGGCACCGGCACCCTGCTGCTGACCCTGCTGGCACCGCTGATGCCACACGTCATGCCCGCCTTCGCCGGTTCACTGCTCACCCTGCCCGCCGGCCACGACATCCTGTGGCTGCTGGTGCTCGCATTGGTCTGCACGCTGTTGCCCTACGCCATGTATCTGGTCGCGCTGCGCCACCTGTCGGCCTTTACCGCGCAATTGTCGGTCAACCTCGAACCCATCTACGCGATCGCACTGGCCGCGCTGTTGTTCAACGAGCAGCAGGAATTGCACGGACGCTTCTACCTCGGAGTCGCGATCATCCTCGCCGTGGTCTTCGCCCAGGGCATGCTGGCCGCCCGCCGCAAGCCCGGCCCGGCCGCCGAACACGTGGAAATGCTGGGCATGAGCGAATCGAAGCAGGTGGTCGATTGATCGGCGCCACATGAATCGGCGCCGCAGTCGCGCCAACGCCCGTGTCATGGCAGGCTAGGCAGATGTACCTTGCCTATTACGGCCTGCGCGAGCCGCCGTTCTCGATCACCCCGGACCCGCGTTTCGTCTTCCTGAGCGAACGCCACCGGGATGCCTTGGCGCACCTGCTGTTCGGGATCGACAAGGGCGGTGGCGGCGGCTTTGTCCAGCTCACCGGCGAAGTCGGCACCGGCAAGACGACTCTCAGCCGGCTGTTGCTCGAACAGCTCCCCGAGAATGCCCGCATCGCCTTGGTGCTGAATCCGCGCCAGAATGCGATCGAACTGCTGGAGACGGTGTGCGAAGAGCTGCGCATCGACATCGACGGCAAGCGTGGCAGTGCCAAGGCGCTGATCGACGCACTCAACAGCTACCTGCTTGACGCCTACGCGCAGGGCCTGCGGGTGGTGGTGCTGATCGACGAAGCGCAGAGCCTGCCGGCCGACACTCTGGAACAGGTGCGCCTGCTCACCAACCTGGAAACCCATAACCAGAAACTGCTGCAGATCCTGCTGCTGGGCCAGCCCGAACTACGCGACCTGCTGGCTCGGCCGGATTTGCGCCAGTTGGCACAACGCATCACCGCACGCTTCCACCTGAGCCCGCTCGACGAGCGCGAAACCGCGGCCTACCTGCGCCACCGCTGGCGGATCGCCGGTGGCTCGCGCTTCCCGTTCAACGCCAAGGCGGTGCGGCGCGTGCACGCGCGTTCCGGCGGCGTGCCACGGCTGATCAATGTGATCGCGGAACGCGCCCTGTTGGCGGGCTATGCACGCGATGCGGTCAGCATCGATGCCCGCCTGGTGGATGCGGCGGCACGCGAGGTCCTGCCTCCCAGCCATCCGCGACGCCCGCATCCTGGGCTTGCGATTGCGGCTGGCGTCGGCGTGGCCGTCCTGGTTGCGGGCGCTTGGTGGTGGCATCCGTGGTCCACGGCGACGCCGGTCGCCCCGGCTGCACCCGCACTGGTCGCAACACCAAACCACGGCACAACGACCGCAACACGACCACGCGTTGAACGCATCGATCCAGCCACGTTCGCGGGTCTGCTCGACAGCGCCGGTGCCACCCCGGTGGCGGGCTGGCAGCAATTGCTGCAGCAATGGTCGCTGCCCGGTGACGCGATCACTCTCGCGCAGGATGGTGGTTGCACGCCGACAAATGGGCACCCCGAACTGCACTGCGTGCAAGGCAGCACCCGCCTCGACACCTTGCTGGCGCTGGATCGTCCGGTCCTGCTGCCGCTGCACGCTGGCGCTGCGGATGCCTGGGTGCTGCTGCTGGGCGCAGACACGCGTGCCGCACGCCTGCGTATCGGCACGCATACGGTCGATGTCGATCGCACCGCATTGCAGGCACATTGGGATGGCCGTTACGCCGGCCTGTGGCGCGGCCCGGACGCCCTTTCGCAAACACCGATGCCGGGCAGCAGCGGCCCTGCGGTCGACTGGCTCTGGCAACGGCTCGCGTCGCCGCCGCCCGCCGCCGGCACGCCCTACAACGCCAGCCTGCGCAACGCCGTGCGCGAGCTGCAGGGTGCACGCGGCCTGCCCACCGATGGCATCGCCGGTTCGCTGACCCTGATGGCACTGGCCAATGACCTGCCCGGACCGCGCTTGCTGCGGGTGCTGGAGTAATACGCGATGTCGCTGATCCTCGAAGCCCTGCGCAAGTCCGAAGCCGAGCGCCAGCGCGACGGCACCCCCAATGTGGCGATGGAATTGCCGCCAGTGCCCGCGCGTGGCAACGGCGCGACGCCCGGCTGGGTCTGGCCGACCCTGCTGGTCGTCGTGATCGGTGCGGTCCTCGTCGCTTGGCTGGGCATGCGCGCAGGCAAGCGCGACAACGCGGCGAATCACGCAGCCGCCGCAACGACCCCTGAACCTCCGCCAGCACCCGCTCCATTGACGCCAGCCCCTACACCACAGGGTGCCGTCCTGTCTGCGCCTACGCCGACGCCGAGCGTGCCTGCACCTGCGCCGATCCCGCCCACGCCCACGACACTCGAAACAACAAGCAAGCCGTCCAGCAGCCCGATGCTGGCGACCGACACCGGCCTGCCAGCGCCCCCGGTGGCCGCACCACCACCGCCCCGGCCTGCTCTCGCGGCACCTGCGTCCCCCGCTGCGCCGGTGCCCCCGCCTGTCCGTCCAGCCGCAGCGCCCGCGGCCGTTGACGCGACGGAAGACGCACCACCAATCGCCGCCACCGGCCTGCCCGCAGTCAAGCTGAGCATGCACATGTGGGACGCCGATCCAGCCAAGCGTTTCGTCATCATCGACGGCCAGCGCATGGGCGAAGGCGACCGCAGCGGCGGCCTCGCGGTCATTGCCATCCGTCGCGACGGCGTCATCGTCGAACGCAATGGCCTGCGCGCGAAAGTGCCGTTGCCTTGAGGCCTTGGGCTCTCCCATCGAACACACCACCATGGCCATCCTCGACTTCGAACTCGAACGCGACTTCGTCGAACTCAACCAGTTGTTGAAATTGACCGGCCTGTGCGATTCCGGCGGTGCCGGCAAGCAGCTGGTCGCAAGTGGTGAAGTGCGAGTGGATGGCAGGGTGGAGCTGCGCAAGACCGCCAAGATCCGCGCCGGGCAAACGGTACAGCTGGGCGATTGCGAGATCCGGGCGCACGCCGTCAGGTGAAATTTTCCGGGTGGGCTGTGAGATTCCGCCCGTTGCCGCGAATCATGGTTTCGAGTGGCGCATCCTGCGCATCGGAACCTCCATGGACGCCAGCGTCGGAACCTTGCCTGACATGACCTCCCGCGACGACCGCGACACGTTCAGTGTGCTGCTGCAACAGCATCGCGGCATCGTGTTCAAGGTGGCCGCCAGCTACGCCTGGCAGGCCGAGGACCGCGACGACCTCGCCCAGGAAATCACCACCCACCTGTGGTTGGCCTGGCCGAAGTACGACCCGGCGCGCCGCTTCAGCACCTGGATGTATCGGGTGGCGTTGAACGTGGCGATCAGCCACGTGCGCCTGCAGTCCGTGCGCCGCCAGCACGCGATGGTGCCACTCGATCAGGACCTCCACGACATCGCCGACCCGGACACGAATACGCACGAACACGCGCAACAACTGCACCTGCTGCAGCAGTTCATTCATCGCCAACCCGCACTGGATCGCGCCCTGTTGCTGCTCTACCTGGACGAGCGACCGCAGCGCGAGATCGCCGACATCCTCGGCATCACCGAAGCCAATGTCTCCACCCGCATCGGACGCCTGAAACAACGCCTCCGCAACGAACTCTGAGCCTTCAGCAGATGGACATCCCCATGGAACTCGACGACTTCAAATCCGCCTGGCAATCCCTCGACGCGCGCCTGGCACGCCAGGAACAGCTGCAACTGGCATGGCTGCGTGACCGCAAGACCCATCAAGCGCGTCGCAATCTGCGCTGGCTGCACGTCGGCATGCTCCTGCAGATGCTGCTCGGGCTGGGCCTCATCCTGCTCGGTGTCGGTTGCTGGACGCACAACCTGCACACGCCCGGCCTGCTCGCCACCGGTATCGCCCTGCACGCCTTCGGCGTCCTGCATATCGTGTTCGGGGGTCTGGTCACCGGGCTGGCAGCCGGGCTGGACTACAGCGCGCCGGTCCTGCGCATCCAGAAACGGCTGCGCCTGCTGCTGCGGGTGCAGACGCTGAACTCCAACCTGTGCGGTGCGCCGTGGTGGGTGTTGTGGGTGCTGGTGGTGATCGGATTCGCCGGCCTGTCGCCCACCCATGTCACCGGCCCCACGCCGCTGTGGATCTGGATCAGCCTCGGCATCGGCATCCTCGGTACGGTGGCCACTTGGCTTTGGGCCGCCAAGGCCGCACGCAAGCCGGACAGCCTGTACGCCCGGCTCGACGACGGCACCGACGGCATCCGTCGCAGCCTGCGCTTGTTCGACGAGATCGACATGGTCGAACACGACTGAACGACTGTGTCCTCGCCCCTCTGATATCAGCACCCGCATCCGGCAAGACATGTCGGATGCAGGTGCATCCGCCTTCCCGCAGAATCGTCCTTGCCCGGCAATGCGTCCCGATGCAGGATCGTGGTTGAGATTGGCGGCCTTCGAGGGAAACGAGGAAACGCAATGGGGATCGTTGTCGGCATCGTTGCAATCACTTTCGCGATCTGGTCGACGCTCGCCTTCAATCGCCTGATCCGCCTGCGCAACCAGTTCCGCACCGCCTGGGCCGATATCGATGTGCAGTTGCAGCGCAGGCATGACCTGGTGCCGCAGCTGGTGGAGGCGGTGAAAGGTTATGCCGCGCACGAGCGCGCAACACTTGAAGCGGTCACCGAATTGCGAACCCGGGCCCAAGCCGCCCACGGTGTGCAGTCGCAAGGCCAGGCCGAGAGCCAGCTCGAACAGGCGCTTTCAAGGCTGATCGCGCTCAAGGAGGCCTACCCCGAGCTGAAAGCCAGCGGCAATTTCCAGCAGCTGTCGTCTGGATTGGTGAGCGTCGAGGACCACCTGCAATTCGCAAGGCGTTTCTACAACGGCGCGGTGCGTGACTACAACGACGCCATCCAGCGCTTCCCCGACCTGCTCATCGCCCGCGGCTTCGGGTTCCGGGATTCCGAATTCTTCCAGGCCGAGTCCGGCAGCCAGATAGCGCCCACCGTGGAGTTGCGCCGATGAAACGCTACGTTGCCCTGTTGCTGTTTTGTTTCGTTTCCTTGCTGCCGACGCGTGCATTCGCGCAAGCACAACACGACAAGCCGGCCGTCAGCGTCGACCTCAGCGACGTCAAGGATCCGCAGGAACTCCAGCGTCGCATCGCAGCCTTGGCCGATGCCGGTGCGGAGCGCATCCTCGCCTACGACATCGACGTCAAGGTCAATGCCGACAACAGCCTCGACGTCACCGAAACCATCCGTGTCCATGCGGCCGGCATCCAGATTAGGCGCGGCATCTATCGCGATTTTCCGACCCGTTATCGGGACCGCTATGGCAACGCCATGGTGGTTGATTTCACGGTCGAGAGCCTGAGCCGCGACGGCAAGCCGGAGCCGTGGTTCATCGAGCACAAGTCCAACGGCGAGCGCGTCAATTTCGGCAATGATGCCTTCCTGCAGGTGCCCGCCGACTACACCTACACCCTGCGATATCGCACCAATCGGCAGATCGGCTTCTTCGCCGACCATGATGAGCTGTACTGGAACGCCATCGGCACCGGCTGGGATTTCGTCATCGAACATGCCAGCGTCACCGTCCACCTGCCGCAGCCGGTCGCGATCTCCGCGATGCATGCCGACGGCTTTACCGGCAGTCAGGGCGAACGGGAGAAAGATTTCGTCGCCAGCCTGCCGGCCGCAGGTGAAGCGCGCTGGACGCTGCGGTCGCGCCTGTATACGCGACAGGGTCTGACCATCGTCCTCACCTTCCCCAAGGGCTTGGTGGCTGCACCGACACCAGCACAGAAAGTCGAGTGGTTCCTCAAGGACAACATCCCGATCCTGATCATGCTGGCCACCCTGGCGATGATGTTCGGCTACCTGTTGCTGCGCTGGTCGCAGGTGGGTCGCGACCCGCCACCTGGCACCATCATCGCGCGCTATGAACCACCCGGGAGCTATACCCCGGCAGCACTGCGGTTCATCCGCAAGATGAATGCAGATGGCCGCGGCTACACCGCTGATCTGCTGGCACTGGCGGTCAAGGGTCTGATCACCATCAAGAGCGAGCCGAAGCGTCCTGGCTCCGACAAGTGGACCGTCACCCGCACCAGGACTGCCGTTCCGGTCGACATTTCCGACGCCCAGCGCGCGCTGTTGAATGCCCTGTTTGCAGCCGGCAATACGCTGGAAGTATCGGAGTCCAATCGCAGCCAGTTCCTTGCTTCGCGACTGGCGCAGACGAAAGCACTGGAAGAGGCCTATGCCGGCCGCATGTTCAAGCGCAACGCCAGGCCGGTGTTCTTCTCGCTGCTGCTGGCGGTTGGCGTCTCGGTGCTGGCGTATTTCCTGTCACATGGCAATGGCGTATTCGCCCTCGTCGTGATCGATCTGCTGATGTTCGCGGTGATCATCCTGTTCGGCCTGCTGATGCCGGCGCCCAGCGCAGAAGGGCGAAAATTGCTGGACGAAATCGAGGGACTCAAGCTCTATCTGAGCGTCGCCGAAGTCGATGATCTCAAGCGCCTGCAAGCACCGGGGGAAGCGCCCATGCTCGATGGCAAACGCTATGAAGCACTGTTGCCCTACGCGGTCGCCCTTGACGTCGAAGAAGCCTGGACGAAGAAATTCACCGCGGCCGTGGGCGAGGCCGTGGCCGCGCAAACCGCAAGCAATCTGTCCTGGTATCGCGGTACCGGCATCAACAGCCTGAGCCAGTTCAGTTCAAGTTTGAACAGCAGCTTCAATTCCTCGATCGCCTCGGCCTCGTCTCCGCCCGGCAGCAGTTCGGGTGGCGGCGGCTTCTCCGGCGGAGGGGGCGGTGGAGGTGGAGGCGGTGGGCGTTGATGGCTCAGGGCCGCGTGACGGGTTCCCGGTTGGGCTGGGCGGTCGGCGCGTCAGCAGGGCTGCGGGCTGAACGAGCACCACCTCCCTGATCTCCGGGATCGGCGGGCACGGTTTCCTCCGTGTTCTCCGCTGCATCCGACTTGTCCTCGATGGAAGGTGTTTCCGGCACGGTCACTTCCGTCGGGATAGCGAGAATCGCACCGTCCAGCTCCGCCATCGGGCTTTCGACCGGGCAGCGGGGATCCGGGAAGCCGAACTTCGCCCGCAAGGCCAAGCCACAGGTATTGATGTCGGCCACGTCCTGATGGGCATCGTCGGCCGGTTTCACGCACTGCGCTTCGTAGGCACGTCGGAAGCTGTCGCGTCGTTGCAGGAATTCACTGCCACAACGACGCGCCAGGCGGATCCTGTCGAGGTCGTCTTCGACCGCATTGGCACCCACCAGGCCGAATTTCTCCAGCTCTTCGTCGCTCAGTACATGCACGGTGCGATTGGGCACCGTGGTCATCAGGTCGTAGACCTCGGCCGACGCGCCGTTGCGTTCCAGGTAGTTGCGCAGTTCCTCGCTGAGCGCGCGCAATTCCTCGCCCAATTCCTTGCGCGAGGTCGCCGTCGAACGCATCCGGATCATCCGATGGATGCCGACCGGCCCGACCACCACCCGCATGTCGCCGGCCGCGAGGATCAGCACGCAGGAGCTGTGGCACATCGAATCACCACGCACCCAGATCGTCCAGTCGTTCTCGCCGATGGCATCGCCGGCACGCATCGCCGCCTCCACGCTGCCACCGGTGGAATCGATGTCGAGGATGCGCTTGCCGATACCAAGGTCGCCGGCAAGCTTGCCGACACGCTCGGCCAAGGCGGCGAAACTCGGCGTGATCTTGCCCTTGTAGCGCAGCCGCATCAGCCCGGTGGCGCGGCAGTCCTGCATGGTCGTGCGCAGGTCGATGTAGGCCAGCGACAGCACCGGCTTGCCGTCACCCTTGCGATAGTCCGCGCTGCAATCGATCGAGGCATCGCCGGCCTCCAGCCTGACCGGTGACCAGTCGATTTCCGCTTGCGGCTTGCGTTGCACCACCGGCACCGCCGTCACCGGCTGGTCGGTACTGGCACTGGTCTGGCTCGGTGGTTCCGATTGGCGGCCACAGGCAAGGAGCAGCAGGCAGGACAGCAATGGCAACCAGCGGGATGTCATCATCGAATTCGAGTGGGGAACGCCGTGCAAGTCTAGTACGCACATGGCGCACGGACACACTCGCAGATGAATGCAACGGCCGGTCTTCGTGCATCCACCACCCGTCGTACTATCCTGCCGGCAGCGGCACACAGGGGCGGCGCGTGGAACCGGACAGTGATCGTTCAAAGGTGAAGGTAAACGGCGTGCCACTGTCCGAATTGGGCAACAAGGGCATGTGGTTCATCTACCCGTTCTTCGGCATCCACATGCTGATGTTCGGACTATCCGGCTTCCTGATGGCCTACTCGGTCAACGGGCCGGGCCTGCTTTTCCTCTACCTGCACGGCGGCATCGCGATCTTCGTCTATCTGATCTTCTACCGGGTGATTTTCGGTGTCGATGAAGTGAAGTGGATGCTGATCAATGCCGCACTCGGTGTCCTCGGCATCTATTCACAGATCGGCTGGATCCTCGGCAGATTCGGCAAGAACATCGACGACTATCCGTGGTACCAGAACATCACGCCGTTCCTGTATTACGTCCTCTACACCTTCCTGCTGCGGCAGTTCCTGCTCGATTTGACCCGCAGCCGCGACAACCCGGCACGGCGCGCCTTGGTCAATTCCACCTATGTGGGCGTCTCGCTGCTGGTGTACGGACTGATGCTTTGGCGATGAGCTGGCGGTTCGTCACATCCGTCACGAACCGGCGGTGCTACCGTGCGCACAAGCCCGACGGATTTCCGCGTGAGACATCGCCATGGCGAAGTCATCCAGACTGCACACCCACCTGAAGCTGAAACGCGCCTATCTACCCGCAGAGGCGAGTGACGGCTTGCGCATCTTCGTGGAACGCCTGTGGCCGCGCGGGGTCAGCAAGCAGGCGGCCGCATTCGATGACTGGATGAAGGATCTCGCCCCCAGCACGACGCTGCGAAAGTGGTTTGATCACGACCCGGCGCGCTGGGTCGAGTTCATCCGCCGCTATCGTGCCGAGCTGCAGCCGCATGCCGCCGAACTCGAGCAGCTGCGCGCACTCGCCCGCGCGCAGACGGTGACCCTGGTGTATGGCTCACGCGACGAAGTGCACAACGCCGCGGTGGCGCTGCGCGAGGTGTTGCTCGATCCGGAGGCTGCCGACTGACGGCAGGGAAGCCGGGGTTCAACCCAGCATCGGCAACTTCAATCCCTGCTCTTTCGCACACTGCTGGGCGATGTCATAGCCAGCATCAGCATGGCGCATGACGCCGGTGCCAGGATCGTTCCACAGTACGCGGGCGATGCGCTTGTCGGCGGCCTCGGAGCCGTCGCAAACGATCACCACGCCGCTGTGCTGCGAATAGCCCATGCCGACGCCGCCGCCGTGGTGCAGCGAGACCCAGGTCGCGCCACCGGCAACATTCAACATCGCGTTGAGCAGCGGCCAATCGGAGACCGCATCCGAACCGTCGCGCATGGCTTCGGTTTCGCGGTTGGGCGATGCCACGCTGCCGGAATCCAGATGGTCGCGACCAATCACCACTGGTGCCTTCAACTCGCCATTGCGCACCATTTCATTGAACGCCAGGCCCAGCTTGTGGCGTAGCCCCAAGCCCACCCAGCAGATCCGCGCCGGCAAGCCCTGGAAGCTGATCCGCTCGCGCGCCATGTCCAGCCAGTTGTGCAGATGGGCATCGTCCGGGATCAGTTCCTTGACCTTGGCATCGGTCTTGTAGATGTCCTCGGGATCGCCCGACAACGCCACCCAGCGGAACGGGCCGATACCGCGGCAGAACAGCGGCCGCACATAGGCCGGCACGAAGCCGGGGAAGGCAAACGCGTTCTCGCAGCCGACATCGAAGGCCATCTGCCGGATGTTGTTGCCGTAATCGACCGTGGGAATCCCCTGCGCATGGAAGGCCAGCATCGCCTCGACATGCACGCGCATCGACTGCTTGGCCGCATCGCGCACCTTGTCGGGATTGGCCTTCTGTTCGGCCAACCACTGCTCGACACTCCAGCCGATCGGCAGATAGCCATGCACTGGGTCGTGCGCGGAGGTCTGGTCGGTGACGCAGTCCGGCTTGACCCCGCGCTTGACCAGCTCGGGCAAAATTTCGGCGGCATTGCCGAGCAGGGCGATGGATTTTGCTTCGCCGGCGGCGGTGTACTTGGCGATCCGCGCCAGTGCATCGTCGATATCGGTGGCCTGCTCATCGACATAACGCGTCTTCAAACGGAAATCTATACTGCTCTGCCTGCATTCGATATTGAGCGAGCACGCACCCGCCAGCGAAGCCGCCAGCGGCTGCGCGCCACCCATGCCGCCGAGACCGGCGGTGAGGATCCAGCGCCCTTTCAGCGAGCCGCCGTAGTGCTGGCGACCCATCTCGACGAAGGTTTCGTAGGTCCCCTGCACGATGCCCTGGCTGCCGATGTAGATCCAGCTGCCGGCGGTCATCTGCCCGTACATCATCAAACCCTTCTTATCGAGTTCGTTGAAGTGCTCCCACGTCGCCCAATGCGGCACCAGATTGGAATTGGCGATCAGCACCCGCGGCGCATCGACGTGGGAAGGAAACACGCCGACCGGCTTGCCGGATTGCACCAGCAGGGTTTCGTCATCGCCCAGCGTTTTCAAGGTGTCGAGAATCCTGTCGTAGCAGGCCCAATCGCGGGCGGCACGGCCGATACCGCCGTACACCACCAAAGACGCCGGATCTTCGGCCACTTCCGCGTCGAGGTTGTTCTGCAACATGCGGAACGGGGCTTCGGTCAGCCAGCTTCTGCAATTGAGCTGGTTGCCGCGTGGGGCGCGAATGACACGGCTGGGATCGTGGCGGCTGGACATGGGGGTCTTCCTGCTTGCGAAGCCGCGATTATCGCATCCACGGCGCGAACGCCGCTTGCTGTCCATCGGTCGAAGGTCATGCCTGCCATGAAGGCAGCGAGCCGCTATCATCGGCGGATGGCTCGATTCCAACGATTGCTGTTGCTTGCCCTTCTGCTATTCGTGGCCGGCTGTGCCACTCGCCCCGCTGGCGTCTCGCATCCGCCCTTGCTCCTGATCTCGATCGACGCCCTGCGTCCCTCCGACGTGGATGCCACCCAGATGCCCACGCTCAATGCATTGGCAGATGCCGGCGTCCGCGCCGCCTGGATGACGCCCTCCTACCCCAGCAAGACCTTCCCCAACCATTACACCCTGGTGACCGGCCTGCGACCGGATCACCACGGCATGATCAACAACACCATGTACGACCCCGAATTGGGTTCGTTCAACCTGCAATCGCGCGAGGCGGTGCAGAATCCGCGCTGGTGGACGGGCGGTGAGCCGGTCTGGATCACCCTGCAACACCACGGGGGTCGCGCCGCCACCATGTTCTGGCCCGGCTCGGAAGCCGCGATCCAGGGCCAGCATCCGCTCGACTGGCGCATTTACGACGAAAGCGTCAGCGCCAACGCACGTGTCGATCAGGTGCTGGCGTGGCTGGATCGCCCCGAACGCACACGCCCGCAATTCATCACCTTGTATTTCGAACAGGTCGACGAAGCCGGCCACAAATCCGGCCCGGACTCCGCCGAAAGCCGCGCGGCGCGCAAGGAAGTGGACGACGCACTCGCCCGCCTGCTGGCGGGCCTTGAACAACGCGGCCTGCGCGATGGGATCAACCTGGTCGTGGTGTCCGACCACGGGATGGCCAACATCACCGGGCGGGAATACATCACCGACTACCTGCAAGCGCACGGCCTCGGGCTGGACGCGATCCGCATCACCACCTCCGGCGCGTTGGCAGGCATCACGCCGAAGCCTGGACAGGAAGCCGCAGTCGAGGCCGCGCTGCTGGGTCGCCATCCGCATTCCACTTGCTGGCGCAAGCAGGAGATGCCCGCGCAATGGCATTACGGCAGCCATCCGCGTATTCCTCCGATCCAATGCCAGGCGGACCTCGGCTGGTTGTTGCTGGATCGGGACAACGGACGCCCCTTCGATGGCGGCGGCGCGCACGGCTATGCGATCGAAGAACCGACCATGCATGCCACCTTCATCGCTTTCGGCCCGGCATTCCGTGATCACGTCGCGCTTCCTGCCTTCGACAACGTGGACGTGTATCCGCTGCTGATGCGCCTGCTCGGATTGCAGCCACTACCCAACGACGGCGATATCACGCCGCTGTTGCCGGCGCTCAAGACTGCGCCGTGATCCTGTGCCGCCGCATCGACAGCCCGGTCGGGCCGTTGCTGCTGGCGGCGGATGACCACGGCCTGCGCCACATCGAATTCCGCGACAACCGCCATCCCGCCAACCACGCCAACTGGCACGGCGGCGACAACGACATCCTGCGGGCCACCGAGCAACAACTCGGTGAGTATTTCGCCGGTCAGCGCCATGCGTTCGACCTGCCGTTGGCACCGCAAGGCACCGAGTTCCAATTGCGCGTGTGGCGGGAACTGGCGCAGATACCGTTCGGCAGCACCCGCAGTTACGCGCAATTGGCGCAGCGGCTGGGCAATCCCAATGGCACCCGCGCGGTGGGCGCCGCCAATGGGCGCAATCCACTGCCGATCGTGCTGCCCTGCCATCGCGTGATCGGTGCGGATGGCTCGATGGTCGGCTTCGGCGGCGGCCTGCAGACCAAGGACTTCCTGCTGCGGCTGGAAGGCGCATTGCCGGAACAGGACAGCTTGTTCTGATCGACAGGCACTATCCGGCGCGGGCCCGCATCACCGCATGGCTGACGCGATGGATCAATCTTGCGGCCACGCGCGCCGTCACGTTGTCGCGATCCAGCGGTGGCGAGAGTTCAGCCACATCCAACAGCCACAGCTTGCCGGTGGCTGCCACCGCATCCAGCAATGGCTCGACGATCTCCATCGGCACGCCACGCGCAGCCGGCGCACTGACGCCGGGCGCCATCGCGTGCGGCAGGCCGTCGATGTCGATGGTCTGGTAGATCACGTCCACATCGGCCAATCGCGCCCGCAGGTCGGCGATGTGCTGTTGCAGGTTGAGGATGCCGATCTCGTCGTCACGCACGTAATGCACGCCGAGCCGGTCGGCGGTATCGAACAGCACGCGGGTATTGGCCGCCGCGCTGATGCCGTAGACGTGATATTGCAGGTCGATGCCGAGTGTGTGTGCGTGTTCGATGGCCTGCAGGAAGGGCGTGCCGCTGCTGCCTTCGGCCTGCTGGCGCAGATCGAAATGGGCATCGATGTTGACGATCGCCACGCGCGGCTTGCGCGATCCCAAGTGTCTGGCCAGGCCCAGCCAACTGGCGAAGGCAATCTCGTGCCCGCCGCCCATGCCGACGGCGAAATGACCGCCATCGAGCAGTGCCGCCAGCGTCTCCGCATAGCGCTGCTGCGCCGCTTCCAGATCGCCGTCGTCGCAATGCACGGTGCCGGCGTCGTACAGCGGCGTGTCGTCCAGCGTCGGCAGGTTCGACAGCATCTTGCGCAGGGCCGCCGGGCCGTCCTTTGCGCCCAACCTGCCGTGATTGCGGCGCACGCCCTCATCGCAGGCAAAGCCCAGCAGGGCCACGCCGGGTGCTGCACCCGCATCAACTGCGCGCACCCATTGGTGCCAGCGCCGGGTCGAGGCTTCTTCCGGTTGATCGACGCGGCCACTCCAGCCTTCCACCTCGCTCATTGGGCCTCCTGATGTGCGGCATGTTCCGTCACGGGTCGCTCCGACTCCTGAGTACGCGAATATTAGCGACGGCGGGGGCGTCGAGGGGCGGTTGTGACTTCGCAAGAACGTTTGACGCGGATCAACGCGGAAAAAACCGATCAAGAAGATTGATCCGCGTCTTTCCGCGTTGATCCGCGTCTGAAATGCTTGAACACGATAACTGCACTCGCCGCGTTTGCGATAATTGCAAGCAGTACGCACGCCACGGAGCATCATGCATGAACGGCCACCACTGGGATCTGCTGCTCACCCACGCCACCTTGGCCATCCTCGACGGCGATGCGCCGTTCGGGCTGATCGAAGACGGCGCGCTGGCCTGCGCGGATGGGCGGATTGCCTGGGTCGGGCCGATGGCGCAACTTCCCGAGGGTGCAGCCGCTACATCAGAACAGGACCTCGGCGGCGCGCTGGTCACGCCCGGACTGGTCGATTGCCACACACACCTTGTGTTCGCAGGCGACCGTGCCCGTGAGTTCGACATGCGCTTGAATGGCGCCAGCTACGAACAAATCGCGAAGGCCGGCGGCGGCATCCTCTCCAGCGTCGCGGCGGTACGTGCCACCGGTGAAGACGCATTGTTCGAGCAATCGCTGCCGCGTGCGCAGGCCTTGCTGGCCGACGGCGCCACGACGCTTGAAATCAAGTCCGGCTACGGCCTCGACCTGGATTCGGAACGCAAGATGCTGCGCGTTGCCCGCCGCATCGGCACCGCGCTCGGGATCGGCGTGCGCACCAGCTTCCTCGGCCTGCATGCACTACCGCCGGACTATCGCGACGCGGCGGATGCCTATGTCGATGCCGCGATCGAGTGGCTGCCCATCCTGCACGCGGAAGGCTTGGTGGATGCCGTGGATGCGTTCTGCGAGGGGATTGGTTTCACGCCCGCGCAGACGCGACGGATGTTCGTCGCCGCGCGCGAGCTTGGGGTACCGGTCAAGTTGCATGCCGACCAGCTCAGCGACTTGGGCGGCGCGGCGCTGGCGGCGGAATTCGATGGCCTGTCCGCCGATCATATCGAATACAGCAGTACAGACAGCGTGCGGGCGATGGCCCGCCGCGGCACGGTGGCGGTGCTGTTGCCGGGTGCCTTCCATGTCTTGCGCGAAACCAAGCTCCCGCCGCTCGCCCTGCTGCGCGAACACGGCGTGCCGATGGCGGTGGCGACCGACTGCAATCCCGGGACCTCGCCGCTGCTGTCCGTGCGGCAAGCGATGCAGTTGGCCTGCACGCATTTCAAGCTGACCCCGGAAGAAGCCCTGCGCGGTGCCACCGTCCACGCCGCCAAGGCATTGGGGCTGGCGGATCGCGGCACGCTGCGCGTCGGCTTGAATGCCGATCTTGCGGTCTGGAATCTCAGCCATCCCGCCGAGCTGTGCTACTGGCTGGGCGGGCGCTTCCTGCGCTTCGCCTATGCCAGTGGTGTCCGCGTGGCCTGAGATCGAGGCCCAGCAACCCCCGGAAACGCGAAAGCCCCGCACAGGGCGGGGCTTTCAGAACGCGCGTAACCGTTGACTCAGGCCGCGGTCTTCTTGACCGCCTTCTTCACTGCCGTCTTGGCGGCCGTCTTCTTGACTGCCGGTGCCGCAGCGGTGCCGGCGGCCTTCTTGGCAGCGGCCTGCGGCCTGGCATTGCCATAACTGGCGTTGAAACGCTTGCCCTTGGCCGTCTTGCGGTCGCCCTTGCCCATCTGTCGTGCTCCTGAATCGATTCTGTCAATGTGTGGTTCGCGCCGCGCGCGAGGCCGGCCATTCTAGCACCAATCAGGCGTTTCGACGGTTCCAGGCCCGCGGCCGCTGGCTTGGGGATGGGAGGCGCCCGTTCCCGCACGCATCAATGCGCGCAGGCCGCACTGTGGACGTGACCATGGTTCAAGCGCAGGTTGATCAGGTGGGAAAGCCCGACCAAGGTGCCGCCCAAGGTCATCACCAGCGCATGCGGCAACAGCGAATGATGCAGCGGCGCGTACAACACGCCCAGCCACAACGCGGCCAGTCCCGGCAGCATCAGGCTGAGCGCGCGCAAGGCGCGATGACGCCGATAACTCCACATCAGTACGCTGAGCCCGAACAGGGTGACGAACACCACGAACACACGCTCGAAACCGTCACCCAACCACAAGGCCACGCCCAGCGAGGGCAGCAGCGCGATCAGGATCGGCAGCACGGCACAGTGGATCGCGCAGACCAGCGAGCCGGTCGCGCCAATGCGGTCGAGCCATCCGTTCGGCCGAGGGTTCGCAGGGCTGGATTCCGGCTTCATCGTTATAGTGTAACAGTCGGCCCGCACGCGTTCGAGGCCACTCCCGATCACGCGGCCTCGGCCCCGACCACGGGCAGTTGCGCCCGGCCGCGACGCAGCGCCGGCAGCGCCTGCGCCAGCAGCGCGAACCCAGCCAGCGTCCACACGATCAGGGCTCCACTGGGCAGGTCGAACAACGCCGACAGCACCAACCCGCCGACATAGCCCAGGATCCCGATGGCATACGCCGCCGCCAGCCCACCGCGACTACGCAGGCTGCCGGTGGCCAGCGCGGGCACGATCAGGCTGGCGAACACCAGATACACGCCCACCAACTGCACCGAGGCGGTAATCGCAAGCGCGAACAGGCCATAGAACCACAGCCCGGTGAACCTGCCCCGCCGCCACCACATCAGACCGAGGATGAGCACCGACAACAGCAACACCGGGAGCAACTGCGCGTAATTCACCCACAGGATCTGCCCGACCAGCAGGTCCTTGAGGTGTTCACCGCCTTGCGGATTGTTGGCGAGCAACAGCAAACCGCCGGTTGCCGCAAGCACGAACAGGGTGCCGATCAAGGGCTCCTGCTGCTTCGGCCAACGCTTGTCGGTCCATGCCAGCAGACCGGCACCAAGCAATGCCGCGACCGCGGCAGCCAGCTGCGCGCCATAACCGTGCTCATCCACGCCCAAGGCTTGGGCGAGGATCACCCCCAATCCGGCGATCTGGGCGATGGCCAGATCGATGAAGATGATCCCGCGCGAAAGCACCTGCTTGCCGAGCGGCACATGGGTGGACAGCACCAGCAGGCCCGCCGCGCAGGCGGGGCCGAGGATGCCGATGTCGAGTCCTTCCAGATTCAGGGTCATTTTGCGAGCGCCACGAGTTTGCCGATGGTGGAATCGAACAGCCCGAACAGATCCTTCGACTGTGCATCACCGCCAACCGTGAACGGCAGCGTCACCGCAGGCACGCCGGTACGCGAGGACAGCCAGTCCGCCGGTTTCGGGTCCTGATAGGCCGCACGCACGATCGCCAGCGTGTGACTGCTCTTGGTGATGTCGATCAGGCTGGCCATGTGTGCGGCGGTCGGCGGGACCGCAGGCTTGGGCTCCAGCGCACCGATCTCGTTGATGCCCAGCCAATCCCACAAATAGACCCAACTCACATGGTGGACGACAACCTTGCGCCCGCGCAGGGGGGCGGCCTCGGTCTTCCAGCGCTGCATCGCCGCGACCCAACGCGTGGTGAAATCGGCAAGCCGCGATTGATAGGTGGCGGCATTGGCAGGATCAAGCTGGACCAAGCGTGCATCCAGCGCCTTGGCGATCACCAGGATGCGACGCGGATCCATCTGCACATGCGGATTGCCATCGGGATGGACATCGCCATTGGCACGATCCACCGCGGTCGGCACCTCCAACCTGCGCACCATCATCGCCGCCTGAAACGAACCCGGACCGCTGGCGAGCTTGGTATTACCGGATTGACGGATCAGTTGCGGCAACCAACCGATTTCAAGCGATGCGCCAGTGCACACGGCGAGGTCGGCCGCGCGCACCTTGGCAATCAAGCTCGGCTTGGCTTCCACCACATGCACGTCCTGCAAGGCGGTGGTGGCAACATCGACATCGATCTTGTCGCCCGCCAGCTCATGCAACAGCGAGCCCCACTCAGGCTCACAGGCAAACACGCGCAGCTTGGCCTGCGCAGGCACCGCGGCGAACGCCGCGACTAGCAGCAGGGGAATTGCGAAACGATTCATGGGCATCCTCGGAATTGACTCAGAATTTGTGCGCGCCGTGGGCGCCAAGGCTGGTTTGGTATTGCAGGGTGATGGCCGTATCGGCCTGGCCCGAGAATGGGCGTTCGCGGCTCAGTTGCAGGCGGAACAGGCTGAACTCACTGTTGCGCCAGGTCAGTTCTGCGCTGTGTCGATCCGGATCGAAACTGGCAAATGGCAGAGCGGTATCGCCCCACAACTTGTCGTAGCGATAACCGATGTCCCAAGTGCGATTGAATCGATAAACGCCTTCGAGATAGCCACCGGAACGACGACCCTCCCACGCCACCGGGGCCATCGGCGTCAGCGGATCGACGTAGCTGCCATCGCGGTGGTCGAGCATGTATTCGGCGCGCAGGGTGACGCCGGCATCCTTGAAATTGCCATTCGGCGCCCATTTCCAGGTACCGTCGAACACGTACAAGGTGGCATCGCCGCTGAATCCATCTTCGCCATGCAGCGTGCGCGTCTTCAGCGCAGAAACGCCCGCCAGCCATTCGTTGTCGGTACCGGCATCGCCACCGAGATGGGCAAACAAGGTGCGTGTACCCAGCCCACCGAGTTGCGATCCGCCACTCGGATAGTGCTGTCCGCGGAACGCCTCACCACCGATTTCGAAGAACAAGGCCGTTGGCGCGACCCAGCGCAGCTGCACGCCGTCATCGCCATACTGGTTGCCGAGAAAAGCCTGATACGGCAGTGGCCGGTCGAAAAAATTGTCGGTATGCGCGTGGTGGCTGTTGAGGTAGCCGATGTTCGAATAGAACCGCCCGAGCCGCAGGCTGAAACCGTTCGGCAAGGCCGTGCTTTCGATGTAGGCCTCCTCGATGCCGAGGTGGTCCTGGCCGTCTTCGTTCTCGATCGTCGCAGTCAACTGGCCGTAGAACTTGTCATCGATGTTCGCCGCGAACGACACCTCGCTTTCACCCAACGAGAATCCGTTGTCGCTCGGCCGGCCCTCGCCTACCAACGGGAAACCGCCGCGCATGAAACTGGCCGGTGCCATCGAGTGGTGCGAATAGCTGCCGTTGAGGATGATGCTGATCGCCGGATTGAACGCATTGGCACCACTGCCACCACCACTTGCAGGTGCTACCGCTGCAGCCACCGCACTTGGGCTTGCGTTTGCATCGGGCGCAGCAACGTCCGTACCACCGGCCGCCAGGGCATCCGCTTCGGCCACTGTCGATTGGGCTGGCGTTGTCGTCGTGGATGCCGGTACTGCCGCTGTATCCGGCTGCGTTTGTCGTACCTGCAACGCCTGCAACTGTGCTTGAAGCGCCTTGACCTCGGCCTCCAATTGCACGATGCGCCGGTGGTCATCCCTGGTTCCTGCAAATGCAGGCGATGACAGACAGGTCAGGACACACAAAGCCAAGGGGGCAAGACGCATCGATGCACGGGCTCGCATTGTAATGTTATATAATTACACTACGAACGAGCCTGATCGATCCATAGGCCCTTGGTCATGTTTTGATTACAGTTTGTTCATGTCATGCCACACGACGCGCACTTCACGGCGTCCATTGACCGCCGTTCGTGAAGCAAGTTCCACGCAGGCCTTGCTGAACAAGCCGTCATCCCAACGTCAACGCAGCACGATCTTCACCGCGACTTGGCCACACAGCGCGCACAAAGTCCGTGCACCTCCAGCGTTTGTGCCTGTGGCGCAAAGCCCAGCGCCCGTGCGGCATCATCGAGCTTGCCGACGATGCTGGCATCCTCCAGCTCGATCGCAGTGTGGCAACGATTGCAGATCAGGAACGGCACCGAATGCTGGTCACTGCTCGGGTGGTGGCAGGCGACGAAGGCATTGATCGACTCGAGTTTGTGGATGAAGCCATTGGCCAGCAGGAAATCGAGCGCGCGATACACGGTCGGTGGTGCGGCACTGCCCTCGTCATCCTTGCCACGCATGCGGTCAAGCAGGTCGTACGCCTTGATCGGCGCACCGGCGCGGGCAATCAAGTCGAGGACAAGAGCACGCGTCGGCGTCAGCCGCAGCCCGCGTTCGCGACAGGCGTGTTCGACCGCACGCACGAACGCCTTGGCGTCATGGACGTGGTGGCGCGGATCGGTGCAGGTGTGCTTCTTGCCCATGGCGGGGATTATGCCGCCGGCAGCATTCCGATGGCGGCATCGATGCGCCGCAGCGCCTCGTCGCGCCCGCACAGGTAAACCGTCCAGCCGATATCGGGGCTGACCGCGGTGCCGGTGATCGCCACCCGCAGCGGCTGCGCGATCTTGCCCATGCCGATGTCCAGTGCTTCCGACACCGCTTTCACCACCTGATGGATAGGTTCGGGCGCCCACGGTTCCAGCACCGCCAGCCGTTCACGCATGGCAGCCAGCGGCGCATGTGCCTCGGCCTTGAAGTGCTTGGCGACCGAAGTATCGTCGTACACCGTCAACGGCACGAACCACACCGCCGATTTCTCGGCGATCTCCTTCAGTGTCTGCGCACGCTCGCGCAAGGCGATCACCAATTCGGCAGGTGTCGGGCCCTGGCTCAAGTCATAACCGCACTGCTGTAGATGCCAGACCAGGTGCTTGCCGACCGCCTCGGGATCATCCGCTTTCAGGTACTGCTGGTTCAGCCAGCCGAGCTTGGCCGGGTCCAGCCGCGACGCCTTGGCATTGACGTCGGCGAGATCGAACAGCGATTGCATTTCCGCGATCGAGAAAATCTCCTGGTCGCCATGCGACCAGCCCAGCCGCACCAGATAGTTCAGCAGCGCATGCGGCAGGTAGCCAGCCTCGCGGTACTGCATCACATCGGCCGCGCCGGTGCGTTTGCTGAGCTTTGCGCCGTGTTCGTCGAGGATCATCGGCAGGTGCGCAAAATGCGGCACCGGCGCGCCAAGCGCCTTGTAGATATTGATCTGCCGCGGCGTGTTGTTGACATGGTCATCGCCACGCACCACGTCGCTGATGGCCATGTCGATGTCGTCCACCACCACCGCGAAGTTGTAGGTGGCGTAGCCGTCGCTGCGGAAGATCACCAGATCGTCCAGCTCGCTGTTGGCAATCTCGATCCGACCCTTGACCTTGTCGTCCCAGGCCACCACGCCACCTTCCGGGTTCTTGAAACGGATCACCCGGTTCGGGTCATCGCGCCATCCGGCATTGGCCTCGCGGTAGGCGCCGTTGTAGCGCGGCTTTTCCTTGGCCGCTTCGGCCGCAGCACGCATCGCCTCCAATTCTTCCTTGCTTTCGTAGGCGTAATAGGCATGGCCGGACGCGACCAATTGCTCGGCTACCTGCTTGTACCGATCCAGACGATGGGTCTGGTAGATCGGGCCTTCGTCGTAGTCCAGCCCCAGCCAATCCATCGCCTCCAGAATGGCGTCGATGGCGGCCTGCGTACTGCGCTCGCGGTCGGTGTCCTCGATTCGCAAAATGAACTGCCCACCCTTGTGGCGCGCCTCCAGCCAGCAGTACAGCGCTGTGCGCGCGCCGCCGATGTGCAGGTAGCCGGTGGGTGACGGGGCGAAACGAGTGCGGGTGGTCATGGCGGGCATCGACGCGGGGAACGCGCATTTTAACCCGTCGCCTTACACTGACAGGATGACCACGCTGTTCGTTTCCGACCTGCACCTCGACCCGGTCCGCCCGGAGATCACCACACTGTTCGGCCGCTTCCTCGATGGCGAAGCGCGCGCCGCCGATGCGCTGTACATCCTGGGCGACCTGTTCGAGGCCTGGGTGGGTGATGACGATCCCTCAGAGGTCGGCGCGGTGGTGGCGGACAGGCTGCACGCGCTGACGCGCTCGGGCGTGCCGACGTACTTCATCCGCGGCAATCGTGATTTCCTGCTGGGCGAGACTTATGCACAGCGCTGCGGCATGACGGTTCTTGACGACCCCACCCTCGTCGACCTGTATGGCACACCGACCCTGCTCCTGCATGGCGACCTGTTGTGCACGGATGACACCGCCTACCAGCAGTTCCGCACGCAGACTCGTGCCCGGCACTGGCAGGCGCAGTTCCTGGCACAGCCACTGGCAGCGCGGCTCGCGTTTGCCGAACAGGCCCGTGCCGCCAGCAAGGCGCGTTACGGCGAGCTGGTGGCCAGCGGCCAGTTCGAAACGATTACCGATGTAACGCCCGCCACGGTGCAGACATGGTTCGCACGCTACGGCGTGAGGCGCATGATCCACGGTCACACCCATCGCCCGGCGATACACGATGAAGGCCATGGCCGCACCCGCATCGTTCTGGGGGATTGGTACGAACAGGGCTCGGTGCTGCGGGTGGATGCCAGCGGTACTGTGCTGTCTGTTTTGTAGGAGCAACTGTCTTGACTACCCGGCGGCCATCCTCCATTCCGAGGCGTCGCGGATCATGGCGTTGAGGCGGATGAGCAGGACCCGCATGCAGGCCACCAGCGCGACTTTTGCGCATTTGCCGCGTGCCCGCAGGGCGGCGTAGCGGGCCTTGAAGGCCGGTTGGTGGCGCACGACGCTCCAACTGGCCATGTACAGGATTCGGCGCAC
>JAFECB010000018.1 GCA_018242365.1 Pseudomonadota bacterium
ACCACCCGCAACTCGCAACTTCCTAAGGAGAAATTCCATGGCTCAGAAACTTGCGGCTCGCGGTGGTCAGTACCCGATCACTGCCGAGTTCACTTTCGATGTGGCAAACGACACCATGAAGAACGCCAGCGGCGCTGACGACAACTTCAAGGTTGTGGGCAGCCACGTGTTCGACGCAATCCTCCTGCCGACCAACGCGATCGTGGTTGGCGGCGAGGTGGTCACCGAGACGGCCGTGAGCGGTTCCACCGCCTACAACGTCAAGGTTGGCGACAGCGTCAACGACGCGCGCTATCTCGCCTCCACCGACCGTGTGGCTGCCGGCCGCACGGCGCTGGTTCCGACCGGCTTCGTGGGCGGTGGCGAACAGGTCCGCGTGACCGTGGCGCCCACCGTCGCCGACGCGACGGCTGGCAAAATCACCGTGCGGGTGAGCTACATCATCCGCAACCGCGTGAACGAGGTCCAGACCCACTAAACCGGGTCCGGCAGGCGGGGGCTTCGGCCCCCGCTCCTCCATTGCCACCACTGAAGGAGAACCATCATGGCTGAAGCCAAGAGCAAGACCTTGCTCGTCCTGAATCGCAACTACGTCCTGACCACGACCAAGGGCCATTCCGTGGCCTTCGAGAAGGGCAAGCCCACCCATGTGCCGCCCGCCATCTATCAAGAGGCGCTGGCCATCGGTGCGATCCCGCCCGACGGCGAAGACCCGCAGGTCGAGGAAGTGACCAAGACCGACAACGCCCCGGCCGATCCCGCCGAGCGCGCGCCCCTGATCCTCGCCGCCATCGAAAAGCTGGTCGCCGAGAACGCGCGCGACAACTTCACTGCAGCTGGCAGCCCCACCGTGGGTGCTGTGTCCGAAGCCGTTGGCTTCAAGGTGCAGGCGAAGGAGATCGCCACCGTGTGGCAGCAGTACCACGACAAAGTGGCTGCCGACAAGGCCGCCGAGTAATCGAGGCCTGAGATGACCCCCACCCAACTCAAGGACCTCTTCCGCAGCGACGTTCGCGACGAAGCCTCCCCGCCCCTTTGGACGGACACGGAGATCTTCGTTTACATGGACGACGCTCAGAAGATGTTCTGCCGCGAAGGTGGGGGCATCGCCGACTCCACGTCTGCGATCTGCACCATGCAGGTTGTGGCGGGGGACACGTACATCGACTACGACCCCCGCATCCTCAAGCTCCGCGACTTGCGCCGTGCATCCGATGGTCGCAACGTCAACATCCTCAACTTCGAGGACCTTGGCCACCCCGGCTGGGCGCAGGACGACTACGGTCAGTCCACGTCGTTCGGCACCGGCGGCGTCAAGTTCAACACCAACCCGACAGCCATCACCGGCGTTGTCGTGGGGATGGATGCAAACAAGCTCCGTCTGGTGGCCCCCGCAGTGGCTGACGACACGCTCCATGCGATCGTCTACCGCATGCCCCTCGAAGACATCACCGCTTCCTCAACCGCCTTCGAAATCGACGTCCAGCATCATCGGCACTTGATGAACTGGATGAAGCATCTGGCGCACGAGAAGCAAGACGCGGAGACCTACGATCGCGGCCGCTCCATGGAGTTTCGCGACAAATTTCTGGCGTATTGCGATCAGGCGAAAGCCGAGCGCGAGCGCCGCGAACACAAGTACCGCACCGTCGTCTACGGCGGGCTGTGAGACGTACATGACAAGCCTGCGTGAATTCCTCCAATCGTTTGACACAACGCAAATTTTTTTGGCGTTGTTCAGCAGCGTCGGCGCTGTTTTCCTATGGATGAAGCGTCGCTACATTACCTTCCATGGGTGGCGCAAAGCACGTGAGGCTCGCCGCCTTGCGCTCAACGAGCTGCCAGAGCGCGTTTCGGATTTCGCCAAGCTGCTCGACAGCGTGTGCAAGCAGACTGAGCGCGCCTTGGGCGTGCTTGATTCGCACACCAAGACCCTCGACGACCAGAACCGCGTGCTGAGCAACATTTCGGCCATGATCCATGGCGAGATGGAGCTGGACCCGACGCCGCGCTTTATTTGCGACGACGACGGGCGCAACCTCAACGTCAACACCGCCTATGCCCGCCTTGTGGGGTGCGGCCGCGACGAGCTGATGGGTTTCGGCTACCAGCGCTTCATCCCCAGCAACATCAACCCCGGCTACATCGAAGACTTCGATTCTGCGATTAAGCAGCACCGTTCGTTTGAGCGTCCGCTGCGCATCCTCCGCCCAGACGGTACGGAGGTACTCACCAACGTCCGCATCGTCCCCTACCCAGAGAACGAGCCGCCAGCGCACTACTGGGTCGGTGCCGTGACCGCCGCCCGCCGGAGTACCGATGTCTGACCAACCCAAGCCCGTACCGTCGAAGAAGTTCGGCCCCAAGCTCGCGCTTGGGGCCGCAGCGCTGGTCGCCTTCCTCGCGGTGTGGGAGGGCGGCAAGGATGGTGGCGGTGATTCAAGCGTGTACGAGGACCGGCTGGCCAGCAACATCCCGACGGTGTGCAACGGCCTAACACGCCACGTAACCAGTACGCCGATTATCGTCGGCGAGAAGTGGTCGGCCGATAAGTGCGCCGTCGAGGAGCAGCGCGCGTTGATCAGCATGCAGTTGAAGCTCGAGACGTGCTTCAACCGCCCACCGCCGCAGAGCGTGTTCGACATGGCCAGTTCTCACGCGTGGAACTTCGGCTACGTCGCCACGTGCGGGAGTCTCGCCATGCAAGCGTGGAACCGTGGTGAGTGGGAGCTGGGCTGCCGCCGCCTCGCGTTTTCTGATGGCGGTAACCCAGTGTGGTCGTACGTGAAGACTGGGCGCGTCGTCAACGGCAAGCCGGAGATGAAGTTTGTGCGCGGGCTCGCCAACCGCCGACAAGCCGAGTTCCAAGAATGCACCAAAGGGCTGCCATGAACCTGAGCCTGATCCTCGCGTTGATCCTCGCCACAATACTCGGTCTCGGTGGTGCCGGCACCGCCGGATACCACAAGGGCAAGACCGATGCCGAGCGTGCGGCCAAGATCGCTATGAGTGAACATCTGGCCGAAGATCGTGAGGCCGAGCTCGTCGCCACTGAGGCCGCCGATCGCTACAAAGACGCGCTGGCGACAGCGCAAAACGCGGTGTCAGCCGCATATGAGAAGGGAAAAGCCGATGCTGAAGCGAACGCAAAACGTGTTGTTGCTGATCTGCGCGCTGGCAACCTCGTCCTGCACAACCGTTGGACCGCCTGCCAAGCAAGCTCTGGTCTGCCCCGCCCTACCCCCGATACCAGCGAACCTGATGCA
>JAFECB010000019.1 GCA_018242365.1 Pseudomonadota bacterium
GCTCTGGCGGTGGAGTGCGGGTGCCCTTGCTCCTACTCGTGCTTATCGGCACTGCGCACCAACGGCATCCCGCACTCCGCTCTCACCGACACCGTAGGGGAAAATCAAGACACAAGCGCACCGCAAGGGGCGCGACTGCAGGCAATCATCGCGCCTCTTCGGTGCGCTCCTACATCGGTTCGGATAGCCGAGGGGCGCGAATCCCCTGCGCTGGCTCGAGAAAACATCGCACCCCTGCGGTGTGCTCCTACAGAGGGTCGTCTGCTTCTGCCAGCAAGCTCTCCAACTCCTCCAAATCAAACCCGGCCTGTAGCCGCGCTACGGTGTTGAAGGGTTTGTGCAACACGCCGCTGGCGTTGGGCGGTGGCAATACCCGCATCGTTCTGGGCGATTGGTACGAGCAGGGCTCAGGGCTGCGGGTGGATGCGGAAGGACTTGCGCTGGCAACATTTCAGGATCGCACCGAGGCCGCAGGCCTGTAGGAGTGCACCGAGGCCGCAGGCCGAGGGGCGCGAATTCCTTGCGTTGGCTCGAGAAAACATCGCACCCCTGCGGTGTGCTCCTACAGAGGGCCGTCCGCTTCTGCCAGCAAGCTCTCCAGTTCCTCCGGATCAAACCCCGCTTGCAGCCGCGCCTCGACATTGAACGGCTTGTGCAGCACACCGCTGGCATATTCGCGTAGCAGTTCGTGGAAGCGTGTACGCGGCTCGACCCCGGCGCGTTCGCAATACCAGCGATACCAGCGCGAACCGGCGGCGACATGGGCCACCTCCTCACGCAGGATGACTTCGAGAATGTCGGCGGTGGCATCGTCACCCAGCCCACGCAATTTCACGATCATCCCCGGGGTCACGTCCAGCCCGCGCGCTTCCAACACACGCGGCACCAAGGCCATGCGCGCCAAGCCGTCATGCGCGGTTTTCTCGGCCATTTCCCACAGCCCGTTGTGGGCATCGAAATCGCCGTAGTCATGGCCAAGCTCGCGCAGCCGCGTGCGCAGAAGGTTGAAGTGCCGCGCCTCGTCGCGCGCCACGTTCACCCAATCGGCATAGAACTCGGTCGGCAGTCCGCGAAAGCGGTACACCGCATCCCAGGCCAGATCCATTGCATTGAATTCGATATGCGCGACGGCATGGATGAACGCAGCGCGACCCTCCAGCGTGCCGAAACCACGGCGCGGCAGATCGCGCGGATGCACCAGCTTGGGTGTGGCCGGGCGGCCCGACATGCGGATGGCTTCCGGTGGCGGCGCGTCTTCATCGACCACCAGCTCGCCGCGAGCAAACGCCTCGGTCATCGCCAGCGTCAATGCAGGCTTGGCGTCCGCGCTGGCGGCATCGAGGCAGGCGCGGGCGGCGGAAAATAGATCAGTCATACCGTACCTTGCCTTTCCTTCTCCCTTCGGGAGAAGGTGCCCGAAGGGCGGATGAGGGTTCGGACACGGGGTTGCAATCCGAATGGCCATGGCCTCGCCAACCCTCACCCCAACCCCTCTCCCATAGGGAGAGGAGCTAATTCGCAATACTTTGCTCAAGCCGTGCGTGAGCGAGGATCAACCCGCCCGTCGCTTTTTCTTCGCCTCGTCCGAACGCTGCTGCTTGATGCGCTCGAAGTAATCGACATCGATCCCGGTGATGTATTCGCCGTTGAAACAGGAACTGTCGAACTTTCGGCCCGGGAATTTCGGCCCGGCCACGGCGACTTCGAGGTCGGCCAGATCCTGATAGATCAGCCAATCACAGCCCAACAAGTGCTCGATATCCTTTTCGCTGCGCCCGTTCGCCACCAGCTCTTCCGCCGAGGGCATGTCGATGCCATAGACATTCGGATAGCGCACCGGCGGTGCGGCCGAGGCGAGGTAGACCTTCTTGGCTCCCGCGTCACGCGCCATCTGCACGATCTGCTGGCTGGTGGTTCCGCGCACGATGGAATCGTCCACCAGCAGCACCACGCGATTGCGGAACTCCAGCGGAATGGGATTGAGCTTGCGCTTGACTGATTTGGCGCGCTCGCCCTGCCCCGGCATGATGAAGGTGCGGCCGACGTAACGATTCTTGATGAAACCCTCGCGGTATTTCACTCCCAGTACATTGGCGATCTCCAACGCGGAATCGCGGCTGGTGTCCGGGATGGGGATGACGACGTCGATATCGTGATCCGGGCGTTCGCGCAGGATCTTTTCGCCCAGGGTCACGCCCATGCGCATGCGCGCCTTGTGCACCGAGATGTTCTCGATCATCGAATCCGGGCGCGCGAAATACACGTACTCGAAGATGCAGGTCGCATGCGCCGCCTGCGGCGCGCACTGGCGAGCATGCAATTGACCGTCATCGGTGATGATGATGCCTTCGCCCGGTTCGACGTCGCGCAGGCGCTCGAAACCCAGCACGTCCAGCGCCACCGATTCCGAGGCCAGCATGTATTCATCGCCGCTCGCACTGCTGCGCTTGCCCAGCACCAGCGGGCGGATGCCGTGCGGATCGCGGAACGCCACCAGCCCCAGCCCGAGCACCGCGCAGATCACCGCATAGCCGCCCTTGGCGCGGCGATTGACGCCCTCCAGCGCCGCGAACACGGCCTCCGGCGTCAGCGCCTTCTGCATGTCCAGCTCGTGCGCGAACACATTGAGCAGGACTTCCGAATCGGAGCCGGTGTTGATGTTGCGGCGATCCTGTTCGAACACCTCGCGGCGCAGCGCGTCGGTATTGATCAGGTTGCCGTTGTGCGCCAGTGCAATCCCGAACGGCGAGTTGACGTAGAACGGCTGCGCCTCGTCGCTGCCTTCGCTGCCGGCGGTGGGATAGCGGCAATGCGCGATCCCCACCTTGCCTTCCAGCAAGGCCATCGACTTGGCATCGAACACGTCCCGCACCAGCCCGTTGCCGCGATGCACGCGCAGGCGGGTACCGTGCGCGGTGGCGATCCCGGCCGCATCCTGGCCGCGGTGCTGGAGCATGCTCAGGCCGTCATACAACAGCCCGGCCACATCGCTCTGGCCGACGATTCCGACGATACCGCACATGGCCGTTTCCCTCAGTGACGCACGGGTTCAGGGATGCGGACGGATCATGCCGTCCTTCCCGGTAGCTGCCTTGACCTTGGCCTTCAGCGCATCCGCTTCGGCACGCGTCATCACCGGCCCCACCCGCACCCGGGTCAGGGTGCCGTGTTCACCCGGCACGGTATCGGTGAAGGCATTGAATCCCGCCTTGCGCAAGGCATCCCGCTGCGCGGTGGCATCGGCAGCCGAGGCAAAGGCACCGATCTGGACCACGAAGCCCGTGTTCGCCGGATTGGCAGGTGCGCGCGGCGCAGGCTCGGCGGCGCTGGCCGATGCAGGCGCAGGCTTGGTCGGTGCAGCCGGTGTTGCAACGGGTGCGGCGCTCGTGGTGGCAGGCTTGGACGCGGCGGCAGCCGGCTTTGCGGGTGTCTGCGGCGCAGCAGGCGTCGGCGCGGCAGGTGGTGGAGTCGCCGGTTTTGTGGGAGCAGCTGCCGGCGTGGTGCTGGCCGGTGCAGTGGCAGCGGTCGCCACGGGCGCAGCGGCGTCCAGCGCAATCACCTTTGCACCTGCAGCACTGTTCACCTGCCCGGCACGGATACGCGCGGACTCGGCGGTAGCTTGATCGCCGAACGGCCCGATCCGCACGCGCTGTGCCTGGCGCTCACCCAGGGTCACGCCTTCCCGATAGCCGGGCAGGCCCGCCGCACGCAGGGCCGCGATGACCTTGTCGGCATCGGCAGCATCCTTGTAATTGCCGAAGCTCACCACGAAACCACCCGCTGCCACGGCCGCCAGCGGCGCATTGGGATCATCCGGCGCGGGTGCGGCGACCTGTCCCGCCACGGGGGCCGGCATGCCGGTGGCACCGCCAGCGGGCAGCGCACCCGCTGGCGCATCCAGAGGCAAATCTTCGGTGACGGTGCCGCCACTGGTTTGTGGCTCCGCGGGCATGCGCAAGGAGACATTCTCGACGCCACTGCCAGGGGCAGGTCCCTTGACCAGCAGCGGCAGGAAGATCACAGCCAGTGCAATCAGCACCACCGCGCCGATCAGGCGCTGCTTCATCGAGACATCCATCGCCATGGGGCGCGCACCGGGGCCGCTGGGGGAATCGGGATTATACCGGCAGGCGCGTCGGCTCAGCCGCCATGCCCGAGTTCCTGCAGCGCAGCGGACGCAACATGGAACGAACCGAACACCAGCAGCCGATCACCCATCCTGGCATCGGCCAAGGCCACGACCAGTGCCGACGCCACCTCCGGGAAGCGGTGTCCATCCGCGGCCATCGTGGACTGCAGGCGGGCCGCAAGCGTGTCCACGTCCATGCCGCGCGCTCCGGCCTCGCACAGGCCGGCCAGATACCACGCATCCACGCCCGCTGCCGCCAGCGCATCAACCACGCCCGCGGCATCCTTGTCTGACAACGCCCCGAACACCGCCAGCGTGCGTTTGTGCGGTTGCGCACGCAGCCATTCGGCCAAGGCCTGGGCCGCCTGCGGATTGTGGGCGACATCGACCCACACCTCGACGCCATCACGATCAAAGCGCTGCAACCGTCCAGCCACCTGTGCCTGCGCCACCCCGCGTTCGAGGGTGCCGTTTTCCAACCGCAGCCGCAACGCCCGCAGCGCAGCGATCGCGCAGGCCGCGTTGCGCAATTGCACCGGTGCCGCCTGCCCGTCCATCGGCAGGGGCAACTCGATCGAATAACCGACTTCACGCCAACGCCAATGCCCGGCATCGACCGGCTCCGCGAAGAAATCGCTGCCGAATCGCCACGCCGGCGCGCCGATCGCATAGGCATGCCGCAGCACGCTGGCGGGTGGATCGATGTCACCCAGCACCAGCGGCTTGGACGGCCGCGCAATGCCTGCCTTTTCATGGCCAATCGACTCGACGTCGTCGCCCAGCCAGTCCTGATGATCGAGGCCGACGGTAGTAATGATCGCAGCATCGGCATCGACCAGATTGACCGCATCCAACCGACCACCCAGACCGACTTCCAGCACGACCAGATCCAGGTTCGCGCGCTCGAACAGCCACAGCGCGCACAGGGTGCCGTATTCGAAATAGGTCAGCGGGGTATCGCCGCGCGCCGCCTCGACCGCCTCGAATCCCGCCACCAGCGCTGCATCTTCGGCATCGTTGCCGTCAATCCGCACGCGCTCGTTGTAACGCAGCAAATGCGGCGAGGTGTAAGCCCCCACGCGCAGCCCCTGCGCACGCGCAATGGCCTCGACGAAGGCCACCGTCGAGCCCTTGCCATTGGTGCCGCCGACGGTGACGGTTTTCTTCGCCGGCTTGCCAAGACTCATGCGCGCGGCGACCGCACGCACTCGGTCCAGCCCCAACGCGATGGCGCTGGGATGCTGGCGTTCGATGAAGGCGAGCCAATCGGGAAGGGTTGTCATCATGGTCAATTGTAGGAGTGCCCCGAAGTTGTGGGAGCGCACTTCGGGGGGCGCGACCTGCCGCGGCACGTCCGTCGCGCCCCTGCGGTGCGCTCCCACAGTCCTGCCTCGAGCCCGTGTCGTGCGCTTACAGTGCCCGATGCTTGGCTTCGCCGAACAGCCCGGTGTGGTGGCTGCAATCGTTCAGCCTCACCACCTCCAGCGCATCGACGGATGCGCCTTCGAGCAGATTAAGCGTCGCCGGCGCCTGCCGGAATGTCCACAGCCGCGCCAGCGGGATGCCCAGCATCTTGCACAGCAGGACGCGATTGACAGCATCGTGAGCCACCACCAGCAGGGTGTCGTCGATGCCAAGCCCGGCGCAGGCACGTTCGAGCGCTGGCCAGGCACGATCCAACACTTGCTGCAGTGATTCGCCGCCCGGCCCCGGCATCTGCACGGTGTCCGGTGCGTCGCGCCACGCCTGCAAGCGGGTGGGATCGCGCTGCTGGATCTCGCTGGCCAGCAAGCCTTCCCAATCGCCGTGGCCGATTTCGAGGAAGCCTTCGTCGAACGCCAGCTGCGCTGCGCGATCCGCACCCAAGGCCAAGCGCGCGGTTTCGGCGGCGCGTGCCAGTGGCGAGGCGATGGCACGGTCGATGCGAACATCGGCCAAACGCCTGCCCAAGCTGCTTGCCTGCGACAGCCCGATTTCGGACAAGGGAATATCCACCTGGCCCTGATAGCGGCCCTCGGCATTCCACGGCGTTTCCCCGTGGCGGGCAAGCAGGATCCTCATGCGGCACGACACCCCTCGATGATGCAGTGCAACAGCCTAGCAGGTCGCAAACGAGACTTGGCCAGAACGCGGTAGCCTGTGCGCTCGCGCAGCCAGACGATCAGGACAACCACCATGCAAGCCAAGGGCGAATTCGACGTCAAGCGCATCCCGCAGGGCGAACTCGATGTCGGCAGCGGTGCCAGCATCGGTCATTCCCGCTTCGACAAACGCTTCCACGGCCCGCTGGATGCCACCAGCGTGGTGCACATGCTGGCGATGATGTCACCGGCGACCGGCTCCGGTGCCTATGTGGCGATCGAACGCATCGAGGGCTCGCTGGATGGCCGCCACGGCAGCTTTCATCTCCAGCACAGCGGCACGATGGATCGCGGACAGCCTTCGCTGACGGTCAACGTGGTTCCAGACAGCGGCACCGGCGAGCTCACCGGCCTGCGCGGACGGCTCGCCATCGACATCATCGATGGCAAGCATTTCTATACCTTCGATTACACCCTGGACGAAGGCTGACCACGGCGCTCGCGGCGCCACGCGCACGCGCAGCAGCCTACCGGGCGAGAAGCCCGTTTCCGTACCCGGCCCCGCACCTCACTCCGCCGGCAGCTGCATTTCCTGCAACAGCCGTGGCGCCGGATAGACCTTGGCCAGCAGCCAGCGTAAATAGCGCATGTCAACGTGGATCGCGCGTTTGTAACGCGGGTCGTACATCCAGCTGGCGCTGACCGCTTCCCAGTTGGAATCGAAGTTCAGCCCGATCAGCCGCCCCTGCGCGTCCAACACCGGCGAGCCGGAATTGCCGCCGGTGGTGTCGAGATTAGTCAGGAAATCGACGGTCTGGGTCTTCAGCTCCGGATCGGCGGTGGAACCGAAATCACCGCGCGCGATCGCATTTAGCAAGGGCTTTGGCGCATCGAATGGCACCACGCCGGTGTTCTTCTCGACGATCCCGGCCACCGTGGTCAGGGCGCGGTAGTCCACGCCATCACGCGGGCTGAGCGTGCTCACACGCCCGAAGCTGACGCGCAGGGTGGAATTGGCATCCGGATACACCGCGCGACCCTGCGACTGGCGATAGGCGATCAGTGCCTGCATGTAGGCAGGTCGCAGTCGCAGCAATTCGCCCGCTCGCTGCTTGGCTTCGTTCTCCAGCCGCAGCAAGGCCGGTTGCAGGGTCGCTGCGGCGCGCAGCAGCGAATCGGTCGACGCCGCCAATTGCGCAGCGTCCATGTGCATTGCAGCCAGCCGCGTGGCTTCGTCGCCCAGATGGGTGCCCGCATACAGCGCATCCACGCGCGCCGTCGCCTCGGCCATGTCCTTGCCGAATACCGTATCGAACTCCGGCACCCGCTGCGCGACCGGCAGCGTGAAATACCGCGCCAGCGCAAACCGCAGGATCGCTTTCTCCACCACCGGGTCGTAGCGACGCTGCAACTGCTTGAGGCCGCCTTCGATCATCGCCTCGTCGCGCTGCTGGTAGCCCGTGTCGCGCTGCGCGTCGGGCTTGCCGCGCTCCAACGCCAGCCGCTGCAACTGCACCGCCGCACCCAGCATGCCGGGGCGCAGGAACGGCAGCAGGAAATCGCGCGCTCCAGTGGCGTCACCGGCATCGAGCTGCGCCTGCAACGCACGGATATCCGTCAGCTTTGCATTGGCATCCGATTGTTTGCCCAGCCACGCCAGCATCGCCGCTTCATCGCCGCGCCGCACCCGGATCGCATCGCTGCGACGCAAGCCTTCCAGTTCACCCTGCGCGCGCTTCAGCGTGTTCTTGTAACTGGCCAAGGTGGAGGCATAGAGCACCTGCTTGCCGGCATCGCTTCCCGCGGCGGCCTCGATCGTGTGGATCAGGCCGTCGTACATCTCGACCCGGTTGGGCAGCAGCCAATCGATCTGATGGGCGAATTCGGACGCGGTGCGATGACGATAGGTCGTGCCCGGATAACCCGCCACCATCGCGAAATCGCCCTGCCTCACCGGCGCGGTCGAGACCGTCAACCAAGCCGGCGGCTGATACGGCACGTTGTCCTTCGAGAACGCCGCCGGCTTGCCGTCCTTGCCGACGTAGGCGCGGTAGAAACTGAAGTCACCGACGTGGCGCGGCCAGACGAAGTTGTCGATTTCATCGCCGTAGTTGCCGATCGACACCGGCGGTGCATACACCAGACGGATGTCCTTCAACTCCAGTTGCTTGATCAGGTAGAACTCGCTGCCGTAGTACATGTCGGCCACGCTGCAGCGATGACCCGCATCCTGTTCGCATTCCGCAACCGCCGCTTTCTTCGCGGCATCCACCGCATCGAAATAGGCACGCCCGGTCTTGCCGTGTGCGCCGGCCAGGATGCGGTCGGTGATGCGATCAAAGCCCTGCGTCACCCACACGCGCGCAGCCGCGCCGGCAGACACTTCCTGCGCCTGACTGTCGGCGATGAACCCGTCACGGATCAGGTTGCGCTCAGGCGTGGAATTGAGCTGGATCGCGCCCATCGCGCAGTGGTGGTTGGTGACGATCAGTCCCTGCGCCGAGACGAAGCTGGCGGTGCAGCCGCCCAACGACACCACCGCCGCCAGCGGGGCGCGGTTGAGGTTGGCCAATGCGGCGGGATCGCCACGAAACCCGGCTGCGGCCAGCTGCGCTTGCAGCTGCGGCAGTTGCGAAGGCATCCACATCCCTTCGTCGGCATGGGCGGCACCTGCGGCAAGCGTCAGGGCAAGGGCGGCGGCAAGCGGCTGGCTGCGCATGGTCGATCTCCATCCATCACGGTCAGCCCACATTAGACCACCCTGACTCGCGTGCCTGCATGACCTTGGTCATGCAGGCCGATAACGGTGCCGGCGCTACAATGCACACCTCTCACGACGAGCCATGAACATGTCGCAAGCCACGATGCGCGCGCTGGTCAAGCGCGAAGCCAGCAAGGGCATCTGGATGGAACAGGTGCCGGTGCCCACGCCCGGCCCCAACGAGGTGCTGATCAAGCTGGAGAAGACCGCGATCTGCGGCACCGACCTGCACATCTACCTGTGGGACGAGTGGAGCCAGCGCACGATCAAGCCGGGCCTGACCATCGGCCACGAATTCGTCGGCCGCATCGCCCAACTCGGTTCGGCGGTCACCGGCTACGAGGTCGGTCAGCGCGTCTCGGCCGAAGGCCATATCGTTTGCGGCCACTGCCGCAACTGCCGTGGTGGCCGCCCACACCTGTGCCCGAACACGGTCGGCATCGGCGTCAATCGCAATGGTGCCTTCGCCGAATACATGACCATGCCGGTCAGCAACCTGTGGCCGATTCCGGATCAGATTCCGAGCGAGCTGGCTGCCTTCTTCGACCCTTACGGCAATGCCGCGCACTGCGCGCTGGAGTTCGACGTGATCGGCGAGGACGTGCTGATCACCGGTGCCGGCCCGATCGGGATCATTGCGGCCGGCATCTGCAAGCACATCGGCGCGCGCAATGTGGTGGTCACCGACATCAACGACTTCCGCCTGAAGCTGGCAGCCGACATGGGCGCTACCCGCGTCGTCAACGTCGCCAACCAGTCGCTGAAGGACGTGATGAAGGACCTGCACATGGAAGGCTTCGACGTCGGCCTGGAGATGAGCGGCAATCCGCGCGCCTTCAACGACATGCTCGACTGCATGTACCACGGCGGCAAGATCGCCATGCTCGGGATCATGCCGAAGGGCGCAGGCTGCGACTGGGACAAGATCATCTTCAAGGGCCTGACCGTGCAGGGTATCTACGGCCGCAAGATGTACGAGACCTGGTACAAGATGACGCAATTGGTGCTGAGTGGTTTCCCGCTGGGCAAGGTACTGACCCACCAACTACCAATCGACGATTTCCAAAAGGGGTTCGACCTGATGGAAGCGGGCAAGGCCGGCAAAGTGGTGTTGAGCTGGAATTGATGAACGCGTCGTGCAGGAGGCGGCTGGGGCTGCCTGTGCACGACCATCGGCGGCAGGGACGTCGCCGATGAGCCTACATGGACGTATTCACGGCGTGTCGGGCACAGGCAGCCCCAGTCGCCTCTTGAGCATGGAGCCGCTATGTCCCTGACCCAACGCTACGCCGACACGCTGGACGATATCCGCGCCGCCGGCTTGTTCAAGTCCGAACGCATCATCACCAGCCCGCAGTCGGCCGAGATCACCCTGGCCGATGGGCGCAGGGTGCTGAATTTCTGCGCCAACAATTACCTCGGTCTGGCCGACCACCCGGACATCATCGCCGCCGCCAAGGCCGCGCTCGACAGCCACGGCTTCGGCATGGCCAGCGTGCGCTTCATCTGCGGAACCCAGGACCTGCACAAGCAACTCGAACGCACCATTTCCGATTTCTTCGGCAAGCAGGACACCATCCTCTATGCCGCCTGCTTCGACGCCAATGGCGGCCTGTTCGAGCCGCTGCTGGACGAGCACGATGCGATCATTTCCGACGCGCTGAACCACGCTTCGATCATCGACGGCGTGCGCCTGTGCAAGGCCAAGCGCTATCGCTACGCCAACTGCGACATGGCCGATCTGGAAGCCCAGCTCAAGCAGGCCAAGGCCGACGGCGCACGCACCATCCTGATCACCACCGACGGTGTGTTCTCGATGGATGGCTTCATCGCCCCGTTGGACGAAATCACGGCGTTGGCCGAAAAGTATGGTGCACTGGTGCACATCGATGAATGCCACGCCACCGGCTTCCTCGGCGCGACCGGCCGCGGCAGCGCCGAGGTCAAGGGCGTGCTGGACAAGATCGACATCATCACCGGCACCCTGGGCAAGGCGATGGGCGGCGCGCTCGGCGGCTTCACTACGGCGCGCAGCGAAGTGGTCGAGCTGCTGCGCCAGCGCTCGCGTCCCTACCTGTTCTCCAATTCGTTGCCGCCGCACGTCGCGGCAGCCGGCACCAAGGCCTTCGAAATGTTGTCCGCCGCGGGCGAACTGCGCGAACGCTTGCGCGAGAACACCACACATTTCCGCGCGCGCATGACCACCGCCGGTTTCGACATCAAACCGGGCGTGCATCCGATCTGTCCGGTGATGCTGTACGACGCTCCACTGGCGCAGCGTTTTGCCGAGCGCCTGCTGGAAGAAGGCATCTACGCCATTGGTTTCTTTTTCCCGGTGGTCGCCAAGGGGCAGGCCCGCATTCGCTGCCAGATGAGCGCTGCGCACACCCGCGCGCAACTCGACCACGCCATCGATGCCTTCATCCGCATCGGGCGGGAATTGGGCGTGATCCAAGCCTGATCGTCACCCGGCGAAAACGTGGGGCTGGTCTCGACCAGCCATTGCTTTTCAACGCACGCCACACAGTCTCGACCCGCCATCGCTTCGCAATCCAACATCCCGGCTCGGCCCACCGGCTTATCTCGGCCAGGCAACCCCGCCTCACTCCATCCCACGCAAGGCCGCGACTTCCTCCGCAGTCAGCTCGCGCCATTGTCCCTTGCCCAGGTCGCCCAACGCCAAGCTGCCGATCGATACCCGCACCAGCCGCAACACGCCGATCCCGAATGCGTCCAACAAGCGCCTGATCTGCCGATTGCGCCCTTCGTCGAGCACGATTTCGAGCCACGCATTGCGCACGCCGCTGCGCAGCAACACGGCGGACTTGGCCCGCAAGTACGCGTCATCCACGATCACGCCTGCCTGCATCGAAGCCAGCTCGTCGAGAGCTGGAATCCGGTCCACCTGCACGTGGTAGGTCTTGTCCGGACCGGTCTCGGGGTCGGCGATGTGCGCAGCCCAGGCCGTGTCATTGCTGAACAGCAACAAGCCCTCGCTGGCCTTGTCCAGCCTGCCTACCGGGGCGATCCAACCCAGCGCCGCACCTTCGAAACAGCGATAGACCGTGTCGCGGCCACGTTCGTCGCTGGCCGTGGTGAGCAGGCCCCGCGGTTTGTTGAGCATCAGGTAGCGAGGTGTCGGCGGCTCGACCGGCTGTCCATCCACGTCGATGCGCGCAGACGCGCGGGTGACGGGAAACTCAGGGTCGCGAATGCATCGCCCATCCAGCAGCACGCGACCAGCACGCACCAAGGCTTCGGCCGCTGTACGGGAACAATAACCGCGTTTGGACAGCACACGCGCCAGACCATGCCGTGGTTCGGAATGGCCCACCACGACAATCGAGTCCCGTTTGCTTACTTGGCAGGCGGTGTGCTGGACGCCGGTGTCGCTGCAGCGGGTGCTGCAGGCTGGGCCGGCGGATCCTTGCGCCCGACCACGCGCACGCCACGCGCCTTCATCCAGGCGTCGAATTCGTCGGCGGTCATGCGCTTGCCGTTCTGGGTCATGTTGAAACGCCACGGGCGGTTGTCGTAAGCGGTCGCGGGTTTGTAACCCGACGGGTCAACCGTGTCGGTCGCCGCATTCGGTGCAGGCGGTGTAATCGACGCCACCGACCGGCAACCATCGATCCGGATGCGCAGGAGCACGCTGTCCACCGACAGCGCCTCGTCAAACGATTGTGCCAGCACACCGCTCGCACCGCCCAACTGGGTGGCAGCTGAGGACAACTCGGCCGCAATCGGGGAAAGCCACGCAGTGCGGGTGGGCGCCGTGGCCGCAGCACTGACCTGGCAGCTGTTGCCGCCCGCCCACGCCATTGCCGGGACACCCAGCAACACCACGGCACAAGCCATTCCACGCATCCGCGACATCGCCCACTCTCCCCAGGATTCACCACAGTCTATGAAGCCGGACATTGCACCGCAACATCCGCGGCGCAATACCCATATGAACGAAGCCCGGCGCTGGGCCGGGCTTCGAAGGTACTGCTCGAACTGACCCGATCTTACTTGGTGTTCAGCTCGGTACGGCGGTTGATCTCGCTCTTGCAGGCCGGGAAGACCTGACCCTTGTCCTCGAGCGGACGGCTCTCGCCGTAACCGACCGGGCCCGACAGGCGAGCGGCATCGACGCCGTTGCTGGTCAGGTAGTCATACACGGCCTTGGCGCGCTTCTCGGACAACTTCTGGTTGTAGTCGTCCTTGCCGCACTGGTCGGTATGACCGGCGACTTCGGCGTGCAGCTCCGGATAGCGCTTCAGGATCTCGACGGCCTCGTTCAGGATCGCAACAGCGTCCGGACGCAGGGTGGCCTTGTCGAAATCGAAGTTCACGCCCTTGAGGTCGATCGACACCGGCACCGGGCAGCCGTCCGGACCGATGGTCTGGCCAGCCTGCGAATCCGGGCACTTGTCGTTGCAGTCATTGACGCCATCGCCGTCACCGTCAAGGTCGGCGCAGGTCTTTTCCGGCGGCGGCGCCTGGACGACCGGCGGAGCCGGATCCGGACCCAGCGCGTAGGTCACGCCGACCGAAGCCAGCACATCGATGAAGGAGGACTGCGGATGGCTCGAAATCTGGTTGCTGTCGAAATCGATGCGCGTACCCACTTCGGTGCGCACATTCAGGCGACCCTTGTCCAACTGCATGCCGACGGCGATATTCACGGCTGCATTGGAATCACGGCGACGCAGGAGCACGCCCGACACCGGCGGCAGGAGGTATTCCTGCTCGTGGCGCTGCCAGCCGATACCGCCGCGCAGGTACGGCCAGAAGTTGGAGCCTTCATGGCGGAAGTGGTAGCGCGCATCCAGCGAAACGCCGTACTGGCTCCACCACAGATTGCGGTTGGCGCTCTGGTGCGGGTTCTGATAGTTCATTTCCATGTCCAGCGAGACATTCGGATTGATGAACTTGCCGAAGCCGATGGTGCCGAAGACGGTGGAATCGGTACCACGTGCGTGATCCTGCAAATTGACGCCGGTCGAACCCGTCACGTACCAGCGATCATCAAACTCCTGAGCAGACGCGGCCTGTGCCACTGCGCTCAGGCCGACCAAGAGGGCGGCACAGAGGAGTTTCTTGTTCATGTTTCAGCTCCTTGAGATCAAAAAAAGAAACCGCGACGCAAAAATTTTGCCCCAGACGGCAGGTTCACATGCTTATCCGCACACAGAAAAGTGACCGCGACACATGAAGGCCGCGTTAACACTAACATAACAGTTCCGGATTTGCCAAGCGCTGTGTCGAACGAATTCCAGGCGCTTGGATGCACCGGCGCAAGGCGAGCTACAGCCGATTCGCAACATCCACCACCAACGCGTTTCAAGGGATGCGCGAAAAGGCAACTTCACCCTCTCGCCACGCACCATCGCATCTTGAAACAAGGCCCTGGCGCGGGACCGACCATCTCGTCCAGCCCAACCCAAGCGATCCGCTTCGGGCAAAAACCCCATTCGAATCAGGAAGTTCCACTTTTCTCATTCAGCTGGCGTTCGGATTCCAGCGGCTAAGGTGCGCACGCTTTCGTCTCCGCTCGACCAGCGATCCCCCGCGCTCGACCGGAATCACTGCCTCCACACGCCGTAGTCGTGGGAGGACTTGGGCAAAGGTCGCCATAGAGTCGCCGCCCGTAGCGCGCACCCGCGCGCAAGAGCACCCGGCCCCGTTCGGCCGAACTCTCAAATTCGCCATGACCCGACGCGTCTCCTTCCGGTCCTGTTCCGGCGGAGCACGTCGTGCCGCAACGGAGCAAGGAGTCCGACATGAAACTGGCGTGGATCCTCTGGCTTGCGCATGTCCTGCCGCAGCCTGCCGCCGATTCGCTGTGCCTGTCGACCACGGTCTACCTGGAGGCACGCGACCAGAGCGCGCTCGGCCAGCAGGCCGTGGCCGAAGTCGCCCTGCGCCGCCGTGACAGCGGCCAGTGGGGCAACAACCTGTGCTCGGTGGTGACCGCGCGCAAGCAGTTCGCACCGACGATCGTTTCGCCGCAGACGCGGCTGTCGAACACGGCGGCTTGGGAACAGGCGGTGTCGATCTCGTTCGAATCCGAACGCAACTGGGCACTGCCAGTCGGGCAGCGACGCCAGGTCGTCCCCGGCGCCAGCTATTTCGCCGCCACGGGCATCACCGGGCCGATCTGGGGCAATGCCCTGCAGGTCGCGACGATCGGTGATCACACCTTCTTTCGGGTGGCGAACCCGCGCAGCTGACGGCGTCGATGCTGTCGTCGGGACATCCCGGTGATGAACGCCGGCATCATCATCCCGCCTTCATCCCGCATGCCGGATAGTGGCCGCCTTTCCCAAGGAGGCTCTCCATGAAGTTGTACACCTCGCCCGGTGCTTGCTCGCTCGCCGACCATATCGTCCTGAAGTGGATCGGCGCACCGTTCGAAGCGCAGATCGTCACCCGGGAGCAGCGTGCCAGCCCGGAGTACCGCGCCATCAACCCGGCCGGGGCCGTGCCGGCCTTGCAGGTCGGCGATTGGACGCTGACCCAGAACTCCGCGATCTTGCACTACCTCACGGATCGCTTTCCGGAAGCCGGCCTGTGCGGCGACGGCAGCCACGAAAGCCGCGCCGAGGTCAACCGCTGGCTGGCCACCGTCAATGCCGACGTGCATCCGGCGTTCAAGCCACTGTTCGGCGCAACTGCCTATCTTGAAGACGAACAGGCCATCGCCAAGAGCCACGACAACGCCCGCAAACAGTTGCGAACCTATTTCGAACGTATCGATGCGCAGCTGGCCGGCAAGGACTGGGTCACCGGTTCGCGCTCGATCGCCGATCCGTATTGGTTCGTGGTCACCCAATGGGCGAAGAAGGTGGGCGTCGACCTGTCCGGTCTCGACAATCTCGCGCGCTTCGATGCCCACATGGCCGCCGATTCCGGCGTGCAGGCGGCACAACGGGCTGAAGGGCTGATCTGAGTCCAGCGCGCATTCGATGCACGATCAAGGCCGCGCAACCCGCGGCCTTTGTCTTTCTGCTCACTCCACGCGCCAGTGCCGCTGCATCAGCAGGAAAGCAAACGACGCCGACCAGGCCACCAGCACCAGTCCGGTCAACGCCTCCACGCTGGCGAGGATGCGCACGGCACCCATCGGGACCAGCGCATCGAAACCCAGCGAGGTATAGGACAGGCTCGACAGGAACAATGCGCCGTGCCATTGCAGATGGGCGATGTTGGCGACGGTCCCCGTCCCCGGAAACTGCAGCAGGCCCCACCAGACCGTCCCGAAGATGACGATCTGGAGCATGTGCAGGGCCATGACGCCGAAGATCGCGAGCAGCACCTGCACCGGCTGGCGTCGCGTGTGGGTGGTGTGGCCGTGGGCATAGCGCCACATCCGGTACAGGCCCTCGTAGTGCAGCATCACGCAGAGTCCGGTCGCCAGCAAGGTTCCGGCAATCACTGCGAGGACTCCAGCGGCTCCACCCATCGGCATCAGCGCTGATCGATCGGCACGAACTCCCGATCTTCCGGCCCGGTGTAGTTGGCACTGGGGCGGATGATCTTGCCGTCGATGCGCTGCTCGATCACGTGCGCGCTCCAGCCGCTGGTGCGGGCGATCACGAACAGGGGAGTGAACATGGCGGTCGGCACGCCCATCATGTGGTAACTGACCGCGCTGAACCAGTCGAGGTTGGGGAACATCTTCTTGATGTCCCACATCACCGATTCCAGGCGCTCGGCGATGTCATACATCTTCATGTTGTCCTGCTCGGCCGAGAGCTGACGCGCGACCTCCTTGATCACCTTGTTGCGCGGATCGGACACGGTGTAGACCGGATGGCCGAAGCCGATCACGACTTCCTTGCGCTCGACGCGTGCCTTGATGTCGACCTCGGCCTCATCCGGAGTCTCGTAACGCTTCTGGATTTCGAACGCGACTTCGTTCGCACCGCCGTGCTTGGGCCCGCGCAGCGCGCCGATCCCGCCGGTGATGCACGAATGCATGTCGCTGCCGGTGCCGGCGATGACGCGGCAGGTGAAGGTCGAGGCGTTGAATTCGTGTTCGGCGTAAAGAATGAGCGAGGTATGCATCGCCCGCACCCACGACTCGGGCGGCGGTTCGCCATGCAGCAGGTGCAGGAAATGCCCACCGATCGAATCGTCATCGGTCTCGACATCGATGACACGACCATTGTGGCTATAGTGATACCAATACAGCAGCATCGAACCGAGCGAGGCCATCAGCCTGTCGGCGATGTCGCGCGCGCCCGGATGGTTGTGGTCGTCCTTTTCCGGCGAGACGCAACCCAGCACCGAGACGCCGGTGCGCATCACGTCCATCGGATGGCTCGAGGCCGGCAGTTCTTCCAGCGCCGCCTTGACCGCCGCCGGCACCCCGCGCAGCGCCTTCAGCTTGGCCTTGTAGGCGCGCAGCTCGGCCTTGTTCGGGAGCTTGCCATGCACGAGCAGATGGGCGATTTCCTCGAACTCGCAGCTGTTGGCAAAGTCGAGGATGTCGTAACCGCGGTAGTGCAGGTCATTGCCGCTGCGGCCCACGGTACACAGCTCGGTGTTGCCGGCGGCAGTGCCGCTCAGGGCGACCGATTTCTTGGGCTTGAAGCCTGGGGTGGATGTCGTCTCACTCATACTTTCACTCCGTTTCCCTTCTTGTGTTTTGGCCGCGGATCAACACGAATTGTCGCGCATCAACGTCATGAATCTTTATCCGTGTCCATCCGCGCACATCCGCGGCAACATTCAATGGGTGTGGTTGTCGCCGCTGTTGGTGCGCGCCAGCAAGTGCTCCAGCAGTTCGACCTGGCGATACTGCAACTGGACCAAGGCCGCCCAGTCCTGATCACGCAGCTGATCGATTTTCTCGTGGATCTGCAGGACTTCAAGCTCGGCCTTCACGTTGACCTGATAGTCATTGCCGGCGTTCATCCTGTCCACCGCGGCCTGCCGGTTCTGACTCATCATGATGATCGGCGCCTGCACCGCGGCCAGGCACGACAGCACAAGGTTCAGCAGGATGTAGGGGTACGGATCAAATGCCTTGGCCAACATGAAACTGTTGGCCACCATCCAGATCACCAGCACGATGCCGAAGCAGATGATGAAGCGCCAACTGCCACCGACGGCCGCAACCCGATCAGCCACCCGCTCGCCGAACGTGCGTGCTTCGTGAAATTCTCGTTCGATATTGCGCGCCACGCCACGCTTGGCGATGAAGCGCTCGACCACATGACGTTCCTCGGCAGGCAGCTCGTCCAGCTCCTGTTGCAGGAACGCCTGCGCGGTCTTGCGTCGATCAACCTTGCTCTGCGGCGGGAATGGCATCGACATGGTCAGGCTCTGGCGGAATCGAAGGGCGTCTTGAGGGAACCGGCACAGCTCAAGACTTGTCACCCGCGAACAAGGCGTCCAGCTTGTCTTCGTAGGCGTGATAGCCGAGGAAGTCGTAAAGCTCTGCTCGCGTCTGCAGGGTATCGATGATGTTCTTCTGGGTGCCTTCTCGGCGCACGGCCTCGTAGAACCCCAGCGCGGCCTTGTTCATGGCCCGATACGCGCCGCAACAATACAGCGCGATATCGACGCCGGCATCGCGCAGCTCGTCGGTGGTGTAGAACGGGGTGGAGCCGAATTCAGTCAGGTTGGCGAGGATCGGCACCTGCACCGCGGCCTTGAACCTGCGGTAGTCGTCGAGGGTCTTCATCGCCTCGGGGAAGATCATGTCGGCGCCGGCTTCGACATAGGCCACCGCGCGCTCGATCGCGGCATCGATGCCCTCCACCGCCGCCGCGTCGGTGCGCGCCATGATCACGAAGCTGGCATCACTGCGTGCATCGACCGCGGCTTTCACCCGATCGACCATCTCGTCTTTCGATACCACTTCCTTGCCCGGCCGGTGTCCGCAGCGCTTCTGCCCGACCTGGTCTTCCATGTGTACCGAGGCCACGCCGATGCGCTCGAAATTCCTGATGGTGCGGCCGATATTGAACGCCCCACCCCAGCCGGTATCGATATCGACCAGCAAGGGCATGCCGGTGGCGTCCACAATGCGGCGCGCATCGGTGAGCACGTCCTCCATCGTCGAGATGCCAAGATCCGGCATACCCAACGAATTGGCGGCGACGCCGCCACCGGACAGGTACAGCGCCTTGTAGCCCACGCGCCTGGCCATCAGCCCGGCGTAGGCGGTGATCGCGCCCATCACCTGCAACGGTGATTCGGCGGCCAGTGCGGCGCGGAAACGGGCGCCTGCGGAGGGATTCGGATGCATGCGAACTCCGGCGAAACGCGGATTTTATCCGATCGGCATATGCCATGCCGTGCGCGTAGGCACGTGCTGTGCTGCGTGACCCCAGGCGCGTGTCGATTCAATCGCCGTGATCGGCGGGCATCGCGATGACCGGCCTGGACGCTGCATAGCGCGCCTGCAACGCCTTGAATTGCGGTGTTGCGCGGATCGGGTCCCAACTCGGATCGATCCACAGCAAGGGTGGTCCATAGGTCTCGCCCGCGCCGGGAGCCGCGAGCACGCGGGTCAATAGCGGTACTGCGAGATCGGCTCGCCCGGCCATGGCATAAGCAATCGCGTCGTACTTCTTCTGGTTGGGAACCACCAACGAATCGTGCGACTGGTCGAGGATCGCTTCGGCCTTGGCGATCGCAGCCAGACCGGCGGCGGTATCGCCGGTGCCGATTTCATCCAGCCCGATCGCATTCCAGACCAATGCCTGGTCGATCCCCTCGGTCGATGCCAGTGCTGCGCGATCCTGCAGGAGGGCTTGTGCGAACAGGATGCGCGCCTGCGCCTTGTCGCCGGCCAGCCAGTGCAGCATCGCCAGCACGCCAGCCTTCGAGCTTCCCGGCGGGAAGTTTTCCGGGGTGTCGGGAATGCTCTGGTACAGCGCGATCGCCGCATCGAAGCGACGCAGGTACACCAGCAGTTCGCCACGCGCGGGCTTTAGTTCATCCGCATCCCCTTGCACGACGGCAAGCGCCCGTTCGATCTCGCCGCTGCCATTGATGATGGCGCGCGCCATCGAACTCTTGACCGCGACGCTGTTTGGCTCCAGCGTCCGGGCACGTTCGAACAGCGCGATCGCATCACGGTAGCGGCGCACCATCATGTGGGTATTGCCCAGGCGATAAATCAGGGTGAAGTCGCGTGGGTCCAGTGCAACCGCACGGGTGAGCGAATCGATCGCGGCATCGAAGTCGCCCCGACGGCGCTGGACGTAACCCTGCGCCGCCAGCGCGTCGGCATAGTTCGGATGGCTGGAAAGTACCGCGCCAAATGCCTGCAGCGCGGCATCGTAATCGCGCCGGCCCCAGTAGGCGCTGTAACCCAGTGCCAATCGTGCCGCTGGCAGCTCCGGTTGCAGCGTCATCGCGGAGCCGGCATCGTCCAATGCGTGTTGTTTGAGTCCAGCGACGTCCTCGCCGCCGCCACCGAAGAACGCAAGCGAGCTTTCTGCCATCGACAGGCGTGCGAACGCCAGTGCGAACCGGGGATCGCTCTCCACTGCCTGCCGATACAGCGTGATCGCGGACTTGAGCGCGCCGGTGTCCTCGTCGATGTCGAAGCGACTGGCCTGGTACTCGGCGCGCAGGAACAGGTCGTAGGCGGTGCGGTTGGTGGTTGGTGCTCGCGCCAGGCGTTCGGACTGATCGGGCGACAGGCTGGCGTGCAAGGCGTCCGCGATCTTGTCCGCAACCTCGCCCTCGACACCGAAGATGTTGTCGAGCGTGCGCTGGTAGGTCTGCGCCCACAGGTGGGTGTCGCTGCGGGCGTCGATCAACTGCACGTTGATCAGCACCTGGTTGCCCTGCTTCTGCACGCTGCCTTCGAGGATCACGGCCACGCCAAGCTCCGCCGCCACTCGCCGGAGGTTGGGTGGGCGGCTGCCGTATTGCATGGTCGATGTGCGCGAAGTCACCTTCAGCTCAGCGATGTCGGCCAGCTTGGTCAGGATCAGGTCCTGCATGCCGCTGGCGAAGTAGGCATTGTCGGTATCGCTGGAGAGGTTCTCGAACGGCAGCACCGCGATGGATTTCGGCGGGATCACGACCGGCGCGGCGGCACGATTCGCCATCGCTGTTGCGTGTGGCGCAGCCGGGGCCGGTGCATAGCGCCACAACGCCACCCCGCCAATGGCCAGCACCAATGCCAGCAACAGCAGTTCGACGCCGGTGACTTTCTGTGCCCCGCGCTCGCCGTGATACCAGGCCAGCAGCAAAGTGACAATGAAACCGATGCCTGCGGCGATGAAGGCACCGCGCAGCAGGCCCGCTGGCCATTCAAATCGATTGCCGACCAAATCCAGCACTTGCAGCAACACCCACGCAGCTGCCAGGTAGGCCAGCGCCCACTGCACCAGCTTGCGTTGCCTGAGGCGTTGCCAGAGATCCGGCACGACTAGTGGCTCAGGTAGGCGCGCGCTTCGGCCAGAGCCGGCAAATCGGCATCGGCGGCGTGGAAGTTGTCCAGCAGCTTGCGGTAGCTCGCACGTGCCTCCTCGGCCTTGCCCGAGGCCGCTTGCGCGCGTGCCAATCCCAGCAAGGACAACGCACGGCCTGGCGCGCGCTGGAGTGCCACCGTGAATTCCCGAGCGGCGGCGGCCGCCTGCCCCTGCGCCAGCAATTGCTCGCCCAGCAATTCATGTGGCGGCTTGATCGGCACCGGTGGCCCGAAATCGGCGGCCATGGCGTCGTATCGATCGGCGGCTTGCCGAATGGATCGCAGGCCGTCCGCGGTGTTGCCATCGCTGATCTCCACCAGCCCGCGCAAATCATCCTCCAGCACCGCCAAGTAGCCGGCCTGCTGCAGGAAGGTCGGATCCGGCAGCGCTTCGCGGCGGGTGGATGCGAGGCCAGCAAGCGCCGCATGCGCCGAGGCCAGGTCACCGCGCTTCACCGCGATATAGCCATCGACGAACTGATTCCAGGCGGCCTTCGCACCGAGGTCGGAGGTGTCGATGGCCATGTGCGCCGCCGGACCATTCCAGTCCTCCGACTCGATGACCGAGGTCGCCCGCTGGTCTACCAGCATGGCATGCATGCGCACGGCAGTCGCCGCCATGTCGGCGCCATGCGCGTGTTCGCTGGAGGAGGCATCCGTCTTTGCCTGCGCCGCGTGCCAAGCCAAGGCGCTCGCGGCCGAGTCGACGCAGGCTTGGGTCGCCTGGTCACCGGCATGGCGGCGACCTTGCTGGTAGTAGCCGTAGACAAGCCAGTATTGGTAATGCCCGCATGCGACCGCCGGCTTGCCTTGCGCCCGTTGCTGGGCCAGCACCACGCGCATCGCGTTCTCGTTGGCCGTGACCAGATCGTCCCACATGCCCAGCGCGATGAAGATATGCGAGGTCATGTGCTGGGCATGGCCGGCGTCCGGGGCAATCTTCGACAAGGCGCGCGCCGCCTCCAGCGCACCCGCCGCGTGCACGGGCTCGTCCATGCCGTGGATCCAGTAATGCGCCGCGCCGGGATTGTCGGGATTGACGCGATAGCTCCGCTCGGCGATGGCCGCAGCGCGCAAGTACACCGGGATGTCGCGCACGCCCTCACTGAGCCCCATCAACGCCAGTGCATGGAACAACTGCGCGTTGTTGTCCTGCGGAAAATCCACCGCCAGCTTCTGCATGGCCGCGCTGTAATCCGCATCACGCTGGACCTTGCTGCCCTTGCCCGAGTACAGGATTTCCACTGCCGCGAGATAGGCGCGCTCGCGGGCAGTCGGCGCCTTGGCTGCGCGATCGGCGGGTGTTGCAGCCAACCTTGCCAATGCGGCGCGCCCGGCGGTTTCGTCGAGCTGGTTCCAGATGCCGTGGTTGTAGGACATCGCCTCGCCCCAATAGGCCATGGCGTATCCCGGATCCAGCCGCTGGGCCTCGCGGAAGGCGGCAGCCGCATTGGCATATTCGAACAGGTGCAGCAGCAACGTGCCGCGATCGAAGGCGGCCTGCGCTGCTTGCGAGCGGGTCGAGGTCGGAAAATCGATGCTGCCGAGGCCGGCGACGACATGCGGCTGGCGGCTGGCGTCCACTGGCGTTGCCAGCGCCGTCCACGACAACGCGAACAGCAGGCAGAACAACAAGGATCGGGCGTGTTTCATCGACCACCTCCTTTGAGCGTGCCACGCGGTAAGCGTCATCCACATCTCATCTACGTAGTGCATCACGCCGGCCATCGACCCTGCAATGCAGCCATCGGCTTGTGCATCTTAGCCACAGAACCTTGCGGGGTTGGCGCCGTCGTCGGCACCGGCAGTCCGACCTTGCGGCAAAACGCGGCAAAACGCGGATCGTCGCGAAATCGTGACATCAGCGGATCGTAGAGCAGCATGCTGATGCCGGCGTCGCGGGTTTGCCAGGCACGATCCAGCCAGAGGAAGACGGCATCCGGGTCATTGCGCAAGGCTTGTACCTGCGCGATCTGGTAGGCCGCCTTGCCGGCCTGATGTTCGATCATGTTCGCCAGCGCCGCATCCGCCGCCGCGTGGTCGCTGCCAATTTGCAATGCACGCGCCACCGCGGCATCGCGCCAATCGCCCGCGTGCTCGAGGTTGGCCGCCTGCATGGCCTGCTCGGGCTGGCCTCGCAGGATGGCGATGATCGCCAATTGCTCCTGGTTGCCATTCATGCCCGGCTGCAGTTCGGCCGCCTTGCGCAGCGACTGCTCGGCCTGGTCGTACTCGCCCAGGGCCATCTGGAAGGTCCCGAGGCTATGCCAGACCTGCGCGTTCAGGACATCCGTCGCCAGTGCCTGGCGCGCCAATGCCTCCGCCTGCCGCGGTTGCCCCAGCGTGGCCTGCACATCGGCCAGTGCCGTCCGTGCGAGGTTGCTGTCCGGGGCCAGTTGCAGGGCGCGCCGGTACTCGGCTGCACCGGCCGTCCAGTTGAACTCCTTCCAGATCAACAGCCTCCCACGCGCCAGATGCGCCTCCGCCAGCCGTGGATCGATGGCCTGCGCGGTCGCGGCGGCCTGCTGCGCGCGCGCGTACATCGCCTGCATGGCTTCGCCTTGCAGATAGCGCCCTGCAAGCTTGGTCGCCAGCAGTGAGTAGGAGGCATAGGCGGCGGCATAGCGCCGATCGAGCGCGGATGCACGCGCATAACTGGCAAGTCCGGCGCGGAAATCCGCCTCGGTATTGCGCGATTCGTAGAACTTGCCCTGCAGGAACGCGTTGTATGCCTCGAGATTCTCGCTGGGTGGCCGGTCCCCGCTGCGCACGGAACCACGCGACGCCAGCAGTTCGCCCTTGAGCGCGCGGGCGACCGCCATCGCGATCTCGTCCTGCAAGGCAAACAGGCCGCGATAGGGGCGATCGTAGCGTTGCGACCATTCGGTACTGCCATCCGCCACCTTGATCAGTTCCAGCACGATCCTGACCTGGTCGCCTTCGCGGCGGACGCTGCCGTCGAGCAGGTGGGCAACCCCGAGCTTCCTGCCGATCGCTGCACTGCCATCACTGCGATCGCGGAACCGGAATGCCGAGCTGCGGCTGATCACCTTCAAGCCATCGAACTGCGCCAACGCGGAAATCAGGTTTTCGGTCAGGCCATCGGCAAGCGACTGTTCATCGGCTCCCCTGCCCTCACTCAGCAAGGGCAGCACTGCGATGGATTTCTCCGCCAGCGCGGCGACCCGAGGGCGCAGCACGAACTTGTTGACCAGCAGCAGTCCGATGGCCACTGCCAGTACCGCGATGATCAGGTAGTCGAGTTGCCGGCCGGTCAGGTGCCGCGAGGAACCGCCTTCGTCGATCTCGCTCTCGCGGCGAATGCCCTCCGGTGTCCATGTGTACAGCCACGAGAACAGGATGGCGAATGGAAACCCGGCGATGCCCGCGATCACCACCCAGCGGATCGTCGCGGCCGGGATCCCGAACACCGGCACCAGCTGGGTCAGCACCTCCACCACCAACCAGGCGCCGGCGGAATAGAAGGTGGCGGCACGGAACACGTCGCGCCGTCGCAATTCCTCGAACCAACCGACGAGGCGATTCACCGTGGCTTGCCCGTGCCGGCTGCGGCCAGCGGCGTGGAATGTGCCTGCATCGGCGCGATGGCCACGCCGCCGGCCTCGCCCGTCACCGGCAGGCCAAGCTTGCGGCAGAACGCCACGAAGCGCGGATCATGCTTGTAGCGCAGGATGAAGGGATCGAACCAGAGCCTGGCCAATCCGGGATCGCGGATGTCGAGCGCACGGTTGAGCCATTCGAACACCTTGTCCGGCTGATTGCGCAGGGCATACACCTCGGCGATCTGGAACGCGGAAATGTCGGACTGGGTATCGATCAGGGCTTGCAGCGCGCTATCGGCCACTGCCGGATCGCTGCCGTTCTGCGTGGCGAATGCGCGTGCAATCTCGAGCCAGCCACCCTCGTCGTGGACCTGCTGCAAGGCCGCCTGGGTCGCCTGCGCATTGCCGCGCTGGAGCTGGATGATGACCAGTTGCACGCGCTCGTAACCGGCACTCGGCTGCAATTCAATCGCCCTGCGGATCGAGTGCTCGGCTGCATCGAGCTGTCCGAGTGCCGACTGGTACGCGGCCAGCGCGGCATAGCCTTCCGACCGCAAGGGATCGGTTTCGATGGATTGGCGGGTCAGGGCGATTGCCTCGGACAATTGCCCCATCGTCGCCCGTGCATTGCCCAGGTCGGAGCGCGCGGTGCTGTCGTTCGGTGCCAGTTGCATCTGCTGCCGGAACGCCTGCTCGGATCCGGCCCAGTCCCAATCCGCCGTCTGCAGCAACCGGCCACGCGCGCCATAGGCCAGGGCCAGCTCGGGATCGAGCCGCAAGGCGGTAGCGGATTCCAGCCTGGCATTCGCGTACGCACGCAGGGCGGCATCGCCACTCAGGTAATACCCGGCCAGGTCGATCTGGGCATAGGCCAGGGCCGCATGCGCCAGCGCATAGCCCGGGTCGATCCGCGCCGCATCGGCGTAATAGCCGATCGCCCGGCGGTAATCGGCCTCACTCCGGCGTGCGTGGTAGAACTTGCCCTGCAGGTAGGCGTTGTAGGCCTCCAGGTTGCCGCTGCGCGGATGGTCGCTCTGCACCGAGGCCCCGTTTCCGGCCACCAGTTCGGCATTCAGCTCCGATGCGACGGCACGGGTGATGTCGTCCTGCAACGCGAACAGGTCGCGATAGGGTCGCTCGTAGCGGCGCGACCAGATGGTGCCGCCATCGGCCGCGCTGATCAGATCAACGATGATGCGCACCTGTCCGCCAGCGAGGCGCACGCTGCCTTCCAGCAGATAGGCCACCCCGAGTTGCCTGCCGATGCTGCTGCTGTCTTCCTTGCTGTCGCGGAACCGGAACGAGGAATTGCGACTGATCACCTTCAACTGTCCTGATTGCGACAGCGCGGTGATCAAATCCTCCGACAGCCCATCGGAAAAATACGCTTCGCCGGTATTGCCATCGCCTCGATCAAACGGCAACACGGCGATGGATTTGTCGCTGGAGGCTGGCTCGGAACGCGGCGCGAAGGTATCCACCAGCAGCGCCACCAGGCACAGGCTGAGCACGCCGATGATCCAGAAATCCAGCTTGCGCCCGGCCTCCAGCCGGAACGCTTCGTGCGGGACATCCTCGGTTTCGCGCTTGATGCCATGCGGCGTCCATTCGAAGAACCAGGCAAACACCATCGCCGGGATGAAGCCTGCGACCAGCGCGATCACCAACCAGCGCAGCACATGCACACCGATGCCGAAGTAAGGCAGCACCTCGGTGGCGACCTGCACCAGCAGCCACGACAGCGCCGCGTAGAACGTCATCGCGCGAAAGACATTGCGCCGCCTGAGTTCGTTGAACAGGTTCATGCGGAGATGTCCTGCGCCACGACCACGCGCCATGGCCGCGACGGCCGGCAAACGGCGACAGGCAAGTGCATCCCGCGATGGCGGGACCCGACCCCTCCTGCAACGGCGGCGTTTACATCCATGCCAGCGCCCGTGTCGGGCGGAGTGCCCGTCGCGCAAGCCTAGCGCGAAAAGGCCGGCCTGTGGTCAGTCCCTCGGCAGCACCACGCAGGCTCAGCGAGACGCCTTCACGAAGGCCTGCAAGCGCTGCCGCAACTGGATGTTGTTGGTGGTGTCGAGGCCGCCGATGTTGGTGTCCAGGGTGGTGATCTGCAGGCGCAGCAAGGGCAGCAGGTTCGGATCCGCCCGCAATGCCGCAACGGCCGCAGCAGCGGCATCCGGTGACAGTTCGGGATCGCAGGGATAATCCAGATACCCGGCCAGGCTCGCGTAGTCCCCGTCCTTGCCGGTATGGTCCCCGCAGGCTTCGGCCAGCGCGTCCTGCACGGGAATGGCGAGAACCCTCCGAAATTCCAGTCGATACGGCGCGCGGCGGGCATCGTCCACCAGCCATTCGTTATTGGTGTCGGTAAAGACATCGGCCGCCAATTGCCGCAGGCGCGGATCACGAATCAGGCCGATGTTGCCGGTGGAGCCGAGTTCGTCCCAAGTCGTGCGCCTGCGATTGGTGGTGACGTACTGGGTCGCACGATAAGCCGAGGCCAGCAAGGCTTCGTCATCCAGATTGACCCTGCCGGACAGCGCTGCCTCGGCGCGACGGGCATTGGCCAGCACCTGGCCGTAATAGGCCACGCTCAACTCATACGCGAATGCCTCGGCACGCAGATCGGTCTTGAGGCGCTCGGTGAAGACCCTCGACTCGCGGTTGGTGGCACGCTCCGCGTTCCAGTTCGAAACCTGCACGCCGATGAACACGCCGAGGATCACCACGACCAGTTCGACGCTGACGGCGGTCCAGTCCTGACGGCGGAGATTGCTGGTGATTCGGTGCAGCATGACCACCCCCAGCCCCGTGACGCATCCATCCTAGCCGCTTTGATCAGCGCCATGCAGACTGCCGGCACAAAGCAAAAGGGCCGGCACCAGGCCAGCCCTTTGCTGATCCACTGTAGTGGCGATTTACAGCAGGTGCGCCACGCCAGCGCGTTCCTCTTCCAGCTCGGCCAGGGTCTTGTCCATGTGGCTGCGGCTGAAGTCATCGATCGGCAGGCCTCCGACGCGGCTGTATTCGCCGTTCGCGCAGGTCACCGGCACGCCGTAGATGATGCCTTCCGGGATACCGTAGCTGCCGTCGGACGGCACGCCCATGGTGACCCAGCCGCCATTGGTGCCCAGCGCCCAATCGCGCATATGGCAGATCGCGGCATTGGCGGCGGACGCCGCCGAGGACAGCCCACGCGCCTCGATGATCGCCGCACCGCGCTTGCCGACCACCGGCAGGAAGGTATTGGCATTCCAGTCGGCATCGTTGATCGCATCCTTCAGCGACGCACCGTTGGCCGTCGCGAAGCGGTAGTCCGGATACATGGTCGGGCTGTGGTTGCCCCACACCGCCATGTTCTGGATGTCACCCACGGCCACGCCGGCCTTGTTCGCCAGCTGCGACAGCGCGCGGTTGTGGTCGAGGCGGAGCATCGCGGTGAAGTTCTTCGCCGGCAGATCGGGCGCCGACTTCATCGCGATATAGGCATTGGTATTGGCCGGGTTGCCGACCACCAGCACCTTGACGTTGCGCGAAGCCACCTTGTTCAGCGCCGCGCCCTGGGCGGTGAAGATCTTGGCGTTCTCCAGCAGCAAGTCCTTGCGCTCCATGCCCGGGCCACGCGGACGCGCGCCGACCAGCAGGGCGTAGTCGGCGTCCTTGAACGCGACCTCGGCATCATCGGTGCCGACCATGCCAGCCAGCAGCGGGAACGCGCAGTCTTCCAGCTCCATCATCACGCCCTTGAGCGCGGCCTGGGCCTTCTCCATCGGCAGCTCGAGCATCTGCAGGATGACCGGCTGGTCCTTGCCCAGCATTTCACCGGAGGCGATGCGGAACAGCAGGGCATAACCAATCTGGCCAGCGGCGCCGGTGACGGCAACTCGAACGGGGGTTTTCATGGGGGGTTCTCCTGAAATGACGATGCGGCGCAAGCGCCGCATCGGTGACTTGAAACGGAATCAGACCAGTTCTGCGAAGAATTCCTGGATCCGCGCGAGGCCCGGCGCCAGTTGCGGGGTCGGGCAGGTATAGCTGATGCGCAGTGCCTTCGGCTCACCGAAGGCCGAGCCCGGCACGCAGGCCACGCCCTTGGCTTCCAGCAACTGATTGCAGAACTCGACGTCGTTTCCGATCATCACGCCGTTGTGCGATTTGCCGAACGCGCAGCTGATGTCGGGGAACACGTAGAACGCACCCTGCGGCCGCGGACAGATCACGCCGGGAATCGCGTTCATCGCGTCCATCACCTGATCGCGCTTGGCCTGGAACTCGGCGCACTTCTGCGTCGGCACGTCCTGCGGACCGGACAGCGCCGCGATCGCGGCAGCAGTGACGATTTCCGGAAGATTGGTGATGTGGTTGGAATTGAGCGTGGTCACGGCGGTGGCCACCGTTTCCGGCCCGGCCATGAAGCCCACCCGCCAGCCCGGCATGCCGTAGGTCTTGGACAGCGAGTCCACGAACACGGTGCGTTCGCGCAGCTCCGGGCGGTACTGCACGAAATTCGTGTAGCCCAGGCCGTCGAACAGCATCCGGTTGTAGATGTCGTCGGTGATGATCCAGGTGTCCGGATGCTTCACCAGCACCTCGGCCAGCGCCGCGATCTCGTCGCCCGTGTAGACCATGCCGGTCGGGTTGGACGGGTTGTTGAACAGGAATACCTTCGGCTTGTGCGCGGCCAGCGCCGCGTCCAGCTGCGCCGGGGTCAGCTTGTAGTCCTGCGATGCCGGGCAAGGCAGCTCCACCGCCTTGGCATTGAGGATTTCCGCGATATCCAGGTAGGTCGTCCAGTACGGCGTCGGGAAGACGATCACGTCACCCTCGTCCAGCAGCGCCTCGCCCAGGTTGTAGAGGATGTGCTTGGCACCGATGCCGGTGGAACAGTTGGCACGCGCATAACCGCTCATGCCGATCGCATCCATGTGCGCGATGAACGCATCCAGCAGGGCGTCGGTTCCGCGATTGCTGCCATATTGGCCGCTGTCTTTCGCCAAGGCCTCGCGTGCGGCAGCATAGACATGCTCGCCGGGGAGGAAATTGGGGACGCCGATGGAGAAGCTGATGATGTCGCGGCCCTGTGCCTTCAGGCGCTTGGCCTTTTCGGCAACCTGCATGATGACGCTGGGCTTGGCGCGACCCATGCGCCGGGCGAGTTGAGGCATGTGGGGGACCTCGGAAACGGCCGCTGGATGCGGCACTGACAGTGGGGAGAAAACCTGGAAATGTTATCACAGACGCCTGTTGCAGCCAGTTCACGCAATGCCTTTGCGCGCCTTCGCGGCAGCCTGTGCCTGCTGTTCCTGCTGGCCTTGATGACGACGATTTCCGGCTGCGCCTCGACCACGGTTCGCAGCGTGCAGGATGGAAGCGGCAGGCCGCTGGGCCTGCATGGCTCGGTGGTACTGGTCGAGCCCGACATCGAGCTGTCGGAAGTCATGGCCGGCGGCATGACCGAGCCACGACGCGAGTGGACTTCGGCGGCACGCTTGCTGCTGCCGCAGGCCGCGCGCGAGGTGCTTGCGCGGCAAGGCATCGGCATGCAGCCCGACTACCTGCTGCCTGCCGACGCCGGCCCCGACGATCCGCGCCGGCAGATCACCCTGCTCAGCCAGGCGGTGTCGATGAGTATCCTGCAATACAGCCGCAGCACAGGTACCGGGCCGCTGCGCAACAAGCACGGCCGCTTCGACTGGTCGCTGGGGCCGGGGGTTGCGGTCCTGCGCGAGGCCACCGGTGCCGACTACGCCCTGTTCACCTACGTCCGCGACAGCTATGCCAGTGGCGGGCGCACGGCAATGCGCGTCGCCGGCATGATCCTGCTGGGCGGCGACATCGGCGGCGGCATGCAAGTCGGCGTGGCCTCGCTGGTCGACCTGCGCACCGGGCAAGTGGTCTGGCATAACCTGCTGGTCGATCAAGCCGGTGACCTGCGCAACCTCGCCGGCGCACGCGAGACCGCCACCGACTTGCTCAAGGGCATTCGTGGAGATGCCCCGGCGGAGCCGGCACGATGAGCTGCGTGCGACGCCTGTCGCTCGCGGGGATCGTGCTCGCCTGCTCGATGGGCCTGCACGCGACGCCAGCGCAGTCGACGCCATCGACCGCAGGCTCGACAGGCTCGACCGCCGCGACCATGCAAACCACTCCCGCGCCGCCACCCGCCTCGTCCGCCCAGCCCGCCCCCGGCAGCGACGAGGCCGAGTTGTGGTACGCGATGGAGCGAGCAGAAACCGAACTCAAACGCTCGCCACTGCTGGTGCGCGATCCGGCACTCAATGCCTATGTGCGCGACGTGGCCTGCAAGGTCGCCGGTGATCAGTGCCCCAATATCCGCGTCTACATCATGGATGTGCCGCAGTTCAACGCCAGCATGGCGCCCAACGGCATGCTGGTGCTGTGGAGCGGCGCGCTGCTGCGGATGCGCGACGAGGCAGAGCTGGCCTTCGTGCTGGGGCATGAAACCGGCCATTTCACCGCCCGCCATTCCCTGCAGCAATGGCGCAAGCTGAAAACCGCAAGCGCCTGGATGAGCGTGTTCCAGATCGTCGCCTATGGCGCCGGAGCCGGTGGCGTGGCGCAGTTGGGCACGCTGGCGGGTGCCGCCGCCCTGTTCAAGTATTCCCGCGACATGGAGCGCGAGGCCGATCGCCTCGGCTTCGCGAGCGTGGTGGCCCACGGCTGGGCACCGCAGGCAGGTGCCGACCTGTGGGCGCGGATGTGGCGCGAGGAGCAGACCCGCAAATACGACCGCCCATTGCAAATTTTCTCCACCCATCCGGCCTCGCAGGAGCGTCTGGACGACATCAAGGCGGCGGCCGCGACGATTGCCGATCCGCCCACCGATTTCGGCCGCGAACGCTATCGCGCCGCCGTGCATCCGTTGCTGGTGAAATTGCTGGACGAGGAATTGGCGCAGCGCCGCTATGCCGGCTCGATCCTGGTCATCAGCGAGCTGCTGGACGACGCGCCTGCCGAGGACAAGGGCCTGCTGACGTTCTACCTCGGCGAAGCGTATCGGCGTCGCGGCTTGGGCGATGACAGGAAGAAAGCGTCGACCTACTACGCCCAAGCCATCGCCCTTCCCGGCGCACCACCCGCCGCCTGGCGCGAAGTCGGCCTCGCCCGCCGCAACGCCGGTGACCTGACAGGCGCACGCAGCGCCTTGCAACGGTATCTGGCGGATGCCCCCGCAGCCGAGGATGCCGCCTTCATCCGGCGCGACCTCGATACCCTTGGAGAGACCCCATGACCCGCTTGCGTTGGCTTGCGATCACTGCATTGATCCTGTTGCTCGCGGCCTGCGCCAGCGGCGGGGCACTGGTCACGCCCGGACGCACGACCGCCGGCGGCGACCTCACGATCGACGCCGGCATGGAATGGACCCGCATGGGTGGCCTGCGTGAACAACTGTGGACCATCGACGGCCCCCTGCTCAATTCACTGACCCTGATTTCGAGCGTGCGTGAAGGCGATTTCGTTTTCCTCGGCAAGCGCCAGACCAAGCGCCGCCCCGATGGTGCGTTCTACCACCGCGGCATGCGTCCCGATGAGTTGCGTGACTTGATCGCCGATGGCTTGCGCGAGGCCGGCGCGGTCAACGTGACGACCTCCAACCTGCGCCCCGCAACCTTCGGCGACCGCGAAGGCCTGCGCTTCGAAATGACCATGGCCAACGACAGCGGTCTGAAATACAAGGCCATGGTCGCCGCCTTCGAACATGAAAAGGGCCTGGCACTGGCGATGTACTACGCGCCCGCCGAGTACTACTACCCGCGCGACGAAGCCAAGGTCAGCGCCATGCTGGATACCCTGCGCTGGAAGTGAGCATCCCTGCGCTGAAGGGATGAAAGCCCCTCTCCCCCCGGGAGAGGGGTTGGGGTGAGGGCCAGGTCGCATCGTACCCACGACCCTCATCCGGCCCTGCGGACCACCTTACTCTCGGCCGGAAAAACAAAGCGCATCACTTGAATGAGCAAGCCCCTCTCCCGCCGGGAGAGGGGTTGGGGTGAGGGTACGCAGCACATCGTACCCACAACCCTCATCCGGCCCTGCGGGCCACCTTCTCCCGGAGGGAGAAGGAAGTTCGTTACACCGCCAGCACCTTGTTCCATTCGGCCACGCGGTCGGCCTTCGCCGCCAGCGCTGCATCGGCATCACCCTCGATCTTCACCGCGTTGATCTTGTCGCCCTGCTTGATCGTATCGACCACGTTCTGGCCTTCGATGACCTTGCCGAACACGGTGTGCCGACCGTCCAGGTGACCGCAGGGCACGTGGGTGATGAAGAACTGGCTGCCATTGGTATTGGGGCCGGCATTGGCCATCGACAGCACCCCGCGCTCATGGCGCAGGCCGTTGCTGGTCTCGTCCTCGAAGCGATAGCCCGGGCCCCCGCGACCGGAGCCTTCCGGGCAGCCGCCCTGGATCATGAAGTCCGGGATCACGCGGTGGAAGTTCAGGCCGTCGTAAAAGCCATGCTTCGCAAGGTTCACGAAATTGGCCACGGTCAGCGGCGCCTTGTCGGCGGCAAGCTCGACGCGGATGGCCCCGCGCGAGGTATCGAAATTGGCAATCAGGGACATCAGGGCTTCTCCGGAAGCTGGCAGGTGGCAATGACCCGCTATAATAGCCGGCTTGCCCTCAATTCACCGTTGCGCGCCCGTCCACCGGGACGCGCACCTTCATGGTTCCCGTCCCAATGTCCGTTGAACGCCTGCGCAATATCGCCATCGTCGCCCACGTCGACCATGGCAAGACCACCCTCGTCGACCAGCTGCTCAAGCAGTCCGGCACCCTCAGCGAGCGCGCCGTGGTCCCCGACCGGGTGATGGACAGCAACGACCTCGAAAAGGAACGCGGCATCACCATCCTGTCCAAGAACACCGCGATCCGCTGGACCAACCCCAAGACCGGCGAAATCTGGCGCATCAACATCGTCGACACCCCCGGCCACGCCGACTTCGGCGGCGAGGTCGAGCGCGTGCTGTCGATGGTGGATTCGGTGCTGATCCTGGTCGATGCGATGGACGGACCGATGCCGCAGACGCGCTTCGTCACCCAGAAGGCGTTCGCGATGGGCTTCAAGCCCATTGTCGTTGTCAACAAGGTCGATCGACCGGGCGCACGGCCGAGCTGGGTGCTGGACCAGACCTTCGACCTGTTCGACCGCCTCGGCGCCACCAATGACCAGCTCGATTTCACCACCGTCTACGCCAGCGGCCTGCAGGGCTTTGCCGGCATGGACGATAGCGTGCGCGACGGCGACATGACCCCGCTGTTCGAAACCATCTGCGAACACGTTCCGCCGCCGCCGGTGGACCCGGAGGGCCCGTTCCAGATGCGCGTGACCTCGCTGGATTACAACAACTACGTGGGCGTGATCGGCGTTGGCCGGATCCAGCGTGGCAAGCTCAAGACCAACCAGCAGGTGACCGTCATCGCCGCCGACGGCAAGACCCGCAATGCCAAGGTGCTGCAGGTGCTCGGCTTCATGGGCCTGGAGCGCATCGAGGTGCAGGAAGCGCAGGCCGGCGACATCATCGCCTTCTCCGGCATCGAGGGCATCGGCATTTCCGACACCCTGTGCGATACCGGCGCGGTCGAACAATTGCCGGTGCTGGCGGTCGACGAGCCCACGATCAGCATGACCTTCCAGGTCAACGATTCGCCGTTTGCCGGCGTCAAGGATCGCAGCGGTGGCAAGTTCCTCACTTCGCGCCAGCTGCGCGACCGCCTCACCCGCGAAACCCAGCACAACGTCGCCCTGCGGGTGGAAGACACTGCCGACGCCGACAAGTTCAAGGTCAGTGGCCGCGGCGAATTGCACCTGTCGATCCTGATCGAAACGATGCGCCGCGAAGGCTACGAGCTGGCGGTTTCGCGCCCGGAGGTCATCATCAAGGAGATCGACGGCGTCACCTCGGAGCCGTACGAAACCCTGGTGGTGGACATGGATGAGCAGTTCCAGGGCGGCGTGATGGGCCGCCTCGGCGAGCGCCGCGCACAGTTGCAGAACATGGTGCCGGACGGCAAGGGCCGGGTGCGCCTTGACTACATCATTCCCGCGCGCGGCCTGATCGGCTTCCAGACCGAATTCCGCACCCTCACTGCCGGCACCGGATTGATGTTCCACATGTTCGACCACTACGGCCCGCGCGGCGAAGGCAGCATCGGCCAGCGCCAGAACGGCGTGCTGATTTCCAATGGCACCGGCCCGTCGCCGGCCTACGCACAGGGCGCGATGCAGGAACGCGGCCGCCTGTTCATCGAGCCGGGTGAGGAAATCTACGAAGGCCAGATCGTCGGCATCCATGCCAAGGACAACGACCTCACCGTCAATGCACTGCGCGGCAAGCAGTTGACGAATTTCCGCGCCGCCGGCAAGGACGACGACGAAGGCCTGATCCCGCCGGTCAAGTTCTCGCTGGAGCAGGCGCTGGAGTTCATCGATGACGATGAGCTGGTGGAAGTGACGCCGAAGCAGATCCGCCTGCGCAAGAAATTCCGCACCGAGATCGACCGCAAGCGGGCGACGCGTGCGGCCTGAGCCGCCCGACGCAATCACAGGCGCGCCCGGCTCGACCGCAGCCGGCGCGACGCCGCATCACTACAACCCGAGCCCGCGCGCGCATCCGGGCTTGCATGTGATCGCCCTGGTCGAAATCAGCAAGGGCCTGTTGGCCTTGCTGGCCGCCAGCGGCCTGGAAATCCTCGGGCCGGCGCCACTGCGCGGCTGGGTCCACGAACTGATCGCCCGTTTCCAGCTGGATCCAGCACACGGTGCGGCGGCGTGGCTGGTCAGCGCCATCAATCCGGGCGGCGTGCACCTGGCTGCGGCGGTTGCCGCGTTCTACGGCTGCATGCATGTGCTCGAAGGCTGGGGCCTGTGGCATGCCAAGGCCTGGGCGTCATGGCTGGGCTGCGTGACCGTGGCTCTGTACCTGCCCTTCGACCTGTTCGCACTGGCCAAACACCCGGGCTGGCTGGCCTGGGCGGTGGTGGCGATCAACTTGATCGTGCTGTGGGTGCTGGCGCGCGATCTCTACATGCGCAAGCGCTGATTCGTTATTTGCGGCCACGGCCCGAAGGCAGGATGCTTGCGCATTGCCGCCGTGGAGTTGCCCGATGCGCCGATTGCCGCTCGCCCTGAGCCTCGCCCTGCTCGTCGCCTGCCAGCAGGCCACGCCGCCCGCCGCAACTTCATCGAAACCCGCAACAGCAACCGCGGCAGCGCCACCGGCCTTCGCGTTCGAAGAAGCCACGGTCGCCGACTTGCAACGGAAAATGCAGGCCGGCTCGCTCACCAGTCGCGCCCTGGTGCAGGCCTACCTCGACCGCATTGCTGCGGTCGATCGCGCAGGGCCAGCGCTGAACGCGATCATCGAACTCAATCCCGATGCGCTCAAGGACGCCGCCGCGCTCGATGCCGAACGCAAGGCCGGAAAGATTCGCGGCCCGCTGCACGGTATCCCGATCCTGCTCAAGGACAATATCGACGCGCTGCCGATGGTGAATTCCGCCGGCTCGCTGGCGCTGGCCGACAACCGCCCGAGCCGCGACGCCTTCCTGGTTGCCCGCCTGCGCGCCGCTGGTGCGGTGATCCTCGGCAAGACCAATCTGTCGGAATGGGCAAATTTCCGATCCAACCATGCCAGCTCGGGCTGGAGCGGCCGCGGTGGCCAGACCCGCAATCCCTATGTGCTGGACCGCAACCCCTGTGGTTCCAGCGCCGGCACCGGCACCGCGATCTCCGCCAATCTCGCCAGCGCCGGCATCGGCACCGAGACCGACGGCAGCATCCTGTGCCCGGCATCGATGACCGGCTTGGTCGGCATCAAGCCCACGCTGGGGCTGGTCAGCCGCAGCGGCATCATCCCGCTGGCCCATTCGCAGGACACCGCCGGCCCGATGGCGCGTAGCGTTGCCGATGCCGCCGCACTGCTGACCGCGATGGCCGGGCCCGACCCCAGCGACCCGGCGACGTCCGACAGCGCCGCACACGCCACCGACTACACCCACGCGCTCCAGCCGGGAACGCTGCGCGGCAAGCGGATCGGCATCGTGCGGCAATTGGCTGGAATCGAGCCCAACGCCGACCGCGCGCTGGAGGCCGCCATCGCCATCCTCAAGGCACAGGGTGCGATCATCGTGGATCCGGTCGAGGTTCCGAATATCAACGCACTCGGCGCTGACGAGCTCACCGTATTGCTGTACGAGTTCAAGCACGACATCGCAAGCTACCTCGCCCACGCCAACGTCCCATCGAAATCACTCGCCGACCTGATCGCGTTCAACCAGGCCCACGCCGATCGCGAATTACCGTGGTTCGGGCAGGAACTGTTCGAACAGGCGCAGGCCAAGGGTCCGTTGACCGACAAGGCCTATCTGGATGCACTGGCGCGGATGCAGCAGCACGCCGGTCCGGAAGGCATCGACGCTGCGCTGGCCGCGCACCACCTCGACGCCCTGCTAGCACCGTCCTGGGGCCCAGCCTTCCCCACCGATCCGCTACTCGGTGACCACGTCGTGAGCGGCGATCCCACCATCGGTGGGGTCTCGCAGATCGCCGCCGTCGCCGGCTATCCCTCGATCACAGTGCCAGCAGCAATGGCGCATGGCCTGCCGGTCGGGATCGTGTTCATGGGCGCGAAGTGGAGCGAACCGACCCTGATCGCCATCGCCTACGGCTTCGAACAGGCCAGCCATGCGCGACAGCCGCCGCGCTTCCTGCCGACGCTGGTCACGACACGTCCGCAGCCTGCACACTGATTCCGACAGGTGCCATCGCCAACGTGGTGCTGGCTCAAACCTCGATTGCACCGCGCTTGCGCACGATCAGCATCGCGATCTCCAGCGACTGCTCGTAGTTCAGGCGTGGATCGACGGTGCTGCGGTAATCACGATGCAGGTCGGCTTCGGTCAACTGGCGCGCGCCGCCCAGGCATTCGGTCACGTTCTCGCCGGTCAACTCCAGGTGCACGCCACCCAGCCGTGTCCCGGCAGCGGCATGCAGGTCGAAGGCCTGCTCGATCTCGCTGCGGATGTTGCGGAACTGGCGGGTCTTGAAACCGTTCTGGGTGGATTCGGTATTGCCGTGCATCGGATCGCAGACCCACAGCACGCGCCTGCCCTCTCGCTTCACCGCATCGAGCAGCGCCGGCAACTTGTCCGCGATGTTCCCCGCGCCCATGCGATGGATCAGGCCCAGGCGGCCGGGCTCGTCGTGCGGGTTCAGGACGTCGATCAAACGCAACAGCGCATCCGGACTGACCGAGGGCCCGATCTTGACCGCAATCGGATTGGCGATGCCGCGGAAGTACTCCACATGCGCGCCGTCCAGCGCCGCCGTGCGCATGCCGATCCACGGGAAATGCGTGCTCAGGTTGAACCAGCCATCGGCACGCGGCACCTGCCGTGTCTGCGACTCCTCGTAGGGCAGCAGCAGGGCTTCGTGCGAGGTATGGAAATCGACCCGACTGAAGCTCTGGATCCGCCTGCCCGCCAGGGTCTCCATGAAACGCAGGGCGTCACCGATGTTGGCGACCATCTTCTGGTAATCGGCGGCATGCGGGGATTCGCGCACCCAGCCCAGATCCCAGAATTCCGGATGGTGCAGGTCGGCGAAACCGCCGTCGATCAGCGAACGCACGAAGTTCATCGTCATCGCGCTGCGCGCATGCGCGCGGATCATCCGGCGCGGATCGGGGCGACGTGCCGCCTCCGTGAATTCGGGGCTGTTGACGATGTCGCCGCGATAACAGGGCAAGGTCACGCCGTCGCGCGTTTCGACATCGGCCGAGCGCGGCTTGGCGTACTGGCCGGCAAAGCGCCCGACCCGTACCACCGGCAGTTTCAGCCCGTGCACCAGCACCAGGCTCATTTGCAGCAGCACCTTGAGCCGGTTGGTGATGGTGTCGGAACTGCATTCGGCGAAGGTTTCCGCGCAGTCGCCACCTTGCAGCAGGAAGGCCTTGCCTTCTTGCGCGTCGGCCAGCTGCTGTTTGAGGCTGAGGATCTCGCGCGAGGTCACCAGCGGCGGCAACGCTTTCAGCTCGTTGAAGCTGTTCTCCAGCGCCTCGGCATCCGGATAGCTCGGCATCTGCACGCCGGCACGCGCGCGCCAGGTGTCGGGTGTCCAAGGCTCGTGGATGGCGTGGATGGGTTCGATGCTGGCGCTTGGCATGGTCTGGATCGGATTCCGTGATGCTGCATTGCATCATCACGGGACGACGCAGGCAGCGCAAGCCTCAGCGACGAAACCAACGGGAATCACGACCTTTGAATCCGGCATACAGGGCACCCAGCCCCAGCCCGACGAACCACAGGAAAGCCCACATCGGCATCGACAGGCCAAGGAAGGTCCAGTCGATATTGGCGCAGTCGCCGGTGGCCTGCAGCACCTTGCGCGCCGCACCGAGCCAGGAATATTGCTCGACGATGTAGTTGAGCCCAGGCCCGCAGGTCGGCATCCCCGGCGGATACATCTGCACCCAACTATGCCGCCCGGCGTAGGCCATGCCGACGGCGGAGGACAGGAATGCCAACACGCCCCAGACGCGACGCCCCCCCGCCCCCTTCGGCGCATGCAGGCCACCGAGCAGGAACATCAGGCCGAGCGCCGCGAAACACAGGCGCTGGAAGATGCAGAACGGGCACGGTTCGATGCCGAGCTGGAACTGCACGTACAGGGCGTAGCCCAGCAAGCCTGCACAGGCGAGGAAGCCAGTCAGGAACTGCGCGCGAAACGACCAACGGAAAGGATTCATGCCGTCAACTTCAGTGGCTCCCTTCGATTATCCGGCATTCCGCGCAAAAAACGAAAAACCCCGGCGAGGCCGGGGCTTTCCTGACGCTGTTGCTTGGTGACCCGGAGGGATCAGTCAGCCGCCTGCTGCGGGCGATCCACCAGTTCGACATAGGCCATAGGCGCATTGTCGCCAGCGCGGAAGCCGCACTTGAGGATGCGCAGGTAGCCACCCGGACGCGCGGAATAGCGCGGGCCCAGCACGGTGAACAAGGTGCCCACGGCTTCCTTGTCGCGCAGGCGCGAGAAGGCCAGACGGCGATTGGCCACGCCATCGGTCTTGGCCAGGGTGATCAGCGGCTCGGCGACGCGGCGCAGTTCCTTGGCCTTCGGCAGGGTGGTACGGATGATTTCGTGCTTGATCAGCGACGCCGCCATGTTCGTGAACATCACCTGGCGATGGGCGCTGGTGCGGTTGAACTTGCGGCCGGATTTCTGGTGGCGCATGGGAGTGACTCCGTTTGAATGTTGGAACGATTGGACTTCGCTGTCGCCATCCTGGCGTTTGCTCGCAGGTCGCGAGCGGGTGGACTGCGGGTGGCCCGTGCCGGCATCCCTTGCCGGTCATGCCGCGAGCCTGAGGCTCGTCGGCGAAGCTGCAGGGCGGCCTTGTGACCGCCTGGCAGGTCAAACTTGAATGACAGGCCGGGCGAACCCGGCCTGTCGGAACATCAACCCAGCATGCCGTGGGCGGAGACCCCGGCCGGCGGCCAGTTCTCCAGCTTCATGCCCAGCGACAACGCACGCTGCGCCAGCACTTCCTTGATCTCGGTGAGCGACTTCTTGCCGAGGTTCGGGGTCTTGAGCAGCTCGACTTCGGTCTTCTGGATCAGGTCACCGATGAAGTAGATGCTCTCGGCCTTGAGGCAGTTGGCCGAACGCACGGTCAACTCCAGGTCGTCGATCGGACGCAGCAGGATCGGGTCGACGCTGGCGTGCGCCGGCTTGGCCGCACCGCGCTCGCGGCTGGTGAAGTCACCGAACACCGACAGCTGGTCGCTGAGGATGTCGGCTGCGGTACGCACCGCTGCCTCGGCGTCGATCGTGCCGTCGGTCTCGATGTCCAGCACCAGCTTGTCGAGGTCGGTGCGCTGTTCGACGCGCGCGGCATCCACCGCGTAGGCGACCTTGCGCACCGGCGAGAACGAGGCGTCCAGCATCAGACGCCCGATCGTGCGGGACTCGTCGTCCGGACGGCGACGCGCCACGGCCGGCTGGTAACCGAACCCGCGACTGATGGTCAGTCGCATGTTCAGCGCCACGTCCTTGGTCAGGTTGGCGATGACGTGCCCGGGGTTGAGCACGTCGACGTTGTGGGTGGTCTTGATGTCGCCAGCGGTGACGACGCCCGGGCCCTGCTTGCGCAGTTCCAGCACGTCGCTGTCGCCGTTGTGCATGCGCAGCGCGACGTCCTTGAGGTTGAGCAGCACCTCGAGCACGTCTTCCTGCATGCCTTCGACCGTGGTGTACTCGTGCAGCACGCCTTCGATCTCGACCTCGGTGATCGCAAAACCCGGGATCGACGAAAGCAGGACGCGCCGCAGCGCGTTGCCGAGGGTATGGCCGTAACCACGTTCCAGCGGTTCGATCACGACCTTGGCGCGGGTATCGGTGATGCGCTCGATCTGCGGCCCGCGCGGGCGCAGGATTTGGGTGGCGGTAGCCGTCATGCGTGTTGTCTCCTGCTGGCCCGCGATCAAGCGGGCCGATGACAATGGCTTACTTCGAGTAGAGCTCGACGATCAGCGCTTCGTTGATGTCGCTGGGCAGATCGGCGCGGTCCGGCACGGCCTTGAAGACGCCGCTGAACTTGCCCGCATCGACCTCGACCCACGAGGGCGCAAGGTTCATCTGCTCGGACACCGTCAGCGACTCCTTGACGCGGAGCTGGGCCTGGGCCTTTTCCGACAGTGCGATCGAGTCGCCGGCGCGGATCGCGTAGGACGGCAGGTTGACCGGCTTGCCGTTGACCATCACGCCCTTGTGGCTGACCAGCTGGCGCGCCGCCGGCCGGGTGACCGCGAAGCCCATCCGGTAGACGACGTTGTCCAGGCGGGTCTCCAGCAGGCGCAGGAGGTTTTCGCCGGTGTTGCCCTTCTTGGTAGCGGCTTTCTTGTAGTAGTTGCGGAACTGCCGCTCCAGCAGGCCATAGATGCGCTTGACCTTCTGCTTCTCGCGCAGCTGGGTGGCGTAGTCGGACAGCTTGCCGCGACGCGGAGTCGCGCCGTGCTGGCCGGGCTTCTGCTCCAGCTTGCACTTGGAATCGAGTGCGCGGGCCGGGGACTTCAGCGACAGGTCGGCGCCTTCGCGGCGCGCGAGCTTGCAGGTGGGACCGAGATAACGAGCCATGTTCTAGTGCTCCCGTGCGTCAGACGCGACGCTTCTTCGGCGGACGGCACCCGTTGTGCGGGATCGGCGTCACGTCGATGATGTTGGTGATCTTGTAGCCCACGTTGTTCAGCGAGCGGACGGCGGACTCACGACCCGGACCCGGGCCTTTGATGCGCACTTCCAGCGACTTCACTCCGTAGTCCAGCGCGGCCTTGCCCGCCTTCTCGGCGGCCACCTGCGCGGCGAACGGCGTGGACTTGCGCGAACCGCGGAAGCCCGCGCCACCGGAGGTCGCCCACGAGAGCGCATTGCCCTGGCGGTCGGTGATGGTGACGATGGTGTTGTTGAACGACGCGTGCACGTGCGCGATGCCGTCGGTGACGACGCGACGCACCTTCTTCTTGACGCGATTGGCTGCTGCCGGCTTGGCCATGATGTGTGCTCCTTACTTCTTGATGGCCTTGCGCGGGCCCTTGCGGGTACGCGCATTGGTACGGGTCCGCTGACCACGCACCGGCAAGCCGCGACGGTGGCGCAGGCCACGGTAGCTGCCGAGGTCGATCAGACGCTTGATCGCCATGCCGACCTCGCGACGCAGGTCGCCTTCGACCACGAACTTGCCGACTTCCGCACGCAGGCGTTCGACTTCAGGCTCGGACAGGTCGCGGATCTTGGTCGCGGCATTGACGCCAGCAGATTCACAGACCTTCCGGGAACGGGTACGGCCGATGCCGTAGATGCTTTGCAGCCCGACCCAGACATGCTTCTGGGCAGGCAGGTTAACGCCAGCGATACGCGCCATGAGGCGATCTCCGATGAACGAATGTGCGTCAAGTCGTAACCCGACGCAGTGAACACGAAATTATATACGGATCCCGAGTGTTGTGGAAGCCATGGCACCGAGGCGCCAAGACCCGGCATGGGGAGAGTGCCCATGCTCCGGCGAAAGCCCCGGATCCCGGGGAGTCTCGCGACCGTTCCGCACCAAGGCGGCGTGGTCACGCATCCATGTCGACTCCCATCCGGTCGTCCTGACCGGATGCCCGTCGGGGCCGAAACCCCGACGCGCCCCGCGCACTTCTCCGGCGCGCGGATCGATCCGGGGCAACCCGCGCGCGGGACCGCCGCGCAAGTCGCCCATTTGCCGCTTCATGCGAATGCACAAGCGGCTGTTGTCACTTCCTCCAGCAAGCGGGAGGTGCCGGCAATCCACCACGCGCCGATCAGCGCGGACGCGAACCGCCTTTCAGATTGGCCTTCTTCAACAGGCTTTCGTACTGGTGCGACATCAAATGCGCCTGCACCTGCGCGATGAAGTCCATCACCACCACCACCACGATCAGCAGCGAGGTGCCACCGAAGTAGAACGACGCGCCGAGGCCCGTGCGCAGGTAATCCGGCAACAGGCACACCAGCACCAGGTACAGCGCACCGGCCGCCGTCAGTCGGGTCAGCACGGCGTCGATGTACTCGCCGGTGGCCTTGCCGGGACGGATGCCCGGGATCAGTGCGCCCGACTTCTTGAGGTTGTCGGCGGTTTCCTGCGAGTTGAACACCAGCGCGGTATAGAAGAACGCAAACCCGATAATCAGCGCCGCCTGCAGCACCATGTACAGCGGCTCACCGGGCGACAGAACCTGAGCCACCTTCTGCAGCCACACCGTGGCAGGCGAGCCGGACTGACCAAACCAGGTCGAGGCGGTCGCCGGGAACATGATGATCGACGAGGCGAAGATCGGCGGGATCACGCCCGACATGTTGAGCTTGAGCGGCAGGAACGAGGTCTGGTTCTGGTAACCGCTGCGCCCGCCCTGTCGGCGCGCGTAATTCACGGTGATGCGGCGCTGGCCGCTTTCCATGAACACCACGAACCAGGTGACGCAGAGCACGATCGCCAGGATGAAGAACACCGTGATCCACTGCATGTCGCCGCTGTTGGCCTGCTGCAGGGTGTTGATGACCGCACCCGGCAAGCCCGCCACGATGCCGGCGAAGATGATCAGGGACACGCCATTGCCGATGCCGCGCTCGGTGACTTGCTCACCCAGCCACATCAGGAACACGGTGCCGGCCGTCAACGAGACGATCGCGGTCAGCACGAAGCCGGGACCCGGGTTGTAGACCACAGGCAAGCCGCTGCCCGCGCCCTGGCTCTGCAGGGCAATGGCGATACCGGCCGACTGGAAGATCGCCAGGAACACCGAACTGATGCGGGAATACTGGGTGATCTTGCGACGGCCCGATTCGCCTTCCTTCTGCAAGGCCTTCAGGCTGGGCAGGATCTGCACCAGCAACTGCATCACGATCGACGCCGAGATGTACGGCATCACGTTCAGCGCGAACAGGCTGAAACGCGCGAGCGCACCACCGGAGAACATGTTGAACATGTCCACGATGGTGCCCTTCTGCGCATTCATCAGCTGCAACATCGCCTCGGGGTTGACCCCCGGGACCGGGATGTAGCACCCCAGCCGGTAGACGATCATCGCCCCGACCACGAACAGCAGGCGGGAACGCAGCTCCGCGAACTTGCCGGCGCCGAGCAGCCCGGCCATCGATTCCGCGCTTCGCGACATGCGCCGCTTACTCCGCCAGGCTGCCGCCGGCCGCTTCGATCGCGGCCTTGGCGCCGGCGGTCGCAGCGATGCCCTTGAGCACGTAAGCCTTGGTCACGCCGCCCTTGACCACCACCTTGGCGCGCTTGGCGGTGCTGGACACCAGGCCCGCAGCCTGCAAGGTCGCGAAGTCGACTTCACCCGCCGGCAGCTTGTCCAGCTGGTACAGCAGCACTTCGGCGTTGTCCTTGGCCTGCATCGACGCGAAACCGATCTTCGGCAGGCGACGCTGCATGGGCGACTGGCCGCCTTCGAAGCCGGCCTTGATCTTGCCCTTGCCCGAACGCGCGAACGAACCCTTGTGGCCGCGGCCGCAAGTCTTGCCGAGGCCGGAACCGATCCCGCGACCGACGCGCTTGGCGACCTGACGAGCACCCTCGGCGGGGCTCAGAGTATTCATCTTCATGGAATCAATCCTCGACCTTGACCAGGTAGTGGAGCTGGTTGATCAGGCCACGCACCTGCGGGCTGTCCTTCAGCTCGCGGACGCTGTTGACCTTGCCCAGACCCAGCGCCTTGACCGACAGGCGGTGCCGCGACTGGGTGCCGCGCAGGCCCTTGACCAAGCGGACCTTGATGGTCTTGTTTGCATCAGACATGGTTCAAGTCCTCCACCTTCTTGCCGCGCTTGGCCGCAATCCGGGCCGGCGACTGGACGGACTGCAAGCCCTTCACGGTGGCACGCACCAGGTTGATCGGGTTGCGCGAACCCACCGCCTTGGCCAGCACGTCCTTGACGCCGACGGCTTCCAGCACGGCACGCATGGCGCCACCGGCGATCACGCCGGTACCTTCGGAGGCCGGCTGCATGTAGACACGCGCCGCGCCATGGCCGGCCTTGACCGGGTGGAACAGGGTGCCGTTCTTGAGGTCGACGCTGCACATGTTCTTGCGGGCACCTTCCATCGACTTCTGGATGGCCACCGGCACTTCACGCGCCTTGCCATAGCCGAAGCCGACCTTGCCGGCGCCATCACCCACCACCGTCAGTGCGGTGAAGGTGAACTGGCGGCCGCCCTTGACGGTCTTGCTGACGCGGTTGACCGCGACCAGCTTCTCGATCATGCCGTCATCGACTTTTTCCTCGCGGGGACCGCGATCGCGGCCGCGGGATTCGCGTTGCTCTGCCATTTCGATATCTCGATAGTTGAAAGGATTTGCGGCGTTGCCGCTTATCGTTGTTGAGTGCCGCGGGTGCTCCGCTTCCACCGCAATCGGTGAAAGCGTCCGATGCAAGCCGCATCGGCGGTCACACTGGCGCGGGAACTACCCCACGCTTGAACGTCGGGCGGGACTCGACCCACCAAACGCCATCAGAACTGCAAGCCACCCTCACGGGCGGCATCGGCCAGCGCCTTGATGCGACCGTGGTAGCGGTAGCCCGAGCGGTCGAAGGCGACCTTCTCGATCCCCGCGGCCTTGGCGCGCTCGGCAATCACCTGGCCCACCTTGGCGGCGGCTTCGGCGTTCTTGCCGCTCTTCAGGCCACTCTTGACGTCGGCCTGCACGGTGGAAGCCGATGCCAGCACCTTGGCGCCGTCGGCGGTGAACAGCTGGGCATACAGGTGCTGGCCGGTGCGCAGCACCGACAGGCGCGGCACGCCGAGATTGCGGATGTGCGCACGGGTCGACTTGGCGCGACGCAGGCGGGCGATGTTCTTGTCCATGGTTCGTTACCTCGGAAGCGGATCGGCTGGAGATGATGTGACGCCGGCAGCGACACGCTGCGGCGGCTGCGGGCAAGCCGCGATCAGGCCTTCTTGGCTTCCTTGCGGAGGATGGTTTCGTCGGAGTACTTCACGCCCTTGCCCTTGTACGGCTCAGGCTTGCGGTAACCGCGGATCTTGGCGGCCACTTCACCGACCAGCTGCTTGTCCGCACCGGCAACCAGGATCTCGGTCTGGGTGGGCGTGGTGATGGTGATGCCAGCCGGCGGGCTGAACAGGATCGGGTGGGAATAGCCCAGCGCGAGGCTGAGGTCCTTGCCCTGCATGGAGGCGCGGTAACCCACGCCGACCAGGTCGAGCTTGCGCTCGAACCCGCTGCTGACGCCGTGCACCATGTTGGCGACGATCGCACGCAGGGTACCGGTCAACGGCACCAGCGACGGCTCGTTGGCCGACAGCAGGGCATTGCCGTCCTCGATCTTGACATCGATGCCGGCCGGCTTGGCGATGCTCAGGGTGCCCTTCGGGCCCTTGACGCTGATGGCTTCCGGCTGGACGCTGACTTCGACGCCCTTGGCCAGGGCGACGGGCTTCTTGGCAACTCGTGACATGGTCGGGTCTCCCTTACGCCACGATGCACAGGACTTCGCCGCCGACGCCCTGCTGGCGCGCCTGCGTATCGGTCATGATGCCCTTGGAGGTGGAAATGATGGCGACGCCGAGGCCGTTCAGCACCTTCGGCAGCGCATCCTTGCCGCGATAGTTGCGAAGGCCCGAGCGCGACACGCGCTTGAGGGTTTCGATGACCGGCTTGCCCTCGAAGTACTTCAGCGCGATCTCGAGTTCGGCCTTGGCGCCGTTCGGGGTCACGCGGGCGTCGGCAATGTAACCCTCGTCCTTGAGGACATTGGCAATTGCGACCTTGATCTTGGAGGACGGCATCTTCACCGCCGGCTTGCCAACCGCGGCCGCATTCCTGATGCGGACCAGCATGTCGGCGATGGGATCAGTCATGCTCATGTAGGTTCACCTGATGAGTAGCACCGATATCCGCTTTCGCGAAAATCTGTCTGGATTGTGGACGCCGGAGGCCGGCGCGACTTGCGGCCGAATGCCCGCTGGACGCGGGCATCGGCTTTTCTGCCTTGTGGGCGGAGCCGCCCATCATAGCAGAATTTTGGGATTACCAGCTCGCCTTGCGCAGGCCAGGCACGTCGCCGCGCATGGTCGCTTCGCGCAGCTTGTTGCGGCCGAGGCCGAACTTGCTGTAGACGCCGCGCGGTCGACCGGTCAGGGCGCAACGCGTGGTCTGGCGGGAGGCCGAGGAATCGCGCGGCAGCTTCTGCAGCTTGGTCGCAGCCGCCATCTTCTCCTCGTAAGACGCATCCTGGCTGGAGATGATCTTCTTCAGCGCTTCGCGCTTGGCACCGTGCTGCTTGGCAAGCTTGGCGCGCTTGACCTCGCGGTTGACCATGGAAGTCTTTGCCATGTCTTTAAACCTTTGGGTTTCGGGATTGGGGATTGGGGAGTCGTGAAAGCGGGAACCAGCGGGCGTTGCCCTCCGAATCCCGAATCCCGACTCCCGTCTCCCGGATATCAGTTGCGGAACGGGAAGCGGAAGGCTTCGAGCAGGGCCTTGGCCTCGGCATCGGTCTTCGCGGTGGTGGTGATGGCGATGTCCATGCCACGCATGGCGTCAACGGCGTCGAAGTCGATCTCCGGGAAGATGATCTGCTCCTTGACGCCCATGTTGAAGTTGCCGCGGCCGTCGAACGAACGCCCCGACACGCCGCGGAAGTCACGCACGCGCGGCAGCGAGATGTTGATCAGGCGATCGAGGAACTCGAACATGTGGGCACGGCGCAGGGTCACCTTGCAACCGATCGGCCAGCCGTCGCGGATCTTGAACGATGCGACCGAGACGCGCGACTTGGTGACGATGGGCTTCTGACCGGCGATCTTGGTCATGTCGGCCACCGCGTTTTCCAGCACCTTCTTGTTGGTCGCTGCTTCGCCCACGCCCATGTTCAGGGTGATCTTGACGAGGCGCGGGACCTGCATCGGATTGGTGTAGCCGAATTGCTGGGTCAGCTTCGGCACCACTTCTTCCTTGTAGAACTTTTCGAGACGGGTATTCATGTCAGATGGCCTCGCCGCTGGAGCGGAACACGCGGATGCGCTTTCCATTCTCGAGCACCTTGGTGGCAACGCGCTCGCCCTTGCCCGTCGCCGGGTTGAAGAGCATCACGTTGGAAATGTGGATCGGCGCTTCGCGCTCGACCACGCCGCCGGCCTGGCCGGCCTGCGGGTTGGGCTTGGTGTGGCGCTTGACCAGGTTCAGGTTGGAGACGTACACGCGGTCGCCATCGACGCGCAGCACTTCACCGACCTGCCCCTTGAGCAGCTTGCCTTTCTTCTGGTTGCCGCCGGTCGTCACCACGACCTGGTCGCCTTTCTTGATACGGTTCATCGTTCAGTCCTCCCTGCTCACAGCACTTCGGGTGCGAGCGAGACAATCTTCATGAACTTCTCGGTACGCAGCTCGCGGGTCACCGGCCCGAAGATGCGGGTACCGATCGGCTCGAGCTTGTTGTTCAGCAGCACGGCGGCGTTGCCATCGAAGCGGATCAACGAACCATCGGCGCGACGCACGCCCTTGCGGGTGCGCACCACGACGGCGTCGTAGACATCGCCCTTCTTGACCTTGCCGCGCGGGATCGCTTCACGCACCGACACCTTGATGATGTCGCCGATGCCGGCATAACGGCGCTTGGAACCACCGAGCACCTTGATGCACATCAGTTCCTTGGCACCCGAGTTGTCGGCAACGTCGAGAAAGCTCTGCATCTGGATCATGGCTATCTCTCCTGCTTACTCGGCGGCGCGGGTGACGATTTCCACCACCCGCCAGTTCTTGGTCTTGGACAGCGGCGCGCATTCCGCCACGCGCACGACGTCACCCTCGTTGCAGGTGTTGTCGGCGTCGTGGGCGTGCAGCTTGGTCGAGCGACGGATGTACTTGCCGTACAGCGCGTGCTGGACCTGGCGCTCGATGAGCACCGTCACGGTCTTGTCCATCTTGTTGCTGACGACGCGGCCTTCGACCGTGCGCAGCTTCTTGGTTTGTTCGGTCATGACGCCCGTCCCTTACTTCTTCATGCCCAGCAGCGTGTTGACGCGAGCAATCTCGCGGCGCACGCGGCGTGGATCATTGTTCTTGGCCGGCGGCAGCTGGCCGGTCGCCTTCTGCATGCGCAGCGCAAAGCGCTCCTTCTGCAGTTCGACCAGATGAGCCTTCAGCTCATCCGCCGACTTCTGACGCATATCCTTGAGTTCCATCAGCGCACCGTCCGGGTCACGAATGTGGTGGTGACCGAGAGCTTGGCAGCGGCCAGGCGCATCGCTTCGCGCGCGACTTCCTCGCTGACACCCTCGATTTCGTAAATCATGCGACCGGGCTGGATCTGGGCCACCCAGTACTCCACGTTGCCCTTGCCCGAGCCCATGCGGACTTCGATCGGCTTCTTGGTGATCGGCTTGTCGGGGAACACGCGGATCCACATCTTGCCGCCGCGCTTGACGTAGCGGCTGATGGAACGACGCGCGGCCTCGATCTGGCGGGCGGTGAGCTGGCCGTGCGAGGTGGCCTTGAGGCCGAACTCGCCGAAGCTGACGGCATTGCCGTTCCAGCTCAGGCCTTCATTGCGGCCTTTGTGGACCTTGCGGTACTTGGTTCGCTTGGGTTGCAGCATGGTTTAGTCCCTCGCTTCGCCGCGCTCGGCGCGGTCGCCACGGTCACTACGCTCGCGGCGCGGACCACGAGGACGCTCACGGTCGCCACGCTCACCGCGCGGAGCCGGGGAATCGTCCTGCTTTTCCTGGCCAACCTGGGAGAAATCGAAGATTTCGCCCTTGTAGACCCACACCTTGATGCCGATGATGCCGTAGGTGGTCTTCGCCTCGGCAAAGCCGTAGTCGATGTCGGCGCGCAGCGTGTGCAGCGGCACGCGACCTTCGCGGTACCACTCGGAACGGGCGATTTCCGCGCCGTTCAAGCGGCCAGCCACGTTGACCTTGATGCCCAGCGCGCCCAGGCGGATGGCATTGCCGACCGCACGCTTCATCGCGCGGCGGAACATGATGCGGCGCTCCAGCTGCTGGGCGATCGACTCGGCCACCAGCTGCGCGTCGAGTTCCGGCTTGCGCACTTCGGTGACGTTGATGTGCGCCGGGACGCCCATCACATCGGACACTTCCTTGCGCAGCTTCTCGATGTCCTCGCCGCGCTTGCCGATCACCACGCCCGGACGGGCGGTGTGGATGGTGACGCGGGCGTTGTTGGCAGGACGCTCGATCAGGATCTTGCTGACGCCGGCCTGGGCCAGCTTCTTGCGCAGCACTTCGCGGACCTTGAGGTCGGCGGCGAGGTAGCTGGCGAACTGCTTCTTGCCGGCATACCACTTGGAGTTCCAGTCCTTGGCGATGCCAAGGCGGATGCCGATCGGATTGACTTTATGACCCATGATTACTTGCCCTCGCCGACGATGACGGTGATGTGGCTGGTGCGCTTGGTGATGCGCGTGCCACGGCCCTTCGCACGCGCCATGAAGCGCTTCAGCGAGGGACCCTCGTCGACCATGACGGTCTTGACCTTGAGTGCATCGGCGTCGGCGCCGTTGTTGTTCTCGGCGTTCGAGGCTGCCGAGTACACGACCTTGTAGATCATGCCGGCGGCTTTCTGGTCCGAGAACTTCAACAGGTCGAGCGCACGCGACACGGGCAGGCCACGCACCTGGTTGGCCACCAGGCGGGCTTTCTGGGCGGAGATGCGCGCACTGCGCAGGATGGCTTTCGCTTCCATGGTCATCTCCTTACTTCCCGGCCTTCTTGTCGCCGCCATGACCCTTGAACGTCCGGGTCATCGCGAACTCGCCAAGCTTGTGGCCGATCATGTTTTCGTTGACCAGCACCGGGACGTGGTTCTTGCCGTTGTGGACGGCGATGGTGAACCCGATCATTTCCGGGAGCACCGTGGAACGACGCGACCAGGTCTTGATCGGCTTCTTGCTGCTGCCCGCGGTCTCCACCTTCTTGAGCAGGTGGTGATCGATGAACGGGCCTTTCTTGAGTGAACGTGCCATTGCCGATTAGCTCCTGCGGTCGCGCACGATGAACTGCTGGGTGCGCTTGTTCTTGCGGGTCTTGTAACCCTTGGTCGGCACGCCCCAGGGCGTGACCGGATGCGGGTTGCCCTGTCCGGCACGCGCTTCACCACCGCCGTGCGGATGGTCGACCGGGTTCATGGCGGCACCACGGACGGTCGGCTTGACGCCGCGCCAGCGGGTCGCACCGGCCTTGCCGAGCTTCTCGAGGCCGTGCTCGTCGTTGCCGACTTCACCGATGGTCGCGCGGCACTCCGAGGACACCTTGCGCATTTCACCCGAGCGCAGGCGCAGGGTGGCGTAGACGCCTTCGCGCGCCACCAGCTGGACGCCGGCACCGGCGGCACGCGCGATCTGCGCGCCCTTGCCGGGCTTCATCTCGATGCAGTGAATGGTGGTACCGACCGGGATGTTGCGCAGCGGCAGGGTATTGCCGGTCTTGATCGGGGCATCGTGGCCCGCGATCACCTGATCGCCCGCCTTCAGGCCCTTCGGGGCGATGATGTAGCGACGCTCACCGTCGACGTAGCACAACAGGGCGATGTGCGCGGTGCGGTTGGGGTCGTACTCGATGCGCTCGACGCGTGCCGGAATGCTCTCCTTGTCACGCTTGAAGTCGATGATGCGGTAATGCTGCTTGTGGCCGCCGCCGATGTGCCGGGTGGTGATCCGGCCATGGTGGTTGCGGCCACCGGTCTTGCCCTTCTTCTCCAGCAAGGGCGCATGCGGCGCACCCTTGTGCAGATCGGGCGTCACCACGCGGACCGCGCTGCGGCGGCCGGCAGAGGTGGGCTTGAAAGTCATCAATGCCATGGGTTTTCTCCTCAGGCCGAGACGGTCATGACGTCGATCGACTGGCCTTCGGCCAGCGTGACGTAGGCCTTGCGCATGTCGCTGCGACGGCCCATGCGCTGGCGGAACGCCTTTGCTTTGCCTTTCACATTGACCACGTTGACGGCCTCGACCTTGACGCCGAACACCTGCTCCACGGCCGCCTTGACATCGGCCTTGGTTGCGGTCTTCGCCACTTCAAAGACGTATTGGTTGGACACTTCCTGCAGGCGTGCGGTCTTTTCGGACACGCGCGGCGCACGGATCACTTCGTACAGGTTTGCGGCGCTCATGCCAGCCACTCCTCGATCTTCTTCACCGCGTCGGTGGTGACCACCACCGTATCGGCACCGACCAGCGCAACCGGATCCAGGCCCTGCACGTCACGCACCTGCACATACGGCAGATTGCGGGCGGACAGATACAGGTTGTCGGTCGCCTCCTCGGTCACGATCAGCGGACGCTTGCCGACACTCAAGCCTTCCAGCTTGGCGATCAGACCCTTGGTCCTGGGCGCTTCGACGTCGAAGCTCTCGACCACGGTGATCCGGCCCTGGCGGTTCAGCTCGGACAGGATCGAGGCGATCGCCGCGCGATACATCTTGCGGTTGACCTTCTGCGCGAAGCTGCGCGGCTTGGCCGCGAAGGTCACGCCGCCGCCGACGAAGATCGGGGCCGTCAACGCGCCATGACGCGCACCGCCGCCCTTCTGCTTCTTCGACTTCTTGGTGGTGCCGTTGACCTCGGAACGGGTCTTCTGCGCCTTGGTGCCGGCGCGACCGGCATTGCGGTAGGCGACGACGACCTGATGCACCAGATCCTGACTGAAATCACGCCCGAACACGGCATCGGACACTGCCAGCTTGCTGGCGCTACCGTTGATATTGAGTTCCATGCTCAGACTCCCTTGCTCGCCGGACGCACGATCACGTCACCGCCCGGGGCACCCGGCACCGCGCCGCGCACGGCGATCAGGCCGCGCTCGACATCGACCTTGACAACCTGCAGGTTCTGGCTGGTCTTGGTTTCGGCGCCCATGTGGCCGGACATCTTCTTGCCCGGGAACACGCGACCCGGGGTCTGGCGCTGGCCGATCGAACCCGGCTGGCGGTGCGACAGCGAGTTACCGTGGGTCGCGTCGCCCATCTTGAAGTTCCAGCGCTTGATCGTGCCCTGGAAGCCCTTGCCCTTGCTCACGCCCTGGACGTCGACAATCTGGCCTTCGGAGAAGATGTCGGCCTTGATCTCGCCACCCACTTCGAAGGCACCGATCTGGTCGTTCTCCACGCGCAGCTCCCACAGGCCACGACCGGCTTCCACCTTCGCCTTGGCGAGGTGGCCGGTTTCCGGCTTGGTCAGCAGGCTGGCGCGCTTGATGCCGGCGGTCACCTGCACGGCGCTGTAGCCGTCGGTGTCCACGGTCTTGATCTGGGTAATGCGGTTCGGCGTGGCCTCGATCAGGGTCACCGGGATCGACTTGCCGTCCTCGGTGAACATGCGGCTCATACCGGCCTTGCGACCGATGATGCCGAGCGAATATTTCTTCGCGCTCATCTTCGGTCTCCTCAGGTCAACTTGATCTGGACGTCGACGCCAGCCGCGAGCTCGAGCTTCATCAGCGCGTCCACGGTCTTGTCGTTGGGGTCGACGATGTCGAGCACGCGCTTGTGCGTGCGGGTTTCGTACTGGTCACGCGCATCCTTGTCGGCATGCGGCGACACCAGCACGGTGTAGCGTTCGATCTTGGCCGGGAGCGGGATCGGGCCGCGCACCTGGGCGCCGGTCCGCTTGGCCGTCTCGACGATCTCGCTGGCCGAACGGTCGATCAGGCGATGATCGAACGCCTTCAGCCGGATGCGAATCTTCTGGTTCGCCATTGTGGTCTACCTCGCAAATCCTGAAAGAGCGACAGGCATGGCGGCTTGGTGCGCCGTGCCCCGAATGGTGTTGATTGCCTTGCATGCGCCGCCAACATGGCCCGGCGCGAGATCCGCCACACCGGGAATCCACTGACGCGCAGAAAGGCCCCGCCGATGTGCTCCGGAAGCTTCCGGAGCGGACGAGGCCTTGCCGTGCGACATCTCCCTGTCTGGCGAACACGAGGCGCGTCCTGCACCTCATTTCGCTACCCTGCACAACTCACATTGCGCGAGGGTCTTGCATTCTAACGGATCGGAAACAGGCTTTGCAAGCCTGAATTTGATTTTTATTGAATCTGATCGCACCCCTCGGCCTGCGGCCTCGGTGAGCTCCTACATTACAACCCGCAGGAGCGCACCGCAGGGGCGCGATCACGCTCAAGATGAAACTGGATTCCCGCAATCGCACCCCTCGGCCTGCGGCCTCGGTGAGCTCCTGCATCACAACCCGCAGGAGCGCACCGCAAGGGGCGCGATCACACGCCCTCGCGTTACTTGACGATCTTCGCCACCACGCCGGCGCCGACCGTACGGCCACCTTCGCGGATCGCGAAGCGCAGGCCA
>JAFECB010000001.1 GCA_018242365.1 Pseudomonadota bacterium
ACTTGCGGAGCGAACTTCTTGAAGTCGTCTTCCCACGCGCTGCGGAGGAGAGACTTGGGGGCAATGACCAAGGCTGCCCCGCCGCCAGCGGCGCGTCGAGCTGCGAACAGTTCGATCTGCACACGGGTCTTGCCGGTTCCGGGGTCCGATGCGTCGAGCACGCGCGGACGCGTGTCCATGAACGCTATGGACTGGCCTTGATGCTTGAAGAGCGGAGGAGGGCCTCCTGCCTTTTGTCCAGCAGACGCTGGAACAGAGCCATGTTTTCGAGGCATGTGTCGTATTCCCACTTGTAGGTTTCGTGCTCGCCATTGAGCTTGAGCTTGGCGGCTTTGCCGGTCCAGTACTCCAGTTCATGCTGGAGCTGCACCAGCGCGCTCATGACAAGCTCTTCAGCAAGCCTTTGAGTTGGCGCAGCTTGGCCAGCTCTTCGTCATTGCCCGAGGCCTTCTCCTCGAAGGCCAGCGTGGCCTCGTCGATGTCGTCGGCCAGTTCGAGGAACATCTGTGACAGACCACGCAGCTTAGTGCCGATGGCCGCGAGACGATCCACAGGCTCGGTAGGCTCGCCCTTGATGGACGAGTTGGGCGGGATCGCAGGGTTCAGTGGCTTCGTGGTCATGGGTTCTGCTTCTTTCTCGACGGTGGGCTTGGGCTTGACGCGTTGGAAATGGCCGGGGACCATCTCCTTGATCAGGCCGACTTCTTTGAGGGTGTTGAGGCAGCCCTCGATGATCGAGAAGTCGCGGACTTGGCCCTGACGGGTCAACTCAGCGACGATCGACTTTGAAGGCCACGCTTCGTTGATGGGGACAGCCCCGTAGACCTTCTTGGCAACGCCGGTCTGTTGGTTTTCGAGGATGCGAATCCTCGTTGCGGTCATGCCCATGTCAGTGCCTTAGCGGAGTTGGAACTTGTAGTCCTTGAACGTGGCGTCGCGATCGATGCCGCCATGCGCGCCGATGTACAGCATCACCATCGTCAGAGGGATGTAGCTGTAGATCGTGTTCGTGGGCTCGCCCCACTCTTCCGCGAACTCCTTCCACGCCTCGGGCGGGGTCTCGGAGGGGAAACCGACTTCGACCTTGGTGTACGGCCCCTTGTTGTCGCGGGGCGAGGAGTACGAATGTTCGCTCGCTTGGACCGACAGCGACGCGCCATCGGCAAGGATGAGGCGAGGCATCCGCGGAACCATTCGAATGTCCATGGGCTGCCCGTGGCTGTCGAGCAATTCAACGATCGGGCGACGATGGAGCATGGCGCCGAGATCGAGCTTCGACCATTCGTAGACCGAAAGAGGTCCTTCGGACCAGACCAGCTTCTGTTGAGACATGTCAGACTCCTTTGTCGCAATCCCCTGTTCCCCGGGGACCATAAGGGCACCACTTGCACGCGAACACGTTGGGACTGGGCGGGAACTCCTCAGCCGACGTCATCGCAATGCCGCGTTGGTTGAAATTCTGGAAGAACCGCATTCCTTGGGACCGCGTGTACTTCATGTGGGTGAGATCGTCTTGGTCCGTGTACCAGAGTTCGACGTCAATCGTCTCCAGCTCCGGGTAGCGAAGAAACGCAGCCAGCTGGTACAGCTGCGTCTGCTCGGCGTGCTTGATCTCGTTGCCGAACTTCTTGCCAGTCTTGTAGTCGATGACGACCGCGTGGGTCTTGGACAAGCGGACGAAGGCATCGAGCTTGATGCGTGCCCACGCGTCGCGATCGCCCCACGCCACAGGTTCCCAGTCCTTGTTCACAGCCCACTCGCCTTCCAACGAGACCATGCCGTGCTCGTACTTGTTGCGCAGATCGTGGAACTCAGCCTCGAAGGCCTTCAGCTCCGGGATCAGTTCCACGCCACCACGTACGAAGCGCTCGCCGGCATCGTGGATGCGGGTCCCACGATCGTTGGCGTGTTCGGTCTTGCCGGGAGGGAGCGGACGAGCCGGCTCAGGGATGCGGTCGATATACTTGAGCTTGGCGCGCAGTTTGCACTGCTCGAAATCGACGAGGCGCGAGTAGCTCCACGCCTTGATGCGTTCGTTGGACATGCGGGATTTCCTCGTTGGTGGGAGGGTATATGATATCACCTCCCAGCGTATTCAGACCGCTTCGAGTTTGTACTCAACGGCCCCTTGTTCGTTACGGAGGCCTTCGCGAACAAAGTCCACGAGGCGGTTGAAAGCACCGGTCCAGTCGTACGACGCACCGATCGCGGCCCACTTGGGCTCATTCCAGTAGTACGACGTGTTGCGGCAAGCCGCGAGCCACAGTACAGGAAGCATCGTGGTGAAGTCCTCGTCGTTGACGGCCATGAACATGTCGTTCACCTGCGAGGGCTTGTTCATCACTTGCCGGCCGGTACCGCCGTAGGCCTCCTTGAACTCGGTGTTCTTGGCCACCCAGTCCACGGAGTTGAAGCCGCCCAACTTGGCGCGCAGCGTGAGCATGCGACGCACAGCCTTGATGTGGCGGTTCATGGCATTCTGCTGCTCCTTCTTGTGGACACGCACCATGACCGGCTCTGTGGCTTCACGCCGGCCGTCAGGGTAGATGCGCAAGCCCGCGCCGGACAGCTTGACTTCACCGGCGCCGTGGGTGCGCTTCCAGTAGGGCAGACCTTCGTGGAAGAACGTCCATTCGAAGCCTTTCACCTTCACGCCCGGCGTTTTGCGATACGTGCAGTTGAAGTACGACTCGAAGAAGTTGCGCGCCGTGCAGCTCGAATCGGTCAGGCGGCCGGGATGGAAGATGTGCGCATGGTCGCGGTACACGAAGCCGATGAATTCCTGCGTGTACTTGTCACGCTCGCTTGCGCCGGCCTTCTTGTACTGCTTTTCGCCTTGCTCGTTCACGACCTCGTAGTACTTCGAGTGCGTGTACGCCAGCGTGTAGCGGTCGTTGGCCTCGTCGTAGTTCAGCCAGATGTTCTTGGTCAGCTTGGTGCCGATCAGCTTGTACTTCCGACCGGAGTCGTACCACTTCTTGGCTTGGTCGTAGGTGATGGTATGGGTGCGGGTCATGATCAGTCCTGTGCCAGCTTCATGCCGGCTTTGATTTGGTCCGCCAATGCGTTGGCGAACTCCTCGCCAGCTTGTGCAGCAAGATACTCCATCTGCTTGCGAGCGGCGTACATGAACTGGCTGTCGAAGTCCCTCGTGACAGCGTTCAT
>JAFECB010000020.1 GCA_018242365.1 Pseudomonadota bacterium
ATCGAACACCTGCCTACCGTCGTCGCGCACGTACCTGTCGCTATAGATGAGCTTGTAGCCTTCCGTCGTCGGCATCGCCACGGCAGCGACTTCGTTGCCGGTGTCGATGACGTGCCGTCCGAACAGGATGCTGCGCTCTGCGTCTTTGACAGCGGCCTTCGCTGTACTCTTGTCCAGTTTCTCCGCTGTATTGCTCGGGTCACGCGGCACCGACGGGTCAGCCGTTCGCTCGTTGCGAATACGAACCGCATATTCTTCGGCTGTTTCGCCGCGCTTCGCCCCCGGCAATTGCACCTTCCGCATAGGCGCTGCATCACCGAGTCCACGGTTGATACGGTCGATCTGCTGGAACTTATCGAACATCTGGCGGTTGTAGGGCAGCAACTCGTCGGTAGCGGCCATGACTTCGGCCAACACTGCGCGGCTCTTCGGCGCAAGCCGACCTAGGCCGACGAGGCGCAGCACAGCATCGAAGATGCGGCGGACGACACCCTTGCGTCCGATGCCTTCCAGTCCCGCGCGCAGTAACGGGTTGGCCTGCGCCTCAGAGGCGAACTCGGCCAAATCGTCGTACCACTGGTGCGACCCCGTGCCATCGTCGAAGGTCTTGCCGAGGTGCTGCTTCGCGTAGTCATGCAGCTCCTGTAGCCGCGCAACCGCCGCTTGCATCTGCGGGGTAGTGCGCTCAGGCTTGCGCTCTACAGCACGGATCGCCCGCAGAGTCACCGCGTGCATCGCCTCGTGGTACGCCGCATGGACGACGTTCTTGCCGTCGAGCGACGTGTCCAGCAGGTGTATCGTGTCGGTATACGGGTCGTACGCGGCAAACGCATCTTCGTGCCCGGTGATCTGCGCGATCTCCTCGCGTGCACTCACCTTCACGCGCGTCTGCGGCATCCACCGCATGACTACCTGCTCGATCTTGCGCGCCCACGGTGCGCCGGACTGCCAGCGGGTGATCTGGCGAATGAGCGCTCCGAGCGTATCTGGCGGACGCGGGCCAGCAAACAGCCCACGCAGCCCCTCGTTGGTGTAGCGATCTGCCGCGCTAGTGGATACCTGCTCAGTCGCCTGAGCGCTACCGCCGAAAGGGTCTTGCGTGGCGTCACCTCGGGACGCGTCAGGCAGCTTGCGCACTTGCTCGATGTGGCGGTTGGCAGTGGCCAGCTCGTTGTATTCATGTACCCAAGCATTCTGCAGCACCTGCTCTTGCGGCGAAATCGCCTCGCCCACTTTACGCCGCGCCTCCAATGCTCGGATACTTTCGTCGAGCGACTTCATGCGGACTTTGTTCGCCGTGAATGCCGACGCCAGCTCCTCGTTGTTCAACGCGTTAAGCGCTTGCATGTGGTCAGCGCGTGCGACGGCGGCGTTCATCTCACGCTGGAGCCGCGCCAGCTCGACTTCTGAGTGGCGAACGACGCCGCCTGCCCTGTTCAGCAGGTTCCGGTGCTCGCGCTGCGTCACGCCGCTGTCGATCCGGCCGAACACGTCGGACAAGGCGCTAGTCCTGTCGCGTAGCACTGCGTCCATAGCGCTCTGGATTTCACTGAGCGGGCGCGTACTGGGTGGCGGCAGCATTAGCGGTCGGCCATCACCGTCCAACAGCGGAATACTGAGCCTGTCTGTTTGCGCTGCGCGGCGGGCGCGGAGCGTCGGCGCTACACCGCCGTTCTGTGCTGGTTCGACTGTCGTCAGGTCAGCAACCGCGCCCTCATCCGAAACACCGCTCAGGTCTTGGCTGACATCGGTAATCAGGTTCGCTACGCGCTCGTTGCGTGCTGCGACCTCAGCGTCCGCTGCCTGCATCTGACTGCGTAGTGTGCGGAACGCGGCGTCGCTGTCGGCAGAGATATCGCCACTGGCGTTAAGCGTCTGCATTTGAGCGTCAAGCTCTCGCGTGAAAGCCGCACGGGCCGAAGCGGCAGTACGCACAGCCCGCGCCAACGCCGCACTCTGCCCGACGAACGCTGCTGCACGGCGCGCTACCGGCGACTGCGGGTCTGCCCTCAGCTCCGCCAGCCGCTGGATCATGGTATTTGACTGCCCTTCCGGCGGGATAACAGTCGGGTCATCCACAGCTGCGTCACGCACGCGCGCAGTAGCCTGTGACATGCCGTCGCTCGCCACGACAGAGTTAGCTGCTTCGCGCGCAGGAGCGCTGACGCTGGGTGACATGAGGGGGTCGGCTGGTGGTACTGCCGCTTCGGCTTCTGCCTGTAGTGGGTTGGCCACTGCCGATGCCGCTGGCCGGATCGCGCCAGCGGGTGTCCCTAGGTTGTTGCCACCATCCACACGAGGCACCGCGCCCTCGGCAACGCTCATGTCCACGGCGGGGATGTCGTCATGCTCCGGCATCATCCGGCGAATCATCGCCTGCACCCGAGCGGTCGTAGCGGAATTAAGCTGCCCAGTAGGCTCCGCCATCGCCTCGCCCGTAGCAGGTAGCGTGTCGGTCTGCGCAGCAGCACGCCACGCTTGGTCGAGCGCAGCAGGTGAGACGCCAAGCTCCATCGCCACGTCTGCGCGCTGCCCGTCGTTCAACATAGGAAGGGCGTTACGCAGTGCTGGCGTCATTGCTGCGCTGGCGCGGGAGAGCTGATCGTTGCTAGCAATAGCGTCGTTGTGCGAACGCAGCCAACCGATGAGCGCATCGCGCTCGCCATTCACAGCGTCTGAGCCGTTGACGCGCGACAGCGCATCAATCGCTGCTGCAGGATTCTCTTGCAGCTCAGGTCGCGTAAACTGCATCACCTCGTCTGTGGCGACGCCGTCGCTATCAAGCACCTTGACCGCCGGGCGCGCTGATTTACCCTTGGTTCCCGCCAGCAGAGTGTTGATTCGCGGCAGCACGTCATTAAGCGCGACGTTTGCGGTGAACCGCTCGGGCTGTGAAAGCGCCGAGAACCCTGTCGGGTAAGCGTCCTCTGTATAACCGGGGGCGTGAGGAGCCGGTGGTGGGCGTGCAACTGAGACACCGCTAGTCGCCGCCTCCGCGCTAGCGTCGGCACCACCAGCACCACTGTCTGCGCTGTCGCTGCCTACTGCTTCTTCGGCGCTCGGCTTTGCGCCCGTTTCGCGCGCAATGATCGGTCGCCCGCCCATGAGGCCACCGAACAGCGCGCCCATCAGTGCCCCCGGCCCACCGGCTTCAAACGCGTTGGTGCGCATGTTCTCCGGGAGGAACGGGTTGATCGCTGCTGTTGCCCCCACATTCGACACGCCGCCGATAGCAGCGCCTGTCAGCGTCCGCTTGAGCCACGGGCCACGGGCCGAGATCGGCAGCGCCGCCAGAATCGAGTTGATCGCCAGCACCGGCAGTGCCATCGCTGCAACGTCTGCAGGAGTACCACCTGCGGCAATGATCCCGCGCCCCTGTTCAGCGGTCATATGGAGGGCTGCTGGATTGGCAGCAACCGCATTCAGGATATTCCGCCGCGTGAACGACTGTGCTGCGATGCGCTCGGCTTCCTCTTGTACCGCCTTCTCGGTCAAGTCTTTGGCAGCCACTTTCCCGCTGGCAGTCAACGACGCCTCGGCGGCGGTACGCAGCCCCGGCATCAAGAGCTTCATGGCTCCACGGCGAAGAACCCCACCCGCAAAGATGTCGGGGATGAACGTCACTAGGTGGTTGCCGATACCAGCGGCAGTCGTCCAGCTCTGGTCTAC